>NZ_LWHQ01000043.1:93606-199287 GCF_001653715.1 Methylobacterium platani
GTCGTCCGGGAAAGGGGGTCGGCCAACGATGGGCCGCGAGGCCGACCGCTGGGCGACGGAGTTCGTGTCGTGACCGTGGAAGCTCCTAATCCCGCATCACGAACGGCGTCAGTTCCTCCCGCGCCAGGATCCGCGCCAGCGAATCCTCCGCCGGGCCGTCGACCGCCATCAGCAGGCCGCCGCAGACCGTGCCGCGGCCCGAGACCCCGTAGCGCAGGGTGCAGGCGGGCTCCAGCACGCCGGGGCGGGCGACGACGAAACCCTGCATCGTCCCGGGCCGGTCGCTGCGGGCGATCACCGCGTCGAGGCCCGAGACCCGGCCGGCGATGGCGAAGGGCACCAGGCCGAGGCGCCGTCCGCCCTGGCGGGCCTGCGCCCGGCGCGAGCCCTCGATCGCGACCAGGGTCTCGAGCGCGAGATGGGCGAAGGCCCGGAAGGTCAGGGCGCCGCCGCCGTCGAGGGCGAAGCGGTCGATCACCGCGAGGCCCGAGAGGTCGTGCGGCAGCACGAAGATCCGCCGGTGCTGCACGCCCGGCCCGTGGACATTGGTCTCGACCGCGTGGGCGGTGGCGCCCGGCAGCGCGAGGCTGCCGCGGTGGCGGCCGCGCCCGGCCACCGGCTCGCGCCCGTCGGGCACGGCGACGTTGTGGGCACGGGCCGAGAGCAGGTAGTGGCGCGCCGCCCCGGTCTCGACCTGCTCCGAGCCTCCGGCCTCGACGATCCAGCGTGTGGCGTTCGCCGCGTAGACGTAGGAGGTGCAGTCGGCGTGGCCCTGCGGCGAGGTCTCGGCGAAGGTGCAGGCGAAATGGGCCCAGCCGCGGCCCGGGGCCTCGTGGCGGGCCGACAGGCCGTCGGCGTGCAGCGTCGCGGCGGCGGCCGGGGACGCCGCGGGTGCGGCGGGGCGCTGCGCTACCAGCCCGGCACCGCGCAGGCGCGCGATCCAGCCGGCATCGTCGCTCCCGGAAAACACCTCGCCGAAGGGCGGCAGCCGGCCGCCGGGATCGAGGCGGCCGGCGAGGTCCGCGAGCGCCGCCTCCGTGCGGGCAGCGACGAGGGGGCCGGGCGCGGCCTCGCCGAGGAGGTCCTTGAGCGCGCGCCCGAGGGTCGCGAGGTCGAGGCGGCGGTGAAGCGAGGGCTCGGTGCAGAGCCCGTGCTGCGGGAGAAGGGCCGGCACGCCGTCGCGCAGGCTCTCGCGGGCGAGCCCGTCCCAGTGGCCGGCGAGCGGCAGGCGCGGCAGCGCGCGGGCGATGGCGAGCAGCGCGGCGGCGGCCTGGAGCTGGTGCAGGCTGCGCCCGAAGGTGTTCTGGCCGACGATCTCCGCCAGGGCGAAACCGTGCCGCACCGCCTCGCCGGTGAGGAGGGGGGCGGCCGCCCCGGCGCCCGGCAGGGCGAGGAGCCCGATCCACATCTCGGCCCGGGCCGGCAGGGCCGCCGGATGCAGGCTCAGGGGGTCGGCCGGCTGGCCCCAGGGGTTGGCCCGCGACCAGGCCTGGGCCAGGGCGAGGGCCCGGGCCGGCGCCGCCTCGGCCAGCGCCGCGAGCCAGGCGAGGGACTGGTAGGCGAGCCGCCAGGGAATCGCCAGGGAGGGGGTGGCCCGGAACGGATCCTCGCGGAAGCTCGGGGCCTCCGGCAGGGGCCAGTCCGGGGCGCCCGCGAGGCGCAAGGCGAGGCCGCCGTCGGGCCGCAAGGCGACCGGCCGCTCGGCCTCGCCCCGGAGCGTCCGGGCGCGGGCGAGGGCCAGGGCGGCGGCGCCGGCCTCCCCGGGCCCCGGGATCCAGGCGGCCTCGGCGCCGGGGTCGCGCCCGAGCCGGGCCGAGAGGCGGGCGAGGAAGCCCGGCGCGTCGAGGAGATCGTCGCCGCAGAGGGCTTCCAGCCGGAACCCGTCCTCCAGCGCCACCTCCGGCGGGCCGAGGAGCTCCACGGCGGGCAGCGCCTCGCCCTCCTCCTCCCAGGTGCCGAAGGCGAGATCGAGGGAGGCCGCCCCCGGCGGCGGCTCCAGGTCGAGGGTGAAGCGGCGGGCCTGGGGCTGGGCCGGCAGGTTGATCGTCGCGCCGAGACCGGGCCGGTCGTCGAAGCCCGGGATCGAGACGGTGCCCGGATAGGGCGGCGGGATCTCCGCCCCGTCGCGATCGCGGTAGACGAGGCTCGCCCGCGCCGCGTGCTCGTTGGGACGGCCGGCATGGACCTGCCCGCGCACGACGAGGCCGAGGCCCGGCACCAGGGTGTGGCGCAAGGGCTCAGGGCGCGGCCCGAGGCGGCGGCGGCGGAAGGCGTCCGCCTCCAGGGCCGCGCCGGGCCGCAGGCACGGATCCGCGACCGTGAACCCCTCGGAGTTGCGCCAGGAGCGCAGGGTCAGCGCGAGGCCGCGGGCCTGGGGCGGCACCCCGAAGGCCACCCGCACCGGGGCGGCCCGGGCGAACTCGCTGCCGGCGGGCTGGCAGGCCGGCCCGGCGATCCAGGCGCTGTGGGGATCGAGCAGGGTGCGGGCGAGGCCGGGCACCTGCTCGAGGTCGAGGCTCGATCCGTCGGCGGCGAGGAAATCGAAGCCGGCGAGTGCGAAGTCGAGGGCCTGCCCCCCCTCCTCGTCGGGCGCCCAGCCGAGGCGGGCCTCGAGGCAGCACCAGATGCCCGCCGGCAGGTCGGGGAAGGTCAGGAGCACCCGGGACCAGCGGTTGTTGGCGGTGATCCGGTGCTCGCCCTCGCGCGCGCCGGGGCCGGCCCCGCCGGCGTAGCGGGCCTGGACCGGCAGGAGAACCGACGGGAAGACCGGCTCGGAGGGCGACGGGGCCGGGAGCATCGCGGGACGGACCGGGAGCGCGGAAAAGAGGGACCAGCGCCAGTGCCGGGGACGGGGCTCCCCTGTCAAGGCGCGGATGCACGCCGCGCCGGGCGCCGGGCCCGCACCTCGCCGCAAGCCCCGCCAGCCTCGGGCAAGGTAGCGCTCCTAAACCCCGGGTTACGCGGCAGGCCCGGCCATCGGGTCGTTTCGGGACGGCGACAGAGGAGTGACGGACATGGAGGGGGTCGCGTGACGGGCGTCTACCTGTTCGATCTCGCCTCGCTGCACGGCCGCTACCTGTCGGTGCGCCAGTCGACGATCGCCGGCAACGTGGCGAACGCCAACACCCAGGGCTACCAGGCCCGGGACACCGTGCCCTTCGCCCAGGTGCTGGCCCGCACCGGCACCGAGATGGCGACGACGTCGCAGGCGCATCTCGGCGCGCCCGGCCTCGGCGTGTCGACGCGCAAGGACACGGGCGGCTGGGACGTGCTCGAGACCTCGAGCAGCGTCAGCCTGGAGCAGGAGATGCTGAAGGCGTCCGACGTGTCGCGCCAGCACAACCTCGATGTCGGCGTGGTGCGCAGCTTCCACCGCATGCTGATGTCGGCCGTGAGGAGCGGATCGTGATCGACCCCCTGCAGGCCGCCTCCCGCCTCGCGAGCGCGGGCCTCGAGGCCCAGTCGCTGCGCATGCGCGTGGTGTCGGAGAACCTCGCCAACGCCCAGTCGACCGGCGACGCGCCGGGGGCCGACCCCTACGCGCGCAAGACCGTGACCTTCAAGGCCGAGCTCGACCGCATGGTCGGCGCCGCGTCGGTGCGTGTGCGCGACATCGACACCGACAAGACCCCGTTCCGGGTCGAATACGACCCGAGCAGCCCGGCGGCGGACCAGAACGGCAACGTCAAGCTGCCGAACGTCAACGCCCTGATCGAGATGGCCGACATGCGCGAGGCCAACCGCTCCTACGAAGCCAATCTGCAGGTGATCAAGCAGGCCCGCGCGATGGTGGCCAGCGTGATCGACCTCCTGAGGACATGAGCATCCGATGATCGAGGCCCTCACCCTCTCGGCCTTCGACCGGGCCGCCGCCTCCTCCCGGCCCGAGGCCGCCGCGCCCGTGCGCGCCGCGCTGCCCCTGGTGACCGGCGCCGCGATGCCGGGCATCGAGTCCGCCGCGCCGGCCGATTTCGGGCAGATCATGGCGAGCTTCGCGAGCGGAGTGCGCAACGACCTGCGCGCCAGCGAGGCCGCCTCGATCGCCGGCATCCAGGGCAAGGCCTCGACCCAGCAGGTCGTCGAGGCGGTGATGTCCGCCGAGCAGAGCCTGCAGACCGCGGTGGCCATCCGCGACAAGGTCGTGGCCGCCTACCTCGAACTGAGCCGCATGGCGATCTGAGGATTTTACGCAGATGAGAGCGCTCGCCGTCGCCGCCACGGGCATGTCCGCCCAGCAGCTCAACCTCGAGGTCATCGCCAACAACATCGCCAACCTGAACACCACCGGGTTCAAGGGCGCGCGGGCCGAGTTCACCGACCTGCTCTACCAGGCCGAGCGCCAGCAGGGCGTGCCCAACCAGTCCGGCCAGGAGGCGATCCCCGAGGGCGCGATGCTCGGCCTCGGCGTGCGCGCCGCGGCGATCCGCAACCTGCACCGCCAGGGCCAGCTCACCAACACGGCCAACCAGCTCGATCTCGCCATCAACGGTCGCGGCTACTTCCAGATCACCAGCCCGAGCGGCGAGATCAACTACACCCGCGCCGGCGCCTTCAACAAGAACGCCACCGGGCAGCTCGTCACGCTCGAGGGCTACACCGTCGATCCGGCGATCTTGATCCCGCCGACCGCGACCGAGATCACTATCAACCAGTCGGGCCAGGTCTTCGCCAAGATCGACGGCCAGGTGGCGCAGCAGAATATCGGCCAGATCACCATCGCCAACTTCGCCAACGAGTCGGGGCTGGAGCCCCTCGGCAACGGCCTCTATCGCGAGACCCCGGCCTCGGGCGCGGCGGTGATCGGCAACCCGGGTGACGCCAGCTACGGCAAGCTGCAGCAGGGCTACCTCGAAGGCTCGAACGTCGACCCGGTCAAGGAGATCACCAGCCTGATCACCGCCCAGCGCTCGTTCGAGATGAACTCCAAGGTGATCCAGGCCGTCGACGAGATGGCGGGCACGATCTCCAAGGGCATCCGGTAGCCACGCATCCGGTAGGCCCCGCATCCGGTCCGCCCGGTCTCCGGACGGACCGACCTCGGTGAGACTGCCTCGCCGCCGGCCCCGGCGCCGGCGCCGCCCCTCCTCCCGGCGCGACATCCCCATGCCCCCCCTCCTCCGGCACTCCCATCTCCTCTTGGCGCTGGTCGGCCTCTGCCTGCCGGCCGCCCTCGGCGTGGCCGCGCCCGGGCCCTCCGCGCCGGCTCCCGTGGCGCCGCCGCTCCGGGCCGACGAGCTCATGCTGCCGGTGCCGACCGTGACGATCTATCCGGGCGACACGATCAAGGAATCGATGCTGCGGCTCCAGGCCTACCCGACGACCTACCGGGCCCGGGCCGCGGTGATCGACGCGCCGCTCGCGATCGTCGGACGCATCGCCCGCCGCACGCTGCTGCCGGGCGAGCCGGTGCCGGTCAACGCCGTCGACGACCCGCGCCTCGTCAGCCGCGGCACCCCGACCCAGATGATCTTCGAGGAGAACGGCCTCGTCATCACGGCGGTCGGGTCGCCGTTGCAGAACGGCGGCCTCGGCGAGACCGTCCGGGTGCGCAACACCGACACCAACCGCATCGTGCTCGGCACGGTGATGGCCGACGGCCGCATCAAGATCGGCGGCTTCTGATGCGGCGGGTCCCGACGAAGGCCGTGTTGCGCGTCGCGCGCGCCGTCCTTGGACTTCTCGCGCTCGGCGGGGGTCTCGCGGCCCCGGCGGTCCCGGCCTTCGCGGTCGCGCCGGTCATCGCCACCGGCGGCTACGCCCGCATCAAGGACGTCGCCAGCCTCAAGGGCGTGCGCGACAACCAGATCGTCGGCTACGGCCTCGTCACCGGCCTGCAAGGCACCGGCGACACCCTGCGCAACGCCCAGTTCACCGAGCAGTCGCTGCAATCGATGCTCGACCGGATGGGCATCAACGTGCGCGACGCGCGCCTGCGCACCCGCAACGTCGCCGCCGTGATGGTGACGGCCGACCTGCCGCCCTACGTCGGCGCCGGCTCGCGCATCGACGTCACGGTGACCTCGCTCGGCGACGCGACGTCCCTGCGCGGCGGCACCCTGCTGATGACCCCGCTCTCGGGCGGCGACGGCAACGTCTACGCCGCCGCGCAGGGGCCGCTCGCGGTCTCGGGCTTCTCGGCGCAGGGCCAGGCCGAGCAGCTGACGCAGGGCGTGCCGACCGCCGGCCGCATCCCCAACGGCGCGCTCATCGAGCGCGAGGTGCCGGGCGCCTTCCGCGACCTGCCCGAGCTGGTCTTCGAATTGAAGAACCCCGACTTCAAGACCGCGACGCTGGTGGCCGACGCGATCAACGCCTACGCGGTCGGCCGCTTCCACCGCCGCATCGCCAGCCCGCGCGACCAGCGCTCGGTGGTGCTGCAGCGCCCCCGCGACATGATCCTGCCGCGCCTCGTCGCCGAGATCGGCGACCTGACGATCCAGCCCGACGTGCCGGCCCGGGTCGTGGTCGACCAGCGCACCGGCACGGTGGTGATCGGCCGCAACGTGCAGATCTCCACGGTGGCGGTCACCCACGGCAACCTCACGGTGCGGGTCACCGAGACGCCGGAAGTGTCCCAGCCCGCGCCCTTCTCCAACGGCCAGACCACGGTGGTCCCGCGCACGGAGGTGGCGGCCCGCGAGGAGCAGGGCCGGCTCGCGATCATCGGCGGCTCGGACCTGCAGACGCTGGTGCGCGGCCTCAACCAGGTCGGCCTGAAGCCCACCGACATCATCGCGATCCTCCAGGCGGTGAAGACCGCCGGCGCCCTCCAGGCGGAGCTCGTCGTGCAATGACCCGGACCCTCCTCACGCTGCTGCTGCTGGGTCTCGCCGCCCCGGCGCTCGCCGCCGGCGACGGCCATGGCGGGGCGGCGAGCGACCCGGCCAAGGACGCGGCGATGCGGGCCATCGCCGCCCGCGACGCCCCCAAGGAGCCGACCGCGCAGGAGTTCGTCGCGGCCAGGGATTCCGGCAGGGATTCCGGCAAGACCGGCTACTGCGCCACCATCGCGGACGCCGCGGCCGATGCCCGCTACGCCTGGCAGAAGGAGCAGCTCGCCGCGCTCGAGAAGCAGGTCGAGGAGCGCATCCGCCGCCTCGAGGAGAAGCGCGCCGAGTACGAGGCCGTGGTCCAGCGCCGCAAGGAGTTCCTGGCCAAGGCCGAGGACGGCGTGGTGGCGGTCTACGCCAAGATGCGGGCGGACGCCGCGGCGCTCCAGCTCTCCAACATGCCCGAGGACGCCGCCGCGGCGATCCTGGTGAAGCTCAACGCCCGCACGGCGAGCGCGGTGCTCGCCGAGATGGAGGCCTCCCGCGCCGCCGCGCTGGCCCGCAAGATGGCCGAGGCCGGCCGCCGCAAGGACAACGAGAGATCGTGATGACCCGCCAGCTTCCGGCCCTCTGCCTTCTCGGCCTGTCCCTCGCCGGCTGCCAGAGCAAGCTCGACGAGTTCGGCCGCCCGCCGGTGCTGACGCCGATCGGCACCGGGCTCGCCGCGCCGCGCGAGGCCCTGCCCTCGACCTTCGGCTCGCTGCAGAGCCGCCACGGCTACCACTCGACCTGGTCGCCGGCGAGCGCCGACCTGTTCCAGGACCCCCGCGCCCGCAATATCGGCGACGTGCTGACCGTCAGCATCTCGATCAACGACAAGGCGCAGTTCGACAACGCCAGCGATCGCTCGCGCAGCCAGAAATCGAGCCTCGGCTTCGATTTCGGCTACGGCGTCTCGGCCCTGAAGGACTCGGCCACGGCCGATGCCGGCATCCGCTCGGGCACCGAGACCAAGGGCCAGGGCTCGATCGACCGCAAGGAGAACCTGAGCCTGTCGGTGGCGGCGGTGGTCACCGAGGTGCTGCCGAACGGCAACCTCCTGATCAGCGGCTCGCAGGAGATCCGGGTCAACAACGAGGTCCGGGTGCTCACCATCGCCGGCATCGTGCGGCCGCGCGACGTCTCGCGCAAGAACACCATCGACTACGACAAGATCGCCGAGGCCCGCGTCTCCTATGGCGGTCGCGGCCGCCTGACCGACGTGCAGGGGTCGACCCTCGGCCAGCAGATCTTCGAGACCGTCGCGCCGTTCTGACGGCCTCGCACCGAGAGGACCCGCGATGGCGGACACGAACGACAAGAAGAAGGGCGGCGGCAAGGCCTGGATCGGCGCGCTCGCCCTCTGCACCCTGGTGGCGGTCGGCACCGGCGCGGGCCTCGGGCTGTACCTGATGACCAGCGTCGAGAAGGCCGCCGGCGAGAAGGCGCGCGAGGCGCAGGAGCACGAGAAGGCCGCCAAGGTGCTGAACTACACCGGCGATCTGACCCTGCGCAGCGTCGGCTCGGTGGTGACGAACCTCGCCGAGCCGGCCGATTCCTGGATCCGGCTCGAATCCTCGGTGGTGTTCAAGACCGGCAGCCTGCCGACCCCGGACATCACGGTCGCGGAGGTCAAGGCCGACATCGTCGCCTACCTGCGCACGCTCTCGACGGCGCAGATCGAGGGGGCGAGCGGCCTGCAGCACCTGCGCGAGGACCTGAACGAGCGCGTGTCCCTGCGCACCAAGGGGGCGGTGCGCGAGGTCATCGTCGAAGCCCTGGTGGTGCAGTGAGCGGTGGTCGAGTGAGCCGGCGCGCGATCCTCCTCGTCGGCACGGCGGCCCTGCTGCTCGTTCCCGCCGGCGCCGCCCTGGCGCAGGGCGCGGGCGCCAGCGTCACCGGCATCCCGGGCCTCGACGCGCTGCTGCCGCCGGGCAACGGCGCGGCGAGCGGGCGCATCCTCCAGCTCGTGGCGCTGCTCACGGTGCTCTCGCTGGCGCCGGGGCTGCTCGTGATGGTGACGAGCTTCACGCGCTTCGCCGTCGCGTTCTCGTTCCTGCGCTCGGGGCTGGGCCTGCAGAGCACGCCGGCCAACCTGTTCCTGGTCAGCCTGTCGCTGTTCATGACCTTCTACGTCATGGCACCGACCTTCGACCGGGCCTGGAGCGAGGGCGTGCGGCCCCTGCAGGAGAACCGGATCAGCGAGGAGGAGGCCTTCACCCGCATCACCGACCCGTTCCGCGAGTTCATGTCGGCTCAGGTGCGGCCGAAGGATCTCCAGACCTTCCAGGACCTCGCCAGCCGCAGCTTCCCGAAGCCGCAGGAGGGCGAGAAGATCGACCTGCGCATCCTGATCCCGGCCTTCATGATTTCGGAGCTGCGCCGCGGCTTCGAGATCGGCTTCCTCATCGCCCTGCCCTTCCTCGTCATCGACATGATCGTCTCGACCATCGTGATGTCGATGGGCATGATGATGCTGCCGCCGACGGTGATCTCGCTGCCGTTCAAGGTGCTGTTCTTCATCCTGATCGACGGGTGGAACCTGCTGGTGAGCGGGCTGGTGCGATCGTTCTTTTAGGCTTGCTTTACGCTGTCGAGCGTGCGTCCGGCCCCTTCTTCTGGTCAGGGTAACGCATACGAGTAAACAGGGCGAAGAGAGCGTCCTTGCTCCGGGACGCTCTCTTCGTTTCCTTGTCCTTGCGGATCGGGATGTCGTCGGGGTCGGCCACCGACTTACGGCGTCGATGCCGTTCCATCGCAGCCAAGCCCGCGCGACGCCTGCACGAGTTCGTGCGGGTCGAGCAGATGCAGGGCGCGCGAGACCGTGTCGTGGCTGGGCGGACCATGACGCAGATCCAGCACCTCGCGAAGCTCGTCCTCGTGACCGGCGGCGAAGTCGGCGACGGCGACGCTGGTCGTCTCGCCGCATGACGGCCCGCAGAGCACGGGGAACGGCACCTCGCCGAAGCCGTGGCGCGCCGTGACCGCGGATCTCGTGAAAGATCGTCAGGATCCGATCGAGATCCTACCCGCGCAGAGCCGCGATCCCGGTTCTGCCCATATGCGATCGCCCTGCCTCTGCGAGGGAGGGGGGGGAACCGGGCGGGAGAGGGCACGCCGTTTCCGGATCGAGTGGAACCGTTACCGAAGGGCGCGCGCTGGAACGGCGTCGCGGTCCCCCCTCTCGGCTCGCCTACGCTCGCCACCCTCCCCCGCGGAGGGGGAGGGTTTTTCGGCATCGCGCCCGATCGACCGGGCTCAGCCTTCCGCCGGCTTCGCCTCGGCCTTCGGGCCGCCCTTCGCCACGCCGACGAGGGCCGGACGCAGGACGCGGTCGCCGATGACGTAGCCGGTCTGCACCACCTGGACCACGGTGCCGGCGGTCACGTCGGGGTTGGGCACCTCGAACATCGCCTGGTGCAGGTTGGGGTCGAAGCGCTGGCCGTGCGGCTCGACCTTCTTCACGCCGTGGCGCTCGAGGGTCTTGATGAGGTCGCGCTCGGTCAGCTCGATCCCGTCGACCAGCGCCTTGAGCGGGCCCTCGGTCGCCGCGCGGGCGTCGGCCGGGACGGCCTCGAGGGCGCGGCGGACGTTGTCGGCGGCGTTGAGCATGTCGCGGGCGAAGTTCGTCACCGCGTAGGTGCGGGCATCCGCCACCTCGCGCTCGGTGCGCCGGCGCAGGTTCTCCATGTCGGCGAGCGTGCGCAGCAGCTTGTCCTTGAGGTCGAGCTTCTCGGCCTCGAGCGCGGCGAGCGCGTCGGCGGTCGGCGCGGTCTCCGGCGCGGAGGCGCCCTCGGCAGCCTCGGGCTCGTAAGCCCGCGCGGCGTTCTCCGTGTCGTTCGGCGTCATCGTCATTCCGAAAAAGGGGTCTGGGAGTGACCCCGATATCAGGTGGACGGCCGACGAAATCAAGCTTCGCCGGCCGCCGGGGCCGCGTCGCCCCGCTCGTCCTTGGGGGCGCCCTTCGTCCCGCGCCGGCCCCGGTCGCCGCGGGGCAGGTCGGCCTCGAACACCGCCATCACCGCCCGGCGGATGGTCGCCTGCCGGTCGGGCTGGGTCACCTTGGTGCCGGTGAGGTCGGTGACGTAGAACACGTCGACCGCCCGCTCGCCGAAGGTCGCGACGTGGGCCGAGGTGATGTTGAGGTTGAGCCGGCCGAGCGCCGAGGTGAGATCGAACAGCAGCCCCGGCCGGTCGAGGCCGGAGATCTCCAGCACCGTCTCGCGGGCCGAGAGCGCGTTGTCGATCGACAGGTCCGGGGCGACCTGGAAGGTGCGCGGCCGGTCCTTCGCCGGGTGCTTGTCGGCGACGAGGTCGGCGATGCGGATCTCGCCCTTGAGCGCCCGCTCGATCGCGGTGGCGATGCGGCCGGCCCGGCGCAATTCGTCCTCGTCGCGCTCGAAGGCCCGCGACAGGGTGATGGTGTCGAGGACGAAGCCGTCGGCGGTGGTGAAGATCTGCGCGTCGACGATGTTGCCGCCCGACGCCGCGCAGGCGCCGGTGAGGATGGCGAGCAGCCGCGGGTGGTCGGGCGAGTAGACGCAGAGCTCGGTGACGCCGCGCGACTGGTCCGTCTCGTAGATCGTCGCGACGGTGTTGCCGGCCTCCGCCGCCGCGCGGATGAAGCGGGCGTTCTTGAGCTGGCGCCCGGCATCGACCTTGAGCCAGTAATGCGGGTAGTGCCGGCCCGCATAGGCGTCAAACTCCTCCGCCGACCAGTCGGCGAGCTGCTCGCGCAGGCGCATCTGGATCAGCCGCACCCGGTCGGTGCGCGGGACCTCCGAGCGCCCGCCCGACAGGACCATCTCGGTCTCGTAGTAGAGGGTGCGCAGCAGCGTCGCCTTCCAGGCGGTCCAGGTCCCGGGCCCGACCGCCTTGATGTCGGCGATGGTGATGACGAGGAGGAGCTTCAGCCGCTCCAGGCTCTGCACCACGCCCGCGAAGGTCTCGATGGTCTTGGGGTCCGAGAGGTCGCGGCTCTGCGCCGTCATCGACATCAGCAGGTGGTGCTCGACGAGCCATGCGACGGTGCTGGTCTCGGCAGCGTCGAGCCCGAAGCGCGGCCCGAGCTTGCGGGCGACGGCGGCGCCGGCGATCGAGTGGTCCTCCTTCCGGCCCTTGGCGATGTCGTGCAGGAACATCGCCACGTAGAGGGCGCGGCGGTTCTGGATCGTGCCGACGATCCGGTGGGCGAGCGGATGCTCCTCCTCGGTCTCCCCGGCCTCGATCTTGGCCAGCACCCCGAGAGAGCGGATCAGGTGTTCGTCCACCGTGAAGTGGTGGTACATGTTGAACTGCATCATCGCGACGATGCGGCCGAAATCCGGCACGAAGCGCCCGAGCACCCCGGTCTCGTTCATGTGCCGCAGCACCGTCTCGGGGGCGTTCTGCGAGGTGAGCAGCTCCAGGAACAGGCGGTTGGCCTCCGGGTCGACCCGCACCATCGGGCCGATCAGGGCGAGCGACCGGGTCGCGAGCCGGCTCGCGTCGGGGTGGATCGCGAGGTCGTGGCGGTCGGAGAGCCAGAACAGCCGGATCAGGTTGACGGGATCGCGCTCGAAGGCGGCGTCGTCGCGCACGTCGAGCCGGCCGGTATGGATGCGGAAATCGTCGGCCTCGAGGTCGGGCGCGCGGAAATGCTGCTTGAAGCGGCGCAGCCAGCGATCGAGCACCGGCGGGCGCTTGGCGTGGCGCGCCTCCATCTCGGCGCAGACGATGGCGGTGAGGTCGCCGACATCCTTGGCGACCAGGAAATACGCCTTCATGAACCGCTCGACCGCCGCGAGGCCGCCGCGGGCGCCGTAATCCAGGCGCTCGGCGATGCGCGGCTGCAGCCCGAAGGACAGCCGCTCCTCCGAGCGCCCGGTGACGAAGTGCATGTGGCAGCGCACCCGCCACAGGAACTCGTCGCAGCGCTCGAACAGCCGCAATTCGTCGGGGGTGAACAGCCCGGCCTCGACGAGGTCGGCCGCCTCCTTCACCCGGAACGTGTACTTGGCGATCCAGAACAGGGTGTTGAGATCGCGAAGACCCCCCTTGCCGTCCTTGACGTTGGGCTCGACGAGGTAGCGCGAGGCGCCGCTCTTCTGGACGCGGGCGTCGCGCTCCTTCAGCTTGGCCTCGACGAACTCGGCGGCGGTGCCCTGCACCACCTCGCGGTCGAAGCGGGTCTCGAGCTCGTTGAACAGCGCCCGGTCGCCGAACAGGAAGCGCGATTCGAGGAGCGCCGTGCGGATCGTCATGTCGCCGCGGCCCTCGCGCAGGCAATCGGCGACCGAGCGGGTGGCGTGGCCGACCTTCAGCTTGAGGTCCCACAGCACGTAGAGCATCGCCTCGACGACGCTCTCGCTCCAGGCGGTCTGCTTGTAGGGCAGCAGGAACAGGAGATCGATGTCGGAGCCCGGCGCCAGCAGGCCGCGGCCGTAGCCGCCGGTCGCCACCACGGCGATCTGCTCGGCCGCCGTCGGGTTGTCGGCCCGGTAGAGCCGCTTGACCACGGCGTCGTAGATCGCCCGGATCACCGCATCCATCTGGGCGCAGATCAGGCCGGCGCAGGCATGGCCGTCGCGGTCGGCGAGCAGGCGCCGCTCGGCCTCGGCGCGGCCGGCCTCGATGATGCGGCGCAATTCCGGCACCAGCCGCTCGCGCAGGCGGGTCGGGTCGCTGAGCGACTGGTCGATGCCGGCGAGCAGCGCGCGCAGGGCGGCGTCGGTATCGGCGGGGTCGATGACGGGGTCGGACATGGCTGCCGGGGTCGGGACTGGAGCGTCGGGGTTCGCGCGCGCGGCCGGGTCCCGTCGCGTCGCCCCCTGTTTCGCATCACGGCCGGCGGAAAGCCAACGCTTCCGCGCGGCACACAGGTGCCCACAGGACAGCGACGTTCGATCCAAAAGGCTAATCCGCTTCGTCGTCCGGATTGTTTGACATTCCGAACGGTCCGCCCTAGCTTTCGCGCCGGTCCGCCCCCGCTCGGAGGGCCGGCGGCCAGTCAGGGAGAGACGATGCGCATCCATCGCCGCGCGCTCATCGGCGCCGCCCTCGGGGCCGCCGGCCTCGCCGCCTGCGGCCCGGCCCTCGCGCAATCGGCCCGGGAGGTGCGCCTCGACTGGGCGACCTACAACCCGGTCAGCCTCGTCCTGAAGGACAAGGGCCTGATCGAGAAGGCGCTGGCGCCCGAGGGGATCACCGTGCGCTGGGTCCAGTCGCTCGGCTCCAACAAGGCGCTCGAGTTCCTCAATGCCGGCTCGATCGACTTCGGCTCGACCGCCGGCGCGGCGGCCCTGCTGGCGCGGATCAACGGCAACCCGATCAAGGCGGTCTACGCCTTCTCGCGGCCGGAATGGACCGCGCTCGTGACCCGGCCCGATTCCGGCATCAAGGCCGTGGGCGACCTGAAGGGCCGCCGCGTCGCCGTCACCCGCGGCACCGACCCGCACATCTTCCTGATCCGGTCCTTGCGGGCCGCCGGCCTGACCGAGCGCGACGTGAAGCTGGTGCTGCTCCAGCATCCCGACGGCCGCACGGCCCTCGACCGCGGCGACGTCGATGCCTGGGCCGGCCTCGACCCGATCATGGCGGCGGCCGAGATCGAGAACGGCGACGTGCTGTTCCATCGCGATCCGGCCGCCAACACCTGGGGCGTGCTCAACGTCCGCGAGGATTTCGCCAGGCAGAATCCCGACCTCACCCGCAAGGTGCTGGCCGCCTACGAGGAGGCGCGCAAGCTCGCGCTCGCCGACCCGCGGGAGCTGACGCGGATCCTGGTCGCGGCGACGAGGCTGCCCGAGCCGGTGGTGGCGCGCCAGCTCGCGCGCACCGACCTGTCGCAGCCGGCGATCGGCAAGCTCCAGGCCGAGACGATCCTGGATGCCGGCACCGCCCTCCTCGATGCCGGGGTGATCCCGGCCGGCACCGATGTCGGCGCCGCGGTCCAGGCGCTGATCGACCCGCGCTTCGGCCCGGCGGCGCCGTGAGGCCGGAGGCCGGGACGCTCCCCGCGGCCGCGGTCCCGACCGCCCCGCGCCTGCCCGGCGGGCGGGTGCTCGCCGGCCTCGTCCTGCCGCTGGCGCTCGCCCTCGCCTGGGAGGCCGCGGTGCGGGCGGGCCTAGCGCAGGGGCGGCTGGTGCCGCCGCCGAGCCGCGTGCTCGCCACCCTGTGGGGCCTCGCGGCGAGCGGCGAGCTCTGGACCCACGTGCTCGCCAGCCTGACCCGGGTCGCGGCCGGGTTCGGCTTCGGGGCGCTCGCCGGCATCGCGGTCGGGGCGCTCACCGGCACCCTGCCGTGGATGCGGCGCCTCCTCGATCCGAGCCTCCAGGCGCTCAGGGCGATTCCCTCGATCGCCTGGGTGCCGCTGTTCATCCTGTGGTTCGGCATCTTCGAGACCTCGAAGATCACCCTGATCGCGGTCGGCGTGTTCTTCCCGGTCTATCTCGGGGTGGCGGGCGCCATCGCGGGCGTCGACCGCAAGCTCGTCGAGGTCGGCCGGGTCTTCCGGCTGTCGCGCGCCGCGCTCGCCCGGCGCATCCTGCTGCCGGCGGTGCTGCCCGCGACGCTCGTGGCGCTCCGCACGGGCCTCGGACTCGGCTTCATGTTCGTGGCGGCGGCGGAGCTCCTCGGCGCCTCGGAAGGCCTCGGCTACCTCCTCCTCGACGGCCAGCAGCTCGGCAAGCCGGACCAGATCGTCGCGGCGATCCTGGCTTTCGCGATCCTCGGCAAGCTCTGCGACGCGGTGCTCGTCGGGCTGACCTCGCCCCTGGCGCGCTGGCAGGACACCGCGCGGGAGTCCCTCTGAGATGCTGATCCTCGACCGGCTGTCGAAGACCTATGCCGACGGCACCCGGGCGCTGGCCGATCTCTCGCTCGCGGTGCGGGCCGGCGAGATCGTCGCGCTGATCGGCGGCTCGGGCTGCGGCAAGACCACCCTGCTGCGCCTGATCGCCGGGCTCGACCGGGCGAGCGAAGGCGGCATCAGCCTCGACGGCGAGGCGATCTCATCGCCGCATCCGGGCGTCGGCATCGTGTTCCAGGAGCCGCGGCTGCTGCCCTGGCTCACCGTCGCCGACAATGTGGGGTTCGGCCTCGCGTCCCTGGGCAAGGCCGAGCGCCGGGCCCGGGTGGCGCATGCCCTGGAGCGCGTCGGCCTCGCCGAGCATGCCGGGCGCTGGCCGCGCGACCTGTCGGGCGGCCAGCAGCAGCGGGTGGCGATCGCCCGCGCCTTCGTCGCCGCCCCGAAGGTGCTGCTCCTCGACGAGCCGTTCTCGGCCCTCGACGCCCTCACCCGCGCCGGGCTGCACCGCCACCTGCTCTCCCTGTGGGAGGAGACCCGGCCGACCGTGCTCCTCGTCACCCACGACGTGGCGGAAGCCGTGGCCCTCGCCGACCGTGCCGTGGTGCTGCGGCCGAAGCCGGGCCGGACCGACGACACGATTCCGTTGCCGCTGAGCCGCCCGCGCCAGCCCTCGTCCCCCGGCAGCGAGGCCGCCGCCCGCACCATCCTGGCGAGCCTCGACCGCTCGCTGCGCCCGGAGGGCGATGCCGACCGCACGACACCCGACGCCCCCGCCCTGTGGTGGTGAGACCTTCGCTGCGCGCCCTGGCAGGCGACCGGGACGGGATGCTAAGCCGTTCGCCATAAACAGGGAGGACACCCGATGGACGCCACCGAACTGCGCTCGCTCCAGGCCCCGATCAAGGATCGCTACCGCACCGATCCGGACGCGGCGGTCATCACCCTGAAGGCGCAAGGGTCGCTCGACGACGGCGGCATCGCCTGCAAGGTCGAGACCGGCCGGGCGCTGGCGGTGGCCGGCCTCCACCCGGCGAGCGGCGGCTCGGGCGCCGAGCTCTGCTCCGGCGACATGCTGCTCGAGGCCCTCGTCGCCTGCGCCGGCGTGACCCTGAAGGCGGTGGCGACCGCCCTCGAGATCCCGTTGCGCAAGGGCGTGGTGAAGGCGGAAGGCGACCTCGATTTCCGCGGCACGCTCGGCGTCGACAAGGGCGCGCCGGTCGGCTTCCGGGCGATCCGGATGAGCTTCGAGGTCGACAGCGACGCGCCGCAGGAGAAGCTGGACCAGCTCCTGAAGCTGACCGAGCGCTACTGCGTGGTGTTCCAGACGATCGCCCAGAAGCCGCAGCTCGATGTGGTGATGACGCGGGGGTGAGGGGCGGTGCCTCCCGGCGCCGGCCCGGAGCGCGAGCGTTCGGGCGGCGATCCGCACAAGGTGGCCACCCGAGGCAACTCCATAAGCCATTGAACGATGTCGTCCAATGGCTTATGTTGCGGCTGTGTCGAAGCCGCTCCACACCGTCGTCGAGACACCCGACTATCTCGCGGACGCCAAACGCGCTGGCATGAACGAAGCGGATCGCCGCCGCGCTGTCGACACCTACGCCGAGCTGCCCGGCTACGGCGAGGAGATCCAGGGATCCGGCGGCTTTCGCAAAGGACGCATTGCGGGCCGCGGCAAAGGCAAGTCCGGTGGATATCGCGTGGTCTCGATCTACCTCGACGAGGGAACCCCGGTCTTCCTGGTCGCCGTCCTCAGTAAAGGAGACCGTGAAAACTTCTCAGACGTCGAAGTTGCCGAGTTCAAGAAGATCGCTACCGCGATCAAGGCAGCACACCGTCGCAGGCGGTCGTGATGTCGGATCGATTTGCCAGAAGGATGCTCCTCGGTGACCGATAGCTTTACGCGCATCATGGGTGGCGCCCGAAGCGCCCTGGCCTACATGGATGGGAGTCCTCCTGCCGGGACCGTCGTCCACGTGCCGGAGGACCTGGACGTTGCCGGGATCCGAAACCGGACCGGCCTCGCGCAACCGGCCTTCGCCGCAACCATCGGCGTGTCGCTCCACACCCTGCGCAACTGGGAGCAGAAACGCCGCCGACCGGAGGGACCGGCCCGGGTGCTGCTGGCCTTGGTCGAGAAGCGCCCCCAGGTGGTGCAGGAGATCCTGAGCGTAGGCCCGTAATTCGGCCTCACTCCCCCCGCGCCAGGAACTGCCGGAACCGCTCCGAGCGCGGCGCGGTGAAGACCTGCTCGGACGGTCCGTCCTCCAGGATCCTGCCCTCGTGCAGGAAGACCACCCGGTGGGCGACGTCGCGGGCAAACGCCATCTCGTGGGTGACGACCAGCATGGTGCGCCCCTCCTCGGCGAGCGCCCGCATCACCCTCAAGACCTCGGCGACGCGCTCGGGGTCGAGGGCGGAGGTCGGCTCGTCGAAGAGCAGCACCCGCGGGTGCATGGCGAGCGCCCGGGCGATGGCGGCGCGCTGCTGCTGGCCGCCGGAGAGGTGGGCCGGGTAGTGGTCGCGCTTGTCGGCGATGCCGACCTTGGCGAGCAGCCCCTCGGCCTCGGCGATGCACTCGGCCTTCCTGCGCCCCAGCACGTGGACCGGCGCCTCGATCACGTTCTCCAGCACCGTGCGGTGGGACCAGAGGTTGAAGCTCTGGAACACCATGCCGACCCGGGCGCGGATGCGGTCGACCTGCCCGGCATCCGCCGGCACCCGCCCGCCGCGGCGCTCGCGCCAGGCCACCGCCTCGTCGCCGACCACGACCTCGCCGGCCTCCGGCACCTCCAGGAGGTTGATGCAGCGCAGAAGCGTCGACTTGCCGGAGCCGGACGAGCCGAGGATCGCCACCACCTCGCCCTCGCGCGCCGAGAGCGAGACGCCGCGCAGCACCTCGAGGCGGCCGAAATGCTTGTGCAGGTCGCGGACCGCGACGGCCTCGGGGCGGGTGGGGGATGGGGCGAGCATGGCGGTGTCCGGAAATCAGGCGGGGCGGGCCACCGGGCGCGGGCGCAGGTCGGGCGAGAGCCAGGCCTCGGCGGCCCGCAGGGCGCCGATGATCACGAAGGTGAGGGCGAGGTAGAACGCGCCGGCGCAGACGAAGACCTCGAGCGCCCGGAAGCTCTGGGCGATCAGCTTCTGGGCGATCCCGGTGATCTCCATCAGGGTGATCGTGGAGGCGAGCGAGGTCGCCTTGACGACCGAGATCACCTCGTTGCCGTAGGCCGGCAGGGCCTGGCGGGTGGCGAGCGGCAGGGTGACGCGGCGAAACAGCAGGCTCCGGCTCATGCCGCAGGCCCGGCCCGCCACCAGCGCCCCGTGCGGCACCGACAGGACCGCGCCCCGAAAAATCTCCGCCGTGTAGGCGCCGGTATTGAGGGCGAGCGCCAGGAGCGCGCACCAGTACGGCTCGCGGAAGACGGTCCACAGGCCCCAGGCCTGCAGCGTCGGCCGGAACTGGCCCAGCCCGTAATAGATCAGGAAGATCTGCACCAGGAGCGGCGTGCCGCGGAACACGAAGACGTAGAGGCGGGCGAGCCAGCCGGCCGGCGCGAGGCCGGAGAGCCGGCCCCAGGCCGCGAGCGCCGCGAGCACGCCGCCCAGGGCCACCGAGCCGGCGGTGAGGCTCAGGGTCAGCGGCAGGCCGCCGAGCAGCGACCGCACGGTGGATGCGAGGAAGTCGGGATCGATCATCGGGTGCCCCGCCGGGCATGGGCCTCGGCCCGGGAGAAGCCCCAGGTCGAGAGCGAGGTGATGGCGAGGTAGAGCGCCGCGGCCGCGAGGTAGAAGGTGAAGGGCTGGCGGGTCGAGCCGGCGCCGACCTGGGCCTGGCGCAGCAGCTCGACGAGGCCCGTGACCGAGACCAGCGCCGAGTCCTTGAGCAGGATCTGCCAGACGTTGCCGAGGCCGGGGAGCGCGTCGCGGGCGACGAGCGGCGCCACGACCCGGCGCAGGATCAGGCCGCGATGCATGCCGACGGCGCGGGCCGCCTCGATCTGCCCGCGGTCGAGGGCGAGGTAGGCGCCGCGGAACACCTCGGCCTGGTAGGCGCCCGAGATGATGCCGAGCGCCGCGACGCCGACCCCGAAGGCCGGCACCCCGACGAAGCCGGTGACGCCGAACAGCCCGGCGATGCTGCCCAGCGCCGCGCTGCCGCCGAAATACAGGAGGTAGATGACGAGCAGGTCCGGCACGCCGCGCAGCAGCGTGGTGTAGCCGTCGGCGAGCGCCCGCAGGGGCAGGAGGCCGGAGAGCTTGGCGCTCGCCGCGAGGCCGCCGAGCACCGC
The DNA here is from genome assembly GCF_001653715.1 of Methylobacterium platani. GTDB lineage: Bacteria > Pseudomonadota > Alphaproteobacteria > Rhizobiales > Beijerinckiaceae > Methylobacterium > Methylobacterium platani. The sequence goes on from NZ_LWHQ01000043.1 coordinate 113,496, forward strand.
CCCGACGAGGAAGCCGCACAGGGCGAGGGCCAGGGTGGTGCCGGCGGCGAGCAGCAGCGCGCCGCCCCAGCCGCCGGGCCCGAAGCCGAGAAGGGTGAAGGCGCTCACGCGGGTACCGTCCCTGGTTCCGGGCTCTCGTCGCGACGTCGGGCCGTCAGCTCTGCGGGGTCAGGTCGGCCTTGAACCACTTGAGCGACAGCTTCTTCAGGGTGCCGTCGGCGATCACCGAGTCGATGCCCTCGTCGAGCCGCGCCTTCAGCTTCGCCTCGCCCTTGCGCAGGCCCATCGCCACGCCGCGGCCGAGGATGCCGCCGCGGAAGCGGGGACCCGCCAGCATCACCGTGCCGGCGAATTCCGGCTTCTCGGCGGTCGCCCGCAGGGGCGCGTCGTTGGCGAAGATCGCGTCGATGCGGCCGGCGGCGAGGTCGAGGTCGTGCTGCTCGGTGGTCTTGTACTCGCGCACCTCGACGATGCCCTTGAGGTACTTGTCCATGAAGCCGGCGTGGATGGTCGAGACCTGCACGCCGACGGTCTTGCCCTTCAGGAGCGGCTTGATCGCGTCGAGCGCCTTCTGCGCCTCGGCCTCGTTCGCCAGGCTGAACTTCTCGCCGCCGAGCGGCAGCTTGGCCAGCGGCCCGTTGCGGTCGACGGCGAAGCCCGAGGAATCGCCACTATAGGGCTTGGTGAAGTCCACCACCTTCAGCCGCGCGTCGGTGATGGTCATGCCCGACATGATGGCGTCGAACTTCCTGGCGTTGAGGCCCGGCACCACGCCGTCCCAGTCCTGGGCCACGAACTCGCATTTCAGCTTGGCGCGGGCGCAGATCTCGCGGCCGAGCTCGATCTCGTAGCCGTCGAGGGTGCCGTCCGGCTTGGTGAAGTTGTACGGCGCATAGGCGCCCTCGGTGGCGATCCTCACCGTCTCCGGCACCGTGTCGTCGGCCCGGGCCGCCCCGGCGGTGCCGAGGGCGAGGGAGAGGAGGAGGGCGAGAGCGGATCGGAGTCTCATTGCGGCGTTGTCCCCCTTCGGCCGTTCGCGGCCTTCACGCGCCTAGCTGTCCCGCAAGGCGTGCCCCGACGCAAGCGCTTGCAGGCCCGGACGATGCGAGCCGCGTGCCAGGATGCGTCCTGAGGTTTGCACTCACACCCGGGCGCTGCTATGGCGCCCCCGCGGGCGGTCGTGCCCGCTCGACACGACATGCGGGCGCCGCCCGCCGGGAGCGGACGACGATGACCCCGAGGGCAGAGGCGCGACGACGGATCGGCTGACCGATCCGCCCCATATCCCGACGCCTGCCCCGAGTCTGCCCGTGACCACGCTTCCCCTCGTCATCCGGCCCGAAACCTCGCGCGACAACGACGCCATCGAGCGCCTGCACGAGCGCGCCTTCGGCCCCGGCCGCTACGCCCGCACCGCCTTCCGGTTGCGCGAGGGCGTGCGTCACCTGCCCGATCTCTCGTTCACGGCGCTCGTCGGCACGCTGCTGGTCGGCTCGATCCGGGTCTCGCCGGCCCGGGCGGGCGCGACCCCGCTCCTGGTGCTGGGTCCGCTCACGGTCGATCCGGCCTTCGGCAGCCGCGGCATCGGCGGCGCCCTGATGCGCGCCTCCCTCGACGCCGCCCGCGCCGGCGGCCACGGCCTCGTCATCCTGGTCGGCGATGCGCCCTACTACGCCCGCTTCGGCTTCCGGGTGCTGCCGCCGCGCAAGCTCACTCTGCCGGGCCCGGTCGATCCGGGGCGGTTCCTGGGCCTGGAACTGCGCGAGGGTGCCCTGGCGGAGACGGGCGGGAGCGTGGTCGGCGGCTCTGCCTGAGAGACTGTCTCGTCGGGTTACGGAGCGTCCACCCCTCGGCGTCATCCCGGGTTCTTGCCTGCGGCAAGCCCCAGGACGACGTGTCGAACATTCAGCTCATGGAACAGATAACAAATAGGTTTTCCCCTCTCCGGCGGGAGAGGGGAAGGGTGCCTCGTTCCTGAACTACTTATCCTTCATCACCTGGCCGTCCGGCCCGACCTTCACTTCCTTCTCGCTGTCGGCCAGCGCCACCTTGATCTCGTAGGCGACCGCCGAGCCCTCGCGCTCGACCTCGGCCTCGTAGGCCTTGCCGCCGCCAGCCTGCTTCTCGGCGATCGCCAAGGCGTCCTTCAGCGAGACCTTCGCGTTGCTGAAGTCGGCGACCTTCAGGCGGGTGAAGTAGCGCTCGAACGGCTGGTTCTCGGTCTTGTACAGCGCGCCCGTATCGGCGTTGATGCCGTACTCGACCAGCTTGCCGTCCGGATAGACCACCTTGATCGACCAGTGGGTCGGGTTCTTGCTGTCCGCCTTCTCGAAGTCGGCGTCGATGGCGCGGCCCTTGTCGCCCTGCTGCTCGGCGGTGGCGATCGCCTGGGCGAGGCTGATCTTGGTCAGCTTGGCGGCCTGGAACTCCTTCATGTCCTTCATGTCGGCCGTCGCCGGGGCGGTCGTGGCCGGAGCCGTGCCGGGCGCGGTCGGCGCGGTCGGGGCGGTGGTCTGGGCGAGGGCGAGACCAGTGGTCAGGGCGAGGGCGCCGGCGGTAGCGAGGAAGCGCGTCAGCATCGTGGTCTCCGAGGGTACCTTTAAGGACACCGGAAACGCCGTTCCCCCGACTTGGTTGCCCGATGGGCAGCCTGCTCGCGGAAGTGGCAGGCAATTCGCCGGGAACAGGGATACTCCCCACCGGTTGGTCGGACATCGCGGCCCGCCCGTCGCGGCGGTGCCCTCCCTCGTCGGAGATCCTCCGTGCCGCTCCTTCGCGTCCTGCCGGCGCTCGCTCCCCTGATCCTCGCGGCCCCCGTCCTGGCGCAGGGCGGCCCGTTCCCCGATCCCGATGCCACCGGCGCGCTGCGCGGCGGGCGGGATGTCCGGGACATCGTCCCCCGCACCGGCCCGCAGGCCTGCCAGCGCTGGTGCGAGGCCGATCACGTCCCCTGCGACCCTCCGAACTTCAAGATCGCCGACGGCCGCTGCCGGCCCTTCGGCGGCGGCCGGTTCTGATCGCCGCCCCTGCAACCCGGAGCCGGATGTCCCATGACCGATTTCCCCAAGCCGCCCTTCGCGCGCCAGAAGCCGATCCCGATGCCCGGCCGCGACGCCGACATGGATCCGCGGCCCGATTACGGTGAGACCCGCTACAAGGGCTCGGGACGGCTCGCCGACCGCAAGGCGATCGTCACCGGGGGCGACAGCGGCATCGGCAAGGCGGTGGCGCTCGCCTTCGCCCGCGAGGGCGCCGACGTGCTGATCGCCTATTACGACGAGCACGACGACGCCCGCGAGATCGCGACGCTGGTCGAATCCGCCGGCCGCAAGGCGGTGCTGGTGCCCGGCGACATCAAGGACCCGGCCCATTGCCGCGCCATCGTCGAGAAGACGGTGGCGGCATTCGGGCGGGTCGACGTGCTCGTCAACAACGCCGCCCACCAGGCCACCGTGCAGTCGATCGACGAGATGAGCGACGAGGAGTGGGATGTCACCTTCCGCACCAACATCCACGCGATGTTCTACCTGACCAAGGCGGCGGTGCCGCACATGCGGCCGGGCTCGGCGATCATCAACACGACGTCGATCAATGCCGACGCGCCGAGCCCGCAGCTGCTGGCCTACGCCACCACCAAGGGGGCGATCCAGAACTTCACCGGCGGCCTGGCGCAGCTGCTCGCCGAGAAGGAGATCCGGGTGAACTGCGTCGCCCCCGGCCCGGTCTGGACGCCGCTGATCCCCTCGACCATGCCCGAGGAGAAGGTGCGCCAGTTCGGCTCCCAGGTGCCGATGAAGCGCCCCGGTCAGCCGGTCGAGCTCGCGCCCGTCTACGTGATGCTGGCGAGCGAGGAGGCGAGCTACGTCTCCGGCGCCACGGTGGCGGTGACCGGCGGCAAGCCGATGATCTGAGGCCGATGATCCCATGGAAGGCCTGGTCCAGGCCTGATAGATTCGTGTCCGCTCCCCTGGAGCGAACGCGATCTCTGGACGATCGATGGACCGCGACGAAGCCCTTGCCCACCTGAAGGCGATCGAGCCCGACCTGCGGGCGCTCGGTGTCGGCAGCCTGTCCATCTACGGCTCGGTCGCCCGCGACGAGGCGAGGCCGGATTCCGACCTCGATATCCTGGTCGAACCCGGCAGCGATGCCTTCTACGACCTGCGCAACTACATGGGCGTCTACGACAGGCTGAGTGCGGCCTTTCCGGGCCTCAGCATCGGCTACTCCACGCGCGCCGGCCTCTCGGGACATATCAGGGCCCAGGTCGACCGCGAGGCGGTTCGGGTCTTCTGATGGCGCCGAGCCGGAACCCGCTGCTGCGCCTGGAGCATGTCCGCGACGAAATTCATGCCCTCACGGAGGCCGCTGCGGGAATCGGCCGTGACGACTTCATGGATTCCTACATCCTGCGGCGAACCGCCGAGCACGCAATCCTGATCATCTCCGAAGCCGTCAAGGCCGTGCCGAACGAGATGACGGATCGTTACCCCGGTCCGCCTTGGGCGGATATCCGCGGCATCGGCAACATCCTGCGGCATGAGTATTATGCCGTCGATCCGCTCGTGCTGTGGAACATCATGACGGAGCATCTTCCGGCATTGGCGCTCGTCGTCGACCGGATGATCGCCGAGAATTGGGATCAGGGGTGACGGGCGACCGACACCCCCGCCATTCCCTCTCACTGTGCGGCCAGCGACACCCGGAACAGCGTCCGCCCGGTCTCGTCGCGGACGTTCATGGCGAGGATCGCACCGGCCGAGCGGGCGAGGTCGAGGGCGCAGGAGCGCAGGGCCTGGACGGCCTCGGCATGCGCGGCGCCCGCATCGGAGAGCACCACCCCGATCGCGTCGCGGGCGTCCCAGGTTCCGGCATCGAGGTCGAAGAAGTAGCGGTGCACGGTGCGTCCTCCCTGCTCGCTCCGGTCTTGCCGGACCGGCCGCCCCGCGCCTTAACGCAGGCTAACCGGTCCCACGCAAAGTCCGGGCCGCCGTCGCGCGGCTCCCGCACGAGCCGAATCGGCGTTGCTGCTACGTCACCCTAGCCCGGCGGCGGCAACGGCCTCAAGCCGGGATCGACACCCGTGGTTGCCGTAGCGGCAGACGAAAGCAACCGACGGTCCGATGCGCGAGGCGCCGACGCCTTCTGACGCCGCGGCCGGCCGGGGCCAGAGCATTTTCCGGCAAAGCGGATACCGGTTCGGCGAAGACGATGCGGCAGGATCAGAGACCTGGAGCGGCGTCCGGTTGCAAGGCGATCGGGCGCTGCTCTAGGCTCGCGGCTCCTCGCAAGGCCCACAGGTGCGATCCGCTCATGAGCTATCGGCACGTCGTCGGACCCCGGACATTCGCCTTCGCCGATCTCGCCGAGCTGATGGCGAAGGCGAGCCCGCCCCGCTCGGGCGACCGGCTCGCCGGGCTGGCGGCGGGCAGCGCCGAGGAATGCGTCGCGGCGCGCTGGTGCCTCGCCGAGGTCCCCCTTGCCGAGATCCTGGCCCGGCCGCTGATCCCCTACGAGGCCGACGACGTCACCCGGCTGATCCTCGACGGCCACGACGGCGCCGCCTTCGCGTCCATCGCCCATCTGACGGTCGGCGATTTCCGCGAGTTCCTGCTCACCGCCCCGTCCGGGACCCTGGCGGCGATCGCCCCCGGCGTGACGCCGGAGATCGCCGCCGCGGTGTCGAAGATCATGCGCAACCAGGACCTGATCCTGGTCGCCCGCAAGGCCCGGGTGATCACGCGCCTGCGCAACACGATCGGGCTGCCCGGCACGCTGGCGGTGCGCCTCCAGCCCAACCATCCGAGCGACGACCCCGCCGGGATCACGGCGGCGATCCTCGACGGCCTGGCCTATGGCTGCGGCGATGCCTGCATCGGCATCAACCCGGCCTCGGATTCGGTGCAGGGGCTGACCGGCCTGCTGCACCTCCTGGCCGAGATGATCGACCGCTACGCGATCCCGACGCAAGGCTGCGTGCTCACCCACGTCACCACGACGCTGGAGGCGTTGAACCGCGGCGTGCCGGTCGACCTCGTGTTCCAGTCGATCGCCGGAACGCAAGGCGCCAATGCCTCGTTCGGCGTCACCCTGCCGCTCCTGCGGGAGGCGCACGAGGCGGCGCTCGCCCTGAAGCGCGGGACGCTCGGCGACAACGTGATGTATTTCGAGACCGGCCAGGGCTCGGCGCTCTCGGCCGACGCCCATCACGGCATCGACCAGCAGACGCTGGAGGCCCGGGCCTACGCGGTGGCGCGCGCCTTCCGGCCGCTCCTCGTCAACACGGTGGTGGGCTTCATCGGGCCGGAATACCTCTACGACGGCAAGGAGATCATCCGGGCCGGGCTCGAGGATCATTTCTGCGGCAAGCTGATGGGCGTGCCGCTCGGCGTCGACGTCTGCTACACCAACCACGCCGAGGCCGACCAGGACGACATGGACACGCTGCTGACGCTGCTCGGCGCCGCCGGCGTGACCTACGTCATGGGCGTGCCGGGGGCCGACGACGTGATGCTGAACTACCAGTCGACCTCGTTCCACGACCAGCTCTACCTGCGCGAGGTGATGGGGCTGGGGCGGGCGCCGGAATTCGCCGAGTGGCTCGCCCGGATCGGGCTGACCGATGCCGCGGGCGCCCTCCTGCCCGGCGACGGGGCGCCGCTCCTCGCGGGACGCGCCGCATGAGCCGGGACGACGATCCCGCCGCGGCCGATCCCGCCGCGACGTGGCGCCGCCTCGCCGCACTGACCCCGGCTCGCATCGCCCTCGGCCGCGCCGGATCCGGCCTGCCGACCCACGAGGTCCTGCGCTTCGGCCTCGCCCATGCCCAGGCCCGCGACGCGGTGCATCTCCCGCTCGACGTGGAGGCGGTGCGCGACCGCATCGCGGCGCTCGGCTTCGCGACCCTGGTCGCGGCCTCCGCGGCGCCCGACCGGGCGACCTACCTGCGCCGGCCCGATCTCGGGCGCCGGCTCGACGAGGCCTCGGCCGCGGCGCTGGCGGCCGCCGCCGACGCGCCGGTCGACCTCGCGCTCGTGGTGGCCGACGGGCTCTCGGCCCGGGCGGTCCACGAGGGCGCGGTGCCTGTGCTCGCGGCGCTGAAGGGCGCGCTTGCCGGCTCCGGCTGGCGCCTCGCGCCGGTGGTGGTGGCGACGCAAGGCCGGGTGGCCCTCGGCGACGCGGCCGGGTCGCTGCTCAGGGCCCGCGCCGTCGCGGTGCTGATCGGCGAGCGGCCCGGCCTGTCCTCGCCCGACAGCCTCGGGATCTACCTCACCTTCGCCCCGCGCCCCGGCCGGACGGATGCCGAGCGCAACTGCCTGTCGAACGTGCGGGCGGCGGGTCTCAAGCCCGAGCTCGCGGCGTTCAAGCTGCACTGGCTGATCGACCAAGCGCTGACCCGGCAGGTGACCGGCGTCGCGCTCAAGGACGAGAGCGACCGGCTGCTGGCGGGGCCCGGGGTGAGACCGATCGAGGTCGAGCGCCCGAACCCTCCTCCCTCCGCGGGCTAGAGCCGCGCCCGATCACGTTGCAATCGGACGCGGCTCTAGGTCTTTGATTTTGCCGCATTGCCTTCGCGCCGGCGCGAGGAAAGCGCGACCTTGCGGGCGTGACCGGCGCTGATACGCCGGACGCCTTCGCATCGACGTGTCGATGCGAAGGCGCGAGAGCATGAGCCCGCAGAGGGGAAGGGTTCCGGGCGGCGCGCCTCGACTCAGGCCGCCCGCGCCTCGAAGTCGATCCGCGGGTCGATCCAGCTGTAGGTCAGGTCGGAGATCAGGTTCACCACCAGGCCGAGCAGCGAGAAGATGTAGAGGTTCGCGAACACCACCGGGTAGTCGCGGTTGACGATCGACTCGAACGACAGCAGGCCGAGCCCGTCCAGGCTGAAGATCGTCTCGATCAGCAGCGACCCGGCGAAGAACGCCGAGATGAAGGCGCCGGGAAAGCCCGCCACCACGATCAGCATCGCGTTGCGGAAGACGTGGCCGTAGAGGACCTGGCGCTCGGACAGGCCCTTCATCCGGGCGGTCAGCACGTATTGCTTGCGGATCTCGTCGAGGAACGAGTTCTTGGTGAGCAGGGTCGAGGTCGCGAAGGCGCCGATCGCCATGGCGATGATCGGCAGGGTGATGTGCCAGAGATAGTCCGTCACCTTGTGCCAGAGCGGGAACTGCGACCAGCCCTCGCTGGTGAGGCCGCGCAGCGGGAAGATCTGCCAGAACGAGCCGCCGGCGAAGAGCACGATCAGCAGGATCGCGAACAGGAAGCCGGGGATCGCGTAGCCGACGATGACGATTCCCGACGTCCAGACGTCGAACGGCGAGCCGTCGCGCACCGCCTTGCGGATGCCGAGCGGGATCGAGATCGCGTAGGAGATCAGCGTCATCCAGAGCCCTAAGCTGATCGAGACCGGCAGCTTCTCGCGGATCAGCTGCAGCACCGACACGTCGCGAAAGTAGCTTTTGCCGAAATCGAACCGGGCATAGTCCCACAGCATCTTCAGGAAGCGCTCGGGCGCCGGCTTGTCGAAGCCGAATTGCTGCTCCAGGCGCTTGATGAAGGCCGGGTCGAGGCCTTGCGCGCCGCGGTAGCGGGAATTCGAGTCCCCTCCCCCGGCCTGGGACGTGCCGCCGCGCCCGGCGAGGTCGCCGCCGCCGCCGGTGACCCGGGACATCGTGGTGTTCTGGCCCTGGAGCTGGGCGAGCACCCGCTCGACCGGCCCGCCGGGGGCGAACTGCACGATCACGAAGGAGATCAGCATGATCCCGAGGATCGTCGGGATCATCAGCAGGAGACGGCGGATGAGGTAGGCGGCCATGGTGTCAGGTCCGTCCGATCTTTCGCGCCTTCTCGGCGTCGTGCCACCACAGGGTCGGGACGCCGAGGCCGTATCTCGGCAACTCGCGCGGGCGCCCGTAGAGGTCCCACAAAGCCAGGCGGTGGGTGGCGCCGTACCACATCGGCACCCAGTAGCGCCCGGCCCGCAGCACCCGGTCGAGGGCGCGGCAGGCGGTGGTGAGGTCCGCCCGCGAGCCGGCATCGGCGATGCGGTCGAGCATCGCGTCGGCGGCCGGGCTCTCGATGCCGGCGAGGTTCTGCGAGCCCGGCACCGTGGCGGCACGGCTGCCATATACCTCGCGCAGGGCGGCGCCCGGGGTGACCGAGCCGCCGAAGCGGGTCGAGACCACGTCGAAGTCGAAATCCTTGAGCCGCGCCTGGTACTGCGCCGCATCGACGAGGCGCGAGCTCGCCCGGATGCCGAGCAGGGACAGGTTCTTGATGTAGGATTGCAGCAGCGGCTGGAAGACCGGCGAGGAATCCAGGAACTCGAAGGCGAGCGGCTGGCCGTCCGGCAGCTTCATCACGCCGCCGTCGCGGGTGCAGCCGGCCTGGCGCAGCAGCGTGTCGGCCCGGCGCAGCAGCGCCCGGTCCTGGCCCGACCCGTCCGAGCGCGGCGGCGCGACCGGCTCGCCGAAGACCTCGTCGGGCACCCGGCCCCGGAACGGCTCCAGCAGCGCCAGTTCCGCCGGCGAGGGCATCCCCTCCGCCTTCAGGTCGGAATTCTCAAAGAACGAGGCGGTGCGCTTGTAGGCGCCGTACATCAGGTTCTGGTTCGACCACTCGAAGTCGAAGGCGAGCCCGATCGCCTCGCGGATGCGGGGATCGCGGAAGACCGCCCGGCGGGTGTTGAGGAACCAGCCTTGCGTGCCCGAGGGCGTGTGATCCGGCACGGTCTCGCGCTTGACGCGGCCCTCCTGGGCGGCCGGGAAGTCGTAGCCGGTGGCCCAGACCCGCGAGGTGAATTCCTCCCGCCAGGTGAAGGTGCCGGCCTTGAACGCCTCGAACGCCACGTCGCGGTCGCGGAAGTACTCGTAGCGGATCTCCGAGAAGTTGTTCTGGCCGACCGTCACCGGCAGGTCGGCGCCCCAGTAATCGGCGACGCGCTCGAAGGCGATGAAGCGCCCGACCTCGAAGCGGGCGACCCGGTAGGGCCCGGAGGCGAGCGGCGGCTCCAGCGTCGAGGCCTCGAAGTCGCGTCCGCGCCAATAGGCCTCGGAGAAGATCGGCAATTCGGCGACGATGAGCGGCAGGTCGCGGCTGCCACCGGGCGCGAAGCGCACCGTCACCGCGTCGTCGCCCTCCGGCGTCGCCCCGGCGACGTCGCGCAGGACCGCGGCGACCCGCGGATGGCCCTTCTCCTTGAGGGTCGCGATCGAGAAGGCGACGTCGCGGGCGGTGAGCCGCGCGCCGTCGTGGAAGCGGGCCTGCGGCCGCAGCGAGAACCGGTAGGACAGGCCGTCGTCGCCGATCGTGACGCCGCGGGCGACGAGGCCGTAGAGCGCGTCCGGCTCGTCGAGGGCCCGGACCATCAGGCTGTCGAAGGTCAGGTCCATGCCGGCGGCGCCGTCGCCCTTCAGCACGTAGATGTTGAGGGTGTTGAAGGTCTCGAAGGCCTGGTTGCCGGTGGTCGTCGAGAGCTGCGCCGCGAAGGTGCCGCCCTTCGGCGCCAGCGGGTCGACGTAGTCGAAGCGCGGGAAGCCGGCCGGGTATTTCAGGTCGCCGAAGCTCGACAGGCCGTGGCGCTCGGGGGCGTCCGCCAGGGCCGGGAGGCGGGAGGCGACGAGCGCCGCTCCGCTCCCGGCCAGGAAGCTGCGCCGGCGCATCACCGCGCCGCCCCGGTCTTGGCGGCGAGGCCCTGGTCGTACCACCACGTCGTCGGGAAGCCCGAGGCGCCGTATTTCGGCAGCACCGCCGGATGGGCGAAGCGGTTCCAGCGCAGGGTCCGCGACACGGGCGAGGACCATTGCGGCACGACGTAGTTGTGGGCGAGCAGCACCCGGTCGAGCGCCCGGGTCGCCGCCACCAGCTCGTCGCGGTCGCCGGCGTAGATCACCTTGTCGATGAGCGCGTCGACTCCCGGATCCTTGATGCCGGCGAGGTTCCGCGAGCCCGGCCGGTCGGCGGCGGCCGAGCCCCAGAAATCGCGCTGCTCGTTGCCGGGCGAGAGCGATTCGGGCCAGGAGCTGAGCGCGAGCGCGTCGAAGTCGAAGCTGCGCACCAGGTTCTGGTACTGGGCCGAATCGACCACCCGCAGGGAGACCTTGAGGCCGATGCGCTCCAGGGTGGCGCGGTAGGGCAGCACGACCCGCTCGGCCGAGTTGTCGTAGCCGAGAAATTCGAGGGTGAAGGGCTGGCCGCTCGCCTTCTCGACCATCTGGTTGCCGCGGATCTCGTAGCCCGCCTCCTGGAACAGCTTCACCGCCTCGCGGAGGTTGGCGCGCACCGCTTCCGCGCTGCCGTTGACCGGGTTCCTGTAGGGCGTGGTGAAGACGGAGGCAGGCACCTTGTCCTTGACGCTCTCGAGGATCGCCCGCTCGCGGCCCTCGGGCAGGCCGGACGAGGCCAGCTCGGTGCCGAAGAAGTACGAATCGACACGGCGGTAGAGCCCGTAGAACAGGGTGCGGTTCATCTCCTCGAAGTCGAAGGCGAGGTTGAAGGCGCGGCGCACCCGCTCGTCGGCGAACTTCCTGCGCCGCAGGTTGAGGGTGAAGGCCTGCATCATGCCCATGCCGGCCTGCGGGAATTCCTCCTTGACGATCCGTCCCTCGCGCACGGCCGGGAAGCCGTCATAGGCGGTGGCCCAGTTGCGGGCGATGTTCTCGGTGCGCCAGTCGAACTGGTCGGCCTTGAACGCCTCGATCATCACCGTCGCATCGCGAAAATACTCGGCGCGCTGGGTGTCGAAGTTGTTCAGGCCGCGGTTCACGGCGAGGTCGCGGCCCCAGTAATCCGGCACCCGCTCGTAGACCGCGGTGCGGCCGGCCTCGAACCGGGCGAGCCGGTAGGGGCCGGAGCCGAGCGGGATCTCGAGCGTCGTCTCGGTCGGGTTGCGGGTCTTTCCGCTCGCGTCCTTGCCCTGCCACCAGTGCCTGGGCAGCACCGGCAGCTGGCCGACGATCTGGGGCAGCTCGCGGTTGCCCTTCTCCGAGAAGGTGAAGGTGACCTCGTGCGGCCCGGTCGCCTCGGCCTTCGTCACGTTGTGGTAGTAGGCCGAGTATTGCGGGCTGTTCTCCTTCAGCACGTCGAAGGAGAACACCACGTCGTCCGGCGTCACCGGCCGGCCGTCGTGCCAGCGCGCCTCCGGCCGCAGGCGGTAGACGACGCTGCCGAGGTCGTCGGCCGGGCGCGCGCCGTCGGCGAGCAGGCCGTAATAGGTCGAGGCCTCGTCCTGGGCCTGGGCCAGCAGGGTGTCGTAGATCAGCGGGATCTGGCTCTCGAGGTCGCCCTTCACCCCGGCGACGATCAGGTTGAAGTTGTCGAACGACCCCTGCGAGCCGAACCGCACCAGCCCGCCCTTCGGGGCGTTCGGGTCGGCGTAGTCGAAATGCGTGAAGCCCACCGGGTATTTCGGCTCGCCGAGGAGCGACAGGCCGTGGCGCCAGCCGTCGCCCGAGGCCGCGGCGCTCCCGGCCGGCGGCGCGCCTTGCGCGCGGAGCCGGGACGGGACGGCGGCGAGGCCCGCCAGCGAGGCGGCGAGGGCGGCGCGGCGAGTGAGGGGGCGTGCGATCACGCGGGGCGATCCTCCGGTGGAAACGGTCTCTCCCACCGTTCTAGGTCGCCGGGGGGGCTCGCGCCAACCCGGGCGCGTCGGCGCAGGGGTATGGGGCGGACGCGAAAAAGGCCGGGCTCTCGCCCGGCCTCGCTGCATCCCGCGGACGGTCCCGGAGCCGATCAGGGCTTGGGGAAGTCGACCGGCTTCTCGGACAGGGTCTTGAGGTAGGCCAGGATGTCGGCCCGCTCGGTACCCGACGGCACGCCCGCGAACGCCATGATCGTGCCCGGCACGAAGGCCTTCGGGCCGTGGAGGAAGTGGTCGAGGTCCTCGTAGGTCCAGTTGCCGCCCTTGGCCTTCATGGCGGCGGAGTAGTTGAAGCCCTCGTGGCTGCCCTTCGGGCGCTCGACGACGCCGTAGAGGTCGGGGCCGACCTTGTTCGGGCCGCCCTTCTCGAAGCTGTGGCAGGCCATGCACTTCTTGGCGGCGGCCTGGCCCTTGGCGGCGTCGGCGCTGGCGAGGCGCACGGGAAGCGGCTCCTCCTTGGCGGCGGCGGGCGCGGCGGCGCCGGCATTCTCCTCGGCGGCGGGCAGCGCGTAGCCGCGATCACCCGCCGGCTTCGGCTTGTAGATCAGCTCGGCCAGGAACCCCGTCCCCATCGCGAGGAGCAGGGCGCCGAGCACTGCGCCGGCGATCTTGTTAAGCTCGAAGGAATCCATTCTCGGCAGCTCCGATGCTCCGGTGAGCAGGGGCGATTCGAGGCACGGCCCGGCGCCGCGCCGCTCTGACAGTCCGCCGGTGCTTAGCCGTTCTGCGACACCGTTGACAATGGCTCTAAACATCGTCGGTTCGTCGCAGACGACCGGCGTGTGGACAGCGCCACGGTGCCGGCCCGGCCGCCCCGCCATGACAAGCCCGGCGGGCGCTGCTAAGACCCGCGCCTTGCCGGGCCACCGGACCGTCATCCCTCCTGAATCGCCGATGTCCGATCCCCTCGTCCTGATCCCCGCCCGCCTCGCGGCCACCCGCCTGCCCGAGAAGCCGCTGGCCGACATCGCCGGCGCGCCGATGATCGTGCATGTCTGGCGCCGGGCGATGGAGGCCGGCATCGGCCCGGTGGTGGTCTGCACCGACACGCCCGCCATCGTGCAGGCGGTGGAGGCCGCCGGCGGGCTCGCGGTGATGACCCGGCCCGATCACCCGTCGGGCTCCGACCGGCTGGCCGAGGCGCTGGAGACGATCGACCCGGAGGGGCGCCACGACGTGGTGGTGAACGTGCAGGGCGACCTGCCGACGATCGACCCGGCGGCGATCGCCGCCTCGGTCGCGCCGCTGGCCGACCGGGCGGTCGACATCGCGACGCTCTGCGCCGTCATCACCCGGCCCGAGGAGCGCACCGAGCCGAGCGTCGTCAAGCTGGTCGGCTCGGAGGTCGCGCCCGGGCGCTTACGGGCGCTCTACTTCACCCGCGCCACCGCGCCCTACGGCGACGGGCCGCTCCTCCACCATATCGGCCTCTACGCCTATCGCCGCCGGGCGCTCGACCGCTTCGTGTCGCTGCCGCCGAGCCCGCTCGAACTGCGCGAGAAGCTCGAGCAGCTGCGGGCGCTCGAGGCCGGCATGCGCATCGACGCGGTGGTGGTCGACGACGTGCCCCTCGGCGTCGACACCCCCCACGACCTCGAGCGCGCCCGCGCCGTCCTGGCCGCCCGGCGCCTGAACTGACCTCCCGAAAGCGCACGCGATGAACCGAACGATCTCCTACCAGGGCGAGCCCGGCGCCAACTCGCACATCATCATCAACGACGCCTATCCGGACTGGACGCCGCTGCCCTGCGCCACCTTCGAGGACGCGCTGACGGCGGTGCAGGACGGCTCGGCGGCCCTCGGCATGATCCCGATCGAGAACTCGATCGCCGGCCGCGTCGCCGACATCCACCACATGCTGCCGGCCTCGGGGCTGCACATCATCGGCGAGCAGTTCCTGCCGATCCGCTTCCAGCTCATGGCCCTGCCGGGCGTGCGGCTCGAGGAGATCCGCACCGTGCACAGCCACGTCCACGCGCTCGGCCAGTGCCGCAAGATCATCCGGCGCCTCGGCCTGAAGGCGGTCGTCGCGCCCGACACCGCCGGCGCCGCCCGCCAGGTCGCGGAGGCCGGCGACCGCACCCGCGCCTCGCTCTCGCCGCGGCTCGCCGCCGAGATCTACGGCCTTTCCATCCTGGCCGAGAACGTCGAGGACGAGGAGCACAACACCACCCGCTTCGTCGTGCTCTCCCGCGAGCCGGCGGTGCCGCCGGCAGGCTCCGGCCCGACGGTGACGAGCTTCATGTTCCGGGTGCGCAACATCCCGGCGGCGCTCTACAAGGCGCTCGGGGGCTTCGCCACCAACGGCGTCAACATGACCAAGCTCGAGAGCTACATGGTCGAGGGCCAGTTCACCGCGACCCAGTTCTACGCCGAGGTCGACGGCCACCCGGAGGAGCCGTCGTTGCGCCGGGCGCTCGACGAGCTCGGGTATTTCTCGAGCGCGCTGCGGATCATCGGCACCTATCCGGCGCATCCGTTCCGCGAGAGCGCGCGGCCCCCGGCCGAGTGATACCCTCACGCCTTGCGCCTCCGAACGGATCCGTTCGAAGGCGTGAGGCGGCACGCGGCGTCCGGGGCCGTCCCGGACGCCGCGGTGCCGATCACCCCTCCCCGTCCCGCAGCGCGCGCCGCAGCACCTTGCCGACATTGGTCTTCGGCAGGCTGTCGCGGAAGACGAAGCGGCGGGGCACCTTGTAGGCGGTCAATCCCTCGCGGGCATAGGCGCGCAAGGCCTCGGCGGTGAGGTCGGGGTCGCGCCGCACCACGTGGGCGACGACGCTCTCGCCGGTCTCCGCCGCGGGCTCGCCCACCACCGCGACCTCGAGCACGCCCGGATGGGCGGCGATCACGTCCTCGACCTCGTTCGGATAGACGTTGAAGCCCGAGACCAGGATCATGTCCTTCATCCGGTCGACGATGCGGACCTGGCCCTCGGGCTCGATCACCGCGATGTCGCCGGTGCGGAAGAAACCGTCCGGGGTCATCGCCCGGGCGGTCTCGTCGGGCCGGTTCCAGTAGCCGGCCATCACCTGCGGCC
The DNA here is from genome assembly GCF_001653715.1 of Methylobacterium platani. Taxonomy (GTDB): domain Bacteria; phylum Pseudomonadota; class Alphaproteobacteria; order Rhizobiales; family Beijerinckiaceae; genus Methylobacterium; species Methylobacterium platani. The sequence goes on from NZ_LWHQ01000043.1 coordinate 129,176, forward strand.
CGCGCACGCAGAGCTCGCCGGGCTGGCCCGCCGGCAGGGTGGTGCCGGCAGCGTCGCGGATGCAGACCTCGGTCGAGGGCACCGGGTAGCCGATGGTGCCCGACCAGTCGTGGAGCGTCGGCGGGTTGATCGAGACCACCGGCGAGGTCTCCGACAGGCCGTAGCCCTCGATCACCGGCTGGCCGGTCACGGATTTCCAGCGCCTGGCCACCGGGCCCTGCATCGCCATGCCGCCCGCGATGGCGTGCTCGAGCCGCGACCAGTCGACCTTCCCGATCTCGGGATGGTTGAGGAGCGCGTTGAACAGGGTGTTGACGCCCGACAGGTTGGTGAAGCGGCTCTTGCGCAGCAAGCCTACGAAGCCGCCGATGTCGCGCGGGTTCGGCACCAGCAGGCAGCAGGCGCCGAGCCGCATCATGAAGAAGAAGCAGCAGGTCAGCGCGAAGATGTGGTAGAGCGGCAGCGCCGTCACCATCACCCGCCCCGGGCCCTCGTCGTCGCGCATGCCGAACCAGACCCGGCTCTGCTCGACATTGGCGGCGACGTTGCGGTGGGTGAGCATCGCCCCCTTCGACACGCCGGTGGTGCCGCCGGTATATTGCAGGAAGGCGAGGTCGTCGGGGCCGACCGTCACCGGCCGGAAGCTCGCCTTGCGCCCGGCCGCCAGCGCCGCCTTGAAGCTCGTGCGGCGCGACCCCGGCAGGTCGAAGGCCGGCACCGCCTTCTTGAGGTGGCGCGCCGCCAGGGTGATCAGCGAGCCCTTGAGCCCGAGCCCGTCGCCGGCGCCCGCCACCACGACGCGCTCGAGGCCCGGCAGCTCCGGCAGGGCCTCGGCGACCGTGTGGCCGAAATTCTCCAGCACCACCAGCACCCGGGCGCCGGCATCGCGCAGCTGGTGGGTCAGCTCGCGCGGGGTGTAGAGCGGGTTGACGTTGACCACCGTGGCGCCGGCGAGCAGCGCGCCGACGAGGGCAACGGGGAAGGCCGGCACGTTCGGCATCATCAGGGCGACCCGGTCGCCCTTGGCGACGCCCTGGCCCTGGAGCCAGGCGGCCATCGCCTCGCCCTCGCGGCGAAGGTCGGCGAAGGTCAGGGAGGCGCCGAAACAGGTGATGGCCGGACGGTCGGCGAAGCGCTGCGTCGCGGTCTCGATCAGCTCGACCAGGGTGCCGAGGCGCGCGAGCTCGATCTCCGCCGGGACGCCGGCCGGATAGGCGGCGAGCCAGGGCCGCGGCGGGGTGTTCGGTTCCATCGCGCTCGACCCCTTGCCCATGAACTCCGCCCTCCCCGGCTCCGGTCGCCTCGTCGGGCCCGGCTTTCCTCCCGGTTAGCCGCTCCCCCGGGGCGTTTCAACCGATGGGCCGGAGGCGCGGCGGCGGAAGACGGCGGAGGAGAGGGCGGCGTGGGGCAGGAACGCCGCCAGCACGAGGCCGCCGGCCAGGGCCGCCTGCGCGCCCGAGAGCGGCCGGCGCGGGAATCCGGCAAGGCCGAGATCCCGCGCGGCCGCCAGCACCGCGACGGCGAAGGCGAGCGCGCCGAAGCGCAGGAGCCCCCGGCCGAGCGAGTGCCACCGGTCGCCGCGGCGCGGCAGCCCGCGGGCGACGAGGGCGGGGAGGCCGATGGCGAGGCCGAAGACCGCCGCCGTGGTGACGATCCCGAGCCCCTGCGCGACCGGGGCCGGCTGGCCGGACAGGAAGGCGACGCTGCCGACCGCGTAGCCGGTGCGCAGCACCAGCCCGCCATAGGTCGGGTGCAGCGAGAGGCCGAGCACCAGGGCGAGGCCGAGGAGCGCGCCGAGCCAGCCCCGCCATCCGGGCGCCGCCACGGGCAGCAGCAGCGCCCGCGCGGCCCCGTACGCGATGGCCGGGAAGAACAGCGGGTAGCGGTCGGCGAAGAAGCCGTAGGCGTATTGCCCGAACCCCGCCGCGTCGAGGCTGCCCTGATCGGTGCCGGCGGCGGCGACGAGCGCCACCGCTGCGAGGGCAGCCCCGAGGGGCGCCAGGACGGGAGGCGCCAGGACGGGAAGCGCCGGGGCGGCAACGGGGGTGCCGGCGCTCACGCCTCGTAATGGTCGCGCACGAGGCGGTCGAGGAGGCGCACGCCCCAGCCCGAGCCCCAGGAGCGGTTGGTCTCGGTCGCCGGCGAGCCCATCCCGACGCCGGCGATGTCGAGGTGGATCCACGGCACGTCGTTGACGTAGCGCTTGAGGAACTGCGCCGCCGTGGCCGAGCCGCCGTGGCGGCCGCCGGTGTTCTTCATGTCGGCGAACTTCGACTCGATCAGCTTGTCGAAGCCGGGGGCCAGCGGCATGCGCCAGACCTTCTCGCCGGTGGCCTCGCCCGCCGCCGCCAGGCGCCCGGCCAGCTCGTCGTTGTTCGAGAACATGCCGGCGAATTCCTGGCCGAGCGCCACCAGGATCGCGCCGGTCAGGGTCGCGAGGTCGATCATGAAGCGGGGCTTGTAGCTCTGCTGGACGTGCCAGAGCACGTCGGCGAGCACCAGGCGGCCTTCGGCGTCGGTGTTGATGATCTCGATCGTCTGGCCCGACATCGAGGTGACGATGTCGCCCGGGCGCTGGGCCTTGCCGTCGGGCATGTTCTCGACGAGGCCGATGGCGCCGAGCGCGTTGACCTTGGCCTTGCGGCTGGCGAGCGCGTGCATCAGGCCGACGACGCAGGCGGCGCCCGCCATGTCGCCCTTCATGTCCTCCATGCCGCCGCTCCCCTTGATGGAGACGCCGCCGGAATCGAAGGTCACGCCCTTGCCGATGAAGGCCACCGGCGCCTCGGAGGCGTCCTCAGCCCCGTTCCAGCGCATGATGACGACCCGGGCCTCCTTGGCCGAGCCCTGCGCGACGGCGAGCAGCGCCCGCATGCCGAGCTTCTTCATGTCCTTCTCGTCGAGGACCTCGATCTCGACGCCGAGCTTCTCGAGCGCGGAGGCGCGGCGGGCGAACTCCTCCGGGTCGAGGACGTTCGGCGGCTCGTTGACGAGCTCGCGGGCGAGGATCACGCCCTCGGCGAGCCCGTCCGACCCGCGCAGCGCCTTCTTCAGCCCGGCATTCTCGGGCACCAGCAGGGTCAGCCGCCCTCCCCCGCCGGTCTCCTCGCCCTCGGGCGACTTCTTGCTCTTGTAGCGGTCGAACTTGTAGGTGCGCAGGCGGGCACCCAGCGAGAAGGCCGCGACCTCGTCCGTGCCCGGCGCGGTGCCGGGCCATTCGAGCACCACGGTCGCCGGCCGGCTGCCGACCTTGCCGGCGGTGAAGCCGCCGAGCGTCGCCCAGTCGCGGGAGGCCGCCTCCTCGGAGCCGGTGCCGATCACCACCAGCCGCTCGGCCGACAGGCCCGCCGGGACGGCGATGACGAGGGCGCTCGACGCCTTGCCCTTGAACCGCTCGGCGCCGGCCGCGCGGGTCACGAGCTCGGCCGCGCCCGGGCCGGCGATCTCGGCCGCCCGCGGCGACAGGGCGAGGTCCTCGCCCACGAACAGCACGAGGTCGCCGCCGGGCTTGAGGACCGCGCCCGACGCGGCGAGGGTTTCGATCTCGATGCTGATGCCGTCCGCCATGGCGTTGCTTTCGTCCCGTCGTCAAGGAAGCGCGCCTCTGCGGGCGCCGCGTCGGTCCCTGTGTAGCGGGGCGGGCTGCCGGAAGGCAACGCGACCGGGTGCGCGCGCCGTGCACCTGTGACCCCATCAGCGCGCCCGCCCGCAAAAGGCCGCACTTGCCGTGCTTGAGGACGGCCGGTGCTTGTGCGGCCGGCGGGGGGCGCCTAACCAGCATCGACGCGGGAGGGGGCCCGACCGCAACCGGCCGATGAAGCAGATCGAGCGATACATCTTCCGCATCGCCTTCGGGGCGTTCCTGTCGTGCCTGATCGGCCTCACCGGCGTGATCTGGGTGACGCAGGCCCTGCGCGAGCTGGACCTGATCACCGCCAAGGGCCAGACGCTGCTGATCTTCTTCCTGATCACCGGCCTGTCGCTGCCGACCCTCATCACCGTGATCGCGCCGGTCGCGCTGTTCATCGCGGTGGTCTACGCGCTCAACAAGCTCAACGGCGATTCCGAGCTGATCGTGATGAGCGCCGCCGGCATGTCGCCGCGCCACCTGATGCGGCCGTTCCTGACCCTCGCCCTCGTGGTCAGCGCCGCGATCGGCTTCCTGACCATCCAGGTGATGCCGTCGAGCTTCCAGGAGCTGCGCGACGTGCTCACCCGGGTGCGCGGCGACTTCATCGCCAACGTCGTCAAGGAGGGGCAGTTCACCACGCTGGACAGCGGCATCACCTTCCACTTCCGCGAGCGGGCGCCGAACGGGGCCCTGCTCGGCATCTTCATGCAGGACCGGCGCGAGGCCGGGAAGACGGTGGTCTACCTCGCCGAGCGCGGCCAGGCGGTCGACCTCGACGGGCAGACCTACCTCGTGCTCGAGAAGGGCAGCATCCACCGCCAGCAGCCGGGCAGCCGCGATTCCTCGATCATCACCTTCCAGCGCTACGCCGTGGACCTGGCGGCCTTCACCCCGCCCGACGCCGACACGATCTACAAGCCGCGGGAGCGCTCGACGGTGCAGCTCATGTTCCCGGACGCCAACGAGACCTACTACAAGCTGACCAAGGGCCGGTTCCGGGCCGAGCTGCACGACCGGCTGTCCTCCTGGCTCTATCCCCTGGCGCTCGGGCTGATCGCCTTCGCGGCGCTCGGCGATCCGCGCACCACCCGGCAGGGCCGGAGCATGGCGGTCGCGGGCGCGATCCTCGCCGTGGTCGGGTTGCGCATCGCGGGCTTCGCCGCCTCGAGCGCGGCGGTCCGCAGCCAGGGGGCGGTGGTCGCGGTCTACGCCGCGCCGCTCGCCGCGATCGCGCTCTCCCTCGTCGTCGCCTACCAGGGCAACCGGGTGCGGGCCTTCAACGCCGCGCTCGCCGCGCGGCTGCGCCGGCTCTCGGCGGCGCTGCCGGTGCGGCGCCTGCGGGCGCGGGCGGGCTGAGCCGCCATGCTGATCGGCGCCACCCTCGGCCGCTACCTGGCGGCCCGCTTCCTGCGGATGATCCTGGGGGTCTTCCTCACGGTCTTCGCCCTCGTCTACACCCTCGACTTCGTCGAGCTGATGCGGCGCGCCGGCGATGCCGAGGGCGCCTCGGCCGCCGTGATGGCGCGGCTCGCGCTCTTCCGCACGCCGGCGGTCGCCGAGCAGGTCCTGCCCTTCGCGATCCTGTTCGGCGCCATGGCGGCGCTGCTCCAGCTCAGCCGCAAGCTCGAGCTGGTGGTGGCGCGCGCCGCCGGCATCTCGGCCTGGCAGTTCCTGCAGCCCGGCGCGCTCGTGGCGCTCGGCATCGGCGCCTTCACGATCGGGGTCTACAACCCGGTCTCGGCCGAGCTGAAGCAGCGCTCGACCGAGATCGAGGCCAAGATCTTCGCCCGCTCGTCGAAGGCGGGGTCCGGCAAGGACCTGTGGATCCGCCAGCGCAGCATCGACGGCCAGGCGATCATCCGGGCCGAGACCGCGGTCGAGGGCACGACCACGCTCGCCGGCGTCGCGGTGTTCACCTTCGACGATTCGGGGGCCTTCGCACAGCAGATGCAGGCGGCCCGGGCCACCCTGCACGACGGCTACTGGGAGCTGCAGGACGTCCGCGTCCAGGGGCTCGACCAGGAGCCGCAGAGCTACGACACCTACCTGATCGCCTCGACGCTCGATCCCTCGCAGGTGCGCCAGCGCTTCACCCCGCCGGAATCCGTGCCTTTCTGGCAACTGAGCCAGACGATCGCCCGGACCGAGCGGGCGGGACTCGACGCCACCCGTTACCGCCTCCAGTACGACGTGCTGATGGCGCGGCCGGTGCTGTTCCTGGCGATGGTGCTGGTGGCGGCATCGGTTTCATTAAGGTTCTTCCGCTTTGGTGGCATCGGCAAGATGGTCCTCGGCGGCGTCGCGGCGGGCTTCGTGCTCTACGTGGCACGCCAGGTGATGGAGGGCCTAGGAGCCTCTGGATTGGTCGCGGCGCCGGTGGCGGCGTGGTTCCCGGCCGTGGTAGGGAGTCTTCTCGGAACGCTCGCGCTTCTGCACCTGGAGGACGGCTGAATGCCCAACCTCCGGCAAGGCGGCGCGGGCATAGCGGGTGCAGGGATGGGTCGAGTCGTGCGTAAGGCCGCGGGTGCCGCGGTCACGGGATCCCTGACGGTCCTGCTGGCGGCTGCCGTCACGGCAGGCGCGAGCGGCCTTGCGCACGCGCAAGGCACGCTCAACGACCGCCTGGCGGCGGGATCGGCCAAGAACGCCGCCAAGGGCGGCAATTCCGAGCGCCTGCTCGTCGAGGCCAAGGAGCTCGTCTACGACAACGACCGCAACACGGTCTCGGCGGTCGGCAATGCCGAATTGCATTACGGCCCGCGCACCCTGCTGGCCGACCGCGTCCGCTACGACCGCAACACCGGCCGGGTCTTCGCCGAGGGCAACGTCCGCCTCACCGACCAGACCGGCTCGGTCGTGACCGGCGACCGGATGGAGCTGACCGACGACTTCAAGTCCGGCTTCATCGACTCGCTGCGCATCGAGCAGCCGATCGAGCAGCGCGGCCGCCCGGCCCGGGTGCGGTTCTCGGCCCCGCGCGGCGAGCGCGTCGAGGGCCAGACCTCGACCTTCGAGTACGGCACCTACACCGCCTGCGAGCCGTGCAAGGACCATCCCGAGCGGCCGCCGCTGTGGCAGATCAAGGCGGCGCGGATCATCCACAACAACGAGGAGCGCCGGATCTACTACGAGGATTCGACCCTCGAGGTGGCCGGCATCCCGATCGCCTACCTGCCGTACTTCTACTCGCCCGACCAGACGGTGCGGCGCGAGACCGGCTTCCTGGCGCCGCACTTCGTGTCCTCGAACGTGCTCGGCTACGGCATCGGCACGCCGTTCTTCTGGAACATCGCGCCCGATTACGACCTCACGGTCGAGCCGACCTTCCTGTCGAAGCAGGGCGTGCTCGGCCAGGCCGAGTGGCGCCAGCGCCTCGCCAACGGGTTCTACAACGTCCGGGTCAGCGGCATCTTCCAGTCGACCCCGAGCGCGTTCCTGCCCGGCCCCCTCGGCTCCGGCGACCGCGACTTCCGCGGCTCGATCGAATCGGCCGGCCAGTTCTATCTCGGCCAGCAATGGCGTGCCGGCTGGGACGTCGTCGGCGTCACCGACAAGTGGTTCCTCGACAATTACCGCATCCGCAACCAGACGATCAGCACGGACTACTTCCGTGAGGCGGTCTCCACCGCCTTCCTGATCGGCCAGGGCGACCGGTCGTGGTTCGAGGCGCGAGGCTACTACTTCAAGGGCCTGTCGACCTTCGACTGGCAGAAGCAGCAGCCGGTGGTCGCCCCGGTGATCGACTACGACAAGCGCCGCGACGGGCCCGACCCGATCGGCGGCGAGGTGCGGTTCCAGGCCAACTTCCAGCACCTGACCCGGGACGCGACCCAGTACACCCAGATCCCGCGCACCAGCACCTACCTCTTAAGCCCGAGCGTCAACGGCATCACCTTCCCGCTCTACAGCACCTGCTCGGTGTTCGAGCGCGGCCAGTGCCTGGTGAGCGGGCTCGCCGGCGACACCACCCGGGCGACCGCCCAGGTGTCGTGGCGGCGCACCTTCACGGACGAGTTCGGCCAGCGCTGGCAGCCCTTCGCCTACCTGCGCGGCGACGCCTTCTTCGTGAACCCGAGCACGACCGGCTACCAGAACAACGAGATCAGCAACCTGTTCTCGCCGGACTCGAACTTCTCCGGCCGGGTGATGCCGGCGGTCGGCCTCGAGTACCGCTATCCCTTCGTCGCCGATTTCGGCCCGCTCGGCGTCCACACCGTGTCGCCGATCGCCCAGGTGATCGCGCGCCCGAGCGAGACCCATATCGGCCGCCTGCCGAACGAGGACGCCCAGAGCCTCGTCTTCGACGACACCTCGCTGTTCCAGTGGGACAAGTTCTCGGGCTACGACCGGGTCGAGGGCGGCGTGCGCGCCAATCTCGGCGCCGAATACTCGATCACCGGCCGCAACGGGTTCTACATGAACGCGATGTTCGGCGAGTCGATCGCGCTCGCCGGCGTCAACTCGTTCCGCCGCGGCGACATCGTCAATGTCGGCCGCGATTCCGGCCTCGAGACCACCGGCTCGGACTTCGTCTCGCGCTTCCAGGTCTCGCCGAACCAGAACATCAGCTTCATCACCCGGGCCCGGTTCGACAACAGCACCTTCGCGCTCAAGCGCTTCGAGAGCGGCGTGACGGCGAAGTTCGCGCCGTTCCTGCCGCTCGAGACCTCGCTGATCTACGCCCGCTACGAGGCGCAGCCCGAACTCGGCTACGACCGCCGCCGCGAGGGCCTGCAGGCCTCCGCGCTCTACAACGTCACGCCGAACTGGTTCGTCACCGGCTCGGTGCTGTTCGACCTCTCGCACTACCTCCAGGTGCGCGAGTTCTACGCCACGGCGGCCCAGGCCTACTTCCTCAACCCGGTCGGCACTGCGCCGACCTACGACCGGCCCGACAAGTTCTACGTCTCGTCGTCGGGCTTCGGCGTAGGCTACCGCGACGAGTGCACGACGATCTCGCTCAACTACCTGTCGTCGCCGATCGAGACGGCGTCGGGCCTGCGCGAGCGCAACCGCACCTTCCTGCTGCGGATCGAGCTGCGCACCCTCGGCGAGGCGAATTTCCGCCAGAACCTCAGCACCACCACGACGGCGGACGGCATCGCGACGGCCCGGTGACGGGAGGGGCGCGCTCCGGATGCCGGAGCGCGCCGATCAGGGTCCGACGACGCGCACCAGGGCGATCACCGCGCTCAGGATGATCAGCGTCTGAAATCCGATCGTCCCGAACATCCACTTGACGATCTCGGACCGTTGACGCTCCAGCCTGGTCTCGAGGCGCGACTCCGACTCGCGCAGCTCGGATTTGAACTCGGTCCGGAGCGTCTGCATGTCGTTCTTCAGCTCGGTCCGGAGCGTCTGAATGTCGTTCTTCAACTCGGTGCGAAGGGCCTGCATCTCGTTCCGGAGCCCGGTATCCAGGCTGTGCAGATCGCTCTTCGTCGCGAGATCCCCCTGAACGGCTTCGGGCACGGCGACGGCGAACCCTTCCGCCTGCTCGGGGGACAGCTGCACCTTGTCGCGCAGGGTCCGGGCGAACGTCAGCGTGTCGAAGGCGACGCTTGCCATGGGTCGGGACGATCCGGAGGTCTGCTCGCCGAAGGGTGCCCGGAACCAACCACGGCCGCGACGGAAGGTTCGCCCGGCATCGTGCGGGGCGCTTGCCCGGCGGGAGCCGGGATGCCATGGCGCGGGGATGCGCCACGACGGACGGGGATCCCCGCGATGACCACAGCCCTTGCGCTGACACAGGGCGATCCGGCCGGGATCGGCCCGGAGATCACCCTGCGGGCCTGGCTCGCCCGGGAGGAGCACGGCCTGGCGCCGTTCTTCGTCATCGCCGACCCCGGTTTCCTGGCGCGGATCGCCGCCCGGCTCGGCCTCGCGGTGCCGCTCGCTGACGTTACGCCCGAGACGGCGGCGGAGGCGTTCGGACGCGCCCTGCCGGTGGTGCCGCTGCCGGGCGGCCTCGCCGTCGCGGCCGAGCCCGGCCGGCCGGATCCGGCGAGCGCCGCCGCCACCCTCGCGTCGATCGACGAGGCGGTGCGGCTGGTGCAGGCCGGCCGCGCCCCCGCCCTCGTCACCAACCCGATCGCCAAGCACGTGCTCTACGAGGCGGGCTTCCGCCATCCCGGCCATACCGAGTACCTGGCGGCGCTCGCCGCCCCGCCCGGCGCGACCGGGCCGACACCCGTGATGCTGCTGTGGTCCGAGACGCTGGCGGTGGTGCCGGTGACGATCCACGTGCCGTTACGCCGTGTGCCCGACCTCCTCACCACGGATCTCGTGGTCGAGACCGCCCGCATCGTCGACCACGACATGCGAACCCGCTTCGGGCTGGCCAGACCGCGCCTCGTGCTCGCCGGGCTCAACCCGCATGCCGGCGAGGCCGGCACGATGGGCACCGAGGACCGCGACGTGCTGGCACCGGCGGTCGCGTCCTTGCAGGCGGAGGGCATCGCCATCACCGGCCCGCACCCGGCCGACACGCTGTTCCACGCCCGGGCGCGGGCGACCTACGACGTGGCGCTCGCGCCGACCCACGACCAGGCGCTGATCCCGATCAAGACCCTCGCCTTCGACGAGGGCGTGAACGTGACTCTCGGCCTGCCGTTCCTGCGCACCTCGCCGGATCACGGCACCGCCTTCGACATCGCCGGCAAGGGGCTGGCGAAGCCCGACAGCTTGGTGGCGGCCCTCAGGCTCGCCGGTCGGCTGACCCGGTCGCCCGAGATCCAGGACCGGAAAGGAATCGCGGCGTGAGCGCCCAGGACGGATTGCCGCCGCTGCGGGAGGTGGTGCAGGCGCACGACCTGCTGCCGCGCCGCTCGCTCGGCCAGAACTTCCTGTTCGACCTGAACCTCACCGGGCGGATCGCCCGGGCGGCCGGGCCGCTCGAGGGCGTGACGGTGGTCGAGGTCGGCCCCGGCCCCGGCGGCCTGACCCGGGCGCTGCTGATGCACGGTGCGGCCCGCGTGATCGCGATCGAGCGCGACCCCCGCGCCCTGCCGGCGCTCGCGGAGATCGCCGCGCATTACCCCGGGCGGCTGGAGGTGGTGGAGGCCGACGCGCTCGCCTTCGACCCCCGGCCGCTGATCGGCGAGGGTCCGGCCCGCATCGTCGCGAACCTGCCCTACAATGTCGGCACCCAGCTCCTCACCGGCTGGCTCACCGCGGAGGCCTGGCCGCCGTGGTGGGATTCGCTGACCCTGATGTTCCAGCGCGAGGTCGCCGAGCGCATCGTCGCCGACGAGGGCGACCGGGCGAATTACGGCCGGCTCGGCGTCCTGTGCGGCTGGCGCACCAAGGCGCAGATCCTGTTCGACGTGCCGCCCTCCGCCTTCGTGCCGCCGCCGAAGGTCACCTCGAGCGTGGTGCGGCTGGTGCCGCGGCCCGAGCCCCTGCCCTGCCGGGTCCGGGCGCTCGAGACCGTGACCGGCGCCGCCTTCGGCCAGCGCCGCAAGATGCTGCGCCAGAGCCTGAAGGCGGCGACGCCCGATCCGGCCCGCCTGCTCGCCGCCGCCGGGATCCCGGAGACGGCGCGGGCCGAGGAGGTCCCGGTCGAGGGGTTCGTCGCGATGGCGCGGGTGCTCTGAGGACAACCGCGGCCCGGCGACGGACAAAGGGGCGCCGCCTGGAAAAAAGCCCCCGATCCGCGAGGGCCGAGGGCCGTGTTTGATCGGCGGGGAGCATCGCTCCCCGCGAAACGCGGGTTATCGCGTCTGCTGGATGGCCGAGACCACCCACGGGCCGCCGCGCTCGCGCAGGAAGGTCCAGACCTCCGTCGCCTCGGGCGGGTTGGTCTCGACGACCTTGCCGCTGGCGCGCTCGATCAGCGCGTCGCGCAGGGTGTAGCGCATCGCCACGGTGGCGTAATCGACCGGGCCCTCGCGCCAGGCCTCGGCGAGGTCGCCCTGCTGCAGCTTCACGTCGGCGATCTTGTTGACCACGCCGCGGGCGGCGTTGGCCCGGATCTCCTCGCCGAAATAGCCGAACATCTCCGGCGTCGTGAGACGGCGCAGGGTGGCGGCGTCCTCGGCGCCGTAGGCGAGCTGGACCTGGCTCAGGGTGCGCTCGAAGGCGTCGAAATCCTGCGGGCCGATGCCGACCTCGTCGCGCTTGGGCGGGCGGGCCTGCTGCGCCGCCGCGCCGCCGCCGAGCATGCCGCCCAGACCGCCGCCGAGGCCGCCGCCCAGGTTGCCACCCGTCATGTTGCCACCCGTGCCGCCGAGCGGACCGCCGGGACCGGAGGCCGGGCCGCTGCGCTGATAGGCGCCCGCCATGGCCGGCTCGGCCCGGCGGCGGCGGAAGAAGCGCAGGGCCAGCATCACCACGCCGACCAGCAGGCCGACCTGGAGCAGCAGGCCGAGGAACGAGGCGATGCCGCCCAGCCCGCCGAAGAAGCCGCCGCCGACCAGCGCGCCGAGGAGGCCCGCGCCGAGGAGGCCGGCGAAGAAGCCGCCGCCGAAGCGGCGCTGCGGCGCGGCCGGGGCGCCCATCGACGAGCCGGGCTGGGTCATCGAGCGCTGCATCGGCGCCGGGGCGCCGGGGGCGGTCGTGGTCGGGGCCGGCGCCGAATAGGTGCGGGAGCCGCGCGAACCCATGGAGGAGCCGCTGCCGGGACGCGCCTCGCCGGCCGTCGCCGCCACGGCCATCAGGGCCGCCAGGCCGAAGGCCACCGCCGTCCGGCGGCCGCGGGTGAAGGTGGTCATCATCGGTTCGTCTCAGCCTCGCGCAATCACCAGTGAGGGTCGTCCAGGCCCCCGATCGCACATATGGGGGCATGGGTGGCGCAGTAGAAGGGAGGCATCGCGCCGGATGCCGGCCCGGTTGTAACTACACCCGATGAAGAGTCACCGATCGCCGCCAGATCTGCCAAGCGATAAATTTTTGCGACGATCGGGATTATCGACCCGAGGCACTTCGTTGGAGACGCAGCCGCGGCGCCTCCGCGGCCGGGAAGGTCATGCGCACGCAGGTCCCCTCGCCGGGCCGGCTGCGCAGGGCGACGGCGCCGTTCTGGCGCTTGACCACCGCGTTGAGGATGGCGAGGCCGGTGCCGCGGCCGGGCTCGCGGGTGGTGAAGAACGGCTCCAGCGCCCGGGCCAGCACCTCCGGCGCCATGCCGGCGCCGGTATCGGTCACGCTGAGCGCGACGTGGCGCCCCGCCGCCCCGTCGGCGGCGACGCCCTCGCCGCCGTGGTTGCGGGTCTCGACGGTGACGCGCCCGCCCGCCGGCATCGCCTCGGCGGCGTTGCGCAGCAGGATCTGCAGGATCAGCTCGGTCTGGACCGGATCGACGCAGGCGATCCACAGGTCGTCGGCGAGGTCGAGGTCGAGGGCGACCGCCGTGCCGAGCAGCCCGGCGGCCCGCTCGCGGCAATCGCGCAGCAGCGCGTTGAGGTCGACCGGCCGGGGCTCGGGCCGGTGCCTGCGCGAGAAGGCCAGGAGATGGCGGGTCAGCGCCGAGGCGCGCTCGGCGGCGTCGGTCGAGCGGCTCAGCGCGCGCTGCACGAAGGCGTCCGGATGCTCGCCGAGGCGCCGGCGCAGGCCGTCGACGTAGCCGACGAGGATCTGCAGCAGGTTGTTGAACTCGTGCGCGACGCCGTTGGTGAGCTGCCCCAGCGCCTCGCGCCTCTGCGCCAGGGCCAGGGAGACCTCGAGGTCGCGGCACCGCGAGGTCTCGACGATCTGGATCAGGCCGGCGCCCCCGTCGCCCGGCAGCGGCGAGAGGTGCAGCGCCGCCCAGAGCGTCGCGCCGTCGTGCCGGCGCAGCGGCACCTCGGCGCTGCCCGGCCCGCCGGCCGCCAGGAGCGCGCGCAGGGCCGCCTCCGCCTCCGGCTCGGCGCCGAGGGCGGCGACCGTCCCGGGCGCGCCGGCGAGCAGCCGTCCGGCGGCCGGGTTGGCGAAGCGCACGACGCCCTCCGGCCCGGGCGCGACCAGGAGCGAGGGCAGCGGCGCGGCGGCGAGCGCGGCCCGCAGGGCATCGGCGTCCTCAGGCATCTCGGCAGCCGGCGCTGGCGCGAGGACATCCGGCACGGGCGGACCTCCGTGGTGGCGCGGCCGGGGCCGCCCGCCGCGGCGGCCGGGTCGTGTCCGCGATCAGGGCCCGCACTCTAGTGCAAGTCGGGGCGGCGTGAAAACCGCGACGCCCGGGCGCCTCGGCGCTCACGCCCGGCCGTCGTCGTCGACGAGGACCGTCGGCCCGAAGATCGCCTCGAAGCGCCCGCGCAGCACCGCGTCGACCTCCGGCAGGGTGACCGGGCGGCCGAGATCGACGAGGCTGGTGACGCCGTGCTCGCGCACGCCGCACGGCACGATGCCGGAGAAGTGCGACAGGTCCGGCTCGACGTTCAGGCTGACGCCGTGGAAGGTCGCCCAGCGCCGCACCCGGATGCCGATCGCCGCGATCTTGTCCTCGACGCCCGGCCCCTTCTCCGGCCGGCGCACCCAGACGCCGACCCGGTCCTCCCGGCGCTCGCCCCGCACCGTGAACGCCTCCAGGGTGTCGATCAGCCAGGCCTCGAGGGCGGCCACGTAGGCGCGCAGGTCCGGCCGGCGCCGGTTGAGGTCGAGCATGACGTAGGCCACCCGCTGCCCGGGGCCGTGATAGGTGTACTGCCCGCCCCGTCCCGTGCGGTGGACCGGGAAGCGCTCCGGCGCCACCAGGTCCTGCGCCTTCGCCGAGGTCCCGGCGGTGTAGAGCGGCGGGTGCTCGACGAGCCAGACGCGCTCCAGCGCGCGCCCCTCGGCGATCGCGGCGGCCCGCGCCTCCATCGCGGCTTCCGCCTCGCGGTAATCGAGGCGCGCGTCGCGCACCACCCACTCGACGGGGGGGCTGCCGGGGGCGGGCAGGAGGCTGCCCGGGGCGGTTGCGAGCCGGTCGTTTACCAAGGCTTCACCATAAGATCGGATTGTCGGGGCATCGTGTGGTGATCAGGGTGGGTGCGTCCGTTGGCGGTACTCGACATTCTCAAGGTGGACCTCGCGGTCGTGCTCGGGCGGACCCGGATGCCGATCCACATGCTGCTGCGCATGGGCCGCGGCGCGGTGATCGAGCTCGATTCCACCGACAGCGATATGGTCGAGATCCTCGCCAACAACCACCCGATCGCCCGCGGCCAGATCGTGGTCACGGGCAACCGCATCTCCGTGGAGGTGACCGAGCTGATCCGCAAGGCCGAGGTGGTGCAGGAGCCCGGCATCCGCATCGGCGACGGCGGCGCCTCCCTGCTCGGCACCCTGTCGGACGCTCTCTAGGCGAGATTGTTCGCCGGATCCGCATCGGGGCGCTTGCGTCCCCGGGAGGGGACTGGTATTCGCAGCCTCGCTTCGGACGGGTCTCACCCCCGCCCCGCCGCTTCCGGCGAGACGAAGCGATCCGCGGCCGTGGCGGAATTGGTAGACGCGCTAGCTTGAGGTGCTAGTTGGGCAACCAGTGGAGGTTCGAGTCCTCTCGGCCGCACCATTCCTTCCTCGAAGGAGCGGAATGGAGACCGGATTCGGCATGACGATCCCACCCCTCACGGGATCGGACGCCGAGCGAGGTTGCCGGGGCACTCGCCGCTGAGCGGTCTTCGTGTCCGATTGTTGATGATGTTTCGAGACGAGGCTGGACCGGTTTTCGATGTCCGGCAACATCCGCGGCCGTGGCGGAATTGGTAGACGCGCTAGCTTGAGGTGCTAGTTGGGCAACCAGTGGAGGTTCGAGTCCTCTCGGCCGCACCATCCTGCCGTAGCGCAGGATTTCCGGGATCCTTCCCGAACGGTGCCGATCGCACGACGAGATCGTCGGCAGGATCGAAGGTACCCTTCCCCCAATCTCCTTTCACCCGATCAGTCGGCCGACGAAACCTGCCCGTGCGCGGTGCCAGGACGCTCGGTCGTCGGCAGCCGCCGTCGTCACGCCGGCACGCTCCCCTGCCGGGACGCGACCACGTCGGCCGAGAGTGCGATCGCGTGAACGGCCGCGTCCTGCACGATGTGTGGAAGGAGCCGGCGCGGTTCCGGGAGATCGTCACGACGGGCCGCATCGCCCGCCGCATCCCATCGAAAGCCCCCGGAGCCCGACCCCGTGTGGGAGCGCCGCGGCCCCGGTGCCCGACGGGCGACCGGCTCACGCCTCGCCCGGACCGGGCAGGGTCCGGGCTTCGCCGTGGTAGGCGCGGTTCGGGCGCATGTCGACGGCCGAGGCCATGCGGTTCGACATGTTGAAGAAGCTCGCCACCGCCGAGATGTCCCACAGGTCGCGCTCGGAGAAGCCGGCATCGCGAAGGGCCTCGCGGTCCTCCTCCTCGATCGTCCAGGGCGCCTCGGTGAGGGCGACCGCGAAGTCGAGCATGGCGCGGTGGCGGGCCGAGAGGTCGGCGGCGCGGTAGTTCATCACCAGCATCTCGGCCAGCACCGGGTCGCCCGAGAGGCTGCGGACCGCGGCGCCGTGCGCGGTGAGGCAATAATAGCAGCGGTTCACGCTCGAGACCGCGACGGCGATCATCTCGCGCTCCAGCTTCGACAGGCCGGAGGGGGCCAGCATCAGGTCGTTGTAGAGGCCCGCGAAGACCTCGAGCTTGGCGCTGTCGTGGGCGTAGGCGAGGAGCACGTTCGGCACGTAGCCGATCTTCTCCCGGCACTTGTCGAAGTAGGCCCGCATCTCCGGCGACAGGTCCGGCGAGGGCGCGAGGTCGAGGGCCATCACGGTGCCCTCCGTCTCCTGCGGCGCCGGCCGCTCGCCCACCTCCGGCTTCGATCCCGTCTTCCTGCCCGCCGCCTTGCCCGCCATCTTGCCGCCGCCCGTCATGCCCCTGCCTCCCCCGTCCCTGCACCCTTCGTCATCATGCGCGAGCTATAGGCAGTTTGCTCGCGGAGGGCGAGGCCGGGGTTGCGGGGGTCGGTGCGCTGTGCCACCGCTCCGGTCACCAACCTCGGCAGAGGACATGCAGACGTGGAACCCTCGACCGCGACCGCGACCGCCGAAGCGAAGGCCAGCCGCACAGACCTGATCGCCGCGGCGGCGGCGGCCGCCGAGACGAGCGGCGGCCCGGGCGGCTTCGTCCGCGACCTGTTCGGCCGCGTCGCGCCCGAGGACCTGACCGGGTACGCGCCCGAGGCCCTGGCCGAGCTGGCGCTGGCCGCCCGGGCCCACCTCGCCGCCGCCCGGCCCGGCCGCACGGTGAGCGCGGTGCGCCTCAGCGACGTCGAGGTGGTGCAGGGCGGGCGCCGGCGCGACCTCACGGTGCTGGAGGCGATCAACGCCAACCGGCCGTTCCTGCTCGATTCGACCCTCGCCGAGCTCGTCGGGCGCGGCTACCAGCCCCGCCTCGTCGCCCACCCGATCCTCGGGGTCGAGCGCGACGCCGACGGCGCCCTGGTGCGGGTCGTCGGCGAGACCACGGCGCAGGAATCCGGGGAGGAGACGGGCGACACCGACGGCCTCGCCCGCGAGAGCTTCATCCACATCCATCTCGACCGGATCGACGACGAGGCGGCGCGCGCCGCCCTCGGGGCGAGCCTCGCCCGGGTCTACGCCGACGTCGCGGCGGCGGCGGCGGACCACGCGGCGATGGTCGAGCGCCTGGCCCACGCCGCGGGCGCCTACGGCGACGGTCCCGGCCTCCTCGCCGCCGACGAGCGGGCGGAGGCGCGCGCCTTCCTCGACTGGCTGCGCGACGGGCATTTCGTGCTGCTCGGCCTGCGCGAGTACCGGACGGACGATCGCGCCGACCATGCCGGCGTGCCGGGCAGCGGGCTCGGCCTGCTGCGCGATCCCGCCGTCGAGGTCTTGCGCCGGGGCGACGCCATGGTGGCGGTGACGCCGGAGATCCGCGCCTTCCTCGAGGGGCCCGAGGCGCTCCTCGTCACCAAGGCGAGCCTGCGCTCGCGGGTGCGCCAGCAGGCGCATCTCGACATGGTGGCGGTCAAGCTGTTCCCCGGGGATGGCGGGCTGCCCGGCGAGTTGCGCCTCGTCGGCCTGTTCACCGGCAGCGCCTATGCGAGCCGGGCCGAGGAGGTGCCGTACCTGCGCCGCAAGGTGGCGGCGGTGCTGGCCAAGGCCGGCCTCGACCCGACGAGCCATGCCGGGCGCTCCCTCGTCCACGTGCTCGAGACCTATCCGCGCGACGACCTGTTCCAGATCGACGCCGACCTGCTCCTGCGCTTCGCCCTCGCCATCGTGTCGCTCGCCGACCGGCCGCGGGTGCGGGTGCTGGCCCGGCCCGACAAGTTCGGCCGCTTCGTCTCGCTGCTGGCCTACCTGCCGAAGGACCGCACCGACGCCCGGCTCCAGGCCCGGATCGGCACCTACCTCGCCGAGGCTCTGGGCGGGCGCCTCTCGACGATCGCGCCGGATTATCCCGAGGGCCCGCTCGCCCGCCTCCACGTCATTGTGGCGACGCCGGGCTCGCCCCCCGACGACATCGACGCGGGCGCGCTCGAGGCCGGCATCGCGGAGCTTGCCCGCACCTGGGCCGATTCCCTGCGCGAGGCGCTGGCCGAGGCCCGCGGCGGCGACGCCCGCGGCCTCGCCGCCGTCTACGCCGACGCCTTCCCGGCGGGCTACCGCGAGATGTATGCGGGCGCCCAGGCCCTGCCCGACATCGCCATCCTGGAGCGGATCTCGGAAGCGCAGCCCCGGGCGGTCGACCTCTTCCGGCGGCCCGGCGACCCCGACACGCGGATCGGCCTGAAGGTGTTCTCCCGCAATACCGCCCTGCCGCTGTCGGAGCGGGTGCCGGTGCTGGAGAATCTCGGCTTCCGGGTCATCGACGAGCGCTCCTACCGCCTCAAGCCCGAGGGCGCCGGCGCCCGGGTCTGGCTGCACGACATGGTGCTGGAGCGGGCCGGCGGCGGCGCCGTCGACGTCGCGTCGGTCGAGGGCCCGGTCGAGGCGGCCCTGCTGGCGCTCGCCCGCGACCTCGCCGAATCCGACGCCTACAACCGCCTGGTGCTCGAGGCCGGGCTCGGCTGGCGCGACGTCGCCCTGGTGCGGGCGCTCGGGCGCTACCTGCGCCAGCTGCGCATCCGCTACGGCCAGGACTACCTCGCGGCGACGCTCTCGCGCCACCCGGCCCTGGCGCGCCGGCTGGTCGCCCTGTTCTACGCCCGCTTCGACCCCCGCCTGGCCGGCGACCGCGCCGAGCGGCAGGAGGTCGTGCGCGCCGAGATCGAGGCGGACCTCGCCGGCGTCACCAGCCTCGACGAGGACCGGATCCTGCGCCGCTTCGTCAACCTCGTGGAGGCGGCGCAGCGCACCAACTTCTTCCAGATCGGCCGCAACGGCCTGCCGCCCGAGACCATCGCGTTCAAGTTCCGCTGCGCGCGCGTCGACGGGATGCCGCTGCCGCGCCCGCTGTTCGAGATCTTCGTCTACTCGCCGCGCGTCGAGGGCGTGCACCTGCGCTTCGGCTACATCGCCCGCGGGGGCCTGCGCTGGTCGGACCGGCCCGAGGATTTCCGCACCGAGGTGCTGGGCCTCGTCAAGGCGCAGCAGGTCAAGAACGCCGTGATCGTGCCGGTCGGCGCCAAGGGCGGGTTCTTCCCCAAGCGCCTGCCGCCGCCGTCCGACCGCCAGGCCTGGATGCAGGAGGGCACCGAGAGCTACCGGATCTTCATCCGCACGCTGCTCTCGCTCACCGACAACATCGTCGACGGCGCGATCGTGCCGCCGCCCGCGACGGTGCGGCACGACGAGGACGACGCCTACCTGGTGGTCGCCGCCGACAAGGGCACCGCCACCTTCTCGGACGTCGCCAACGCCCTGTCGCTGGAGGCGCATCACTGGCTCGGCGACGCCTTCGCGTCCGGCGGCAGCCAGGGCTACGACCACAAGCAGATGGGCATCACCGCCCGCGGCGCCTGGGAGGCGGTCAAGCGCCACTTCCGCGAGATCGACATCGACATCCAGGCCGAGCCGGTCACGGTCGCGGGCGTCGGCGACATGTCGGGCGACGTGTTCGGCAACGGCATGCTGCTGTCGCGCTGCCTCAAGCTCGTCGCCGCCTTCGACCACCGCGACATCTTCCTCGATCCCGATCCCGATCCGGCCGCGGCCCATGCCGAGCGCAAGCGGCTGTTCGACCTGCCCCGCTCGTCCTGGGCCGATTACGACCGGCGGGCGATCTCGCCCGGCGGCGGCGTGTTCTCGCGCCAGGCCAAGACCGTGCCGCTCTCGCCCCAGATTCGCGCCCGCCTCGGCCTCGACCGGGCCGAGGCGACGCCGGCCGAGGTGATGCAGGCGATCCTGCGCGCACCGGTCGACCTCTTGTGGTTCGGCGGCATCGGCACCTACGTGCGCGCGACCGCCGAGAGCGACGACGAGGCCGGCGACCGGGCGAACGACGCGATCCGCATCACCGGCGCGGAGCTGCGCGCCCGGGTCGTCGGCGAGGGCGCCAACCTGGGTCTCACCCAGCGCGGCCGGATCGAGGCCGCGCGCCGCGGCGTGCGCCTCAATACCGACGCGATCGACAACTCGGCCGGGGTCAACACCTCGGACGTCGAGGTCAACATCAAGATCGCGCTCGCGACCCCGGAGCGCGACGGGCGGCTCAGCCCGGAGAGCCGCAACGCCCTCCTCGCCGGCATGACCGAGGCGGTGGCCGACCTGGTCCTGCGCAACAACCAGCTCCAGACCCTCGCCCTCTCGCTCGCCCAGCTCTCCGCCGCGCCGGAGACGGGATTCGCCAGCCGCATGATGCAGATGCTGGAGGCCGAGGGGCGCCTCGACCGGGGCGTCGAGTTCCTGCCCTCCGACGCGGTCCTCGCCGAGCGGGCGCAAGGGGGCGAGGGCCTGACCCGGCCGGAACTCGCGGTGCTGCTGGCCTACGCCAAGCTCGCGCTCAAGGACGCGCTCCTCGACAGCGCGGTGCCGGACGATCCCTACCTCGCCCGGGAGCTGGAGCGCGCGTTCCCGCCGGTCCTGGTGGCGCGCTACCCCGACGCGGTGCGGGGCCACCGCCTGCGCCGGGAGATCATCGCCACGAGTCTCGCCAACGCCATCGTCAACCGCGGCGGGCCGACCATCGTCAGCCGGCTCGCCGACGAGACCGGCGCCGAGGCGCCGTCGATCGCCGCCGCCTTCGCCGTCACCCGCGACGCCTTCGGGCTGGTCGACCTCAACAAGGCGGTGGACGGGCTCGACGGCGCGATCGCCGGCGACCAGCAGCTCGCCCTCTACGCCGAGTTGCAGGACCTGCTGCGCCAGCGCATGGTCTGGTTCATCCGCAACGGCGAGGCCGCGCCCGGCGGCATCGAGGCGGCGGTCGCGCGCTACCGCGACGGCATCGCGGCGGTGTCGGCCGCCTTGCCGGGCGCCCTCCCCCCGGCGGCGGCCGAGGCGCTGGCCCGGCGCATCCGGACCCTCGTCGATCACGGCGTGCCGGGGGCGCTCGCCTCCCGCCTCGCGGCCCTGGGCGAGCTCGGGGCGGCGCCCGACATCGTCCAGGTCGCCGAGGCGACCGGGCGCCCGCCGGCGGCGATCGCCGCGACCCACTTCGCGCTCGCCGACCTCTTCCGCCTCAACGCGCTCGCCGCCGCCGCCCGGGCGGTGCCGGTGGCCGACACCTTCGACCGCATCGCGCTCGAGCGCGCGGTGGCGGGCCTCGCCTCGGCCCACCGGGCGCTCACCGCCGAGGCCGCCGCGTTCGACCAGGAGGGCGCCGCCGCGGTCGAGGCCTGGAGCCAGGCCCGCGGCGCGTCGCTCGCCCGCATCCGCACCGCGATCGCCGCCATCGCGGCCTCGGGGCTGACGGTCTCGAAGGTGTCGGTGGCGGCCAGCCTGCTCGGCGACCTCGCGCAGCCGGGCCCGGCGCAACGATGAACGCGACCGGCGCGCCGGAATTCGGAAGCGAGTTCCGGGCCCGCTTCGCGGAGCTGGTCGCCTGGCGCCGCGACGTGCGGCGCTTCCGCGCCGACCCGGTGCCGGAGGAGGCCCTGCGCGACGCCCTCGCGCTCACCTGCCTCAGCCCCTCGGTCGGCAACAGCCAGCCCTGGCGCTTCGTGCGCGTCGCCGATCCGGCGCGGCGCGCGGCCGTGGCCGGGAGCTTTTCCCGCTGCAACGAGGCGGCGGCCGCCGCCTACGACGATGCCCGCGCGAGCGCCTATCGGGGCCTCAAGCTCGCGGGCCTGCGCGAGGCGCCGGTGCATCTGGCGGTGTTCTGCGACGAGGCGACGGAGGCCGGCCACGGGCTCGGCCGCGCGACCATGCCGGAGATGCTGCGCTATTCCGCCGTCACGGCGATCCACACTTTCTGGCTCGCCGCCCGCGCCCACGGGCTCGGCGTCGGCTGGGTCTCGATCCTGTGCCCGGAGGAGGTCGCGGCTGCCCTCGACGTGCCGGCCGCGTGGCGGCTGATCGCCTATCTCTGCGTCGGATACCCGGCGGAGGAGCACGCCGATCCGGAGCTGGTCCGCCACGGCTGGCAGGCGCGCCAGGATACCGGGGCGATGATCCTGGAGCGGTAGCGCGGCACGGCCGCGCGCGGAGCAAGCCTGCAATGCGCCCGCCGCCATTCCATACATACCAGTAGGTACAATAGAAGGGACGAGGCTGCCGTCGCGGCCGCGTAAGACCTCTCCGGGAGATTCGCCCATGCCCCTCGCCACCATCACGCTGAAGCGCGACCGTTCGTCGGACCAGCGCCGCGCCATCGCCGACGCCGTCCACGCCGCCCTCGTCGACAGCATCGGCATCCCGCCCGACGACCGGTTCCAGGTCGTCTCGAGCCAATTCGACGACGTGATCTACGATCCCTCCTATCTCGGCATCGCCCGCACCGACGACCTGGTGATGATCCAGATCCATCTCTCGACCGGGCGCCGCGTCGCGCAGAAGAAGGCCCTGTTCGCCAGGATCGCCGCGAATCTGGGCCGGCTCGGGATCCGGCCGGAGGACGTCCTGGTCACCCTGGTGGAGATCGCCCGCGAGAACTGGTCCTTCGGCCATGGCCTCGCGACCTACGCAGATGCCGCGCCGCCCCATCTGGCGGAAACGGCCCGGCCCCTGGCCTGACGGGCCCGGCCACGGCATACCGCGTTTCCGTCGGCAGGAGGTAGGAGCGGTGGCGCGGCCAGGATCATCGAAGCGCGAGGCGATCGTCGCCGCGGCGAAGGCGCTGCTGTGGGAGCGCGGCTACGAGGCGACGAGCCCGCGGGACGTGCTGGCCCTGAGCGGGGCCGGCCAGGGCAGCCTCTACCACCACTTCCCCGGCAAGCGGGAGGTGGCAGCCGCCGCCCTCGCCGAAATGGCCGCGGAGGAGATCGCGGTGATCGACGCGCTGTTCGCCCCCGGCCCTCCGCCCCTCGACCGGGTCCGGGCCTACCTGACCCGGGAGCGGCAGGCCCTGCGCGGCTGCCGCCTCGCCCGCCTCGCCAACGAGGCGGCGATGGAGGAACCCGTCCTGCGCGATCCGGTCGCGGCCTATGTCGGGCACATCCGGGCATCCTTGCACGGATGCCTGGAGGAAGCGCGGGACGCGGGCGGATTGGCGCCGGGCCTCGCGCCCGGCGCGGTCGCGGCCGCGCTGATCGCGGTCGTCGAGGGCGGCTACGTGCTCGCCCGGGTGCACTGGGACGAGGCGGCGATGCGCGAGGCGATCGACGGCGCGGTGCAGCTCCTCGCCGCGGCGAGCCCTCAGGCGTGAGCCTGGGCCGCCGCCAGGATGCCGACGCCGACCGCGATCACCCCGATGCCGACGATCATCAGCGGGGTCACCGGCTCGCCGAACAGGATCGCGCCGCCGAGCGCGGCGCCGACCATGCCGACGCCGGCCCAGATCGCGTAGACGATGCCGATCGGCAGCATGTCCATGCTGCTCGACATCAGCCACAACGCGGTGCCGTAGCCCAGCGCCACCAGGAGCGTCGGGCCGGGACGGGTGAGCCCGTCGGCGGCCTTGAGCGACAGGGTGGCGGTGATCTCCGCCAGGATGGCGACCGCGAGGGTGAGGAACGGGTTCATGCGCTCGCCGTCCGCGGCAGGGCCGGATTGGCCTGGGGCGCCACGAACATCTCGAGGTCGTCGGCGAACTGCTCGGCGATCTCGGGCGCGTTCTCGAGGCAGACCTTGAGGTAGTCGGTGAAGGCCGGCGGAGGCGTCAGGCCCTCGGCGAGCAGGCGCTCGTTGGAGAAGGTCAGGTCGAGGGAGCAGAAGGCGTAGTAGGCCCGTACCGCCCGCAGCATCGCCTGCTTGAGCGCCCCGTCGAGGCCGAAGGTCTCGGCGAAGCGCCGGCGTAGGAGCGCCCGGTCGGCGGCGAGGTCGAAGCGGGCGAAGTCGTCGCGCGGGCCGCCCGCCGGATCGGCGGCCGCGAAGGCCCGCATCAGGTCGTCCCAGCGGGCGCGGGCGCCGGCGCCGGCCGAGATGTGGTAGAGGGTGTGGGCGAGCTGCGGCTTGCGCAGCAGGCCGAGCAGGCTGTCGGCGACCCAGTCGACCGGGACGATGTCGACGGCGCTCTCGGGCGCGCACGGCACCAGGCGCAGCCGGTCGGCGGCGCGGATCACCCACAGGATGCTCGAGCTCGGCGCGGCGCCGAGGGTCGAGTGGCCGACGACGATCGAGGGCCGGGCGACGACGATCGGCAGGTCGGAGAAGCTGCCGGCGAGCGAGGTCTCCGCCGCGGCCTTCGAGACCGTGTAGGCGACGAGGTGGCGGGCCTGGGGCGAGGGATAGGCCGCCTCCTCGACGAGGGACGGCGCCTCGGCGCCGCAGATCATCGCGGTGCTGACGTGCAGGAAGCGCACGAGGCCCGGCATGCCCCGCGCCCGGCGGGCGAGCGCCAGCGTGCCGTCGTGGTTGGTGCGGCTGACCCGCTCCTCGCCCCACCACGAGGTGTCGGCGGCGAGATGCAGGACGTGGGTGACCGAATCGAGCCGCGGATCGGCGTCGAGGTCGGCGCGGGTGAAGTCGCCCGGCACCACCTCGACCAGGCGCGCGAGGCGCTGGGCGGTGAAGGCGTCGGTGAAGCGCGACAGCCGCGCGGCGATCCGCTGCCGGCCCTGCTCGGCGGTGGCGCAGCGCACCAGGCACACCCACTCGGTGCCGTCGCGGCGGCTCAAGGCCTGGTGAAGGACGGCGCCGCCCAGAAAGCCGGTTGCGCCCGTCAGTAATATCCGTGCCACGCTGGACCTCCCCGCATTCAGGAGAGATGCCACAGATGAGCGGGCAAATAATCCGTTCCAGCGGCACCAAACTCGCAATCACGCAGTATGTTGCGCGCGCGCAACCGTCTATTTCTCATTGTGCCTAGTCCATACGAGTATTTTCCGTTTTAGATACACAGTAGAAACGCTAAGATATAGTCCGATCGGCCTAGTCTCCAGGCCACGACAGCGGCCGTCGACGAGCCGCCCGGCGTCGATCGGAGTCGGACATCTTCCGGAAACAGTGCCGGCGCGAGCGCGACGGGGCTCAGCCGCGGGTCAGCAGGTGCGCGAGCAGCGCCCGCAGCTGCGCCGGCTTCAGCGGCTTGTGGACCAGCTCGCAGCGGGCCGCCCGCACCCGCGCCTCGACCTCGGACGAGTGGTCGGCGGTGGTGATCACCGCCGGGATGTCGTGGCCGTGGACGGAGCGCAGCCACTCCACGGTGTCGAGGCCGCAGGCGCCGCCGTCGAGGTGGAAATCGGCGACGACGACGTCGGGGCACCAGGTCGTGCCGAGAAGGCGCACCAGGCTGAGGTGGTCGCGCGCCGCGAAGGCGTTGGCGTCCCAGCCGTGGAACAGCCGCGCCAGGGCCTCCAAGGCCGCCTTGTCGTTCTCGATGAGCGCGATGCGGGCGCCGGTGAGGCTCGTCGGCGGCACCAGCGAGGGGGTGGGCCGGGTCGGCTCGGGGGCGCACGGAGCGAGGTGCAGGCTGAAGCGCGAGCCGTGGCCGACCCGGGAGACGAGGGTGAGGTGGTGGCCGAGCGCCTGGGCCGAGCGGCGCACGATCGACAGGCCGAGCCCGAGCGCGATCTCGCCGTCGACGCTCTCGCGCCCGCCGCGGTGGAACTCCTCGAAGATCAGGTCCTGCTCGTCCTCCGGGATGCCGGCGCCGGAATCGACCACGTCGATGCGGATCGCGGAGCCGCGCCGGCGCGCCGCCACCAGCACGCCGCCGGCGGCGGTGTAGCGGATCGCGTTCGAGACCAGGTTCTGCAGGATGCGCTGGAGCAGCACGAGGTCGCTCGCCACCCAGGCCTGCCCGCCGCGGACCGAGAGGCGCAGGCCCTTGCGGGCGGCGAGCGGCCCGAAGCTCGCCTCGACGCTCTCGAGTACGTCGGCGACGCGCACCGGCCGCACCACCGGCTGGATCAGCCCGGCATCGAGCTTCGAGATGTCGAGCAGCGTCTTGATCAGGTCCTCGATGGTCTGCAGGCCCCGCTCGACCTGGCCGACGACGACGCGGGGTTCCGGCCCCATCCGCATGTCGGCGAGCGCCGAGATCGACAGCCGCGCGGCGTTGAGGGGCTGGAGCAGGTCGTGGCTCGCGGCGGCGAGGAAGCGGGTCTTCGAGCGGTTGGCCCGCTCGGCCTCCTCCTTGGCGGCGGTGAGCGCCTGGTTCGAGCGCTCGAGGCTGCGCATCAGCGCCGTCAGCTCCTCGGTGCGGGAGCGGACCTGGCCCTCAAGGGTGATGGCGGTCTGGAACAGCGAGTAGGCGCTGCCGCGCTGGTCCATCGTCCGCTCGACCTGGGACATCAGGGCGGCGTTGATGCGCTCCAGCTTGGCGATGCGGCGGTGCAGGGCCGCGACGTCCTCGCCGGCCCCGGAATCGACTCCGCTCACGGGCCGGCGGGCCGGCCGATGGCGATGCCCGTGAAGGTCTGGTTCAGGTGCATCGAGCGGTACTGCTCGCCGTAGGTCTCGAAGCCGACGACGTTGTAGTGCCGGTAGAGCTCGGCAATGCTGTGCCGGGCCTGGTGGATCTCGGCGTCGAGGCGGCGCAGCACGCATTCGAAGCCGATCACCAGGTCGACGCCGCCGAGCCGCGCGTCGAGCCGGGCGAGCTCCTCGCGGGTCGCCTCGACGAGGTCCTTCTGGCGCGCCAGCGTCAGCACCACGCCGCTCTCGATGGCGCAGTGGAAGCTCAGCGACCGGTCCGGGTTGAGGTGGCGGATCGAGCGGCAGAAATAGTCGCCGCCGACCCGCACCACCAGCGGGTGCGCGGCGAAGCTCGTCGGGGTGAGCGCGTCGGGATCGAGGCCCAGCGCGTTGGCGTACTCGACCGCCGCCGGCTCGGCGTTGAGTTCGCGCACGGTGCGCTGCTCGTGGTCGGTCTCGGTGACGACGAACTTGACCCCGGTCGGCTCGAAATTGTCGTTCTTGAAGATCTCGACGGGAAAGTCGGATTCGATCAGCAGCAGGACCGCGGCGCGGCGGTGCACCTGCCCGTCATGGATCAGGGCGGTCTCCGAGAAGGTCAGCTCGTCGCCGGCCGAACCGCCGACGAGGGGCACCCCGTCGAGGCCGTAGCCGATCGCGGCGATCACCGTCTCCTCGGCGTTGGCGAGGCCGTCGATGAGCGAGATCGCGAAACGCTGCCCGCCGCGGCCGATCGTCTCCATGGTGCAGCGCAGGCCGCGGATCGAGGCCGAGGCCCGCTCGGCGTCGAGGTTGTCGACCGCCTCCAGCACCGTCGAGGCGATGCGGAAGCCCTCGTGCGGGAAGGCGATCGCCACGAGGCCGCGGTCGAGCCCGGCCATCGGGCTGATCTCCCCCGACGAGGTGCAGCCGGCGACCCGCACGCCCGGGAAGGTGCGCCCGAGCGCGGCGTTGAGCGCCTCGACGCCGTAGACCGGCGAGAAGAAGATCACGAGATGCGCGATGCGGCCGACGTCGAGGGAGGCGGCGAGCGCCGCCACCGCCGCGTCCGCTCCGGCCGCCTCGGTCCAGGCCGTCTGAATCCCGCAGCGATGCGAGCGCGTGCGCGTGCCCTGCGCCACCGGTTGCCTCCCCCTCGTCGCCGGCTCGTTCGCGACCGGCTCGTTCCTGGCATGGGATCGCATTATGCGGCCGCGGGGAACGACTGGCAACGAGGCAATCGGCCCGGCGATGACCTTTGGGCATGACCCTGGGGCATGACGGCACGCAGGCGCGGCCGGTGCGGCGGCCGCGCCTGCGCTTCGAGGAACGGAGGGGCGATCGCCCCCGCGATCGGCCGCCGGGCGGCGCCCCACGCGCCGCCAGCCGCCAGATGCCACGCTCCGCTCCCGCCCGCTCCGCGGTGAGGAGGTCTCTGATCCGCCGAGGTCGCACGACGATAGGACCGGGCCGCCGCCACGGACCATTGGACCAAGGTGCAGACCTCGCGGTCGTCGCCGGGCTCCATACCAAAGCACGGTGGCTGCTGCGGCGGCCGCGTGGTAACTCTTACCTCGACTTTATCGGGGTAGCCGCGTTGCTGTCCTCGATCTGCGACTGCGCGCCCCGCCCGGTGGCGCGACGGCGAGAGGATGATCCGCTGCGATGGTGGGATTGACCAGCCCGGCCCCCGGGGTATCTCTTCCGCGGCCGGACGGGACGCCGCCCGTCGCGGAGGGGTCGGACATGCACCTGATCATCGTGGACGATCATCCGCTGTTCCGCGACGCCCTGAGCAGCGCGGTCCGCCTCGCCTTCCCGGCCGCCGAGGTCGAGGAGGCGGACGGGATCGAGAGCGCCTGCGCGGCGCTCTCCCGCGGCCGCTCGATCGACCTGACCCTGCTCGACCTGACCATGCAGGGCGTCAACGGCTTCGACGGGCTGATCGCCATCCGCACGCGCTTCCCGCGCATCCCGGTGCTGGTCGTCTCCGGCCTCGACGATCCGCGCATCATGCGCGAGGCTTTGGCCCACGGCGCCGCCGGTTTCGTGCCCAAGGCCGCCGGCAAGCCGGTGCTGATCCGCGCCATCACCGACGTGCTCAACGGCGCGGTGTTCGTGCCCGAGGGCGTGGCCGGCCCGGCGGAAGTCCCGGGCCGCAAGGCCGGCAAGGCGCCGATCGCCGAGCGCATCGCCGAGCTGACCCCGCAGCAGGTGCGGGTGCTGCTGATGATCCGCCAGGGCAAGCTCAACAAGCAGATCGCCCACGAGCTCGGCGTCGGAGATTCGACCGTGAAGGCGCACGTCTCGGAGATCCTGCGCAAGCTGGGCGTCATCAGCCGGACGCAGATCGTCATCGAGACCGCGAACCTGGATTACGATCATATCCTGGGCGGGTTGCCGTCGAGCTGAGCGCATTCGAGGCCGGCGCAACCTGGTTGAAACGTCCCGCCGCCGACATGTCTCGACGTCGTCCAGGGGCCGCGCGGCGGAACCCGGGATCCGTGACCGCCGGCGATACTTGATGCGGCAGAGTTCTCCCGTCCCTTTCGGCAACGTCTGCGGTCGTGGATCCCGGGTCCTCGCCCGCGGCGAGCACCGGGATGACGGTGGCGGGCGTCATTGCTTCTCGTCACGCACCCGGACCATCGGTCATCCGCCCCTACGACGAAAGTCTCATTCCGGCACGGCACCTCCGACTCGCTGCCGCATTGGCAGCCCTCGACGATTCCTTTACCCGAAAGTCGAAGGAAGCCGCCGAAGCATGTCGTGAGCCCGGCGGCGAAAGCCGGGAGGAAACCGCATGACTGCCGTCCGCAAGCACGGGCCCTGGGCGCTCGTGGGCGCGCTCGGGGCCGCCGCCCTCGCCGTCGTGGCGACGCAGCGCGGCGAGACCGTCAACGCGCTCTGGATCGTCGTCGCGGCGGTGTCGGTCTACCTGATCGCCTACCGCTACTACTCGCTGTTCATCGCCGACCGCATCATGCGGCTCGACCCGACCCGCCAGACCCCGGCCCTGCGCCACAACGACGGGCTCGATTACGTCCCGACCGACAAGTACGTCCTGTTCGGCCACCACTTCGCGGCGATCGCGGGCGCCGGCCCGCTGGTCGGCCCGGTGCTGGCGGCGCAGATGGGCTACCTGCCGGGCCTGCTCTGGATCCTCGCCGGCGTCGTGCTGGCCGGCGCCGTGCAGGACTTCATGGTGCTGTTCGTCTCGATGCGCCGCGACGGCCGCTCGCTCGGCGAGCTGATCCGCTCCGAGCTCGGCACGATCCCCGGCATCGTCGCGCTGTTCGGCGCCTTCCTGATCATGGTCATCATCCTGGCGGTGCTGGCGCTCATCGTCGTCAAGGCGCTGGCCGAGAGCCCGTGGGGCACCTTCACGGTGATGGCGACGATCCCGATCGCGCTCCTGATGGGCGTCTACTCGCGCTGGATCCGCCCCGGCCGCATCGGCGAGGTCTCGATCCTCGGCTTCGTGCTGCTCATGGCCGCGATCATCTACGGCCAGACCGTCGCCGAGGATCCGGCGCTCGCCGCGATGTTCACCTTCACCGGCACGCAGCTGTGCTGGATGCTGATCGGCTACGGCTTCGTCGCCTCGATCCTGCCGGTCTGGCTGCTGCTCGCCCCGCGCGACTACCTCTCGACCTTCCTCAAGATCGGCACCATCGTCGGCCTGGCGCTCGGCATCCTGGTGCTGGCCCCCCACCTCCAGATGCCCGCGGTGACGAAGTTCGTCGACGGCACCGGGCCGGTCTGGTCGGGCTCGCTGTTCCCGTTCCTGTTCATCACCATCGCGTGCGGCGCGGTCTCGGGCTTCCACAGCCTGATCTCGTCGGGCACGACGCCGAAGCTGATCGACAACGAGGTCAATGCCCGCTTCATCGGCTATGGCGGCATGCTGATGGAATCCTTCGTCGCCGTGATGGCGCTCGTCGCCGCCACCGTCATCGATCCGGGCGTCTACTTCACCATGAACTCGCCGGCGGCGGTCGTCGGCACCACGCCCGAGAGCGCGTCCGCGGCGGTCACCGCCATGGGCTTCCCGATCTCGGCCGAGACCATCAAGCAGACCGCCGCGGATGTGGGCGAGCACACCGTGATCTCGCGGGCCGGCGGCGCGCCGACGCTCGCGGTCGGCATGGCCCACATCATCTCGAACGTCGTCGGCGGCAAGGCGATGATGGCGTTCTGGTACCATTTCGCCATCCTGTTCGAGGCCCTGTTCATCCTCACCGCCGTCGATGCCGGCACCCGGGCCGGGCGCTTCATGCTGCAGGACCTGATCGGCGTCGCGGTGCCGGCCTTCAAGGACACGGCGTCCTGGGGACCGAGCATCGTGGCGACCGGCCTGTGCGTCGCTTTCTGGGGCTTCTTCCTCTACCAGGGCGTGACCGATCCGCTCGGCGGCGTGAACACCCTGTGGCCGCTCTTCGGCATCTCGAACCAGATGCTGGCGGCGATCGCGCTGACGCTCTGCACCGTCGTCATCTTCAAGATGAAGCGGGAGCGCTACGCCCTCGTCACCATCGTGCCGACGGTGTGGCTCGTCGCCTGCACGCTGACCGCCGGCCTGCAGAAGGTCTTCTCCGCCGATCCGCGGGTGGGCTTCCTCGCCCACGCCGAGCGCTACGCGACCGCGCTCGCGGAGGGCAAGGTGCTGGCGCCGGCCAAGACCGCCGACCAGATGCGCCAGATCGTGTTCAACGACCGCATCGACGCGGTGCTGGCGCTGCTCTTCGTCGCCGTCGTGGTGGCGATCGTGGCCTTCGGCATCCAGGCCTGCCTCAAGGCCTACCGCGCCGACCGCTGGACCGCCCTCGAGGCGGATCCGCGGACGGTGCCGGCGGCGGCGGAGTGAGCCGATGGGCGCCGAGTCCTTACGGGATCGCTGGGCGACCCTGACGCGCTGCGTCTGCGACGGGGCGCGCCTGATGGTCGGCCAGGGCAACTACGACACCTACGTCGCCCATATCCGCAAGACCCATCCCGACCAGCAGCCGATGACCGCGACGGAGTTCTTCCGCGAGCGCCAGAACGCCCGGTTCGGCGTCGGCGGCCGCGGCGGCTTCCGCTGCTGCTGACCCCCCTCGCCCGCGCAGGGCCCCTTAACCCTGCGCGGGCGAAACAACACGCAATTCCAAACCCGGTTCCGGTGAAGACGAATTCTCTTCACGAGTCTTTCAGGAGACAGGTTTAAGCCTTGCGGCGGGATGATGGCGGCACCACACCAAGTCGCCGCGGGCCGAACACGATCGGGTAAAGCGTGCCTTAACTAGGGCTGATCCGACAGCATGGCCGTAGCGCGCAATCGGCACGGCTGAGGCAGCCGGGGCGGTGGTAGGACTAAGGCCCCTCCCCGACACCCGCCGTGACACCCGTGGCCTCCCTGACGCTTCCCCTCGCCGCCGCCCCCTCCGCCCGCCCGGCCCTGCCGGCCGTGCTCGGCGACCAGCCCCTGCGCGGCATCGCGCTGGTGGTGATCTCGACCGTGTTCCTGTCGAGCTCCGACGCGACCGCCAAGTTTCTCACCGGGCAGCTCTCCGGCATCGAGGTGGCGTGGCTGCGCTACACCGGGTTCCTGGCGGTGATGCTGGTGGCGGCGCTGGTGCGGGCGCGTCTCAAGCGCGGCGCCTCGCCGTTCCGCTCGGCGCGCCCGGGCCTGCAGGTGGTGCGCGGCGTCGCGCTCGTCGGCTCGGCGCTCCTGTTCCTCGCCGGCCTGCGCTCCCTGCCGGTGGCCGAGATCACCGCCATCGCCTTCGTCTCGCCGATCTTCGTCACCGCCCTGTCGATCCCGGTGCTGGGCGAGAAGGTCGGGGCCCGGCGCTGGGCCGCCGCCTTCGTCGGGCTCATCGGCGTCCTCATCATCGTGCGGCCGGGCACCAGCGCCTTCCAGACCGCCGCCCTCCTGCCGATCGTCTCGGCCCTGTTCTGGGCCGCCGCCCTCGTCGTGACCCGCAAGATCAACGGCTACGACGCCCCCCAGACCACCATGACCTGGTCGGCGATCGTCGGCTTCCTGATCCTGTCGGCCCTCGTGCCCTTCGTCTGGGAGACCCCGAACCTGACCCAGGTCGCGGTCGGCGCCGCGATCGGCCTCATCTCGACCGCCGGGCACTGGATCGTCACCATCGCCTACCGCCACGCCCCGGCCTCGACCCTGGTGCCGTTCTCCTACAGCCAGATCATCTGGGCCGGCCTCCTCGGCTTCCTGTTCTTCGGCACCGTGCCGAACGCCTATATGGGCCTCGGCGTGCTGGTGATCTGCGGCAGCGGCCTCTACACCGCCCACCGCGAGCGGATGCGCCGCGTCCCCGCCCCGACCGGGGTGCTGCCGGCGGGCGGGGTGCGCTGAGGCGCCCGACGCCCCATCGTCGACGCCATCGATCGTGACGGGCGGCCCGATCCTTCGGACCGCCCGTTCCCGTCGCCGGCCATGCCCGGTCTCGGTTGTCGATTTCGCGACTTGACCCAGGGACAGGGAGCAGCGACCGTCGCGAGGCGGATCGACCGTCGATCCCGCCGGAGAGG
Organism: Methylobacterium platani; assembly: GCF_001653715.1. Taxonomy (GTDB): domain Bacteria; phylum Pseudomonadota; class Alphaproteobacteria; order Rhizobiales; family Beijerinckiaceae; genus Methylobacterium; species Methylobacterium platani. The sequence goes on from NZ_LWHQ01000043.1 coordinate 162,109, forward strand.
GTCATGCCCCGTTTCCTCCTCCTGCTCGCCGCGAACGGCGTCAGCCTCGTCCTGTTCGAAGCGATGCGGGCCGTGTTCGACGGAAGCCTGGACCCCGCGATCGTCCCGCTGGCGGCCGGACTGGTGGCGTGGTCGGCGATGGTCCTGGCGGGTTCGATCACGCCGGTCGAGCGGCGTTTCACGGGCCATCAGCGCCTCGCCTGGATCCTCGGCGGCCAGCTCGGGCTAGTCCTCGCCGTCATGCAGGGGGCGCCGCTCTGGCGCCTGCCGGGCGGCTACAGCAAGTACGTGGTCTTCGGCCTGCTCGCCCTGCCCGTCGCCGCGGTGAGCCACGTCACCATCTGCGCCCTGTTCACCCGCGCCGAACGCGACGCCTGGGCGGGGCGGCAGCCTCGTGGGGCCGCGGACGCAACGGACGCCCCGACCCTCTGATCCCCGCCCTTCCAACTCGCCCCCAACCCCTCTAAGGACACGCCTCCCCGTCGCCCCGGAAAAACGCGGAGTCGTCATGTCCAGCATCACCCAGCGCATCGCCACCGAGATCGGCGCGCAGGAATGGCAGGTCAAGGCGGCGGTGGACCTGCTCGACGGCGGGTCGACGGTGCCGTTCATCGCCCGCTACCGCAAGGAGGTGACCGGTACCCTCGACGACGCGCAGCTGCGCAATCTGGAGGAGCGCCTGCGCTACCTGCGCGAGCTGGAGGCCCGCCGCGCCGCGATCCTGGAGAGCGTGGGGGCCCAGGGCAAGCTCGACGACGCCCTGAGGGGACAGCTCCTCGCCGCCGACACCAAGGCGCGGCTCGAGGACCTCTACCTGCCGTTCAAGCCCAAGCGCCGCACCAAGGCGCAGATCGCCCGCGAGGCGGGCCTCGGGCCGCTCGCCGAGGCGCTGCTGACCCGCCCCGACCAGGTGCCGCTCACCGCCGCCGCCCCGTTCGTCGACGAGGCGAAGGGCGTCGCGACGCCGGAGGCGGCGCTCGAGGGCGCCCGCTCGATCCTGGTCGAGCGTTTCGCCGAGAATGCCGAACTCGTCGGCCAGTTGCGCGAGGCGTTCTGGACCCGCGGCCGGCTCGTCTCGCGGGTGCGCGAGGGCAAGGCGCAGGCCGGCGCCAAGTTCTCCGACTATTTCGACTTCTCCGAGCCCCTGACCCGCCTCCCCTCCCACCGGGTGCTGGCGCTGTTCCGGGGCGAGAAGGAGGAGGCCCTGGACCTGCGCCTCGACGAGGCCCCCGAGGGGGTCGACGCACAGAGCCTCTATGACGGCCGCATCGCCCTCTCGGTCGGGATCCAGGATCGCGGCCGGCCCGGCGACCGCTGGCTGATGGAGGCGGTGCGCTGGGCCTGGCGCACCAAGCTCCGGCTCTCGATCGAGCTCGACCTGCGGGCCCGCCTGTGGGAAGCCGCGGAAATTGAAGCGGTGCGGGTCTTCGCCGGCAACCTGCGCGACCTTCTGCTCGCCGCGCCGGCCGGCGCGCGCCCGACCCTCGGCCTCGATCCGGGCTACCGCACCGGCGTCAAGGTCGCGGTGGTCGATGCCACCGGCAAGGTGGTCGCCACCGACACGATCTACCCGCACGAGCCGCGGCGCGACTGGACCGGCGCGCTGATGACGCTGGCGAAGCTCTGCCGGGCGCACGGGGTCGAGCTGGTCGCCATCGGCAACGGCACCGCCTCGCGCGAGACCGACAAGCTCGCCGCCGAGCTGATCGCCAAGCAGCCGGACTTGACGCTCACCAAGGTGATGGTGTCGGAGGCCGGCGCCTCGGTCTACTCGGCCTCGGCCTATGCGAGCCAGGAACTGCCGGGGCTCGACGTGTCCTTGCGCGGCGCGGTCTCGATCGCCCGGCGCCTCCAGGATCCGCTCGCCGAGCTGGTGAAGATCGAGCCGAAGGCGATCGGCGTCGGCCAGTACCAGCACGACCTGGCGGAGGGAAAGCTGTCGCGCTCCCTCGACGCGGTGGTGGAGGATTGCGTGAACGGCGTCGGGGTCGACGTCAACACCGCCTCGGGCCCGCTACTCGCCCGGGTGTCGGGCCTGAGCGAGCGGGTGGCGCAGAACATCGTCAGCCACCGCGACGGCAACGGCCCGTTCCGCAGCCGTTCGGGGTTGAAGAAAGTCGCGGGGCTCGGGCCGAAGGCGTTCGAATTGTCGGCGGGCTTCCTGCGGATCCAGAACGGCGACGATCCGCTCGATGCCTCGGGCGTGCATCCGGAGGCCTACCCGGTGGTGCGCCGCATCCTCCAGGCGACGAAGAGCGACATCAAGGCGGTGATCGGCAACGGCACCGTGCTCAAGGGCCTCAATGCCAAGTCGTTCACCGACGAGACCTTCGGCCTGCCGACCGTCACCGACATCATCGCCGAGCTGGAAAAGCCCGGCCGCGACCCGCGCCCGACCTTCAAGACCGCGACCTTCCAGGAGGGCGTGGAAAAGATCGGCGATCTGCGGCCCGGCATGGTGCTGGAGGGCGTGGTGACGAACGTCGCGGCCTTCGGCGCCTTCGTCGACATCGGCGTGCACCAGGACGGCCTCGTCCACATCTCCGCCCTGTCGAAGACCTTCGTGAAGGATCCCCGCGCGGTGGTGAAGCCCGGCGACGTGGTGCGGGCGAAGGTCCTGGAGGTGGACGCACCCCGCAAGCGCATCTCGCTCACCCTGCGCCTCGACGACGAGGTCGGCGCCCGGCCTCCGCGCGAGCCGGGCGGCCAGCACCGCGACGCGCCCCGCCGGGACGCTCCCCGCCCGCAACCCCGCCGCGAGGAGCCGGCGGGCGGCGGCGCGCTTGCGGATGCGTTGCGCAAGGCGGGGCTCGATCGCGGGCCGCGGCGCTGAGGCCGATCGTGAGGACTGGTTGTGCACAGAACGTCGCTCCGATACCGTGACCTCATGTGGTCATAATCGCGGGAGCGCGCTGATGCGGACGATTCAGGCGAGGGACGCCAAGGCGGGGTTCTCGGCCCTGGTCGAGGCGGCGGAGCGGGGCGAACCGACGACGATCACGCGGCATGGGCGACCGGCCGCGGTGATCGTCCCCGTAGAGGTGGCACGTCGCCTGTACCCCGACGACAAGCCGAACTTCGCCGACTTCCTGATGACGTTCCCGGGCGGTCTCGATGACGTCGAGCGCGACCGGACACCGATGCGGCCAATCGACTTATGAGCCATGGCGGCTATCTTCTCGATACCTCGTCGCTCTCGCTCCTCGCGCCGGGTCGGTCCAATCTGCCCGAGGCCGTGCTGGCCCGACTGCGCGAGGAAACGGAACGTCTGCACCTGTCGGCCGTGACGCTCGCGGAGATCCGCGAGGGGATCTGCAAGTTGCGCCGAAAAGGTTCGATGGCCCGCGCGGAGGCGCTCGATGCGTGGGTGACGTCGCTCACCGCCCTGTTCGCGGACCGCATCCTCGCCTTCGGACGCGAGGAGGCCGACGAATCGGGGGCGCTCTCGGACCGGGCGGCCGGGATTGGTCGGCATCCCGGCTTCGCGGATATCGCGATCGCCGCCACCGCGAAGGCGCACCGCCTCATCCTCGTCACCGAGAACCTCCGTCACTTCGAACCGCTGACACCGTTCGGCGTGACGGCCCAGAATCTTGCCGGGATGACCTGATGCCGCTTTACGGCGCCGGTCGCTGAACGCTCCGTACCAGCCGCATCGTCGGCGCGGCCCTCTACTTTCCCGCCGCGTCGCTCGCCGTCGTGAAGGTGCCCTCGAAGCGGCCGCGCTGGGTGTCGGCCGCGCAGGCGACGGTGGAGCGGCCGGGCGCGGAGGCCGGGAAGCGGCAGGAGCCGACGGTCATCAGGGTGTCGCGGGTGATGCCGCCGTCCTGCCCCTTCACGGTGAGGATCACGGCGCTGACCGGCTGGAGCGCGTCGACGCCGACCTCCTCCTGGCGGTCCTGCGGCATGCCGGTGCCGCTGAAGCTGACGGTGGTGCCGTCGCTCGAGGTGAAGTCGAACGAGGTGCGCCGGCCCTGGACCAGGTTGACGATGCTGTCGCCGCAGGTCGGGCTGACGTCCTTGCCGGCGATCACGAGCTTCTCGCAGGCGCCCTTGAGCACGTTGCGGGTCATGGGCTGGGCATGGACCTCGGCGGTGCAGGACAGGCCGAGGAGCACGAGGACGGTGAGGATGCGCGTGAGCATGGCCGGAATGTAGGAACCCTTCGCCGCAATCCCACCATGGATTTTAGTGGAGTGCGGCGGCGATCGCGTCGGCCGCCCGCTCGCCCTCCGCGAAGGCGCCGCCCGCGGTGCCCCATTGCTCCCGCGACAGGGCCTCGCCGGCAAACCAGATCCGCTCGCCCACCGCCTGCTTCAGGAGGTCGCGGGCGTGCGTGTGGCCCGGCGGCACCACCGCCCAGGAGCCGCGCGACCAGGGATCGTGGCGCCACTCGGTCACCGCCGGCACGGCGAGGTCGCGCAGGCACCCGCGGCCGACCTGTTCGGCCAGGGTATCGCGCACCAGCCGGCGCGCGCCGTCGGGCCCGGAACGGGCCGCGTCGAGGCGCTCGGCCATCGGCACGTCGAGCTCGAAATAGTGGAACGGCGTGCCGTCGACCCGGGTCAGCAGGCCGGGCGGCTGCAGGCGGCCGCCGATCAGGCTCGCCAGCCGGTCGCGGCCGCGGAACGGCGAGGACGGCCAGTGCAGCACGACGTGCTCGTAGATGCCGGTGCGGAACCCGTCGATCGCCGCGCGGACGGGCTCCGGCAGGTCCGGGGCGAAGCGGAGCGCCGGGGCCGGCTCCTGCAGCACCATCATCGGGGCGGTGACGAGGGCGGCGCGCGCCGTCAGGGCGCCGTTGTCCCCGAGATCGAGCCGCACCCCCTCCCCCGACCAGTCGAGGGCGGAGACCGGGGTCGACAGGGCCACCGGCAGCCCGGCGGCGAGGCGGGCGAGATAGGCGCCGTAGCCCCCGGCGATGAAGAAGTTGTCGCCGTACTCCATGCTCGGGAAGTCGTGCAGGCTGACCTCGGTCAGCGGGCGGCCCGAGACGAGGCCGTGCACCAGGGCGACGCGCCGGCCCCAGGGCCCGAGGCCCGGCGGCAGGGCGGCGGCGGCGGGGCGATCCTCGCCGTGCAGGCGGGCGCCGTCGGTCATCGCCCGGTCGGCGACGGCCCAGGCGCGGCCGAACGCGGCCTCCTCGGCCGGCCGGCCCGGACGGCGGCCGACCCAGAGGTGGCTCTCCTGCGCGGCCCGGCGCAGCGGTTCGCCGCGCGCGAAGCCGAGGGCCACCAGCGGGTTGATCGGCCCGGCATGGAGCCAGTGGGCGCCGAGATCGACCGGATGGCCGCGCAACCGCGTGGTCACGGTGCGGCCGCCGAGCCGCGGGCGGGCCTCCAGCACCGCCACCGACAGGCCGCGGGCGGCGAGCCGCCGCGCCGCGCCGATGCCGGCGGCGCCGGCGCCGATCACCGCGACGTCGGGGGAGGCGGGCAGGCCCGCGAGCGGCGGAACGGCGGTCGGCGGCAAGTGCTCGTGTGCGTGCTCGTGTGCGGCGCGCGGCATCCCATCACCCCTCGTTGGCCTCGGTCGCGGCCGCCCGCGCGATCGCGGCGAGCCAGCGGTCGAGGCGGGCGCGGCTCGTCGCCGGGACGGGACAGCCGACCTGGCTGCGGATGTAGAGCGCGAGGCTCGATCGGCCCTCCCCGCGGCCGACGATCTCGACCGTGACGGTGTCCGGGCAGCGCAGCCACGCGGTGCGGGCGACGTAGCGGTCCTGCTCGCCCCAGGCGTCGGTGAAGACGAGCGCCGTGCGCGGCTGGCGCTCGGCCACCGCCCGGACGATCTCGCGCAGGCGCGCCCCGGCGACCGCGAAATCGGGCGGCACCGCATCGGCCCGCGCCAGGGGGCAGACGTCGGGCGCGCAGGCGAGCGCGTCGTTGCGGGACGGCACCCGCGCCAGGGCGGCGAAATCGACCGGCCCGAGATCCGGCGGGCCGAACAGGGCGGTCCAGACCTCCTCGATGCCGCCGGGCTCCTCGCCGCGGGCGACCGCCACGGCCCCGGCGGCCAGGGCCGCGAGGACGAGGCCGAGGAGGAGACACGCCGCGATCCGCCCGATCACCGATGCTCCCCTGCGGCGCCGGCCGACAGGCGCCAGACCCGCAAGGGCGTGTCCTGCACCGGGACCGGCTCCAGCCCGGGCGGGGTGATCTCGCCGCGCCCGAGGCGGACCGCGACGTTCGGCACCTCGCCCGGCTCCGCCGGGGGGGCGCAGGCCACGATGTAGTCCGCCCCCACCCGCCGCGCCACGTCGGCGGTCGCGTGCGCGTCCCTGAACGCCTCGAGCGAGGCGACGAGGCCGGGCAGCGCGCGGTGGTAGGGCGCCGCCACGACCGCGTGGTGGCCGTGCAGCAGGAGGTTGGGCCCGAGATCGATCTCCGCGAGGATCCGCCCCCGCGGCAGGGCGTCGAGGGCGGCGACGGCGCGGCGGGCGCCGCAGCCCTGCCAGGCGGCGTGATCGGCCGCGAAGGGCTTGTCCGTGCCGGCGATGGCCTCCGGCACCGCCGCCAGCAGGAGCCAGACCTTGCCGCACAAAGCGAGGCTCAGGGCGAGGGCGGCGAGGCGCCGCCGCGGGCCGGCCGCGGGCACGCGCAGGAGCGCGACCGCCCGGTCGAGGGCCGGGCCGCCCACCAGGGGCACGAAGGCGCCGGCGACGTAGAGGCCGCGGAACTGCGGCAGGCCGAGGACCAGGCCGAGCCAGAGCGAGGCGGCGGCCGCCGCCATCAGGCATCGCTGCGCCGGCTCGCGCCCGCGCCGGGCCCAGACGCTCGCCGCGACGGCGCCGATCAGCACCGGCAGGTAGCCGGCGAGGACCGCATCGGGCGCGAGGCGGACGAGCTGCCAGACCGGGCGCATCTCGCGCACCTTCACCAGCCACTCGTCGTGCACGAGGGCCGGCATGCCGGTGAACGGCCCGGCGGCGCAGGCCGGGAACAGCACGAGGAAGCCGCCGACCGCGACCGCCCCGCAGGCGGCCAGGACCGCGAGCCGCAGGCCCCTCCCCGCCCCCCGGGGGGCGCAGGCGGCGCACGCCGCCGTCGCGGCAGCAGAGGCCGCGAGCCAGAGCCAGGGCGGCGAGAGGGCGTCGCAGGCGGCGGCGCGCCACAGCGCCGGATCGGTCTGGGCCAGGAACAGCGCCGGGGCGAAGAGGCCGAGGGCGAGGGAGAAGCCGAGGAAGGGCGGCAGGGCGGTGCGCCCGTCGCGCCACCACCGCAGCGCCAGGACGAGGCCGGCCCCGGCGATGAAGGGCAGGGCCTCGAGCCCGACCGCCAGCGACAGCGCGGCGAGCGCCCCGGCGCAGGCGCCGTCGCGCGACGTCGGGGCAGGCCGGGCGAGGGAGAGGACGAGGGCGAGGACCGCGCAGATCTGGACGTTGTGGTGGTCGATGCGGCCCGGGGCGAACAGGCCGGTGACGAACACCGCCTGGGCGGCCGCGAACACCGCGAAGGCCGCGGCCCGCCAGCCGAAGGCGCGGCACACCCCGCGATACAGGATCGCCGCGTAGAGCCCGAGCAGCACGAGCGGCCACAGCGCGGCGGCGATCCCCTCCGCGCTGATCGGACCCGCCGAAGATTGCGTCAGGAGATCCGCCAGAGGACGCGCCAGCAGGATCAGGACGGCGATCGGCACGTCGACGAGGCGCGACCAGTGCATCGGCGGCGCCCCGGCATGGCGGTGCTGGGCGAGGTCGAACCAGGATTGGCCGGAGAGCCAGTCGCGCACCTGGACGAGCCGCATGGCGTCGTCGGTATCCGGCAGGCGCAGGTCGCGCAGAACCGCCCAGAGATCGGGCCAGGACACGATCCCGGCGGCGCCGGCCAGGACGATGAGCCAGACGATCGCCGGCCGCTCGAAGGGCGAGCGGTCCGCCGCCGCTCCACGGGATCCCTGTCCGGAGGCTTCCGGGCCGGATCCGGCCTCGGGGAGCGGGGCGGCGAGCATGGCGGGTTCCTGGCGGGTTCCTGCCGGATTCCTGGCGGGCCTCGATGATCCGGCGCGCCCTGAGTCGCACGCCCGCCCTTACCCCTCGGTTAGCGCAGCCGGTTGAGCGGTTCTTTACCATCCGGGCGGTAAAGCTCGGGGAGAACCTTCTGCGCGCCGCGGCCGAGCCGCCCCCCGGAGTCACCCGAGCGATGAGCCTTCACACCGAGACGCTGGTGATCGGCGCGGGACCGGCGGGCCTCACGACCGGCTACATGCTGGCCAAGGCCGGCCGCGACGTCGTGGTGCTGGAGCGCGATCCGACCCAGGTCGGCGGCATCAGCCGCACGGTGGAGTACAAGGGCTTCCTGTTCGACATCGGCGGCCACCGCTTCTTCTCGAAATCGAAGGAAGTCGTCGATCTCTGGAACGAGATCCTGCCCGACGACTTCATCGAGCGGCCGCGCCTCTCGCGGATCTACTACAAGGGCCGGACCTACGCCTATCCGCTCAAGGCGTTCGAGGCCCTGCGCAACCTCGGGATCGTCGAGAGCGCGGCCTGCGTCGCCTCCTACCTCTGGGCCCGGGCCCGGCCGATCGCGGAGCCGAAGAGCTTCCACGACTGGGTCCGCAACCAGTTCGGCGAGCGGCTGTTCTCGATCTTCTTCAAGACCTACACCGAGAAGGTGTGGGGGATGTCGTGCGACGACATCTCGGCCGACTGGGCGGCGCAGCGCATCAAGGGGCTCGACCTCGGCGCAGCGATCCGCGACGGGCTCAAGCGCTCGCTCGGGCTGCACCGGCCGGCGGCCTCCGACGGCGCGGTCATCAAGACCCTGATCGAGTCGTTCCGCTATCCCCGCCGCGGCCCCGGCATGATGTGGGACGCGGCAGCCGGCGCGATCCGGCGCAACGGCGGGCAGGTCCTGCTCGACCGGCGGGTCGACGCCCTGTCGTACGACGCCGCCACCAAGCTGTGGACGGTGAGCACCCGGCGCGAGGGCGGCGGCCGCGAGACCTTCACGGCCCGCAACGTCGTCTCCTCGGCGCCGATCCGCGAGCTCGTCGGCGCCATCCGCCCGGCGCCGCTCAGCACCTTCCAGGCCCGCTCGCTGCGCTACCGCGACTTCGTCACCGTGGCGCTGATCGCCCGGGCCAAGGACAGCTTCCCGGACAACTGGATCTACGTCCACGACCCGGCGGTGAAGGTCGGCCGGGTGCAGAACTTCCGCTCCTGGTCGCCCGAGATGGTGCCGGACGATTCCTACACCTGTCTCGGCCTCGAATATTTCTGCTTCGAGGGCGACGGGCTGTGGAACGCAGCCGATTCCGAGCTGATCGCGCTCGCCCGCCGCGAGATCGGCCTGATCGGCCTCGTCGACCCGGCGAGCGTGGTCGATGCCTGCGTGGTGCGCCAGCCCAAGGCCTACCCGGTCTACGACGACGCCTACCGCGCCCACGTGGCGACGATCCGCCGGGACCTCGAGGGCAGCTACCCGACCCTCCATCTCGTCGGCCGCAACGGGATGCACAAGTACAACAACCAGGACCACGCGATGATGACCGCGATGCTGACGGCGCGGAACATCCTCGCCGGCGAGCGGCGCTTCGACGTGTGGAACGTCAACGAGGACGCCGAATACGCCGAGGCCGGGCTCTCGGGGGTGCAGGAGGCCCTGGGCAGCGAGCGGATGGTGCCGCGCAAGGTGGCGTGAGGCGCAAGACGGCGTGCGGCGGAGGGCGGCCTGATGCGGTCGTCCGGAGGATCCGTCCGGACAAACCGCATCACCGCGCCGCCATCGGCGGCTGGACCGGGGCGAGCGGGAGCAGCCGGGCGATCTGTGCCGAGGAGAGCCGGCCGGTGGCCGCGGCCCCGAGCCCGCGCTGGTACGTCGCGATCGCCGCCCGGGTCGCCGTCCCGGGCCTGCCGTCGGTCTCGCCGGCGTAATGCCCGGTCCGCGCCAGCGCCCGCTGGATCGCGCGCCACTGCTCCGGCTGCAGCGCCGCCTCGGTCCGCAGCGACTGATCCAGGCCGATTCCGGCGGTGGCCGAGGGATCCGGCATTCCGGCCAGCGCCGTCTCGAGGGCGGCGATCCGGGTCCTGAGATCGGATGCGGGGCGACCGGCGGCTCCGCTGCCGTCGGCGAGAGCGGCCCGGTCCGGGACGGCGTGCGCGCGGGCGGCCTCGATGCCGCGCGACGTCGCCTCGAGGTCGTCGATCGTCCGGGCGATCCGGCCGATCGCCTCGCGGTTGGTCCGCGCGGTCTGGCCGAATTCCGAGAGGCGGTCGGCGACCTGCCGGATCCCCGCCTCGCCCTCCGTCCGGGCCGCCTCCATCCGGCCGGATTGTTCGGCGATCTCGGCCCGCAGGACGATCAGGGCGGTCCTGGCCGTCTCGACCTCCGAGCGGGCGGCGGCCAGCGCCTCGCGCTGCTCCGCGACCTGTGCCCGCAGGGCTGCCATCTCCCGCCCCACCGCGGCGATGCCCGCCCGGGCCTCGTCCGCGCCGGCATCGGCGGCGGCCTTCGCCACCTCTGCCGCCCGCCGGGCCTCGTGATCCGCGTCCGCCGCGAGGCGCAGCCGCGCCACGGAGGCGCCGACGACGTCGAGCTCGTCCCGGCGCTGGACGACCGCGCGGTCGAGCGCCTCCATCTCGGCGGTGAGCCGGCGCGACCGCATCGCGAGATCCCGGCGCTCCGCCTCCCCCGGGGCGACGGGGCGGGTGACCTCCGGCTCGTGCGCATCGGGCCCGATCCCGGCGCTCCGCAGCCCCCGGCCGGCCTGCGCGAGCAGCGCTTCGACGGAGACCGCCGCGTCGTCGCGGGACAGGAACAGCGTCGCGCCCGCGAGCAGGACGAGGGCCGCGCCGGCCCCCGCGGCCCCGGAAACCAGGCTGATGGTGCGGCAATGGACCGGAGGCTCCCCCAGGAGCCGGGCACTGACGGATCGCGCGCTGCCGAGGGCGGAGACGCCGTCGTCCGGGGCGGCGGCCCTGCCGGAGCGGGCCGCCCCTGCCGGCTCGCCCGTCAGGATATCGCTGTCGTCGCGCCGATGATCCTGGATGACGGAACGTTCTCTGACCCATTCTCGCCCGTACCGGGCCGCCATAATGAGCGAAATCAGGCCAAAGCAGGCCGCAACGATCACCGCTTGCGTACTTGAAATCATCAGCCTTTCCGCCGCTCGACCCGACATGCGACGATTATCCTATGTAACCAAGGGTCAATTTCAAGCATCCGCCCGTCGGACCTTTGCGTAGGCCGGCCCGGCGGACCGGGCCGGCCGTGGCTGCGGGCGTTCGTCCGGGGTCGCCGCACGCCCTCGCACCGCGCCCCGCCCGGCCGCGAAGCGCGCGGCCGACGGCGGCCGCGGATCGCGCGACCGGAGAGCGGCCCGGGCGCGTGCGGTGCAAAGAGCTTCACAGGGCCCGCCCCCTCGACTAAGGAGCCGACGAGAATTCCTGCACAAGACCGCTCCAGCCGAGACCCGCGGAAGGACTCCACGACCATGACCGGCTTCGACACCGTCGGCCTGACCCGGCCCGCCTCGCAGCTCGTGACCGTGTTCGGGGGATCGGGCTTCCTCGGCCGCCACGTGGTGCGGGCGCTGGCCAAGCGCGGCTACCGGATCCGGGTGGCGGTGCGCCGGCCCGACCTCGCGCAGTTCCTCCAGCCGCTGGGCCGCGTCGGCCAGATCGTCGGCGTGCAGACGAACCTGCGCAACCCGGCCTCGATCGTCCGGGCGGCGGAGCACGCCGACATCGTGGTCAACCTCGTCGGCATCCTGCAGGAGAGCGGCAGCCAGAGCTTCCAGCGCCTCCAGGCGGAGGGCGCCGCCGCGGTCGCCCGGGCCGCCGCCGCGGTGAACGCCCCGCTGGTGCACGTCTCGGCGCTCGGCGCCGACGCGCACTCGGCCTCGGCCTATGCCCGCTCGAAGGCGCTCGGCGAGGCCAGCGTGTTCGAGGCGCGGCCCGACGCGATCGTCTTCCGTCCGTCGATCGTGTTCGGGCCGGGCGACAGCTTCTTCAACCGCTTCGCGGGGTTGGCCCGGATGCTGCCGGTGCTGCCGCTCGCCGGGGCCGGGGCGCGGATGCAGCCGGTCTTCGCCGGCGACGTCGCCGAGGCGATCGCGCGCGCGGTCGAGGGCGGGCTCCAGGGCGGCCGGGTCTACGAGCTCGGCGGGCCGGAGATCCTGACCCTGCAGCAGCTCGTCGAGTACACCCTGAAGGTCACGATGCGCAGCCGCGTCGTGCTGCCGCTGCCGGCCCCCGCCGCCCGGCTCCAGGCCCGGGTGATGGAGATCGTTGACACCGCGACGCTCGGCCTCCTGCCCGACACCCTGAAGCTCACTCGCGACCAGGTCACCCTGCTCCAGAGCGACAACGTCGTGTCGGAGGCGGCGAAGGCCGAGGGACGCACGATCGAGGGGATCGGCATCGCGCCGACCGCGATCGAGGCGGTGGTGCCGGGCTATCTCTGGCGCTTCCGCAAGGCCGGCCAGTTCGCCACCGGCCGCGGCACCCCCGAGATGGCCGCGACCCCCGACCTGATGGCGCCCGAGCCGATGGGCCCGGGCTCGCAGCACCACCCTGGCGATGCGAGCGGCCCGGCGGTGGGCCAGCTCGCGGCGGGCGCCGGCCCGGCGCCGGGCGCGCGCTGGGGCAAGCGGCAGTAAGCGGCAGTAAGCGGCACGACAATTCGGACGCTGGAAAAAAGGGCGGCCCCGCGGGACCGCCCTTTTTTTCATGTCGTCGTACTCTTGCGAGGCTTCCGTCGGGGCCATTCGAGGACACGAATGGCGCGGGTCTCCCCTCTCCCCGCGGGCGGGGAGAGGACGTCATCGACCTTGTCGTCGATGAAGTGAGCCCGAAGGGCGAGGGTGAGGGGGTATCTCCGGAAGAGGCTCATCCGGCACCACCCCCTCACCCTCGCTCCGGCTTTCGCCTCCGCTTGCTGCATCCCCTGAACGGGGACGCAGCCCTCTCCCCGCCCGCGGGGAGAGGAGGGACCCGCGCCCGATCTTTTCCCGGACGATTTTTTGGCCCCGAACAGGATGGAGGCGGGACGACGATCGCCCCGCACCGACGACTATCCTCAGATCGACCGCACCGCCCCGCCGTCGACCCGGATCATGCTGCCGGTGACGTAGGAGGCCCGTTCCGAGGCCAGGAAGCACGCCACGTCGGCGAATTCCTGGACCTTGCCGTAGCGCTTGGCCGGAATCGCCGAGCGGGCGGCCTCGGCGATCTCCTCGCGCGACTTGCCCTGGGCCTTGGCGTTGGCGGTGTCGAGCTCGCCGGTCCGGTCGGTCTCGATCCGGCCGGGCAGGATCATGTTGACGGTGACGCCGTCGGCCGCGACCTCGGCCGACAGGGTCTTGGCCCAGCCGGCGATCGAGGCGCGCAGGGCGTTCGACATCACGAGATTCGGGATCGGCTGCTCGACGCCGCTCGAGGCCACCACCACGATACGGCCGAAGCCGGACTGGCGCATCCCCGGCAGGACGAGGCCGGCGAGGCGGAAGACCGGGGTCACCATCGCCTCGAACTGGGGCGTCCAGGCCTCGGGCTGCACGGTGAGCGCGGTGCCGGCCGGCGGACCGCCGGTGTTGGCGATCAGGATGTCGACCCCGCCGAGATGCTCCTGGGCGGCCGCGAAGATCGCCTCGACGTTGTCCTTCAGGGGCCCCGCGAAGGCGTGGGCGCGGCCCTGGCCGCGGGCGTTGATCGCCGCCACCGCCTCGTCGAGGCGCTCCGCCGTGCGGGCGGTGAGCAGCACGTCCGCGCCTTCGGCCGCCAGGGCCTCGGCGATGCCGCGGCCGAGGCCGCGGCTGGACGACAGGACGAGGGCGCGCTTGCCCTTGAGACCGAGATCCATGGTGTTCCTCCCGTGATGGTCGAGCTTGTTCGGAGCTTTCAGGAACTAACACGAGCGCTCGCCCCCTCCCACCCACACCCTCATCCCGAGGTGCGAGCGAAGCGAGCACCGAAGGAGGGCTCCGGAAGCCTTCGCGCTTCCTGGAGCCCCCCTTTGAGGTCAGTCCATCTCCGATGGACCGACACCTCAGGATGAGGGTGCGAGCGGGATGGGCGGATAGACGCCGCTCAAGCGGTCTCCCCGGCCAACCGCTCGAGCCAGCCCTCGGCCTGCGCCCGGACGTTGTCCGGCGCGGTGCCGCCGTAGCTGGTGCGGCTCGCCACCGAGTTCTCGACGCCGAGCACCGCGAAGACCGCCTCGGTGATGCGCGGCTCCTCGGCCTGCATCACCGCGAGCGGCAGCGCCTCGAGGCCGATGCCGCGGGACGAGGCCTCGCCGACGAGGCGGCCGGTGACGTGGTGGGCGTCGCGGAACGGCAGGCCGAGCTCGCGTACCAGCCAGTCGGCGAGATCGGTGGCGGTGGCGTAGCCGGAGCCGGCGGCCGCCTTCAGCACCTCCGGCACGGGTTCGAGGTCGCGCACCATGCCCGCCATGGCGGCGAGGCACAGCGAGAGGGTCTGGAGCGCGTCGAAAGTGCCCTCCTTGTCCTCCTGCATGTCCTTCGAATAGGCGAGCGGCAGGCCCTTCATGACGATGAGCAGGCCCGACAGGGCGCCGATGATCCGGCCGGACTTGGCCCGGACCAGCTCGGCGGCGTCGGGGTTGCGCTTCTGCGGCATGATCGAGGAGCCGGTAGTGAACCGGTCCGACAGCTTGACGAAGCCGAACTGGGCCGAGGTCCAGACCACGATCTCCTCGGCGAAGCGCGACAGGTGCACCGCCGCGATCGCCGCGGCCGAGAGCGCCTCGAGGGCGAAGTCGCGGTCGGCCACCGAATCGAGCGAGTTGGCGGTCGGCCGGTCGAAGCCGAGGCTTGTCGCGGTGGCGTGCCGGTCGATCGGGAACGAGGTGCCGGCGAGCGCGGCGGCACCCAGCGGGCACTCGTTGAGCCGGGCACGGGCGTCGCGGAAGCGGCCGCGGTCGCGGTTCAGCATCTCGACATAGGCCAGGAGATGATGGCCGAAGGTGACCGGCTGGGCCGATTGCAGGTGGGTGAAGCCCGGCATCACCGTGCCGGCATGCTTGAGCGCCAGCTCGGCCATCGCCTGCTGCAGGTCGGCGGCCTGGCCGTCGAGGGCGTCGAGGGTGTCGCGCACCCACAGCCGCATGTCGGTGGCGACCTGGTCGTTGCGCGAGCGCGCGGTGTGGAGGCGGCCAGCCGAGGGACCGACGACCTCGCGCAGCCGGCTCTCCACGCTCATGTGGATGTCCTCGAGCTCGCGGCGGAACGCGAAGGTCCCGGCCTCGATCTCGCCCTGGACGGTCTTGAGACCGGCCTCGATCTTCGCCACATCCTCGGCCGGCAGGATCCCCGCCTTGCCCAGCATCGCGACGTGGGCGAGCGAGCCCCGGATGTCCTGGGGGGCGAGGCGCTTGTCGAAGCCGATGGAGGCGTTGATCTCCTCCATGATCTCGGCGGGGCCGCTCGCGAAGCGCCCGCCCCACATCCGGTTGCTCATGTCCTCACCTCGCCTCGCATCCTCGCGGACCACCCGCCTCGCCCTCGCAGGGGGGCTCGTCGCCGTCCTCGGCCTCGGGGCTGCCCTATACGGGCTTGGCGACCGGAGCAACGGCGGCGCCTGCCCGCTCGGGGCCGCCACCGCCGCCCGCCTCGCGCCGCTCGCCCGCGGCGAGGTCGCGGCGCTCCAGGTCGATGCCCACCCGAAGCCCGCGCCGGCCATCACCTTCACCGGGCCGGACGGCCGGCCGAAGACGCTCGCCGACCTCAAGGGCCGCACGGTGCTGCTGAACCTGTGGGCGACGTGGTGCGCGCCGTGCAAGGCGGAGATGCCGGCCCTCGACCGGCTGCAGGGCGAGCTCGGCGGCCCCGACTTCGAGGTGGTCGCCCTCAACCTCGACACCCGCAACCCCGAGCGGCCGCCGCTCTGGATGAAGGAGAACGGGATCGCGCGGCTCGCCTACTATGCCGACCCGGGCGGGCGGGCGCTGCCGGTGCTGCAGAAGACCGGCGACGTCGTCGGCCTGCCCACCACCTTCCTGATCGACCCGGCCGGCTGCGAGATCGGCGTGATGAAGGGCCCGGCGGAATGGGCGAGCGAGGATGCCGTGAAGCTCGTGCGGGCGGCGCTGGGGCGGGGCTGAGCCGCCCCGGGTAGCGCTGCGGGACAGGAGGCCGGCCGGATCAGGGAGCCCGGAAACCCTCGCTGCCCCAGTTCAGGCCGTCGCCCGGCCGGGCGTTCCGGGCGGCCCGCTCCCGCTCGCTCCAGGCGCGGAGCGACAGCCTCTCGCCCGAGGACAGGCGCGCCTGCGCCGCAGGGTCGAGCTGTGCCGGCGTCCGGATGCCGGGCAGCGCCTTCAGGGCGTCGATCACCGGCATCTCGCCTTCCACCACGAAGACGCGGTCGGAGAATTCGTGTGTCCTGGGCAGGCCGCGCAGAGCCGCCCACGTTCCGGCATCAGCCTCGGCCGGATCGACGATCACGACCTGCTCCATCCCCAGGACCCTCCGCGACGCCGATTGAACGTCCGGCCTCGCCGCCTCGCAACAGCAATCCTCGCGGCGGCCGGCGGTCTCCGAGCCAGACCGACCCGCGTTGATCCAGCTCCGGATTCCTGGCACGCGGGGCGCCATGCAACCCTCTCTCCCCCCCCGGCCCCTGCCGCGCCCGCTCTCGGCCCTGCGCGACCTGATCGTCAGCAGCGCCGGCGGCGGCCTCGTCCTGATGGCGAGCGCGGTGCTCGCGCTCATCGTCGCCAACGGCCCCTACGGCGAGGGCTACGCCCACGCGCTCCACGCCGAGCTCGGGCCCTTGAGCCTGCTGCACTGGATCAACGACGGCCTGATGGCGGTGTTCTTCCTGCTGGTCGGGCTCGAGATCAAGCGCGAGATCCTGGACGGCGGCCTGCGCACCTGGCCGGACCGGGCGCTGCCGGGCATCGCGGCGCTCGGCGGCATGGCGGTGCCGGCATTGGTCTATGCGGCGGTCAACTCGTCGTCGCCCGGGACCCTGCGCGGCTGGGCGATCCCGGCGGCCACCGACATCGCCTTCGCCCTCGGCGTGCTGGCGCTCCTGGGCTCGCGCGCGCCGGTCTCGCTCAAGATCTTCCTCACCGCGCTCGCGATCCTCGACGATCTCGGGGCGGTGGTGATCATCGCGCTGTTCTACACCGCCGACCTGGCCTGGCCGATGCTGGCGCTCGCCGGCGGGGTGACGGCGATGCTGTTCGTGCTCAACCGCGCGGGTCTGCGCCGGCTCGGGCCCTACCTGATCCTCGGCGCCGTGCTGTGGCTCCTGGTCCTGCGCTCCGGCCTCCACGCCACCGTGGCGGGCGTGGTCCTGGCGCTGGCGATCCCGCTGCGGACGAGCCCCGGCCGGCCCGACGACGGCCACTCGCCGCTGCACGCCCTCGAGCACGCGCTCCAGCCCTGGGTCGCCTACGCGATCCTGCCGATCTTCGGCTTCGCCAATGCGGGGGTATCGCTCGCCGGGCTGACGCCGTCGGCGCTGCTGGCGCCGGTCACCCTCGGGGTCGCGGCAGGGCTGTTCCTCGGCAAGCAGGTCGGCGTGTTCGGCGGCGTCTGGCTCGCGGTGCGGAGCGGGCTGGCGCCGAAGCCGGCCGGGGCCACCTGGCGCCACGTCTACGGCGTGGCGCTCCTGTGCGGCATCGGCTTCACCATGAGCCTGTTCATCGGCGGCCTCGCCTTCGCGCAGATGCCGGAATACGACACCGAGACGAAGCTCGGGGTGATCCTGGGCTCGGTGCTCTCGACGGTGGCCGGGGCGCTGGTGCTGTCGCTCGGGCCGCGGGAGGAGCCGAGGCCGGCGGCGGCGAAGTAGCGCAGCGTCAGCGCCGACATCGACCCGACTCGCCGTCGTCCCGGGTGCCGCGTCACGGCCCCGGGACGACGGCGGGGGTTTCAGTTCGCCGGCTGCGAAACGGCGACGCGGTTGCGGTGCGGCCCCTCGGTGCGCTTGCCGGTCTCCGGCGCCTTCTCGGCCGGCTTCGCCTCGCCGGCCTTGGCGGCGGGCTTGCCGTCGGAGGGCTTGCCGTCGGAGGGCTTCGCCTCGGCCTTCTTCGCCGTGCCCGGGTTGAGCCCGTCGACCTTGGCGGCGGCCGAATGGGTGGCCGGGTGCAGGTGGGCGGCGACCTTCTTCGGCAGGGGCGCGGCCGGGGAGATCGCGGCGACCGGGGCCGGGACCTGAGCCGGGTCGGCGGCCGGCAGGGCGGCGGAGGCGACCGGCGGAGCCGCCGGGGCGCCGCCGAACAGGTTGCCGAGGAGCTTGCGGTAGACAGCGGGGTCGCCGTCGGCACTCGCGACGGTGATCGGTGCGGCCGGGGCGGCGCTCGCCTGCGCAGCCTCGCGGGTCGGGATCGGCGCCGGGCTCGTCGCCGGCGCCGCGAAGGCGAGCGCCGTCGGCTTCACCGCGCCGTGCCGGCCCTTCGGCTCGGTCTTGGCGAGCAGGATCGGCTTCATCTTCGGCTCGATCGCGATTTCCTCGGGGGCCGCCGCCAGGGCCTCGGGCCGGCTGATCGTGCCCATGTTCGGACGCGGCTGCGCCTGCTCGGCGAAGAGCTGGGTGCTCGGCGAGGATTCGCGGAAGAACGGGTGCTGGCCGCCGTCCTGGTAGACCAGCCGGGTCGCCGGCGTCCCCTTGGCGACGAGCTCGGCCACCTCGACCTCGTCCTTCTCGCGCTTGGCGACGACGACCGGATCGACCTTCGGGCTGCAGGCCCCGGCCGCCGCATCCGCGCCGCCGAAGACGTAGCGGGTGCCGCAGACGCCGACACGCGGTTCCTCGTGCAGGGCCTCGAAATAGTCCGAGCCCTCCTTCAGGTTCCTCCAGAAGCCGATATTCGGGTCGTTGCGGAACTTGGCGAGGTTCTGCGCGGTCATCCGGAACGGGTAGGACTGGAACTGGAACGCCCGCTGCCCGCCGGCGAAGGCCTCGCGGGCGATGGCGTAGATCTCGGCGATGGATTCGTCGGTCATCGCGAAGCAGCCGGCCGAGGAGCAGGTGCCGTGCACCATCAGGTAGCTGCCGGTGCGGCCGTTGGCGCGGTCGAAGGCGTTGGGATAGCCGGTGTCGAACGAGAGGTAGTAGGACGAGTTCGGGTTCATCTGGCCCATGGCGATGGGGTAGAACCCCTCGGGCGCCTGCCGGTCGCCCTCCCGCACCTTCGGCCCGAGCTGGCCCGACCAGCGGCAGATCGGGAAGGTCTTGAGCAGGGCGTACTGGCCGTCGGTGCCGCGCTTCCACACCTCCATCTCCGATTCCTTCTTGAAGGCGCGGATCAGGATCGGGTCGCGGGGCGACATGTTCTTCGTCGCCATCAGGGCGACGGTCTTCTGCGGGATCGGCTCGCGGGCCCGTGCCGAGCCGGCGGCCGAGAACCCGGCATCCTGGCACGCTCCCAGCGACAGGGCGGCCGCGAGCCCGCTCGCCGCCAGCACCGGACGCACCGCCAGACGCCTCGCCAGACGCACCATGGGAACCCCGCCTTCTCGCCTTCGGTCCGCCGGCACCCTGACGCCGCGGACCGGTCTCCCCAACCCCATAGCTTCGTTAAACTTACCCGGCTCTTACCGCAAGAACGGCCAAGATTGCGGGGATGGGCTCAACAGGCGCGCGGGCCAAGCAAGCCGGCGCACGGCGTCACGGGGTTCACGCCCAAGACATCCGCCCGGTCTTCGGCGAAACCAAGGCCGGGTCGTGTCTGGGGCATGAGGGTTGTGCGAGGCTGTGGATGACGGGGACGGCGCCGGATCAGAGGCTCCGGCCGATCTCCAGGAACTTCTGCGCCCGGCGGTCGCGCAGGGCGTCGGCGTCGAGGGCCGAGAGCGGTTCCAAGGCGGCGGCGATCGCCTCGCCGGTCGCCCGGATGGCCGCCTCGCCGTCCCGGTGGGCACCGCCGGTCGGCTCGGGCACGATGGCGTCGATGACGCCGAGCCGCAGCAGGTCCTGGGCGGTGATCTTCATCGCGGTGGCGGCGTCCTGGGCCCGGCCGGCATCGCGCCACAGGATCGAGGCGGCGCCCTCCGGCGAGATCACGCTGTAGATCGAGTGCTCCAGCATCAGCACGGTGTTGGCGGTGGCGAGCGCGATGGCGCCGCCCGAGCCGCCCTCGCCGATCACCACCGTGACGTTCGGGGTCGGCAGGCCGAGGCAGGCCTCCGTGGAACGGGCGATGGCCTCGGCCTGGCCGCGCTCCTCCGCCTCGATGCCCGGATAGGCGCCCGCGGTGTCGACGAAGGTGAGCACCGGCAGGCCGAAGCGGCCGGCGAGCCCCATCAGGCGCACCGCCTTGCGGTAGCCCTCGGGCTTGGCCATGCCGAAATTGTGCCGGATGCGGGCCTCGGTGTTGGCGCCCTTCTCCTGGCCGATGACGCAGACCGGCCGGCCGCGGAAGCGGCCGAAGCCGCCGACCACCGCCTCGTCCTCGCCGAAGACGCGGTCGCCGGCCAGCGGCTGGAACTCCTCGATCAGCCCGGCGCAGTAATCGACGAAGTGCGGCCGCTGGGGATGGCGGGCCACCTGGGTCTTCTGCCACGGGGTGAGGCCGGCATAGAGCTCGGCGAGCGCCGCCGCGGCCTTCGCCTCCAGGCGCGCCACGTCCTCGCTGATCGCCACCGCGCCGTCGCGGTCGCCGAGGGCCTTGAGCTCCTCGAGCTTCGCCTCGAGTTCGGCGACGGGCTTTTCGAAGTCGAGGTAGGAGCGCATCGGGACCTGTGCTGTGTCGGGCCGGCGTCTGGGGAGCCGAGAGGAACCTCGGGAGAGACCCCTTGGTCGAGAACGCTCGGCAGGGAAACCTTGGCCTTGACGGGTGAACCTTGGCGGGGAAACCGTGGAACAGGGCCCTTTCGGGGGTGGGACGGGGCCTGCTCGCCGCGGCAGCCTGGGTCGGGGGCCGGGCGGCGCGGAGGCTTGGCGCGGGGGCCGGCCCGTGTCAACCCGGCGGCGCGATCGAGCCCGGATGCGGCCGCGAGCGCGGAAACGCTCCCCGGCGCGGGCCGGGCGCCTTGCTTCGCGGCACTGCAGCATCATCTAACCGCCGAGATTCGTGCGCGGAGGCCCCATGGACGCGACGGACACGGACGCGACGGACACGAACGCACCGGACCGCGCGCCGCCGGACGAGTGCCGGGTGCTGGTGCTGCAGGGCGGCGGCGCGCTCGGCTCCTACCAGGCCGGCATCGCCGAGGCGATGCAGGAGGCCGGCCTGGCACCGGACTGGGTCGCCGGCATCTCGATCGGGGCGATCAACGCCGCGCTCATCGCCGGCAACCCGCCCGAACGCCGGGTCGAGCGGCTGCGGGCGTTCTGGGAGAAGGTCTCCTCGGCGATCACCGTCTCGCCGTGGTGGCCCGGCGAGCAGGTCCGGGAGGTGTTCAACGCCTGGAGCGCCGCCTTCGGGGCGACTTTGGGCGTGCCGGGCTTCTTCGCGCCCCGCGTCCCGCCCGCCACCCTCTACCCGCCCGGAGCGCCGCAGGCGCTCAGCTACTACGACACCGCCCCGCTGCGGCAGACGCTCCTGGAGCTGATCGACTTCGAGCGCATCAACCGGCGCGAGACCCGCCTCAGCGTCGGCGCGGTCAACATCCGCACCGGCAACTTCGTCTATTTCGACAATGCCCGCGACCGGATCGGCCCCGAGCACATCATGGCCTCGGGCGCCCTGCCGCCGGGCTTCCCGCCGGTCGAGATCGACGGCGAGCTGTACTGGGACGGCGGCATCGTCTCGAACACGCCGCTGCAATACGTGCTCGACGAGGAGCGCTTGGCCGATCTCGCGGTGTTCCAGGTCGACCTGTTCAGCGCCCGCGGCCCGCTGCCCCGCACCCTGTCGGAGGCGGCCGAGCGCGAGAAGGACATCCGCTATTCCAGCCGCACCCGGCTCAACACGAACGACCAGATCGAGATCCACAAGGCCAAGACCGCGTTCCGGCGCCTGTTCGACAAGCTGCCGCCCGGCTTGCGCCAGGACCCCGACGTCGCCTTCCTGTCGCAGGTCAGCCACCAGAACGCGGTGACGATCCTGCAGCTGATCTACCGCGCCAAGAACTACGAGAGCGACGCCAAGGACTACGAGTTCTCGCGCACCACGATGCTGGAGCACTGGAAGGCCGGCCGCAACGACGTGCGCCGCTCGCTCCGGCACCGGCACTGGATCGAGCGCTGCCGGCCCGAGCAGGGCGTGACCGTGTTCGACCTCACCCGCGACGCGCGGGACTGATTGTTTCCAAGAGGAAGATGTCCAGGAGGACGATACGCATGACGCGCGACGAGATCCTGAAGGCGCCCTCGATGCCGGCCTTCAGCCCGAGCTACCCGCACGGGCCCTACCGCTTCCTGCGGCGCGAATACCTCATCGTCACCTACGAGACCGACCCGGACGCGCTGCGGGCCGCTCTCCCCGAGCCCCTGGAACCCGCGCCCGGCAACCTGGCGTACTACGAGTGGATGAAGATGCCGGATTCTTCCGGCTTCGGCGATTACGAGGAGAGCGGCTCGGCCATCGTCGCGACCTGGAAGGGCGAGCCCTGCAACTACTCGGTCCAGATGTACCTCGACGACGAGCCGCCGATCACCGCCGGCCGCGAGATCTGGGGCTTCCCGAAGAAGTACGGCGTGCCCCGGCTCAAGGTGATGAAGGACACGCTGACCGGCACCCTGCATTACGACGAGGAGCGGGTGGCGATGGGCACGATGACCTACAAGCACCGCAGCCTGGAGGCGCAGCTGGACAAAATCCGCGCCGGGATCGGCCAGCTCAACGTCAACCTGAAGCTGATCCCCGACGTCGACGGCGGCGTGAAGGTGGCGCAGCTCGTCGGCTACCGGCTCCAGGACATCCGGGTCCACGGCGCCTGGGAGGGCGAGGCCCGGCTGCACCTGATCCCGCACGTCAATTGCCGCGTCGCCGACCTGCCGGTGCGCCGGATCGTCGGCGGCCGCCACCAGATCGTCGACTTCACCCTGCCGTACGGCCACGTGCTGCACGACTACCTGGCCTGATCGACAGGCTCGAGGAGACCCCACCCATGTCGCTGACATCCAAGACCGCCCTCGTCACCGGCTCGACGAGCGGCATCGGCCTCGGCATCGCCCGGGCCCTGGCGCAGCAGGGCGCCAACGTGGTCCTGAACGGCTTCGGTAAGCCCGACGCGATCGAGACCGAGCGCGCCGCCATCGAATCCGAGTTCGGCGTGACGGCACATTACTCCGCCGCCGACATGACCAAGCCCGGCGAGATCGCCGCCATGGTGGCGGAGGCCGAGCAGAAACTCGGCGCGGTCGACATCCTCGTCAACAATGCCGGCATCCAGTACGTCTCGGCGATCGAGGAATTCCCGGTCGAGAAGTGGGACCAGATCATCGCGATCAACCTGTCCTCGGCCTTCCACACCATGCGGGCGGCGATCCCCGGCATGAAGAGCCGCGGCTGGGGCCGGATCATCAACACGGCGTCGGCCCACTCCCTCGTCGCCTCGCCCTACAAGTCGGCCTACGTGGCGGCCAAGCACGGCATCGCCGGACTGACCAAGACCGCGGCCCTCGAGCTCGCCACCCACAAGATCACCGTGAACTGCATCTCGCCGGGCTACGTCTGGACTCCGCTGGTCGAGGCGCAGATCCCCGACACGATGAAGGCCCGCGGCCTGACCAAGGAGCAGGTGATCGACGAGGTGCTGCTGAAGGCCCAGCCGACCAAGGAATTCGTCACCGTCGAGCAGGTCGCGGCGATCGCGGCGTTCCTGTGCTCGGACGCCGCGAGCCAGATCACCGGCACCAACCTGTCGGTCGACGGCGGCTGGACGGCGCAGTAGCGCGCCGTCGCGACGGGCGGGCCTGAGCCGGGCCCTCCCGGGCCTTCGGCGCCGATGCGCGCAGGCGCGACGACGAGCAGATCACCTGGCCGTGTCATCGAAAGCATTACGTTCTCTCATCACGAGAGCCTGCTCGATCTATCATAAAAAAATTATCGAGCGGCCATTCCGCTCCGCCCTCGAGTTCGTCCCGGGCGCCTGCTCGATCGAGATTTCCGTCGAAGAAACTCGGATAATCAGGGATATCCTTCCACCTCATCCCGAGGCGTTATACCGCCGCGCCCTCGAACGGATCCGTTCGACGGCGCTGGCCAAGCCCGCAAGGTCTCCCCGTCCTCGCGTCGGCGCCGCTTCATGAAAGAACATACCGCTCGAATGGCCCCTCAGGCGATCGAGCAAGCCCGCGGCCAACGGCTCCGCCGACCGTTCATGCGCGCCGAGGACAGGCACGGTCCACGGCTTGGACCAGCCTGCCACCTCGCAGCGACCGCGGGTTGATACCGTCGCCATTCGCGCGATGACGTTGAGTTACAGGCTTTTAATGAAACGGAGAGGCAACCGGCCCCTCACGCATGGGTTATCCGGATGTCACCAACGCAGCGATGCCAACCCAGTAAACCGGCATCGATCTCAAGAGGAGTTACGGTCATGTCCTATCGGAAAACCCTCGCCGCTGCTCTTGTCGCCACCACTGTTCTGGGCGGTGCTGCCTATGCGACCGAGCAGGCGACCAAACCGATGGTGACGCAGGAGAGCGCGGCGCAGAAGGCGGTCGACCAAGACGTCGGCAAGCTCTCGAAGGACGGGGCCCAGGCGTTCCGCGACATGCATCTCGCCCGGATCGCCATCTTCGACGCCGATCCCGCTCAGGCCAAGACGCTGATCGGCAAGGCCCAGGCCGCCCTCGCCAAGGCCAAGACCGACGACGCGGTGTTCAACAAGGCGGAGGCCGACCTCAAGACGCCGGCGGAGATGAGCGCGGCCAAGGACGCGGCCAAGAACAAGACCTCGGTCGACAAGACGGGCAGCGTGCAGCCGGCCACCGCCGACGCCAAGTCCAAGGACAAGGTCGCCTGGGTGCCGGTCGATGCCCAGCTGACGCTCGGCGAGGACTTCCTGGCGACGCCCGAGAAGGCCACTGCCGTGACCGAGGCGAACAAGCACCTCGCCAAGGGTGACCAGAAGGGCGCGATCGAGCAGCTGAAGCTCGCCCATGTCGACGTCAACTTCGTGATGGCGGTGCTGCCCCTCGACAAGACCGTGGCCGACGTGAACCAGGCGGCCACCCTGATCAACCAGGGCAAGTACTACGAGGCGAACGCGGCCCTGAAGACCGCCGAGGACGGGATGCGCTTCGACGTGATCGACGCGATCGGCCTGCCGCAGGCGAATGCCGCCAAGGCACCGGCCAAGCCGGCCCAGCAGAACGCCACGAACGCGACGGACGGCAAGGCGACGAAGTAACGTCGGGTCGACCGCGCCGGTCCGGGATCTCCGTCCCGGGCCGGCGCCTCATTGGAACACCCAACCCTCCGGAGGTCGTCGTGAGGCTGTCCCGGCTCTCGGTTCCGGTCGTGATCGGGCTGGCCCTGTCCGCCCCCGCGCACGCGCAAGGTGGCGGCTTCCCGGTCTATTCCCTATCCAAGACTTGCCAGCTCGAATGCCGGCCCGGGCGGGAGGCTCCCGCGAGCTATCGCGGCTGCCTGTCCGACGAGCGCGCGGCGCGGCGCCGGCTGCACCGGCAATGGGCGACCTTTCCGGCCCCGGACCGGCGCGACTGCCGGCAGGAGAGCGAGATCGGCGGCACGCCGTCCTACGTCGCCTTGCTCACCTGCCTGCAGCTCGCCGACGGCACCCTCCCGACCGAACCGCCTCCCCTGCCGCCCTTGCATTGAGCTGCAGGGATAGCGGCGCAGCGATCAGCGGCGCCCATGCACCAGGAGCGCGAGGCCGTAGCCGACCGCGCCGGCGACCAGCAGGGCGAGCAGCGGGGTCTCCTCGACGTAGTGGGTCACCGTACGGGCGCCGGACCGGGCCGCGTGCCGGCCGCGCTCGTAGGCGTCCTCGGCATACTCGACCGCCGTGTCGGCGGCGCCGCGCGCGGCATCGCGGACCTCGCCGGCCAGTCCTTCGGCCTGTCCCTGCGCCTCGCGGAGCCGGCCCTCGACCTGCGCGCGCCGGTCGCCGGCAATGTCGCCGAGCGCCGCCTGCGCCTTGCCGCCGAGCTCGCGCGCCGCGCCGGTGATGCGATCCGTATCGACCATCTGTCCCTCCCTTGCCGGGCCCGCGGGCCCCCGGAAGGAGCGCCGCCTGAGCGTCAGGTGGGACGGACGCGCATCGCGGCAATGGCCCGGATGCGTCTTCCTCGCCTTCCGGGCCCGCCGCACGGATGCGGCGGAGCGGCTCGCAACGCGCACCCGGCCCCCGCGAGGGAGGCCGGGCGCCGCTTCATCCGGGAAGGGTCACTCGCCCGACGTGTCGGAGGGCTTCGGGAACAGCTCGCCGGACGGCTCGCCCGTGGTCTCGCCGCCCTCGAACCGGGTCCGGCGGCGCCGGCGCGGCCGCGCGGCCGGCGCCTCGGCCTCCGCCTCGGCGGGGGACGCGGCCGGGGGCGCCGGCGGCGGCTCCTCGACCGGGGCGGGGGCGGGCGCCACCGGACGCACCGGGGTGGTCAGGAAGGCCGGCAGGCCGGTCGGCTCGTCGGCGGCGAGGACCGGCTCGGCGCGCGGCTCCTCGCGGCGGCGCTCGCGGCGGAACTCGGAGCGGCCGCCCTCGCGGTAGCCGTCCTGCTGGCGCGGAGCGTCCTGGCGGAACGCCTCCTGCCGGGGAGAGTCCTGACGAGAGCCGTCCTGGCGCGGCTGCTCGGCGCGGGAGAGATCCTGACGATCCTGGCGGTCCGTCCGCTCCTGGCGATCACCGCCCTGCCGGTCGCGCTGCTGGCGCTCCTGCCGGTTCTGGAAGCGCTCGCGGCGCTCCTGCCGGTCGGGCCGGTCCTGACGCGCCTCTTGCCGCGAGTCTTGCCGCGACTCCTGACGGTCCTGCCGGTCGAAGCGGGACGGGCGGTCGTCGCGGCTCTCGTAGGGTTGCGGCTGCTGGCCGGGATCGCCGTAATCGTCGGCGGCGCCGTAGCCGGACTGGGGGTAGCCGTTGACGCCGCCGCGCTCCTGCTGCGGATAGCCGTTGGTCGGCGCGCCCTCGTCGTCGCCGTCCTCGTCGTCGTCGTAGCCCTGGCGGCCGTAGGTGCCGCCGTATTGCTGCCGGTACTGCTCGTTCGCGGCGGCGATGATGCGGAAATAATGCTCGCCGTGCTGGAAGTAGTTCTCGGCCATCACCGGGTCGCCGCTCGCCTGGGCGTCGCGGGCGAGCTGGGCGTATTTCTCGGCGATGTGCTGGGCCGTGCCGCGGATCTTCACGTCGGGGCCGTTCGACTCGTAGGCCCGCGTGAGCGGGTTCGGCCCCTTGTTGGTGCGGTTGCGGCCACGCATACGCCTGTTCTGGTTCGGTCTCATCGGTCTCGACTGACCCTCTTCGACGACTTGAAGGGCGGGACTACGCGCGCGGCGGTGCTTCGTCCGCGGAGCCGGGCGGCCTCTGGCGGGCCATGTGCCGTCTCCGCAGCGATGTCCGCCTTTGCCCTGTGCGACCGCGGGCCGTCTCATGGTCCGGCCGTAATCGATCCACAGATGCGGGTCACCGGACCGCCTACGCGCTCATTGGTCTGCCCGGTGGTGGAAGATCGCCCAAAGGTCCGCGCTCAATGTCGCGCCCGAGAACTGAGCCTGGCTGTGTTGTCCGGACCGTTCACGATCTGCCCTGGGACGTTAGCGGGTTCGGCCCCCGGCGCCAAGGGACCTCACGTCGATTTCGGCGCGATTTCGCGCACAAACGCCACAGCAACCTCAACAATCCACGTCAGGTCGCGATCGCGGCGCGCATCGCGACCACCCGCGGATGGCCGGCGAGGTCGCGGTGCACCGTCGCCGCGAGCCCGTGCGCGGCGGCGAGCGCCCGCAGGGCCTCCTCCTGGTCGTAGCCGATCTCGACGAGCAGGTGCCCGCCCGGCGCCAGCAGGCGGGGCACCTGCGCCAGGATGGCGCGGTAGGCGTCGAGCCCGTCGGGACCGCCGTCGAGGGCGAGAAGCGGGTCGTGGTCGCGGACCTCCCCGTCGAGCCCGGCGACGACGCCGCTGGCGATGTAGGGCGGGTTCGCCACGACGACGTCGAACGGGCCCTTGAGCGCGCCGGCCCAGTCGCCGACCGCGACGACGGCGCGATCGGCGACGCCGTTGCGGGCGGCGTTGGCCCGGGCGGTCAGGAGAGCGCCGTGCGACCGGTCGAGGCCGAGGCCCTGCGCCCGCGGCCACTCGGTCAGCAGGGCCACCAGGATGCAGCCCGAGCCGGTGCCGAGATCGAGGAGGCGGTGCGCAGCGCCCGGGTCGAGGCCGAGGCCCAGCGCCGCCTCGACCAGGGTCTCGGTGTCGGGGCGCGGCACCAGGGTGTCGGGAGAGAGCCCGAAGGGCAGGCCCCAGAACTCCCAGGCGCCGATGATCCGCGCCACCGGCTCGCCGGCGGCACGCCGGGCCAGGAACGCGGCGAGGCGCGCCGCCCCCGCCGGCCCGATCGGCTCGGCCCCGCGCAGCGCGAGGTCGGTGGCGGTGACGCCGAGCGCCTCCTCGACCAGGATCCGGGCATCGAGGGCCGCGGTCTCGATCCCGTGGGCGAGGAGCGCATCCACGGTCCGGGCCCGGGCCGCGATCCGGCTCGTCTCCGGGGGAAGCGCGATCACGCCATTCCCTCGGCGGCCAGCAGCGCCGCCTGATGCTCGGTGATCAGCGCGTCCACCACCTCGTCGAGGGCGGTGCCGGCCATCACCTCCTCGAGCTTGTAGAGGGTCAGGTTGATGCGGTGGTCGGTCACCCGCGCCTGCGGGAAGTTGTAGGTGCGGATCCGCTCCGACCGGTCGCCGCTGCCGACCTGCGACTTGCGGTCCGCGGCGCGGGCCGCGTCCTTCTGGCTGCGCTCCTGCTCGTAGAGCTTGGCCCGCAACAGCGCCATGGCGCGCGCCCGGTTCTTGTGCTGCGAGCGCTCTTCCTGGACGAAGATCACGATGCCGCTCGGCACGTGAGTGATGCGGATCGCCGATTCGGTCTTGTTGACGTGCTGGCCGCCGGCGCCCTGTGCCCGCATGGTGTCGATCTTCAGGTCGGATTCGTTGACCTGAACATCGACCTCCTCGGCCTCCGGCAGCACCGCGACGGTGGCCGCCGAGGTGTGGATGCGCCCTTGCGTCTCGGTGTCGGGCACCCGCTGGACCCGGTGGGCGCCGCTCTCGAACTTCATCCGGGCGAAGACGCCGCGCCCCTTCACCTCGGCCACCACCTCGCGGTAGCCGCCCATCGTGCCGGGGCTCTCGGAGATGACCTCGACCTTCCAGCCCTTCAGGTCGGCGTAGCGCGAATACATCCGGAACAGGTCGCCGGCGAAGAGCGCGGCCTCGTCGCCGCCAGTGCCGGCGCGCACCTCCAGGATGGCGCTCTTCTCGTCGGCCGCATCCTTGGGCAGCAGCATGAGCTGGAGCGACCGCGCGGCGGCCTCGCGGGCGGCCTCGGCCTCCGGCTTCTCCTCCGCCGCGAGCGCCCGCATCTCGGGGTCGCCCTCCTCGATCATCTCCTCGACGCCCCGCAGGGCGCTCTCGGCGGCCCGGAAGGCGCGGATCGCCTCCACGACCCCGTCGAGTTCGGAGAGCTCGCGCGAGAGCTGCACGAAGCTCTCGGCATCGGCGTCCCCGGCGCTCAGGGTGGCGGTGACGATGTCGTGGCGGGCCAGGATGGCGTCGAGACGGTCGGACGGGATCGCGATCATGCAAGGAGATATGGCCATGGGCGTCGGCCGGTTCAGCCGGGGCGGCCCGCGCCCGGTGCCGGCGATGGTGCCGCGTATAGCAGGTCTGCGGGGGTTGGGGAGTCGGGGCGGCCGTGGACAAAAGACGCCCCGCGGTCCCGGGGTCGCGCGAGACCCTTTGCGGATGAGGTCCGCGTGCCCTATCTTAGGGTGAGGAGCGGCGGGTGGCAGCCCGCGGCTCCTCTTGCTAGGACGATGTCACTACATCAGCCCGATCGTGATGGTGACAACCCATCCGGTCGGGCGTTTCGTGATTGTGATCATCACGAACGGCAAGCCGTTCACATCTCTCACCCCCTCTCCGGTCTCACGCCAGCTCGAAAGGCGGCGGCCGGCGATTCCGCCGCAAGCCCCGCGTGCCACGGAGCCTTCGCGGCCGGAGAGGATCTGTCCCAACGTCACCGTGATCGCACGGCGAGGTTACCGTTTCGCGTAAGCGGCGGAGAAGCGCCCGTCAGACCGGAACGCCGTGCTCCTCGGCAAACGCCGCCAGTGCCGGCCGCAACGACGCCCCGTCCTTCGTCCGCGCCAGCTCCTGCTCCAGGAACGCCGCCACTGCGCCGGCATCGATCCCCAGCACCATCGCCTTGACCGGGCCGATCGAGGCCGGGGACATCGAGAGGGCGCGGAATCCCAGCCCGATCAGCGCCATCGCCTCGAGCGGCCGCCCGCCGATCTCGCCGCAGACCGTCGCCGGGGTGCCGGCGGCCTCGGCCCGCTCGGCGATGAGCCGGAAGGCGCGGAGCGCCGCGGCGCTCAGGGGATCGAAGCGGTTGGCGACCTGGCGGTTCTCGCGGTCGACCGCGAACAGGAACTGCATCAGGTCGTTCGAGCCGACCGAGAGGAAGTCGGCTTCCGCGGCGATCTCGTCCATCTGGAACAGCAGCGAAGGCACCTCGACCATCACGCCGAGGCGGCAATCCGCCGGCAGCGGGTGGCCGTGGCGGGTGAGATGCGCCTTCTCGCGCTCGACGATGGCACGCGCCTGGACGAACTCGTCGACGGTCGCGACCATCGGGAACATGATCTTGAGCGGGCGCCCGCGCGCCGCCTTGAGGAGCGCGCGCAGCTGCATCCGCAGCAGGCCCGGCCGGTCGAGGCCGATGCGGATCGCCCGCCAGCCGAGCGCCGGGTTCTCCTCCTCGAGCGCCTTCATGTACGGCAGCACCTTGTCGCCGCCGATGTCGAGGGTCCGGATCGTCACCGGCAGGTCGCCGACGGCGTCGAACACCGCCTCGTACAGGATCTGCTGCTCGGCCGCCGTCGGCATCCGCTCGGCGACCATGAACTGCAATTCGGTGCGGAACAGCCCGACGCCCTCAGCGCCGGTCTCGTGCAGGTGCGACAGGTCGACGATCAGGCCAGCGTTGAGCTGGAGCCCGACCGCGACGCCGTCGCGGGTGACCGCCGGCACGTCGCGCAGCGCGCGGTACTGCTCCTGGCGCCGGGCCCTGAGCCGCGCCTTCTCGGCATAGGCCGCCTCGATCTCGGGCCCCGGCCGGATCTGGACCTCGCCGGTCCCGCCGTCGACGATGATCGCGTCGCCGGTCTCGACCAGGGCCGTGGCGTTCGCCACCTCGCCCACCGCCGGGATGCCGAGCGCGCGGGCCACGATGGCGATGTGGCTCGTCGGCCCGCCCTCCTCCAGCACCACGCCGCGCAGGCGGGAGCGGTCGTAGTCGAGGAGCGCCGCCGGGCCCATCGAGCGCGCCACCAGGATGGCGTTCTCGGGCATCGCGTCCTGCCCGACGATCGGGCGGCCGACGAGCTGGCGCAGCAGCCGGTTGGCGAGGTCG
This sequence comes from Methylobacterium platani, assembly GCF_001653715.1. GTDB lineage: Bacteria > Pseudomonadota > Alphaproteobacteria > Rhizobiales > Beijerinckiaceae > Methylobacterium > Methylobacterium platani. Next base: position 193,556 of record NZ_LWHQ01000043.1, read on the forward strand.
TCGAGGTCGTGCAGGCGCTCGCGCAGGTAAGGATCGCTCTGTCGCAGCATCCGGGCGCGATTGTCGGACTGCACCCGCTCCACCGCGGCCTCCGCCGTGAGGCCGGACAGGACCGCCTCGCGCATCCGCCGCAGCCAGCCCTGGTCGTGGGCGAACATCCTGACGGTCTCGAGCACCTCCCGGTGCTCGCCGGCCCCCGCGACGTCGCCGCGCTCGACGAGGTCGTCGATCGCCGCGCGCACCTCGGCGATGGCGGTGTCGAGGCGCGACGCCTCGCGCTCGACGTTCTCGGCGATCAGGTTGCGCACCACGATGCGCGGCTCGTGCAGCACGACGTGGCCGAGGCCCACCCCGTCGGCGAGGGCGACGCCGCCCTGGGCGAGCGCCCGGCGCGAGGCGCTGACGGTGCCGGGCGACAGCGCCTGCAGCTCGCCCGAGGCGATCATCTCCGCCAGCACCATGGCGGTGGTCTGGAGCGCCTCGATCTCCTCCTCGGAATAGACCCGGTAGGTGCGGTTCTGCACCACCAGGACGCCGAGCGTGTTGCCGGCCCGCAGGAGCGGCACGCCCAGGAAGGCGTGGTAGACCTCCTCGCCGGTCTCCGGCCGGTACGAGAAGGCGGGGTGCGACTGGGCGTCGGAGAGGGAGAGCGGCTCGGCGGTGGCGGCGATGAGGCCGACCAGGCCCTCGCCGGCCCGCATGGTGGTGAGGTGCACCGCCTCGCGGTTCAGGCCCTCGGTCGCGAACAGCTCGAGATTGCCGTCGTCGCGCAGGACGTAGACCGAGCAGACCTCCGCGACCATGTTGGACGCGATCAGGACGACGATGCGGTCGAGGCGCGCCTGCGGGCCGACGGGCTCCGCCATGGCCTCGCGAAGGCGGCGCAGTAGCAGGCGCGGGCCTCCAGGCGCTGCGGGCATCGTGTCGTGTTCCACCCTTTGGCGAGCCGGGCCCGGCGCGACGCAACCGTAGGACTGCTCGCGCGGGCCTGACGCATCGGCCCCGTTACCGCCGTATAGCGAGTCCGGCGCCCGGCGGGCAAGCGTCCTTCCGGGGGAGCCGGCCTCCGTCGAAGCGGGGCCGGCGCCTCGCCCATGCGCGAGCGCCCCGCCCGCGGGGTGTCGCGGACGGGGCGCTCGGCGATGCAAGCCGGGGATTCAGCCCGGAATTCAGGCCTTGTCGAGACCGTAGAGCGCGTGGAGCGTGCGCACGGCCAGCTCGGTATAGGCGGCGTCGATCAGCACCGAGAACTTGATCTCCGAGGTGGTGATCGCCCGGATGTTGATGCCCTTCTCGGCCAGCGCCCGGAACGCCTTGGCGGCGACGCCGGCATGGCTGCGCATGCCGACGCCGATCGCCGAGACCTTGACCACGTCGGTGGCGCCCTCGATGCGCTCGAACTCGACCGCGCCGCGTTGCGCGTCGAGGATCGCCCGGGCGCGCTCGTAATCGGCCGCCGGGACCGTGAAGGTCATGTCGGTGGCCGCGCCGTCGCCCGACACGACCTGGATGATCATGTCGACGTTGATGTTGGCATCCGCCAGCGGGCCGAAGATGGCGGCGGCGATGCCGGGCTTGTCCTTCACCCGGCGAAGCGTGATCTGCGCCTCGTCCTTCGAGAAGGCGATGCCCGTGATGATCTGCTGTTCCACGATATCGTCCTCGTCGCAGATGAGGGTGCCGGGGCGGGCGTCGTCGGGGTCGTCGAAGGAGGAGCGCACGGTGGTCGGCACCCGGTGCACCATGGCGAGCTCGACCGAGCGCACCTGCAGCACCTTGGCCCCGAGGGAGGCCATCTCGAGCATCTCCTCGAAGGCGACCCGCTCGAGGCGCTGGGCCTTCGGCACCACCCGGGGGTCGGTGGTGTAGACGCCGTCGACGTCGGTGTAGATGTCGCAGCGCTCGGCGCCGATCGCCGCGGCGATCGCGACCGCGCTGGTATCCGAGCCGCCGCGCCCGAGGGTCGTCAGGCGGCCGGTCTCGGCATGGATGCCCTGGAAGCCGGCGATCACCGCGACCTCGCCGCGCTGGAAGCCGGCATCGAGGCGGGCGCCGTCGATGTGCTGGATGCGGGCCGAGCCGTGCTGGTCGGAGGTCTCGATCGGGATCTGCCAGCCCTGCCAGGAGCGGGCCTTGAGGCCCATCTCGTTGAGCACGATGGCGAGCAGGCCCGACGTGACCTGCTCGCCGGAGGCGACGACCGCGTCGTACTCGGACTGGGCGTAGAGGGCCGAGGCGTCCTTGCACCAGGCCACCAGCTCGTTGGTCTTGCCGGACATCGCCGAGACGACGACCGCCACCTCGTAGCCGGCCCGCACCTCGCGGGCGACGTGGCGCGCGACGTTGCGGATGCGGTCGACCGTGGCGACGGAGGTGCCGCCGAATTTCATCACCAGGCGGGGCATGGGGATCCGATCGAACAATGTTCTCTTGTGCCGCAGCGCGAGGCCGCGGGCGTCCGGCGGGTACAAGCGGGCCGGGGCGGTGTCAATCTTGCGAGCCGAACGCCGGTCCTGCGCGTGACGGATCACGACGGTTGGCCGGAGGCGGCGGCTGCGCTACCTCGACGGTCGAGATCGATCCCCTATCCCCGCACGAAAGCCTGGTGCCGATGAGCGAACCGACCGGACCCTCGATCGACCGCGACGAGGTCGCCCGCTTCGACCGCCTCGCCGCGACCTGGTGGGACGAGACCGGGCCGATGCGGGTGCTGCACCGCTTCAACCCGGTGCGACTGACCTATATCCGCGACACGGTCTGCCGCCATCTCGGCCGCGCCCCCCTGGCGCCGGCGCCGCTCGCGGGCTTGAGCCTCGTCGATGTCGGCTGCGGCGGCGGCGTGCTGTCGGAGCCGCTCGCGCGCCTCGGCGCCGACGTCACCGGCCTCGACCCGGCGGTCACCAACGTGACGATCGCGCAGGCCCATGCCGACGAGGCCGGGGTGCCGGTGCGCTACCGGGCCGAGACGATCGAGGACGTGGTCGCGGCGGGTGAGCGCTTCGACGTGGTCTGCGCCATGGAGGTGGTCGAGCACGTCACCGACATGCCGGCCTTCGTGCGCACGGCCTGCCGGGCGGTGAAACCCGGCGGCCTGTTCTTCGCCGCCACGATCAACCGGACGATGCGCTCCTTCGCGCTCGCCATCGTGGGGGCGGAATACGTCCTCGGCTGGTTGCCGAAGGGCACCCACGACTGGGAAAAATTCGTCACCCCCGACGAGTTGCGCGGCGCGGTCGAGGGTGGCGGGCTGTCGCTCACCGACACGGTCGGGGTGGTGTTCAACCCGCTCACCGGCCGCTGGGGCACCGCCCGCGACACGGCGGTGAACTACATGATCACGGCCGAGCGGCCGCGCGCCTGACCTCGGCAACCCCGACCCCTCCCTCCCGGTTGTCGCTGCGACACGAGGAGACGGGGTCCATGCTGGAGAAAATTCCGCACGCGGTGGGCGAGGCCATGTCGGGATTGCGGGCCGGCATCGAGAAGACCGCCTACCGCGCCGAGTTCGAGAACGCGCCGGAGACGATCCGGCTGACGAGCCCCGCCTTCGCCGACGGGGCCGCGATGCCGGCCCGCTTCACCCAGGACGGAGAGAAGCTGTCGCCGCCGCTCGCCTGGAGCGGCATCCCGGCCGGAACCGCCGCCCTCGTGCTGCTGGTCGAGGATGCCGACAGCCCGACGCCGAAGCCGATCGTCCACGCCATCGCCTGGGACCTGAGCCCGACGAGCGACGGCCTGCCCGCGGGAGCCCTGGCGAGCCCGGGCGCCGACGGGACGGTCGAGGAGGTCGGCCGGAACACCTTCCTCAAGGCCGGTTACCTGCCGCCCGATCCTCCGACCGGCCACGGCCCGCACCGCTACCTGTTCCAGCTCTACGCCCTGAACCGGCATCTCGGGCTCGACGGGCATCCGGGCCGCAGCGCCCTTCTCTCGGCGATGCACGGCCATGTCCTGGCCAAGGGCGTGCTGACCGGCACCTACGAGCGCCGCTGACCCGGGGCTGATCCACCGTCCCGGCTTGCCAGCGGCCGCGACCTGGCCCACCACTCGATGCCTAAAGCCGCCGGATGCGCGGCGGGGGAGGATCGGTGGCGATGAAGGCACTCCTGTGCAAGGCGCTCGGCGGCCCGGAGGACCTGGTGATCGAGGAGGTGCCGGATCCGGTGCCCGGTCCGGGCGAGGCCCTGGTGCGGGTGACCGTCGCGGCGCTGAACTTCTTCGACACGCTGATCATCGCCGGCCGCTACCAGGTGAAGCCGGAGCTGCCGTTCTCGCCCGGCGCCGAGGCCTGCGGGGTCATCGAGGCCCTGGGGCCGGGCGCCGAGGCCTTCCGGGTCGGCGAGCGGGTCATCGTCCATCTCGGCTACGGCGCCTGCCGCGAGCGGGTGGCCGCACCGGTCTCGGGCCTGACCCGGGTGCCGGGCAGCGTCGGCGACGAGCAGGCCGCCGGCCTTTCCGTGACCTACGGCACCTCGCTGCACGCGCTGCAGGACCGGGCGAAGCTGCAGCCCGGCGAGACCCTGGCGGTGCTCGGCGCCACCGGCGGCGTCGGCCTCGCGGCGGTGGAGCTCGGCCACGCGATGGGCGCGCGGGTGATCGCCTGCGCCTCCTCGGCCGAGAAGCTCGACCTCGCCAGGGCGCACGGTGCCGACCTGACCCTCGACTACAGCCAGGAACCTCTTCGCGATGGACTGAAGCGGCTCGGCGGGGACGCCGGCATCGACGTCGTCTACGATCCGGTCGGCGGCGCCTATTCCGAGCCCGCCCTGCGCTCGCTCAACTGGAAGGGCCGCTTCCTGGTCGTCGGCTTCGCGGCCGGCGAGATTCCGAAGATCCCGCTGAACCTCGCGCTCTTGAAAGGCATCGACATCCAGGGGGTGTTCTGGGGCGCCTTCCTCAAGCGCGAGCCGGAGGGCCACGCCGCCAACCAGGCCCGCCTGCTGGACCTGGTCGGCACGGGGCGGCTCTCGGCCAAGGTCCACGGCGTCTACCCGCTGGAGGAGGCGGCCGCCGCCCTCGGCATCCTGGCGCGACGGGAAGCGATGGGGAAGGTGCTGCTGCGGCCCTGACCTCGCCCCCCTCCCCTCCCGCATCGGCCGATGCGGGAGGGTTTCGGCCTGCCTCGGGGAACAGTTCGGGTGCCACGCCGTTCACAGCGTGGCTTTTCGATTCCCAAGCGTCAGGACGGGAGATACCGTGGGCGACATCATCCGCATCATCCTGCTGGTCGTGATCCCGCCGATCGGCGTGCTGTTCACCGTCGGGTTCGGCCTGCAGTTCATCCTCAACGTGCTGCTGACGCTGTTCGGCTACATCCCGGGCCTGATCCATGCGATCTGGGTCGTGACACGCCGCAACTACTGAGGCGAGCCACTCGTGTGAACGTGAAAAACCCCGCCGGGCACACCCGGCGGGGTTTTTCGTGTGGTTGGTTGCGGGGACAGGATTTGAACCTGTGACCTTCAGGTTATGAGCCTGACGAGCTACCGGGCTGCTCCACCCCGCGCCAGGGTGTGATCTGCTTCGTGTCGAGGGAAGGTGTACGTGCTTGGCAGGTCTGGCGGTGACCGACTCTCCCGTGTCTTGAGACACAGTACCATGGGCGCTGGGGCGGTTAACGGCCGAGTTCGAGATGGGATCGGGTTCTGATCACCCCGCTCAGACCACCAGACCGGCCAAGCACGTCGCGTTCGGGCAAGCATGGTGACCGGCGGCCGCTGGGGCTGCCCGTC
>NZ_LWHQ01000044.1 GCF_001653715.1 Methylobacterium platani
CCAAAACTGAAAACGCTCTAACTCCGAGAAGCTTCGCCGCCTCCTCAACCCGGTAGGTCAGCCGATCAGGCGCCAGCGCCGGACTCGGCTCAGGTCTTGTCTGCGGCGACGGTGGTTCAGGCGGAGCTGCCCGCTCGACCATGACCGGCGGCAAGGCCTGCACAGCGGCGCGAACCTCAAGCTCGATCAACCGGCGGATTGCGTGCTCGGGGACCATGGCCTTCAAGCTGGCCGTGATGTTCTCGACGACGCGGGCCACGGCAGCGTCAATGACCTGCTGACGGTTGTCGGCCGGCTGCTGCGGGGTTTGGGGCGGGCGACCAGGAGGACGAGGCACGGGGGTGCTCCTGTAGGCTCAGGCGGTACATAGTCGGCGCCGCCTGAGCCTGAGTAGCTACCCCGCCCTCAGGCTGCCTTCCGGCCCAGCCCGATGCTCTTCGCGAGCTCGGAGCGCTGGGCGGCGTAGGTGGCCGCGACCATCGGGTAGTCCGGCGGCAGGCCCCATTTCTGGCGGTACTGGTCGGGGGTGAGACCGCACCCAGCCAGGTGACGCTTCAGGGTCCGGTACTGACGGCCATCCTCGAGGCTGATGATGTAGTCGGGCGTCACCGTCTTCCGGATCGGCACTGGCGGGGTCGGACGCTCTTCCTTCGCGGGCTCAGCCGGCCCGCCGAGCTTAGTCAAAGCCGAGTGCGTCGAGGCAATCAGCGCAGGCAGATCACCAACCGGCACGCTGTTTCTTGTCACGTAGGCGGACACGATGTCGGCGGCGAGGGTAACCAGGGATGAATTAGAATTGTCTTTTTGACTCACTTACTGGCTCCAAGTTGGACATTAAATGTCAATACGGGCGTAATGGTATTTAATAATGCATGATCTGACAAGATTTAGTGACCATCTAACACGTTACAAAGTTGTAGTTTTGGCTTTCGGTCGCTGTGGCGCGGGTGGCTATCCGACGATGAACCTCGCAACTCAGGCAGCCCAGCCCGGTATGGTCGACCAAGCCGCGTCGATCGCGCGGGCGTGCTTCGGTGAAGTAGCGACAGCGACAGGGAGGCCTTCCAGAGCCATCAGGAGGGACAAGGACCCAGCCGTGATGGTGGTGGCGTCCTGCGGCTTGTGGACGTAAATTTTCATGCTTCACCTCCAATGGCGTGAAGAAGACGGGAAAGAGCAAGCGCGCCCCACTCGCGTTCAGCTTCTTTGTCAGACCCGAGCATACCGAGATAGTAGTTCACGAACTGTCGGTCCTGCTCTGTCGTCAGAACAGCTTGAAGCCGAGCCCGCGTGATGCCGCGATGCTCGGCTTCGGCCAGCCCTGCCCGTAAAGCGGCATTCTGGAAGGTCTTGTCGATGGCGCGCACCCTTCCAGGGAACGTAATCACGTTGGGCATCTCTGGTTTCCTCAAGTCGGTGTCTGGCCTGTAGCTTGCAACGCACTACGGATCACCTCAACGTCAATCGTCCGCTCGATGGTCTGCCACCAGGCTTCGGTCCGCTGCGTGTCCAGATTGGTCCAGCACTCGTAGAGGACCACATCGGGCACGCCTGGGAAGGCGCGGCGGGCTGCCTCGATGCCGTCTCCCAGGCCAGCGTCCTGCGCCTCCGCCATGGTGCGGATGATCTCGGCCTCAACCTGCTTGCGGGTGTTGGACTTCATGCTGTGCTCCTCAGGGGTAGGGATCGGTCAGGCAGTCCAGCCGGGGACGGTGGCCCAGGCGCTATCGATCAGACCGGCACGGGTCTCGGCGTGGGCGGGATCTGCGGCGATGGCTGCAGCTCGTGCCTCGCGAAGGGCCTCGACACCTCCGAGGCCGGCCAGATCCTCGCCGCGGCGGCGGAGCGCCGAGACGAAGGCGCCAGCGGCCGGCGAGCCTGCCGGGGCGCCGGCTAGAGCCGAGAGGATCGACAGGACTGCGGCCGTCACAGTGGCGGTGTCCTGCGGCTTGCGGGGCGGGGTGGCCATGCCGTGATCCTCACGCGGCCTTGCGAGCGGCTCGGGCGACAGTGTCGGCAAGCTCGCGCTCGCACGCCGCCTTGAAGTCCCGGGCGTGGGTGTAGTCGCCATCAGGCCCAACCCACGGACCTTCGGGGCCCCGCACGGCGAAGGTCCAGCCGTTCGAGGAGGATACGGGGCCATCAGCGGTGATCGGCACCGGGCGGTCGGTCGCGGCGAAGACGCGGAAGGCGATGATGGGTTTTGGGTCGAGACAGACGAGACCCTTAGCGGCCTCGGCCACGGGCGGAACGCAGATCTCGAACACCGCGAAGCCGGGCGGGGCCGGAACGATAGTCCCGCACAGGGCGTCCAGGTCCGCGACCGGAAGGAGGAGGCGTTCCTTCCGCCCATCCGCGAACATCACGGAGAAGCCGATGCCGGAGCGTGGCTCCTCGGCCGTGACGATGTGGTCGAGGTTGACGATCTTGCCGTCGTTGGTGGTGACGAACATGCGTGATGCCTCAGGCTGCGGGATGGGGCTTGTTCAGGGCGGCGTAGCTCGCCCAGACGTGGCGCTTGTCCGGGGTCTGCATGGCGTTGATGGCCCGGGCGGCAGCGGGGAGCGCGGCGGGATCCCGCTCGGCCTGGCGCAGCAGGCGAACCGCTTCCTGCCCGCGTGGGCCGGTCGTCAGGTGGATCACCGCTTCGAGGCCGCGGCAGCGCGCGATGCGCTCAGGGGCATCGATGCCAGGGGTGAACGGTCCCCAGCGGTCGGGCTCGGGGATCATTCCGCGGCCTCCAATCGGATCGGCGCCGCGGTCGCGAGGATGGCCCAGATCGAAGGCGCCCACCGGATCGGCTTGGCGTCGGGCGGCAGGGTCCAGCGCACAACCTCGGCCCGAACCGGCGCGGGGCGCTCGGCAGCGGGCACGTCGACCACACACCGAAAGCGCGTGACGAGTTCGGGGTCATAGTCGGCCGCGCGGAGCGGCAGGGCGCTCGCCGGCGCGGGCGGGCTCGAGGCTTCGGCGGGTTCAGCCTGGGGCGCCTGCTCCGGCTCTTCGATCCTCACCCACTCAAGCGCGCCGAGCCGGTCGAACAGCCAGCCCTCAAAATCCGCCGGGGCGTTCGGGAGCAGGATCGCCTTGGCCGGGGCGTAGCGCCCGCGGCGTTTGTAGGTCGCCTGCCTGACGATGGCCCCGACGTGTTTAGGGGTGCCGGAGACCTCCGTTCCGGGGGTGTTCTGGCCCGCCGTGACGATGGTTGTAACGTCTATAGTTATATCCCTTATAGACGTTACAACCATCGTCGGCGGAAGCGCCTCGCGGGCGGCCTGGCGGGTCGGGGCTACCTCCGGAAAGCACGCCATGATGTCGGCCGGGCTTTCGAGCAGCACGCCTTCGGGCGCCATCTCGGCCCAGGCGCCGACCTTCGCCTCGTCCCACGACACGACGGCATCCACGCTGAGCGGCAACGGCACGTCGTTGATGATGTCGACGAAGGCGGGGGCGTCGGGACCGCGCCGCAGGGCACGCAATCGACCGATGGCCTGGATCAGTCCGGCCTCGGTGATCTGCCATCGCAGCGCCTCGGCAACGGAGTCGGGGTGCCGCTCGTGCTCCACCTTCACCGTCGCGCCCGACGCCAGTCGGATCCCGCCTTCGGTCCGCGGGTACCAGGCGCTCCCCGCTTCGCCCTCGGGCAGCGCTTCGGTCACCTCGCCGGTGATGATGCCGGCCAGTGGCTCGACGATCCGCGGCCCGGGCTGCAACCGGCCGATGCAGATCAGCCCGCCCCCCGTCGCCCACCGATCAATCCCGGCGACTGCGCCGAAATGGGCGGTCTCGACGTTCTCCGGCAGCCCGATCTCCGAGAGCTTCGCCACCAGGGCTTGGGGCGCAATCACGACCACGATGCGGGGGAAGGCCAGCGCGGCGCGCAGCCGGATCAGCCGCATCAGGTCAACCACCGACCGGCGGGGCATGTCGAATTCCTTTCCTTCGATGATCCCGAGCTTGCGGGCGGTGACCGGCGCGCCGACGATCTGGCGTGTTCGGACGTAGGGGCTCCACCGTGCGGTGATGTCGGCGCGCACCTCGACGGGGTGGCCGAGCACGGGGGCGAGCAGCGCCGGTTCGGGCAACGTGGCGTCGAGGAGGAGAGCGGGGGCCGACCACGAGGTGCGGACCATGCCGAGGGAGCGGCGTTCGATCACCCGACACTCGGCCTCGCGATCGTAGCGAAGATAGAGGCGCCCGGAGGCGGCAGCGCTGCCTTCCAGGAACGTGCGCAGCTCGGCCCAGAGGCCGGCAAGGAGACGCATTTCCTTGTTGTGGGCGGCAACCGCTGCCGCAGCTGCCTTGCGCGCCTTCGGGGGCATCCCGGGCGTGATCCCGGGTTCTCTCTGGCGCATCCACTCAAGGCGGTAGGCATTGGCGGCGACGGTCTTGGTGACGCCGCGCTGAAGCAGGATTTCCCGGCTCAGGGGGCCGTCCTCGTCGTGAGCCCGGAGCGCTCGGAGCAGGGCACCGCGGGCGCTCTGCAGGTCGTTGGCGGCGTTGCTGAAGACGCTACCGTCATCGTCGCGCTCGAATGGGGCTTGCTCGATGGCGTCGAGCGACATGCGCGCCGGCTTGTCCGGCAGGGCTCCCATCGTGAACCCCTCGTCGATCACCAGGGCGTCGGGCTTCGGGATGAACGAGGGGCGGGACTGGAACAGCAGGGCGTGGGGGATCAGCCAGACTTGCGGCTTGGCCTGCCGCTGCCGCTGCATTCCGCACAGGGCGTGGAAGGGGCAGAGGTATTGCAGGCCGTCCACCCGCCGCTCACACACTGCCGCCCGGATAGAGCCGCCCGCGTCGCGCGCGTCCTGCATCGCCGGCAGGTCGAGGCACATCGCGGCATCTTCCGCGTCCGGGTCGGCGCTGGTGTAGCCGCGATAGACCCGGGCCTCGACGCCTTGAGCGGCGAACCGCTCCTGTAGCTCGGCCAGCAGCGAGTGCATCGGGGCGGCGTAGACGATGCGCTGACCACCCTTGGCAGCCTGCGCCGCGCCGGCGATGGCGAGCGCGGTCTTGCCGATCGCGGTCTCAACGCGGGCCGCCCAAGATACCGGGGAGGGCTCGGCCGGCGCTTCCTGGTCGCGTTCTTTCGCCTCCTCGGCGCTCACCTCCCAAGCCTCCCGGTCGGCCTTCCAGGCGGGGACGTGCTGCCCGAAGAAAGCATCCACGACGCCACGGGTCTCGGCCTCCGCTTCGGCGACGGTCTTGCGATGGTCGAGGTAGCTCGGGGCCGCGGCCGGCATCTGCGCCGCGGGCTGCGGTGCGAGGGTCACGAACCCGCGGCGCACCCGGTCGAGGAGCGCCGCGGCTTTCACCCGGGCGGCCTCGGGCGACCAGCGGGCATCATCCAGCAGGGTCGAGGCGGTGAACGCCTCCCAGGCCCGGCCGGCGAGCGACGCAACCGTGATCTCGGCGCCCTCATCCTGCATCGCGAGCGCGACAGCGTATACGGTGCGGGTCAGGTGGAATTCGCGCCCGTCGACCACGCGGCCGGTCTCATCCCGGACGATCTGCCCGCCGCCGGTCCCGCCGCTTTTGCCCCGTCCCGTCCGTCCGCCGGTCCCGTTCAACTCGACGACGCGGCCAAGGCGCGCCAGGAAGTCGTCAACCTGCGCCTGGTTGATCTCTGGGGCCGCATCGGGCCCGGCGGTCAGGGGCGTTTCAGCCCCGATCCAGGAATAGGGCCGGAGGGTCTTGGCGTGGACGCCGTAGGCGACGAACTGCGTCCCCGTGCTCAACACGTCGATGCCGTCGCCGGAGCCGTCGGCCGTCTTGAGGTGGACGCTCGGGATCGCCTCGGCGGCGCGGTAGACCAGGGCGACCTTCGGGGCCTGCCCCTGACGGATGAACGGGGTCTCGCCGAACACCTCGAACGCGAGGGCCTGGGCCCGGTCGGCCATGTCCGGCTCAACGATGAAGTCGGCGTCGATCGTGACGATGTCGCCGCAGGCCATTCCGGTCCCGGGCCACTTCCGCTCGCACTTCTCCCAGTCGGCAAGGTCCGCCGTGGAGGTGCCGGGCCCCTCGAATAGAGCACGCTCACCCCACCGGCGGATGCCCGGAGCCTTGCCCCGTCCGTTGTGCTTCGTGTTGTCGTGGGCGACGATCGGGAGGACGCACGGCCACCCCATCCTCAGGAGTTGGCTGCGGACCTGCGTAGGTGTGAGCCCAGAGACACCGGAGGGCGGGGGCACCGCGACCGTCAAGCGGTGGCGCCTCCAGTCCGAACACGCTCCGCAAGATCGCGGAGCGTGGCGTCGTCATGCGCCTGGAACCGACGGAAAGCGCTGTGCGCGGTCCGCTCGTCCACGTCCGTGTTGGTGTGCGTGATCTCGAACCCGAGGGCCCAGGCCAACGCCTCGTCGGGCTGGCGCTCGACGGCCACGAACCCTCGAACGCCCACCGGGATCGGAGCCGTGATCGCGCCCTCGGCACGGGCGAGAGCTATCTCGGCGTGCGCGGCGAGGCGCACGCGATGGTGACGATCAGGGCGCCGGCGGAAGAACGCCGCGTCGCTCTCCCGGCACGCCAAGATGATGCCGCGCATCTTGGTGGGGATCCGGCTCATGCGGCCGCACCAGGCTTGGAGCGGGGCGCCGGCTTCACCTCCTCGAGGATGGAAGCCGCACTTGCGATGCAGGCCGCGGCGCACCGAATGCCGTAGGCGGCCCCGCGCCGGTCGTGGATGGAGGCAAAATCCGCGGCCGCCCCTGCGTAGGTCTGGGCAGCTATCAGCGCCTCAGCCAGCGCCTCAAACACGGGCGTATCAGTACCATGAAAGGAAGGGGGCGCCGTCTCTGCGGCGACGAGGCGGCTCATGCCCGCGCCCCCCAGCGATCAACCCGGGAAAAGGCGAGATCCGCCAACGCGCGAGAGGTTTCGACCGGATGCCCCGTGCGGCGGGCGATCGTCCGAACCTGCAGCTCGCGAGCGTCGTCGACACCCCAAACAGGAATAGCGGGGTCGATGTGCGAAATAGATTGCCGATTTACGGCGGCGCGCTTATGTACGGTCACAGCGATTTTTGACCTTTAGGCCCCGCACGGTGACCCCGTTGCGGGGCCTTTTTTGTCTGCGCGTCGGAGCATCTGCGGATAGCCAGCAGGCCGCGCCCGCCAGCGGCGGGAAGATCAGGCGGCGATGCTCTCGGGCTTGAGGCCGAGCAGCCGCAAGGCCTCATGCGCAGGGACGACAGTCGCCCGACCCAACCGGATCGAACCCACCTCCTCCCGCTTGATCGCTTGATAGAGCGCGTTTCGTGAGAACCCGCTGGCTTCGGCCAGGTCGGGCACCTTCACCGATCGGCCTTCGCGCGCTCGCTTCACCACTTCGCTGAAGACGCTCATCCGAGCCTCCAATTTCAAAGCACCAGTGCTGCACAAGCTAGCGCGGTACGAGATGTATCGCAAGCGCTGTGGTGAACCAAAAGCACATATGCTGCTTAAACAGCCTTGTGGGACGGCGGACCGAATGATATTTGCTGCGGAGACGTAAGAGACGGAGAGGACGCAATGGCCCGTCGCCCCAACGACAAGACCGGCGCTCCGCGCTTCCCCATTCAGGCGCGGGTAACCCCCGAGCTGCGGGATAAGCTGACCGCAGCCGCCGACGCCTCCGGTCGGTCGATGGCGCAAGAGATGGAGTTTCGCCTTGAGAAGTCGCTGGATGGTTCAGACGACATCATGGAAAGGCTGAACGTGTACGTTCAGTCGCTTGAGCGGCTATTCAACAAAAATATTGAATTGATTGAAAAAAGCGCAGACGCGCTGATTGAGTCATGCGGAGGAGATGATCTTTTTACTCTCTGGCGCATTCCAGCCGAACACATTCAGCGCATTGAAGAGAAGAATGGAAAATCCATACGGGAAGATGTCGAGACGCGTCGCGAGGCAGAGCGAGCAGTTCTCGGCGCAATCACGGATGTGTTTAGGAAATTACCGCCCCCGCTGTCACAGAAGATTGGTGGTGAGAAGTTGATACACGGCGGTGCGGCTCGGCTTCTCGAAGATTGAGTTGAAAAATCCCTGTCGCAAAGGACGCAGGGTACGCAAAGGATATAAGGTTGTAACACAATCGGAATTTCCGTGGTTCACTCATGCAGTGATTGTGCGGAGAATTTTCCGTGAGAGCCGCTTGTGACAACGTGATCAATCTTCGACTGCCTGCTTCTATGCGGGCAGCGCTTGATGCTGAGGCTCGCGCATCTGGCGTGAAGCTTTCCGCCGCCGCTCGTGTTGCGCTTGCCGCAGGTCTCAGGAGTAGCGAGCCGCAGCCTCCACCTGATCCCGATGAGCCCCCGCCGAACGGCGCTGCCCCGGCGACGAGGCAGGCCGCATGAGCGACGGTGCAGACGCCGCCCGCGAGGCCTTCGCCGCAGTCGAACCCGCCAGCGTCATGGATACCCGCCCAATGGCCGGCGCCATGGCGGCCGTTGAAGGCGTGTTGAAGCGCGTCGGACTGCCGGCGGATCCGGACGTGGTCGCGACCATCGCCCTGTTCAGCGTGGCCGGCTTCCTGATCGGCGGCGGAGATGATGACGCCATCGCTCCCGCCGTCCTTGATGAAGTGATCCGCGCGGCGGCGGTCTCTGATCTGGTGACTTGATGAGGACGCCCACGCCAAGCTGGTGGGTCCTCCTGGCGGGCCCGCTATGAGTGACGTTCTGCACTTCCCTTCGCGTCTGTCCGGCCGGGACATGACGCAGATTTGCCGAATGGGCGAGGTTGGCGGCTTGGAGGTGCTGCTGTTGCACGCCGAGCGCGACGAAGCCGAGCCGATGGTCGTCGCGCTCCGAGCCGGCGCCGCCGTTGCCGAGATTGCCCTGGTGAAGTGCGAGCTATTCCCCGCCGCCGCCCTGCCTGACGCGCACACCTTTGCTGATGCCCTGTTCGCAGCTCTCAAGGTGATCCGCGAGCGCGGCGTGCTGCGCGACGCCTTCCTCGGCCCGCATGCTCCCGACGATGGAGAGGCCGCGTGACCCGCCAGTACCTCCGCACGGCTGAACTCACGTTCGAGAAGGGCAGCGACACCATCACAATTGGCGGCGAGGCTGGCTCCACGCTGCGGTTCAGTTTCAGCGTGGAGCACGGCGATAAGATGTCGCCGAACCGGGCCGCCATTAAGGTATACAACCTCGCGCAGTCGAGCGAAGCTAAATTTCTAAAGGAGCTTGGCAAGGTCAGCCTATCAGCGGGCTATCCAGGTAATGTCGGATTAATATTCAAGGGCGAGATCATCCAGACTTTTACTGGCAAAGACAGCCCCGTCGATAGCTTCGTGTTCAGCCTGGCATCCGACGCAGACACGGCTATAAACTATGGTGTTGTCAACAAGGCGCTGGCGGCAGGGCATACTTATCGCGATCAAGTCATGGAATGTTTCAAAGCCTTCCAGCCTCACGGTGTCGAACTTGGTTTCATCGCTGATCTAGGATCAAAGCGGTTCCCCCGCGGTGCTGTTCTCACTGGCATGGCAGTGGATAAGCTTCGGACCATTGCATTTGCCACTCAATGCTCGCCGAGCATTCAGAATGGAAAATTTCAGATGGTCAAGAATACCGGCACACTCCCCGGCGGCGCCATAGTGCTCAACAGCCGCACCGGAATGATTGGCCGCCCACAGCAGACAATCGGCGGCATTGTCGTGCGGACGCTGCTCAATCCGCGCATTGTGGTCGGAGCAATTGTTCAGATCGATCAAAACAGCATAGATCGGCAGGTTTTCGACGCATCTTACACGGGAGCCGTCACAAATACCCTCATTCCTGATGTGACGGTCGATGGTCTCTACAAGGTGCTGTACGTCGATCATCAGGGTGATACACGTAGCAGCGATTGGTACACGACTGCAACTTGCGTAGCATTGAGCAGCAACAAGGGCATCCCGATTTCGCAGGCGCAGCGTGGCATCTCCCTCGGCGAGCCCATGGCCGGCCAGAACTAAATCTTAGAAAGGTCCAGTCATGGCAGACGATATCCTCAAGCAGTTTTTGATCTCAATCGGGTACCGCGAGGACGAGGCCAGCAAGAAGCGGTTTATGGAGGGCTTGAAGAAGGCAGAGCTTGCCGTGGCCGGGCTGGCGACGGGCCTGACTGCTATGGCGACTGCGGCGACGGTTGCTGCCCTCAAGGTGGCCGGTGCGTTCGAGGGGCTGTCCTACGTCTCGCAGAAGGCCGGCGCGTCTATCAACAACCTCAAAGGGCTGGCCTACGCCGTTTCGCAGCTAGGAGGATCCTACCAGGGTGCTCTAGCGTCCGTCGAGGCGTTCGCCAAGCAGATGCGGACGAACCCCGGTTATGAGGGGTTGGTGAGGTCGCTTGGCGTCGCCACGCGCCAGAACGGCAAGCTCCGCGAGACGACGGATATCCTATCTGACCTCGGGGAGGTGTTCCGAAAGCAGTCATACCATATCGGATACACCTACGCTCAAACGCTTGGCATTGACGAAGACACGTTCCGAGCGCTGCGCAATAATAGCGACGGGCTAAAGCGGTTTAAGGAAGAGTACGAGAAGACCACCCGCCGCGTTGGGCTCGATAGCGAGGACGCCGCTCGGAAATCGACTGCCCTGATGCAGTCGTTCCGATCGTTGCAGATGTCTGCTGAGGTCGTCGCGCAGAAGTTGCTGACCGACTTCGTGCCGGCCATCGCCGCGATAATCGACAAACTGCGGGCCTGGATCGAACAGAACCCAGACCAAATCCGCGTATGGATTGAGAACGCCGGTAAGGCTGCTATGGCGCTTGCGGCTGGTTTTATGAAGGTGGTCGACGCTATCACCCCGCTCGTCACGGGCCTCGGCAACATCACGTCGTCTATCACTGGCGAGAAGGGGTTGCAGGGTGGACTCGAGGTCTTCGCAACTTGGCTGACAACGGTGTGGCTGGTGAAGATCCTGGCCGCTTTCACGGGCGTTGGGGCAGGCTGGGCCGCCATGCTCCTGCGGATGGGCCTCAACCCCGCCGTGCTGCTTGGCGGCGCTGCGGCGCTGTCGGGCGTGGCAGTGGCAACTCAGCTACCGAAGGCCGTGGCCCGCGGCGGTGCCGATCCTGCGACGGGCGGCGCCCTCGACGCGAACCCCATGGGTGATGTCGGGAAGGAAAACCAGGGCAGTCTTGGGCGATGGTGGCGTAGGACCATGCCGACGTGGCTCGGTGGTGATAGTCCCGGCAAGGGGATGCGAGCTCGTGCGGAACGGGGAGCGAAGGCCGATCAGACCAACTACAACTTCACGGGCGAAAACGCCGATGCGTTGCGGCAGGCCGCCAAGGAGCTTGGCACCTCACCGGAGGATCTTGCCACCGTCATCAGCTACGAGAGCAAGTTCCGCCCGAACGTATGGGGTGGGAAGGGCGGTAACTACATGGGGCTGATCCAGTTCGGAAAAAGCGAACGTGATCAGTTTGGCGCGAACGACAAGCAAAATTTCAAAGAGCAGCTTCCCGCGGTTGTAAGGTTTCTCAAGTCGCGCGGCTTCAAGCCAGGCATGGGGCTGTTGGATCTATACAGCACCATCAGCGCGGGTCGCCCGGGGCTGTACGATCGCAGCGACGGCTACGGCACCGTCCGATCCCATGCGGAGAAGATGCAGCGAACGGAAGCTGCCAACGTGGCGCGTTTCCTTGGAAGCACAGGCGCCGCGCCTGAGCGCCGGCCTATAGGACAGGCAACGAATGTCAGCGATGCGGAAGTCATCGCTAATGATCACGGCCATTGGAACCGCCTCAGCGCCGCGTTGGGTAAAATGGATTTCTCGCGAACCCATGGAGCGGCCGAACAGCCGCTTGGTGTGAGCAACACCGACAACTCGTCATCGAAGACCCTCAACATGCCTCAGAACATCACCGTCAACGTCCAGGGCGCCGGGTCGGCGACAGACACCGCCGCCGCGACAACCCGCGCTCTAACCCGCTTCCAAGAGTTCAGCTTGCGGAACGCTCAAGGGGCGGTGCGCTAGTCGGCACACCGAAGGAACAGCCCTGCCGCACGGGCATCACCGATTGTCTCCGCGAGAATATGCCCGTTGCGGAGACGATAGTTCATCCTCACGCCTTCAAACCCCGAGCCGTTGGTCTGGAATGCCCCGGCGCCGGCCTGAGATACCGACGCGGACGAACGCCCCCGGACCTCCGAACGCGAGATGACGAGCAGGTTGTCTCCGGTCGGGGGAGCGGCACGGTTCTGGTAGTAGGCTTCGCAATCGTTGCCTGATGCGGCCCAAACCCCGCGCATGGCCTTCGGCACTTCCTGCGCCACAGCCGGAGAGCACATCAGGATAGGCAAGGCAACGAACATGAACCGCATCGCGCACCTCAGCGTCGCATCGGCCGGTGAAGGTATGGGGATCGCCCGCGCCTCTGTCGAGGTCGGCGTACAACGATCCGCCATCCATGCCGGCGCGCACCCGCGCTGGCGAGCCATGCCGCTCGCGCGGCGCACTTCGTGAACGGAACAAGAGGGATTAAGGTGTTCTCCACCGGTTTTTGGTGCTGTCTCATCCGAGATAGCGCCAAGCTCCAAGTCAGATGCACATACCCATGCCCGAGCCATTTTTCCGCCCCGCGCACGCTGACCACGCGATTGTCGAGGAGACGATTTTCCTCGAGTTTTCGCCATCGCTTGAGCATGCCATGCCGTCGTTGATTTCTCTAAAGGATGATCTTAAGGATGATTTCCCAAATCAGGAAATATTAAATTTAATGAAGGTCCAATTTGTTCAAAACAACAATAATAAACCAGAAATTGGATCGCCACAGGTAAATGAAGCTGCCGGCTTACACTTAAGTCGGTTCAACCCAGATGGAACTCTTTTTCAAACTCTAGCGATAGAGAAGGATGCTATTCAAGTATCGCGATATAATTACTCATCCTGGAACGAAGTATGGACAGAGCAAAAATCATTCATAAATAAAGCATTCGCTAAAATATCCCTCGCACCTGCCTTTCTGACGGGAATTGGGATGCGGTGGGTCGACCAATTCATATACGAAGGAGACCCTAAGCTGTACGATGTAAATGCGTTATTAAACAATAAATCATGCTATTTAAATCAAAATGCCTTTAGGTCTGGAACTCGCTGGCATTGTCACACGGGATGGTTCGATAAGAATATTTCTCCTGAGAGGGAAGTTTTAAATCAAGTTAATCTGGATGCTGGACTAATTAACTTGAATGGGGCGATGCGTATTGCTGTAACGATCACACACACTCTGACGCTACGCGCAAGTCAGCAGATAGACGAGCTGTCAGGCTTTGTGCCGAGCGCCCCTGGCGGATCGGACGCATTGTCCGGCTTGATGGAAGCCTTACATGATGGCAACAAGCGCATCTTGAGGAACCTCCTGACCGAGTCGGCGCTTGCCCGGATCGGGTTGGGATCGGAGCAAGCGGCATGATCGCAGCACATCGAGCTACAGGGACTGCAGTGCCGGCCGGGCCCGCTTTGACCCTCGGACTGCTCGCGCTTGATCGTCACCGCGTACCCGTCGCAGTCGCTTTCTCGGCGCTGCTTACGACGACGACCCCCGCCGCGAGTGGTGTCGACACGCATAGGTACGAGGATACGGCTCTCAAGTCCCGGCCGGCGCTCGCGCTGTGCGAGGAGTCTGCGATCATGAAGCGCATCCGCTCTCTCGCGACCTATGAGGCAGGTTGGGACGGCCCTGATAGCATCGGCCCTACCGTAGAAACAGTGAAGCAGGCGATGGCGTTCGCCCAGCATCTGCAGACACTTGGCGATATTGCTCAACCGCACGTTAGCCTCGCCAACGATGGTGAAATCAACTTCTACTGGAAGACTTCTCGGCTTGCATTAGATCTTGGCTTCTCCGGAACCGGGATGTACTCGTACTATGGCCATACGCTAGATGGTGTCGAGTTTGTCGAAGATGGCGCTGATATACAGCAGCCCCTGCCGTCCGAATTAATTGTTGCTCTTCGCGCTTAATAAGACTTTGGGCGGGTCGTGAATGAGTGCGGCAGGAGCGCCGGAAGCGCTTGAACCAAACGTAGCCATTCCTCATGAGGAATGGCTACTCAGGCTCAATTTCAACCCTGAGCACATTGTTGATGGAGCCGTTATTCCGTCTGCGGTAAGCCTCACCGATCTGAAATCGCGTGGGTATAGTGTAGATAGAGAAAAGCTTGTTGATCTCACTGTAGTAAGTGAACGAGCATCAACCTTCTCCGAAAAAAACCCGGAGCAACGCAAAACCTCGTTCCTGTCCAGGTTCGGTTGTGGGCCGGTGTGCGGGGAAGTCGACACCGAAGGGAAACTGGCTTTCTGCGTTGAAGCCTCGCCAGTAATTGCTAACGAAGCTCAAAAAGCCAACCCGGCTCATGCACATATAAAAAGCGCGGTTCCTCGCGGAGAGGGGAGCCTGCGTAAAATTAGAATGCTGCTAATTCCCCACCTGCAAAGCCTCGTTGCGCTCGACGAGTATATAGAGAAGGCCAGCAACGACGATCAGAAGGCAGACACGGCAGAGACAAGCGTTCCGCTTTCTGAGGCCGCAGATCCCGAAAAAGCCTGATGTGAACACGATGCCGGGGATCGACCGGGACCACCTTGAGGGCCTGTTACGCGACCCGGAGGCCTTGTGCGGCTCATATGCCCGCGCAGCTCGTGCCCTGAAGCATGCGATCGGCGAAGCGATGGCAGCGGCCTAAGTGGCGAGCCCCGCCGGCCGGTGAGGCGCGGCGGGGCAATGCCGTGTCCGCACGGCGGGGGACTCGGTACGCAACACGTCCCAGGCTCGAAATAGCGCGGAAGGGTGAACGGGCCATCAACCCTGAAACGCCGAACGCCTCCGCGCGGCCTTGAAGGCGTCGGGGAGGCGTTTGGGGCAACGCAACAGGATTAGGATCAGAGATTAGGGCAGGCCTCGAACAACCTGCGCACCTCCTCAACCTCCGGCGGCTCCTCGCACCGCAGCAGTTCGGCGACCTCCTCGTGGCAGGCAAGCCAGCGCTCGGCGAAGTAGAGGAGACGCCCGCCGGCCCGGTCGAACCCGATGCGAGACACCCTGAGGCTGGCGCGCTCCATTCGCCGGAACAGGTAGCGGACCCGGATGCAGAGCCAGAGGAACCGGGCGGTTTGGCGAGGCGTCAGACGGGGCTCGGCGGCGGGGATCGCGGTCGGCATCAGAACCCCACGACCCAGAGGACGAGGAACCCGGCGGCCGAGATGATGTTGCCGCGCCCCGCTTCGTGTCCGGCGCTCGCCAGCACCTCGCGCGCCAAGCGTCGGTAGCGTCCGGCAACTCGAGCGGCACCCGGGAGTCCGAGGGCGAGGGCAACGCGCATGGTCAGGCGCGTCTTCATGACAGGCACTCCGGGCGGATGGTCTCGAGGTCGCGGTCGCCACCGCGCAGCCACACGATCTGCGAGGCGTGACCCTCCGGGGCGCCGAGGGACGGTTCGTCGTCAGCGCCGTCCTCGAGGTCTGGGTTTCCGTCGGCGCGATCCAGGATGCCGATGAGACGTTGTGCGGTCTCAAGGGCGGCCTCAATGGCGCGCTCGATGTGCTCGCGGATCTCGGGCGCCAGAACAGGACAGGCGGGCGTCAGGGTGGCGCCGGCAGCGCTGGGCTGCCGGGCCGGGAAGGTGACCACGTTCGACACGGATCAGGCTCCCCAGGCCTGAGAAATCTCGCGCATCATGTCGGCGTCACGGATGCGGTCTTCACAGTCAATTTCGTGCCGAATGCGCAGGCTCAGGATGTAATCGCGCTCCCTTTCATTCTGAGGGCTGCGGTTCGTAATCTCGCTAATAATTCGCTCTCCGACGAGAGCCGCACGGGTTTCCTCGAAATCTGCCAAATGACCCACCGGGGATGCATGAACGCAGCCGCGTGGATCTCTAAATGCGACGCTGTAAGGTCGTGCGACGACACCCTCCCAGAGGTGCCGAGCTGCCTGATACGCCTCGTGGAGGTTCACGAGCTGCAACACGGTGAGCGGCTTCAGGTCGACCTTCTCGGCGGAAGTCCCGGCCCCGGTGTGCCCGTTACGCTCTGACTGGGCTTCGGCGAAGATCTGATCGGAGCGGAACATAAGCGCATGCAATGCATCGATCCGCAGATCGCGCGTGAGCCGGGCTTCCAACTCAGCGCAGGCGGCCCCATCGAGGCCTTTGCACTCTGCATTGAACCGGCGGGTGCGCTCGGACCGGGCGATGTGGTGCAGGCGCATCGCCATGAAAGCGATCCATTCGGCGGCAGGTCGCGTGGATATCGCGCCGGCCGCGTCAGCGTAGGTCACGAGGCCGGTTTCGTGGTCGTAGGTGTCGACCCGCGCCGGGGTGGCTTTGGCCGACTTCGACCGCCCATCATCTGTCTGCGGGACGGACAATGCGGCATCGCGGAAAGCGTCGAGCACCGCCAACGCTTCGGCGTCCGTGTCCGGGCTACTCTGGCGCATGGCCTCAGGCAGGTAGGCAGCGAGGGCGCGCAGGCCGACGGCCGTGGTCGGCCGTGTGCTCAGAAGAGCATTGAACGCTGCCCGCTCGCGCTCGCGCGGCCCCTCCGCTGCAACCTCTGCAGCGTCGTACTCTGGCGTCCCCATGATTGCGTCGTTCCAGATATCGAGGAGCGGCGCCCATGCAGCGAAGGCGGCCTGGTGCTCCTCGATGGCCGCTAGGATCGGATCGGCCGCGGTCTTAGGCTCGACCGGGCGGCCGACGTGACGCATCTCCTCCGGCTCCCGGGCGTGCTCGCCGAAGCTGAGGTTGCGGAAGGCCACAGCCATCGGGTGATCCCGCTCGGTCGCGCTGGCGTCGCCGAGGGAGTGCATCTGCCGCGAGATGACGGCCGCGGCGTAGGCAGCTCGGTCCGTATCCGAGTGCAGCGGCATGTGAAGCAGCGCGCGGAAGGCCTCCTCCTCGGCCTGCCGCCGCTCGGCCACATCCGGCAGCCCGTAAGCCTCGGTATAGAGGGCATAGCCGTAGGCCATCTCGTGCGCGGCGAGGGCGGCGGCGAGGGCCTTCGACGGCGTGCCGGCGCCGGTCGGCTTCGGCGGGGTAAACCGGGCGGGCTTGCCGATCACCTTCGCGGCGGAACCCTTCAGGGCGGCGTAGCGCTCACGAAAAGTCGGGCGGGGAGCGTCGGGGTTGCGGCGGGGGAGCTTCAGGGACAGCGGCATGTCAGTTCACCTGTTTGCTAGTGTACTAGTGAAGTGGTGTGCTGGCGTCGGGCGAAGACGGCTTCAGAGGTGCGTGGCGAGGCCGATCAGCCCTATGCCGCCACCGATCAGGATCAGGGCGGCCAGCAGGTCGCCGGAGGCGTTCAGGAAACGGAGGGCGCGGACATGAGGGGTGTCCGGCCGGTTGGCGGAGGCGCCGTGGATGGCGTCCCATTCCTCGATGTCGTGGGGCTCATCCACACCCGGTGGAGGGGCGGGTTCGCGGCGCTGGTAGGCTCGCGAAGAGAAGTAGCTGCGCGCCTCGGGCGACTGAGGGACGACGGGCGGGACGGGGCGGCGGGGGGTGGAGGTCATCAGCCCGCCCCTCACGCCTGAGCCTGCGCGTGGGCGATCATCACGGCGAACCGCTGGAACAGCCACGCACCGAACGCACCTTTGTCGAAGTCCGTCGACACCTCGGCGAGGTAGGTTGCGAGCGTGCGCACCTCCTCGGCGCCGGCCGGGGTCAGGGTCAGAAGGGCGTTGAGGGTGGCCGCCTCCTCGTCGCTGGCGCGATCCGCGATGGCGAGCATCAGGCGTTCGTCGGGCGCGCTATCCTCCTCCGCCTGCACGTAATCGCGCACGGCCTGATTGACGGCGAGGTTCGCGCTGCGGTGGGCCTCAATGGCGGCGAGGATCGGGCTCGGGCCGCGCGGGGCCGGAAGCGCGATTACGGTCGGGGGCGAGGCCTCGGGAACGAACAGGACGAGCTCTGCGAGGCGGGCGCGGATCAGGTCGCCGAGGTCGCAGCCGCCGAGCCCGCACGTCAGCAGGTTGGCGGCCTCCTCTTCGACGTACCAGCGAAGGTGCGCGATCAGGGCGTGAGCGCCGGGTCGGGTACTGCAGGCAGTACCTAGGAGGCGCATGGCGGCCTCGTATTCGGCATGCTCGGCGTCTTCGGCCTCGTCGTCGGGGGCAACCTGGAAGGCAGCCCAGGCGCGGCGGTGCGACCGGATAGCGGACAGGATGGGGTCGGCGACGGCGATCGGCGCCGGCAGAGTCAGGATGGGAGCGGCGGCCGCTACCTTCGCGGGAGCCGCGAGTAGCGCGGCGGCGCCGGCCACGATGGCGCGGCGGCTCGGAAGGGCGGTGAGAAGGGCGAGCGTCAGCATTGCCATAACCGGTGTCTCCGGGGCTTGAGGAAGCGACGATGTCAGGGGAGCCGGCGACCGCCGGCCCGGATCAGAACAGGCGCAGGAAGCCGGTGAGGGCTGCCCCGCCGCCGAGGGCGAGCGCCACACACAGAGTCTCGCCAAGGATGGTAGCGAGGCGCGGCAGGCCGAACCGACGCGGCGACGCGGCGGCAGGGACGGGTGGCAGAGCGGCGGCCAGATCGCGCAAGGCCATGGCGCCGGAGCCGTGCGGTTCGAGGTGGGCCGCGTTGCTAGCGTGGTGGCGGATTAGGGCGTGAAGCCCGGCCACGGTGCGGGGCTGCATCGAGATCAGGGAGGCGTAGGCCGCGGCCTCTCGGGTACAGGCAGCGTCCGCCTCGGCCAGAACCTCAAGCGCCCTGGCAGGGCTCACAAGGGCACCGTCGGCTCGACCGCAAGCGGCGAGGGATCGGGAGAGCGCGACCTGCTCGGCTCGGTGGGTTTCGATGGCTGCGAAGACCGGATCGGGAGCGGTCACCCGCTCGAACGCCTCGGCGGCATCGCTCGCAGCCACCGCAGGCCACGCCAGCATGGCCGGCAGCGTGGCGAAGATGCCCCGGCGCTCCGTGCCGGCAGCGTTGGCGGAGAGGGTGTGCATGGGTGTGAGGCTCCGGCGACGGTTCAGGGTTGGGATCAGTGCGTCGTGGCGGCGCGGGTGGCCTTGGCGAGTGCCCAGGTGGCCTTGAGGGTGACGGACAGGGCCTCGCTCCAGGCCGAGCCGGTGCGGGCTTGGTGGACCTTGGCGGCGGCGATGGCGGCCGACATGATCGCGGCCTTGTCGTAGTCCCCAGCGACGACGAGGGGCCGGCGCTTGGCGGAGGTGGCAGCGATCAGGCCGCGGGCGGCGAGGAAGCCGGCGGGGCGTTTGGCGCGATCGGCAGCGACGGCGTGCATCGCAGCAGTCCAATCAATCTGTCGGGTGGCGGCCATCAGCTTGGTCCCGGACGCTTTATGTGCTATGAGCACCTTTATGGTGCCAATGGCAGGTGCCGTCAACCCTAAAATGGTGCCGATAGCACATGAGCCCGGGCCAACCCGAAAACCCGCCCCTTCTTACCGTTGAACAGATCCGGATGGCTAAGGCGGCTCTTGGGTGGTCGAACCCAACGTTAGCCGAGAAAACCGGCCTTCATCGCAACACCCTGAACAGGGCAGAAAACGGCGAGGCCAAAAGATCGACGCTTGAGTTGCTTAGGAGGGTGTTCGAGGAGGCAGGTCTAGAGTTCATCCCCGAGAACGGGGGCGGGGCCGGGATCCGCTTCCGCAATCGGGCGGACGGAACGCGAGGGGAGCATTGAAGCTCGAACCTTGGCCAAAGAAGCCGGATCTAATCAAGCTAGATCAATAGCTTGCGTTGAAAATCGGGCTTAGGGCAGGATCCGCTTTTCTGGGGCTCTGTCGGCAGTGCTGGCTTGTCAAATTAGCGACATGGCCGACTGGCACTGCCGACTGAGCTATCTGGATCCTCCCCCTTGCGGCGGCTGTCTTATCGGTCCATCGTGTGGGACCGACCGAACAGGATCTTAGCTTGCTCCGAACTCCATGATCTGGAGGTCCGATGCCGCGTCGATCACTTTTGACGGACGAAGAACGTCACCAGCGACGACTAGAGTCGAAGCGCCGATGGCGAGAGGCCAACCGCGAGAAAGCAAACGCAGCGGCGCGAGTTTCCCGCGCAGCCGAGCGCCGAGCTGCTGGCATCCAACCAAGGGTAAAGGGTGAGCGGACCCCGGAGGGGAAGCGCGTCCGCGTGATCACTCCGGAACAGCGGAAGCGCTATCTGGCGAACACGACGCATAGCCCCGAAGCGATTGCGAAGGGCAAAGCATACAGAGCAGCGTGGAACAAGAGGTGGCGACAGACTCACCGTGAGGAATACGCTGCCTACTATCGTCAGTGGCGAGCTGCGAAGGGCGATGCGTATCGCGCTCGTAGCCGCCAGCGTTGGGCTGCGGCACGAGATACTCGCCTTACTAAGAAAATGCTAAATGAACCGAAATTACTGTATGCTGAAATTAAGAAGCATCTACCTGTTAATTTCACCGGCACCATGCGAGAGGATGTGATCGGTGAAGCCTTAGTGCATTGCTTCGAGGGGCTGAGCGTTGAGAGGGCTGTGAAGCTTGCCCGGCTGAAAGTCGGCCGGGAGTTCCGCGAGGGCAACTTCCAAAACATTCCGATTGAGAAGGCGACTTGGCTATGAACGATTTCGCAGGCTCGCCTTCTCCGGATCAAGGCAGACGCCAGGTTTCACGGCGCCAGCGGAACGGGCTGCACGCAAGGAGTAGCAGCGGCTCAGCCGCTCGTAAGCCACTGAACAAGCTACCTTACTGGTGTAACAACAAGTTAGCGTGAAGGTACGCAGTCATACTAGCACGCTGGCATGCTAACGCTTCTTCACGCTCTCAAGCCCGCCGTGTCCCTGCTGCTTAAGGTAGGCGTCGAGGGCGTCGAGGTACACGTCGTGCGCCTTCCGATCCTCGGTGAAGGCAATCTCCTTGAACTTCCGCGCCACCTTCGGGTGCAGGTAGAGCATCACCTTGGCAATGTCCTTCGCAGGCTTGCTAGGCGGAGCACTGGACTTCTGGACTTCCGGCTGCGCTGCCTGTGCCGGCTGCGTCGGTTCGGCCGCAACGGGGGAAGCGGGCGCTGCCGGTTGGGGGGTGCCGCCGGTCAGGGCGTCGAGCGCGCTATTTCTCTTCTGCGTCGACATTGCCGCTCTCCATCCGCTTCCTGCACCAGGCCCATACCTCGGCGACTTCGGCCGCTGCCTTGCCGTTCGGGTCGTACTCGTGGACGCCTTGCCCAAGCGCGTAGGCGTACTGATGATCGATGC
Organism: Methylobacterium platani; assembly: GCF_001653715.1. Classification (GTDB taxonomy): domain Bacteria; phylum Pseudomonadota; class Alphaproteobacteria; order Rhizobiales; family Beijerinckiaceae; genus Methylobacterium; species Methylobacterium platani. The sequence goes on from NZ_LWHQ01000044.1 coordinate 21,168, forward strand.
GCGACGCGATCGGCACTGGCAGCACCATGCCTTGCGTGCTCAAGCGGACCGAGACCGCGGCCGTCACCCTGGCCTGTCGGTTGGTGGGCGCCTGGTTGATGACGAGGGCGTAGGGCCGCCCCATCCCTTCAAGGGCCCGTACGGTCGGCATCGTCGCCTTCACGTCCGCCTCGCTCGGCCGGACGGGGATCAGGCACAGATCCGCCTCGCGCATCGCGCCGCGGGTCGCATGGCTGTCGATGCCAGGCGTATCGATAATGATTAGCGTGAAGCCGGCATCCCGAAGCCGGGCGATGGTTTCCGGGACGGCGCCGGCCTGGTTGTGGTTGAGAACGGCCGGCGTCTCGGCCGTGCGTGTCTCGTACCAACTCGCCGACGTGCCCTGCGGATCAAGGTCGAGGATGCAGACCCGTTCGCCGGCCTGCTCGGCCACGACCGCGAGGCTGACGGCGAGGGCGCTTTTCCCGGTGCCGCCCTTCTGGGTGACGAGGCTCAAGACCCGCATGGCGGCTCACACTGATGCGTTGGCATACTGCTACGCTATCACCCTTGTGCGCCGGTATGCCAATGAACCGTTAAGCCGGCACGCTGGCACGCTGGCAGGCTGATGTGCTGGCGTAGCTGCACGCCTGTGAACTAATACACCAGCACGCCAGTTTGCCATTGCACCTGTGTGCTGGTGCGTGTAACTTTCGATAATCGTTATTCTCGAAAGTTTCAGAGGGGCAGGGTTACAGGCGCCGTGATGAAACAAAGCCCAGGCTATCATTCATCCGCAGGCCCCGCCGTGGTAGGCTCGCCCCGCCTTGCTGGGGAGTGGCCGGCGCGCTCCCCCGATCCGGGGACCGGGCGCGCTGGCGCTTCGGCCGCCCCTGCCGATGTGCTAGGATCCGCCTCACTTGGCGGGCGGGTTCCGGCGCGGTCACTCGAACATGAGACAGGCCACGCCGGGCCTGCGCCGAGATCTGCCAGCCTGTTCCGCGAGATGCCGGAAGCCGCGTGGCTCCTCGTCGAGGCGATCACAGCCAAGGCGCCTCCCAAGCCCGAGTTCGGATCGCCCTGTAACGGGTGCGGCTTCTGCTGCGCGGCCGAGCCCTGCGGCGTGGCCCGCCAATTCGTCCCCGGCGCGATCGAAGGCAGCCCGTGCCCTGCGATGGAGTTTGAGGCCGGCCGGTTCTGGTGCGGCATGGTTCGCCGGCCGGGGCACTATCTCGGCCTTCCCGCCTGGGGCGACGAGGAGATG
>NZ_LWHQ01000045.1 GCF_001653715.1 Methylobacterium platani
GACGTGAACGGCGACGGGCGCGCCGACATCGTCGGCTTCGGCGAGGCCGGCGTCTACGTCGCCCTGGCCGACGGCAGCGGCGGCTTCGGCCAGGCCCAGCTCAAGCTGCAGAACTTCGGCGCCGGGGCGGAGGCCGGCGGCTGGGCCAGCGACGACAGGTACCACCGGGCCCTGGCGGACGTGAACGGCGATCGGCGTGCGGACATCGTCGGCTTCGGGGAAGCGGGCGTCTACGTCGCCTTCAGCCAGGATACGTCGTTCACCTGAGAGTCGTCCGGCTTCCGGGAAGCCGCTCCCGGAAGCCGGACCGGATCGTTACCGGCCGCGATCACGCGCGGACGACCTGCGCACGGGCGACGGCCAGTCCGTCGCAGCCCCCGGATGCTCCTCGCCGGTGCGGCCCATCGTCAGCACGGTTCGGTCCGGCTCGCCTCCCCCCGCCCCTGGCATGCCCCGCACTCCCCCTCGATCTCGACGATCCGGCTCGCCGGCTTGAATCCGGCCTGGGCGAGCGTCCGGTCCAGGCTGCGCTCGATCTCGGCGGAGATCGTCTCGTCGACGCTGCCGCAGCTGCGGCAGATCAGGAAGACCGCGCTCTCGCCGGCACCGTGGCCGTGCTCGCACGGGACGAAGGCGTTGCGGCTGGCGATGCGGTGGACGAGGCCGTGCTCGGTCAGGAAGTCGAGGGCGCGGTAGACCGAGACCGCGGCGACGCGCTTGCCCGGGGCGCTGAGGCGCTCGGCGATGTCGTAGGCGCCGAGCGGCCGGCCCTCCTCCGCCACCACCTCCAGCGTGCGCCGGCGCAGCGCCGTGAACTGCAGGCCGAGATCCTGCGCCAGCCGCTCGGCCCGCGCGACGAGGTCGGCCGTGCGGACGGGGCCGTGGCCGTGGCCGTGGGCATGGTCCCCGTGCGCGTGGTCGTGGTGCCCGCAGGTGCCGTGCTCGTCCATGCGCAAAAACCTCCCGGCGTCCCCGGTGCTTCCTACCCCAAGCCGGCGGCGGTTGACAGGTCCGGCCTGTTACAGTGTAACGACCGGGCCCTGGGCGGCCGTCGGCCGCCCCTCATATGGGGTTCGCGACGGTGCCCGAAGAGGGCGCGCCCGGATTCCGAGCGACGATTCGCCGATGCCGCATCACCATGGTCCCGCGCCGCGGGCCGACGCCGCCGTCCAGCGCCCGCTTCCCGTGCCGTTCTCCCTGCTGCGGCAGGGGCTGGCGCCGCGCCTCGCGGTCGCCGCCGGGCTCGCCGCCCTGGTCTGGGCCCTGATCGGGTGGGCCATGGCGTGAGCGCAGTGTCGGCACCCGGCGGCGCCCTGGTCTTCCGCGGCCTCACCCTCGGCTACGCCCGCCACCCGGCGGTCCACCACCTCGACGGCACCGTCCCGACCGGGTCGCTCACCGCGGTCGTCGGGCCGAACGGAGCCGGCAAGTCCACCCTTCTCAAGGGCATCATGGGCGAGATCGCGCCGCTCGAGGGCGCGGTCGTCCGTCCGGGCCTCGCGCGGCACGACATCGCCTACCTGCCCCAGGCGGCCGAGATCGACCGGGCCTTCCCGATCGGCGTGTTCGACCTCGTGGCGATGGGGCTGTGGCGACGGGTCGGGGCGTGGCGCCCGCTCAAGGCCCATCGCGCCGCCGTCGAGGCCGCGCTCGCCGCGGTCGGTCTCACCGGGTTCGAGCGCCGCCCGATCGGCACCCTGTCGGGCGGGCAGCTGCGCCGCGCGCTGTTCGCCCGCGTCCTCCTCCAGGACGCCCGGGTGATCCTCCTCGACGAGCCCTTCGCGGCGATCGATTCCCGCACCACCTACGAGCTGCTCGCCCTGGTGCGGGGCTGGCACGCGGAAGGGCGCACCGTCGTGGCGGTGCTGCACGACCTCGACCAGGTCGCGCGCCACTTCCCCGCGACCCTGCTGCTCGCCCGCGAGGCGGTGGCCTGGGGCCCGACGGCCGAGGTGCTGACCGCCGACAACCTGCGCCGCGCCCGCCGGCTCTGCGAGGCCTGGGACGAGGAGGCGCCGGTCTGCCGCGCGCCCGCGGCGGCGGCGCACGACCACGGCGCCCACGGCCCGCCGGACCATCTCTCCCACGACCACCACACGCACGGGCACGCCGCGTGATCGATGTCCTGACGGCGCCCTTCGTCGAGTTCGCCTTCATGCGCCGGGCGCTGGCCGGCTGCGTCGCCCTCTCGGTCGGCGCGGCGCCGGTCGGCGTGTTCCTGACCCTGCGCCGGATGAGCCTGATGAGCGAGGCGATGAGCCACGCCATCCTGCCCGGCGCCGCGGTGGGCTTCCTGTGGGCCGGGCTGTCGCTGCCGGCGATGACGCTGGGGGGCCTCGTCGCCGGCCTCGCCGTGGCCTTGCTCTCCGGGGTCGTCGCCCGCTCGACGGTCCTGCGCGAGGATGCGAGCCTGGCGGCGTTCTACCTCATCTCGCTCGCCGCCGGCGTGCTGCTGATCTCGGCCCGCGGCTCGTCGATCGACCTGCTGCACATCCTGTTCGGCACGGTGCTGGCGCTCGACGACGACGCGCTCCTGCTCCTCGGGGGCATCAGCACCGTGACGCTCGCCGGCCTCGCCGTCGCCTACCGGCCGCTGGTGATGGAATGCGTCGATCCGCTGTTCCTGCGCTCGGTCGGCCGGGCGAGCGGGCCGGTGCATTACGCCTTCCTGGCGCTGGTGGTACTCAACCTCGTCGGCGGCTTCGCGGCGCTCGGCACGCTGCTCGCCGTCGGCCTGATGCTGCTTCCGGCGATCGCGGCCCGGTTCTGGGCCCTCGACCTCACCGGGCTGATGCCGGCGGCGGTGATCCTGGCGCTGGCGGCGAGCGTGGCGGGCCTGCTCGTCTCCTACTACGCCGGCCTGCCGACCGGGCCGGCGATCGTGCTCTCGGCCGGGGTGCTGTACGTCGCCTCGATGCTGCTCGGGCCGCGCGGCGGCCTGGTGTGGCGGCTGCTGCCGTCCCGGCACCTCGAGGCCTGAACCTCGGCCGCCGATGCGGTCGCCGGTTCGGCAGCCCCGAGGCCGGGACGCGGATCTATTCGGGCCCCCGCGGCGGCTCGCCCCGATGCGCCGCCCGGCGGCACGCATCCGAGCAGTAGCGCACCTCGTCCCAGACCCGCTCCCACTTCTTGCGCCAGGCGAACGGCCGCCCGCACTGGGCGCAGGTCTTCTGCGGCAGGTCGCCCTTGCGGCGCATCTTCGGCATTCTCTAGCGCCCGGTCTTGCCCGCATCGGCCAGCGCGATGCTGCTCCAGCGGGCGATCTGCACGTAGCCGTCCCGGGCCGCGACCACGAGCTGGCGGCGATAATGGTGCACGACCGTGCCGGGGACGTGGCGGTGGCTCTCGGTCCAGCCATGGGCTTCCTGCACGAAGACCTTGCTGTCGTTGATCCGCGCCAGGGTCTCGATCGTCCCGAAGGCCCGGACCCGGCGCAGGATCGCCTCGACCGGCTGGCGGAAATCGAGGGTGCGGTCGAGGTCGGTCACCCGGGGCCAGTAGGCGCCGTCGCCCTGCGGCTCGGCCTTGCGCCACAGCGACGGCAGGTCGTGGGCGATCGGCCCGCGGGCGAGCCGCGCCGCCGCCACCTGGCAGCGCGTGAGCAGGGTCTCGTGCGTCTCGGCGCGCGAGAGCGGGAAGAGGTCCTGGGCTAGGATGTCGCCGATGTCGAAGCCCCCCTCGGCGAGCACGTGGGCGGTCACGCCCCAGGTCTCGTAGGAGTCGAGGACGGCGCGGAACAGCGGATAGGGCCCGCGCCCGTCCGGCAGCGGCGAGGGGTGGATGTTGAGGGCGTAGCGCACCCGGCCCGGCCAGCCGGTGATGAGCCAGGGATATCCCGCCACCACCAGGGCCCAGTCGCGGCCATGCTCGGCCGAGAGCGCCTCGAGATCGGCGACGCGGATGCGCGAGAGCTGGATCGGCACCCGGTGCCGCCGGGCGAGCGCCACCACCGCGTCGTTCTGGTCGTAGACCCCGTCGCAGGGGCGGGTGAACAGCTTGATCGGCTGCCAGCCCGCGGCGGCCAGGGCCTCGAACACACCGCCGAGGAAATCGATTCCCGCGAAGGCGAACTTCACACCGCAACTCCCTGACCCGTCCAGCCCCGGCGACCGGATCCCGCCCCGCCCGCCCCTGCGTCGGTTCGGCCCGGCCCGACCCTGCCGCCGATGCCGCCATTCGCTCTAGCTAGGGTTATGGGCAGCCGGAGGGGAGCCGCAATGGGGCATGTGTCGTTCAACGTTCCGCGCGCGGTGTCGCGTGCGCTGGCGAGAGGCTGACCGCGTTGCGCACGCTCCGCCTCGTCCTCGGCGACCAGCTCCATCCCCGGCTCGCCACCCTCACCGACCTCGATCCCGACACCGACACGGTGCTGATGGTCGAGGTCGCCGAGGAGGCGACCTATGTGCGCCACCACAAGCAGAAGCTGGTCTTGGTCTTCTCGGCCATGCGCCACTTCGCGGCCGACCTGCGCGATCGGGGCATCGCGGTCGACTACGTCGCCCTGGAGGATCCGGGCAATGCCGGGTCGTTCACCGCCGAGCTCGACCGGGCGGTCGCCCGTCACCGGCCCGACCGGATCGTCGTCACCGAGCCCGGCGAGTGGCGGGTCGAGGCGATGATGCGGGCCTGGGAGGAGCGGTTCGGCCGTCCCGTCGAGATCCGGGACGACACCCGCTTCCTGTGCCCGCGCCCGGTCTTCGCCCGCTGGGCCGAGGGGCGCGAGGCCTTGCGGATGGAGACGTTCTACCGCGCCATGCGCCGGCGCACCGGCCTCCTGATGGAGGGGCGCGACCCGGTCGGCGGGCGCTGGAACTTCGACCACGACAACCGCCGCCGCCTGCCCGCCGGCCACGCGGTGCCCGACCGGCTCCGCTTCCCGCCCGACGCGACGACGGAGGCGGTGATGGGCCTCGTCGCCCGCCGCTTCCCCGACCATTTCGGCGACCTCGACGGCTTCGCCTGGCCGGTCACCCGCGCCGAGGCGCTCGAGGCCCTGCGGCACTTCCTCGACGTCTGCCTGCCCGAGTTCGGCGACTACCAGGACGCGATGCGCGCCGGCACGCCGTTCCTGTATCACGGCCTGATCGCGCCGGCCCTCAATCTCGGTCTCCTCGACGCCGAGGAGGTCTGCCGGGCGGCGGAAGCACGCTGGCGCGACGGCTCGGCGCCCCTCAACGCCGTAGAGGGCTTCATCCGCCAGATCCTCGGCTGGCGCGAATACGTGCGCGGGGTCTACTGGACCCGGATGCCGGACTATCCCGAAACCAACGCCCTCGGCGCCACCCGCGACCTGCCGTGGTTCTACTGGTCGGGCGAGACCCGGATGGCCTGCCTCGCCGAATGCGTGCGGGACACCCGGGCGCATGCCCATGCCCACCACATCCAGCGCCTGATGGTGCTCGGCAACTTCGCCCTGCTGGCCGGCCTCGCGCCGGCCCAGGTCGAGGAGTGGTTCCTGGTGGTCTACGCCGACGCCTACGAGTGGGTGGAGCTGCCCAACGTCCACGGCATGGCGCTCTTCGCCGATGGCGGCCTCCTCGGCTCGAAGCCCTACGCGGCCTCCGGTGCCTATATCGACCGGATGTCGGACTATTGCGGCGCCTGCGCCTACGACGTGAAGAAGAAGGCGGGGCCGAAGGCCTGCCCGTTCAACTACCTGTACTGGAACTTCCTGATCGCCCACGAGGACACCTTGAGCGGCAATCCGCGCATGGCGATGCCGTACCGCACCCTGGGGCGGATGTCGGCGGCGCGGCGCGGCGAGATCGCGGCCGATTCGACCCGCTTCCTCGCGTCGCTCGACCCGTCAGAGGGGCAGCCAGGCGGTGAGCGTGCCGTAGACGCCCGGGCGCCGGACCTGTTCCTCGTAGGCGTAGCCCGCTGAGACGCGCAGGCTCACCCGGTCCAGCGCGACCTCGGTGGCGTGGAGGCCGAGGCTCCATCTCCGGTAGCCGGTCCGGTCGGCATAGAGCGCCGCCTCCGGCCCGACATAGGCCTTCGCGAGGGCGGCAATGCCCGCCTCCGGCAGCCGGGCGCCCCAGGCCGCCCGGCCCCAGAGGCTCCAGCGGGCGGTCCCGGCGACCAGCGTCGCGGTGACGAGGGTCGCCTCGGTCGGGCGCACCCACATTTCGCCCTGCACGCGCAGCCCCGGCCGCGGCGCCGGCAATCGCCGGGTCGCGGGCGAATCCAGCACCTCGAAGGCGAGTTCGGGGCCGGCGAAGAGCGCGACGACGCCCGAGTCGCGCAGCCATTGCCAGCCCGCCAGGGCGCCGGCCTGCACGGTGTGGCGAAACGTGCGGGGCGGGCGCCCGCCGGCCGGGCCGCGCGGGTCGCCCCACCAGTCCCGCTCCGGCCGCAGGCCGTAGCCGAGGGTCGCGAGGGCGACGAAGCCGTCCCGGCCGGTCCCGCCGGGCGCGAGCTTGGCACCGGCGCCGACGAAGGTGGAGCGGCCCGCATCCAGGCTGCCGAACAGCACGGTCCGGACCTCCTCGCGCTCGTCGGCGCGCAGGGCGTCGGGGCAGGCGAGGCTTGCCGCCGCACAGAGCAGGACCGGGCTGACCGAAGGACGAGGCACGGCGTCCGGGACCATCGTTGCGGTGATGGAAATATCTTTTCCATGGAACGCTGCGTCAAGCGGATGCCGGCATCGCATCACAGGCGATCGACGGCGCCCGGGATCGTGTCTCTCGCAGGCCCGCGGCCGGACCGGCGACGAGCCCGGTCGGCAACCCGGGGATCCCTGCGGGACCGGTCTGCCGGATCCTGTCAGCACTCGTGTAGAGAGGCTGCCATGACTTGAAAGATCGACGGATCGACGCCGATTCCGGCTTGAGCTTAAGCACTCGTTAACCGCATCATCGGACCCTTGGTCGGCAAACAGCTGTGCATCCGAGAAGGAACATCGAAAGCCGAGGAGGTTTCATGGTCTCGAAGGAGTTCCGGCAGCAGATCGAGGGATACGGGCTGACGACGGCCCACATCCTCTACCGCATCCCCGATCACCCCGGCGTGCTGCAGACCTTTGTCTGGCAGGATTACGACCTCGCCCCGCGCTTCCCGGTGCTCACCGGCTTCCTCGATTTCTGGAAGCGCGAGCTCGACGGGCCGCTGCATTCGGTACGGGTTGCCCATTCCCAGCTCGTCAAGCCGGCGGAGTTCCGCGCCGTGAACGGGGTGCTGACGCTGCATTGAGCGGGGACGCGGCGCGGTTTCTTCGCCCGCTGCCCTACGATTGCCCGGTTGACCGTGTGTGAGGCCTCCACAGCCGCGCTCCTCGCGTGCGGCGCTCACGTCGGTGAACCATGCACAGGCGCATTCTCTCCGCGGCCGAGCCGCTTCGACGGCGGCTCCGGCCCCTCCTCGCCGGCGGGCCGGGTCGTGCCGATCTGGGCGCGGGGAACACCCATGCCCGCGGGTTGGCCCGGGCGGCGGAGTGGGCTAGAGGGGGCCGGGCGACCCCGGCCCGGGGCGCCGCGCCTCCGTTCGGGGGCGCCACGACCCAGCCGGGAGGCGCCTCCCCGGTACCCGACGGCCAGAATCCCGTGACCCAATTCGCCCGAACCTCCGAGGTCCTGACCGTCCTCGCCGCGCAGGACTCCGAGCGGCTGACCGTCGGCGACATCGTGGCGGTGCTGCGCGACCGGGCCTTCGCGCTGCTCGTCGTGCTGCTCGGCCTGCCGAATTGCCTGCCGATGCCGCCGCCGATCCCGCTGATCTGCGGCCTGCTCCTCGCGCTCGTCGCGGCGCAGCTCGCCGCCGGCATGTCGGCCCCCTGGCTGCCGCGCGCCCTCCTCGGCCGCTCGATCGCCCGGTCCGACCTGCAGCGGGCGGTCAACCGCGCGGTGCCGCTGCTGCGCCGTCTCGAGCGCTGGTCGCGGCCGCGGCTGCGGGTGTTCGAGAACGACATCGGCATGCGCACCATGGGGCTGCTGCTGCTGGCGCTCTCGCTCGTGCTGATCGTCGCCGCTCCGCTCGTCGGCCAGATCCCGCTCGGCCTCGCCGTCACCCTCGTCGGCCTCGGCCTCGTCGAGCGCGACGGCATCGTGGTCGCGGCGGGCCTCGGCATCGGCGTGCTCGGCGTGCTCCTGAACCTCGGCTTCGTCTACGCGGTGTTCACCGCCGTGGTCGGGCTGCTGAACCTGGGGGCCGCCGCGGCGGGGGCGTAATACCGCGGCGCCCTCGGACGGATCCGCTCGAGGGCGCTGGCTGAGCCCGCAACGACCCTGTCTCCTCGCGCCGACGCCGATGCGAAGGCGCGAGCGTATGAATCACGACAGCCCGGCCAACGCCGCCGGCGTATCCACGTCGACCAGCACCCCCGCATCCTCCACCGGCAGGTCCAGCACGTCGCTGCGCCGCGCGAGCAGCGGGCCGGCGCCGCGATCGCCCGTGAGCGTGGCGAGCCCCTCGGCGAGGAGGCGGCGGTTGAGCAGGACCGGGTTGCCGCGCTGTCCCTCCCGCACCGGCACCACCGCGGACGGCGCGACATGGGCCGTCCGGAAGGCCTCGGCGAGCTGCACCAGCAGGCCGGGCCCGACCCGCGGCATGTCGCCGAGCAGCACCAGCGATGCCCCGATCGTCTCCGGCAGGGCCGCCAGCCCGGCGCGCAGCGACGTCGACAGGCCTTCGGCGTAGTCGCGATTCTCGACGAGCGTCAGCGGCAATCCGGCCAGGGCCGCCCGCACCGCGTCGGCGGCATGGCCGAGCACGGCCACGACCGGCCCGAGATCCGCCGCCAGGGCGGCCTCGGCGGCGTGGCGCACCAGCGGCTTGCCGTCGAGCGGGCTCAGGAGCTTCGGGCTCGCGCCGAAGCGGGTGCCGCGGCCGGCGGCGAGCAGGACCGTCCCGACCGGGTCACGCATCGTCGGCGCTCGCGCCGCCGTCCCGCGGCTGGGGCCGCGACACGATCTCCATCAGGAGGCCGCCGACCCCGAACCCGACGATGTCGCCGCGGGTGACCGGGAGACCGGACAGCAGTCGCTGCAGCACCCAGTCGAAGCCGTTCTCCTTCGGCGAGCGGGCGCAGCCGGGCGCCCCGATCACCGGCACGGGATGCCGCGAGTCCTGACCGAGCCGGCCCAGCAGCAGCAGGTTGCCCGGATCGACCGGCATGCCGAGATGGTCGACGACGCCGCCCGCCGCCTCGATCCCGGCCGGGATCACGTCGCGCCGGTCGGCGATGGCCGAGGCGCCGAACACCACGGCGAGCTCCGCACGGTCGCGCTCGATCGCGTGGCGCAGGGCGTGGGCCACCGCCCCGGCCTCGTGCGGCACCCGGACCTCGCCGACGAGGCGGGCGCCGGCTGGTGCCAGCCGCGCCTCGAGGGTGCGCAGGGTCTTGTCGACCACGCTCGCCTTGAGGCCCGGCAGCAGGGTCGAGATCGCCGCCACCCGGGTCAGGCGGTAGGGCGCGACCCGGATCGCCGGGGCCGCGGCGGCGAGCGCCCGCTCCAGGACCGCGCCCGGCACCGCATAGGGTATGATCTTGACGGTCGCCACCATCTCGCCGGCCACGACCGGCTTGTACGGCACCAGGGTCGCGAGGGTCACCGCCTCGTCGACGCGGTTGACGGCGCCGATCGCCGCCTCGTCGAGGACAAGCAGGCCGGCCTGCGCGGCGTGCAGGTTGGCCCGGCCGGTGAAGGGCGGCTCGACGGCGACGCCCGGCCCCGCCACCGCGGCGGCGAGCCGGGCGGCCGCCGCGTCCTCGCCGACATCGTCCGGTTCGAGGCGGACCGCCACCACCTCGGCGATGCCGGCCGCGGCGAGCCGGGCGGCATCCTCCGCGGCGATCGCCCGGCCCTTCCTCACCACCGCATCGCCGGCGCGCACCGAATGGGCGGCGATCAGCCCGACGGACTCCGCGACGGGAACCGGGCCGAACCTCATGCGGGGGCCCGGCGGCGATCCTGCCGCAGGGACGCGATGACCTGGGCGAGCACCGAGACGGCGATCTCGGCCGGGCTGACCGCCCCGATATCGAGGCCGATCGGCGCGGCGATGCGGGCGATCTGCTCAGGCGCCAGGCCGGCGGCGGTCAGGCGCTCGACGCGCTTGCCGTGGGTTTTTCGCGAGCCCAGCGCCCCGACGTAGAAGGATTCGGCCTTCAGCGCCGCGATCAGCGCCGGGTCGTCGATCTTCGGGTCGTGGGTCAGGGCCGCGAGCGCGGTGTAGCGATCGAGCGGCGGCAGTTGCGCCAGGGCGTCGTCCGGCCAGAGCGGCAGCAAGGTCACGTCGGGAAACCGCTCCGGCGTCGCGAAGGCGGTGCGCGGGTCGATGACGGTGACGTCGAGGTCGGTCGCCTGCGCCATCGGGGCGAGCGCCTGGCTGATATGGACGGCGCCGATCACCACGAGGCGCGGCGGCGGTACCTGCACGGTCAGGAACAGCGAGCGCCCCTCGGCCTCGACGGTCCCGCTCCTGCCGGATCGGAACCGGTCCGCGAGTTCGGCGGCCAGCGGATCGCCCTCCGCCTCGGTCTCGCGCACCAGGCGCTGGCCGCCGTCGGCCGTGTCGGTGACCAGGATGACGGCGCGGCGGGCGGCGCGCTCCCGATTCATCTCCCGCAGGATGTCGAGCTTCACGCGACCGGCTCGACCAGCACGCGGATGCGCCCGCCGCAGGACAGGCCGACCCGCCAGGCGGTCTCGTCGGCGACGCCGAATTCGAGCACCCGGGGCTTGCCGTCCTCGATCACGTCGGCGGCCTCGGCGATGACCGCGCCCTCGACGCAGCCGCCCGAGACCGAGCCGAGGAAGTTGCCCTCCTGGTCGATGATCAGATGGGAGCCGACCGGGCGCGGGGCCGAGCCCCAGGTCTCGATCACGGTGGCGAGCGCCACGCCGCGGCCGGCGTCACGCCAGGCCTCGGCGGTGGCGAGGATGTCGGTGTCTGTCGACAGCATCGGGCAAGGTCTCCGGGGCCATCAGCCCCGTTACAACAGGTAGGTGTCAGCCGGCTTCGCGCAACCACGCCTTCGGCTCGCGGCCGCGCGGCTGGTGCGCGCCGAGCGCGCGGCAGAGGTCGGCCATCGCCGACAGGCTGTGGATCGGCCGGAAATCGTCGACGTGGGGCAGCATCGCCCGGATGCCGCTCGCCCGGGCCGAGAAACCGTCGAAGCGCAAGAGCGGGTTGAGCCAGACCAGCCGCCGGCACGAGCGCCGCAGCCGGTCCATCTCGTGGGTCAGTTCCGGCGTCACCTCGCGCTCGAGCCCGTCGGTGAACAGCAGCACCACGGCGCCGCCGCCGAGCACCCGGCGCGACCAGTGCCGGTTGAACAGGTGCAGGGCCTCGGCGATGCGGGTGCCGCCCTCCCAGTCCTGCGCCCGGGCGCTGGCGCGGGACAACGCCTCGTCCGGGTCGCGCCGGGTCAGCTCCCGGGTGATGTTGGTGAGCCGCGTCGCGAAGACGAAGCTGTGCACCCGCCGCTGCTCGCTCATGGCGTGCAGGAAGTGCAGGAACAGGCGCGAATACTCCGCCATCGAGCCGGAGATGTCGCACAGCGCCACGATCGGCGGCGGCCGCTCCCGCGGCGCCCGGAAGGCGAGATCGATGGCGCCGCCGGCCCGCACCGTGCGCTGGAAGCTGCGCCGCGGGTCGATCCGCCCGCGCGGCCGCGCCTCGAACCGCCGGGTCCGGGTGGCGTCGTCGGGAAGCCGCAGGCCTGCGATGAGCCGGCGGGCCTGCGCGACCTCGTCGGCGCTCATCTGGGCGAAGTCCTTGCCCTTCAGCACCTCGGCCTGCGACACCGACAGGGTGACGGTGGTGAGATCCTCCTCCGTGATCCTGGGCTTGGGCCGCTCGGTCTTCGGCGACAGGGCCTCCTGCACCCGCAGCGCCCCGGCATTCGGGGGTTTGGGCGGCGCCTTGTCGGGGGCGACCGGCGACATCTGGGCGATCATCTTCTCGATGAGGTCGCGCCGGCGCCAGAACAGCCGGAACGCCTCGGCGAACAGGGTCGCGTGCTCGCGCCGCCGCACCAGCACGGCGTGCAGCGTCCAGTAGAAATCCTCGCGGCTGCCGATGCCGGCGGCCTCGACCGCCGCGACGGCGTCGATCACGTCGCCGGGCCCGACCGGCACGCCCGCTTTTCGTAGCGCCCGGGCGAAGTAGGCGATGTTGTCCGGGAGGCGGCCGGAGCCCGCGGGCGCCTCGCTCATCCGGCGGAGGACCGCACCTCGTCGAGCAGCGCCTTGGCGCGCCCGCCCTGCATCGCCTGGATGTCGTCCTGGTACTTCAGCAGCACGCCGAGCGTGTCGATGACCAGCGTCGGATCGAGCGCGATGGCGTCGAGCTCGACGAGCGCGGTGGCCCAGTCCAGCGTCTCGGCGACGCCCGGCGCCTTGAACAGGTCTTCCTTGCGGATCGCCTGCACGAAGGCGACGACCTGGCGCGACAGGGCTTCGGGCGCGTGCGGCAGGCGGGTGCGCAGGATCTGCAGCTCGCGCTCCGCGTCCGGGTAGTCGACCCAGTGGTAGAGGCAGCGGCGCTTGAGGGCGTCGTGGATCTCCCGGGTGCGGTTCGAGGTCAGGATCACCAGCGGCGGCTCGGGCGCGCGGATGGTGCCGAGTTCGGGGATCGTGACCTGGAAGTCGGACAGCACCTCGAGCAGGAAGGCCTCGAACGCCTCGTCGGTGCGGTCGAGCTCGTCGATCAGCAGCACCGGCGCACCGCCCGCGCCGGGCTCCAGCGCCTGGAGCAGCGGCCGGCGGATCAGGTAGCGCTCGGAGAACAGCTCGGATTCGAGCCGCTCGCGGTCGACGGCGCCGCCGGCCTCGGCGAGGCGGATCGCCATCATCTGGCCGGCATAGTTCCACTCGTAGACCGCGGCGGCGACGTCGAGCCCCTCGTAGCATTGCAGCCGGATCAGCGGCCGGCCGAGCGATCTCGCCAGCACCTTGGCGATTTCGGTCTTGCCGACGCCGGCCTCCCCTTCGAGGAAGAGCGGGCGCTGGAGCTTGAGCGACAGGAACACCACGGTGGAGAGCGCCCGGTCGGCGACGTAGCCGGCCGACGAGAGCAGCGCCTGGGTGGCGTCGATGGAGGTGGGGAGGGTCATTCGGCGGAGGGGGCTTCTCGCGGGGGCGGTCGCGTCCGCCGGGGTATCGCTGTGTGAAATATTGAGGCGAGCCGCTGCCCGTCCAGTCCCTTCTCCGCAGAGGTGGGGATGTACAGGGAAAGACGACGCGCGGGCCTCCCCCTCTCCCCGCGGGCGGGGAGAGGGCCGACGACACCTTGTCGTGTCGTCGGCAAGCGGAGGCGCAGCCGGAGCGAGGGTGAGGGGGTCTCGACGAGTGAGGCTCCCCCGGAAATACCCCCTCACCCTCGCCCTGCGGGCTGCCTTCACCCCCGACAAGGGGGGTGAAGGCCTCTCCCCGCCCGCGGGGAGAGGGGAAACCCGCGCCTTGTTCTTTCTCCGCACAACCCTACCGCAGAAGGGGGGAGGGTTGGCGATTGAGGTCACACCTTACCGATCCGCCGCCTTCTGCACGGCGCGCCGCGCCATCACGCCGATCAGGTGGGCCCGGTAATCGGCATCGGCGTGGATGTCGCTGTTGAGGCCGCTCGCCGACGGCGACATGCCTTCGAGCGACTTCGCGGAGAAGCGCTTGGCGAGCGCCTCCTCGGCCTCGGTCCAGCGGAAAACGCCGTTCGAGCCGGCGCCCGTCACGGTCACCCGGATGTCGCTCGGGCGCTTGGCGACGAACACGCCGACGAGGGCGTAGCGCGAGGCCGGGTTGCGGAACTTCTCGTAGGCGGCCTTGTGGGGGATCGGGAACGAGACCCCGGTGACGATCTCGCCCTCCTCCAGCGCCGTCTCGAACAGGCCGGTGAAGTATTCTTCCGCCGTGAGCTTGCGCTTGTTGGTGCTGATCGTCGCCCCGAGCGCGAGGCAGGCCGCCGGATAATCCGCGGCCGGATCGTTGTTGGCGACCGAGCCGCCGATCGTGCCGCGGTGGCGCACCGCCGGATCGCCGATGAGCGCCGCGAGTTCGGCGAGCGCGGGGATCGCCTCCTTCACGTCGGCCGAATCGGCCACCGCGCCGTGGGTGGTCATGGCGCCGATGGTGATCGAGCGCGGGCTGCGCTCGATGCCGACGAGGTCCGGCACCTTGCCGAGGTCGATCAGCGTGCCGGGGGCGGCCAGCCGCTGCTTCATCGTCGGGATCAGGGTGTGGCCGCCGGCGACGAGCTTGGCGTCCTCGCCGGCGAGCAGGCTCACCGCCTCCTTGAGGCTGGTCGGCTGGTGATAGGCGAAAGCGTACATGAGGCTCTCCAGACTTGGATTTATTCCGCGGCTTCCGGGCGCAGGTGGGGGCTGCCTTGAGCCGCCCGCCACACCGCCAGGGGTGTCGCCGGCATCGCGATGTTCTCGTGGCCGAGCGCGTCGGTGAGCGCGTTCATCACCGCCGCCGGGGCCGCGATGGCGCCGGCCTCGCCGCAGCCCTTGATGCCGAGCGGGTTCGACGGGCACGGCGTCACCGTCATGCCGACCTCGAACGAGGGCAGGTCGGCGGCGCGGGGCATGCGGTAATCCATGAAGCTCGCGGTGACGAGCTGGCCGTCGGAATCGTACAGCGCCCCCTCGAACAGGGCCTGGCCGACGCCCTGCGCGATGCCGCCATGGACCTGGCCCTCGACGATCATCGGGTTGATGACGTTGCCGAAATCGTCGACCGCCGTGAACCTCTCGATGGTGACGACGCCGGTATCGGGATCGATCTCGAGCTCGCAGATGTGCATCCCGGCCGGGAAGGTGAAGTTGGTGGGATCGTAGAACGCCCCCTCCTTCAGCCCCGGCTCGAGCTGCGCGCCGCTGAACTTGTGGGCGACGTAGGCCTGCAACGCCACCTCGCCGAACGCGAGCGACTTGTCGGTGCCGGCGACCGAGAACCGGCCGTCCTTGAACTCGATGTCGTCCTCGCCGGCCTCGAGCGCGTAGGCCGCGACCTTGCGGCCCTTGGCCACCACCTTGTCGATCGCCTTGGCGATGGCCGACATGCCGACCGCGCCGGAGCGCGAGCCGTAGGTGCCCATGCCGAACTGCACCTTGTCGGTGTCGCCGTGCACGATGGTGACGCTCTCGATCGGCACGCCGAGCCGGTCGGAGACGAGCTGGGCGAAGGTGGTCTCGTGGCCCTGGCCGTGGCTGTGCGAGCCGGTCAGCACCTCGATCGAGCCGGTCGGGTTCACCCGGACCTCGGCCGATTCCCACAGGCCCACGCCGGCGCCCAGCGACCCGACCGCCTGCGAGGGAGCGATGCCGCAGGCCTCGATGTAGGACGAGAAGCCGATGCCCCGCAGCTTGCCGTTGCGGGCGCTCTCGCGCCGGCGGCGGGGAAAGCCCTTGTGGTCGGCGATCTCCAGCGCCTTGTCGAGCGAGGCCGAGTAGTCGCCGCCATCGTACATCATGATGACGGGGGTCTGGTGCGGGAAGCTCTTGACGTAGTTCTTGCGCCGGAACTTCGCCGGGTCCTGGTTCAGCTCGCGCGCCGCGACCTCGACCAGCCGCTCGATGACGAAGGTCGCCTCCGGCCGCCCGGCGCCGCGATAAGCGTCGACCGGCGCGGTGTTGGTGTAGACGCCATCGACCTCGCAGTAGATCGCCGGGATGTTGTACTGGCCCGACAGGAGCGGCGCGTAGAGGTAGGTCGGGACCGACGACGAGAAAGTCGAGAGATAGGCACCGAGATTGGCGATGGTGTGGACCTTGAGGGCCAGGATTTTGCCGCCTTCGTCCATCGCGAGCTCGGCATGGGTGACGTGGTCGCGGCCGTGGGCGTCGCACAGGAACGCCTCGGTGCGGTCGCTGGTCCACTTCACCGGCCGGCCGACCTTCTTCGCCGCCCAGACGCAGACCGTCTCCTCGGCGTAGATGAAGATCTTCGAGCCGAAGCCGCCGCCGACGTCGGGCGCCACCACCCGCAGCTTGTTCTCCGGCGCGATGCCGATGAAGGCCGAGAGCACGAGGCGCGCGACGTGCGGATTCTGGCTCGTGGTGTAGAGGGTGAACGCCTCCTCGGCCTCGTCGTACTCGCCGACCGCCGCGCGCGGCTCGATCGGGTTCGGCACCAGCCGGTTGTTGACGATGTCGAGCGTCGTCACGTGCGCCGCGCGGGCGAAGGCCGCCTCGACGTCGGCCTGGTTGCCCAGATGCCAGTTGAAGACGGTGTTGTCGGGGGCGACGTCGTGCACCACCGTGCCGGCGCCCGCGGCTTTCGCGGTCTCGACCACCGCGGGCAGCACGTCGTAATCGACGGTGATCGCCTCGGCGGCGTCCTTGGCCTGGGCCAGGGTCTCGGCGATGACCACCGCGACGTGGTCGCCGACGTAGCGCACCTTGCCTTGCGCGAGCGCCGGATGCGCCCCGGCCTTCATCGGCGTGCCGTCCTTGGAATGGATCATCCAGCCGCAGATCAGGCCGCCGACCTTGTCGGCCGCGAGGTCCTCGCCGGTCAGGATTCCGACGACGCCCGGCATCCCTGCCGCGGCCGAGGTGTCGATGGCGCGGATCGTGGCATGGGCGTGCGGCGAGCGCAGGAAGGAGGCGTGGGCCTGGCCCGGACGGTTGTAGTCGTCGACGTAGCGGCCCTTGCCGGTGATGAAGCGCTGGTCTTCCTTGCGGCGCACCGAGGCGCCGATACCCGTGGCGGTCATGGGCGTGTCTCTCCCGGATTTGGCCTCGCGGGCCGGCGCCGAGGGCCGGCCTCGTTCTCGGTGGCGTTTGTTGTTGGTCCGGATGGCGCGGACGGGATTCGGTGTGTCGCAGGTCTGAAACCCTCCCCCGCAGAGGGGGGGGGGGAGGGTTGGGCGTCGCGCTACTCCGCCGCGACCTTCTGCGGCTCGGCCGCCATGTTCTCGGCGCCCGCGGCGATCGCCTTGACGATGTTGTGATAGCCGGTGCAGCGGCAGATGTTGCCTTCCAGCTCGTCCCGGATGGTGTGCTCGTCGAGCGAATTGCCCTTGCGGCGCACCAGGTCGACGGCAGTCATGATCATGCCCGGGGTGCAGTAGCCGCACTGCAGGCCGTGATGCTCGCGGAAGGCCGCCTGCATCGGGTGCAGCTCGCCGCCGGAGGCCAGACCCTCGATGGTGGTCACCGACCGGCCGTCGCACTGCACCGCCAGCACGGTGCAGGCCTTGATCGCCTCGCCGTCGAGATGGACCACGCAGGCGCCGCACTGGCTGGTATCGCAGCCGACATGGGTGCCGGTGAGGCGAAGGTTCTCGCGCAGGTACTGCACCAGCAGCGTGCGCGGATCGATGTCGGCGGTCACGGCCTTGCCGTTCACCGTCAGGCTGACAGCGCTCATGGGTGACGTCCTCCTCCTGGACCAGGACACCTTGGCCGGAAACCCGCAGGTCCTGTGCGTCGGACCCTGTCGCGCGTGGTGGCCGGGCCGGCCGTGCCTCTCTGGAATCGCTCGAATTCGAGTGTCGACCGGCCGGAAGCGCCGGTCAAGGCGCCCCGCCCCGCCTTTTTGGCGCCGAAACCGGCCGATTTCGCCCGGTTTCGGGCATTTCGCCCATTTGCCTCGCAACAAGTTGATCGCGGGCGATGCAATCGGGCTCAGGCGGCCGTGGTCTCGCCCGCGGCGCCGCCCTGGACCTCCTTGGCGAACGTGTCGAAGAAGGTGTCGGCGTATTTCTTGGCGACGCCGTTGATCAGGCGACCGCCGAGCTGGGCGAGCTTGCCGCCGACGCTGGCCTCGACGTCGTAGGTCATCTTGGTCTGGCCGCCCTCGGCCGGCTCGAGGCGCACCACCGCCCCGCCCTTGGCGAAGCCCGCGACGCCGCCCTGGCCCTCGCCGGTGATGCGGTAGCCGTTCGGCGGATCGATGTCGGTCAGCGTCACCTTGCCCTTGAAGGTCGCCTTGACCGGCCCGACGGCGATCTTGGCCGAGGCCTGCAGATCGTTGTCCCCGACCTTCTCGAGAGTGTCGCAGCCCGGGATGCAGCGCTTGAGCACCTCCGGGTCGTTGAGCTTCTCCCACACGGTCTGCTGGTCGGCCGGCAGCACGACCTCGCCGGTCATCGTCATCGCCATGGCGGCCCTCCCCCCTTGTTGGTTGCGAAACAGGCTTCGCCCGGAGGGTAGCGGAGCCGTAGCGTCAGGACCAGCCGGGCTTTCGCACACCCGCCCGGCTTGACCCGATTGTCGTGTGGTGCGGTGCTTGCTAAGGCTCACGTCAAGGGATGGCCGCGACACCCGGATGACGGGGCGCGGCCGGGGAGGCACGGGCGGAACGCCCGCGAACGGAGAACGTGACCGCATGGAGGTCTTCGCGCAGCAGCTCATCAACGGGCTGACGCTGGGGTCGATCTACGGCCTCATCGCCATCGGCTACACGATGGTGTTCGGCATCATCGGCATGATCAACTTCGCCCACGGCGACGTCTTCATGCTCTCGGCGTTCATCGCGCTGATCACCTTCCTGATCGTCACGACCTGGCTCGGCATCTCGTCGATCGCGCTCGCCCTCCTGATCGTCCTGGTCTGCGCGATGCTGCTGACGGCCCTGTGGGGCTGGGCGATCGAGCGGATCGCCTACCGCCCCCTGCGCGGCTCGTTCCGGCTGGCACCGCTGATCTCGGCGATCGGCGTCTCGATCTTCCTGTCGAACTTCGTCCAGGTGGTGCAGGGCGCCCGCAACAAGCCGACGCCGCCGATGATGCGCGACGTGATCACGCTGTGGACCGGGGATAACGGTTACGCGGTGGCGCTGTCCTACAAGCAGATCATCATCATGCTGACCACGGTCGTGCTGCTCGCCGGGTTCTGGTACCTGGTGCAGAAGACCCCGCTCGGCCGGGCGCAGCGCGCCTGCGAGCAGGACCGCAAGATGGCCGCCCTCCTCGGCATCGACGTCGACCGCACCATCTCGCTGACCTTCGTGCTGGGCGCGGCCCTCGCGGCGGTCGCCGGCACGATGTACCTGCTCTATTACGGCGTGGTCTCGTTCTCGGACGGCTTCACCCCCGGCGTGAAAGCCTTCACGGCGGCGGTGCTCGGCGGCATCGGCAGCCTGCCCGGCGCGGTGCTCGGCGGCCTCCTCATCGGCCTCGTCGAGACCTTCTGGTCGGCGTATTTCTCCATCGAGTACAAGGACGTGGCGGCGTTCTCGATCCTCGCGATCGTGCTCATCTTCATGCCCTCCGGCATCCTCGGCCGTCCCGAGGTCGAGAAGGTCTGATGGCGAACCCGGCCAACACCGTGGCGGCGCCCGGCGCCCCCGACCGCGCCGCGACCGACATGGCGGCGATCGTCAAGGACGCGGCGTTGTTCGCGCTCGTGACCTTCGGGCTGTGCATCCCGATCGTCGCCTTCCGCACCGACCTGAGCCAGACCTCTTCCCTCGACCTCGTGCCGCGCTGGGGCCTGGTCGCGATCCTGTGCGGCCTCGTCTTCGTCGGGCGCCTCGCCCAGCGGCTGGTCCTCGCCAACCGCGACGCCCGCCGGGCGCTGACCCCGTCGCCGGCCCAGGCGACGGAGGCGGTCCACGCCGAGCCGAACGCCTCTCAGAAGATCTCCGGCTACGCCCTTCCCGCCTTCCTCGGCGTGACGCTGGCCTTCCCGCTGCTGGCGGTGCTCGGCACCGGGGGCCTCGGCGAGTCGCGCTACTGGATCGACCTCGGCATCCTGATCCTCACCTACGTGATGCTGGGCTGGGGCCTCAACATCGTGGTCGGCCTCGCGGGCCTCCTCGATCTCGGCTACGTCGCGTTCTACGCCGTCGGCGCCTATTCCTATGCGCTGCTCTCGACGGTGTTCGGGCTGTCGTTCTGGGTCTGCCTGCCGCTCGCCGGCCTGTTCGCGGGCCTGTGGGGCATGGTGCTGGGCTTCCCCGTGCTGCGGCTTCGCGGCGACTACCTCGCCATCGTGACGCTCGCCTTCGGCGAGATCATCCGCCTGGTGCTGATCAACTGGACCGACTTCTCGGGCGGCGCCGCGGGCATCTCGTCGATCCCGCGCGCCACCTTCTTCGGCGTGCCGTTCACGGCGGACGAGGACGGGTTCGCCGCGATGGTCGGGCTCGACTTCAGCCCGATGCACCGGGTGATCTTCCTCTACTACCTGATCCTGACGCTGGCGCTGATCACCAACGGCGTGACGCTGCGCCTGCGCCGGCTGCCGATCGGCCGGGCCTGGGAGGCCCTGCGCGAGGACGAGATCGCCTGCCGCTCGCTCGGCATCAACACCACCAACACCAAGCTCACCGCCTTCGCGCTCGGCGCGATGTTCGGGGGCTTTGCCGGCTCGTTCTTCGCGGTGCGGCAGGGCTTCGTCAGCCCGGAGAGCTTCAACTTCCTCGAGAGCGCGATCATCCTGGCGATCGTGGTGCTCGGCGGCATGGGCTCGCAGATCGGCGTCGCGGTCGCCGCCGTCGCGATGGTCGGCGGGCCGGAGCTCCTGCGCAACCTCGGCTTCCTCAAGGCGGTGTTCGGCGACGGGTTCGATCCGAGCGAGTACCGCCTGCTCCTGTTCGGCCTCGCCATGGTGGTGATGATGATCTGGCGCCCCCGCGGCCTGATCTCGGAGCGCTCGCCCTCGATCGTCCTGAAGGAGCGCAAGCGCATCTCGGGCTCCCTCGTGAAGGAGGGTCACGGCTGATGGCACACTCCGCGTCCCCCTCCTCGCTCGCCTCCCCCCGCATGGCCGATCCCGTCCTGACGGTGGACCACGTCACCATGCGGTTCGGCGGCCTCGTCGCCGTCAACGACCTGTCGTTCCGGGTCGGCCGCGGCGACATCACGGCACTGATCGGCCCGAACGGCGCCGGCAAGACCACGGTCTTCAACTGCATCACCGGCTTCTACAAGCCGACGGAAGGCATGATGACCCTGCGCCACCGCGACGGGTCCGAGTTCCTGCTGGAGCAGCTGCCCGGCTACGCGGTGAACCGGCGCGCGCACGTCGCGCGCACGTTCCAGAACATCCGCCTGTTCACCGGCATGACCGTGCTGGAGAACCTGCTGGTCGCGCAGCACAACCCGCTGATGCTGGCCTCCGGCTTCACCCTCGCGGGGCTCATCGGCCTGCCGGTCTACCGGCGGGCCGAGAAGGCGGCGATCGAGAAGGCGAAGGCGTGGCTCGAGCGCATCCACCTGATGCACCGCGCCGACGATCCGGCCGGCGACCTGCCCTACGGCGACCAGCGCCGGCTCGAGATCGCCCGCGCGATGTGCACCGATCCGGTCCTGCTCTGCCTCGACGAGCCGGCCGCCGGCCTCAACCCGCGCGAATCGCTGCTCCTCAACGACCTGCTGCGGGCGATCCGCGACGACTACGACACCTCGGTGCTGCTCATCGAGCACGACATGTCGGTGGTGATGGAGATCTCCGACCACGTCGTGGTGCTCGATTACGGCACCAAGATCGCCGACGGCACGCCGACGGAGATCCAGAGCGACCAGAGCGTCATCGCCGCCTATCTGGGCGTCGAGGACGAGGAGGTGGAGCAGGTCGAGGCGGAGGTGGGAGTATGAGCGTCGCCGGCATCAACGTCCTCAAGGACGAGACCCGTGCCCGGGCCGCCGGCTCCCGGGCGCCGCTCCTCACGGTGCGCGGGGTCAAGACCTATTACGGCAACATCATCGCGCTCAAGGGCGTCGATCTCGACGTCAACGAGGGCGAGATCGTCACGCTAATCGGCGCCAACGGCGCCGGCAAGTCGACCCTGATGATGACGATCTTCGGCTCGCCCCGGGCGCGCGAGGGCACCATCACCTATGCGGGCCGCGACATCACCCGGATGCCGACCCACGAGATCGCCCGCCTCAACCTGGCGCAGTCGCCGGAGGGGCGGCGGATCTTCCCGCGCATGACCGTCTACGAGAACCTGCAGATGGGGGCGTCGGTCAACGGCGGCGCCCATTTCGAGCAGGACCTGGAGCGGGTCTGCACGATGTTCCCGCGGCTCAAGGAGCGGCTCTACCAGCGCGGCGGCACCATGTCGGGCGGCGAGCAGCAGATGCTGGCGATCGCCCGCGCCCTGATGAGCCGGCCGCGGCTGCTGCTCCTCGACGAGCCGTCGCTCGGCCTCGCGCCGCTGATCGTCAAGCAGATCTTCTCGGCCATCAAGGAGCTCAACGAGCGCGACGGCATGACGGTCTTCCTCGTCGAGCAGAACGCCTACCACGCGCTCAAGCTCGCGCATCGCGGCTACGTCATGGTCACCGGCACCATCACGATGTCGGGCACCGGCAAGCAGCTCCTCGACGACCCGTCGGTGAAGGCGGCCTATCTCGAGGGAGGACGGCACTGATGCAGGGGATCCTCTACGAGGAGAGCACGATCTGGCTCTTCCTGCTCGTCACGGTGGTGATGGGCGGCTGGATGGCCTGGATGATCGGGCGCGGCATCGCGCTCGGCTGGAAGCCGTACTGGCAGGCGGCGGTCTCGCTGCTGCTGCTCGGCCTCGCCGTGCGCTTCATCCACTACGCCCTGTTCGAGGGCACGCTGTTGTCGCCGCGCTACTACGTCGTCGACACGCTCGTGCTGCTCGTCATCGGCTCGGCCGGCTACCGCGCCACGCGGGCGCGGCAGATGACGACGCAGTACCGCTGGCTCTACGAGCGCAGCGGTCCCCTGACCTGGCGGGCCAAGGCCGGCGCGAAGGCCGGCGCCTGACGCCCCTGCCCTCCTGCGCCCCGAGACGGGGGCAGGATGCGACCCGATCCGGGGGCTTCGTCCCCCGGCACCCGATCCGGGGTCCCCGCGCCCCGGTCTCCCGGCCGAAAGGGCCTGCGAGCCCGACGTTCTTTCGTCGATCCAGAGGAGTACAGAGATGAAGCGCACGCTACTGGCCGGCTTCGCCCTCGCGGCCGGCCTCGCCTGGGCCGGATCGGCGCAGGCCCAGATCAAGATCGGCGTCGCCGGTCCGATCACCGGCAACAACGCCGCCTTCGGCGCCCAGCTGAAGAACGGCGCCGAGCAGGCCGTGAACGACATCAACAAGGCCGGCGGCATCAACGGCCAGAAGATCGTGCTGGTGATCGGCGACGACGCCTCCGATCCGAAGCAGGGCGTCTCGGTCGCCAACAAGTTCGCCGCCGACGGCGTGAAGGCCGTGGTCGGCCACTTCAACTCCGGCGTCTCGATCCCGGCCTCCGACGTCTACGCCGAGTCCGGCATCGTCGAGATCACCCCGGCCTCGACCAACCCGAAATACACCGACCGCAAGCTGTGGAACACCTTCCGCACCTGCGGCCGCGACGACCAGCAGGGCGCGGTCGCCGGCGCCTGGCTCGCCGAGAAGTTCAAGGGCAAGAACGTCGCCTTCGTGCACGACAAGACCCCGTACGGCCGCGGCCTCGCCGACGAGACCCTGAAGGCGCTGAAGGCCAAGGGCGGCAAGGACGTGCTGTTCGAGGGCATCAACCCGGGCGAGAAGGACTATTCCGCCCTGGTGTCGAAGCTGAAGCAGGCCAAGGCCGACGTGGTCTATTACGGCGGCCTGCACACCGAGGCCGGCCTGATCGTGCGCCAGATGCGCGACCAGGGCCTCAACGCTCCGCTGATGAGTGGCGACGGCATCACCGACAAGGAGTTCGCCCAGATCGCCGGCCCGGGCGCCGACGGCACGCTGATGACCTTCTCGCCGGATGCCCGCAAGAACCCCAACGCCAAGGACGTCGTCGCCGCCTTCAAGGCGCGCAACATCGACCCCGAGGCCTACACCCTCTACTCCTACGCCGCCGTGCAGATCCTGAAGGACGCCATGGAGGCCACCAAGTCGACCGACGGCAAGAAGGTCGCGGCCTACATGCACGAGGGCAAGCCGTTCAAGACCGTGATCGGCGATATCTCGTACGACAAGAAGGGTGACATCACCCGTCCCGACTACGTGATGTACATGTGGAAGAAAGGCGGCGACGGCCGGATCGACTATACCGGCAACGAGATGACCCAGTAAAAACCGGCATCGCCGAATCGGCCCGGCGCCCCGCGCGCCGGGCCTTTTTTCCGTTGACGAAGCCGTGCGTGCGTCACCCGCGCGGCTTGCGCGTCCCTTCGCCTCACCTTACATGCACAGCGAGCGTTACAAGGCCATCAGCGCGCCCGGCATCTCGGCCGAGCACCCGTACGGCCGGCCGCGTCGCGATCAATCGATGAAGATGTCTCCCGGCGGCGCCGACCGCGACGGCGACCCGGGTGGAGAGTGTGAATGGCGAAAGAAGAGTTGATGCAGTTCGACGGTCTCGTGCTCGAGATCCTGCCGGACGCACGGTACCGCGTGCAGCTCGACCAGGGCCACGAGATCGTGGCTTACACGGCCGGCAAGATGAAGAAGAACCGCATCAAGACTCTGGCCGGCGATCGGGTCACCGTCGAGATGTCGCCCTACGACCTGGAGAAGGGCCGTCTGGTGTTCCGCCACAAGGACGAGCGCTCCTCGGGCCCGCGTCCGCCGTTCCGCGGCGGCAGCCAGTTCCGCCGGCGCTGATCCTTCTTCCATCAAGACCGATGTCTGCGCGGGGCTGGGGTGAGAACCCTGGCCTTTTGCGCGTCTCAAGAGGCCTGCCATGACCCGCCCCCTGGTGATCGCCCCCTCGATCCTCTCGGCCGATTTCTCCCGGCTCGGCGAGGAGGTCCGCGACGTGGTCGCGGCCGGGGCCGACTGGGTCCATATCGACGTGATGGACGGCCATTTTGTGCCCAACCTCACCTTCGGCCCGGCGGTGGTCAAGGCCCTGCGCCCGCACACCAGCGCGGTGTTCGACGTCCACCTGATGATCGCCCCGGCCGACCCCTACCTCGCGGCCTTCGCCGAGGCCGGCGCCGACATCATCACGGTCCATGCCGAGGCGGGCCCCCACCTGCACCGCTCGCTCCAGACCATCCGGGCGCTCGGCAAGAAGGCGGGGGTTGCGATCAATCCGGGCTCGCCGGCGAGCCTCGTCGAGCCGGTGCTCGACATGGTCGACCTCGTGCTGTGCATGACCGTCAACCCGGGCTTCGGCGGTCAGAGCTTCATCGGCTCAGTCTGCGAGACGGTCTCGCGGGTGCGCGCGATGACCGCCGGCCGCGACATCGACATCGAGGTCGACGGCGGCGTGACCCCGGAGACGGCGCCGGCCGTCGTGAAGGCGGGCGCGAACGCGCTGGTCGCCGGCTCGGCGACCTTCAAGGGCGGGCGCGAGGCCTATGCGTCCAACATCGCGGCGATCCGCCGGGCGGCGGAGGGCGCGACGGGGCAGTGGGTGTGAAATCGGCTTGCGGTCGGGTACCCTGCCGCGGGAGTGGCGATGACGGCCGCAATCGCCCATACGCGACCGGCCGTCCAGGACCGCTCCCTCAGCGCCCGGCCACCCGCCGCACCGGTCCCGGATGCGCCCGCGGGCGTCGGGGCGGGGTCGCCGCCGCGGCTTCGACTTTCGCCGCCCGCCGGTCGAGCCGGGCGGCCGAGCGGCGCGAGGCCGTCACGCCGGCGAGGGCGGCCGCGCCGACCAGGCAGGGCACCAGGACCAGGGCGTAGGTCGTCAGGCTCATCATCGCAGGGTCGTCAACGTCAGCCTCGCACCGAAGTGTAGACCAACGCCGAGCACGAACCAAACGACCATCAGCGCGAGGGCGGGCGCGGTGACGCGGCCCGTCGTCGCCATGGCGGCGGTGAGCGGAGCGACGATGCCGGTGATCATGAAGCCGGCCGCCCCGATATTCATCAGGTTGGCGGTCAGCTTCACCTGCTCGTTGTGGACGAGGATGTCGCGGGCGAGCAGCACCCGCTCGCGCTCCTCGTCGCTGTCCTGGTCACCCTCCCCCCGAGGTTGCGGCCCGCTCGCCATGCGCGATCCGGGCCCCGGTCACGGGCGCGCGGCTTTGGGGTAGCCCCGCGGCGCCATCGCCCCGGCGCCGCCGCGATGGCCGACCCACTTCGCCAGATCCTCGCCGGCTTCCGTCCGCGTGCGCCCGGCGCTGTCGGGCCAGGTCAGACCGTCGGCGAGGCGGAAGATGACGACGGAATCGAGGGCGCCGTCGCGGTACTTCTGCAGCCGCACGCCCTTGCCGCGCACCATCTCGGGAATCTCGGCGAGCGGGAACACGGTCATCAGGCGGTTGGTGCCGCAGACCGCGACGTGGTCGCCCTCCCCCACCTCGACGACGAGGCTCGCCGTCGCCGGATCGTCGAGGCCGATCACCTGCTTGCCCTTGCGGGTATTGGCCACGAGGCCGTCGGCCGGGGTGACGAAGCCGCGCCCGTCGGTGGTGGCGAGGAGCAGCTTCACGCCGGGCTTGTGCGCCCAGACGGTGACGATCTCCGAACCCTCGTCCATGTCGACCATCAGGCGGATCGGATCGCCGACGCCGCGCCCGCCCGGGAGCTTGGCGGCATCGAGCGTGAACACCTTGCCGTTCGAGGCCAGCACCAGGATCTTGGCGGTGGTCTCGGTCGGGAAGCCGATCTTCAGGGCGTCGTCGCCCTTGAACTGCACCGCCGAGAGATCGGCGACGTGGCCCTTGAGCGCCCGGATCCAGCCTTTCTGCGACACGATCACGGTGATCGGCTCGCGCTCGACCATCGCTTCCGAGAAGTCGATGCCGGAGGTATCGGGCGGGTTCTCGAGCGTCGTGCGGCGGCGGCCGAGCGGGGTCTCGGGGCCGTAGGTCTTGCGCACGTCGCGGATCTGCTTGGTGATCGCCTTCCACTGCCGCTCGTCGGAGCCGAGCAGCCCGTCGAGGTCCGCCTTCTCGGCGGTCAGCGTCTCGTGCTCGCGCTTCAGCTCCATCTCCTCGAGCTTGCGCAAGCTGCGCAGCCGCGTGTCGAGGATCGCGTTGGCCTGCAGCTCGGTGAGTTCGAAGACCCGCATCAGCTCGGCCTTCGGCTCGTCCTCCTCGCGGATGATCTGGATCACCCGGTCGAGGTCGAGATAGACGATGAGGAGGCCGCCGAGGATCTCGAGCCGGCGCTCGATCTGGGCGAGGCGGTGGCGCGAGCGGCGCTGCAGCACGACCCGGCGATGGTCGAGCCATTCGCGCAGGGCTTCCGCCAGGCCGATCACCCGCGGCACCGTGCCCCCGACCAGCACGTTCATGTTGAGGGAGATGCGGCTTTCCAGCTCGGTGAGCCGGAACAGCGATTCCATCATCACCACGGGGTCGACGGTGCGCGAACGCGGCTCCAGCACCACCCGCACGTCCTCGGCCGATTCGTCGCGCACGTCGGCGAGGAGCGGCAGCTTCTTCTCCTGCAGAAGCTCGGCCATCTTCTCGATCAGCCGGGCCTTCGGCACGCCGTAGGGGATCTCGGTGACGACGACCGCCCAGGTGCCGCGGCCGAGATCCTCCTTCTGCCAGCGCGCCCGGACCCGGAAACCGCCGCGCCCGGTACGGTAGGCCTCGGCGATCGAGGCCGCCGGATCGATGACGATGCCGCCGGTCGGGAAGTCGGGTCCCTTGACGAAGTGGGTCAGCTGCTCGGAGGTCGCGGCCGGGTGACCGATGAGGTAGAGCGCCGCCTCGCACAGCTCCGCCACGTTGTGCGGCGGGATCGAGGTCGCCATGCCGACGGCGATGCCCTGCGAGCCGTTGGCGAGCAGGTTCGGGAAGGCCGCCGGCAGGACGACCGGCTCCTCCTCCTGCCCGTCGTAGTTCGGGCGGAAATCGACCGCGTCCTCGTCCATCCCCTCCAGCAGGAGACGGGCGACCTCGGTCATCCGGCACTCGGTGTACCGCTGGGCCGCCGGGTTGTCGCCGTCGATGTTGCCGAAATTGCCCTGGCCGTCGACCAGGGGGTAGCGCTGGGCGAAGTCCTGGGCGAGGCGCACGAGCGCATCGTAGACCGCGACGTCGCCGTGGGGATGGTACTTGCCGATCACGTCGCCGACGACGCGGGCGCACTTCTTGTAGGCGCTGCCGGGATCGAGGCGCAGCAGGCGCATCGCGTGCAGGATGCGCCGATGCACGGGCTTGAGGCCGTCGCGGGCATCGGGCAGCGCCCGGTGCATGATGGTCGAGAGCGCGTAGGCGAGGTAGCGCTCCTCCAGCGCCGCCTTCAGGTCGACGTTCTCGATCCCGTCGCGATCGGAGGGTGGCTCGAAGGGCTTTCCCATGGGCGGACGTCAACTCACGATTTCGGCGGTCTCAAGACCAGAACATAACACGAACATCTGCCGATTGCCAGGAACGGATGGACAACCTTTCCGTGCAATCGGTCGAGGCCTTCGCGGCGCGCCGGTACCGGCGCCGGTCGGGCTTGGCCCCGCCCCGTTCGGCGCGGGGCGAGGGATTCACGAGGCTCCCGCGGTGCCGAGCGCCACGAAGCGCACCCGCTCCTCCGGCTCGGGCACGTCGCGCGGGCCCCAGATGTGCTGATCGAGGAAATAACCCGTTAAGGTAAAGCCTTGCTTGACCTCCCGGCTCGTCGGCACGTTGAGGCCGCGGCGGTCGGCGCGGTCGACCAGGAAGTCGGGCAAGGCCAGCAGCCGGTCGCGCCAGGGCTCGCCGGCGGCGGCGCTCACGGCGCGCCCGCTCTTCGGCGAGACGAAAGCCAGGTACTCGTTGGTGCCGGTGGCGGCGCAGGACGAGAGGTCGAGGCCGAAGCCGAGCTCGGCCAGCACCGCGAGCTCGAACCGCACCATCAGGGCGGGCGCCACCTCGGGCTCGTGCAGGTGCTCGATCAGCACCTTGGCGACGGCGAACAGGGCCGGATGGGGATCGCGCTCAGGGAGAAGCCGCAGCAGCCCGGCGGCATAGCCGATGCCGTAGAGGGCGAGGCGCGAGCCGATCAGCCGGGCGCTGGCGCTCTCCAGCGGCTCGACCGCGTAGGCGCCCAAGGACTCGTCGAGGCGGGCCCGCCACACCGCCCGCACCAGGTTGCCGGGCTGGAGCACCGGCTGCATCCGCCGCGAGCGCCCGCCATGGACGAGGCCGAGATGGCGGCCGTGCTCCGCCGTCATCAATTCGAGGACGACGCCGGTCTCGCCGTGCCGCCGCGCCCCGAGAACCAGCCCGTCATCCGTCCATTGCATGGGAGGGTAGATAGTCGCTCGAGCGCCGGATCGGAACCGATCGTCAGGCCGGCACCGGCCGTCAGGCCGGCGGCAGCATCACGGCAAACCAGATCCGCGTGCCGCGTCCCGGCTCGCTCGAGACGCCGATCCGCCCGCCCATCAGCTCGACGAGGTGCCGGCAGATGACGAGGCCCAGCCCGCTGCCGCCGAAGCGGCGCCGGATCGATTCGTCGCCCTGGCCGAACGGTACGAACAACCGCTCCTGCTGCGCCGCCGACATGCCGATGCCGGTGTCGCTCACGGTGAACAGCAGCCTGCCCTCGCTGCCCCGCCCGGTATCCGGGGCCACCGCCAGGACGACCCGCCCCGCCGGGGTGAACTTCACCGCGTTGGTGAGGAGGTTGAGCAGCACCTGGCGCAGGCGTCCGACGTCGCCGAGCACCAGGGTCGGGGTGGCGGGGTCGCGCCAGACCTCCACGGCGACGCCCTTGCGGGCGGCGGCCCCGCGGGCGACGGCGGCGGTGCCCGCCAGCAGGTCGGCGAGGAGGAAGGATTCGGGGTCGAGGGCGACCTGGCCGGCCTCGATCTGCGCCACGTCGAGGACGTCGTCGACGACCCGGATCAGGATCTCGCCGGCCTCCTGGACGGCCGCGAGGTGGCGCAGGGTCTCGGGCTCGCGCGAGCGGCTGAGCATGTGCTCGGTGTAGCCGAGGACCGCGTTGAGCGGGTTGCGGATCTCGTGGCTCATCATCGCCAGGAAGTCCGACTTCGCGCGGTTGGCCTGCTCGGCCCCGTCCCGGGCGCTGGCCAGCGCCTGCTCGGCGCGCTTGCGGGCGGTGATGTCGAGGGTGAGGCCGACGATGCGCCCGCTCAGGCCGTGAGCGTCGTCGAGGACGCGGCCGAGGCTCTGGATCCAGCGCACGCCGCCATGCTCGGCCGTGACCCGGACGTCGACCGAGAACGGGGTGCGGGTGGTGACCGCCTTGGTCACCGCGTCCCACAGCATCGCCCGGTCGGCGGCGTCGACGAGGCCGGTCCAGGCCGAGGAGGTGATGATGCAGGCCTGCGCCGACAGGCCGTGCAGGCGCGCGCCCTCCGCCGACAGGGAGAGCGCGCCGGTGCGCATGTTCCAGTCCCACAGCCCGACGCCGGCGGCCTTGTGGGTGAGGAGCAGCAGGTTGGTGGTGGCCTCCAGCGCCTGGTTGTCGGCCACGACGTCGTCGACGTCGGCGGCGGTCACCATCCAGCCGGACAGCGAGGCGCCCTCGCGGACCGGCACGAGGTCGGTCTGGTGCCAGTGCCAGCGCCCGCTGACGTCGCGCAGGCGGATCGTCAGGTCGTAGGGCTGGCCCGACTCGACCGCCGCGGCGCGCGCCGCCGCAGCCCGGGCCCGGTCCTTGGGGTGGATCGCGCCGTCCAGGTCCTCGGGCTCGCCGAGGCCCGAGGCGATCGCCCGCGCGGCCCGGTTGGCGAATTGCACGGCCCCCGCGGGATCGAGCATCCAGATCTTCTGCGGCAATGCGTCGAGGATCAGGCGCGACGGCAGCCCGCTCATCCCCGGTTCGCTCTCCGGCAGCGCACGGCCGAGGGCGTCGCCCGGTCCGGCGACCGGAATGCCCTCGAACGGATGCGCGGTCCGCGCCGTCATCAGCTCTCCACCTCGACCACGCCCGGCCCGGTGCACGCCGCCCGGTTCCGCAACGTCATCAATCGCGGTCCGTGCCGAACCGAATCAGTTCCGGCCCGGACCATGCCTCTGCTAGCCCATGGACGCGATTTGTCCAATAGCCCGTATTCGGCGGGCCAGGAGTTAACACGCAAGTTCTGCCCCGATCTACGAACTGCCGGAGCGTCTCCGAGAAGAGATCGGCGGTTGCGCCGGTCCGACAGCGGATCGATGCACGCCGGCAATGCAGGTGCGGCTTTCCCGTCCCATGACGGCAAGGTCGACATCGGCGACACCGGTGAAGCGCGACGCCGCCGCGGCGGATCATCATCGCGCGTGTCCAGCCCGTCTCACGGGGACCGGGCCGTATGCTCGGGACAGGCCGCCGCCTCGAGGCGCGCGGCGACGCCGTCCCGCGTCGCGGGATCGAGGCCGAGATGGACGCCGTCCGGCGACCGGCCGGCGGCCGCCGGCGCGCGCAGGTCCGCGAAGGCATCGACGTAGGCGCAGCCGGCCCGGGCGCATTCCTCGGACAGGATCGCCGAGTAGGCCGGCGCGGCCTCGACGTCGTAGAACTTCGCGATTCCGGGGCGGCCGGGATCGAAGGGCGGGACCGCGGTGGCGACGACGCGCCGGGCCCGGGGCACCAGCTCGGAGAACAGGGCGCGGGCCTCCGCCCGGAAGCGCTCGGCCGCGTCGGGATGGCCGTCGCGCTGGCGCCGGGTGAGGTCGTTGGTGCCGATCGTCACCACGATCGTCTCCGGCGGCCGCGGCAGCGCGATCCAGCCGGCCACCGCCCGCAGGCCGGCGACCCGCGTGCCCGCGATGCCGCCGTTGACGACCGGCCGGCCGCACAGGGTCGGCAGGTAGAGCCGCTCGATCTGCGAGTCGCCGAGGAGCAGGCCGTAGGGTCCCTCGACCTGCTTCAGGAGACCGGTGACCGCGAAGGCCCGCGCCTCCCGGAAGGCCGCCACGCCCTGCCCGTTGCCGGCGCCGCGATGCCGGCTCGCCACGAACGCGGCGGCTCCGGCCGCCAGGACGGACACGGCCAGGACGGCCCCGACGATGATTGACTTGCGCACCCGCCCTCGCGTCCCGGTCCCGACGCCCCGGTTCTGATGTCCCCGCGGGCGGTACAAGCGCCGACGCCCGCCGCGAGTCAATCGCGGTCGCGCCCCGCCCCTGGACGGTTTCCGGCAGGTTATCCACAGGCGGCGGGTTTTCCCCCGACATCTTCACGCCTGATTCGGCGGTTCTCATCATGGTTGAGGGCAGGTAATCGGAGAGCCCGCGCCATGATGCCAGTGGAGATCGACCCGTCGGAGGTGCGCCAGCCGCGCCAGGAACCGCAGGAGCGCGCCCGCCCGCGTCTCGGCCGTCCGGCGATGCTGGCGGCCCTGGCGGTGGTCGGGATCGGCGGCTGCGCCGGGCTCGCGGCGGCGGCCTATCCGACGATCAGCGACATGCTGCGGCCGCGCCCCGCCGAGGTGCATTTCGGCCGCGTCGCCGACATGCCCGAGATCAAGGACGGCGTCCCGGCCCTGCGGACGACCCCGGTGCGCCAGGTGGCGATCCCGCCCGCGCCGATACCCGGCCAGAACCCCGTCCAGGCTCCTGTGCCGGTCGACGCCTCCGCGCAGGCCTTCATGCCGGCGCAGGGCCCCGCGCCGGTGGCCGCGCCCGCTCCCCTGCTCGATCCGAAACCGACCGCGCGGCCGGGCCGGTGGACCCCCGCCACCGACGTGGCCGCGACCGGCGCCACCGCGCCGTTCCAGCCCATGCCGTCGGCCGTTCCGAGGGCCCAGGAATCGCCGAAGACCCAGGAGACGTCGAAGACCCAGGAATCGTCGAAGACTCAGGAAGCTCGGACGACCCCGGAGACGGCCCGCCCGATCGCCGCGACGCCCCGCCCGGCGAGCGCGCCGCGCGAGGCCGCCGTGACGGAGCGCCCGCGCCCCTCCGAGGCCGCGCCGCTGCCGCCGGCCCGCTCGGTCCAGGCCCGGCCCGCCGCACCGCGGGAGACCGCCGCCGAGGAGAAGGCGCACAAGCCCGCGCCGTCCCGGGAGGCCAAATCCGAGACAGCGAAGTCCGAGCCGGCGAAATCCGCCTCGAGCCGGCACGCGGCCGAGACGGCCGCCGTCGAGAAGCGCCCGGTCGAGAAGAAGGCCGCCGAGAAGCCGGTGGCCCGGCGCGAGAAGACCGACGCGCACCAGCGCAGTGCGGCGGCCCAGCCCGCGGCCGCCCCGGCGGCGCAGCCCGAGGAGCCGACCCGCTTCCTCGGCGTGCCGATGCCGGACCTCGCCCCGGCCGGCCGCGCGATCAAGGACACGGTCGATGCGGTGATCTCGTTCCCGAGCCGCCTGTAGCGCGGCGCTACCCGGCGCGGGCGGCCCCGTCGACGAGTTCGAGCACCAGCGCGTCGCGGTGCGGCCGGCCGTACTCGTCGGTCGCCTCGACGGTGAGGCGGTGCGTGCCCGCCGCCAGGTCCCGCGGCAGGCGCGCGACAAAGAGGTGCGAGCACGGCTCGGCCTTGACCCAGGACTTCTTCGTCGCGGCGTTGCGGGCGTAGAGCGCGGCGACGAACGGGTCGGGCCGGCGCACCCGCGTCATCGCCACCGGTGCGCGATCGCCGATCCGGAACGCCACCCGGCTGCGCGGCCCGCCGTCGAACAGGTTGACCACCACCTGGGTGCTGCCGGCGCTCTCCGCCGGGATCGTCGCGCCGAGCAGCTCGTAGAGCCGCGTGTCGGGCAGCCGGGCGATGTCGGCGCCATGGAACTGGCTCTCCAGCACGATCCGCATCTGGCGGTCCGCGTCGTCGCTCGCCGGCACGTAGCGGGTGGTGTAATGCCGCCCGCCGGTCACGCTGAGCACGTGGAAGCCGTGGGGCGTGCCGTCGCGGCTGTCGGCGGTGGCGATGCCGCGCCGGTCGGGCGGGCCGCTCCACCACGAGCCCGAGACGGCGGTGAGCACGTGGTGATGATGGGCGTCCTCACCCGTCGCGCCCGGTCGGCCGTCCGGCCCGAGATAGTGGTGCTCGGTGGTGTGGGTGTGGCCCGAGACGCTGAACGAGGGCCGCCCGGCGAGGAGCCGCAGCAGCTCGACCCGGTCGGCGGTGCCGGCCGCGGGATCGTCGGGGCCGAGATCGGTGACGAGGGGGATGTGCATCGCCACGACGACGAGCCGGTCCGTCGGCACCTCCTTCAGCAGGTTCTCGACGAAGGCGAGCTGGCGCTCGCCGATCCGGCCCTCGTAGCGCCCGCCGCGCCCCGCCGTCGCGGTGGCGGCGCCGAGATAGTGGACGTTGTCGAGCATCACGAACAGCGCGCCGCCGTGCTCCAGCGCGTAGTACGGCGCCCCGAAGGTGCGCTTGAAGGTCTCGCGGGCGTAGCGGGCGTCCGGCGCCTCGAAGTTCAGGTCGTGGTTGCCGCCGAGGTGGAACCACGGCACGCCAACCTGCGCCATGATCCGGTTCTGGCGCGGATAGAGCGAGAGGTCGTCGAACAGCACGTCGCCGGTGGTCATCCCGAAGGCGACCTTGCCGAAGGCGACCTTGCCGAACGCGCCCCGGGTGCCGAGCACCCGGGCGACCGCGGTGTCGCGCACGAAGGTCAGCTCGGCGTGGCTCTCGGGTTGGGTATCGGTGAACAGCACGACGTCGAAGTCGCCGCTCTCCGGGCGGCGCACGAGCCCGAAATCGACGGAGGCCGGCAGCGGCCCGGTCGGCGCGATGCCGGGATAGCGCAAGCCGAGGTCCGGCGGCGTGCCGGCCGGCTGGTGCAGGTAGGAGAAATGCGGCAGCCCGTCGGGGCCGAGCGGCAGGGAAAAGCCCGTGGGCTTGACGACGAAGATCACCGCCTCGTCGCCGACCGGCAGGGCGTAGCGCCCCTCGGCATCGGTGCGGACCACCTCGCGGCTGTTCGAGACCAGCACGTCGGGCAGGCCCGGATCGCCCGGGCCGCGCCGGCCCTTGGCCCCGCGATCCTCGTAGACGATCCCGGTGACCTGCGCGGGAGTGCCGCCGCCCTGCGCCCGCGCCGCCAGGGGCGCCAGGGTGAGGGCCGCGGCGCCCGCCACCGTGTCGCGTCGCGTCAGCGTCGTCCGCCCGGTCATCGGCTCGTCTCCGTCGAGGGTCGGGCAAGGAATCACGGCAACGCGACCGTTCGGTGACGTCGGGCAGAATCCCGCCATCGTCTGCCCGGCGACGCTCAATCCATCCCCGGCTTGCCGCCCCGCAGCTTCTTCACGTCGCCTCGCCGGCCCTTCTCCTCCAGCCGCCTCTTCTTCGAGGCCAGCGTCGGGCGGGTCGGGCGGCGCGGGGTCGGGGGCACGGCGGCCTCGCGGACGAGGTCGACCAGGCGCTCCCGGGCCTCGGCGCGGTTGCGCTCCTGGGTGCGGTGGTTCTGCGCGGTGATGACGAGCACGCCCTCGGCGGTCACGCGCCGACCGGCGAGCTTCATCAGGCGGATCGCCACGGCGTTCGGCAGCGACGGCGAGCGGCGCACGTCGAAGCGCAGCTGCACCGCCGACGAGACCTTGTTGACGTTCTGGCCGCCCGGACCCGAGGCGCGCACGAAGCTCTCCTCGAGCTCCGATTCGTCGAGGGTGATCCAGGGCGTGCATTCGAGACCCACGACGGCGCTCCCGGGAACGGTTCGAGGCCGCCGCCATCCCACGAAACGCTCACGCGCGCTACATGGCAGGGCGTGCCGAAGAAACGCTCCCCCCTTCCCTCCCTCCCCGATTCGCCCGCCCCCCCGGCCGCCCTGCCCGCCGCCTTCGCGGACTGGTTCGCGGCGCGCGGCTGGGCGCCGCGGCCGCACCAGCTCGCCCTGCTGGCGGCGGCGCGAGCCGGGCGCTCGGCCCTGCTGGTGGCGCCGACCGGGGCCGGCAAGACGCTCGCCGGCTTCCTGCCGACCCTCGTCGAACTGGCCGAGGGCGACGGCAAGGGCGGGCTGCACACCCTCTACATCTCGCCGCTGAAGGCGCTGGCGGTCGACATCGCCCGCAACCTCGAGGCGCCGGTCGCCGGGATCGGGCTGGAGCAGAGGATCCGGATCGAGACCCGCACCGGCGACACCCCGTCGCACAAGCGGACCCGCCAGGTCGCGCGCCCGCCCCACATCCTGCTCACCACGCCCGAGCAGCTCGCCCTGCTGGTCGCCCACCGCGAGGCGGCGGAGCTGTTTCGCGGCCTCAAGCGGGTGGTGCTCGACGAGCTGCACGCGCTCGTCACCTCGAAGCGCGGCGACCTCCTGAGCCTCGGCCTCGCCCGGCTGCACCGGCTGGCGCCGGGCCTCGCCATGACCGGCCTGTCGGCGACGGTGCGCGAGCCCGATGCCCTGCGACGCTACCTCGTCCCTCAGGTCCCCGAGCCCGTGATGGCCGACCTCATCACCGTCGCCGGCGGAGCGCGGGCCGACCTGCACATGCTGGAGACCGGCCGCACCCTGCCGCTCGCCGGGCACACGGCGTGGCAGTCGATGCCGGCGGTCTACGACCTGATCCGGACGCACAAGCTGGTCCTGGTCTTCGTCAACACCCGGCTCCAGGCCGAGTACACCTTCCAGGAACTCTGGAACCTCAACGACGACGGCTTGGCCATCGCGCTCCACCACGGCTCCCTCGATGCGACGCAGCGCCGCCGGGTCGAGGCCGCGATGGCGGCGGGCGTGCTCCGCGCCGTGGTCTGCACCGCGACCCTCGACCTCGGCATCGACTGGGGCGACGTCGACCTCGTGATCAATATCGGCGCGCCGAAGGGCGCGAGCCGGATCATGCAGCGGATCGGCCGGGCCAACCACCGCATGGACGAGCCGTCGAAGGCCTATCTGGTGCCGGCCAACCGCTTCGAGATGCTGGAATGCCGCGCCGCCCTCGACGCCGTCGAGGAGGCGGCGCAGGACACGCCCGATCCGCGCATCGGCGCCCTCGACGTGCTGGCCCAGCACGTGCTCGGCATGGCCTGCGCCGGGCCGTTCTCCGACGACGACCTCTACGACGAGGTGCGGGCCGCCTCCCCCTACGCCGACCTGACGCGGGACGACTTCCTCCTCGTCCTCGATTACGTCGCCACCGGCGGCTACGCGCTGCGGGCCTACGAGCGCTTCGCCAAGATCCTGCGCGGGCCGGACGGGCTGTGGCGGGTGCGCGACGCCCGCACCGCGCAACAGTACCGGATGAATGTCGGGACGATCATCGAATCGACGAAGGTCAAGGTGCGGCTCGCCCGGCGCAACCGCACCAAGCCCGGCGCCGTCCTGCCGGCGGGGGGGCGCGTCCTCGGCGAGATCGAGGAGGATTTCGCCGAGACCCTGACGGTCGGAGACACCTTCCTGTTCGCCGGCGAGATCCTGCGCTTCGAGGGCCTGCACGAGGACGAGGCGCTCGTCACCCGCGGCGCTCCCGGCACCGACCCGGCGATCCCGAGCTATGCCGGCTCGAAATTCCCGCTCTCGACCTTCCTCGCCGCGCGGGTGCGGGCGCTGATCGCCGATCCGTTCGAGTGGGACCGGCTGCCGGCGCAGGTCGCCGACTACCTGGTGCAGCAGCGCCGGCGCTCGGTGCTGCCGGGACCGCGCGACCTCCTGGTCGAGACCTTCCCGCGCGCCAACCGCCACTACCTCGCCTGCTTCCCGTTCGAGGGGCGCCTCGCCCACCAGACCCTCGGCATGCTGCTGACGCGCCGCCTCGAGCGGGCCGGGATGCGGCCCTTAGGCTTCGCCGCCAACGATTACGGCCTGGCCATCTTCGGCACCCGCGACCTGTCGGAGCGCATCGGCCGCGAGCCCGGCTTCCTCGGTCGCCTCTTCGCCCAGGACATGCTCGGCGACGACCTCGAGGAATGGCTCGACGAATCGGCGATGATGAAGCGCACCTTCCGGCAATGCGCGGTGATCGCCGGGCTGATCGAGCGCCGTCACCCGGGCCTGCGCAAGACCGGGCGGCAGGTCACGATCTCGACCGACCTGATCTACGACGTGCTGCGCAAGCACCAGCCCAGCCACCTGCTGCTGCGGGCGGCGCGGCAGGATGCGGCAACCGGACTCCTCGACGTGGCCCGCCTCGGTATGATGCTTGCGCGCATCCAGGGGCGAATCATCCACAAGGCCCTCGACCGGGTCTCGCCGCTCGCCGTGAACGTGATGCTCGAGATCGGGCGCGAGCGGGTCTACGGCGAGGGCGCGGACGAGATCCTGGCCGAAGCCGAGGCGGCGCTGCTCGACGAGGCGCTGGCATGAGGGAACTGACCGGAGGGCGCCCCGCTCCGCGACAAGGACGATGACACCGTGGCGCTGCCGCTGAAGCTCGAGAAGACCCACAAGGCCCCGGGCGTGACCCTCGCCGGAGAAACCCTCGCCCTCGATCTCAGCGGCGGATTGTGGCTGCCGGAGCACCGCACCCTGGTGGTCTCCGACCTGCACCTCGAGAAGGGCTCGGCCTTCGCCGCCCGCTCGGGCCAGTTCCTGCCGCCCTACGACACCCGCGAGACCCTGGCCTGCCTCCACGAGGCGGTGGCGCGGCTCGACCCGGCCCGGGTGGTCTGTCTCGGCGATTCCTTCCACGACGCCCAGGGCCCGTCCCGCCTCGACGTCGCCGACCGCGCGCTGATCGCCGCCCTGCAGGAGGGACGCGACTGGGTCTGGATCTCCGGCAACCACGACCGCGCGGTGCAGGACGGCGTCGGCGGCCGCTTCGCCGACATCCTGACCCTCGGCGGCCTGACGCTCCGGCACGAGCCGGCCGCGACCCCGGAGCCCGGCGAGGTCGCCGGCCACTTCCACCCGGTCGGCAAGGTGGCGATGCGCGGCCGCGCCGTGCGCCGGCGCTGCTTCGTCCTCGATGCCAGGCGCCTGGTGATGCCGGCCTTCGGCGCGCTGACCGGCGGGCTCAACGTGCGCGACCGGACCTTCGACGCGCTGTTCCCCGGCGGCTTCACCGCCCACCTGATCGGCGACGGCCGGGTCTTCGCGATCAGCCGGACGATGCTGACGCGGGACTGAGCGGCGCTCCCCTCCTCCCGGCGGGCACGGTGGAGCCGCGCCCGCCGAGGTGAATCCGATTCACCTGCGCCTGTAAATTCCGCGTTTGTCCCCGTCCGGCGCCCCGGGCACTCTGCGGGCAACGAGACGAGGGAGGAACCGTCGAGGACGGGCGGCGCAGCGGGGGTGAACCCCGGTGCCGTGCACTCTCCCCCGTGCCCGACGAACGAGGGAGAACGACATGCTTCTGACCGACAAGGTGTGCCTGATCACCGGCGCCGCTTCGCTGCGGGGCATCGGCCGCGCGACCGCGAAGCTCTTCGCCGGCCACGGCGCCAAGGTGGTGATCCTCGATCTCGATGCCGGCCAGGCCGAAGAGGCCGCCCGCTCGCTCGGCGAGGGCCACCTCGGTCTCGCCTGCAACGTCACCGACAAGGCCGCCTGCCAGGCCGCCGCCGACGAGGTGGTCGCCCGCTTCGGCCGCATCGACGTGCTGATCAACAATGCCGGCATCACCCAGCCGCTGAAGTTCATGGAGATCGAGCCCGGCAACTACGAGGCGGTGCTCGACGTCAACCTGCGCGGCACGCTCTACATGAGCCAGGCGGTAGTGCCGCAGATGCGCAAGCAGCAATCGGGCTCGATCGTCTGCATGTCGTCGGTCTCGGCGCAGCGCGGCGGCGGCATCTTCGGCGGGCCGCATTACAGCGCCGCCAAGGGCGGCGTGCTGGGCTTAGGGAAAGCAATGGCCCGCGAGCTCGGCCCCGACACGGTGCGGGTCAACAGCATCACCCCGGGCCTGATCCAGACCGACATCACCGGCGGCAAGCTCACCGACGAGCTGAAGGTCGAGATCGCCAAGGGCATCCCGCTCGGCCGCCTCGGCGTCGCCGACGACGTCGCCAATGCCTGTCTGTTCCTGGCTTCCGACCTGTCCTCCTACATCACCGGCGCCGTCATCGACGTGAACGGCGGCATGCTGATCCACTGAGCGAGGCGACCATGCCCCCGATGGAACCCGGGCAGAACAGCCCGTCGCTGGCCGAGCGCGCCTACCGCATCCGCCGCAACGCCCTCCTGATGGGCGAAGTCCAGGGC
The DNA here is from genome assembly GCF_001653715.1 of Methylobacterium platani. Classification (GTDB taxonomy): domain Bacteria; phylum Pseudomonadota; class Alphaproteobacteria; order Rhizobiales; family Beijerinckiaceae; genus Methylobacterium; species Methylobacterium platani. Next base: position 39,700 of record NZ_LWHQ01000045.1, read on the forward strand.
CAGGGCTACATCGCCCAGGCGCTCGGCATCGCCGACGTGCTGGCGGTGTCGTACTTCCACGCCATGCGCTACCGCCCGGACGATCCGGAATGGGAGGGGCGCGACCGCTTCCTGCTCTCGATCGGCCACTACGCCATCGCGCTCTACGCAGCCCTCCTCGAAGCCGGGATCCTGCCCGAGGACGAGCTGACGAGCTACGGCGCCGACGACAGCCGCCTGCCGATGTCCGGCATGGCCGCCTACACCCCCGGCATGGAGATCACCGGCGGCTCGCTCGGCCAGGGCCTCGCCCTCGCGGTCGGCTTCTGCTTGGGCCTCAAGCGCAAGAAGTCGGACTCGTTCGTCTACTGCCTGATCTCCGACGGCGAGCTCGGCGAGGGCTCGATCTGGGAGGGCGCCTGGTCGGCGAGCCATTGGCAGCTCGACAACCTGATCGCGATCGTCGACGTCAACAATCAGCAGGCCGACGGCCCGGCCTCGCAGGTCACCGGCTTCGAGCCGGCGGCGTCGCGCTTCGAGGCCTTCGGCTGGCACGTCCAGCGGGTCGACGGCAACGACATCGACGCGCTCGTCCAGGCCTTCGACGCGGCCAAGGCGTGCTCCGAGCAAAAGCCCCGCATCATCATCTGCGACACCAAGATGGCGAAGGGCATTCCCTTCCTGGAGGCGCGCGAGCGCAACCACTTCCTGCGGGTGGAGCCGCAGGAATGGCAGGACGCGCTGAAGATCCTGGATGCCGGGAGGCCCGCATGAAACGCTCGAAATACACGCGCCCGGCCTGGCTCTCCGAGGCCAACACGGGGGAACGACTGACCACCTCGGCGATGATCGCCTCGCTGGCCGGCCCCGACCAGCGCGTAGCGCCCGCCCCGTTCGGCCACGCGCTCGCCAAGCTTGCCGAGGAGCGGCCGGAGATCGTCGGGCTGACCGCCGATCTCGGCAAGTACACCGACCTGCACATCTTCGCCCAGAAGCACCCCGAGCGCTTCTACCAGATGGGCATGGCCGAGCAGCTCCTGATCAGCGCCGCCGCCGGCCTGGCGCGCGAGGGCTTCCAGCCCTTCGCCACCACCTACGCGGTGTTCGCCGCGCGCCGCGCCTACGACTTCATCTGCATGGCGATCGCGGAGGAGAATCTTAACGTCAAGATCGTCTGCGCCCTGCCGGGCCTCACCACCGGCTACGGCCCGAGCCATCAGGCGACGGAAGACATCGCGATCTTCCGCGGCCTGCCCAACATGACGATCCTCGACCCCTGCGACGCGCACGAGATCGCGCAAGCCGTGCCGGCCATCGCCGATCACAAGGGGCCGGTCTACATGCGGCTCCTGCGCGGCAACGTGCCCCTGGTGCTCGACGAGTACGGCTACACGTTCGAGCTCGGCAAGGCCAAGACGATCCGCGACGGCAACGACGTGCTGATCATCTCGACAGGCCTGATGACCATGCGGGCCCTCGAGGCGGCGGATGCGCTCCGCGAGGACAAGGTCGACGTCGCGGTGCTGCACGTCCCGACGATCAAGCCGCTCGACACGCAGACCATCCTGCGCGAGGCCGGCAAGGGTGGGCGCCTCGTGGTGGTGGCGGAGAACCACACGGTCGTCGGGGGCCTGGGCGAGGCGGTGGCGGGGCTGCTGATGCGCTCCGGCACGATCCCGAAGGCCTTCCGCCAGGTCGGCCTGCCGGACGAGTTCCTGGATGCCGGCGCCCTGCCGACCCTCCACGACCGCTACGGCATCTCGACCGGCGCCATGGCGCGGAGCATCCGCGAATGGCTGTGAGCGCCGAGCATCCCGTCGCTTTCGTGGGCTTAGGCTCGATGGGCCTGCCGATGGCCCGCAACCTCGTGCGCCACGGCTTTCCCGTCCGCGGCTTCGACGTGCGGGCGGAGGGGCGCAGCGCCTTCGCGTCGGCCGGCGGCACCCCCGCCGGGACGATCGCGGCGGCGGCCGAGGGCGCCGGGGCGCTGGTGCTGATGGTGGTCAATGCCGACCAGGCGGAGGCCATCCTGTTCGGCGAGGGTGCGCTCGATCGCCTGGCGCGGGACGCCGCCATCGTCCTGATGGCGACCTGCCCGCCGGCCGCCGTCGCGGCTTTGGCGAAGAGGGTGACCGCGACCGGCCGGTCCTTCGTCGATGCCCCCGTCTCCGGCGGGGTCGTCGGCGCCGAGGCAGGCAGCCTCACCATCATGGCGGCGGCCCCCGCCGCCGTGATCGCGGAGGTGCGGCCGCTCCTGGAAGCGATGGGCGACAAGGTGTTCCATGTCGGGCCCGAGCCCGGCCAGGGCGCCACCATGAAGGCGGTCAACCAACTCCTCTGCGGGGTCAACCTCGCGGCGGCGGCGGAGGCGCTGTCGCTGGCGGCCAAGGTCGGCATCGACGGCGCGACGGCGCTCGAGATCGTCTCGGGCTCCTCGGCCTCGAGCTGGATGCTGCGCGACCGCGGCCCGCGGATGCTGGAGGAGGCGCCCCGGGTCACCAGCGCCGTCGACATCTTCGTCAAGGACCTCGGCATCGTGCTGGAGGCCGGCCGCAGCGAGAAGGCGGCGCTGCCGCTGGCGGCCCTGGCGCATCAGCTCTTCCTCGCGGCCTCCGGTCGAGGCGCCGGCTTGGAAGACGACAGCCAGGTCATCGGGTCCTATCGGGCGCTCAACGGCAAGTAGTTCGAGCACTTTCCCCTCCCCCTTGTGGGGAGGGGCCAGGGGTGGGGGTGGTGCAGAAGGCACCGCTGAGACTTCTCCGGCACCACCCCCACGCGGGATCTTCGATCCCCATGACCCCTCCCCACAAGGGGGAGGGGAAGGCGCTTCATTTTCAGAAACCGGCCCAACCGGTCCAGATCCCCAAATCCCCGAGGAAACCCCATGAACCACGCCCTTTCCCGCCGCACCCTGCTCGCCGGCGCCGCCGCCCTCCCCCTCGCCACGATCTTCACCCGGCCCGTCCGGGCCGCCGAGTTCGAGTACAAGCTCGCCACCGGCCAGGATCCGACCCACCCGGTCAACATCCGGGCGCAGGAAGCCCTGAACCGCATCCGCGAGGCCTCGAACGGCCGGCTCGACATCAAGCTGTTCCCGGCCAACCAGCTCGGCTCCGACACCGACCTGCTGTCGCAGGTGCGCAACGGCAGCGTCGAGTTCTTCAACCTCTCGACCTCGATCCTCTCGACCTTCGTCCCCGCCGCGGCGCTGCCGAATACCGGCTTCGCGTTCAAGGACTACACCGAGGTGTGGAAGGCGATGGATGGCGGCCTCGGGACTTACGTCCGCGAGCAGATCGCCAAGACGCCGATCCAGGCCGTCTCGAAGGTCTGGGACAACGGCTTCCGCCAGATCACCTCGTCGACCCGCGAGATCAAGACGCCGGAGGACCTGAAGGGCTTCAAGATCCGCGTACCCCCGTCGCCGATGCTGACCTCGCTGTTCAAGGCGTTCGATGCCGGCGCTGCGCCGCTCAACTTCAATGAGCTGTACTCGGCGCTGCAGACCAAGATCTTCGAGGGCCAGGAGAACCCGCTCGCGATCATCGCCACGACCCGGCTCTACGAGGTGCAGAAGACCTGCAGCCTCACCGGCCACGTCTGGGACGGCTACTGGATCCTCGGCAACAAGAAGGCGGTCCAGCGCCTGCCGGAGGACCTGCGCGCCATCGTCACCCGCGAGCTCGACCGCTCGGCCGACGACGAGCGGGCGGACATCGTCAGGCTCAACGACTCCCTGGTGAAGGAGCTCGGCTCGAAGGGAATCACCTTCATCGACGTCGACCGCCAGAAATTTCGCGATGCGCTCAGCCGCACGACATTCTACAAGGACTGGAAGAACAAGTACGGCGACGCCGCCTGGGAGCACCTCGAGGCGGTCGCCGGCAAGCTGGCCTGAGGGAGGCTGAGAGATGCACGTCGACATCGCGACGGAGACGCCGGCCCTGCCGGCGGCCTCCGCCAAGCGCGCCTGGGCGCGCACGCTCGACAAAGCCCTCGGCCCGCTGGTCGAGATCCCGGCCGCCCTGCTGGTGGTGGCCGAGGTCGTGGTGCTGCTCGCCGGCGTCGTCAGCCGCTACGTCTTCCACTCGCCGATCGTCTGGTCGGACGAGCTGGCCTCGATCCTGTTCCTGTGGCTCGCGATGCTGGGCTCGGTGGTCGCCTACCGCCGCGCCGAGCACATGCGGATGACGGCGCTCGTCAGCATGGCCTCGCCGAAGGCCCAGGCCTTCCTGGAGGCGGTGGCGCTCGCCGCCGGGCTAGCCTTCGTGCTGATGCTGCTGCATCCGGCCTACGAGTTCGCGGCGGAAGAGGTCTTCGTCCAGACGCCGGCGCTCGAGATCACCAATGCCTGGCGCGCCGCCGCCCTGCCGGTCGGCTTCGGCCTGATGCTGGTGGTCGCGGCGCTGCGCCTGATCGAGTGCGCCGACTGGCGCCACGCGGTCGGCGCGGTGGCGCTCACCGGCCTCATCATCGCGGCCCTGATGCTGGCCGAGCCGACCCTGCGCACGCTCGGCAACTGGAACCTGCTGATCTTCTTCGTGCTCGGCGTCGGCGCCCTCGTCTTCACCGGCGTGCCGATCGCCTTCGCGTTCGGGCTCGCCACCTTCGGCTACCTGATGCTGACGACCCGGGCCCCCGCCATGGTGGTGGTCGGGCGCATGGACGAGGGGATGAGCCATCTCATCCTGCTTGCCGTGCCGCTCTTCGTGTTCCTCGGCCTGCTCATCGAGATGACCGGCATGGCGAAGGCCATGGTGGGCTTCCTGGCGAGCATGCTCGGCCACGTCCGCGGCGGCCTGCACTACGTGCTGGTCGGGGCGATGTACCTCGTCTCCGGCATCTCCGGCTCCAAGGCCGCCGACATGGCGGCGGTGGCCCCCGTGCTGTTCCCCGAGATGAAGAAGCGCGGCGCCAAGGAGGGCGACCTCGTCGCGCTGCTCGCCGCCACCGGCGCGCAGACCGAGACCATCCCGCCCTCGCTGGTGCTGATCACCATCGGGTCGGTGACCGGCGTATCGATCACCGCGCTCTTCACCGGCGGCCTGCTGCCGGGCGTCGTGCTCGGCGTCACGCTCTGCATGCTGGTCTGGTGGCGCTATCGCGGCGAGGACCTCAGCCACGTCAAGCGCGCCACCAAGGGCGAGGTCCTAAGGGCGCTCGTCATCGCCTTCCCGGCGATCGCGCTCCCCTTCGTCATCCGCGCCGCGGTGGTCGAGGGCGTGGCCACCGCCACGGAAGTCTCGACCATCGGCATCGTCTACGCGATCCTGGCCGGCCTCCTGATCTATCGCCAGTTCGACTGGCGCCGGGTCTACCCGATGCTGGTCTCGACCGCCTCGCTGTCGGGGGCGATCCTGCTGATCATCGGGGCGGCGACCGGCATGGCCTGGGCGCTGACGCAGTCGGGCTTCTCGCAGAGTCTCGCCGTGATGATGAAGAGCCTGCCCGGCGGCGCGCTCGGCTTCCTGGTCGTCTCGGCGGTGGCCTTCGTGATCCTCGGCTCGGTGCTCGAGGGCATCCCGGCGATCGTGCTGTTCGGACCCCTGCTGTTCCCGATCGCCCGCCAGGTCGGCGTGCACGAGGTGCACTACGCGATGGTGGTGATCCTGGCGATGGGCGTCGGCCTGTTCGCGCCGCCCTTCGGCGTCGGCTACTACGCCGCCTGCGCGATCAGCCGGATCCATCCAGATGCCGGCATCCGGCCGATCATCGGCTACATGACGGCCTTGCTGGTCGGCCTCGTGGTGGTGATCCTGGTGCCGTGGATCTCGATCGGGTTCCTGCACTGACGGGGGCAGGATCGGAACACGGTTCCGACCCGCCTCCCGGTCATCCCGGGGCCGCGTCGCGGGACCCGGGATGACGTCGCGAGACGTCGGATGGTCGCGCGAGGACGTCGAACGCGCCCGATCCTCCCGCAGACGGGCGCGGTCCCTACTCCGCGGCCTTCGCCAGCGCCTTCTGGTAGGCGCCGCTCCTCAGGGTCGGCGTCAGCCAGCCGTCGACCGCGGCCTTCAGCGCCGGGTCGCGGGTCATCCAGTAGGCCTTGTCGGCCTTGTCGAAGGTGTCCGGCACGGCGGCCGGGCAGAGCACGCCGGCATTGAGCCGCGACTGGTAATCGACCTCGGCCCCGTCGGTGACCATCAGGTCGGCCCGGCCCTCGGCCACCTCCTTGAAGATGGCGCGGTTGTCCGGAAACACCCGCACCGAGGCGTGCGGGAAGTTGGCATCGGCGAAGCGCTGGTTGGTGCCGCCGGGATTGACCACGACGCGGACCTCCGGCTTGTCGATGTCCTTCACCGAGACGAAGCGGGCCTTGTCGGCGCAGCGCACGATCGGCCGCTTGCCGTCGGTGAGCACCGGCACCGAGAAATCGGCCACCGAGGCCCGGTCGGGCGTCACGCTGACGCCGCCCATCGCGACGTCGTAGCGGTCGGCCAGGAGGTCGTCCTTCAGGGTCTTCCAGGTCGTCGGCACGATCTCGACCTTGACGCCGAGCGCCCGGGCGAGGTCGCCCGCCATCACCACGTCGGCGCCCTTGATGCTGCCGTCCGGCAGGCGCACCGAGTAGGGCGCGTAGTCCCCGGTCAGGCCGACCCGCAGCGTCCCGTCCTGCTTGATCGCCGCCAGCGATCGCGCCTCGGCCGGCACGGATGAGAGGATGGCCATCATCCCGACTACACCTGCGATCTTGCGCATCGTCACTGCCCAATCCTCTCTTGCCGCTCGTTCATCTCTCGTAGGGACATCGCACGACCCCGGTAAAGCCCGGATGACGGCCAGCCCCGCGCGATGAAACCCTCGCCGGAGCGAACCCTAACCATTGACTCGGCGGCCCGCACCGGTTTCCTCGCCGCCATGGCCTCTCTCCCCGACAGCCTGCGGCGGGCACCCACGACCCTGCGGCGCACGCTCGACCGCCAGCGCCCGCGCCTGCTGCAGGGCCTGCGGATGACCGCGGCGAGCCTCGCGACCTTCGTGCTCGCCGAATCCCTCGGCCTGCCGCAGGGCTACTGGGCGGTCATCACCGCGCTCATCGTCACGCAGGGGAGCGTCGGCGGATCGCTCAAGGCGGCGTTCGACCGCTTCCTCGGCTCGGTGCTGGGCGCCTGCTACGGCGGCGCGGTCGCCTTCGCGATCCCGCATCACGGCGGCGCCTCGACCTTCGCGGCCCTGTTCGTCGCGGTGGCGCCCCTCACCGTCGCGGCGGCGGCCTCGGCGGGCTTCCGGATCGCGCCGATCACCGCGATCATCGTGCTGCTCTCCACCACCGGCTCGACGCTGGGTCCCCTCGCCTTCGCCCTCGACCGCATCCTCGAGATCGGGCTCGGCTGCGTCGTCGGGCTCGCGGTCTCGCTGCTGGTGGCGCCGGCCCGGGCGGCCCGGGCGGTGACCGGCCAGGCCGCGGCCCTCGCCCGCCTGCTCGCCGGGCAGCTCGAGGCCCTGGCGCGCCTCGACGGAGAGGAGACGCCGGAGGCCAAGGCCCTGCCGCCGGCGGTGCGGCGGAGCCTCGCGCGGCTCGAGACCCTGGTGGGCGAGGCCGCCCGCGAGCGCCGCAGCCGCCTCTCGGCCGCCCCCGACCCGGACCCGCTGCTGCGCACCATGACGCGCCTGCGCCACGACCTCGTGCTCCTGCGCCGCGCCATCGCGGAGGCCGACGAGGACGTGCTGCGGGTCCACCTCGCCGAGGCCTGGGGCGATGCGGCGAACGCCGCGGCGGCACGCCTGCGCGTCGTCGCCGACGCCCTCGCCGGGGGGAGCCGGCCCGCCGACACCGACGCGGCGGATCTCGCGGCGGCGATCGCCGGCTACCGCGACGCCATCGACGGCATGCGCCAGCGCCAGGTCACGCGGACGCTCTCCACCGACGGCGTCGGCCGAATCTTCTGGCTCGCCTTCACCCTGGAGCAGGTCCGCCGCAACCTCGACGACCTCGCCGAGCGGGCGGCGGATTTTGCCGGGGCGGAGACCGGCACTGCCTGATCCGGCTCAGGCCGGCAGGGCGCGCCAGACCGCAAGGCCCGCGCAGCCGACGAGGGCGAGCGCCAGGACGAGGCGGGGCGCCCGCCCGGCGCCGGCGAGGCGCGCCCGGCAGGCCGGCCGGGCGAGGGCGAGGCCGACGAGGCCGAACCAGGTCGCCGCCATGCAGAACACCGCCGCCCCCGCCACCGGTACCGCGTCGCGGCCGGGATGGGCGAGGAAGAAGCCGGCGAAGAACGAGAGGCTGACCGGGTTGGTCAGCGCCGCCCCGAGGCCGAGGGCGAAGGTGCCGGCGTGGCGCCCGGGCGCGAGCCGGGCCGGATCCCCGGCGAGCCCGGCCCGTCCGCTCGCCAGCCGATAGGCGGCGCGCAGCATCAGGAGGGTGAACAGGGCGGTACCGAGCCCGGTGACGAGGCGCCCGCCCGGCAGGAGCGCGGCGCCGAACCCGACGAAGGCCGCCGCGAGCCCCGCCCCGCAGGCGACGCCGAGAGCCGCCACGACCGGGCCCCAGCCCGGGACCGCGACGCTCGCCCGCAAGACCACCAGGAGGTTGGGCCCCGGGGCGGCCAGGACCGGGGCATAGGCGGCCACCAGCGGCCCCAGCAGGGCGGGCCACGTCTCCACGTCGGGCATCGGGCATCTCCCCGGCGCGTCGGCGCCGTTCGGATACCAGAAAGATGCCAAACCACGCGGCCGCGCGTCCTTCGATTGGAGGAGGCGGGGTGCGCTGGCGCACAGTTCATACTGGTCGATGGACAGTCCGGCAGCCGATCGTCGGGCCAAACGACTGCCGATAACAATCATTGCAGCACCGGAGGCAAATCGTACCGACGTCGAAGGCCAATTGCGAAGACTCGATTCGGGGTGATCACCGTCGTCAAGCAGACGAGCCGCGAGCGGAGGCTCACGGACGGGCCTTCGCAAAATCTAACGTATGACCTCTTTGCACAAGCGCGATTTTTTGATCATGTCCAAGCAAAATTTTATTTCGTTATCCTGAAAGACTTCACAATATATTACTCCAGAATTCACTGAACCCCTTCAGACCATCGAAGATGGAGCGATCTCGAAGCAGGGCTACGGAAGTCTCAGCGATCCCCGAAGGTCGCTTCGGGGTCAGTCGATCCTCGATCAGGCGACACGTCAGGACGAGGCGCAAGCGCGGAGCACGTCGCATTCATGCTCGTAATTTGAGCCCGTGCGGCGATCGAGCGGTCTATCGGATCGCCTGATGCCGCCAAATCGTTCTATCGGATAATCAATAAACAACATCAGACGAAATTTCGATCGAGTGTCGGACGGTCGCATCGCGATGATGCTGTTCAAAGACAGTCGCGATACCGGACCGCGAACGAGAAGCGGCGGCAGGGTCGCCCCTGCCGCCACCTTTCTCAATCCGTGTTCCGGCGATCAGCGCCGCTCGGTGCCGATCGGCTGGCGGGCCGGGGGCAGTTCGTCCTCGATGCCGAGGGTGCGCTCGCGGGTGGTACCGGGCAGGCCGGGATCGACGGTCTGGGTCGTCGGCGCGGCGCCGGCCGCGAAGGGCATGCCGCCGGTATTGAGGCCGGTGGTGGTGCTGCCGGCGGCGCCGACCGCCGACGAACCGCCGGCGACGGCGGCCGGGTTGGTCATCGACGGAGCGGTCTCCTCGTGACGGCCGGTCCAGCCCTCCTGGCGCCAGCCGCGGCTGCGGTCGTCCATGTCGACCGAGCCGTGCTCCTTCAGGATCGCGTAGACCCGGTCGGCATGGGCGTCGTCGGCCCGCACGGTGACCAGCGTGCCGCCGCGGCGCACGCCCTCGGCGTAGGTGTGGGCCTGTTCCTCGCTCAGGCCGGCCCCGGTGAGGGAGCCGATCAGGCCGCCTGCTGCGGCACCGACACCGGCACCGGCCAACGTGGCGACGAGCCAGCCGGCAGCGACCACCGGGCCGACGCCCGGGATCGCCAGCAGGCCGAGGCCGGTCAGCAGGCCCGCGCCGCCGCCGAGCACGGTGCCGATCGAGGCGCCGGCCCCGGCGCCGTTCGAGGCGTCGTGCGCGGTCTCGCCGGTGGTCGTGCCGGTCGTCGTCGTGTCGTGGGTGCCGATATGGCCGGAATACCGGTCGCCCTGGTTGTTGGCCACGATGCTGATGTCGGCGTGCGGCACGCCGGCCGCCTCCACCTTGCGCACCGCCGCCGAGGCGTCGTCGTAGCTGTCGAACAGGGCCGTGATGGTACGGGTCGCCATGGGCGTCGTCCTTTGATCGAGGGAGGGGAAGGCGGTGCCGCGGGGCTTAGCGGGCGGTCGAGACGTTGCCCTTGAAGTCGAGGCCGACCATCACGGTGTTGCCCGACTGCATGGCCTGGCCGCGCCAGATGCCCTGGTCGTCCTTCTTGAGGTCCTTCACGTCCTTGAAGCCGGCCTGCTCCATGCGGCTGCGGGCCTGGGCCTCGGTGAAGCTGTTGGCGCCGGGCTCGAGCTTGGCGTTGGTGGCGACGGTACCGGTGGTGCCCGGGTTGTTCTTGTCCATCATGTCGGTGTTGGGCCGGGTCACCGCCTCCTGGCCCTGCGACTGGGTGCTCGGCTTGGCGTTGTGGGCCGGATCGCCCGTCACCGTGGTCTGGGCCTGGGCCGCGCCGGCCCCGAGCATGCCGAGCGCCGCGAGGGTGATGAGGGTCTTGCGCATGATCTCCTCGAACCTTGTCTGACCGATCGATGCCATCTCAATCGTTGCCGCGCGTCTTAGTTCCGCAGATGTAACGTTGAACTCGGCATCGGCGTCGAGTTCCAAAAAATTCGTATTCAGCTTGACCGTTGATGCGTCGATCTTTGTCTTTGTTCTGTGGTGCGGCGCACAAAAACGGAACGCCGGGATTGTTCCGGTCCGAAACTGAACAGAATTTCATTGTGCGCGGGCGTCGGCGATCGGGCGGGCGGGGGCCGCACGGCGCGACGGTCGTTAACCGATCCCTAACCATGCACCCGGCAGGAATTGCCGGGTCGACGGTGGATGGGTTCTGATGAGCGAGACCGGGGCACTCGGCGCGGGCCGCATCTTCGCGCTGCCGACGCGGGCCGACCTGATGGCGCTGACGCGCCGCAGCGACATCGTGCTCGCCGTCGCGGTGCTCGGCATCCTGGTGGTGCTGATCTTCCCGCTGCCGGCCCTGCTCCTCGACCTGCTGCTGGCGGTCTCGATCATCCTGTCGGTCCTGATCCTGATGACCGGCCTGTTCATCGAGAACCCGCTCGAATTCACGGTCTTCCCGGTCGTGCTGCTGATCGCCACGATGCTGCGGCTGGCGCTCAACCTCGCTTCGACCCGGCTGATCCTCGGCCACGGCCACGAGGGCACGGCGGCGGCCGGCCACGTCATCGAGGCGTTCGGCCACTTCGTGATGGGCGGCAACTTCCTGATCGGGATCATCGTCTTCGCAATCCTGATCATCGTGAACTTCGTCGTCATCACCAAGGGCTCGGGCCGCATCGCGGAGGTCGCGGCGCGCTTCACCCTCGACGCGATGCCCGGCAAGCAGATGGCGATCGACGCCGACCTCTCGGCCGGCCTTATCGACGAGAAGACCGCCAAGACCCGCCGCCAGTCGCTCGAGGACGAATCCTCGTTCTTCGGCGCCATGGACGGCGCCTCGAAATTCGTGCGCGGCGACGCGATCGCGGCGCTCCTCATCACCTTCATCAACGTGGTGGGCGGCATCATCATCGGGGTCGCCCAGCAGGGCCTGAGCTTCGGCGACGCGGCCCGGAGCTACACCCTGCTCACCGTCGGCGACGGACTCGTCAGCCAGGTCCCGGCGCTGATCGTCTCGACCGCGGCGGGCCTCCTCGTCTCCAAGGCCGGCGTGCGCGGCGCCGCCGCCCGGGCGCTCGGACGCCAGATCGCCAACTACCCCAAGGCGCTCGGCATGTCGGCCGGGGTGATGATCCTGATCGGGCTCCTGCCCGGCATCCCGATGCTGCCCTTCCTCGCCCTCGGGCTCGGCGCCGCCTACCTCGCCCGCCGCATCGCGCTGATGCCCAAGCCCGTCGAGGCCGAGGCCGCCGCCGGGGACGCATCCGCCGCGGACGGCACGGCGGCGCAGAAGGAGGAGACCGCCGCCGACCTCCTCAAGCTCGACGACCTGAAGCTCGAGATGGGCTACGCGCTCCTGCCCCTCGTCAACGGGCCGGCGGGCCAGGACCGCCTCACCGACCAGATCCGGGCCCTGCGCCGGCAGCTCGCCGCCGAGCTCGGCTTCGTGATGCCCTCGGTGCGCATCCTCGACAACGTCCAGCTCGAGGCCAACGCCTACGTGGTGCGGGTGAAGGAGATCGAGGCCGGGACGGGGCAGGTCTTCCCGGGCCAGTTCATGGCGATGGACCCGATGGGCGGCCAGGTGCAGCTGCCGGGCCAGCACCTGCTGGAACCGACCTTCGGCCTGCCGGCGACCTGGATCGACGCCTCCCTGCGCGACGAGGCCCAGCTCAAGGGTTACACCGTGGTCGATGCCGCGACCGTGGTCTCGACCCATCTCACCGAGATCATCAAGGCCCACGTCGCCGACCTCCTCAACCACGTCGAGGTGCACAAGCTCCTGAAGGAGCTGCCGAAGGAGCACGGCGAGCTCCTCAAGGAGGTGGTGCCGGGCCAGATCGCCACCACGGGCATCCAGCGGGTGCTGCAATACCTTCTCGCCGAGCGGGTCTCGATCCGCGACCTCGGCACCATCGTGGAGGGCATCGCGGAGGTCGCCGGACACATCAAGAACCCGCGCGACATCGTCGAGCACGTCCGCGCCCGCCTCGGCCGCCAGATCTGCGCCCAGTACCAGGGGCCGGGCGGGGTGCTGCCGATCATCACCCTGTCGCCGGCCTGGGAGGGCGCCTTCATGGAGGCGATCGTCGGCCAGGGCGACGAGCGCCACCTGGCGATGCAGCCCTCGAAGCTGTCGGACTTCGTCACCACGGTGCGCGACCGCTTCGAGGAGGCGGCGCGGATGGGCGAGATGCCGGTCCTCGTCACCTCGGTCCAGGCCCGGCCCTTCGTGCGCTCGATCATCGAGCGCTTCCGCCGCGAGACCCCGGTGATGAGCCAGGCCGAGATCCACCCGCGGGCGCGACTGAAGACCGTCGGCTCGGTCTAGCCAGATGTCGCCGAGGCGGTTCCCGGTTCGGCGCCAAAAACCTGCGAGAGAACAAGAATCCAAGTGGGCGAAGCGTCGGCCTGCCGACGCAAGTCCGCTGAGCCTCCGGAGGAGTCCGCAGCGGCGCTCTGCGCCGGCCGCGGGCTGACGGCGCCGGCCCGGCATGGCAAAGGAGGCCGGACACGACCCCGGAGGATCCGATGCCGCTCTACGCCCTCGACGCCGTCAGCCCGGTCCTGCCGGAGGATGGCAGCACCTGGATCGCGCCCGACGCCCACGTGATCGGCCGGGTGCAGCTCGGCCGCGAGGTCGGCGTGTGGTTCGGCGCGGTCATCCGCGGCGACAACGAGCCGATCGCGGTCGGCGACCGCACCAACATCCAGGAAGGCGCGGTGCTCCACACCGATGCGGGCTTCCCGCTCACCCTCGGCGACGGCATCACGGTCGGGCACGGCGCGATCGTGCATGGCTGCACGGTCGGCGACAACACGCTGATCGGGATGGGCGCGACGATCCTCAACGGCGCCCGGATCGGCCGCAACTGCCTCGTGGGGGCCAACGCGCTCGTCACCGAGGGCAAGGAGTTTCCCGACAACAGCCTGATCGTCGGCGCCCCCGCCAAGGCGGTGCGGGTGCTCGACGAGGCGGCGGTGGCGGGCCTGCGGGCCTCGGCCGACCGCTACGTCGCCAATGCCAGGCGCTTCGCGCAAGGGCTGCGCCGCATGGATTGATGCCATCGCGCCTCGCCCGACCGGCGCGTCGGCCTCGGCGCCGGGAAAAGGCCTTGCGGGCCTGCCCGCCATCTCCGAGTGAGTTCGTTCGACAATGCCGGGGCCTGACGGCGCGGGCCGTCGATCAGGCGGCGCGCACGGTGGCGAGGAAGCGCTGCACCTCGCTCGAGAGATGAGCGGACTGGCGCGACAGCGCCGAGGCCGAGGCGAGGACCCGGCCCGCCGCGTGCCCGGTCGCCTCGGACGCCTCCGCGACACCCGCGATGTGGCTCGTGACCTCCATCGTCCCGGTGGAGGCCTGGGTCACGCTGCCGACGATCTCCCGGGTCGCCGCGCCCTGCTGATCGACCGCCGCGGCGATCGAGGCCGCGACCGCGTCGATCTCGCGGATCCGCGCGGCGATCGAGCCGATCGCCTCGACGGCCTGGCCCGTCGCGCCCTGGATCTGGCCGATCTGGCCGGCGATCTCGTCGGTGGCCCGGGCCGTCTGGTTGGCCAGTTCCTTGACCTCCGCCGCCACCACGGCGAAACCGCGGCCGGCCTCGCCGGCCCGCGCCGCCTCGATCGTGGCGTTGAGCGCCAGCAGGTTGGTCTGGGCCGCGATGGTCGAGATCAGCTTCACGACGCCATCGACCCTGGCGACCGTGCGATTGAGCGCGAGCACGAGGGAGGCGGTCTCTCCGGCCTCGCCCACCGCCAGCTTCGCCAGATCGGCCGAGCCCGAGACCTGCCGGCCGATCTCCACCACCGAGGCGCCGAGCTCTTCGGCCGCCGCCGCCACGGTGTTGACGTTGGCCGCCGCCTGTTCCGCCGCCGCCGCGACCGTGACCGAGCGGCCGGCGGTTTCGGTCGCGGCCGCACTCATCTGCCCGGCGGTTCCCTGCAGCTCCGTCGCCGAATCCGAGACCAGCCCGACGATGCCGCCCACCGCCGCCTCGAAGCGGTCCGCCATCTCGCTCATCGCGGCACGGCGCTGCGTCTCGGCATCGGCGCGGGCCAGGGCGGTCTCCGCCTCGAGCCCGCGCGCGTGGATCAGGTTGTCCTTGAACACCTGCACGGCGCCGGCCAGCGAACCGATCTCGTCGCGCCGCCCGACGCACGGCACGGCGATGTCGACATGCCCGCCGGCGATGCGGCCGACCGCTCCGGTCAGGGTCTGGAGCGGCTGCACCACCCGGGAGAACAGCAGGACCGCGGCGCCGGCCGACAGCGCCAGGATGAGACCCACGACGCCGAGCGCGACCATGACGGCGCTCCTGGCGCCCTGCGCGGCCCCCCGGGCCTCGGCCATGGCGTGATCGAGGGCCGCATCGCGCAGCACGAGGAGGTTCGCCAGGCCCGGCAGCGTCCATTTGCGGAACTCCGTCCGGTTGAACGGCCATGCGACGGGCTGGTCCGGGGCGAGCCGGCTCTGCGCCCGGGCGGTGGCGATCATCTCCAGCCAGCGGGCGTCGTCGCGCTTGACGAAGGCGGCCTGCTGCCGCTCCAGCTCCTGCTTCAGGACCTCGGCGTCGGGCATGGCCTCGATCAGGCGCGTGGCGTTGTCCCAGGCCTGCGCGGTGCGGCCGGTGAGCTGATCGACGGCGGGGAAGTCGGCCGCAGGCGGGCTGCCGGTGACCCAGTTGCCCAGGAACACGGCCCGGCGGCCGACGAATTCCCGGACATCCATGACCAGGGTCGCGACCTCCACGGCGGCGGCGATCCGCGGCGCCTCCGCGGCGACGCGCCGGCCGGCGGACTTGGCGAGATCGGACAGGCGGGAGGTCCCCCGCTGCAACTCCTGCATGACCTGCGCGGAGAAGCCCCGATCCCGCTGCGCGCCGGGCAGCTTCGCCTGGGCGGCGACCGCCTCCCTCAGGCCCGCCAGCGCCGCCCTGGTCTCGGAGAGGCTCCGCCCGTCCAGGCCGGCGGCGCGGACGCTCCGCTCGGCGGCGTCGAGCAGCGAGTCGCTGGCGCGGGCCGCCAGGGCGAGGGCCGGCAGGTCCGGGGCCTCAGCCTTCGCGGCGGCGTTGATGGTGCCCATCTCGACGCCGAACACCGTCTGCGCCCGCTGGACATCGGCTACGACCGTCGCGGCGACCTCGGCATTGGCTGCCCGCGTCCAGGAGCGCCAGTTCTCCGAGGCGATCCAGCTCGTGGCCGCGAGGCCCGGAATCGCCACGATGGCGAAACCGGTGAGGACGATAATCTTGATGCGCATCGGGATCGCTCGATCGTTCTTCGGCGAATGTGCGACAAAACGACTAATCGTGACTTAGGCGGTGTGGACAGTTACC
>NZ_LWHQ01000046.1:0-52209 GCF_001653715.1 Methylobacterium platani
TCATTCACCCGATTGCCCTGGATGAAGTAGCGGATCTGCTTGAGCGAGATCGACATGCCCGGCCCCCGACGCGGCGAAAGGTATCGGAATTTTCGAAAGCCGGCACGCAGATTTCCGATTTTACAATGGTGCGACCGCTTGCAACTCTCCGTCCGCGGTCCGGACGGAGGCACCCCGATGGTCTCGATCAACTGCGACATGGGCGAGGGCTTCGGCATCTGGCGCCTCGGCGACGACGCCGCGCTGATGCCCCACATCCACATCGCCAACGTCGCCTGCGGCTTCCACGGTTCCGACTTCAACCACATGCGGGCGACGGTGCGGCTGGCGCGTGCCCACGGCGTCGCCGTCGGCGCCCACCCGTCCCTGCCCGACCTCCAGGGCTTCGGCCGGCGCGAGATGAAGATCGGCCGCGAGGAACTGACGAACTGCCTGATCTACCAGATCGGCGCGCTGAAGGGCTTCCTCGACGCGGAGGAGATGACCCTCAACCACGTCAAGCCGCACGGCTCGCTCTACGGCATGGCGGCGCGCGACCCCGAGATCGCCGGGGCGGTCTGCGACGCCGTCGACATCTTCCGGGTGCCGATCCTCGGGATGCGCGGCACGCTGCACGAGAGCGTCTATCCGGCGCGCGGCCACACCATGGTGGCGGAGTTCTACGCCGACCTCGACTACGCCGACGACGGCAGCCTGATCATCACCCGCGAGCACCCGCCGGTCGAGGCCGAGGCCGGCACCGCACGTTGCCTGCGGGCGCTGCGCGAGGGGGTGGTGGCGACGGTCGGCGGGCGCGACGTCCCGGTCGGCCGCGAGAGCATCTGCATCCATTCCGACACGCCGGGGGCGGCCGACCTCGCCCGCACCCTGCGCCAGGCCCTCCGCCGGGAGGGGCTGGAGCACGCGGCCTGATCCCTCGATCGACGGTTAGGACCATCCATGGCGCTCAAGACCATCCAGTCCCCGATCCCCGGCACCTTCTACCGGGCGGCCAATCCGGGCGACCCGCCGTTCAAGGCCGAGAACGACCCGGTCGCGGTCGGCGACACGGTCGGGCTGATCGAGGTGATGAAGACCTTCACCCCGGTCCTCGCCGAGGAGGCCGGCACCCTGAAAGGCTTCCACGTCGAGAACGAGGACGCGATCATGGCCGGCCAGCCGCTCTACGACCTCGAGGCCTGAGCCGCATGGCGATCCGCCGGATCTTCGTCGCCAACCGGGGCGAGATCGCCCTGCGCATCGTCCGTGCCGCTCGCGAACTCGGGATCGCCACCGTCCAGGCGGTGAGTGCCGCCGACCGGACGATGCTGCCCGCCCGCCTCGCCGACGCCGTCGCGGAGATCGGCCCGGCCCATGCCGGCAAGTCCTACCTCAACAAGGAGGCGATCCTGCGCGCCGCGGTCGAGAGCGGCTGCGACGCGGTCCATCCGGGCTACGGCTTCCTGTCGGAGAATGCCGACTTCGCCGGCATGGTCGAGGAGGCGGGCCTGACCTTCATCGGACCCCGTCCCGAGACCATTCGCCGGATGGGCGACAAGGCGACCGCCCGGTCGATCGCCGCGCAGGCCGGCGTGCCGACCGTGCCGGGCAGCGAGGGCCGGATCGAAGGCCTCGACCAGGCCCGTGCGGCGGCGGCGGCGATCGGCTTTCCGGTGATGATCAAGGCGGCGGCCGGCGGCGGCGGGCGCGGCATCCGGGTGGCCCGGGATTCCGACGAACTCGCGGTCCTGATCCCGCAGGCGACCGCCGAGGCCAAGGCCGCCTTCGGCGATGGCGGCCTCTACCTCGAACGCTTCGTCGGCCGCGCCCGCCACGTCGAGGTGCAGGTGCTCGGCGACGGGCGCGACGCGATCCATCTCCACGAGCGCGAATGCTCGCTCCAGCGCCGGCGCCAGAAGGTGTGGGAGGAGGCGCCCGCCGCCTGCCTGTCGCCGGAGGCGAGCGAGGCCCTGTGCGACTCGGCAGTGAGGCTCGCCAAGGCTGTCGGCTATCGCGGCGCCGGCACCCTCGAATACCTCTACGATGCGGGGACCGGCGCGTTCTTCTTCATCGAGATGAACACGCGGATCCAGGTCGAGCATCCCGTCACCGAGATGATCACCGGGATCGATCTCGTGCGCGAGATGATCCGGATCGCCGGGGGCGAGCCCTTGCGCCTGTCGCAAGGAGACGTGCGCCCGCGCGGCCACGCGATCGAGGTCCGGATCAACGCCGAGCACCCGGCCGACGGCTTCCGGCCGGCGCCCGGCACGGTCACGTCCTTGAGCCTGCCGGGCGGGCCCGGCGTGCGCGTCGATACGATGCTCTATCCCGGCTACGCAGTGCCGCCCTTCTACGATTCGCTCCTGGCCAAGCTCGTCGTCCACGACGAGACCCGGGAGGCGGCGCTCGCCCGCCTCGGCCGGGCACTCGGCGAACTCGCCGTCGAGGGCCTGCCGACCACCGCCGCCCTGCACCGGGCGCTCGTCGCCGATCCGGAGGTGCGGGCGGGCGACGTCCACACCCGCTGGCTCGAAACCTGGCTCGACGCCCACCCGCTCACCGCCTGAGGAGGCCTCGCGACCCATGCGCTACACGTTCGGTGGCGACGAGCACGTCTTCGTCGAGGTCGACGAGGCGATGTCCCTCGAAGCCTTCTTCCGCAGCCTCTCGATCACCAACGCGGTGCGCGACAGCCGCATCCGCGGCGTCACCGAGATCTGCCCGGCCAACGCCTCGTTCCAGATCAAGTTCGACCCCGATCTCATCGCCCCCGACGACCTGCTCGGGGAGCTGAAGAGCCTGGAGGGCGCCGGCGCCGGCGGGGCCGAGCTGAAGACCCGGATCATCGAGATGCCGGTCTTCTACGACGACCCCTGGACCCGCGAGACGCTGATGCGCTTCCGCGAGCGCCACCAGGATCCGGGAGCGACCGACCTCGAATACACCGCGCGGATCAACGGCTATCCGGACGTGCCGTCCCTGATCGCCGCGCATGCGGGCTCGCCCTGGTTCGTCTCGATGGTCGGCTTCGTCGCGGGCCTGCCGTTCCTGTACCAGATGGTCGAGCGCGACAAGCAGATCCAGGCCCCGAAGTATCTCCGCCCCCGCACCGACACGCCGAAGCTGACGATCGGCCATGGCGGCTGCTTCGGGGCGATCTACTCGGTGCGAGGGGCCGGCGGCTACCAGATGTTCGGCATCACCCCGATGCCGATCTACGATCCGGCGCAGGAGATCAGCTACCTGCGCGACTTCATGGTCCTGTTCCGGCCAGGTGACATCGTGAAGTTCCGGCCCGTCGGGCGGGATGCGTACGACGCAGCGGTGCAGGAGGTCGAGGCCGGGCGGTTCAGCCCGCTGATCCGCGAGGTCGACTTCTCGCTCGCCGCCTTCCAGGCCGATCCCACCGGCACCAACGCCGCGCTCCTGGGGGTGCTCCATGGCTGAGCCCGAGTCCACGATCGAGATCGTCAAGCCCGGCCTGTCGACCACGGTGCAGGATCTCGGCCGGCCCGGCTACTACCATCTCGGCATCCCGCTCTCCGGGGCGATGGACCGGGAATCCCTGATCGCCGCGAACCTCCTCGTCGGCAACGACGAGGGCGCGGCCGGGCTCGAGGCGGTGTTCCTCGGGCCGGAGATCCGCTTCGCCGCGGATGCCACCGTGGCGGTGACCGGGGCCGACATGCCGCCGAAGCTCGACGGGGTCGAGCAGCCGGGCTGGACCGCCCTGTCGGTCCGGTCCGGGCAGGTCCTGTCCTTCGGCTTCCTCAAGGCCGGGGCCCGCGCCTCGATCGCGGTGTCGGGCGGCATCGACGTGCCGGTGGTCCTCGGCTCGCGGGCGACCTACGCGCTCGGCGCGCTCGGCGGCCACGAGGGGCGGGCGCTGAAGGCCGGCGACCGGCTCCGGCTCGGGCGAGGGCGCCCGGTCGGGGAGGGGCGTAACCTCCCGGCGGCGTTGCGGCGCAAGGCCGAGCCGGTCCTGCGGATGCTGCCCGGCCTCTACGACCACCGGGTCACGGGCGAGGCGACCGAGCGGTTCTTCGCCGATCCCTGGAAGGTGGCGCCCGAAGCGGACCGGATCGGCTACCGCTTCCGCGGCGGGCATCCGCTCGACTTCGTTCCCCGCGAGCCGCCCTTCGGCGCCGGCTCCGATCCCTCGAACATCGTCGACAGCTGCTACCCCTACGGCTCGATCCAGGTGCCGGGCGGCACCGAGCCGATCGTGCTGCACCGCGACGCGGTGTCGGGGGGCGGCTACTTCATGATCGGCACGGTGATTGCTGCGGACATGGACCTGATCGGGCAGCTGCAGCCGCACCAGCCCGTGCACTTCGCCCGCACCGACATGGCGGGGGCGCTGGCGGCGCGGCGGGAGACTGCGGAGCGGCTCGCCCGGATCCGGGACGCCCTCGCGTGAGCGAGGCCCGGGACATCGTCAAGCAACCCGGAGACCCGGTCTCCGGGGCATGGCCGTTGCGCGCGGTTGCGTGAAGATCGGCGCGCTGAGAAGCAAGTCTTCGCGCACTGACGAACAAGAGCGGGACGCCGGAACGCCGTCTACTGCGCTGGCCTGAGCCGGCAAAGAGAGGCCGGGCAGCGATCCGCACCGTGGCAGCAGGAGGAGGATCGGGTGATGCGAACCGCGTTCTCGACCGCACACGCCGAGCCGGTGGAGCGCAAGCGCGCCTGGAGCGAGGCGGTCAGCCGGACCTACTTCCCGCTCGAACTGGGATTTCGCCCCGGCCCGGCCTTCTCCGGTGCCCTCGAGGTCTGGAACCTCGGCGAGCTGGCGATCTCCCGCAACGTCTCGGACGGCCTCGTCTACCGCCGCCACGCCCGCCACCTGCTTCAGGCCCACGACGAGAGCTTCCTCATCACCGTCCCGGAGCGGGCGGAGGTCAGCTTCCGCCAGGACGGCAAGGACGTGCGCTGCCGGCCCGGCGCCTTCCTGATCGAGCGCAGCCACCTGCCCTACGAGTTCGCCTATACGGAGCCGAACGCCCTCTGGGTGCTGAAGGTGCCGAGCCCCGTCCTGCGCGCCCGGATCGGGGCGCCCGAGCGCCTCGCCAGCTTGAGCTTCGATGCCACGCAGGGCGTCGGCGCGCTGTTCGTCGACATGCTGCGCCTCACCGCGCCGCGGGTCGAGGAGCTGGACGAGGCGGCCCGGGCGATGGCCGGGCGCCACCTCGTCGATCTCCTGGCGCTCGCGGTCGAGGCCGACCCGCGGACGCTGGGCAGCCAGGCCTCGTCGGTCCAGGGCGCCCACCTTCACCGGGTCGAGCGCTACATCCGCGCCCACCTCGCCCGCGCCGATCTCGGGCCGCAGGGCGTCGCCGAGGCCTGCGGCCTGTCGGTGCGCTACCTTCACCAGCTGTTCGAGACGCAAGGGACCAGCGTCTGCGGCTTCATCCGCCGCCAGCGGCTGGCGATGTGCGACGAGTCCCTACGCGACCCGGCCTGCCGCACCTCGCTCTCCGAGATCGCCTATCGCTGGGGTTTCGGCGACCAGGCTCAGTTCAGCCGCCAGTACCGGGCCGAGTTCGGCCGCACCCCGCGGGAGGCGAGGGCAGCGGCTCGGGGGTGAGGGAATCCGAACGCGATCACGTCCGGATTCCCCTACGATTGAAGAGCACGCGGATTGATGACGCTTCACAGGGGCATCCTGGGGTCGCGCAGCGAAGCCCGGGATCCAGAACCGCAGTTGATGCAGTCGAGAGCGAAACGGTAGCGGCCTTTTTCTGGACGACCTGCGTGCCTGGATTTCGGGCCCCGCTGCGCGACCCCAGGATGACGAAGAGCGCTGGTGAAGGGCGCGAGTAAACCTTCACCGAAACGACACATGTACAGCGAGGAGGCCTTCCCTTGCAGACCCTGCGCGTGGCCGTCGATGTCGGCGGCACCTTCACCGATATCTGCATCATGGACGAGGCGACCGGACTGATCCGGATCGAGAAGACCGCCTCGTCGCGCGATCCGATCGACGGCATCCTGGCGGGCGTCGACAAGGCCGGCATCGACCTGTCCCGGGTGGCCCTGTTCTCCCACGGCACCACGGTGGCGACCAACGCCCTGATCACGAGGCGGCTGCCGCGCACCGCGATGGTCTGCACCGCGGGCTTTCGCGACGTGATCGAGATCCGGCGCGCCAACAAGGAAGATCTCTGGGACACCTACAAGGACGTGGTGCGCCCCTACGTGCCCCGGCGCGACCGCCTCATCGTGCCGGAGCGGATCGACGCGCAAGGAACGATCGTCACCCCTCTCGACGAGGCGGAAGCGCGCCGGGTCGCCAGAACCTTGCGCCGCCGCGAGGTCGCGGCGGTCGCGGTCTGCTTCATGAACGCCTACGTCAACGGCGCGAACGAGCGCCGGATGAAGGCGATTCTGGAGGAGGAACTGCCCGGGGTGCCGGTCTCGATCTCCTCGGGCGTGCTGCCGGAGATCTTCGAGCACGAGCGCTTCTCGACCACGGTGGTCAACGCGGCGCTGAGCCCCGTCGTCGTCGACTACACCACCCGCCTCGGCGAGCGCCTGCGCGACGGGGGCTACGATCGCGACCTGCTCCTGCTGCATACCGGCGGCGGGGTGATGACGCCGGGCAGCGTCAAGGATTTCGCGGCGCGGCTCGCCGGCTCGGGCATCGCGGCCGGCGCCATCGCCAGCCGCCACATCGCCGGCCTGTGCGGCTACGCCAATTCCATCGGCCTCGACATGGGCGGCACCTCGACCGACGTGTCGCTGGCCTATGAGGGCCAGTCGCGGGTGACGAAGGACTGGCACATCGAGTTCGGCTACCCGATCCGCTTCGCCTCGATCGAGGTCCTGACCATCGGGGCCGGCGGCGGCTCGCTGGCCTGGACCGACGAGGCCGGGTCCTTGCGCAACGGGCCGCAATCGGCCGGCGCCTATCCGGGACCGGCCTGCTACGGCAACGGCAACCGCCAGCCCACCAACAGCGACGCCAACGTGGTGCTCGGCCGGCTCGGCACGAGTCTGGCCGGCGGCAAGATCACCCTGGACCGGGACCTCGCGGCCGAGGCCGTGCGCGAGGGCGTGGCCGAGCCTTTCGGCCTCTCCCTGCCGGAGGCGGCGGATGCGATCCTGCGGGTCGCCAACGCCAACATGTCGGATGCGGTGCGGCTGATCTCGATCAGCCGCGGCTACGATCCCCGCGACTTCGCCCTCGTGGCCTTCGGCGGCGCCGGTGCCCTGCACGGGGTCGACATCGCCCGCGAGCTCGCGATTCCCGTGGTGATCGTGCCGCCCAATCCCGGCGTCACCTCGGCCCTCGGCTGCCTCCTCGTCGACATCCAGCACGACTTCTCGGAGAGCTACCTCGTCGGCGCCGCCGAGGCCGATCCGGGGGCGATCGAGGCCGAGTTCGGCCGGCTCGAGGCGGAGGCGCTGGCCCGCCTCGCCCACGAGGGCGTCGCGGAAGGCGACATCGTGCTCCAGCGCAGCATCGACATGATGTACCAGGGCCAGTGGCGCTCGCTCGCCGTGCCGGCGCCGCGGCCGATCGGGGCGATCCCGGATCTCACCGAGGCGTTCCACCGCCACCACGAGCGCGAATACAATTTCCGCCGCGACGACGCGCCGGTCGGCTTCTTCCGCCTCAACCTCAAGGCCGTCGGCGTGGTGCCGAAGGCCGCGCTGGCCACCCACGAACCCACCGGCGCGACGCCCGCGCCCTCGAGCCGCCGCCCCGTCTGGTTCGACGGGACCGCCCACGACACCCCCGTCTACGACCGCACGACCCTGCCGGCGGGGTTCCGCCTCCCCGGCCCGGCAGTGGTCGAGCAGGTCGATTCGACCGTCCTGGTCCCGCCCGGCACCAGCGCGGAGGTCGACCGCTACCTCAACATCCTGATCCGGGTGAAGGAGTGAGCGCCATGGCCGAGACCCTCGACCCCGTCACCTTCGAGGTGCTGAAGAACGCCTTCATCACCAGCGTCGACCAGATGGGCGAGCAGATCCTGCGGACCTGCTACTCCTTCGTGATCTACAACCGCGACTTCTCGAGCGCGCTGCACGACGCGCACGGCCATTCGGCTGCGCAGGGCAACCAGGACATCGCCGTCCATGTCGGCACCCTGCACTTCACCTGCCAGGACGTGATGCGGGCCTTCGACGGCGACATGCATCCCGGCGACGTCTTCGCCATCAACGATCCTTACGCCGGCGGCACCCATTTCTGCGACGTGCGGCTGATCCGGCCGATCTTCGCCGACGGCAAGATCATCGCCTTCAGCCAGTCGAACGGGCACTGGTCCGACGTCGGCGGCAGCGTGCCGGGCTCGTTCGACGTCACCGCCCGCGACATGTTCCGCGAGGGCCTGCGCATCACCCCGGTGCGGCTGTTCTCGAAGGGCCGGTTCTGCGCCGACGTCGCCTGCCTGATCGCCGCCAACACCCGCGACCCGGCCTCGATCATCGGCGACATCCAGGCCCAGGCCGAGGCGACGCAGGTCTGCGAGCGCGAGATCCTGCGCCTCGTCGGGAAATACGGTCGCGACACCGTCGAGACGGGTCTGGCCGCCGTCCAGGACTACGTCGAGCGCGCGGTCCGCCAGCGCCTCGCGGCTTTGCCCGACGGCGAGTGGGAGACGGTGGACTTCATCGACCGCGACCCGAGCGGGCCGGAGGGCATGATCCCGATCCGGATCAAGATGACGATCCGCGGCGACACCGTCACCTACGACTTCACCGGCAGCCACCCGACCATCGGGTCGATCTACAACTCCGCCTTCGGCGCCACCTTCTCGGCGGTGGCGGCGGGCATGAAGACCTTCTTCCCCGACCTGCCGCTCAACAGCGGCTTCTACCGCGCCTTCTCGATCGTCGCGCCGGAGGGGTCGATCGTCGACGCCAAATGGCCGGTCGCCGTCACCGGCTTCCTGATGCCGTTCGAGAAGATCATGAACGCGATCTACGAGATGTGGTCGCGGATCATGCCCGAGCGCGCCATCGCCTGCGCGTTCAACCTCGAATACCTCCTGACCGGCGGCCGCGACGGGCGCCGGGCCGACAAGCCGATCTACATGTTCTACGACTGGCTGCCCGGCGGCTGGGGCGGGCGCAACGGCAAGGACGGCAGCAACGTCACCACCGCCTGCTTCGGCACCGGGCTGATGTCGCAGCCGGTCGAGGGGCAGGAGCGGGCGAACCCGATCCTGACCACCGAGTACAAGATCCTCACCGATTCCGCCGGACCCGGGCGCTGGCGCGGCGGTGCCGGGGTGCGCAAGACCTCGGTGATGCTGGAGGCCGAGGGCAGCGTGATCTCCTACATCTGCGACCGCGAGCGGGCGGTGGTCTGGGGCATCGAGGGCGGCCTGCCCTCCATGCCGCACGGCCTCTCCCTCACCCGGGCGGGGCAGGACGAGGAATGGCTCGGCTCGGTCTTCTCCGACGTGCCGATCGGCCCCGGCGACACGTTCAGCCGCCCGACCGCCGGCGGCGGCGGCTTCGGCGATCCCCTGGAGCGTGATCCCGCGAAGGTCGTCGAGGACGTCGCCGACGACTACGTCTCGGTCGCTCGAGCCGCGAAGGATTACGGCGTCGTGATCCGGGTGATCGACGCCGAGCTCTGCCACTACGAGGTCGATGCCGCCGCGACCGAGGCCCTGCGGACCGAGATCCGCGGCCAGCGCCGGGGCTGGCTCGCGGCCGATCCGGAGCAGGTGGCGGAAGACTTCCGGGCCGGGCGCCTCGATACCCTCGACGTGGTGCGCCGCTACGGCGTGCTCCTCGACTGGGACAAGGGCACCCTCCTGCCGCGCTCGACCGCGCAGTTCCGCGAGCAGTTCGCCAAGCGCTCGGCGGCATCGTGGCGCGACGCCTGAGGTCCGGCGGCGCCTGCTCACGCAGCGGGCAGGCGCCGCTCAACATTCCCGCAAGCCTTCGCGTTGACAGTCGATGTCAGGTTCATAAACTGTCCACTGTCTGCAGTTTTAGTATTCGAAAGCAGACAGTTGGTTTTCGATCCGCCCCGGCGCGTGCCGCCCGCAGGAGGAAGACCGTTCATGTCGCGATTGCCGGAGACGGGCGCCGTGCAGAGGCTGATCGACACGCTGAGCTTGTCCGATCAGGTGCAGCACTATTTGCTGGATGCGTTGACCTCCGGGCGCCTGCGCCCGGGCGACCGCATCAACGAGGCCGAGCTCGCCCGCACGCTCGGCATCAGCCGCAACCCGGTGCGGGAGGCGGTCTCGGGGCTCGCCCAGCGCGGCTTCCTGGTCTCGGCACCGCGGCGTGGCCATTTCCTGCGCCGGTTCACGCGGCAGGACGTCGACGACGTGTTCTCGTTCCGGATCTGCGTCGAATCCTTCGCGATCCGCCAGGCGCTGCCGCGGATGCGCCGGCCCGACCACGACGACCTCGCGCGCCTCGTCGAGCGCATGATCGCGGCGGCCCGGGCCGGGCGGCTCGCCGAGCTGCACCAGGCCGACATGGCCCTGCACCGGCGGATCTGCGAATTGTCCGGCAACCGCCAGACCCTGCGGGCGCATGAGGGCATCGACACCGAGGTCCAGATGCTGATCGCCTACGTCGATCTCGAGCGCGAGCCGCCGCTGCACTCGGCGCTGGCCCACCTGCCGGTCGTCGAGGCGCTGGCCTCCGGCGACGTCGAGCGCTCGGTGACGGCGATGCAGCACCACCTCGAGACGACCTGGGCCTTCGTCCACCGGATGTACGGCCGGACCGGCCGCGGCGAGCCGCTGATCGATGCCGGGGACGTCCCGCCGAGCCAGGTCCGGAGGATACGGGGATGAAGTTCGCGCAAAACCGGCTCTACGTCGAGAGCTACGCCAAGTGCCCGAATTGCGGCATCCTCCTCTACGAGAACCCGGCCAACGAGGCGCCCGACACGGTGCGGGCCGATGGAAGGATTTATTGCTCCGCCTGGTGCGTCGACTGGGAGCGGAAGCGGGAGGCGCGGCGTCGGGAGGCTGGCGAGGCGGGTTCTTAGTCAATCATGAGTCGTTGAGTTCGGATATTGAATTGATTTTCTGTAAGTGCGCGTCGGTTCATGTGCTGGATTTTCGAAGTAAGGCACGCTTCCCCTCTCCCGTGCGGGAGAGGGGCCGGGGGAACGAAGATCCCGCGTGAGGGTGCAACGGTTCCGTGAAGAACACCGAACGCCGTGCTCGCAGCACCACACTGGGAGCCTGATTCAGGACCGTAGCACCCTCGCGCGATCTCCGATCGCCCCTACCCCTCGCCGACACGGGAGAGGGGAGCCTGCGCCTTTCCGTCATGGCCAGGACCTGACGGACGCCGGGTTCGGGCACCGGAGCGAGACATTCACCGCGGCCCCGGGCCGCGAACGGGCGCGGCTGCCTCGGGCTCCGCCCCGGGGACGTGCGACCAGACCAGAGGCGGCCGGTGCGCCCGGCCTTCAGGCAGGAGGACCAACGATGACGGGAAAGCGGATCATCGGCGCGGTGCTGGCCACGGCCCTCGCCCTCGGGGCACGGCCCGCGGCCGCGGCCGACGGCATCACCGTCGGGCTCGCGGTCGCCTTCTCCGGCTGGATGGAGGCCTATGACGGTGAGGCCGCCAAGATGGCCCAGCTCTGGATCGAGCAGACGAACCAGAAGGGCGGCCTCCTCGGCAAGCCGATCAAGGTCGTCACCGCCGACACCAAGACCGACCGGGTCGAGGGTGCCAAGGTCGGCAAGCAGCTGATCGACCAGGGCGCCAACCTGCTGCTGGTCTCGGCCGATTACGATTACGGCGCCCCGGCCGCGCTCCAGGCCCAGAAGGCCGGGGTGGTCTCGGTCTTCATGGGCGCCTCGGACCCGAAGGCCGGCGTGATCGGCGTCGGACCCTACTCCTTCACCGCCAACAATGCCGGGCAGTTGGAGGGCGCCGTGATGGCCGGCTGGGGCTACGCCAAGAAGGGCGTGCGCAAGGGCTACATGCTGGTCGACGAGACCATCGAGTACAACAAGTCGGTCTGTGCCGGCTACGAGTGGAATTTTCCGACCGTCGGCGGCAAGATCGTCGGCCAGGACACCTTCAAGGGTCTCGATCCCACCATCAACTCGCAGATCACCCGTCTCAACGATGCGATCCGGACCGGCGGGGTCGACCACGTGATGCTGTGCTCGACCAATCCGGGCGCGGCGAGCGCGGTACGCCAGCTGCGGGCGGCCGGGGTGAACCTGCCGGTGTTCAGCGCCACCGCGATGGACGGCACCTACTGGCTCAACTCGACGCCGGGCCTGAAGGACTTCTACCTGCCGGTCCAGGCGCTGACGGTCGACGACCCGCGTCCCCCGGTGAACGAGCTCACCGCGGCATACGCGAAGAAATACGGCAAGCCGCCGACGACCCAGTACGCCTACCCGATCTACGCCTTCCTCGAGCTCTGGGCGAAGGCGGTGACGACGGCCGGCACCACCGATGCCGCCAAGGTCGTGGCCGAGCTCAACAAGGACGACAACGCCCCGACCATCTTGGGTCCGCGCACCTTCACGCCGAAGCTCCACATCCAGACCAAGATGCCGATGATCGTCGTCTCGTATGCCGACGGCAAGGAGAGCCCGGTCGAGGAATGGACCATCAAGGACACCATTCCGGACGCGGTCCTCTACCGGCTGAAGAAGTAGCCGGCATCTCCCACGCGAAGGACTCGGCCTCCATGCAGCGTGCTTACGTCGAACCGGCGGCCAGGGGCGTCGACCGCTCCCTGACCAACGCCTCGGAGCTGTCCGCGGACGGGCTCGCGGTGCGCTTCCAGGGTCTCGCGGCGATCGCGGGCGTCAGCCTGACGCTGCAACGCCACGAGGTGTTCGGGCTGATCGGCCCGAACGGCGCCGGCAAGACGACGCTCGTCAACTGCCTCACCGGCTTCCAGCGCCCGACCGAGGGGAGGGTGCTGCTCGGGGAGGCCGACACCGCGGGCTGGAACGCGGCGGAGTTCCGCGCCCGCGGCGTCGCCCGCACCTTCCAGGCCGGCCGGCTGTTTCGCGACATGAGCGTGATCGAGAACGTCGAGGTGACGGGGGCGGGGCTCGGCCTGTCGCTGCGCGCCGCCCGCGAGCACGCCGGGGCGATGCTCGACTGGATCGGGCTCGCCGACAAGGCGGCGCTGCCGGCCGGCGCGCTGGCCTATACCGACCAGCGCCGCCTCGGCATCGCCCGCGCCCTGGTCCTGTCCCCGGCCTTCGTGCTCCTCGACGAGCCGGCCGCCGGCATGTCGGACGCCGAATGCGAGGAGCTGATGGAACTCGTCGCGTCGATCCCCGCGACCTTCACCTGCGGCGTCCTCCTGATCGAGCACAACATGCGGGTGGTGATGGGGATCAGCCGGCGCATCCACGTCCTCGACGGCGGCCGTACCCTGGCGGAGGGCACGCCCGAGGAGATCCAGCGCCACGAGGCGGTGATGGCCGCCTATCTCGGCATGGAGGCCTGAGCATGGCACCCCTCCTCTCGGTCGAGAACATCCAGGTCCGCTACGGCGACCTCGTGGCCCTGCGCGGCGTCTCGCTGTCGGTCGCCGAGGGCGAGGTCGTCTGCATCATCGGGCCGAACGGCGCCGGCAAGTCGACGACGATGGCCGCCATCGCCGGCGGCGTCGTGCCCCATGCCGGCGACATTCGCCTCGACGGCGCCAGCATCCGGGGCGAGCGGCCGGAAAAGATCGCCCGGCTCGGTGTCTCGCTGGTGCCGGAGGGGCGCCACGTCTTCGGCACGCTCACGGTGGAGGAGAACCTCGCCGTCGGCGGCCATCTGCGCGGCGACCGCGCCGCGGCGCGGGCCGACCGCGAGCGCATCCTGTCGCTGCTTCCGCGGCTCGGCGAGCGCCTGCACAGCCCGGCCGGGCGGCTGTCGGGCGGCGAGCAGCAGATGCTGGCGGTGGCCCGCGCGGTGATGACCCGGCCGCGCCTGCTCCTCGTCGACGAGCCGTCGCTGGGCCTGGCGCCCAAGATCATCGACCAGATCTACGAGATCCTGCTCGACCTGCGCCGGCAGGCCTCCCTCACCCTGCTCATCAACGAACAGAGCTCGACCCGCATCCTCAAGCACGCCGACCGCATCTCGGTCCTGCGCGGCGGGCGCATCCAGCTCGAGGGCAGGGCCGCCGACCTGAAGGACGGCGAGGCGATCCGAGGGGCGTATTTCGGCTTCGGCGAGCGGACGGCCCAACCGGCGGAGGCGAGCGCGTGATCCCGTTCCTGCAGAACCTCATCGATGCCGTGAGCCTCGGGAGCATCTACGCCCTGGTGGCGCTCGGCATCGGGCTCCTGTTCGGCATCCTGCGGCTCATCAACTTCGCCCATGGCGACTTCATCACGGTCGGCGCCTACGCGCTGATCGTCCCCTCGGCCGACGTCACCGCCCGCCTCCTCATCGGCGGCTGGCCCTGGCCGGTGATGATCCCGACGATCTGCCTGATCGTGATCGTGGCGGCCCTCCTCACCGACGCCCTGGTGTTCCGGCCCCTGCGCCGCGCCTCCTCGCCGACCCTGATGATCGCCTCCTTCGCGGTCAGCTACATCATCCAGAACGGCGTGCTGATGGCCTATGGCGCGCGGCCGAAGGCCGTCGACCTGTGGAGCGGCGCCAACAGCCAGATCCTGATCGGAGAGCTCAGGGTGCCGATGCTCCAGCTCGTCACCCTGGTGGTGACCCTGGTGCTGATGGGCGGCCTGACGCTGTTCCTCAAGAAGACGCCCTACGGCATCCAGATGCGGGCGGCGGCGGAAGATTTCCGCATGGCGCAGTATCTCGGCGTGCGCGGCAACCTGGTGATCGGCCTCGCCTTCGCGATCAGCGGCATCCTCGCCGGCGTGGTCTCGCTTCTCACGACCACGCAATCCGGCTCGCTCAGCCACATGATGGGCGTGCCGCTGGCGCTCTTCGCCTTCGTGGCGGTGGTGGTCGGCGGCATGGGCAGCCTCGTCGGGGCGGTGGTCGGCGGCTTCACCATCGGGCTCATCGTCACGATGCTGCAGGCCTACCTGCCGCCGGACCTGCGCGCCTTCCGCGACGCCTTCGCCTTCGCCTTCGTGATCCTGGTCCTGCTGGTGCGCCCGAGCGGCCTCGTGCCGGCCCGCAGCACGATCGAGCGCGTCTGATGGGAACCGCGATGCGCCATCTCGCCCGCCATCAGACGCCGCTCCTGCTGATCCTGCTCCTCGGGCTCGTCGCCGCCCTCAGCCTCGTCGGCGGCGACGCCGTGCAGGTGACGCTGACCGAGATGTTCATCCGGGTCGTCGTCGTGGTCGGCCTGTTCGTCTTCATCGGCAATTCCGGCATCATCTCCTTCGGCCAGGTCGGCTTCATGTGCATCGGGGCCTACGCGGCGGCCTGGGCCACCGCCGAGCCGTCGTTCAAGCAGATCATGCTGCAAGGCCTGCCGGCGGTGCTGCAGGAGAACCAGCTCCCGTTCTGGGCCGCGATCCTGGGGGCGGTCCTCCTGCCGGCCGTCGTCGCCTTCGGGCTCGGCCTCGCGATCATGCGGCTGTCGGGGACGGCGGCCTCGATCGCCACCTTCGCCTTCCTGATCATCGTCAACAGCGTCTACGCCAACTGGGATTCGGTCACCGCCGGCGTCAGCTCGATCGTCGGCATCCCGACGGTGGTCGGCCCCTGGACCGCCTACGCCTTCGCGGGGCTGGCGATCCTGGCCGCCTACGGGTTCCAGGTCTCGCGCTTCGGCCTGATGCTGCGGGCCTCCCGCGACGACGAGGCCGCGGCGCGCGCCTCGGCCGTGAAGGTGGTGCGGATGCGGCTCGTCGCCTTCGTGCTCAGCGCCGCGATCACCGGGATGGGCGGCGGTCTCTACGCCCAGTTCCTCGGCATCCTGACGGTCGATCCGTTCTACCTCAGCCTGTCCTTCATCACGATCGCCATGCTGGTGGTCGGCGGCCAGGCGAGCCTCACCGGGGCGGTCACGGGGGTCGTCGCGGTGACGGCGGTGGTCGAGGTCCTGCGCCTCCTCGAGCGCGGGATATCCCTCGGCGGAACCACCCTGGCCCTGCCCGCCGGCAGCCAGGAGATCGGGCTCGGCCTCGTCATGGCGCTGATCCTGATCTTCCGTCCGAACGGCCTCAGCCGCGGACGCGAGCTTGTCCTGCCCTCGGCCGGGCCGGCCCCCGCCGGCCTCACCCCGGCCGAAGGCGGCGTCGTGACAGCCCCCGGAGGACGCCCGTGACCGAAACGCCCCCACCCTGGTCGGCCGGCGCCGCCTATCTCGACGGCCGCTTCATGCCGATCGCCGAAGCCGCGATCCCGATCACCGACTGGGGCTATCGCCGCTCCGACGTGACCTACGACGTCGTCGGCGTGCGCGACGGTGCCTTCTTCCGGCTCGACGACCACATCCGGCGCTTCCGCGCCTCGATGGAGACCTTCCGGCTCGCCCCCCCGGAGGACGACGCGGCGATCGCGCGGGTGCTGCATCGCTGCGTCGCCCTCGCGGGCCTGCGCGACGCCTACGTGGCGATGGACTGCCTGCGCGGGCGCCCGCCCGCCGGGCAGCCCTACCATCCGGCCTATGCCCGCAACTACCTGGCGGCCTTCGCCCTGCCGTGGATCTCCCTGGTGCGGCCCGACGTGATGGAGCGCGGCGCCCACCTCGTCGTCGCCGAGACCTTGCGCATCCCGGCCCGCTCGGTCGATCCGCGGGCGAAGAACTTCCACTGGGCCGACCTGACCCGCGGCCAGTTCGAGGCTCATGACCGCGGCGCGGATTTCTGCGTCCTCCTCGACGAGGACGGCCACGTCACGGAAGGGCCGGGCTTCAACCTGTTCGTCGTCGCCGACGGACGGCTCGCCACGCCCGATGCCGGCGTGCTCGAAGGGCTGACGCGCCAGTCGGTGATCGAGCTCGCCCGCGAGATGGCCCTCGATGTCGCGATCCGGACGGTCACCGCGGCGGAGCTGCGCGACGCCGACGAGATCCTGCTCGTCACCACCGCCGGCGGGATCATGCCGGCCTCGCGCATCGACGGCCGGATCATGGGCAACGACCGGCCCGGCCCGGTCTTCCGGCGCCTGTACGACGCCTTCTGGGACAAGCGCGCCCGAGGCTGGCACGCCACCCCGGTCGACTACGCCTCCGGCACCATCTGACGAAGGGAGGACGCCATGGCCTACCGCCTCGGCATCGACATCGGCGGCACCTTCACGGATTTCGTCGCCTACGACGAATCCGGCCGGGCGCTCCGGGCGTGGAAGAACCTCTCGACGCCCCAGGACCCGATCCAGGGCATCATGACGGGCTTGCGCGCCTTCGGCGACGTCCCGGCGATCCGGGCGATCCGGCTCGGCACCACGGTGGCGACGAACGCGCTCCTCGAGGGCAAGGGCGCCCGGGTCGCCTACGTGGCGACGCGAGGCTTTCGCGACGTGCCGTTCATCGGCCGCGGCAACCGGCGCCACCATTACGACCTCGCCTGGGTCAAGCCGAAGCCGTTCGTGATGCGGCGCGACGCCCACGAGGTCGACGAGCGGGTCGGCGCCGACGGGTCGGTGCTCCAGCCCCTCGACGAGGCGGCGGTGGCCGCGCTGGCCGACCGGCTGAAGGAGGAGGGCGCGGTCGAGGCGGTCGCGGTGGTGCTGCTGCATTCCTACCTCGCGCCCGAGCACGAGCGCCGGATCAAGGCGATCTTCGCCGAGCGCCTGCCGGGCCTGCCGGTCTCGATCTCCTACGAGGTGCTGCCGAAGTGGAAGGAGCATTTCCGCGCCTCGACCACGATCTGCGACGCCTTCATCAAGCCGGTGGTCGGCCGCCAGCTCGGGGCGATGCGCCGGCAGCTCGACGAGCAGGGCGTCGCGGCGGGCATCGTGGTGATGCGCTCGAACGGCGGCGAGATGAGCCTGGACGCCGCCGTCGCGCAGCCGATCCAGATCGCCGTCTCCGGCCCCACCGGCGGGGTGATCGCCGCCAAGCGCGTCGCCGCGCATCTCGGCCTGCCGAACCTCGTCACCCTCGACATGGGCGGCACCTCGACCGACGTCTCGACGGTGGTGGATGGGCAGGAGAAGTTCACCACCGATTTCGAGATCTCCTGGGGCCGGCCGATCCAGGTCCCGATGATCGACATCCGCACCATCGGGGCCGGCGGCGGCTCGATCGCCCGGATCGATGCCGGCGGCATGCTGGTGGTGGGGCCCGAGAGCGCCGGGGCCGATCCGGGACCTGCCTGCTACGGACGCGGCGGCAGCCTGCCCACCGTCACCGACGCCAACGTGGTGCTCGGCCGCATCGGCGCCGGCAGCTTCCTCGGCGGCGCCATGGCGCTCGATGCCGAGGCCGCCCGCGCGGCGGTCGCGCCGATCGGCGAGGCGCTCGGCCTCTCGGTCGAGCAGGCGGCGCTCGCCATCGTGCGGATCGCCAACAACAACATGGTGGGGGCGCTGCACACGGTATTGACCGAGCAGGGCCTCGACCCGCGCGACTTCGTCCTCGTCGCCTTCGGGGGCGCCGGCCCGCCGCATGTCAGCGACCTGATGAGCGAGGCCGCGATTCCCCGCGGCCTGGTGCCGAATTTTCCGGGCCAGTTCTCCGCCTTCGGCTTCACCATGGCGGATGCGCGGGTCGACCGCGCCCGCACGGTCCAGCTCACCTCCCGGGCCTTCGACCGCGACCGCGCCGCCGCGGCGATGGGCGATCTCGTCGCCGAGTGCCGGGCCGAGCTCGCGGCCCAGGGGCACCGGGAGGTCGCGATCCGGCGCAGCGTCGAGATGCGCTATCTCGGCCAGAACTACGAGCTGGAGATCCCGACCGAGGCCGAGAGCTTCGCCGAGGCCGAGGTCGCGTCCCTCCTCGCGACCTTCCACGCCCAGCACGAGGCGCGGTTCGGCTTCCGCCTCGACGATCCGATGGAGATGGTCAACTTCCTGGTCACCGGCACCGCCCGCACCGGCGACCTCGATTTCCCCGCGATCCCGGAGGCCGACGGCCCGGCCGTGCCGCGCGGGCGGCGTCCGGTCTGGTTCGGCGACGGCTTTGCCGACACCCCGGTCTATGCCCGCGACGACCTGCGGGCCGGCCACGCGCTCGCCGGGCCGGCCCTCGTCGAGGAGGCGGCCTCGGTCACGGTGCTCGATCCCGGCAAGCGCCTGACGGTCGACCGCACCGGCAACCTGCTGATCACCGCCTGAAGCCCGGGGAGCACATCGCCATGGACATGGTCTCGCTCAACATCGTCGGCGGCATCCTGGTCTCGATCTGCCGCGACATGGGGGTGACGCTGATGCGCACCTCCTACTCGACGATCTTCTCGGAATCCCTCGACTTCACCTGCGGCCTCGCGCTGCCGACCGGCGAGCTCGTCGCCACCGGCGATTTCTGCCCCTCGATGATCGGCGGCATGCCGCTGCTGCTGCGCTCCTGCGTGCAGGAGATCGCCCTGTCCGACCTCGAGGAGGGCGACGTCCTCGTCCACAACGACCCCTACCGGGGCGGTCTGCACACGCCCGAGCACACCTTCTTCAAGCCGGTCTTCGTCGAGGGCGGCCTGATCGGCTTCTCGGTCGCGATCGGCCACGTCTGCGAGGTCGGCGGCATGGCGCCGGCGGGATTCGCCGGCGAGGCGACCGAGGTCTTCCACGAGGGCCTGCGGGTGCCGCCGGTCAAGATCAAGCGGGCGGGGCGCGACGTCGACGACGTCTGGCGCCTGATGCTCGCGAATGTCCGCACGCCGCGCTACAATTACGGCGACTTCCGCGCCCTCATCGCCGCCACCGATCTCGGCGAGCGGCGCATGGCCGACCTCGTGCGCAAGCACGGCGTCGCGGCCTTCCGCGAGCACGTCGCGGCACTGATGGACTATTCCGAGCGCCGGATGCGGGCCGAGATCGAGAAGATCCCGGACGGGCGCTACGTCTTTCAGGATTGCATGGAGGATGACGGCATCGAGGACCGGGCCTTCACGATCCGGGCCGAGGTGACGGTGACGGGCTCCGACCTCGTGGTCGACTATCACGGCTCCTCGCCGCAGGCGAAGGGGCCGATCAACGGCACCCTCGGGGTCGCCTACGGGGCGGCCTACAACGCGGTCCTGCAGCTCACCGATTCGACGATCCCGAAGAATTCGGGCTGCTTCCGGCCGATCCGGGTGCTGGCGCCGCCCGGCACGGTGGTGAACGTGAACTTCCCCGGCCCCTCGGTCGGCGGCAACACCGAAACCCATTGCCGGATCGCCAATTGCGTGATGGGCGCGCTGGCACCGGGCCTCAAGGAGCGCTCCGCGGCGACGGACGGGGCGACGCACAGCAACTTCCTGTTCGGCGGCACCGACCCGGCGACCGGCGAGTTCTTCTGCTGCTACGACCTCACCCCGGTCGGGTGGGGCGGGCGCAGCTTCGCCGACGGCAACGACGCGGTCGGCGGCATCAACGGCAATTGCCCGCACATCCCGGTCGAGGTGTTCGAGTACCGCTTCCCCTGGCACGTCGAGGAGTTCCGCCTCGTCGACGGCTCGGGCGGCCCGGGGACCTTCCGGGGCGGCCTCGCCCTCTCGAAGACCGTGCGCAGCACCGGCACCCCGATGACCTTCAGCTACATGAGCGACCGCCAGAAGGTCAGCCCCTGGGGCCTTCATGGCGGGCACGAGGGCGCCAAGGCCGAGCTCCTGATGATGCGGGCCGGAAGCCGGCACTGGCTCACGGTCACGCAAGCCTTCGGCAAGGTCTCGCCGAGCAAGTTCGCCAACGTACCGATCGCCCCCGGCGACCGCATCCGCATCAGCTCGCCGGCCGGCGGCGGCTGGGGACCGCCGGAGGCCCGCGACAGGGCCCGGGTCCGCGACGACCTTCTCGACGGGTTCATCACGCCCGAGCAGGCCCGCACCGTCTACGCGGCTGACTGACAGCCGCCGCCCCCCACCCTCCTCGGACAAAGGCACTCCCGATGACGCTGCTGCCGAACTCCCTCCAGGCGCGCGACGTCGCCTACCACTTCCACCCCTACACCAATGCCCGCCGGCACGAGCGTGTCGGGCCGATGATCATCGAGCGCGGCGAGGGCATCCACGTCTACGACGATCAGGGCCGCGCCTATATCGAGGCGATGGCGGGCCTGTGGAGCGTCGGGGTCGGCTTCGGCGAGCCCCGGCTGGTCGAGGCCGCCGCCCGGCAGATGAGCCGTTTGCCCTACTATCACACCTTCACCCACAAGGCGAACGAGCCGGCGATCCTGCTCGCCGAGAAGCTCGTCCAGATGTCGCCGGCCGGCCTCGACCATGTGTTCTTCACCAATTCTGGGTCGGAGGCCAACGATACGGTGGTGAAGCTGGTCTGGTACTACAATAACGGGCGCGGACGGCCCGAGAAGAAGAAATTCATCGCCCGCCAAGGCGGCTACCACGGCATCACCATCGCGGCGGCGAGCCTGACGGGACTGCCGACCAACCAGCGCGGCTTCGACCTGCCGCTGCCCTTCGTGCGCCACGTCACCTGCCCGCACCACTACCGCAACGCGCTCCCCGACGAGACCGAGGAGGCCTTCGCCGACCGGCTGGCGGCGGAGCTCGAGGCGGTGATCCTGGAGGAGGGGCCGGAGACGGTGGCGGCCTTCATCGGCGAGCCGCTGATGGGCGCCGGCGGCGTGCTGCCGCCGCCCCGCACCTACTGGGAGAAGGTTCAGGCGGTCTGCCGGCGCCACGACGTGCTGGTGGTCGCCGACGAGGTCATCAACGGTTTCGGGCGGCTCGGCACGCTGTTCGCCTGCGAGCATTACGGCATCCGCCCCGACCTGATGGTGGTCTCGAAGCAGATCACCTCGTCCTACCAGCCCCTCGCCGCGGTGCTGTTCAGCGACGCGGTCTACCAGGGGCTCGCCGACCACACCGAGGCCCTCGGCAATTTCGGTCACGGCTTCACCGGCAGCGGCCACCCGGTGGCGACCGCGGTGGCGCTCGAGAACCTGGCGATCATCGAGGAACGCGGCCTCGTCGCCAACGCCGCCCGCTCCGGCGCCCGG
Source organism: Methylobacterium platani (assembly GCF_001653715.1). Lineage (GTDB taxonomy): Bacteria > Pseudomonadota > Alphaproteobacteria > Rhizobiales > Beijerinckiaceae > Methylobacterium > Methylobacterium platani. The sequence continues at coordinate 21,932 of NZ_LWHQ01000046.1, forward strand.
CTCCAGGAGCGGCTCGCCCCCTTCGCCGACCACCCGCTCGTCGGCGAGGTCCGCGGCGTCGGCCTGATCGCCGCGGTCGAGCTCGTCGCGGACAAGGCGAGCAAGCGCAAATTCGATCCGCCCGGACGGGTGGCGTTCCACCTGTTCGAGCGCGCTCAGGAGCACGGCCTGATCGTCCGGGCGATCCAGGACACGATCGCCTTCTGCCCGCCGATGATCATCACCGAGGACGCGGTCGACGAGATCGTCGCGCGCTTCGCCCTGGCGTTGGAAGACACGCGGGCCTTCGTCGCCGATCAGGCGTGAGCGCGGGAGCCGCGCCCGCCCCGCGCGGCCGAATCCGGGTCAGTCCGCCCCGCCAGGCGGCGAGGGCGTCGCGCAGCACGTCGTCAAGGGGAGGGGGCACCGCCTCGCAGATCCGGGGGCGCAGCCGCGTCTCGACGAGGGACAGGTGCGTCGTCATCGCCCGCACCGCCCCCGCCCGCGAGCGCCCGCCGAGGGCGCGGAACACCGCCCGGTGCTCGGCGTACTGGCAGGCCACCGAGCTGTCGGGCTCGAAGAACGCCACCAGCATCATCGTGCGGGCGACGAGCTCCTGCATCTGGCGCTGGATCAGCGGGTTGCCGGTGAGGTCGGCCAGGATGGTGTGGAACTCCGCCGACAGGCGGATCGAGGTGAAGCGGTCGCCCGCCGCCATCGCGGCATCCTCGGCCGCCACGTGCGCCGCGAGCCGCGCCTCGCCGGCCGCGGTGACGCGAGGCAAGGCAAGACGGAGCAATGCCGGTGATCGACCTGAACGCCGCCTCGATCAGGTCGCCGTTGCGGATCCGTGTTCGAAGGTCTTCGCCGCGCAGTTCGACCGGCGTTTTCCCGCGAACGGCGATTACGTCAGGCAGAGACGACGCGGAAAGGAGTATTTCTACTGCAAGGGATACGAGCGGGCGGTCGACGGCGTCCCTGGCAGGCACATCCTGATCTATGTCGGACGGGTCGACGATTCTGAGGTGCAGCGGTGCGTCGAGAGTTTCGGTCGCACCAAGGAGCTCTACCGGACCCGGCGCGAACTTGGGATCTAGTTGGCGAGTACGCGAATCGCTTCCCGGTAGACCGCAGCGGATCGCAAGATGTGCCGGCTCAGGATGGTCAGGAGCGCGTCGACCGCGCCCGCCTCGAAATGCGCGATCATCGCCGCATGCTCGGCGAAGGAGGCATCCTGCTCGTGGCTGCGCGGCACCGAGAGCTGGGCGCGCAAGGCGGCCACCTGCCAGGCGACGGAGTCGAAGGCCTTCGCCAGGTAGGCATTGCCGCATTCCGCGAAGAAGCTGGCATGGAACGCGGTGTCGGCGCGGGCATAGGCGCGGCCGTCGCCGTCTTGCCTGGCCTGGTGCATCGCCGCATGCGCGCCCTGCAGGCCCGCCAAGGCCGTGGCGGGCGCGACCGCGAGGCTCTGGCGGACGGCTTGGCTCTCGAGCAGCAGCCGGAACGCCGCGAGCTGGTCGACATCGTCGGGAGAGGGGTTGAACACGAACGTGCCCTTCTTCGGCACGATCACCACCAGCCCCTGCGCCTGAAGGCGGGTCAGGGCCTCGCGCATCGGCGTCCGGCTCACCCCCATGGCCAGCCCGACTCCGTCCTCCGGCAGCGCCTGGCCGAAGGCCAGTTCGGCATTGACGATGGCGTCGCGGATCCGCTCCTCGACGGCGGCGGACAGCGATTTGGGAACAGCGAGATCGAGCTGGATCGGCATGGCGCCTTATCGCATGCCGCTCCCGTCCGGGCGACTCGCTTGTATCCGGTATCCAAGGTACAAGGTACTTGATTCGGCGCGCCGATCGTCGCATTCTCCCTGGCAAGAGCCGGACGGCCGACGGGGGAGGGGACGCACCATGGAAGGAAGCATCGCGGCCCGGCCGCTCGCGGCCGGAATGCCGGACGCGCTGGTCCGCACCCTGTCGGAACTCCTCGGAGAGCGGTTCACCCGGAGCCTCGCCGAGCGCGAGCATCACGGGCGCGGCGAGTCCTATCACCCGACACGCCCGCCCGACGCGGTCTGCTACGCCGCCTCCACCGAGGAGGTGTCGGGGATCGTGCGCGCCTGCGCCGCGCACCGGGTGGCCGTGATCCCGTTCGGCGGCGGCACCTCCCTCGAGGGGCATGTCGCGGCGCTGCAGGGCGGCGTCTGCCTCGATCTCAGCCGCATGACCGGAATCGTCGCCGTCCGGCCCGAGGATCTCGATGCGACGGTGGAGGCCGGGGTCACGCGCCACCAGCTCAACGCGCATCTGCGCGACACCGGACTGTTCTTTCCGGTGGATCCCGGCGGCGAGAGCACGCTCGGCGGCATGGCGGCGACCCGGGCGTCGGGCACCAACGCGGTGCGCTACGGCACGATGAAGGACAACGTCGTGTCGCTCACCGCCGTGATGGCGGACGGCACGGTCATCCGCACCGGTTCGCGGGCGCGCAAGTCCTCGGCCGGCTACGACCTGACCCGCCTCCTCGTCGGTTCGGAGGGGACGCTCGGCATCATCACCGAGCTGACGGTCCGCCTCCACGGCATTCCGGAGGCCGTCGCCGCCTCGGTCTGCGCCTTTCCGAGCGTCGAGGCGGCCGTCGCCACGGTGGTCGAGATCGTCCAGTGCGGGGTGCCGATCGCCCGGGTCGAGCTTCTCGATCCCGTGACCATCGCGGCGGTGAACCGCCACTCGGGCACCGCCCTGCCCGAGGCGCCGACGCTGTTCATGGAGTTCCACGGGACGCAGGCCGGCACCGCCGAGCAGATGGCCCTGGTGGGGGCGCTCGCCGAGAATCACGGCGCGCTCGGCTTTCGGACCGCGGCCGATGCCGAGGCCCGGGCTCGCCTGTGGCGCGCGCGGCACGACGTCCATTACGCGGTTCAGGCCTTGCGCCCGAACGGCCGCGTCTGGAGCACCGACGTCTGCGTGCCGATCGCCAGCCTGCCGCGCTGCCTCGCCGAGACGCGGGCCGACATCGACGGCGCGTCGTTCCCGATCACCACGGTCGGCCATGTCGGCGACGGCAACTTCCATCTCGGCCTCATCGTCGATCCGTCGAGCGAGGCGGAACTGGCGGAGGCGGCGGCCCTGAACGACCGGCTGGTGCGCCGCGCCATCGCGCTCGAAGGCACCTGCACCGGCGAGCACGGAATCGGCTCCGGCAAGATCAAGTTCATGGACCTCGAGCACGGCGCCGCGATCGGCGTGATGACGGCGATCAAGCGGGCGCTCGACCCGCTCGGGATCCTGAATCCCGGCAAGGTCCTGCCGGCGCAGGACGGGAGCGACGCGCGATGAGCGACCGCCACGATCGGGCCGCTCCCCCCATGACCGACGCGGTCGTCCTCGTCACGGGCGGGGCCTCCGGCATCGGCCGCGCCATCGTCGACGCGGTCCTTGCCGCCGGCGGACGGGCGATCGTCTGGGACATCGATGCGGCCGGCCTCTCGGCTTGCGCCGCGGCGCACGGCGCGCGCGTGCATCCTGCCCGAGTCGACGTCGCCGAGGCCGGCGCGGTCACCACCGCGATGGCCGAACTGCCTCCGGACTGGGCGCCGACCCACCTCGTCAACAATGCCGGCATCATCGGCCGCCGGATGCGGCTCGCCGAGATGGATCCGGCGGACATCGACCGGGTGCTCGCCGTCAACCTCAAGAGCGCGCTCTACGCCACCCGGGCCTTCCTCGACCGGCGCCGGCCGCATCCCGGCGCCGCGATCGTCAACCTGTCGTCCATCGCGGCCCGCACCGGCGGCATGCCCGGCAACGCGCTCTACGCCACCACCAAGGGCGCCATCGCCTCGCTGACGGTCGCCGCCGCCAAGGAGCTGGCCCCGGATGTCCGGGTCAACGCCCTGGCGCCCGGGGTGATCGATACGCCGATCCAAGACGGCGTGTTCGGCGGCGACCGCGGCCGGATCGCGGAGATCGCCCGCGCGATCCCGCTGCAGCGGCCGGGCGCGGCGGCGGAGGTGGCCGAGGCGGCCCTGTGGCTCCTGTCGCCGGCCTCGTCCTACGTCACCGGCACGGTGCTCGACGTCGCCGGCGGACGCTGAGCGCCGGCCCGCACCGCCACGACCTCACGACAACAACGAAGGGGAACGCCCAATGACAGCCGCCATCGCCCCAGCCCCGACGGAGACGGGGGCCGCCGTCGCGACCGCCCGGCGGCGCCTGGTGCCGTTCCTGGTGCTGATGTACCTCCTGGCCTATCTCGACCGCGCCAACGTCGCGTACGCCAAGCAGGCGCTTCAGCTCTCGACCGGGATCTCGGAGGCGGCCTTCGCCTTCGCGGCGGGCATCTTCTTCGTCGGCTACGCGGTGTTCGAGCTGCCGAGCAACCTGATCCTGCACCGGATCGGCGCGCGGGTCTGGCTGTCGCGCATCATGGTGACCTGGGGCCTGCTCGCCGCCGCGATGGCCTTCGTGCAGGGCGACACCTCGTTCTGGATCCTGCGGGTGCTGCTCGGCATCGCCGAGGCCGGCTTCTTCCCGGGCGTGCTGCTCTACCTGACCTACTGGTTCCCGGCCAGGGAGCGCGCGCAGATCCTCGGCCTGTTCTACCTGAGCCAGCCGCTCTGCTTCATCCTCGGCGGGCCGATCTCGGGCGTGCTGCTCGACCTGCACGGCGCCTTCGGCCTGCACGGCTGGCAGCTGATGTTCGTCGTCGAGGGCCTCGCCGCCTCGCTCGTCGGCATCTGGGCCTATGTCTACCTCACCGACCGTCCCCGCGATGCCGCGTGGATGCCGGTCCGGCAGCAGGCCGCGCTCGAGGCGGCCCTCGCCACCGAGAACGCCGCCAAGTCGGCGCATGGTGCGGTCAGGCTCGGCGCCATCTTCCGCAACCCGCTGCTCCTGCATTTCGCGCTCACCTACTTCGCGATCGCGATCTGCGGCTACGGCATCGCCTTCTACCTGCCGGCGCAGGTGAGTGCGCTGCTCGGCACCAAGATCGGCCTCACCGTGACCCTCGTGACCAGCATCCCGTGGCTCTGCGCCTTCGCGGTCAGCGCGTTCTGGCCCGGCCTTGCCCAGCGCACCGGCCGCCGGCGGCTGTTCGCGGTGGTGTCGCTCCTCTGTGCCGGCCTCGGCATGATCGCCTCGGGCTACCTGCCGCCGCTCGTCGCCGTGATGGCGCTCTGTGTCTCGGTCGCCGGCCTGATCAGCGCGCAGCCGATCTTCTGGACCTTCCCGATGGGCTATTTCGGCGGCTTCGCGGCGGCCGGCGGCATCGCGATCATCAACGCGATCGGGAACCTCGGCGGCTTCGTGGCGCCGAACCTCAAGGTCGCGGCCGAAGGCTGGGCCGGCACCAGTCTGGCCGGATTGTGGGTGATCGGCGGCGGCGCGCTCCTCGCCTCGCTCCTCGTCGCGCTGATCCCCGCCCGGGCCGAACTCGCGGCGCCGGAGGACGAGACCCGCGACGGCACCGTCGCCTCGAAGGGAGCCCTGGCATGACGGCGCGTCCGAGCCCGGCCGCGCGGCTGCGCGCCGCGATGGCGAACGGCATCGTCATGGCGCCCGGCGCGGCGGACGCCCTGACGGCGCGCCTCATCGAGCGGGCCGGCTTCCCGGCGGTCTACATGACCGGTTTCGGCGCCACGGCGGGCCGGCTCGGCCTGCCCGATCTCGGTCTGATGACCCAGACCGAGATGACCGAGCACGCCCGTATCATGGTCCGGGCGGTCGGCCTCCCGGTCGTCGCCGACGCCGATACCGGCTATGGCGGGCCGGCCAACATCCACCGCACGGTGCGGGAATACGTTCAGGCCGGGGTTGCGGCGATCCACCTCGAGGATCAGGTCGCGCCCAAACGCTGCGGTCAGCTCGCCGGGATTCGCCTCGTCGACGCCGAGGAGAATGCCCGGCGGCTGGCCTGCGCCATCGAGGCGCGGGGTGACGACGACCTCCTGGTGATCGGCCGCACCGACGCGCTGCCGGCCGCCGGTCTCGACGAGGCGGTCCGCCGGGCCGCCCTGTACCGGGAGGCAGGGGTCGACCTCGTTTTCGTCGACGGCGTCAAGCGCATCGCCGAGGTCGAGGCGATCGCCCGGGCCGTGCCCGGACCGAAGGTGGTCTCGATCGTCGACGGCAACGAGACGGTCGCGCTGACGGCGTCCGACCTCCAGGCGATGGGTTTCAGCCTCGTCTTCTACGCCCTCAGCACCCTGTTCTCCGCCGTGCGGGCGATGGAGGACACGCTGGCGGTGCTCAAGCGCGACGGCACGCCGCGCGCGCGCGCCGACGCGATGACGACCTACGGCGAGTTCGCGGCCCTGGTCGACCTCGCCGGTCATCAGGCCCGGGCGGACCGGTTCGGCGGCTGATCCCCGGGCGGCGAGGGCGGCCGGATCCGGCCCAGGACCCCGGGGCCGAATTCAGCCCCGGGACCGCCCTGGGATCATTCCGGAAGGTCGTGTCCCCCGGAGCGGTGTCGCGGAGCGGCAGCCATTCAGGGGAGCCCCGGCCCATGATCGAGCCGAGCGGCGGGACGCGCCCTGCCGCGAGGCGACGGACCCCGTCAGCGCAGGGGCACCCGGAAGACGTGGGCCGGCTCGTCCTCTTTCGAGGATTGGCGCGGGATCGCGAGCCCGGCCGCGGCCGTCCGGTCGAGGAGCGCGGCGAGTTCCGCCACCTCCGCTCGCGACAGGGCGGACAGGCCGTAGCGGGTCGCGTAGCGTTCGGCGTCGGCGAGCTGTTCGGGCGTCACGGACGGCGGGGTCGAATCGGGCATGGTCGGCTCCGGGGCGTGCGGGGCGAGATCGGGTTTGCGGGCGCGCCAGGGTGTCGCCGCCTCGTAGGCCTGCGCCACCCGCAGCACCGTCGCCTCGTCGAAGTACCGGCCGACGATCTGGGCGTTGAGCGGCAGGCCGCCCGCGTCGAACCCGGTGCAGAGCGAGAGGGCCGGGTGGCCGGTGAGGTTGAAGACCGAGCAGGCGGTGTCGCGGGTGAAGGCCGGCACCGTCCCGGGCTCGCGCAGGCTCGGCGCGACGTGGAAGGCGCCGGGCAGGAGCAGGGCGTCGACCGAGCGCACCAGCGCATCGGTGGCGAGCGCGAGCCGCCGCCGCTCGCGCAGGGCCGCCAGGTAATCGACGGCCCGGACGCAGAAGCCGGCGGTCATCTTGGTCCGCAACGCGCGGCCCATCAGGGCGCGCCGGGCGAGGAAGTCCTGCTCGTGGATCGAGAACGATTCGGCCCAGTTGATGGTCCAGGCGACCGCCTGGTAGGTCGCGAGCGGGGCGGGCAGCGCCACCTCCCGGAGGATCGCACCGGCCTCTGCGAGCTGCGCGCCGGCCTCCGCGAGCGCCTCGCGCATGGCCGGATCGAGATCGTCGCCGAGGTCGCGCACGATCCCGATCACCAGGCCGCGCACCCCCTCGTGCAGGCCCTTGCGGTAATCGCCGACGGGCGCCGTCGCGCTCGACGGGTCGCGGTGATCGTGGCCGGCGGTGGCGCCGAGCACGATCGCCTGGTCCTCGACCGTCCAGGTCAGGGCGCCGGTATGGTCGAGCGACCAGCAATTCGGCAGGCAGGCGGCGCGGCTGTTGCGCCCGAAGGTGGGCTTGAGCCCCTGCAGGCCGCAGGCGGCGGCGGGCAGGCGGATCGACCCGCCGGTGTCCGAGCCCAGCGCGAACAAGGCGGTCCCGCCGGCGACCGACGCCCCCGCCCCGGTCGAGGAGCCCCCGGTGAAGCGGGCGAGATCCCAGGGGTTGCGCGCCACGGGGTAGGGCAGGTCGTGATAGACCTGCCCGTCGCCGGTGCCGTATTCCCAGGTATTGAGCTTGCCCATCAGGATGGCGCCGGCCTGCTCGAGCCGCGCCACGATGGTGGCGGTCTCCGCTTCCGGCGCACCGCCCTGCATCAGGCGCGAGCCGCCGGTCGTCGGCAGCCCGGCGACGTGGTAATTGTCCTTGATTCCGAACGGGATGCCGTGGAGCGGCCCGCGCCAGCCGCCGGCCATGATCTCGGCCTCGGCCGCCCGCGCGGCGCGCATGGCCCGCTCGGCCAGAACCAGGACGTAGCTGTTCAGGCGGCCGTCGACGGCCTCGATCCGGTCGAGCATCGCCGCGACGAGCTCGACCGGCGAGAGCTTGCGAGCGCCGATCAGCCGGCCGGCCTCGGCGACGGAGAGGTGGTGGAGCGCGCTCATCGAACCGGTGCCCTCTCCCTGCGCCACGGCGTAGCCGCCTCGTAGGCGGCGGCGACCCGCAGGATGGTCGCCTCGTCGAATCGCTGCCCGACGACCTGCCAGGATAGGGGCAGCCCCGCCGGGGTGAAGCCGGTGCACTGGACGAGGCTCGGATGGCCCGAGAGGTTGAACGGCGTCATCGCGGTCTCGACCGTGAAGGCGACCATCTCGTCCTGCCGGTCGAGCCGCGGCGCCACCCGGAAGGTGCCGAAGGTGACGAGCGCGTCGAAGCCGGAGAGGAGCCCGTCGATCCCCTCCGCCACGGCCCGGCGCCGGCGCTGGGCGGCGATGTAGTCGGCGGCCCGCTGCACCGTGCCGCCATGCATCTTGTCGCGCAGGGCCGTGCCCATCAGGGCGGCATCCGTGCGGTACTCCGCCTCGTGGATCGAGGCCGATTCCGGCGGCCCGATGAAGCGCGAGAGCGCGAAGCACTCCGCCGCCGGCACCGGCAGCCGCGTCTCGACGACCGTTGCACCGAGACCCCGCAGGACGTCGAGCCCGGCGTGAAGAGCCGCCGCCATCGCGGCGTCGGGGGCCGGGAAGCCCGGTCCCGGATCGGTCACGGCGGCGAGGCGCAGGCCCTGCACGCCGCCGGCGAGGCGCCGGGGATAGTCCGGCACCGGCACGTCCTCGGTCACCGGGTCGGCCGGATCGTGGCCGGCGATCGCCCCGAGCACGATCGCGGCATCCTCGACCGTCCAGGTGAACGGGCCCGGGATGTCGAGCGACCAGCAATTCGGCAGGAGGCCGTGGCGGCTGACCCGCCCCGGCGTCGCCTTCACGCCGACGACCCCGCAGGCCGCCGCCGGCAGGCGCACCGAGCCGGTCGTGTCCGAGCCGAGGGCGAACATCGCGGTCCCGGCCGCCACGGCCGCGCCCGCTCCGATCGAGGAGCCGCCGGCGAAGCGCGTCAGGTCCCACGGGTTGCGGGTGGTGGGGAAGACGGTGTCGCCGTACTCGCCGCCGTTGCCGGTGCCGTATTCCCAGGTCGAGAGCTTGCCGAGGAGAAGCGCCCCTGCCGCCTTCAGCCGCGCCACCGGGGCGGCGTCGCGGGTCGCGACGTGGTCGAGGCGCAGGCGCGAATTGGCGACCGTCGGCAGGCCGGCCACGTCGTAATTGTCCTTCACGGCGTAGGGCAGCCCGTGCAGGGGGCCGCGCCGCCGTCCCGCCGCGAGCTCCGCGGCCGCGACCCGGGCCGCCGCGCGTGCGCCCTCGGCATCGACGTGCACGTAGCTCGGCATGCGGGCGTCGACCGCGGCGATCCGGTCGAGGAACGCCTCGACGAGGTCGACCGGCGAGAGCGCGCCGGCGGCCATGCGCCGCGACGCCTCGGCGACGGTGAGGCGCCACAGGGGTTCTTCGCTCATGGGGCGGCCTCACGGGAGGAGGGGAGGGGGCCGCTCACGCGACCACCACGGGGGTGAGGTCCTGCAGCCAGCTCTGGGCCTGGACGAAGCCGCGGACGTTCGGCGCGAGCGCCCGCGGATTGAGGTCGTGGACGACGAAGATCCACATCGCGTCCTCCACCACCACTTCGTGGAGCCGTCCCAGCAATGCGTTCTGCGCCACAGGATCGAATTCCTGCTTGGCCGCCTTCGCCAGCTCTTCCGCCTTGGGGTTGTAGTAGTCGCCCCAGTTGAAGCCCGAATCCTTCATGAACCGGCTCGCCGGGCCGATCAGACCGATATCCGGATCCCAGTAGGCGAAGGAATTGTTGATCCCGTGCCGGCCCTTGTTCTCGGGCGCTGCGGCACCGAGGCGGCGTCGGCTGCGCAGGGTCTCCCAGTCCATCACCTCGAACTCGACCGCGATGCCGACATCCTGGAGGTTCTCCTTGATGAACTCGTTCATCGGCAGCGGCTGCATCTGCCCGGAGCCGGCCGGCGAGATGATGATCCGGGCCTTGACCGGCTTGTCCCGGCCGAAGCCCGCCTCGGCGAGCAGCGCCCGGGCGCGGTCGGGGTCGTAGCCGAGATCGAGGGCCGGCTTGCCGAACCAGGGATGGCCCGGATCGACCATGCCCTTTGCCGGCGCCGCGAGCCCGCCGAGCAAGCTCACCAGCCCCGCGCGGTCGATCGCCATGTTGGCCGCCCGGCGCACCCGCACGTCGAGGAAGGGCGAGCCTTCCTCGAAGCTCAGCATGTAGGGCCAGATATGGGGATAGACGTTGGTGACGATCTGCATCTTCGACTGGCGCAGGCGCGGGATCGCGTCGGGGGGCGGTGCCTCGACGAAGTCGACCTGGCCCGACAGGAGGGCGGCGACCCGCGAATTGACGTCCGGCATCGGGATCAGCACCAGCCGCTCGGATTGCGGGATCCGCGCCGTGTCCCAGTGGTCCGGGTTGCGCACGAGCTCGGCGCGCTCGCGGGCCCGGACGCTCTCGAGCCGCCACGGCCCGGTGCCGGAGGGCTTCTGCGCCACCTTGTTCCAGTCGCGGCCCATCTCCTCCCAGCGCGCCGGGCTCGACATGAACACGCTCGCCAGCGAGTAGGGCAGGACCGCGTCGACGACCTTCGTGGTGATCTCGACCGTGCTCGCATCGATCTTGCGCCAGCGCGCGATGCCGCCGGTATAGAGGCTGCCCTGCGTCGCCTGGGGCAGGTCGAACTGGGGTGCGGCCTTGTTGAGCAGCTTGTCGAGGTTCCACACCACCGCATCGGCGGTGAAGGCGGAGCCGTCGTGGAAGCGCACCCCGGGCCGGAGCCTGAACGTCCAGACCCGCTTGTCCTGCGGATCGACCGTCCAGCTCTCGGCGAGGCCCGGCACGATGGCGGCGGCGCGATCGCTGCGCGAGAGGTCCCAGCGCGTCAGGCCGTCGTAGAGCGTGATGCCCATGAAGCGGATGCCCTCGGCGCCCTGGTTCGGCTGGCCGGTGGTGAGCGGGATGTCGCCCGCCGTCATCGCGACCCGCAGCACCCCGGGCCGCGCCTGCGCGTGCGCCGCCCCCGGCAGGCCGAGCGACAGCCCGGCGGCGGCGCCGAGCCTGAGAAATTCGCGCTTGTGCATCCCCGTGTCCTCGCCCGGCGCCTCGACGGTTCCCGTCCGTGCGATCCTCCCGTGCGGCCGGGTTCGCCCCGCCGACTTGTCGTCTCTTGAAGCGTCGGTCGAGCAACCCGCGTGCCAGGCGCTGAGCCGGGGAGGGCAAAAGCGGCGCGGACGGGGAACATCGTCCGGTTGCGCATCGTCACGCCGTCGTCCGGCGCATGCCCGCCCGCGCCGACATGCGTTGCAGGCTCTGACAATCCAGCCCTACAAATGAACCAAAGGCGCGCCGGCCAAGGCCGCGCCGCGGGAGGAAACCATGCCCTCACTCGACCGTCGCAGCGTCCTGCGCGCTGCCGGCACGCTGGCGTTCGCCGCCCCCGCCCTGATCGGCCGGGCCCAGGCCGCGCCCCTGCGCCTGCGCCTGTCCTCGTCGCAGGCGAACGACCCGAAATTCGGCAACGGCCGCGTCTTCTACGACCGGCTCGTCGGGCAACTGCGCCAGGACGGCCTCGACGGGCAGGTCCAGGTCAGCTTCTTTCCCGACAACCAGCTCGGCCAGGAGATCGACGTCATCAACTCGGTCAAGCTCGGCGTGATCGACATGATGGTGTCGGGCTCCTCGATCGCCGCGAACGTCGTGCCGCTCGTCGGCACCTTCGACCTCGGCTACCTGTTCTCGAGCTTCGAGCAGCAGACCCGGGCCTTCGAGGCCGGCGCGGCCCGCCCGATCGAGGAGGCCCTGCTGCGCGGCGGCGGCATCCGCATCGTCGCCTGGGCCTACAATTTCGGCGCCCGCAGCGTGCTCTCGAAGAAGGCGGTGCGCACGCCCGGCGATCTCGCCGGGCAGAAGATCCGGACCCTCCCCAACCCCGTCATCACCGAGTGCCTGCGCCTGATGGGGGCAGCCGCCACGCCGCTCGCCTTCGGCGAGATCTACACCGCGCTCCAGGCCGGGGTGATCGACGGGCTCGAGCACGATCCCCCGACCATGGTGGCGAGCAAGTTCTACGAGACCTCGAAGTTCTACTCGCTGACCCAGCACAACTTCTCTCCGCTGGCGCTCTATCTCGGCGACGCGACCTACAACCGGATGAACCCGGCCCTGCGCGACCGCTTCCTGGAGGCGGCGAAGAAGGCCGCAGCCGAGACCCGCGCGCACGGCCTCGCGGTGGAGAAGGAGGCGCTCGCTCTCCTGCGCGACAAGGGCGTCACGATCGTCGAATGCGACCGCGATGCGTTTCGCCAGCGGGTCGCGCCGCAGATGGAGGCCTTCCTGCGCAGCCGCCCGGAGGCGAGGCCGGTCGTCGAGCAGATCCGCGCGACGGCCGCCTGAAGGATCGCCCCCGATGCATGCTCCCGCCACCCCCGCCCCCGGCACGGGCGACGGGCTCGTCGAGAGGGGGCTCGTCGCGCCCCTCCTCGCCTGCTCCGACGCCGTCGCGGCCCTCCTCCTGGCCGCCGACCTCGTCGTCGTCGTCGGCTCGGTGCTGGCGCGCTCGCTGTTCGGTGCCCCGGTCGAATGGTCGGACGACGTCGCCCGCGGCCTGATGGTCGGGTCGAGCTTCTTCGGTGCGGCCAGTGCGGTCGCCTGGGGCGAGAATCCGGGCGTCGCCTTCTTCGCCGACCGGCTCGGACCGGCGGCGCGGCGGCGCCTCGACGGGCTCGGCGCCGTGCTGGTGGCGCTGATCTCCGGCCTCGTCTCCTACAACGCCCTGCGGCTCGGCTGGCTGACCGCGGGCCAGACCACCGGCTCGGGCCTGCCGCTCGAATGGACCTTCCTGCCGATGGGCGGCGGCGCCCTGTTCATGACGGTCTTCGCCCTCGCCATCGCGGGGCGCCGGCCGTTGCGCGACCTCGCGGAGGCGGTCGGCGCGCTCGCCGTCGTGGCCGCCGGCTTCCTGGCCTGGAATGCGGCGGCGCCGGATTCGCTGCCGGATCCGGGTTGGTTCATGGGGTTCGGCTTCGTCGCCGCCCTCGTCGGCGGGCTGCCGATCGGCTTCTCGATCGCGCTCGCTGCGCTCATCTACATTTGGGTCGACGGCAACCTGCCCGGCGTGATCTTCGCCCAGCAGATGGCCCGCGGCATCGACAACTTCGTGCTCCTGGCGATCCCGTTCTTCATCCTGGTCGGCTACCTCATGGAGGCGAACGGCATGTCGGTGCGCCTCATCGAGCTGCTGCAGCGCCTGGTCGGGCGGATGCGGGGCGGGCTCAACGTCGTCATGGTGCTGTCGATGGTGCTGTTCTCCGGCATCTCCGGCTCCAAGATGGCGGACGTGGCCGCCGTCGGCTCGGTGCTGGTCCCGGCGGCGCGGCGCTCGCGCCAGGATCCGAGCCAGGCGGTGGCTCTGCTCGCCGCCTCCGCGGTGATGGCCGAGACGATCCCGCCCTGCATCAACCTCATCATCCTCGGCTTCGTCGCCAACCTGTCGATCGGCGGGCTGTTCATGGCCGGGCTTATCCCCGCGGCCTTGATGGCGGCGGCCCTGATCGGGGTCTCGATCCTGTTCGGCACCAAGGCGGCGATCGCCGCCGACCTGGTTCCGGACGGCTCGCTGCGTCGGATGTGGATCGGCGCGATCGTCTCGCTCGGGCTGATCGCGATGATCTTCATCGGCTTCAAGAGCGGATTCGCCACCGCGACCGAGATCTCGGCCTTCGCGGTACTCTACGCGATCGTCGTCGGCGCGGCGGTGTTCGGCGAGCTGAGCTGGCGCGGCCTGGCGAAGTCCTTCGTCCAGGCGGCGACGCGCTCGGGCCTCGTCCTGTTCATCGTCGCGGCGGCGCAGGCCCTCGCCTTCGTGCTGACGCTCCAGCAGGTGCCGCACGCGCTCGGCGAGGCGATGGTCGGCCTGTCGCAATCGAGCGGCACCTGGCTGTTCCTGCTGCTCTCGATCGCGATCCTGATCGTCATGGGCTCGGTGCTGGAGGGCGCGGCGGCCCTCATCATCTTCGGGCCGCTGCTGGTCCCGATCGCGGCGCGGCTCGGGATCGATCCGCTGCATTTCGGGGTCGTGCTGGTGATCGCCATGGGGATCGGGCTCTTCGCGCCGCCGCTGGGCCTGGGCCTCTACGGCGCCTGCCTGATCGGCCACGTCCCGATCGAGCGGACGGTCCGGCCGATCCTGGGCTATCTCGGCCTCCTCTTCGCCTGCCTGCTGCTGATCGCCTTCGTGCCGGTCCTCAGCACCGGGCTGCCGCGGCTGCTCGGATATTGAGGAGGGACGATGAAGCTGCTCCTGACCCACACCCCGCACATGCGCGAGCGGTATTACGGCCCGCGGGCCCTTGCCGCGCTGCGCGGCCTCGCGGAGGTCGTGCTCCACGAGGGCGACGCGGCCCTCGACGCGGCCGCCCTGGTCGCGGCCGCCGCCGAGGTCGACCTCGTCGTCTCCGACCGGCTCACCCCCGGCCCGGGCGAGATCTTCGCCGGCCTGCCGCGCTTGCGGGCCTTCCTGCGTTGCGCCGTCGACATCCGCGACGTCGATGTCGGGGCGGCGAGCCGGGCCGGCATCCTGGTCACGCATGCCGCGCCCGGCTTCGTCGCCTCGGTGACCGAGCTGGCGCTCGGCTTCATGGTCGACCTGTCGCGCGGCATCTCGCGCGCGACGCGGGATTATCAGGCCGGCCGCGCCCCGGAGGTGCGGATGGGGCGCCAGCTCGCCGGCAGCCGCCTCGGGATCATCGGCTACGGGGCGATCGGCCGGAGCCTCGCGGGCGTCGCCGGTGCTCTCGGCATGGAGGTGCTGGTGTCCGACCCCCACGTCGCGGTCCCGGCGGGCCAGGGCCGGCAGGTGGGCTTCGAGACGCTGATGGCGGAGGCCGACATCGTCGTGTGCCTCGCGGTCGCCACCGAGGCGACCGAGAACCTGATCGACGCGCGGGCGCTGGCGCGGATGCGGCGCGACGCGGTCTTCATCAATCTCTCGCGCGGCAACCTCGTCGACGAGGCGGCCCTCGCGGCGGCGCTGACCGAGGGCCGCATCGCCGGCGCCGCGATGGATGTCGGGCGCGCCACCGACCAGATGCCCTCGCCCGCCCTCACGCGGCTGGGCAACGTGATCGCGACCCCGCATATCGGCGGCCTGACCCCGCCGGCGATCGAGGCGCAGGCCTTCGACACGGTCTCGCAGGTGCGCGCCATCCTGGCCGGCGAGGTGCCGAAGGGGGCGGCCAACGCGGAGAGCTGGTCGCGCCGGCCGTGAGCGACGCGCCAATGGGGCGGGCAGCCCCGTCGTCCTTCGACCGGGCGGGCTCGGCGCGTCGCCGCCGGCTGCGGCGGCGCGGTGCCGCACCAAGAGGTCACCCGGTCATTCCGCATACGAGCTTGTCTCGGAGCCCGTGAGCGGCCCCCATCGGGCAGGGCCCGGAACAGCCACGCCCGATCGTCCGCCTCGGCCTCATCGCTCCTCGTCGCCCCGTCGCGGATCGAATCCATGCAGGTCCTCGCGGTTGGCGCGCAGCGCGTGCCCCCATTTCGCGAGCCACCAGCCATATTGCTCCGGCCAGGCTTCGAAATTGCCGGTGAGCCCGAAATGCTCGGCGGCGTGGTGGGCCCAGAACGGGTCGTACAGCATCTGGCGCGCCAGGAAGATCAGGTCGGCCTTGCCGTCCTGGAGGATGCGCTCGGCGAGATCCGGCGTCCGGATCATGCCGACGGCCCCCGTCGCGATGCCGGCCTCGCGCCGGATCTGGTCGGCGAAGGGAACCTGGTAGCCCGGGCCGCGCGCCAGGTTGGCGTTGGTCGAGCCGACCCGCAGGTTCCCGCCCGTCGAGCAATCGACGAGATCGACGCCGAGCGCCTTGAGCGCGCGCGCGAAGACGACGCTGTCCTCGATCTCCCAGCCGCCGTCGATCCAGTCCGTCGCCGAGATGCGCACGAAGAGCGGCATGCCGGCCGGGATCGCCGCGCGCACGGCGCGCGTGACCTCCAGGGGGAACCGCATCCGGTTCTCGCGGCTGCCGCCATGCGCGTCGGTCCTGACATTCGCGAGCGGCGACAGGAAGGATTGCAGAAGGTAGCCGTGCGCCATGTGCAGTTCGACGAGGTCGAAGCCCGCCAGGACCGCCCGTCGCGCGGTCGCCACGAACGCATCGCGGATGCCGACGAGCCCGTCGTCGCTGAGCGGAATCGGTTCGGCGTAACCGTCCGCGAAGCGCAGGGCGGAGGGGCCCGACGGCGTCCAGGCCTCCTCGCCCATGGCGAGGTCGCGGTCCGTCAGGGGCCCGTTGCCCCGGAAGGCCCGCTGCTGGCCCGACTTGCGCCCGCCATGGTTGATCTGGATTCCGGCGGCGGCGCCGTTCGCCTTGATGACGTGCGCGACCTGGCGCATCCCGTCGATCTGGCCGTCGTGCCAGAGACCGGGATCGCCGTTGGTGATGCGGCCGAGCCGGCTGACCGAGGTCTGCTCGACGATGACCAGCCCCGCCCCACCCATCGCGAACTTGCCGTAATGGACGAGGTGAAACGGCGTGACTTCGCCGTTCTCCGCCGAGTACATGCCCATCGGCGAGACGACGATTCGGTTCTTGAGTTCCAGACTCCGGAAGGAGACCGTTTCGAACAATTTCACCATCGGAGCCTCGGTCTCATCGAGCCTGGAGAAGGCTTGCGGTCACGCCGGGGCCCGGGCGAGCGCCCCGGACGCATGGAGCGCCTCGATCGCGCTCTGCGGCAGCCCGAGATACTCGGCGAGCACCTCCGCATTGTGCTGTCCGAGGCGCGCGGAGGGGACATAATCCGGCGCCTCGGCGTCATGCAGGATCAGCGGCGTGCGGTGGACCAGGATCTCGCCGTAATCGGGATGATCGATCTCGCGCAGCATGCCGCGATCGTGGAGATGGCGATCCTGCGTCACCTCCAGGAGGTCGCGGACCGGGGCGCAGGGCACCTTGTTGCGGCGGCAGGCCTCGGTGATGTCGGCGCGCGTGCGCGCACCGGACCACTGGCCGATGATCTCGTCCACGAGGTCGATGTGCTGCAGGCGGTCGCGCACCGTCGCAAAGCGCGGGTCGGCGAGAAGGTCGTCCCGATCCATGGCCCGCGCCAGCCCGACCCAGTGGGACTCGTTCACGCTGATGATCGCCACGTAGCCGTCGGAGGCCGGATAGACGTTGTAGGGCGCTTCCGCGAGCCCGCCGTGGCGGTTGCCGGTGCGCGGCGCGGCGGCCTGGCGGTTGAAGACTTCCGCGAGGTTCGAGGCCATGGCCGGGTAGCAGGCCTCGACCATCGCGACCTCGACGAGCTGCCCCTTGCCGGTCCTCTCGCGGCTGTAGAGCGCCGTCATGATCGCGCCGTAGAGATGGATGCCCGTGAGGAAATCCGAGATCGCGGGACCGGCCTTGACCGGCGGCCCGTCCGGAAAGCCGGTGACGCTCATCATCCCGGAGACGGCCTGGATCGTCAGGTCCATGGCGAGGTTGTCGCGGTCCGGTCCCGACAGACCGTAGCCGGTGGCCGAGGCGTAGACGAGGCGCGGGTTCAGCGCGCTCAGGGCGCCGTAGCCCGCGCCCAGCCGGTCGAGCACGCCGGGGGCATAGTTCTCGAGCAGTACATCCGCCTTCGCGGCCAGCGACTTCAGGAGTTCCACGCCGTCCGGCGACTTCAGGTTCAGGCTGACGTTGCGCTTGTTGGCATTGAGCATCGCGAAGGGTACGGCGTTGCCCTTGCTGATGAGCGCGCGATGGCGCACCGGCTCCCCGTGGGGCGGCTCGATCTTGATGACGGTCGCGCCGGCCTGGGCCAGCAGGAAGCCCGCATAGGGCCCCTGATAGACCTGACCGAGATCCAGCACGGTGATGCCTTCGAGCGGAAGCGTCTTCATGGTGTCTGCTCTCGTCGACGCCGTCAGAAGCCGTAGAGGCGTGTCGGGTTGTCGATCAGGATTCTGCGGCGCACCGCCTCGTCGGGGACGCAATCCCACAGGAGCTGCAGCAGGTCCTGGAGGTCGGGCCGGGTCTCGTCCGTGTGCCCGACATGCGGCCAGTCGCTGCCCCACACGACCTGGTCCGGCGCCGCCTCGACGATCGCGCGCATGAAGGGCGCGGTATCCCGGTAGGGCCGCCCCGCCCGCGTGTTGCGGTCCGCGCCCGAGATCTTGACCCAGTAACGCCCGGTCTTCAGCCGCTCCGTGAAGGCGACGTAGTCCGGGTGCCGGTGACCCTTGTCGGCCATCGTCCGGCACATGTGGTCGACGACGTAGGTGAGGGGCAGCCGCTCCAAGCTCTCGGCCGCCGCCGCCAAATCCGAACTCTCGATCCAGATCTGCGCGTGCCAACCGCGCTCCGCGAGGCGGGGCGCGAGTTCGACGAGGTCGTCGAAGCTCGTCCCCAGCGTCGAGACGGGTTTGCCGTCCTGCCGGATCATGGTGACGCGGACGGCCTTGAAGCCGGCATCGGTCAGCTCGTCGAGGCGACGGTCGGTGACGTCCGGCTGCAGGATGGCGGTCGCCCGCAATCTGTCCGGGAAGCGGCGAAGCGCTTCGAACGTCACCGCGTTGTCCGCACCCGATCCGACCGCGTGGACGATCACGCCGCGCATCACGCCGATCCGGTCCCACAGCGCGAAGGCGTCCTCGATGGTGAAGGCGCGGGCGGGCGTGAACCGCCCTTCCGAGCCGGCCGGGAAGCGCTCGAACGGCCCGTAGATGTGAAAGTGGCAGTCGCAGCTGCCGTCGGGGAGGCGGAGGGCGGTGTTGCTCATGGTCATGTCCTGGCGATGTCCCGGCGGTCTGCCGGCAATCCGTAGGGGCCGGAATCGGCGCGTGGGACGTCGGGCGGATCGGAGGCTGCGCCGGCGGGGCGGCCGGCCGACGATCCGGGCGCAGTCCGTCGCCGCGATCCGCCCGCACCGGCGGATCCCGACGCCGTTGCCGTCCCGGACGATGTGCGGATCGACGTGAGCCGCACGAAGAACCGTCATGATTTCTGCATGAGCGGGCACTTGCTCTCCGCGCGTGGAATGTTCGCGTCCTCGCCCGACACGGTCGAGATCACGTCGTAGTAGTCCCATGGCGCCTTCGATGCCGCCGGGCTCTTTACCCGCAGCAAGTAGTAATCATGGATATGCATTCCGTCTTCGCGGACATGCCCATTCTTCGAGAAGAAGTCGTTGACCGGCATCGATCGAATCATCTCGAGCACCTTTCCGGTCTCGGTCGTGCCGGCGGCCTGGACGGCCTTCAAGTAGTGCATCGTTGCCGAGTAGAGGCCGGCCTGAACCATGGTCGGCATGCGGCCGATCTTGTCGAAGAAGCGCCGGCCGAACTTGCGAGACTCGTCGTCGCGGTCCCAGTAGAACGCCTCCGACATGTAGATGCCCTGCGCATTGGCAAGGCCCGCCGCATGCGTGTCCGTGATCTGGAGAAGCAAGGCGGCCGCCTTCATCGTGCTGCCCTTGCCGAGAACGCCGAACTCGTGCGCCTGCCGCAGGGCGGTCGAGACATCGAGGCCGGTATTGGCCAGCCCGAGGACGCTCGCGCCGGAATTCTGCGCCTGAAGAAGGAAGGACGAGAAGTCGCTCGTACCGAAGGGATGCCGGGCGGCGCCGAGCACTTTGCCGCCGAGCTGCTTCACCACCGAGGTCGCATCGTGCTCGAGCGCGTGACCGAACGCATAGTCGGCCGTCAGGAAGAACCAGTCTTTGCCACCGCGCTCGACCAGTGCCTTCGCCGTGCTGCGGGCGAGCGCGTAAGTATTGTATGACCACTGGAAGCTGTTGGGCGAACACTTCTCGTTGGTGAGCGCCGACGTCCCGACCGACGATGCGATCATGATCTTGTTCTTCTCGCGCGTGATCTCGGACACGGCGAGCGCTACGGCAGAATTGGACAGATCGAGAATGACGTTGACGTTCTCGGTATCGTACCATTTGCGAGCGATGCTGGACCCGATATCCGGCTTGTTCTGATGGTCGGCCGAGATCATCGCGATGGGCGAGCCGAGCAGCTTTCCGCCGAAATCCTGGATCGCCATCTTGACGACCTCGACCGATGCCGGGCCCGAGGCGTCGGCATATTGCCCGGACTGATCGTTCAGCACGCCCAGCTTCACGGGCCCTGCTTGGGTCTGTGCTTGTGCAGCCGTCAGGCTGGTCGCGATCAAGACAGACGCGATCCACGCTCTCATGCGGCGTCCTCCCTTTAGTTTGTTTTTTTCTTGGCGACTGATTGCGTTAAAGCCTGAGCGAGACACTGTCGGGTGTCAATCAGCATCGCGATCGTCTCACATCACATATGTGATGTAACGCGCCTTCATATCCGTGAAAATGCGCAAGCTCGCAGACGTCACCTCACCACGCGAAGTCTCGAATCTGCTTGTCATACCCTCGCGCCCTGGCCTCGACCCGTCGATGCCGGGGCGTCCGGCGCATCAGCGCCGACGCAAGGACAGGGAAACCTTGCGGGGCCTCATCCGTGGGTGGAGCGGGTGCCCGGGGGATTTCGCGCCCTCCGTCCGCCAGGACGGCGGTGGCGGCGCGATCGGGCTGGAAGGCGGTTACGGCGGCAGGGCCGTCGGGGGAGACGGCCTTCCCGGCGCGTCTCGTCCCGCTGCCGGCGGCCGGGGCGGCGGCGAAGAACCCGCGAACCGGAGTGACGCTCAGGCGCTGGTCGCTCGGCGGTAGCGGGCGAGCGCCTCGTCGTTCGGGGGGTAGAGGCCGGGAAGAGGCGTGCCGGAGAGAATTTCCGACAGGATCCACGCTTCGAGGCGCTCCTGCTCGGCCGCCGGGCCGGCGAGCTCCGCCACCAGCGCCTTCGGCACCACCACCGCGCCGTCCGCATCCGCCACGATCACGTCGTCCGGATAGACCGCCACGCCGCCGCAGCCCACGGGCTCCTGCCAGTTCACGAAGGTCATGCCGGTGACGGCGGGGGGCGCGGCGACGCCCTGCGCCCAGATCGGCAGGCCGGTCGCGGTAATGCCGTCGAGGTCGCGCACCGCGCCGTCGGTGACGAGCGCCGTCACGCCGCGCTGGCTCATGCGGGCGCACAGGATGTCGCCGTAGACGCCGGCATCGGTGCAGCCGCCGGAGGCGACGACGGCGATGCAGCCCGGCGGCATCGCCTCCACGGCGGTGCGGGTCGAGATCGGTGCCGACCAGGCCGCCGGGGTCGCGAGGTCCTCCCGGGCCGGGATGAAGCGCAAGGTGAAGGCGCGGCCGGCGACCCGTCCCTGGCCCGGCACCAGCGGCCGAGTTCCCCGCAGCCAGACATTGCGCAGGCCCTTCTTGAGCATCAGCGTCGTCAGGGTCGCTGTGGACACCTCGCGCAAGGCTGCGATCAGTTCTGCTTCGGACATCGTCGGTTATCTCTGCCGGTTGTCGATGCCCGGCCGGTGGCCGGGACGCGCTCTGCGTGTCCGCGGTGGCGCGGACGGTCGAAGGGTTTCGCTCCTCCGCCCGGGACGCATGACGGAGGCGACCGCTCCGGTGACGACGGCCTACCGGTCGACGAGCCGGGCGGGCACGAAGGCGAGGACGAGGATCGCGGTGCCGACGAGCCAGGCCGCCGTGCCGTAGAGGCCCGCGTCGAGGGAGTGGGTCGTGGTGGCGAGCCAGCCCATGACGGCCGGGCTGACGAAGCCGCCGAGATTGCCGGTCGAGTTGATCAGCGCGATGCCGGCCGCGGCGGCCGCGCCGCCCAGGAAGGCGGTCGGCAATGCCCAGAACATCGCGATCGTCGTGACGATCCCGGCCGCCGCGAGCGACAGGCAGGCCATGGCGGGCACGATCTCGCCCCGGAACGACCCGCACAGGAACAGGCCGGCGGCGGTGGCGAGGAGCGGGACGACCACGTGCCAGCGTCGTTCCCGCAGCCGGTCGGCGCTGCGCCCGGCGATCAGCATCGCCGTGAGGGCGACGAGGTAGGGCACGGCCGACAGGAGCCCGATGCGCAACGGATCGCCGATCCCCGCCCCCTTGATGATCGTCGGCTGCCAGAAGCCGACCGTGTTCGACCCGATGCTGACGCCGAAATAGACGAGGCAGAGCAGCCAGACCCGCGGGCTCGCGAAAGCCGATCCGAAGGAGCGCAGCGTCTTGGCCTGGGCGTCCGCCGCGAGGGCCCGCCGCACCGCGTCCTTCTCGGCCGGCGAGAGCCACCGCGCCTCCTCGATCCGGTCGCTGAGCGCGAGGAACACCACGACGGCGAGGATCAGGGCCGGGATACCCTCGACGATGAACAGCCACTGCCAGGATGCCAGGCCGGCGATGCCGCCGAAGCTCTGCATGATCAGGCCCGAGAGCGGCCCGCCGACGATGCCCGAGAGGGGATTGCCCGCCATGAACAGGGCGGTGATGCGCCCCCGCCGCGCCGTCGGGAACCATTGCGACAGGTACAGGAGGACGCCCGGATAGAAGCCGGCCTCCGCGACCCCGAGCAGGAAGCGCAGGACGTAGAAGCTTCGCTCCCCGGTGGCGAACGCCATCGCGATCGACAGCGCCCCCCAGGTCAGCATGATCCGGGCGATCCAGCGCCGGGCCCCGACCCGGTGCAGGATCATGTTGCTGGGCACCTCGAACAGGCAGTAGCCGATGAAGAAGATGCCGGCGCCGACGCCGTAGACCGCTTCGCTGAGCTGCAGGTCGCTCAGCATCTGCAGCTTGGCGAAGGAGACGTTGACCCGGTCGAGATAGGCTACGAAGTAGCAGACGAAGAAGATCGGCAGGATGCGCCAGGTGATGCGGCGGAACGTGGCTTCCTCGAGGGCCCGGTCCCCGGCGAGGCCCGCTGCGGCCGCCCCGTCCGCGGCGGCAGGAGATGCGTTCGCCATCGTGGTCCCCCCTGTATCGTCGTCGCGCCGGCCGTCAGAGCGCCGCTTCGCCGTCCTGCGCATCGGCGGCCTCGTCGCGGACGTGGCGCAGGAAATCGAAATCGACGCCCTGGTCGGCCTGGGTCACGGACTCGAGGAACAGCTTGGCGTAGCCGCGGGCGGCCCGCGGCCGCGTCCGCGGCGCCTGCGCCACCCGCGCTGCGAGATCGGCCTCCGGCACCAGGAGTTCGAGCCGGCGGGCGGCGACGCTCAGGCGGATGCGGTCGCCGGTCCGCACATGGGCGAGGGGACCGCCGATCGCGGCCTCCGGCGTCACGTGCAGCACGATCGTGCCTGCCGCCGTGCCGCTCATCCGGCCGTCCGAGATCCGCACCATGTCCTTGACGCCGGCCCGGGCGAGCTGCTTGGGAATCGGGATGTAGCCCGCTTCCGGCATCCCCGGCCCGCCGGTCGGGCCGATGTTCTGGAGCACCAGCACGTCGTCGGCGGCCACGTCGAGGTCGTCCGCGTCGATCCGTGCGGCCAGATCCTCGAGCCCGTCGAACACCACCGCGCGGCCTTCATGCTCCATCAGGGCCGGGCTGGCTGCCGACTGCTTGATGATCGCCCCGCCCGGCGCGAGGTTGCCGCTCAGGACCGCGATGCCGCCCTGCGGATAGAGCGGCTCGGCGAAGGGCCGCACCACGGTCTGGGGGAAGGCCGGCCCGGCCCGCTCGATCTCCTCGCCGAGGGTGCGTCCGGTGACCGTGAGCGCGTCGAGATGCAGGAGCGGCTTCAGCTCGCGCAGCAGCGTCGGCAGGCCGCCCGCCCGGTGGAAATCCTCCATGTAGTGCTGGCCGGACGGTTTGAGGTCGACCAGCACCGGCGTCTCCCGGCCCATCCGGTCGAGGGTCGCGAGGTCGATCGGGATGCCGAGGCGCCCGGCCATCGCCGTCAGGTGCACGATGCCGTTGGTCGAGCCGCCGATGGCGAGGAGCACCCGCAGGGCGTTCCGGAAGGCGTCCGGGGTGAGGATCCGGTCCGGTGTCACCCGCTCGCGGGCGAGGCCGACGGCGCAGAGGCCGCTCAGCTCGGCGGCACGAAGGCGGTCGGCGGTGACCGCCGGCGGCGTCGCCGAGCCCGGGACGGCGAGACCGAGCGCCTCCACCACGCAAGCCATGGTGGAGGCCGTCCCCATCACGCCGCAGCTGCCGACGCTCGCCACCAGGCGGTCGTTCACCGCGTCGATGCCCGGACCGTCGATCTCGGCCGCCCGGTAGCGGCCCCAGTAGCGGCGGCAATCGGTGCAGGCCCCGACGCGCTCGCCATGGTGGGAGCCGGTGAGCATCGGGCCCGTGACGAGCTGGATCGCCGGCACGCCGGCGGAGGCCGCACCCATCACCTGGGCCGGGACCGTCTTGTCGCAGCCGCCGATCAGCACCACGGCGTCCATCGGCTGGGCGCGGATCATCTCCTCGGTGTCCATCGCCATCAGGTTGCGCAGGTACATCGAGGTCGGGTTGGCGAAGGATTCGCCGATCGAGATGGTCGGGAACGGCATCGGCAGCCCGCCGGCCATGAACACGCCGCGCTTCACCGCCTCGACCAGCTGGGGCATGTTGCCGTGGCAGGGATTGTACGCGCTGCCGGTCTCGACGATCCCGATCACCGGACGTTCCAGGGCGGCGGAGCTGTAGCCCGCACCCTTGACGAAGGCCTTGCGCAGGAAGAGCGAGAACTCGGCGTCGCCGTAATTCGCCAGGCCTTTCGCGAAACCCTGTCCGGCCATGGCCGTCTCCCCCCTCGTATTGTCCCGGGGCGTGGAGTAAGCGGATCGCCGTCGTCAGGAAACGCACGCCGTTCTGGCTTCAAAGATCAGGTTTCCTGATGTCCCGAGATGCGGCGGCGGAGGCCAGGGTGGACACGGCGTTTCTGGACAGTCTCGTGGGCGTCATCGAGGGCGGATCGATCGCCGCGGCGGCGCGGCGGCAGGGCATCAGCCCCGCGGCCGTCGCCCTGCGGCTGCAGGCCCTGGAGAGCGAGTTCGGCAGGCCGCTCGTGACGCGCTCCGGCCGCACGGTGGTCGCCACCGAGGCGGGCGCCCGGATCCTCGCGCAGGCCCGGGCGCTGCTGCGGGCCGTCGATGACCTCAAGGGCCTGGCGACCGGGGAGGGAATGATCGGGCAGTTGCGCCTGGGCGTGATCGCCTCGGCCGCCTCGGGCCTGCTGACGCCGGTCCTGCGGCGCTTCGAGGCGGCCCATCCGGGCAGCCGGCTCCTGATCCAGCGCGGCGTGTCGAGCGCGCTCTTCCACGCCGTCGTCCACGATGCGCTCGATGCCGCGCTCATCGTCGAACCGGATTTCCAGATTCCCAAGACCTGCGCCTGGACCCGGCTCGACGTCGAGCCCCTGGTCCTCCTGACGCCCCGGGCCTTGGGCGGCGGCGATCCGCACGCCATTCTCGCGCGCGAGCCGCTCATCCGCTACGGCCGCAGCCACTGGGGCGGCGGCCTCGCGGATGCCTACCTGCAGCGCGCCGGCATCGTGCCGTGCGAGCGCTACGAGCTCGATGCCCTCGACAGCATCGCGACCCTCGTCGCGCAGGGGCTCGGCGTCGCCCTCGTGCCGGACTGGGTGGGCCTGCGCCGCTTGGCGGACGAGGTCGCCAAGCATGCCCTGCCGCAGGCGCGGCTCGAACGGCGCATCGGCATCCTGTGGTCGCGCTCGACGGTGCGCGTGCGCCACGTCCAGGCGCTGGCGGCCTGCGCCTCGGAGGTGATCGGCGACCTGCGGACCGGCGCCGGCGCCTGACGCGCCGCTGCCGGCTCGGCCGTTCCGCAGGATGCCGGGACCGGCGTCACGCCGGATCCGGCTGCTCCCGCAGATGGCTGGCGAGGGCCATCAGGCGCCGGTCGCGCCAGGCCTGCCGGGCCGCGATGTCCTGCGTGGGCAGGTCCGCCCGGCGGGCGGCCGCGACGCGCCCGACGAGGTCGCCATCCCAGCGGCGCGGCGGCATCTGGGTCTGCAGCGCCTCGTAGAGGGCGCCGTAGCGGGCGCAGAAATCCGCGATCCCGCCCGGCGCGTTGAGGTCGACGGTCTCGAACGGGCCCATGAACGACCAGCGGCGGCCGAGCCCGTGCTTCATCACCGTGTCGACCTCGTCCGGATCGACGACGCCGTCCGCCACGAGACGGAACGCCTCGGCGAGGAGCGCGCCCTGCAGCCGGTTGAGGATGAACCCGTCGGCCTCGCGCCGCATCGTCGCGACCTGCCGTCCGGCCCGGATCATCAGCCGCCGCGTCCGCTCCAGGACCGTCGGATCGGTCCAGGGCGCGGGGCAGAGTTCCACCAGGGGCAGGAGGGAGGGGGGATTGGCCGGATGGGCGACGAGGCAGCGCGCGCGGCCCGGAATCTCGGCCGTGAAGCGGCTCGGCGGCATGCCGCTGGTCGAGCTTGCCAGGACCGCCCCGGGTGGGGCGAGGGCGTCGATCTCGGCGAAGGTCTGCCGGCGCGAGGCGAGGGTCTCGGGGCCGTTCTCCTGGACGTGGTCGGCGCCGCGCACGGCATCCGCCAGGCTCGCGGCGAGGCGGATCCGCGCCCGGATGCGGGCGGGCTCCTCGCGGATCAGGCCCTGCCGCGCCAGTTCGGCGAGCTCGGCGGCGATCACCCCGGGTACGGCCTGCAGGGTGCCGGGATCGGGGTCCCAGACGGAGACCCCGTACCCGGCCTGGGCGAAGACGATCGCCCAGCCCTTGCCGATCGCCCCCGCCCCGACCACGGCGGTCTGCGTGTCATTCATCGGTTCGTCCCCGCTGCGAATCGTCCTGCGGCGCCGCCTCGGCCGGCCCACCGTTACTGGAGCTGCTCGTGGGCGGTCTCACGCAGGGCCAGCACGGCGAGGCCCGACAGCACCGCTCCGAACATGACGAAGAAGGCGAGCGAGATCGGCTGCCCCGTGGCGGCGATCAGCCACGACGCGATGAAGGGTGCGAAACCGCCGAACAGCATGGATTGGAGGTTGTAGGCAGTGGTCAGCCCGGTCATGCGCCGCGCCGTGGGGAACAGCTCCACCAGCGCGGAGGCCAGCGCGCCGAGGAACAGGCCGTTGATCGCCGCGAAGGCGACGTGCAGGGCGACGATGCGGCCGGCCGGGGCGCCGTCGAGCATCAGGTGGATGAGCGGATAGGCCAGGACCAGGCTGAGCCCGCAGGCCGCGAGCAGGCAGGTGCGTCGGCCGTAGACGTCCGACAGCGCCCCCGATGCCAGCGCGCTCGCGCCCATCACCGCCGTGGCGACGACCGTCGACCACAGGGCCGTGCTGGCGCTCAAGCCGAGGTAGCGCTGGCCGAAGGTCGGGAAGTAGCTCAGGAACACGTAGGTGAGCACCGATTGCAGCACCGGGAAGGCGAAAGCCAGCATCATCGCCTTCGCCATCGAGAAGGGCGGCGCGCCGGCGGGGCTGCCGGCCACGGCGGGGGCCGCCGCGGCCTGCTTGAAGGCGGGTGTCTCGTGGACGCGCTGGCGCACCAGGAACCCGATCGGCGCGATCAGGCCGCCGAGCAGGAACGGCACGCGCCAGCCCCATTCGGTCATCGCCTCCGATCCGAGCGCCGTGGTGAGCCCGGCCGTGACGCCGGCGCCGAGGAGCTGGCCGATGCAGATCGCGCAAGGATGCATGCTGCCGAAGAAGCCGCGGCGATGCGGCGGCGCCCATTCCACCAGGAAGGACGCGGCACCGCCCCATTCGCCGCCGGCCGAAACGCCCTGCATCAGCCGTGCGACGACGAGGAGGATCGGGGCCGCCAGGCCGATCGATGCGTAGGTGGGCAAGAGGCCGATCACCCCGGTGGAGACCGCGATCATCGCGAAGGTGAGGAGCAGGGCCGGCTTGCGCCCGTACCGGTCGCCGAACAGCCCGATCAGGATCCCGCCGACCGGCCGCGCGACGAACCCGACGCCGAAGACCGCGAAGGTGGCGAGCAGGGCCGCCGTCTCGTTGGTGGAATCGAAGAAGAGCTTGCCGATGATCCCGGCCAGATAGGCGTAGACCGTGAAATCGTACCACTCGAGCACGTTGCCGACGCCGGCCCCCACCACGGCGACCGTCCGCCCGCTCGATCTGGGAGCGGCATCCGCGGCCGGGATGCCTCCCGGCGTCTTCGCTGCTTGAACCAACATCGGATTCCTCCCGGGGCGCTCTTCGTGCGGCGCGCGCGTTCTTGTTGTGATTGGTCGTGACGCGATCGCTTCAGGGCCGATCAGTCTCGATGCGGGGACGCCCGCCCCGGCGAGGCGGCGGGTGCGCCCGCTCTCGAGCGGACCGGAGGAGGGGACCCGTCCGTCTTGACGCGAGCATCGGCCCGTGGCCTGCTGCCGTCCAATCGAAAATCGAATGCTTCCGATGCGATCTCGGAATACCCAGGCGATCCCCGCCCTCGCCGACCGCCTGCGGCTGCGGCAGCTGCGCCTGGTCACCGCCCTCGGCGAGCAGGGAACGCTGCGCCGGGCGGCCGCGGCCCTGAACGTGACCCAGCCCACCGCGACCAAGATGCTGGCGGAATGCGAGGCGATCTTCGGCGTCGCCCTCTACGAGCGGCGGCCGCGGGGCCTGCACGCGACCCCGGCCGGTCGCGAGGTCCTCGGCCTCGCGCAGCGGGTCATGGCGGAGTGCGGCCGCAGCGCCGCCGCCCTCGCCACCCTGGAGCATGGCGGCGGCGAACTCGTGGTGGGAGCGATTCTCGGCGCGACCCCCGACTTCATCGTCCAGGCCGTCCTCGACGTGAAGACGCAATGGCCTCACCTGGTGGTCCGGCTGCGCGGCGAATCCAGCGATCAGGTCCTGGCGATGCTGGAGAACAGGACCGTGGACATCGCGGTCGGCCGGTTCAGCAAGCCGACCCAGCACAACCTCTTCCGGTACGAGCCGCTCGGGGACGAGGCGCTCTGCGTCGTCGCCCGGGCCGGGCATCCCCTGCTGCGCGCGCGGGACCTGCGCCTCGGCGACCTGACGGAGCAGCGCTGGGTGCTGCAATCGATCGAGACGCCGGCCCGCCAGATCCTCGAGGCCGAGTTCGGCAAGGCCGGCGCCGCCACGCCGGGGGACATGATCGAGGCCAACTCGATCCTCACGATCGTCCAGCTCCTCCAGCGGTCGGATGCCGTGGCGATGCTGTCGGAGCCGATGGTGCGCGACCACGTCGCCTCCGGCCTCCTCGGCCAGCTCCCGGTCGCCATCGGGGCACGGCTGAGCGATTTCGGCCTGCTGACGCGGCGGGGCGAGACGCTCACCGGCGTCGCGGCGCAGTTCGCCGACCGCCTGCGCGAATCGGCCAGGACAGGAGTGAGACCGTGACCGGACCCGTCCTCGACCCGCCCGATTGCCCCGGCCCGGTGCCGCATCCCCGTCCGGCGCGCGTCCGGGTGCCGGACGGCGCCTGCGACAGCCACATCCACGTCTTCGGCCCGCAGGCGCTCTTCCCGTTCGCGCAGAGCCGCGGCTACACGCCGCCGGAGGCCCCGGTCGAGGCCTATCGCCGGGTCCAGGCGGCGCTCGGTCTGGCCCGGGCCGTGATCGTCCAGCCGAGCGTCTACGGCACCGACAATGCCTGCACGTTCGAGGCGGCGCGCCAGCTCGGCGGCCCCGAGCGCTGCCGCATCGTGGCCGTCGCGCCGCCGGGGGGACCGCGGGACCCCGACGGCTGGCGCGAGGCGGGGGTGTGCGGGATCCGCATCAACGCCGTTGCGGGCGGCGGGCCACCGATCGACCAGATCGGTGCGGCGGCGGCGGCCGTCGCGGATCTCGGATGGCACGTCCAGCTCTACCTGCCGCGCGCCGCCCTGATCGAGGCGGTGCCGACCCTGCTCACCCTCCCGACCGCGGTCGTGATCGACCATCTCGGCGACCCCGACCCGGCGGACCCGACGGGCCCCGCCCTGGTCGCCCTGCAGCGCCTGCTCGACGGCGGCCGGGCCTGGGTGAAGCTCAGCGGCGGCTACATCGCGTCGGCCCTCGACGCGCCCTGGCCGGACGTGGCGCCGACCGCGCGGGCGCTGGCCGCGACCCATCCGGACCGGCTCGTCTGGGGCACGAACTGGCCGCACCCGGTGCGATACCGCGCCATGCCGGAGGATGGCGACCTGCTCGACGCCTTGGCCGAGTGGCTGGACGACGAGGCCGCCTTCCACCGCGTGCTCGTCGAGAACCCCGCTCACCTCTACGGCTTCGCGCGGCGATAGAGCCTTTTCCGACGAGGCGGATACCAGTTCGCCGCAGACGATGCGGCAGCATGAAAGATCCAGAACACGTCCCGAGTGCGGCGCCACGGTCCACGACACGA
>NZ_LWHQ01000046.1:52439-53413 GCF_001653715.1 Methylobacterium platani
TCGCGGTGTCGTGGACCGTGGCGTTGCACTCGCGAAGTGCTCCAGGTCCTTGATTCTGCGCATTTTCTGAGACGAACCGGTATCCACGTCGTCGGAAAATGCTCTAGGCGGTGTGGACAGTTACCGAAGCCAGAGGACGATGGCGGCGATGGTGACGACGGCGGCGTAGTTGCGGGCTGTCTTCTCGTAGCGGGTCGCAACGCGGCGGAACTGCTTGAGCTTGGCAAAACAGCACTCGATCAGGTGGCGCTCGGTATAGAGTGCCGTATCGAGCTCATACTTCCTGGCGCGTGAGGGGTTGTTCGGGATTACGGCCGTGGCGCCCTTGCCGGCAATCGCCTCGCGCAGCCGGTCGCTGTCGTAGGCCGCATCGGCCAGGACCACCGCGGCGGGAAGATCTGCCAGCAGCGTCTCAGCCTGGGGCGCATCGCCCTTCTGACCAGCCGTGAGGGCAAACCGGACCGGACAGCCAAGACCGCGCACGACCAAGTGGATCTTGGTGCTCAGGCCGCCGCGGGACCGGCCAAGGGCCTGATCGGACGGGGCCGGATCATCAGACCCCCTTTTTTCGCGCCCGCCGCATGTTGGTGAGCGCGCACGATGGTGGAGTCGACGATCAGGTACTCGAAGTCAGGATCGTCGGCCATGGCCTCGAAGAGGCGCCACCACACGCCCTTCCGACTCCAGCGGCTGAAGCGGCGAAACACGCTGTTCCAGTCGCCGAACGCTTCGGGCAGGTCGCGCCACGGCGCGCCGGTGCGCAGGATCCAGAGCACGCCTTCCACGAACATGCGATTGTCGCGACCGGTCGAGCCGCGCTGATCCGGCCGGCCAATGATCAGGGGGGCCATGCGCTCCCACTGGGCATCGCTGAGAACGAGACGGTCCAGAACTCCCAAGGCGGCGCTCCAAAAAGCAGCCTTGAATCACTCCTCTCCCGCCAAGGGAACCCCAAGAGTCCACACCGCCTAGCG
>NZ_LWHQ01000047.1:0-276932 GCF_001653715.1 Methylobacterium platani
CGTCGTGGTGGTCTTGCCCACGCCGCCCTTGCCGGACGTCACCACTATGATCTTGGCCATTCTCGTGCTCCCCCAGAGCGGTCGGGATGATGCGGCGTCCGGATCGCGGTCCTGGAGGCGCGCGGGTGGGGTTTCGGATGTCGTTCGACCGGACGGCCCGGGGCGGCGTCGCCCGCGGGATCCCGCCCGGTCGTCTCGCGTCGCGCTCAGTCCAGGGCCGCCATGCGGAGGGTCTCGCCCTCGAGCCAGACCTGGACCGCCTTCTTGCGCAGCTTCGGGTCGGTGGTGTCGGCGGTGCGGAACAGGCCGTCGATGCCGATCAACTCGGGCTCGAACTTGCGGCAGCAGATGCGGGCCCGGGGGTTGCCGCCCGCTCCCGCGATGGCACGGCCGCGCAGCGCCCCGTAGACGTGGATCGAGCCGCCGGCCAGGATCTCGGCGCCCGAGGCGACCGAGCCCATCACGGTCACGTCGCCCTCGGGGTGGTAGACCGACTGGCCCGAGCGCAGCGGCGTCTCGAGGACGAGGGAATTCGGCTTGCGCGGCTCGGGCGCCTTCGGCGCCTCGGGCTTTGGGGCGGCCTCGGCGGGGGCGTCCGCCGGGGCGGCCATCTCGGCCGGCCGGCCGCCGCTGAGGAGCGGCGGCAGCGCCGGGCCGAGCCAGGCCGGCTCGGCCTTCTCGACGCCCATGATGCGGATGCCGCGCTGCTTGAGCTCGTCGACGAGGCCGGCGATGTCCGGCGTCGCCGCCGTCTCAGGCTCGTCGGCCTCGGCGGGTTCGGCCGCCTCGGGGCGGGTCGGGTCTCCCCGGGGGGAGTCCTTGGCCAGGCCCGAGACGTCCAGGATCACGGCGCGCTCGGAGAAGAGCGTCGGCGAGCGCTGCACCAGGGCATCCAGGTGCGAGAACCAGTCGCCGAGCGGCGTCTCCGGCGCGAGCACGAGCGCCCGGAAGGAGCGGCCGCGCAGCGGGAGGGAGGGGCGGGTGAGGCTGATGCTGGTCACGGCGGTTGACGAGTTGTTACTGATCGCCATGAAGCGCGCATCGTGGTTACCGGATCGTTAATGGCCCCCGGCACCGTCAAGAATTCGACGACGGGCGGGCCGATGGAGCACAGCGGCCGAGGCCGTGGGTCGCGAGCATCCGCGCGGATCGTCAGGCAGAAAAAAGGGGCCCGCGCCGACGCGAGCCCCCGCTTCAAGACGTCGATCGACGATACGGGCCTCATCCCATGAAGTCGCCGCATTTCGGCGGCGGCTCGGCGCCCCACGGCATCAGCGGCACCGTCGAGGTCGAGTTCTTCGGCGAGCCCTGCACCACCTTGTCGGAGTAGACCATGTAGATCAGGGTGTTGCGCTTGGCGTCGCAGCCGCGCACGATCTGCATGCTCTTGAAGATCAGCGACCGGCGCTCGCTGAACACGACCTCGCCCTGCTTGATCTTGCCCTTGAACTTGACCGGACCGACCTGGCGGCAGGACAGCGAGATGTCCGAGACCTCCTCGGCGAGGCCGAGCGTGCCCTTGATGCCGCCCTTCTCGGGCTGGGTGTAGTGGCAGGCGACGCCGGCCACGTCCGGGTCGTCGATGCCGTAGACCACGAGCTTGTCGTTCGGCGTCAGCGGGCGCCACACCGTCGACTTGTCGAAGATCCGGTCCGGCTCCTGCGCGAGCGCCGCGCCGGAGGCGGCCCCGAGACAAGCCGCCGCGCAAAGCGCCGTGAGACCCCGCCGCCACACCATCGCGTCAACCTTTCCGCAAACAAGCTTAACGTATGTAGGGAGGCTGTCGCGCGGCGGCGAGGGCGGGTAGAACGATCCGGTCCCGTCCCGCCACGCTTAGCGCATCAGCGCGCGGGGCGGCCTGTTCTCGTCCGCCCTCCGGGGCGGATCGTCCCCCGCATACCGGCCGGTCCCCGAACGCCATGCCGCTGCTTCGCTTCACGGTCCGGCTCGTCGCCGGCATCCTCGCGACCCTGTCCTTGTGTCAGGCTGTCCTGGCCGAGCCCAACGCGGCCGCCTGCCAGCGCTTCCGCGCCGAGCTCGCCGGCCTGCAGCGGGAATCGAACCGCGGCCAGATCGAGGAGATCCAGCAGCTCGTCGCCTACCGCCAGTCGATCGGCTGCGAGGGCGGGCGCTTCCTGTTCTTCGACATGCGGCCGCCGCAATGCGCCCAGGTCGAGCAGCGCATCCGCGCCCTCAATTCCGGCTACGGCGCCGGCGCCCGGGAGGTGTCGAACGCCCGCCGCGAGCAGCTCATCGCCGCCGTGAAGGACGCCTGCACCGGCCTGCCGAGCAACGCCGCGCTGCAATCGAAGCCGGTGGACGGCTTCGGCCGCGGCGGCACGCAGGTGATCTGCGTGCGGATGTGCGACGGCGCCTACTTCCCGATGCCGAACCTGCCCGACGGGCGCGAGGGCGCCGACGAGATGTGCCAGGCGCTCTGCCCGGGGGCCGAGGCCGCCGCCTACTCGATGCCGCCGACCGACAGCGGCCTGACCCAGGCCGCCGCGGTCCAGACCAGGCGCGCCTACTCGGCCCTGCCGAACGCCTTCAAGTTCCAGAAGACCTTCGTGCCGAACTGCTCGTGCAAGGGCACGCAGACCTGGGCCCAGGCCCTGGTCAAGGCCGAGAGCATGTTGGTGCGGCACAAGGGCGACATCTTCGTCACCCCGGCCCAGGCCGAAGCGATGTCGCGGCCGAAGGTGCGCCTGACCCTGGTCGGCCGCGCCGACCGGGCCGCGGCGACGCTCGCCGCCACCGCCGCGGCGCGGGCCGAGGACGGCCCGCCGGAAGCCGGCGAGGCGCCCCGCCCGGCCGGCCCCGAGGAGCGCCCCGCCGTGCGGATCATCGCCCCCAACCTGATCCCGGTGCCGCTCAGCGCCAAGGCCGACGGCCCGCAGGCCGCCGCCGCCCCCGTCGCGACCCCGGGCGCCGCCCCGGTCGCCACGCCGTAGGCTTCGCGCCGCGACCTCCGGGCTTCGCGCCGCGACTTCCAAGACGCCGGTCGGCCGCCCCGCCGGCTGACCCGCGGGAACCATCTCGCCGTCAAGATGTTCGAACGAACCGACGACGGACGAGAGGTTCTCCCGATGCGTTCTGCCCGCGCGCTGCTGCTGACCGGCACGATCCTGCCGGCGCTGCTGCTCCAGCCCCTTCTTGCGACCCAAGTGGCGACCCAAGCGGCGGCGCGGGGAGACGACGCGATCCGGCTGGCCCAGGGCGGTCCGGGCGGCCCCGGGGAACGGGGTGGTCCCGGCGGACCGGGAGGTCCCGGGGGACCGGGGCATGGTGGCGCAGGACCCGGCGGCGAGCGCGGCGGCCCCGGCGGCGGGCCGCGCGAGCGGCCCGAGCCGCGCCAGGAACGCCCTGAGCCCCGCCAGGAGCGTCCGGAGCCCCGCCAGGAACGACCGGAACCCCGCCAGGAACGACCGGAACCCCGCCAGGAACGACCCGCCCCCAGGCCGGAGCCGCGCCAGGAACGGCCCGAGCCGCGCGAGCGGCCCGAACCGCAGCCGCGCGAGCGGCCCGACAGGCAAGAGCCGCGCGAGCGGCCCGACAGACAAGAGCCGCGCGAGCGGCCGGCGCCCCGCGAGCGTCAGGAGCCGCAGGGGCGGCCCGAAGCGCCGCGCGAGCGGCCGGATTCCCAGGATCGCGGGCCGCAGGGACGGCCCGAGCCGCGCGAGCGGCCGGACCAGCGCGAGCCCCGCGGCCCGCGCGGCGAGGAGCCCGGCCGTCCGCCGGCCCCGCCGCAGGATCGCGGTCCCGATCGCGGTCCCGCCGGCCGGCCGGAGCCGCGCGAGCGCCCGGCGCCCGATGCGCGGCCGGATCGTCCGGCGGGTCAGGACAGGCAGCAGGATCGCCAGGACCGCCAGCAGGACCGTCAGGACCGCCAGCAGGACCGTCAGGACCGCCGCGACGATCGCCGCGGGCCCGATGCGCCGGGCGGCCCGGCCCAGCGCGGCCCGGGCCAGCCGCCCGCCCCCGGCCAACCCCCCGCTCCGGGCCAAGCCCCGGGTCAAGCCCCGGGCCGGCCGGTGCCGCCGGCCGGAGGTCCCGGCCAGGCCGAGCCGGGCCGCCCGCCCGCCGGCGAGGCGCAGCCCGGCCGCGGACCCGGCCGTCCGGACGCCCCGGGCGCCGGGCCGAACGGCGCGCCGTTGCCCCCGAACCAGCAGCCGGGCGTGCCCGGCCGGCCCTTCGTGCCGGGCGGCCCGGGTCCGGACGACCGCGGCTTCGACCGCCGCGATCCGCGCGACCAGGATCGCCGGGATCAGGACCGCCGGGACTTCGACCGTCGCGACGGCGACCGGCGTGGCCTCGACGACCGTCGCGGGTTCGACGATCGCGGCGACCTGCCCGGCGGCTATCGTCGCGACGCGCCGGACTACGTCCCGGGCGGCTTCCGCCGCAGCGACGTCGACGTGCGGACCTACGAGGATGTGCGCCGCGCCCGGCGCGAGTTCAACGAGGGCGGCCGCCTGATCATCCGCGAGCCCGGCCGGGTGATCGTGCGCGACGACGACCGCTACTTCCTGCGCCACGACGAGACCGAGCGCTTCCGCCTGCTCGACCGCGACGCCCGCATCGAGCGCCGCGGCCGCGATACCGTGACGATCATCGACCGCCCCGGCGGATACCAGGTTTTCACGGTGGTCGACGACGACGGACGGCTGCTGCGGCGCTACCGCCGCGGTCCGGACGGGCGCGAGGTCGTGCTGATCGACAATTCCTACGCCGGCCCGCCGCGGTCGATCGAGCAGGACGTCGTCGTGCTGCCGCCGCCCGACATCCGCATCCCCCGCGATCGCTACGTGGTCGAGGCGGACCGGGCCGACGAGGGTGCGATCTACGAGGCGCTGACCGCCCCCCCGGTCGCCCCGGTCGAGCGGCGCTACACCCTCGACCAGGTGCGCTACAGCCCGACCCTGCGCGCCCGCATGCGCAGCGTCGACATCGACACCATCACCTTCGACACCGGGTCATGGCAGGTCACGCCCGACCAGGCCCGCCGCCTCGCCACCATCGCGGCGGCGATCAACCAGGCGGTCCAGAACAACCCGCAGGAGGTGTTCCTGATCGAGGGCTACACCGACGCCGTCGGCAGCGACGTCGACAACCTCTCGCTCTCCGACCGCCGCGCGCAATCGGTGGCGGAGGTGCTGACCCGCGACTTCAAGGTGCCGCCGGAGAACTTGACCACCCAGGGCTACGGCGAGCAGTACCTGAAGGTGAACACGCAGGGCCCCTCGCGGGAGAACCGGCGGGTCACCGTGCGGCGCATCACCCCGCTGATCCAGCAGCAGGCCCAGCAGCCCCCGCAGCAGCGCTGAACCCGCCCCCGGGCCGCCCCGCACGGGGGCGGCCCGTTGACCGGGACCGCCGCGTGCGTCACCTGCGGGTCCTCGCGACGCGGAGGACCGGCGGGTGGAGAGCGGCGGCATCGAGATCGGAACTCCCGCCTTCCGCCGCAGCGCGCTCGCGCTCGCGGCGGCGGGCTTCTCCACCTTCGCGGTACTCTACGCGGTGCAGCCGCTGCTGCCGGTCTTCGCCGAGGCCTTCGGCGTCACCCCGGCGGCGAGCAGCCTGTCGCTCTCCCTCGCCACCGGCCTCCTGGCGGTGGCGATGCCGGTCGTCTCGGCCCTGTCGGAGGTCTGGGGGCGCAAGCCGGTGATGCTGGCCTCCCTCGTCGCCTCCGCCCTGCTGACCCTCGTCGCCGCCTGCATGCCGAGCTGGACCGGATTCCTCGTCGTGCGGGCGCTCGCCGGCCTCGCCATGAGCGGCGTGCCGGCGGTGGCGATGGCCTACCTCGCCGAGGAGATGCACGGCCGGGCGATCGGTCTCGCCATGGGGCTCCTCGTCGGCGGCAACTCGCTCGGCGGCATGACCGGCCGGCTCCTGAGCGGCGTCCTCACCGACCATTACGGCTGGCGCGTCGCCCTCGTGGTGATCGGCCTGCTCGCGCTCGCGGCGGCCCTGGCGTTCTGGCGCTGCCTGCCGGCCTCGTCGCGGTTCGCGGCGCATCCGCTGCCGTGGCGGGCCCTGCCCGGCACCTTCCTCGGCCATTTCGGCGATGCCGGCCTGCCGTGGCTCTACGCGGAAGCCTTCCTGCTGATGGGCGGCTTCGTCACGCTCTACAACTACGTCGGCTTCCGGCTGCTCGCCCCGCCCTATTCCCTGAGCCAGAGCGCGGTCGCGGCGATCTTCGTCGTCTACCTCGCCGGCACCGCCTCCTCGACCCTGGTCGGGCATGCGGCGGGGCTGATCGGCCGGCGCCGGGTGCTGTGGCTCGCCATCGCGGTCGGGCTCGGCGGCATCGCCCTGACGGCGGCGGAGAGCCTCGTCCTCGTCGTCGGCGGCATCGTGGTGGCGACGGTCGGGTTCTTCGCCGCCCATTCGGTGGCGAGCGGCTGGGTCGGGCGCCGGGCCCTGCGCGACCGGGCGCAGGCCTCCTCGACCTATCTCTGCCTGTACTATCTCGGCTCGTCGGTGGCCGGCACCCTCGGCGGCTGGGTCTTCGCCCATGCCGGGTGGAGCGGGCTCGTCGGCTTCGTCGGCGGGCTCTACCTCGCGGCGCTCGCGATCGCCCTCCGGCTGGCGCGGCTGCCGGAGCCGGCGTGATCCCTCACGCCCGCCGCGGCACCAGCGCCCCGAGGACGCAGCCGACGAGGTAGGCCGCCAGCATCAGGGCGGCGGTCTCGAGCCGGAAGCCCTCCCGCCCCGGCACCGCGAGGCCCTTGAGGACGAGCCCGGCGAGCGCCGCCGCCCCGGCGGCGACGGCGAGGAGCGCGACCGCGGCGGCGGAGAGGCGCGCCCCGGTCGTGGTGGGGGGACCGGCCCACCATCCGGTGCCGGCCCCGATCAGGAGGGCGGCGAGGAGGCCGGGCCAGGCGACGGAAGCGAGGAGGAGCACGTCGGGATCTCAGGAACGCAGCGCGAAGACGACCGCCCGGCGGTCGATGGAGGCCTCGGCCGGCGCGGGGGCGATCCGGCCGGCCGGGATCCCGGCCTTGAGCAGGTAGTCGACGATCGCCGCGGCGCGCCGCTGCGGCAGGCCGGGATCGGGCAATGCTGGTTTCTCGGCGGGTTTCTCGGCCGCCTTGTCGACCGGCTTGCCGGGCTTCGCCGCCTTGCCCTTCGGCGTCTCCCGCGGCGCGGGGACCTCCCTGGGCGCCGGCGGCAGGACGGTGCCCGGCGGGTCGTCGTGGCCGGCGACCTCGATCCGGGCCTGCGGGCAGGCACGGGCGAGGCCCGCGACCTCGTCGAGGACGGGATAAAAGGCCGGCTTCAGGTCGGCGCTGCCGGGATCGAAGCGCAGGGTCGACTCGCCCGCCAGGGCCGCGAAGGTGTCGCGGCAGGCCGCCGGGTCGCTGCCCGGTGCCGCGCCGCGGGCGCCGACCGCGACCTCGGTCCGCCACCCGGCCGGGGCGATCCGCGCCGCCTCGGCCGCGACGCGGCGGGCGCTCTCGGGATAGAGCCCCTCCCCGGCAATGCGCAGGCTCTCGTCGCGGGCCGTGATCTCGCCCTCGGCGAGCTGGCCGAGCGCGCCGATCCCGGCGGTCAGGGCCTCGACGAGCGCGGGCGGCGCGCCGTCGGCGAGGCGGCTGCGGTCGATTACCCGCTCGCCGTAGAGGTAGGGCCGCAGGGCGGCGCGCAGGGCGTTGCGCGCCTCGGCATCCGGCAGGTGGCCGGTGATCGTGAAGGCGTCCGGTCCGCGCCGGATCGTGGCCAGGTAGGGCGAGACCGGGCTCGCCGTCAGGGCGACGGTGCCGCGGGACAGGCCGGCCGGCAGGCCGGCGGCGAGCGCCTCGGCCTCGCGCACGGCCTGGGTGTCGACGGCGGTGCCGCGGATCGACAGGGCCGCCCCCTCGAGCGCGACATCGCCCTCCCGCACCAGCGCCAGGGCCGCGAAGGCGCGGTCGACGAGCGCCCGGGGATCGATCCCGGCGGGCAGGCCGCGGGCGGTCCGCATCGCGTCGGTCACCGGGGCGCCGTCGGCGACGAGGCGCGCGGCGGCCAGGATCGCGGCGCGGTCGGCCTCGGATTGCGTGTAGCCGTCGAGGCGCAGCCCCTCCGGCCCGCGGCTCGCCGACCAGACGAAGGGCGAGACCACGGCCGGCTCGACCGCGACCTCGCCGACGGTAAAGCCGGCGGGCGGGCGGGCGAGATCGGCCCGGAGCGCCGCATAGGCCTCGACGCTCGCCGCCTCGCCGCGCAAGGAGAGGATGCGGTCGCTCATCGCCGCGGTGGCGCCGGGCTTCAGCTGCAGGACCTGGGCGACGAGGAAGCGGGCCGCCTCGGGAAAGCCGTCCGGCGCACCGCGGGCGGCGCGCGCCGTGTCGCGCAGGACGATCCCGGCGGCGATCCCGGCGGGCAGGCTCCGGCTCAAGGCCTCCGCCAGGGCGGCGCGCCCGAGTTCCGCCGGGCGGTGGCCGATCAGGTCGAGACGGTCGGGCGCCCGGTGGACGACCGCCCAGGCGAAGGGCGCGGCCTCGGCGACGAGGCCGAGCCGGTCGACGATCCGGCGCGGACCCGGGAGAGCGGCGAGAGTGGTGCGGGCGTCGTCGAGGGCGGCCCGCCCCGGCGCCTCGCCGCTCGCCACCAGGTCGCGACCCCGCGCCTCGACCCGCAGCCAGGGCTCGGCGCCGTCGCGGGCGGTGGCCGCGGCGACGGCGTCGGCCGGCGCCTCCAGGGCGGCCTCGAGCCGCGGCTCGGCCCACCCGGTCGCGGCGAACCAGGCCCCGGCGAGGAGGGGAAGGCCGGCGAGCCAGCCGATCGAGCGAATCGCCACCATGGACCTCGTCCCGGGATGCCGCGCGGCGGGAGACGTCGCGCGGGCCCGCCACCCTGGCGCCGGTTTCCGGCATCAGCAAGGCGCGACGGCCCGAACGGAACACCAGACGCAAAAAGGGGTCCCGGCTCGCACCGGGACCCTGAAGGATCGTCCGAAAGCTTCGTCCAGGGGCGGCCCCCGCGGGGGGCCGCCGACGCGACTTAGAAGTCGCGCTGGACGCGCATGCGGATGTTGAACGTGTCGGCCGACTTGGCGGTCGGGAGCACGGCGCCGTTGGCGGCGATCGGCAGGCCGGCGGCGTTCACGCCGGCGACGGCGAGGCCCGACACCTTGTTCTGGTCGACCACGGCGCCGCCCTTCAGGTCGACGCGGTTGTAGAGACCCTCGACACCGATATCGAGGTCCTTCACCGGCGACCAGATCAGGTTCGCGCCGAC
Source organism: Methylobacterium platani (assembly GCF_001653715.1). GTDB lineage: Bacteria > Pseudomonadota > Alphaproteobacteria > Rhizobiales > Beijerinckiaceae > Methylobacterium > Methylobacterium platani. The sequence continues at coordinate 9,223 of NZ_LWHQ01000047.1, forward strand.
GACGATCTGGCTCGTGTCACGCAGCGCGGCGCTGTACAGGAAGGCGCCGGGGCTGTTGACCGGGTTGCCGAGGCCGTTGAAGTTCAGCGCGCCGAGCAGGTTGCGGCTGGTCTTGCCGAACGACATCTCGCCGTAGCTGCCGATCACCGCCGAACGCCACTCGGGCGCCCAGTAGTGCAGGTACGAACCGACGACGGTCCAGCTGGTCGACAGCTCCATCCGGCCGGTCAGCGGGTTGACCGCCGCGTCCGCGAAGTAGGTGGCGAACGGCGAGCCCTGGGTGTTGCCGGCGCTGACGGTGTAGGAACCGATATACGAGGAGTAGCCGGTGTAGAGCTGGGCACCCTCGCCGTACGAACCCTGCAGGTACAGGGCGTCGCCGGCGGCGATGAACGGCAGGTTGAACTTCAGGCCGCCCTGCACCGCCCAGCCGTACTCGCTGTTGACGCGCGGGGTGATGACCGAGCCGGCCGCGATGGCGGCGCCGCCGAAGCCGAGGACGGTCGAGGCGTTGCCGGCGTTCAGCTCGTGCACGGCGGCCGAGAGCTGGGCCGAGCCCCAGGCGGCGTCGTAGCGCAGCGCGCCGACGAAGTCGGGCATGCGCGAGGTCTGGCGCAGGTCGTAGAACGCCTCGCCGACCGGGACGCCGTTGGCGAAGGCCACGACCGGGGTCACGTTGGCGGTGGCCGAGGTGAAGACCGCGAAGGAGCTCGCCGTGTTGCCGGCGGTGGCGGTGCCGAACAGCGGGGTCTTGCGGAAGATCGGGTCTTCGACCGACACCGTCGCCGAGAAGCCGTTCCCGAAGGTGGCGGTGTAGGCGAGCAGGTTGGTCGAGGCGACGTCCGAGCCCAGCGAGGTGCCGATGATCTCGAAGTCGTGGGCGTAGAAGTCGTAGAACGAGGCCGCGCGACCGGCGGTGAGGCCGGCGAACTGGATGAAGGCCTTGTCGACGTTCACGTATTGCTGCGAGCGGCCGAACGTGTCGACGCCGATGCCCGGGAAGCCGTTGGCGATGCGGTTCTGCGTGCCCGAGGTCAGGTAGGCGCCGGTGCGGGAGGCGAGCTCGAACCGGACGAAGGCGCGCAGGGTGCCGTAGGCGGTCTGCGTGCGGGCGTCGAGGTTGAGGCGGCCGAGGCCGCGGTAACCCATCAGGTCGCCGTTGTTGCCGGTGCGGGTGTAACCCTGCGAGTAGCCGGCCTCGAAGCGGGCGCGGCCCGAGACGCGCAGGCAGGTATCGGTGCCCGGGACGAAGAAGAAGCCGGCCCCGTAGGCCGAGCAGACACGAACGAATTCAACAGGCGCCGCCTTCTTGATCGGCAGATCGGCAGCCTGTGCGCCAGCCACCACGGTCAAACCGGCAGCCGAACCCAGCAGAAGGCTCTTCACGAGCTTCATCGAGACCTCCAAAGTTTCGAGACCCTGGGGGTGAACGACTGTGTCCCGACGATCCTACTGGAGCCGAACCACGCCACTCTTATCCCCTTGCGCCCGGCGCTCCCTGCTGGGATGTCATCCGGACCTCGCCGGGTTGTGCCCGGCGCAGAGGCACCATGTGCGAGGCGCCGGTAGGGATCAACCGGCATCCGGGCCCGGAACCGTCAAGTCGCCGGGTTTCGGCCGGAATGTTGCACGGACGCCACGAAACCTTGCACGGGTCAGCTAACCTTACGGTTCCCGGCCGCCTGGACTGGTGCTCCGGCGGCCGTCCTCCCGGCAGCTCTCGCGGTCCGTTGGGTATCGGAGAGCGCGGGATTCACGCTCCGGTTGCGTCAGCGCCTCAACCCTCGAGTTCTTCGCGCATCAACTCGAGGGCGAGCCAGCGTTCCTCTGCGGCGGCGAGGTCGGTCTCCGTCGTCGCCAGGGTGCGGGAGATCGCCTCGAAGCGCGCGGGATCGCGGGCGTAGAGCGTCGGGTCGTCGAGGGCGGCCCGCAGCTTGGCCCGGTTGCCCTCCAGGGCCGCGATGCGGGCCGGCAGGGTCTTGAGCTCGTGCTGCTCGTTGAAGCCGAGACGCTTCTTCGCCGCCGGGCGGGCCGGGGCGGGCTGCCCGGCTTCCTTCGCGCCCCTGGCGGCGTCCGGGCGGCCGCCCTGCACCACCCCGCGGGCCTGCACGCCGACGCCGCGCTGGGCGACCATGTCGCTGTAGCCGCCCGCATAGGCGATCCAGCGCCCCTCCCCTTCCGAGACCAGCACCGTATCGACGACGCGGTCGAGGAAGTCGCGGTCGTGGCTGACCAGGATCAGGGTGCCGGCATAGTCGCCGAGCATCTCCTGGAGCAGGTCGAGGGTCTCGAGGTCGAGGTCGTTGGTCGGCTCGTCGAGCACCAGCAGGTTGCCGGCCTCGGCGAGGGCGCGGGCCAGCAGCAGCCGGTTGCGCTCGCCGCCCGACAGCACGCCGACCGGCGTGCGCGCCTGCTCGGGCGAGAACAGGAAGTCCTTCATGTAGCCGATGACGTGGCGGCTCTGGCCGCCGACCTGGACGGTGTCGCTGCCGCCGCCCGTCAGCACGTCGGCCACGGTGCGCTCGGGGTCGAGGGCGCTGCGGCGCTGGTCGAGGAGGTTGAGGGTGACGTTCGCCCCGACCTTCACCACGCCCGAATCGGGCGGGAGGCGCCCGGTGAGGAGGTTGACGAGCGTCGTCTTGCCGGTGCCGTTGGCGCCGACGATGCCGAGGCGGTCGCGCCGCGCGATGCGCAGGGACAGGTCGCGGACGATCGGGCGCTCGCCGTAGGACTTGTCGGGGTAGGACTTGGCGACGTCGCGCGCCTCGATCACCAGGGCGCCGGAGGCCTCGGCCTCGCTCACGGTCAGCGTCGCCGCGCCGACGGGCCCGCGATGCTCGCGGGCCTGGCGGCGCAGGTCGTGCAGGCCGGCCAGGCGCTTGACGTTGCGCTTGCGCCGCGCGGTCACGCCGTAGCGCAGCCAGTCCTCCTCGGCGGCGATCTTGCGGTCGAGCTTGTGGCGGTCGCGCTCCTCCTCCTCGAACACCTGGTCGCGCCAGCCCTCGAAGGCGGAGAACCCCTGGTCGAGCCGGCGCGTCGTGCCGCGGTCGAGCCAGACGGTCGACCGCGACAGCGACTCGAGGAAGCGGCGATCGTGGCTGATCAGCACGAGCGCCGAGCGGCTGCCCTTCAGCTCGGCCTCGAGCCACTCGATCGCCGGCAGGTCGAGGTGGTTGGTCGGCTCGTCGAGGAGCAGGATGTCGGGCTCGGGCGCCAGCGCCTGGGCCAGCGCCGCGCGGCGCGATTCGCCCCCCGACAGCCGGCTCGGATCCTCCTCGCCGGTCAGCCCCAGGCTCTCCAGCAGGTAGCGCGCCCGGTACATCTCGTCGCCTGGCCCCATCCCGGCCTCGACGAAGGACAGGGTGGTGGCGTGCCCGGAGAAATCCGGCTCCTGGGCGAGGTAGCGCAGGGTCGTGCCGGGCTGCAGGAAGCGCACGCCCTTGTCGGGCTCGACCAGCCCGGCGGCGACCTTGAGCAGGGTCGACTTGCCCGAGCCGTTGCGGCCGACGAGGCAGGTACGGTCGCCGGGGGCCAGCGACAGGTCGGCGCCGGTGAGCAGCGGCGTGCCGCCGAAGGTGAGCGCGATGCCCTGGAGGGTGAGGAGCGGAGGAGCGGCCATGGGGTGGGGGATTACGGCAGCCCTTCGCGAAAGGCGAGCCCGGGTGGGGGCGGCAGCGGACTACGTCGCCATGATCGTCCCTCGCCCATCCTCCGGAAACGGAGTGCATCGTGTCGGGCCCCTCGACAACATCACCCCCCTCGAATATCGTAGCTACGATAAATAGATGGCCATCACCGTCGATCCGCCCAAGCGCGACCGCGCCCTGAGCGAGCGGGGCCTGGACTTCCTGTCCGCCGAGGCCGTGTTCGCCGGCCTGCATCACACGTGGCCGGATGCCCGGCGCGACTATGGGGAGCCCCGCAACATCACGATCGGGCACCTCGACGGACGCATGGTCATGATCGGCTGGACCCCGCGTGGCGAGGACCGTCACGTCTTCACGATGAGAAAGTGCAATGAGCGCGAGCAAGCCCGCTACGCCCACCTTTTCCCCTGACGCCTATGGGGCGACCGACTTCGCTAAGGTCGATGCCCACACCATCACGGCCGAGGAATACGATGAGTTGCCGGAACTCACCGAAGCGGATCTTAAGGCGGCCGACACCTATCGGGGCGCGACCCTGATCCGTCGCGGACGGGGCAGACCTCCCGTGACACAGACCAAGAAGCTCGTCACGCTGCGCCTGGACCCCGATGTCGTCGAGCGCTGGAAGGCGAGCGGCCCGGGCTGGCAGACCCGGATGAATGCGGTTTTGCGCGAGGCGATGCCATAGGCATCGGCAAGGCACGGCTCCGCATCGCCGACCCCGACGGATTGCATCGTTCCCGCCGCGAGTTAGAGCCTAGAATGGCGGCCCGTTGCCGCGAAGCCTTGCGCCAGGGCCGCCCGGAAGAGGATTCCCGATGAGCTTCGTCACCCCCGATCCCTTCACCACGCGCCCGGAGATCGACGGCACCTTCGGGGTCGTCGCCTCGACCCACTGGATCGCCACCGCGGTCGGCATGGGCGTGCTGGAGCGGGGCGGCAACGCCTTCGATGCCGGGGTCGCCACCGCCTTCGTGCTCCAGGTGGTCGAGCCGCATCTCAACGGGCCGGGCGGCGACGTGCCGGTGATCCTGCATGACGTCCGGGTCGGGCATCCGCAGGTGGTGTGCGGGCAGGGCCCGGCGCCGCAGGCCGCCACCATCGCGCACCTGCGCGACGATCTCGGCCTCGACCTCGTGCCGGGCACCGGGCTGCTCGCCCCGTGCGTGCCCGGCACCTTCGACGCCTACATGCTGATCCTGCGCGACCACGGCACCTGGCGCCTCGCCGACGTGCTGGAGGCGGCGATCGGGTACGCCCGCGACGGCTTCCCGCTGGTCGAGCGGGTCTCGGCCACCATCGCCACCGTCGAGGGACTGTTTCGCGAGCACTGGCCGAGCTCGGCGGCGACCTACCTCAAGGAGGGCGGCGTGCCGGCGCCCGGCACGCTGTTCACCAATCCGGCTCTCGCCGAGACCTATGCCCGCATCGTGCGCGAGGCCGCCGGCGGCACGCGCGACCAGGAGATCGAGCGCGCCCGCCGGATCTGGTCGCAGGGCTTCGTCGCCCAGGCGATCGACGCCTTCTGCAAGGGCGAACCGGTGATGGACGTGACGGGCAAGCCGCATCGCGGCCTCCTCACCGGGGCCGACATGGCGGCCTGGCAGGCGAGCGTCGAGGCGCCGATCGGGTACGAGTACGGCCGCTACACCGTGCTGAAGGCAGGACCCTGGACGCAGGGGCTCGCGACCCTGCAGCAGCTCGCGCTCCTCAAGGGCTTCGACCTCGACCGCCTCGACCCGGCCGGGCCCGACTTCATCCACCTCCAGGTCGAGTGCGCCAAGCTGGCATTCGCCGACCGCGACACGTTCTACGGCGATCCCGCCTTCGTCGACGTCCCGGTCGAGACCCTGCTGTCGGACGCCTACAACGCCGAGCGCCGCGCGCTCGTCGGCGACACCGCCTCGCTGGAGCAGCGGCCGGGCACGATTCCCGGCTTCGGCAAGGCGCTGGATGCCCGGGTGAGCACGGGCGCCCGGACGGCGGTGGGTTCGTCCGGGGCGGGCGAGCCGACGGTCGGCAAGATCGAGGCGAGCGTGCCGCCGGACGATGCCCGCTCCGGCGTGGTGCGCGGCGACACCGTGCATTTCGACATCATCGACCGGCACGGCAACATGATCGCCGCCACGCCGTCCGGCGGCTGGCTGCAATCCTCGCCGGTGATTCCCGCGCTTGGCTTCTGCCTCGGCACGCGGGCGCAGATGTTCGTGCTCGACGAGGCGCATCCTTCGGCGCTCGCGCCCGGCAAGCGGCCGCGCTCGACCCTGTCGCCGACGATGGCCCTTCGCGACGGACAGCCCTACCTCGCCTGGGGTTCGCCCGGCGGCGACCAGCAGGACCAGTGGATCCCGCAATTCTTCCTGCGCCACGTCCATGCCGGCATGAACCTGCAGGCGGCGATCGACGCGCCGGCCTGGCACACCGAGCACTTCCCGTCGTCGTTCTGGCCCCGCACCGCGCGGCCGGGGGTCGTGGTGGTGGAGAACCGGATCAGCGCCGGCACGATCGCCGAATTGCGCCGCCGCGGCCACGTCGTCGAGATCGGATCGGACTGGTCGGAGGGGCGGCTGACGGCGGCGAGCCGCGACGGGCGGCGCCTCAAGGCCGCCGCCAATCCCCGCGGCATGCAGGGCTACGCCGCCGGGCGGTAGGGCATCGCCATCGAGCGCGAGCAGCGCCCGGCCGCGGTGCGGCCGGGCGCTGCTCGCGCCGCTGCTACATGGTCGGGTTGGCCGGGCCGGTCGGGGACGGGTCGGGGGTGATTGCCGGGGAATTGCCCGGATCGTTCACCGGGATCTCGACCGGCCGGTCGCCCGGGGCCTCGCTCGGCAGCTCGGGCCCTCCCGGGTTCGGGGTATCGGGACCGGGTGTGGGGGGCACGGGATCGTAGGGCTGGTCCGGGATCGGGCCGGGATTCGACATCGAGCGCTCCTCTCTTCGTCGAATCCAAACCGGGGCGCCCGGCCCCGGTTCCGCAGCGTCGAGCCTACTGCTTGGTCAAGAGCTTGGTGCCGTTCTGGCTGACGATCTGCTGGATCTTGTGGGCGAAGATCGACAGCAGGAGCGGCATCCGCACCTCGACCCGCACCGCGTCGTCCTCGACGTCGATGTCGCCGTCGACGCGCTGGTTCATGGCGGCGACGAGGAACGACAGCCGGTCGCCGGTCCAGGTCGCGTCGGCCATGCTGAGACCCGCCTTCTGCAGCATCTCCTTGGCCTGGCCGATCCCGTTCTCCAGCCGGCGGCGGGCCTCGGCCCGGCCGAGCTGATGGGGAATCACGACAACCAGGGGCTTTGCCATCACGTCACGCTCCGCTCGCACGATGAGCCTGATGTGGGGAGGCGTCGCCCGACGGCAACGCCGGGCCGGCCGATCAGTCCACCACCGCCACGGCGACGCGGGCGACGCCGTTCATGCCGATGGCCTTCCCGGCGCCGCGGGCGAGGTCGATGATGCGGCCGTGCGCGAACGGCCCGCGGTCGTTGATCCGCACCACCACCGAGCGGCCGTTGGACTGGTTGGTCACCCGCACCCGGGTGCCGAAGGGCAGGCTGCGATGCGCCGCGGTGAGGCCGTTCGGGTTGAAGCGCTCGCCGCTCGCGGTGCGGTGGCCGGACGCATACCAGGAGGCCTTGCCGCTCTGGGCCTGCGCCGTCGACGCCATCGCGAGGCTTCCCAATCCGGCGAGGGCGACGCCCCCCGCGAGAGCCACGATGCGGGCCGCGTTCGACCGACGCGCAGGCTGGGCGCTGTTCATTCCACTGTCCTTGGTGGTTGCTGATGACCCTGCCAATCGAGACCAAACAGGACGAAAATATGACCGCCCGATTTGTGGCAGATCGCGCCGCATTCTCGGCCGATATCTTGCAGTCCGTTAAGGATTGATCTTGCAAGTTGTCGGACAGGCCGAAATCTTACTGGTAACTTGCGATGCCGGGCGGCTGCATTCGGGGTTTTCAGCATTCGCGAGATGCGACGGGGGCGGGCGGGCGGCGCCGGGTCGGAGCGGGGCGTCGGCGCGCGGGGCGCGGGCTTTTCCCTCCCCCTCTGCGGCAGGGCTGTCCTGGGAAAAGAAGGGGCGCGTCTCCCCTCTCCCGTGTGGGAGAGGGGTAGGGGGTGAGGGTGACACGCGCCCGTGTAAAGCTCTGCGCGTCGTGCTGGCAGCGGGACGTTCGGAGCTAGACTCAGAACCGTGTCACCCTGCGCGATCTTCGATCGCCCCTACCCCTCTCCCACACCTTGCAGCGATACCGGGCAAGCCCGGCATCGCCTGGAGCGGGGATCCCGCGCTCCTCCTTTCCCCGGACAGCCCTGCCTCTGCGGGGGGAGGGAAAAAGCTCGCGCTTCGTCTTTTCCCCGCACAGCCCCGGCGCGGGCGGGGAGCGGGAAGCCGGCGCCGCTTTCGGCGATGATGAAGACGCTCAAGCACGACGGATGCCCGCGCGGACACCCTCGGACCGATCAAGCCCCGTCGAGCCCGCCGATCGTAGCCTTTCATTAACGGATGGTTCGGTCCAGGCGCCCACCCGGCAAGAACTGCAGCCCCATTTCGAGACGCAAATCGTGTCTGCGGGAAACGTGACCTTTACCGTAGCCGTCGCAATGTCTGGGTGTCAGTCGCGTAACCGGTGTTTGCCATGGCTTCCCCGCGTACCGCGGTCGCCGGCACCGCCGCCCGGAATCAGGTCTCGCGTACCGGGCGAGTGGTGTCGGCGCCGCGGATGGGTCTCGTTACCCCCGCACAGCGCCTTCCCCTGGACGAGGTCATCCTCGGGGATTGCCTCAGCGCCCTCGAGCGGCTGCCGCCGGCCAGTGTCGACCTGGTCTTCGCGGATCCGCCCTACAACCTCCAGCTCGGTGCCGGCGCCCTGCTGCGTCCGGACCAGAGCACCGTCGACGCGGTCGACGACGACTGGGACCAGTTCGCCAGCTTCGAGGCCTACGACACCTTCACCCGCGCCTGGCTCGCCGCCTGCCGCCGGGTGATGAAGCCGACCGCCACCCTCTGGGTGATCGGGTCGTACCACAACATCTTCCGCGTCGGCAGCGCGTTGCAGGATCTTGGTTTCTGGATCCTGAACGACATCGTGTGGCGCAAGGCCAACCCGATGCCGAACTTCCGCGGCAAGCGCTTCACCAACGCCCACGAGACCCTGATCTGGGCCTCGCGCAGCGAGCAGAAGGGCTACACCTTCCATTACGAGGCGCTGAAGGGCGGCAACGACGACCTTCAGATGCGCTCGGACTGGTTCATCCCGCTCTGCACCGGCGACGAGCGCCTGAAGGGCGACGACGGGCGGAAACTGCACCCGACCCAGAAGCCCGAGGCGCTGCTCGCCCGCACCATCCTGTCGTCGTCCAATCCCGGCGACGTGGTGCTCGACCCGTTCTTCGGCACCGGCACCACCGGGGCGGTCGCCAAGCGGCTCGGCCGGCACTTCATCGGCATCGAGCAGGAGCCGGCCTACGCGGCCGCCGCCCGCGCGCGCATCGCCGGCATCGAACCCCTGTCGCGCGCCGCCCTCCTCACCGCGCCGACGAAGCGCGCCGAGCCGCGGGTGCCCTTCCTGAGCCTGCTCGAGGCCGGCCACGTCCGGGCCGGCGAGACGCTCACCGACGAGCGACGCCGCCACAAGGCCCTGGTCCGCCCCGACGGCACGCTGGGGGTCGGCCCCGCCTCGGGCTCGATCCACAAGATCGGCGCCCTCGTGCAAGGCCTGCCGGCCTGCAACGGCTGGACCTTCTGGCACGCCGAGCGCGGCGGCAAGCTCGTCTGCATCGACGACTTCCGCGGCACGATGCGGGCCGGGATGGGTTCCGCCGCCTGACGACTGCCACGACGGTCGAGAGCCTGTGGCCCTGCGGCCACGGGCACCGCCTCGGTTAACGAAACAGAAACATCCCGCTTGTCGATTGACCTTGCGTCAGTCACCCCACGCTCTCTGCGACCGCGCCAGGCGGCGCGGGAAGCGGGAGGGGTTTCAGCGATGGGTCGATGGTCGTGGGTGCTCGCCGTGCTGGCGAGCCTGTGCGTGGCCGCGTGCAACACGGTGGCGCCCAACCGCCTGTCGCTCGCCGACACGGCGCAGCTGCGCTTCACCGGCATCGAGGTCCGGACCGCCGGTGCGGCGATCAACTGGACCGGCGCCGAGGACGAGTACCTGCGCAGCCGCAACCTGTCGCTGACCGACCCGGCGCTGGTGCGGACGCCGGAGGCTCAAGGCTACATCCGCGATCTCGCCGGACGGCGCCTCAAGGCGGCCGTGGAGCGGGCGCTGGCCTCCCGACCGGACGGCGCGCGCCCGGCCCGGCTCGTGGTCACCCTGGTCGCGGCCGACATCCCGTCGGCGGCCCAGCGCATCCTCATCGGCGGCTCGCCGACCGTCCGCGCCACGATCGAGATCGTCGATGCCCGCACCGGCGCGGTCCTGAGCACCTATTCCGGCGACCAGGGCATGCGGCCGGCCGGCCAGGGCGTGCTCGGCGTGGTCGTCGACGGGGCGCTCACGGCCGGCGGCATGGACGATCAGTTCGACCGCGCCGCCAACGACTTCGCCCGCCGCTTCAAGGCCTGGCTCGCCGCAAGCGCCTGACCCGCCTCAGCTCCCCTTCGGCCGCCCCCGCGCCTTGACCACCGGGGCGGCCGAGGCCGGGCGGCGCGAGAGCACCTTCGGCAGCGGCGCCCGCCGCGGCGGCGCCTCGGGCTCGGGGAGCGTCGCGAGGTCGGGCGGCGGCGGAGGCGCGGGGGCGGGCGGAGGCGCCGCCAGCTTCTGCTCGAGGGCGTGGGCCAGCACCTTCTTCATCGCGCCGGGCAGCGGCTCGGCCTCGAGGCCGGCGCGGGGGGTGAACCGCATGCCCTCGGGGGCCGGCGTGCCGGCGGCGACCCGGGCGAGGAACACCGTGAGCTCGAGCGGGAAATGCGTGAAGACGTGGCGCACGCTTCCCGGCAGCCGCTTCCAGCGCGCGTCGAGGGGGGCGTCCAGCAGCGCTTGGGCCGGGTCGTAATCGGCCCGCCACTCGCTCGTCGGCGGCTCGGCCATCGCGCCGAGCAGCCCCTCCGGCGGACGGGTGCGCAGGAGCACCGCGTCGTCGCCGGCCCGCAAGACCACGAAGGCGGCACCGCGGCGAAGGGCCCCCGCCACCTTCTTCACCTTGCGCGGAAACGTCTCCTGCAGGCCCTCGGCCCGGGCGCGGCACGGCTGCATCCAGGGGCAGAGCGCGCAGGCCGGCCGCTTCGGGGTGCAGAGCGTGGCGCCGAGATCCATCACGGCTTGCGCGAAGTCGCCGGGGCGCTTGTCCGGCACCAGGCTTTCCGCGAGGCGGCGGATCTCGGGGCGGGCGGCGGGGATCGGCGTCTCGATCGCGTAGAGCCGCGACACCACCCGCTCGACGTTGCCGTCCACCGCCGCCGCCGGCCGGTCGAAGGCGATCGCCGCGATGGCGCCTGCCGTGTAGGCGCCGATTCCCGGCAGCTTCCTCAGGCCGTCCACCGTGTCGGGGAAGCGGCCGGCCTCCGCCACCGCCTTCGCGCAGGCATGCAGGTTGCGGGCGCGCGAATAGTAGCCGAGGCCGGCCCAGGCGCCCATCACGGCCTCTTCCGGCGCCGCCGCCAGGGCCTCGACGGTCGGGAAGCGCTCCAGGAAGCGGGCGAAGTAGGGCTTCACCGCAGCGACCGTGGTCTGCTGCAGCATGATCTCGGAGAGCCAGACCCGGTACGGGTCGGGCGCGACGCCGGGCAGCGCGCGCCAGGGCAGCGCGCGGCGGTGGCGGTCGTACCAGACCAGGAGGTCGGCGGCATCCGGCCTCGAATGCGACGCGGCGGGCGCTACCATGCGGTCCGCCTTACCCGGTTTTCCGCGACGGCGGGAGCGGGATTTCGCATGCCGTCGCCGTCGGAAGCGATCCTGGCCAGCGTGGGGTTCGAGGGTTAAGCATTCCCTCACGCGACGGCTCTATCGGTCGAGGCGTCACGCCGGACACGGCGATCCACCAGGACGGACGGGCGATGGCGCGGCCCAAACCCTTGAGCGAGCTGATCGAGCGGTCCCTCGGCCCCGTCTTCGCGGCGCAGGGCTTCGCCTCGACCGACATCCTGGCCTCCTGGGCCGAGATCGTCGGCGAGCGGCTGGCCAAGGCCTGCCAGCCGGAGAAGCTCGAATGGTCGCGCCGGCGCGGAGCCACGCGCGAGCGGCCCGAGCCCGGAACCCTGACGGTGCGGGTCGAGGGCGCCTTCGCCCTCGAGCTCCAGCATCTCGGGCCGCTGGTGATCGAGCGCATCAACCGCCATTACGGCTGGGCCTGCGTCGGCAAGATCCGGATGCGCCAGGACCGGGTCGCCCAGGCCCAGCGCCGGAAGGCCGCCCCCCCGCCCCTCGACCCGGTGCGCCGCGGCGAGGTGGCCCTGGCCGTCTCCACGGTGAGCGAGGCGGCGCTCCGCGACGCCCTCGACCGCCTCGGCCTCGCGGTCCTGGGCGCGCAGCGCTCGCGCTGACGCGCGATCGCCCGCGCGCATTCCGCGGGCATTCCGCGGGCGCGGGCCCGACCGGGCGCCGGCGCCCATGCGCCGGACGCCGTCGCAGCCCGCGACGGCACAAAGGAAGTTGATGCGCAGGCTGCTTGCCACGAGGCGGCCGGGATTCTACCGCACTGACGACCGCGGACCCTCCCGCACCCTCCACGAGGACGCCTGCCATGCTCACCCGTCGCGAGGCCCTGACACTCACCGGCTCGGCCCTCGGCGCGGCCCTGCTCGCCCCGGCCCTGCCGTTCCGCGCTCTCGCCCAAGGGCCGGTGGTGGACGGCCTGATGCAGCCCGGCCCCCTCGGGGACGTCTGGCTCGGGCCCGACACCGCCCGCTGCACCATCATCGAGTACGCCTCGATGACCTGCTCGCACTGCGCCGCCTTCCACGCGACGACCTGGCCGGCGCTCAAGGAGCGCTGGATCGACACCGGCAAGGTGCGCTTCACCCTGCGGGAATTCCCCCTCGACCCGCTCGCCACCGCGGCCTTCATGCTGGCCCGGGCCGACAACGCGGCGCGCTACTACCCGATCACCGACATGCTGTTCGACCAGCAGGCGAACTGGGCCTTCGTGCCGAAGCCCCTCGACGCCCTCGAGCAGATGATGCGCCAGGCCGGCTTCTCGAAGGAGAAGTTCGAGGCGACCCTGAAGGACCAGAAGCTCTACGACGCGGTCAACGCCGTGAAGGAGAAGGCGATGACGGTGTTCAAGGTCAACGCCACGCCGACCTTCTTCATCAACGGCCAGAAGTACCAGGGCGAGATGACGATCGAGGGCATGGAGAAGGTGATCAAGCCGATCGTGGGGGCGTAGCGACGGGACGGCATGCGGTCCCTCTTCGCCGAGACAGTGAAGCACCTCCCCTCCCCCCTCTGCGGGGGAGGGGGAAACCCGCGCACCGCGCCACCCCATGAAATTCACGCGCCTGCGCATCGTCGGCTTCAAGACCTTCGTCGAGCCGAGCGAGTTCCTGATCGAGCCCGGGCTGACCGGGGTGATCGGGCCGAACGGCTGCGGCAAGTCGAACCTCGTCGAGGCCCTGCGCTGGGTGATGGGGGAGAGCTCGCACAAGAGCATGCGGGCCTCCGGCATGGACGACGTGATCTTCTCAGGCTCGGGCGGGCGGGCCGGACGCTCGCACGCGGAAGTGACCCTCAGCCTCGACAACGGCGCCCGCACGGCGCCCGCCGCCTTCAACGCCGCCGACCTGCTCGAGGTGTCGCGCCGCATCGACCGGGGCGCCGGCTCGACCTACCGGGTCAACGGCCGCGAGGTCCGGGCCCGCGACGTGCAGCTGATGTTCGCCGACGCGGCGACCGGCGCCCGCTCCCCCGCCATGGTGCGCCAGGGCCAGGTGGCGGAGCTGATCGCGGCCAAGCCCCAGGCGCGGCGGCGCATCCTGGAGGACGCCGCCGGCATCGGCGGCCTGCATGCCCGCCGGCACGAGGCCGAATTGCGCCTCCGGGCGGCGGAGGACAACCTCGCCCGCGTCGAGGACGTGCTGACGGCGATCACCGCCGGCGTCGATTCGCTGCGCCGCCAGGCCCGCTCGGCCCAGCGCTACCGGGCGATCGCCGCCGAGATCCGCCGCCACGAGGCGCTGCTGCTGCTGATCGGACACACGCAGGCCCGCCGCGAGGTGCTGGCCGCGCAAGGAGCGCTCGCCCAGGCCCTCGACCGGCTGGCGGCGGCGCAGGCCGAGCAGGTCGAATCCGCGACCGCGCAAGGGATCGCCGCCGCCGCCCTGCCGCGCCTGCGCGAGGCGGAAGGCGCCGCGGCGGAGGACCTGCAGCGCCTGACCCTGGCGGCGGCGCAGCTCGAGGCGCAGGAGCGCCGCAGCGCCGAGCGCCTGCGCGACCTCGGCCGCCGGATCGCCGACCTGCGCCGCGACCTCGCCCGCGAGACCGCCTCCCGGGACGATGCGCGCACCACCCTGGAGCGCCTCGACGGCGAGGCCGCCGCCCTGGCCGGGGCCGATGACGGCGAGGCGGCGCGCTCCTCCGCCGAGGCCCGGGCGACCGAGGCGGAGGCCCGCCTCGCCACCGCCGAGGCGGCGCTGTCGGCCGCGCAAGGCGCGCAGGCCGAGCACGCCGCGCGCCGCAGCGCCCTGATCCGCTCCGCGTCGGACGAGCGCGCCCGGGCCGGGCGGCTGTCCGCCGAGCAGGCCCGCCTCGCCCGCGAGGCCGCCGCCGCCGGCGACGCCGGGACGGAGCGGCTCGCCGCCCTGCACGAGGCCCATGACGAGGCCAAGGCGGCCGCCGAGAGCGCCGAGGAGGCCGCAGCCGCCGCTCGCGACGCCGTGGCCGAGGCGCGCGACGCCGAGGCACGGGGCCGGCCGGTCCTGGCGGCCGCGGAGCGCGAGGCGGCGCGGCTCGACACCGAGGCCCGCACCCTCGCCCGCCTGGTGGCACCGGTGGCGGAGGCGCGCTTCCCGCCGATCCTCGACGCGCTGACCGTCGCGGCAGGCTACGAGGCTGCCCTGGCCGCGGCCCTCGGCGACGATCTCGACGCCGCGACCGACCCGGAGGCCCCGACCCGCTGGACGGTCATCCCCGATCCCGGCACCGATCCGGCCCTGCCTGAAGGTGCCCGGCCGCTCGCCGACGTGGTCACCGGCCCGCCGGCCCTCGCCCGCCGCCTGCGACAGGTCGGGCTGGTCGCGAGCGAGGACGCCGCGGCTCTGCGCGAGCACCTGCATCCGGGTCAGCGCCTCGTCACGAAGCGCGGCGACCTCACCCGCTGGGACGGCTTCACCGCTGCGGCGGAAGCGCCGCGGCCGGCGGCGCGGCGGCTGTCGGAGCGCAACCGCCTCGACACGCTGCACGAGGCGGCGGCGCTCGCCCGGGACCGGGCGGAGGCCGCCCGCGAGACCCACGACGCGCTCCAGGCCCGGGCGCAGGAGGCGGCCGCCGCGGAGCTGCGCGCCGCCGAGGGCGTGCGGCTCGCCCGCCGCACCCTCGACGGCGCCCGCGAGACCCTGAGCCACGCCGAGCGCCGGGAGGCCGAGGCCGCCGCCCGCCGGACGGCCCTGGCCGAGGCGCATGGGCGGATCGCCGCCGATGCCGAGGAGGCGGCAGCCCGGGCCGAATCCGCGGAGGAGGCGCTGGCCGCCCTCGACGAGCCGGACGACCTGAGCGCGCGACTCGATGCCGCCCGCCGCGAGGCCGAGGCGCAGCGCCTCCTCGCCGCCGAGGCCCGGGCCGCGCGCCTCGCGCTCGCCCGCGCCGCCGAGGAGGCGGCGGCCCGCCGCGCCGCCCTCGCCGCCGACCGGGCGCGCTGGCAGGAGCGGGCCGAGCGGGCGGACGCCGTGCTCGAGGAACTCGAGGACCGGCTGGCCGCGGCCGAGGAGGAGCAGGCGGAACTCGCCGAGGCGCCCGAGACCTTCGCCGAGGAGCGCCGGCGGCTGACGGTCGCGACCGAGGCGGCGGCCGCCGCCCGGGCGCGGGCCGGCGGGCTCCTCGCCGACGGCGAGGCGACCCTGGCCGAGGCCGAGGCGCGGGCGCGCCGAGCCCTCGACGCCTTCGCGGAGGCCCGCGAGACGCGCGCGGCGGCGGCCGCCGCGCACGAGGCCCTGGAGCGGCGCCTCGCCGAGGTCGTCCGGGCGATCGCCGATGGCCTTGAGACCACCCCGGAAGGCCTGTTCGGATTGGCCGGCGCGACACCCGGCGATCCCCTGCCGGAGGCGGCGGCGGTCGAGGCCGAGGCCGCGGCGCTCAAGGCCGACCGCGACCGGCTCGGCGCCGTGAACCTGCGCGCCGAGGAGGAACTGCGCGAGACCGAGGGGCGGCGCGACGAGCTCGGGCGCGAGCGCGACGAGCTGATCGAGGCGATCCGGCGCCTGCGCGGCGCGATCCAGAGCCTCAACCGCGAGGGGCGCGAGCGCCTGCTCGCCGCCTTCACGGCGGTGAACGGGCATTTCGAGCGGCTGTTCACGACGCTGTTCGGCGGCGGCACCGCCGAGCTGACCCTCGTCGATTCGGACGATCCCCTGGAGGCGGGGCTCGACATCCTGGCCCGGCCGCCGGGCAAGAAGCCGCAGACGATGACGCTGCTCTCCGGCGGCGAGCAGGCCCTGACGGCGACCGCGCTGATCTTCGCGGTGTTCCTCACCAACCCGTCGCCGGTCTGCGTCCTCGACGAGGTCGACGCGCCCCTCGACGACGCCAACGTCGAGCGCTACTGCGACCTGCTCGCGGCGATGGCGCGCGACACCGACACCCGCTTCATCGTCATCACCCACAACCCGATCACCATGGCGCGGATGGACCGGCTGTTCGGCGTGACGATGGCCGAGCGGGGGGTGTCGCAGCTCGTCTCGGTCGACCTCGCGACCGCCGAGCGGCTGGCCGAGACGGTTTGACCGCGGCCGCGCGCCGGGCCCTGTGTGCGGCGCGAAATCCGCCGAAAGTCCAATGACTTACCGAGGCTCCGGGGTGCCTTGACACCCAAGGTGGGCGAAACTATGGTGCGCCCGCTCGACGGGGGTAGCCGGACCGGATCTCGTCATCCTTCACGCGCGAGGTTTCGCCATGAACGGCAACGACCCGCGGGGGAAGGACGGCACCGGTGAGGGCTCCTCCCCCGACGACGACCTCTCCGCGAGGCTCAAGCGTCTCGAGATGCAGATCGACCGGAAGCGCCCCGCGGCGGCTCCCGATCCTTCGTCGCGTCAAGGGAGCGGCGGGCCTTCGTCCCTCGGCATCGCCATGCGGCTGTCCACGGAATTCGTGGCCGGCGTCCTGGCGGGCGGCCTTCTCGGCTGGGGCTGCGATCGACTCCTCGGCACCAAGCCCTGGGGCCTGATCGTCCTGCTCGTCCTGGGCTTCGGAGCCGGAATTTACAACGTGATGCGCGTTTCCGGATTTTTTCCGAGCGTGGACACGAAGAAAGGCCCGCCAGGGCCTTGATCATCCGGTGGATGCCGTGCATCCGCCTGCACGGATTGGCAGCGCGGCGGGAAGACCCGCGGCAGCGACACACGAGGGGGCGGGACCGGCATGGCCGTCAAGATGGATCCGATCCACCAGTTCGAGCTGAAGCCGCTGGTTTCGTTCGGGCATATCGGCCACCAGAACATCGCCTTCACCCAGTCGGCGCTGTACATGTTCCTGGCGGTGGGGCTGATCGCGCTCCTGACGATCTGGGCGACGAAGAGCCGCGCGGTGGTGCCGGGCCGGGCGCAGTCGCTGGCCGAGGTGTTCTACGAGTTCATCGGCCAGACCGTGCACCAGTCGGCCGGCCACGGCAGCGAGCGGTTCGTGCCGCTGGTCTTCTCCCTGTTCATGTTCGTGCTGCTGCTGAACCTGTTCGGGATGATCCCCTACGCCTTCGCGGTGACCAGCCACATCATCGTCACCTTCATGCTGGCGCTGGTGGTGATCCTCACCGTGGTGATCTACGGCTTCATGGCCCACGGCACCCACTTCCTCGGGCTGTTCGTGCCCCCCGGCGTGCCGGGCTGGCTCAAGCCGCTGATCGTGGTGATCGAGGTCGTGTCGTTCATCTCGCGGCCGATCAGCCTCTCGGTCCGTCTCTTCGCCAACATGCTGGCGGGCCACATCGCGCTGAAGATCTTCGCGGGCTTCGTCCCGGCCCTGCTCGCCGCCGGCGTCTGGGGCATCCTCTCGCCCCTGCCCCTCGCCCTCTCGGTCGCCGTCACGGCGCTGGAGATGCTGGTCGCGGTGCTGCAGGCCTACGTCTTCGCGACGCTGACCTCGATCTACCTCAGCGACGCCCTGCATCCGGGCCACTAAGGACCGCGGGCCTCGTCCGAGGCCCCGTCCCGTCCCGCGATCAGCCCAAAGAGCTTCCCACCCCGGTTCGCCGTGTCGCGGCCGGATACCACCCGCCAGACGACTAGACGACCTTAGGAGCATCACGATGGATCCCGTTGCTGCGAAGTACATCGGCGCCGGCCTCGCCTGCCTCGGCATGGCGGGCGCCGCCATGGGCCTCGGCAACCTGTTCGGCCAGTTCTTCGCCGGCGCCCTGCGCAACCCCTCCGCGGCCGACAGCCAGCGCGCCAACCTGCTCCTCGGCTTCGCGCTGACCGAGGCGCTGGGCATCTTCTCGCTGCTCGTCGCGCTGCTGCTGCTGTTCGCCGTCTGATCCGGCGAGGATTACCGAAAGAGGTGGTCCACCCGCGCACCGGGCCTTCAAACGAGGCTCCGGTGCGCGTGCGTTAAGGGCACCCCGACACCACTTCGTGCAGCCGCCGCCCCAGCTTGAGGCGTGGCGGCGCGACGGCCGGCCCGGCCGAGCGCTCGGCGGGAGCGCTTCGTCTCCCCCACACCCGGACGACACCATGGCGCAGCCCCACGCACCCGCCCCCTTGAAGGAGGGGATCATTCACGAGCCGGCCTCCGAGCACGGCGGCGGCTTCCCGCCGTTCGAGAGCAGCACCTTCGCGGCGCAGACCCTCTGGCTCGCGCTCGCCTTCGGCCTGCTCTACTACCTGATGTCGAAGATCGCGCTGCCGCAGATCGCCGGCATCCTGCACGACCGGCAGACCCGCCTCTCCGGCGACCTCGACCAGGCCGCCCGCGCCAAGGCCGAGGCCGACAGCGCCCGCGACACCTACGAGCGCGCGCTCAAGGACGCCCAGGACAAGGCCAAGGGCATCGCCCAGACCACCCGCGAGCAGCTCGCCTCCGAGGCCGAGACCCGCCGCAAGTCCCTCGAGGCCGATCTCGCGACCAAGCTCGCCGAGGCCGAGGGCCAGATCCGCACCCGCACCGCCACCGCGATGAGCAGCGTGCGCGAGGTCGCCGCCGACGCCGCGACCGCCATCGTCGAGCGCCTCACCGGCCAGGCGCCGGAGCGCGGCGCCGTCGAGGCGGCCTACGACCGCGTCGCCGCCCCGCGGCCGCTGTCCGTGCACTGACCCCGCAGGAGATCACCATCATGCTGTTCGATGCGGAGTTCTGGGTCGCGGTCGCCTTCGTGGTGTTCTGCGGCATCGCCTGGAAGATGGGTCTGTTCGAGCAGATCATCGGCGGGCTCGACAAGCGCGGCGCCCGCGTGCGCAAGGAACTCGACGAGGCCCGTCGCCTGCGCGAGGAAGCCCAGGCCGTCCTGGCGGATTTCAAGCGCCGCCGCGCCGAGGCCGAGCGCGAGGCCGCCGAGATCGTCGCCAATGCCCGCGCCGAGGCCGAGGCGGCCGCGGCCGAGGGCCATGCCCGCCTGAACGAGTTCGTCGCCCGCCGCACCAAGGCGGCGGAGACCAAGATCGCCCAGGCGGAGGCCCAGGCCGCCGCCGACGTGCGGGCCGCCGCGGCGGAGGCCGCCGTGCGGGTCTCCGAGACGATCCTGCGGGAGAAGGTCAGCGGGGATGCGGCGCAGGACCTCGTCCGCCGCAGCCTCGGCGAGGTTCGGACGCGCCTGCGCGCCTGATCAGACCAGCCCGTCGGTACGACCTTGAGAGCCGCCTCCGGGCGGCTTTCTTATTGGCAGGCTGCGACAACCGGACTGTCAGATGACCCACAGTCGTCGGCTCGCGGCACAGGAATTATTTCAAGATACGACACCCGGACGGGGCGGCGAAATCCTGAAGATTCTCTCAGATCGCGCGACTAACCGCGACCGGATCGCGCCCTGTATTTTTTTGTGGCATAAAAGCTGACGAATCGGCGCCGGGCCCGTGATGACCGTCTATTTCTTCCACTTCCAGTCGGGGCACCGCCTGATCATGGACCCGGAGGGGGTCGAGCTGCAGAGCCCGGCCGACGCCCTGGAGGTCGCGGCCAAACTCGCGGCCGGCCTGCTCGGCGACCGCGAGGTCGCCTGCGACTGGCGCCGCAGCGCCTTCCGGGTCGAGGACCAGCACCAGCGCCGGGTCTTCCGCCTGCCGATGGCCTCGGTGCAGGCCAGGGACAATCGCAGCCGGGCCTTCGTGAACTGATCCATCCGCGGCGCGCGGGCCGGGCGCCGCGGATGCCGGGCTACGCGGCCTCGTCGGCCCGGCTCTCCCGGAACCAGGCGTAGACCGAACGGATCCCGTCCCGCAGCGGGATGCGCGGCGCCCATCCCATGCCCCGCAGCACCTCGGCGCTCATCAGCTTGCGCGGGGTGCCGTCGGGCTTGGCGACGTCCCGGGCGATCCGCCCGCGGAAGCCCACGACCTCGGCGACCATCTCGGCGAGGTCGTAGATCGCGATGTCGGTGCCCGACCCGACATTGACGTGCCCGTCGGCGGAATAGGTCTTGAGCAGGAACACCAGCGCGTCGGCGCAATCGTCGACGTGCAGGAACTCGCGCCGCGGCGTGCCGGTACCCCAGATCACCAGTTCCTCGTCGCCGCGCCGCTTCGCCTCGTGCGCCTTGCGGATCAGGGCCGGCAGGACGTGGCTGCCGGCGAGGTCGAAATTGTCCCCCGGCCCGTAGAGGTTGGTCGGCATCGCCGCGATGAAGTCGCAGCCGTGCTGGCGGCGATAGGCCTGGGCGAGCTTGATCCCGGCGATCTTGGCGACCGCGTACCACTCGTTCGTCGGCTCGAGCGGCCCGGTCATGAGGGCGTCCTCGGCGATCGGCTGGGGGGCGAATTTCGGGTAGATGCAGCTCGATCCGAGGAAGAGCAGCTTCGCGACCCCGGTGCGGCGCGCCGCCTCGACGACGTTCGCCTCGATCATCAGGTTGGCGTACAGGAAATCGGCCGGGTAGGTGGCGTTGGCGAGGATGCCGCCGACCTTGGCCGCCGCCAGCACGATCGCATCGGGCCGGGCCTGGGCCAGCCACGCCTCCGTCTCGGCCTGGCGCGTCAGGTCGACGGCGCCGCGGTCGGCGGTGAGGATCTCGCATCCCTCCCCGGCGAGCCGGCGGACCACCGCGCTTCCGACCATGCCCCGGTGCCCGGCGACCCAGACGCGCCTGCCGGCGAGCGGGAAGAGGACGTCACTCGGCATGGCGGCGATACTCCGTATCGCGGCGATACTCCGCATCGCGGTGCTGCTCGCGGGCGACGGTCGCGAGGTCGTGGCGCACCATCTCGGCGCAGAGCTCCCGCCATGTCGTCTCGTGGGTCCAGCCGAGCTTGTCCCGCGCCTTGGTCGGATCGCCGATCAGCAGGTCGACCTCGGTCGGCCGGAAGTAGCGCGGATCGACCTCGACGAGAACCCGGCCGGTGCGGGCGCACCGCGCCCGCTCCTCGACGCCGTGGCCCGACCAGTCGAGGGCGATGTCGGCCTGCGCGAAGGCGGCGGTCACGAAGTCGCGCACCAGGGTCGTCTCGCCGGTCGCCAGCACGTAGTCGTCGGGCTCGTCCTGCTGCAGCATCATCCACATGCCGCGGGCGTATTCGCGGGCATGGCCCCAGTCGCGCCGGGCGTCGAGGTTGCCGAGGTAGAGCGTGTCCTGGAGCCCGTGCCGGATCGCCGCCACCGCGCGGGTGATCTTGCGGGTCACGAAGGTCTCGCCGCGCAGCGGGCTCTCGTGGTTGAACAGGATGCCGTTCGAGGCGTGCATGCCGTAGGCCTCGCGGTAGTTCACCACGATCCAGTAGGCGTAGAGCTTGGCCGCGGCGTAGGGGCTGCGCGGATAGAACGGCGTCGTCTCGCTCTGCGGGACCTGCTGGACCAGCCCGTAGAGCTCCGAGGTCGAGGCCTGGTAGAAGCGCGTCTTCTGGGTGAGCCCGAGGATCCGGATCGCCTCGAGGATCCGCAGCGTGCCGAGGCCGTCGGCATTGGCGGTGTATTCGGGGGTCTCGAAGCTGACCTGGACGTGGCTCTGCGCCGCCAGATTGTAGATCTCGTCCGGCTGAACCTGCTGGATCACCCGGATCAGGTTGGTCGAGTCGGTCATGTCCCCGTAATGCAGCACGAAGCGCTGATCGAGGACGTGCGGATCCTGGTACAGGTGCTCGATCCGCCCGGTGTTGAACGACGACGAGCGGCGCTTGATGCCGTGGACGACGTAGCCCTTCCGCAGCAGGATCTCCGACAGGTAGGCTCCGTCCTGTCCTGTCACGCCGGTGATCAAGGCAACTTTCTTCGATCGATCGATTGTCATCGGCCGCCCATGAGAATTACGTACGTATTGACGCAATCATACCGGATGAACGACTTCGGTGGCAATCCGACGAACGCGAATAAATCAGGTAGAACATCTCGACGCGGCGAGACCGTCAACGATCGGGAAAGTTCAAGGCGGGCTTCTTCGGCATCGGTAGTCTGCGCGAATGCGGCACCGGGCCGCGCCCTCGACGGATCCGGCGGCGTCTTTGGTCCCTCCGGCGGGGCTGCGGCCCTTCCGGTCATCCCGGGCTCCGCTGCGCGGCTCCGGGACGAGGAGGGAGGGCTTCATCGCCGCCGAGGAGCGCGCGACGGCGCCTTACAGGCGGTAGCGGATCTGGTCGGTCCAGAAGCGCTCCAGGCGGGCGAGCGCCAGGTTGAGGCGGCCGAAATCGTCCTCCGAGATGCCGCCGATCGGCTGGATCGTCTTGGCGTGCTTGTCGTAGAGCCCGCGGACGATCTCGTGCACCTCGCGGCCCTTGTCGGTGAGGCTGATGCGGACCGAGCGGCGGTCGGTCTTCGAGCGGGCGTGGTGCAGGTAGCCGGTCTCGACCAGCTTCTTGACGTTGTACGAGACGTTGGAGCCCAGGTAGTAGCCGCGGGTGCGCAGCTCGCTTGCGGTCAGCTCCTTGTCGCCGATGTTGTAGAGCAGCAGCGCCTGGACGCTGTTGACGTCCTCGCGGCCGCGGCGCTCGAACTCGTCCTTGATCACGTCGAGGAGCCGGCGGTGCAGGCGCTCCACCAGGTGGAGGGCCTCGAGGTAGTGGGGGCGCACGGCGGTCTCGGTCTCGGGAGCGGAGATCGTCTGCGCCACCTTCGTCGCCTGGGTCTTCATCGGAACGCCTCACTCTGTACGGGGGTGCTCGGCGGTGTGTCCCGCTCCGCTTATGAGTTCAAATTAGGCCGACCCCGTGAATGTGAGTTTAAACGACAGGATAAATTCTCGATTTACCTCTGTCGGTAAACCGAAGATGAACCAGATCGTTCACTTTCGAGAAAGGTTGAGGATCAGCGTAGTTCGCGCGAGGCGAGCCAGGACACCGCGAAGTAGACCACGATGATCATGCTGTCGAAGGCGAGGCTCGGGAGCGACATCGGCAGGAGCTGCGGCGTCAGCAGGGCGAGCACGATCGCCGAGGTGGCGGCGAGCAGCCACACGACCCCGCCCCAGGCGGTGGCGAGCCACAGGCCCACCGCCGCCAGGAGGTCGATGACGCCGAAATAGACGATCACCGCCTGCCGGCCGATCGGCGCGGTCTCGAACGGCGCGGCGTTGGGGCGGGCGCCGAGGATCTCGGCCCAGGCGCTCAGGCCCTTGACCATCCAGACCACGGCGACGACCCGCATCAGCCAGACCAGCACCACGTCCCAGCGCGTCTCGGGCCGCGGGGCCCGGCGCTCGATGCGGTCGGCCGTCTCCTCGGGAACGGCCCGCCGGGGGCCGCCGCGGACCTTGCTGAGCGAGCGCATGGCCTAAGTGAAGCTCGGCTCGCCGGGCATCGGCGCGAAATGGGCCTCGACCTCCTCCGGCCGCACCGCCTCCAGGGTGGCGGGCTGCCAGTCCGGCTTGCCGTCGCGGTCGATCAGCACCGAGCGTACGCCCTCGTAGAAGTCGTGCCCGCGCAGGATCCGGCACAGGATGCGGTATTCGAGCCGCATCGCCTCCGGGAAGGACAGGCCGGCGCCGCGGCGCATCTGGGCCAGCGCCAGGGTGAGGCTCGTGGGCGAGCGGGTGCGGATCGTCGCGGCGGTTGCCTGCGCGAAGTCGGAGCCGTCGGCGTCGAGCCGCGCCAGCACCGCGGGCACGCCGTCGGCCGAGAAGCAGGCCTCGATCAGCGCCCGCTCGGCATGGACCGGCCCGGGAGCCGGCGCCTCACCGGCACCGATCGCCGCCTCGACCGGCCCGCCCTCGGCGAGCGCCTCGCGGATCTCGGGGAAGCGGGCGGCCGGGGCCGCATGGGTGGCGAGCCCGAAGGCGAGCACGTCGCCCTGGCCGATCCGCTCGCCGGTGAGCGCCAGATAGGTGCCGACGAAGCCGGGCAGCCGCGGCAGGGCGTAGGTGGCGCCGACGTCGGGGAAGAAGCCGATGCCGGTCTCCGGCATGGCGAAGGCCGTGCGCTCGGCCGCGACCCGGTGCGAGCCGTGCAGCGACACCCCGACGCCGCCGCCCATCACGATGCCGTCGATCAGCGCGACGTAGGGCTTGGGGTAGCGCTGGATCAGCGCGTTGAGCTCGTATTCCTCGCGGAAGAAGGTCTCGGCCTCGGCGTAACGCCCCGCCCTCCCCTCCTCGTGGATGCGGCGGATGTCGCCGCCGGCGCAGAAGGCGCGCTCGCCGGCGCCCTGCACCACCACCCGGGTCACCGCCGGATCCGCCGCCCAGGCGTCGAGGGCGGCGCGAAGCGCACGCACCATCTCGAGGTTGAGGGCGTTGAGCGCCTTCGGCCGGTTCAGGGTGATGAGGCCGGCCGCGCCCCGCCGCTCGCACAGAACCGTGCCGTCCGCCGTCTCGCTCATGATGCCGCCTCCCGGTTAAAGGCGGTTAACCGGCCTCGAGCCGCCGCGTCAACGGCGCGAGGGCGGGCAAGCCCCCGGGGATGAGGCGCCTCAGCCCTGCGACGGCCCTGCCGAGCGCGTGCGGCCCTGCCATGCGCTCCCGGCCCGACTCCGCACCTCCGCCCGGGTTCTGGCGCCTGCCGGAACGTGCTACCTGCGGATTGGACGAATTCGACCTAGAACCCCAGGCCCGGCGCGGAGCGGGCCACGAGGAGGCCCGACCCCGGATGTCGCAGATCCAGCCGATGCCCCGGCCGCTCGCCCGGGAAGCCGCCCGGACCGAGCCGGCCTCCCTGGGCCTCACCCAGCGCCCGCGGCGCAACCGCAAGGCCGAGTGGTCGCGCCGCCTGGTGCGCGAGACGACGCTGACCGTCGACGACCTGATCTGGCCGATCTTCCTGATCGAGGGCACGGGCCGGCGCGAGCCGGTCGCCTCGATGCCGGGTGTCGAGCGCCTGTCGGTCGACGAGGCGGTGCGGGCGGCCGAGCGGGCGGCGTCCCTGCGCATCCCGGCGATCTCGTTCTTCCCCTTCGTCGAGCCGAGCTTGCGCGACCCGACCGGCTCGGAGGCGCTCAACCGCGACAACCTGGTCTGCCGCGCCGTGCGGGCGGTGAAGAAGGCGGTGCCGGAGATCGGCCTCATCACCGACGTCGCCCTCGATCCCTATACCAGCCACGGCCATGACGGCCTGCTCGAGGACGGGGTGATCGTCAACGACGAGACGGTGGCGCTCCTCGTCGAGCAGAGCCTGATCCAGGCCGAGGCCGGCACCGACGTGATCGCCCCTTCCGACATGATGGACGGGCGGGTCGGTGCGATCCGGGCCGGGCTCGACCGGGCCGGGCACCGCGACGTCCAGATCATGACCTACGCGGCGAAGTACGCCAGCGCCTTCTACGGCCCGTTCCGCGACGCGATCGGCACCAGCGCGACGCTGGTGGGCGACAAGCGCACCTATCAGATGGATGCCGGCAACACCGACGAGGCCCTGCGCGAGGTCGCCCTCGACCTCGACGAGGGCGCCGACTCGGTGATGGTCAAGCCCGGGATGCCCTATCTCGACGTGATCCGCCGGGTGAAGGAGACCTTCTCCGTGCCGACCTTCGCCTACCAGGTCTCGGGCGAGTACGCGATGATCGCGGCCGCCGCCCAGAACGGCTGGCTCGACGGCGAGCGCGCCATGATGGAGAGCCTGGCCGCCTTCAAGCGCGCCGGCGCCGACGGCATCTTCACCTATTTCGCCCCGCGGGTGGCCGAGCGGCTGCGACAGGGGTGAGGCCTGGAGCTAGGGCACGGCTCGCGGCCCTCGCCGCCCTGGCAGGCCTCGGCGCCTGCTCGGGCAGCGTCGATGCCGAGCAGGCCCGCACCTGCCGCCGCGCCCTGCCGACCCTGGTGCCCGAGGGCGCCCGCATCACGGTCCTGCGCACCGCTGCGGGGCCGCGGGACCGCAGCATCCGCATCGACTTCGCGCAGGAGCGCGACGGCCGCACCCCGCTGCCGCGCTACGCGGTCTGCGAGTTCTCGGGGCTGAGCCGCACCGACCTCTCGGGCCTGACGAGCGACCGCGGCGCGGTCGGCGGCGCGGCGCTCTACCTGCTCAAGCACTACTACCTCGACACGCCGGACGCGGCGCAGGCCGAGCCGGGGGCGGGCTGACGCGCGGCCCCGCCCGCCCTACAGTGCCGCCTCCTCGGAGGCACCCGTGTGAGCCAGCCCTACGCCATCACCCCGGACGACGTGGTCCGGGCCTCGCACACCATCCGCGGCCACGTGCTGCGCACGCCGCTGGTGCCGGCGCCGCGCCTCTCCGAGCTCACCGGGGCGCGGGTGCTGGTCAAGCACGAGAACATGCAGGCGACCGGCGCCTTCAAGGAACGCGGCGCGGTCAACCGCCTGAGCGCGCTCGACCCCTCCGAGCGCCGCCGCGGGGTCGTGGCGATGTCGGCCGGCAACCACGCCCAGGCCGTGGCCTACCACGCCAAGCGCGTCGGCATCCCGGCCACCATCGTGATGCCGGCGACGACGCCGCTGGTGAAGGTCGAGAACACCCGGGCGCATGGCGCCACGGTGGTGCTGGAGGGCGAGACCCTGGTCGAATCCGCCGCCGCGGTCGATCGCCTCGTCGCGGCGCACGGCTTCGTGCTGGTCCACCCCTACGACGATCCCCTGGTGATGGCCGGCCAGGGCACGATCGCGCTCGAGATGCTGGAGGACGCCCCCGACCTCGACTGCCTGGTGGTGCCGATCGGCGGCGGCGGGCTGATGAGCGGCATCGCGGTGGGCGCGAGCCTGCGGCCGCGGGTGGCGCTCTACGGGGTCGAGGCCGCGCTCTACCCCTCCTTCCTCAACGCCATCGACGGGGTGGACCGGCCGATCGGCGGGCCGACCCTGGCGGAGGGCATCGCCGTCAAGACCGTCGGCCGCCTGACCCTGCCGATCATCCGCGACCTCGTGCGCGAGATCGTCCTCGTCGACGAGCCGCAGATCGAGCGGGCGGTGCACGACTACGCCACGCTGCAGCGCAGCCTCGCCGAGGGCGCGGGCGCCGCCGGCCTCGCCGCCCTGCTGGCCCGGCCCGACCTGTTCGCCGGCCGCACCGTCGGCCTCGTGCTGTGTGGCGGCAACATCGACGCGCGGTTGCTGGCCTCGGTGATGGTGCGCGAGCTGGAACGCGAGGACCGCATCATCTCGTTCCGGATGACCGCGAGCGACCGGCCCGGCGTGCTCGGCCGGGTGGCCGGGCGCCTCGGCGAGCTGGGAGCCAACATCCTGGAGGTGTCGCACGGCCGCCTGCACCTCGACGTGCCGGCGAAAAGCGTCTCGATCGACGTGACGATCGAGACGCGCGGGCCGGGCCACACCGCCGAGATCCTCGACACGCTCGGCCGCGAGGGGCTGGAACCGCGGCGGATCGGGCCGCACGGCACCGCGGCGACCGGGAGCTGATCCCCCGACCCCGTCAGCGCGACTGCTCGCGCGTCACCAGGGTGCGGCCGGGGGCGGCCTCCTGCCTGTCCTGGTAGAGCGGGATCACCGCCCGCAGCCAGGCCCGGGTGTCGCGGCCGCCGTAATTGCGGTCGATCACGTCGCGGGTGACGAAGGCCTGGAGGTTCACCGGGCCGAAATTGTAGCCGACGAGGCCGCCGACCGCGACCTGCCCCTGGGACCGGTATCCCGCGACGCCGGTCGGCAGGTCGGTGGAGGCGAAGGCGACCGCGCCGACCTGCCACTTGCCGAACTTCTTCGTCGCCGTCAGGTCGAGGTTCAGGTAGTCGGGATAGGTCGCCACCCCGGGCGGGGGCCGGTCGCCGAGGAAGTGGCCGTAGAACAGGTGGCCGGTCAGGTTCCAGTCGTTGCCGACGTAGCTGAGCGCGAAGCGGTGGGTCAGCGACGGGACTTGCGTGGTGAAGCCGGTCCGGCTCGGGAGATAGCCGCCGAGCAGGTAGCTGAAGCCGACATCGCCGCCGAGATCCCAGGCGAGCTGGCCGGCGAGCAGCGGCTGGCCGACGCCGCTCTGCCAGCCGCGGTCCTGCGGACCGATCGCCGAGAACGGGATGCCGGCGAAGAGCTGCACCCGCGCGCCGAGGAGGTCCCACGGCGTCGCCCAGGCCAGCGTCGCCGTGTTGACGTTGAGGGGCGTGACGCCCGGAGCGGTGTCGCGCACGCCGAAATTCGACGCGGTGATGAAGTAGAGGCCGTGCGGGATCTGCGCGCCTGTGGGCAGGCCGACCGACTGCCCGGGCTGGGCGGCGGAGCCGGCCGAGGCCGGGCCGGCGCCACCCAGGATCGAGGCGAGGCAGGCGGCCGCGAGGACCCTCCGTCGCGGTCCGTGCCGGGTCCCGTGGTGAAAGCCGCCCGTCCGCGGCGTTCTGGCAGGCGTGACCCGCCGGCCCGCCCGACGATCGCGTCGCCGCGCCGTCCCATGCGGCATGTCCATGCCGTTCCCCCCAGATCTCAGCCGCGGCTGTCGCGGCCCTGTGATTGTTCTGAGATATTTGTTAGTTCTCGATCGTCGTTCCATTCGACTTGCGCAGAGGAATCCATGACGTCTTCGCGCGGTCAACGTCGTTATTTTTTATGTCGTATGGATGAGACGATCACGTCGACACGTCAGGCGCGCCGCTCGCTTGCGAGCGGCGATGCGGCGAGAACCCCTTCCTCTCCCGACATCCCGCAGGTCTGTCCGAGGGCAGGACTGGCGGTCCTCCCCTCTCCCGCCCGGGAGGGAGGAGCCCGCACTCGATCGTCGAAGGGGTTTCCCTCGAACGGCTCCGCACGACCGGGGGAGGGCCGCGAGCCCCCCGCCGCGGGGCGCCCCGCACCGCCCGTCAGCGACGACCCGGCTGGGCCGCCCAGGTCGGCTGGCCGGCGCCGCGCGGCAGGAGCCGCGTCGCCGGATCGGCCATCATCGGGGCGCCGAGGATCTGCCCGGTGCCGTTCCGCTGCGAATGCGCCGAGCGGGGGTCGTGGTAGGGGCTGCCGACGTAGCTGCTCATGTGGCCGCCGCCCGCCGGCATGCGTCCCTCGCCGCCGCCGTCGGCCCGGGCGGCACCGGCCGCGAGCAGGGGCAGCGCCAGGGCGGCGGCGAGCAGGGTGAGATGGCGCATCGTCATGGGATCGTCCTCGGTTCGGGGCGGGATTCCCCAAGGGACGATCCCGCCGATTTCCATGTCGAGACGATGGATCATTACAGATTTTACTGATGTGCGCCCACGCACATCAAATATATCCCAATTTAATCCCGCCAACTCTAAAGCAATGTGCGCAGAGGCACGCGGCCGACAGGACGACGAGACATCCTCGGGATGACGCAGATGCGAAATCCCGCGAACGCCGCGGCGGGGACGGATCGCCGCCCTTGAGCCGGGCCCCGGCCACGCCCACCTTATCGAGCGGGCGAAGAGGCGGAGACGGCGCGATGGCGAATTCCTGGCAAGGCGGCCCCTATGGCTATGGCGGCCCCGCCGCGGGCAACCCCTACCGGCAGGGCCCCGCGCCCGGCTGGGCCGGACCGCCGGTGCTGGTGGCGCACGGCTCGCTGTCGCGGCGCTTCATGGCCTACCTGCTCGACATCGTGTTCATCTTCGGCTTCAGCTGCCTGTTGTGGCTGGCGATCTCGTTCCTCGGGGTGATCACCTTCGGGGTCGCCTGGGTGCTGTACGCGATCCTGCCGGCGAGCGGCATCCTCTACAGCGCGATCACCGTCGGCGGGCCGCGCCAGAGCACGCTCGGCATGCGGATGCTGGGCTTGCGGGCGGTGCGCGCCTCCACCGGCGGTCCGGTGGACTGGATCACCGCGGGGGTGCACGCGCTGCTGTTCTACGTCGCGCTCTCGACCTTCCTGCTCTGGGTGCTCGACATCGGCATCGGCGTGGTCCGGGCCGACCGGCGCATGGGACACGACCTCGTCATCGACCTCGCGGTGGTGCGCGACGCATGAGGCTGCAACCTTCGGCGCCCTGCCGCGCTTAAAGTCGCAGGATCCGGTGCCGCTTTCCGCCTGTTGAGGCGGGCGGCACCGGTGCTATCCTGTCCGTCCCGACGGCGAACCCGTCGGCCTTCTGCCTGCGAGCACGACGAAGCGTGACCAGCCATCCGCGGGACGCACCGCAGTTCTACCTCACGGCGCCCTCGCCCTGTCCCTACCTGCCGGGGCAACAGGAGCGGAAGGTCTTCACGCATCTCGTCGGCCGGCGCGCCCGCGACCTCAACGAGATCCTGACCCAGGGCGGCTTCCGCCGCTCGCAGACCATCGCCTACCGGCCGGCCTGCGAGACCTGCCGGGCCTGCATCTCGGTGCGGGTGGTGGTGGGCGACTTCAGACCGAGCGACAGCCAGCGCCGGGTGCTGAAGCGCAACCGCGACCTCGTCGGCCAGGCCCAGGCCAACCGCCCGGCCTCGGAGCAGTACGCGCTGTTCCGCCGCTACCTCGACGCCCGCCACGGCGACGGCGGCATGGTCGACATGACCGTGCTCGACTACGCCATGATGGTCGAGGACAGCCACGTCGAGACCCATCTCGTGGTCTATCGCCGGCGCGGCCCCGACACCGCGATCAACGGCCGCGGCACCGGTGCGCCGGTCGCGGTCTGCCTCACCGACGTGCTCGCCGACGGCCTGTCGATGGTCTACTCGTTCTACGATCCCGCGGAGGCCGACCGCTCGCTCGGCACCTTCATGATCCTCGACCACATCGAGCGCGCCCGCAGCCTCGGCCTGCCCTACCTGTATCTCGGCTACTGGGTCGAGGGGTCGCGCAAGATGCAGTACAAGGCGAAGTTCACCCCCCAGGAGCGCCTGATGCCGAACGGCTGGGCCCGGGTCGAGGAGGGCTGAGGCAGGCCCGCGACTGTCACCGCCCGGCCACAGGCCGCATCTCCCACCTTTTCGGCTCCGTAACGCGACCGCGCGAACCTTGACCGGGCCGATCCGGCTCTGTCCCAATCACGGCACCGAAGCGACCACGCAAGGCCGCCGGCGCGGGGGAGATGCGGGATGGGCAACGGCTTCGGGCGCCGGCACCGGGCGGGCATGGCGGCGGCATGGCTCGCCGGAACGATCCTGGCGGGGTTGCAGGGGGCGGCCGCGCAGGGCGTGACCGGCCTCACGGTCTTCGGCGACAGCTACGCCGACACCGGCAACGTGGTGCGCCTCACCGGCCGGCCCCTCGGCTTTCCCTACGTGAACGGCCGCTACTCCAACGGCGCCAACTTCGTCGACGGGCTGCAGGCGCTCTACGGCCTGCCCGACGCGGCCGTGACCAACTACGCCGTCGGCGGCGCCCAGACCGGCACCGGCAACGTCGGCTCGCCCCTGCTGCCGGGCCTGACCCAGGAGGTCGCGGCGTTCCTGGCAAGCGGCCAGCGCCCTGGCCCCGGCACCCTCGTCGCCATCAACATCGGCGGCAACGACGGCATCGCGGCGACGCTCTCCGGCCTGACCCAGGCCCAGGCGCCGCTCCTCGGCCGGGCCTCGGCGGCGAACGCCGTCGGCAGCGTCGGCCAGCTCGTTGGCGCCGGCGCGCGGACGATCGTGTTCAACGGCTTCACCACGCTCAACGGCCTGCCGCGGGTCGCGGCCTCGGGCAATGCCGCCGCCGGCGATCTGTTCGCCCGCTCCTACTTCGACGGGCTCCAGGCCGGTCTCGCGCCGTATGCCGCCGCCGGCACCCGCATCTTCCTCCTCGACAACGGCCAGATCTTCCAGCGCATCATCGCGGATCCGGGCCGCTACGGCTTCGCCAACACCTCGACGCCCTGCGCGCTGGTC
This sequence comes from Methylobacterium platani, assembly GCF_001653715.1. Taxonomy (GTDB): domain Bacteria; phylum Pseudomonadota; class Alphaproteobacteria; order Rhizobiales; family Beijerinckiaceae; genus Methylobacterium; species Methylobacterium platani. Next base: position 41,224 of record NZ_LWHQ01000047.1, read on the forward strand.
GCGTCCTGCATCGACGCCCCGAAGGCGGTGCAGAACACCTTCCTCTCCCTCGACGGGGTCCACCTGACCGAGGGCGGCTACCTCGTCCTGTCGCGCTACATGGCGAATGCCGTCGCGGCACCGAACGGAATCGCCGCCCAGGCCGAGCTCGGCCAGATCGGCACAACCAGCTTCGCCGGCGCCCTGCTCCAGCGCCTCGACGCCTACCGGCTCTTCGCCCCCGCGCCCGGCGAGGCGACGGGTGCGCTGGGTGCCACCGGCGTCGCGCCCCTCGGAGCACCGGCGAGCCCGCTCATCGTGTGGGGCCAGGGGGGCTATGCCGGCGGCAGCCGGGCGACGCGGGGATTCGCTACCGGCTACGACTACGACAGCCCGAGCGGCACGATCGGGCTGGAGGCGACACCGATGCCGGGCGTGCGCTTCGGCTTCGCCTTCAACTACGCCAACCCGCACGCGAACCTGCGCGGCGGCGCGGGCTCGATCGACATCGACAGCTACGGCTTCGCCGCCTACGGGTCGTTCACCGGGACCAACCTGTTCGCCGACGCGGTCTTGGCCTATGGCCGCCACGACTACGCCGTGACCCGCCCGGGCGTGGTCGACCCGCTCGACGGGGCCGCCGGCGGCGACAGCGTCGCGGTGGCGGCGAAGGCCGGCTACCTGTTCGACACGCTCGGCCCGGTGCGGCTCGGCCCGATCGTCGGCCTCACCTACGCCACCACCCGGGTCGGCGCCTATACCGAGCGGGGCGACCCGGTGCTGACCCAGCGGGTCGGCGCGACGGGCATCGAATCGCTGGTCGGCCGCGCCGGATTGCAGCTGCGCGCCGCGCCCTTCGGCTTCGCCGGCCTGCCGGTGCGGGCCTTCGTCAACGTCACCGCCGAGCACGAATTCCTGGACGGCGGCCGGACGCTGGTGACCTCCCTCACCTCGACGCCGCTCCTGCCGATCCTCACCCCACTCGGCCGGGCGGCGCGCGGCACCTACGGCCTCGTCGAGGCAGGGCTCTCCGCCGACGTGACCCCGGGGGTGAGCCTGACCCTCACCGGCGGCACCACCTTCGCGCGGACGGGCGGGGACGGCTACGCGGTGAATGGCGGGCTGACGATGCGGTTCTGACCGCGTCGATTCCCGGCCCGTCCCGGATCCGGGACGGGCCGGGCCCCGCTCGTCCACCGGCCGCCCTGGCGCGATCGCCCTCCCCTTCCTTGCCTTCTCGCCCCGCATCCCATAGCCGTCGCGGCATCCCACCCCGCCTTATCGCGCAGGAGCCCCGACGATGATCCCCCGCTACAGCCGGCCCGAGATGACGGCGATCTGGTCGCCGGACGCGCGTTTCCGGATCTGGTTCGAGATCGAGGCCCATGCCACGACCGCGCTCGCCGAGATCGGCGTGGTGCCCAAGGAGGCCGCCGCCACGGTGTGGGAGAAGGGCCGCGACGCGGTGTTCGACGTCGCGCGCATCGACGAGATCGAGCGCGTCACCAAGCACGACGTGATCGCGTTCCTGACCCACCTCGCCGAGATCGTCGGGCCCGAGGCGCGGTTCGTCCATCAGGGCATGACATCGTCGGACGTGCTCGACACCTGCCTCAACGTGCAGCTCGCCCGCGCCGCCGACCTGCTCATCGCCGACATCGACGGGCTGCTCGCCGCGCTCAAGCGCCGGGCTTTCGAGCACAAGCTCACCCCGACCATCGGCCGCTCGCACGGCATCCACGCCGAGCCGGTCACGTTCGGGCTCAAGCTCGCCCAGGCCTATGCCGAGTTCGAGCGCAACCGCGCCCGCCTCGTCGCGGCCAAGGCCGAGATCGCGACCTGCGCCATCTCGGGGGCGGTCGGCACCTTCGCCAACATCGACCCGCGGGTCGAGGAATACGTCGCCGCGCAGATGGGTCTGACGGTCGAGCCGGTCTCGACCCAGGTCATCCCGCGCGACCGCCACGCGATGTTCTTCGCGGTGCTCGGCGTCGTCGCCTCGTCGATCGAGCGGCTGGCGATCGAGGTGCGCCACCTGCAGCGCACCGAGGTGCTGGAGGCGGAGGAATACTTCTCCGAGGGCCAGAAGGGCTCCTCGGCGATGCCGCACAAGCGCAACCCGGTGCTGACCGAGAACCTGACCGGCCTCGCCCGCATGGTCCGCGCCTACGCGCTCCCGGCGATGGAGAACGTGGCGCTCTGGCACGAGCGCGACATCTCGCACTCCTCGGTCGAGCGGATGATCGGCCCCGACGCTACAATCACCCTCGATTTCGCGCTCGCCCGCCTCACCGGCGTGATCGACAAGCTGCTCGTCTATCCCGAGCAGATGCAGCGCAACCTCGACCGGCTCGGCGGCCTCGTCCACTCGCAGCGGGTGCTGCTGGCGCTCACGCAAGCCGGCGTATCGCGCGAGGACGCCTACCGCCTCGTCCAGCGCAACGCGATGCCGGTCTGGCGCGGCGAGGGCGACTTCCTCACCCTGCTCCAGGCCGACCGCGAGGTGACCGCGGCGCTCAAGCCCGAGGCGATCGCCGAGTGCTTCGACCTCGGATACCATCTCAAGCACGTCGACACGATCTTCCGGCGCGTGTTCGGCTCCGAGGCCTGAGACGACGGACCGGGCGCGGACGCCGCGCCCGACCACCGGGCTGGCCTGCGACGGGCGCAGAGCACAGGGCAAGGCGAGCCGGTCCGGCGACCTTGACGCCCCAGGGCCACGACGCAAACTCTTGTACGGAGGGAGCATTTTCCTGTCCCCCGGGGTGGCGGCGTGGTCCTCGATCATCTGCTGGAAACGGCGTTCTCCGGCGGTGCCCTGAGCGGCCCCTGACGGCGATCACGGCCGCCGGTCGCCGCTTCCGGGCCGGCGACGGCCCGGCAGTGGCGATCCGCTTCGCCGACGCGGTGGCGGAGCGCGAGCTGCTCCTCGATCCCGAGATGAAATTCGGCGAGCTCTATACCGACCGGCGCCTCATCCTCGAATCCGGCACCTTGCCGGAGTTGACGACGGTGCTGCTCGGGCGCAACCGCGGCGAGCCGTCCTTGCGCCGGATGCGGGCGCTCGTCGCCGTGCGCCGCCTCGGCCGCAACACGCTCCCGGCGCCACGACGTGGTGCCGCTGACGCGCGACTACATCGCGGAGGGCGAGGCGCGGCTGCGGCGGGCGGAAGGAGGCCCGGGAGAGGGGGCGGTGCGGGCGGCGGGGGAAGGATGGCCTCGCCGAGATGTATCGATTCTGATACACAGGGGACGTGAAACCGATCACCTTCCTCGGCGACAGCCGCAGCGTGCTGCAGCATTTCCCGGATGCGGCGCGTTACCAAGCCGGGGTCGAGTTGAGGGCCGTGCAGGAGGGCCTCGACCCGAACGACTGGAAGCCGATGCGCACGGTCGGCCCGGGTGTCAGGGAGGTCCGCATCAGGGACGTGTCCGGCGCGTTCCGGATCATTTATCTCGCGAACCCTATCGGACTGCGTGCTGGTGCTGCACGCATTCCAGAAGAAGACACAGCAGACCGCTCGCACCGACATCGAGCTGGCCGCCAAGCGGCTCAGGGATTGGCAGGCACGACATGACACCTGAAACCTTCGCAAACGTCCTCGACGCCCTGACCGACGACCCGGTGGAGGCCGCGAACATGACGGCCCGGGCGGACCTGCTGCTCCGGATCCGGGAGCGGATCCGGAGCTGGAACCTGCCGCAGGAGCAGGCGGCGTCCCGCCTGAACCTGACCCGCCCGCGGCTCAACGACCTGATGCGCGGCAAGCTCGACAAGTTCTCGCTCGACGCGCTCGTCAACATCGCGACCGCGGCCGGCTTCGTCCTGCGCATCCACCTGGACGACGCCGCCTGAGGCGGGCTTCAGAGCCGCGCCCGCGGATCGTGCCGCCCCAGCCGCTCCAGCAGGAAGTCCACCTCGGCCCTCGCCGTCGCCGACAAGCCGCCCGCCGGCTTGCGCTGGGCGTCGGAGGCCAGGATGCCGCGGCGCATCAGCACGTATTTGCGCACGGCAAGGCCGAGGCCCGGCTGCTGCTCGTAGCGCAGGAGCGGCAGGTGGGCGTCGAAGACGTCGTGGGCGCGCTCGCGCTCGCCGGCCGCGGAGAGGCGCACCACGTCGACCAGCATCTCCGGGAAGGCGTAGCCGGTATTGGCGCCGTCGGCGCCGCGCTCGCACTCGAAGTCGAGGAACAGGCCGCCGTTGCCGCACAGGATCGAGATCGGCCGCAGCGAGCCGTCGCGCTGGAAGGCGCGGAGCGCCGAGATCTTCTCCAGCCCCGGCCAGTCCTCGTGCTTGAGCATGACACAGTTCGGGTTGTCGGTGACGATGCGGCGGATCACGCCCGGCGTCATCACCACGCTCAGGGTCAGGGGATAGTCCTGGATCACGAACGGGACGTCGCGGCCGATCACCTCGGCGGCCTGGGCGTAGTAGCCGACGATCTGGTCGTCGGTGCGCAGGGACGGCGGCGGCGCGATCATCACGCCCGCCGCCCCCGCATCCATGACGGCGCGGGTGAGCGAGCCCATCGCGGCGAAGCCCGGGGCCGAGACGCCGATGATGACCGGAAGCGTGGTGCGCCGGATCACCCGCGAGGCCACCGCCACCGCTTCCGCGCCGTCGAGCTTGGGCGCCTCGCCCATCATGCCGAGCACGGTGAGGCCGGTCGCGCCGATCTCGCCGTAGAAGTCGGTCATCCGGTCGATCGAGGCCTCGTCGATGCGGCCGTCCGGGTGGAACGGGGTCGGGGCGATGGGGAAGACGCCCGTCGCGTCGGGGGTGAGCCGCATGTCGTTTCCTCTCGTGTTCGCCGGACGATAGGTCGTGGCCGCCGGCCAGCGCAACCGCTGCGCGCGCGACCTGCCTGCACGATTCGTGCAAGGCGGGGCGGCCGGAAACGCGCTTGCGGCCCGGCTCCGGCTGGTGCTTCAAGGGCGGCTTGCCCAGTCGGGCGACCGGCCCCGCGAGAGGAAGACCCGCATGTCCCGCATCGTCTACGTCAACGGCCGCTTCGTGCCCTTCGAGGAGGCGACGATCCCGATCATGGACCGCGGGTTCCTGTTCGCCGACGGGATCTACGAGGTGAGCGCGGTGCTGGACGGGCGCCTCGTCGACAACGAGGCCCACCTCGCCCGCCTCGACCGCTCGCTCGGCGAGATCGGCATCCGCAACCCCCACACCATCGCCGAGTGGACGCATCTCGAGGAGGAGCTGGTCACCCGCAACGCCTTGCGGGAAGGCCTCGTCTACATGGAGGTCACCCGCGGCGTCGCCGAGCGCGACTTCGCCTTCCCGCCCGAGGGCACGCCGCCGACCGTGGTGATGTTCACTCAAGGAAAGAACGTCTCGGCGAACCCGCTCGCCGACCGCGGCGCCAAGGTCATCACCGTCGAGGACCTGCGCTGGAAGCGCCGGGACATCAAGTCGGTCGCCCTGCTCGCCCAGGTGCTGGCCAAGCAGCAGGCCGCGGCCGCTGGCGTCGCGGAAGCCTGGATGCACGAGGACGGCTTCGTCACCGAGGGCGGCTCCTCCACCGCCTTCATCATCACCGAGGATGGCCGCATCGTCACCCGGCCGCTCTCGACGGCGCTCCTGCCCGGCATCACCCGCCGGGCGGTGATGCGGCTCGCCGAGGAGAACGGGCTGAGCGTCGAGGAGCGCGCCTTCACGGTCGCGGAGGCGATAGCCGCGTCGGAAGCGTTCTTCACCTCGGCCTCCGCCTTCGTGATGCCGGTGGTCGAGATCGATGGGACCCGCGTCGGCGGCGGCCAGCCCGGCCCGATGACCCGGCGCCTGCGCGACCTCTACCTTGAGATGGCGAAGGCGGGCTGAGCGCCCTTTTCGACGATCGGTCGGCGGATCCAGGCTGATCCGCCTCCGGAATGCCCGGGACGTCCTCGGGCATTGCCATGACATGCAGACAAAAAGGGTGCGGGCGACGACGCTGTTGGTATCTCACAGTGATACGTTCTCCTTGACCAGAATGTATCACTGTGCGATACCTTCCGTCGTCGAGGGCCTCGCATCGCGATCCGCAGCTTTGCCGATAGCCGGACCCGGGATGTGTTCGAGGGGCGAAGCCCAAGAGGGATCCCCGCTGCCATTCTCAAGACGGCCCGGCGCAAGCTCAATTATCTCGACGCGGCGACCTCGCTCGACGCCCTGAAGGCCCCGCCGGGCAACAAGTTGCACCCGTTGCTCGGCGAGCGGGCCGGGCAGCACGCCATCTGGATCAACGACCAGTTCCGGCTGTGCTTCCGCTGGACCGAGACGGGACCGGAAGACGTGGAGATCGTGGACTATCACTGACGACCACCGTTCTGGGCAGCGCCCTACTCCTTCGGAGACAAACGGTCATGAGCACCGCGTACGAGACCGAGACCGTCCTGCCGCCGATGCACCCGGGTGAGGTGCTGCGGGAGGAGTTCATGGTTCCGCTGAACTTGACGGCTTATGCGATCGCGAAGGCGTGCCGCGTGCCGCGCACGCGGATCGAGCGCATTGCCCGCGAGGAGATCGGGATCACCGCCGATACGGCCTTGAGGCTTGGACGCTACTTCGGAATGGACCCACAGGTGTGGGTGAACCTTCAGAGTCGCTTCGATCTTCTGACAGCCCGCAACGCGATCGGCGCGGAGATGGATGAGATCCGGCCATTGGAGCGAGCGGCCGCTTAGCACACGCGGCAGGAAGCGAAGCGCGACCGCGGATCGAGGCGAGCCCGGTCGCAAAGCCAAGCGCAGCCGGAACCCTCGCGTGCCGGCCCGGTTTCCCTGGGGAGACTCCACCCTCAGGAGAAACCCGATGACCAAGCTGATGCGCGGCGGGCTGGCGGCGCTGGCGATCGTGGCCGGCGCCACCGCCGCCCTCGCCCAGTCGCCCGAGGTGCCCCTGAAGGGGCGCGACCGCGACCCGAACCTGCCGCCCCTCAACCAGACCATCCCCGAGAAGGTGCGGCCCGGCGACGCGACCTCGAACGCCGACAAGTCCGATACCACCGGCTCAACCCTGAGCGACAAGCTCCAGCAGTCGGACGGCGTCATCAAGCCGCCGGCCACCGGCACCCCGGACATGGCGGTCAGGCCGCCGGACCCGACCCCGAACTCGACCCCGGTGATCAAGCCGGGCGAGCTGCCGGGCCAGGGCCCGAACACCCAGGCCAAGTGAGCCGGAATCCGGCCGTCGCTTGATTTCCCGGCCGGGATCGCCGAAGAGCGCACACGCGTGACACCATCCGCAGCCGATCAGCCCCGCGCCTTGCACGCGCCGGGGCTTTTCGCGCGGCGGGGCAGGGACGGGTATTTGTGATATGGCGAACGTCGTCGTCGTGGGCGCCCAGTGGGGCGACGAGGGCAAGGGCAAGATCGTCGACTGGCTCTCCGAGCAGGCCGACGTCGTGGTGCGCTTCCAGGGCGGGCACAATGCCGGCCACACCCTCGTCATCGACGGCGTGACCTACAAGCTGTCGCTGCTGCCCTCGGGCGTGGTGCGCGGCGGCACGCTGTCGGTGATCGGCAACGGCGTCGTGGTCGATCCCTGGCACCTCGTCGAGGAGATCGCCAAGATCGGCCAGCAGGGCGTGGCGATCACGCCCGAGAACCTGCGCATCGCCGACAACGCGACGTTGATCCTGCCGCTGCACCGCGAGCTCGACCATTTCCGCGAGACCTCCAACGCGGTGCTGAAGATCGGCACCACCAAGCGCGGCATCGGCCCGGCCTACGAGGACAAGGTCGGCCGCCGGGCGATCCGCGTCGTCGACCTCGCCGATGCCGAGATGCTCGACGCCAAGATCTCGCGGCTCCTCGCCCACCACAACGCCTTGCGCCGGGGCCTCGGCATCGACGAGATCGACGGCGCGGCGCTGAAGGCCGAGCTGCTCGCCATCGCCCCGAAGATCCTGCCCTTCGCCGACACGGTGTGGTCGCTCCTCGACGACGCCCGCCGCTCCGGCAAGCGGATCCTGTTCGAGGGCGCGCAAGGCGCCCTCCTCGACGTCGACCACGGCACCTACCCCTACGTGACCTCGTCCAACATCGTCGCCGCGCAGGCGGCGACGGGGTCGGGCCTCGGCCCGGGGGCGATCGGCTACGTGCTCGGCATCGTCAAGGCCTACACCACCCGGGTCGGCGAGGGTCCGTTCCCGACCGAGCTCACCGACGCGATCGGCGAGCGCATCGGCGAGCGCGGCCGCGAGTTCGGCGTCGTGACGGGCCGCAAGCGCCGCTGCGGCTGGTTCGACGCCGCCCTGGTGCGCCAGACCGTGCGGACCTCGGGCATCCACGGCATCGCGCTGACCAAGCTCGACATCCTCGACGGCTTCGAGACGATCCAGATCTGCACCGGCTACCGCCTCGACGGCCGCGAGATCGACCACCTGCCGGCGAGCCAGGCCGACCAGGCCCGGGTCGAGCCGATCTACGAGGCCTTCGAGGGCTGGAGCGAGACCACGGCGGGCGGCCGCTCCTGGGCCGACCTGCCGGCGCAGGCGATCAAGTACGTCCGCCGGATCGAGGAGCTGATCGGCGCGCCGGTGGCGCTCCTGTCGACCTCGCCGGAGCGGGACGACACCATCCTGGTCCACAACCCCTTCGAGGATTGAGCGGACTTCGCCGCGTTCCCGGCGGGCGAAGCTTGACGCCCGCCGCCCCGCACGACAAGGCATGCGGCGACCATGGCCGATTACTATCCCCTGCTCGCCCGCGCCCTCGAGGCCCTGCCCGACCGCTCGCCCGACCTGCGCCACACGGTCTACGAGCGCGCCCGCGCGGCGCTGATCGGTCAGCTCCGCTCCCTCGACCCGCCCCTGTCCGAGGCCGACATCGAGGCCGAGCGCGTCTCCCTCGACCGGGCGATCGCCCGGCTCGAGATCGAGAATGGCGGCCTGCCCGAGCCCGCGCCCCCCGAGCCGCCCCGCCCGCCGGAGCCGCCGCCCGAGCCGTCGCGGCCGCCCGAGCGGGTGGCGCCGCCGGGCGACAGGCCGGCCGAGCCGCCCCGCGCCGCCCTTCCCGCGACCCTGCCCGAGCCGTCGCCGGTCGAGCCGCCGGCCCCGCACCACGCCGACGCCTTGCCGGAGGCCGGTCCCCCGGTCGAGCTGAAGCTGCCGCCGGTGCGCGCCCGCGCGCCGGAGCCGGCCGAGGAGCCGGCGGGCCCGGAGGCCGGCCTCGCCGCGCCGCAGCGCCCGCGCCTCGACGTGGTGGCGCCGAAGCGCGACCGGTCGCGGCTGGTGCGCAACGGCATCGTCGCGGCGGTGCTGGCGGCGGTCGTCGGCGCCATCGCCTTCACCGCCTGGTCCCTGCGCGACAACCCCGCCGCCCTGCCGACGGGCTTTGCCGAGAACGGCCCGAACCGGCCGGCCGAGAACCAGGATTCGAAATTCGCCGACCGGGTCGGCGGCGAGCGGGCGCCGCAAGCCCCCGCTCCGGCGCCCGCGCCCGCCGCCGCCGCGCCGCAGGGCGGCGCCCCGCGCCCGGCGCCGACCTCCGACATCGCGGTGGCGCAGCGCGGCACCCTCTACGAGGAGAACGGCCCGCAGGGCTCGGCCCCGAAGGCGACCCAGGCCCGGGTGGTCTGGCGCCTCGACGCGATCAATGCCGGCCAGGGCCAGCCGCTGCAGACCGTGGTGCGCGCCACCGTCGACGTGCCGGATGCGGGCCTGAGCCTCGCCATGGTCCTGCGCCGCAACACCGACGCGACGCTGCCGGCCTCGCACATCCTCGAACTCACCTTCACCTCGACCGACCCGAACCGCACGGTGCGCGACGTCGGCCTGATCCAGTTCAAGGACGACGAATCTGGCCGCGGCTCGCCGGTCTCCGGCCTGCCGGTGCCGGTGCGCGACAACCTGTTCCTGATCGGCCTCTCGAATCTCAAGGCCGATATCGAGCGCAACACCGACCTCCTGCTCAAGCGCAACTGGATCGACCTGCCGATCCGCTACGCCAACGGCAACCGGGCGATCCTGACCTTCGAGAAGGGCAATGCCGGCGAGAAGGTGCTGCGCGAGGCGTTCGAGCAGTGGCAGCCGTGACGGCGGGCGGCCGATCCCGGGGGGAGGCCTCCCGGCCTCGCCAGATCTCGTTGTGCGCGCCATGACTTGCCGGTAGAAGCACGTCCCTCATGAAAGGCTGACCGGTGGCCGGGGACGTGCACATCCCGTCGCGCGACGAGCTCGAGGCGGAGAATGACCGCCTGCGCCGCGACCTGACCGCCCTGCGCGCGAGCGAGGAGCGCTTCCGGACGATCCTCGACACGGTCGAGGCGGCGTTCGCGATCGTCGAGGTCAGGTTCGATGCCGACGACCGGCCGGTGGATTACCGCTTCCTCGAGGCCAACCCGGCCTTCGAGCGCGAGGCCGGGGTCAACCTGCGCGGCAAGTGGGTGACCGAGTTCGCCCCGGACCTGGAGCGGTTCTGGTTCGAGACCTACGGCCGCGTCGCCAAGACCCGGGAGCCGGCGACCTTCGAGAGCTACGCCGAGGCGTTCAAGCGCTGGTTCGACGTCCGGGCCGTCCCGGTCGGCGCCCCCGAGGACCGGCAGATCGCCATCATCTTCAACGACGTGACCGAGCGGCGCACCGCCCAGGACCTCCTGCGCGCCAGCGAGGCGCTCGCCCGCGAGAACGTCGAGCGCGTGCAGCTGGCGCTCGAGGCCGGGGCGATCATCGGCACCTGGCACTGGGACATCCGCGCCGACCGCTTCACCGTCGACGAGGGCTTCGCCCGCGCCTTCGGCCTCGATCCGGCGCTCGGCCGGGACGGCATTCCCCTCTCGCTGATCGTCGCGACGGTCCATCCGGACGACCAGGCGGGCCTCGCCGCGGCGATCGACGAGGTGATCGCGCGGGGCGGCGCCTACGCCCACCAGTACCGGGTGCGCCGCGCGGACGGGCGGTATTACTGGATCGAGGCCAACGGCCGCGTCGATCGCGGGCCGGACGGCACGCCGCTGAGCTTCCCCGGCGTGCTCCTCGACGTCGAGGAGCGCCGCGCCGTCGAGCAGGAGCGCGACCGCGCCATCGCCCAGCTGCGCGCGCTGACCGGCACCCTGGAACAGCGGGTGACGGAGCGGACGGCCGAGCTGATGCAGGCCGAGGAGCAATTGCGCCAGTCGCAGAAGATGGAGGCGGTGGGCCAGCTCACCGGCGGGCTCGCCCACGACTTCAACAACCTGCTCGCCGGCATCTCGGGCTCGCTCGAGCTGATGAACGCCCGCATCGGCCAGGGCCGCCTCGGCGAGATCGACAAGTACATGACGGCCGCCCAGGGCGCGGCCCGGCGCGCCGCGGCGCTGACCCACCGGCTCCTCGCCTTCTCGCGCCGCCAGACGCTCGACCCGAAGGCCACCGACGTCAACCAGCTCGTCGCCGGTCTGATCGACCTGATCCAGCGCACGGTGGGACCGAGCGTGCGGATCGACACGGTCTGCCTGCCCGACCTGTGGCCGGCGCTCGTCGACCCGTCGCAGCTCGAGAACGCGCTGCTCAACCTCTGCATCAATGCCCGCGACGCGATGCCCGGGGGCGGGCGGATCACGATCGAGACCGGCCACCGCCGGATCGACCGGCAGGCGGCGCAGCGCCAGGACATGCCGGAGGGGGAGTACCTGTCGCTGTCCGTCTCCGATACCGGCACCGGGATGCCGCCGGAGGTGATCGCCAAGGCCTTCGACCCGTTCTTCACCACGAAGCCGCTGGGCCAGGGCACGGGCCTGGGCCTGTCGATGATCTACGGCTTCGCCAAGCAGTCCGGCGGGCAGGTGCGGATCCACTCCGAGGAGGGCGAGGGTACCACCGTCAGCATCTACCTGCCGCGCCATCGCGGCCCGGCGGAGCGCGAGGCCGTGGCGCCGGAGGGCGCCCTGCGCCCCGTCGCCGCCGCCGGCGAGACCGTGCTGATCGTCGACGACGAGCCGTCGGTGCGCATGCTGGTCGCCGACGTGCTGGGGGATCTCGGCTACGCGGCCATCGAGGCGGCGGAGGGCGGCGGCGGCCTCGCGGTCCTGCAATCGGCGGCGCGGATCGACCTGCTGATCACCGATGTCGGCCTGCCCGGCGGCCTGAACGGCCGCCAGCTGGCGGATGCGGCCCGGGTCACGCGCCCGGACCTCAAGGTGCTGTTCATCACTGGCTTCGCCGAGACCGCGCTCCTGAGCAACGGCCAGCTCGAACCCGGCATGGCCGTGCTGACCAAGCCCTTCGCGGTCGACGCCCTGGCGGCCCGCATCCGGGAGCTGATCGGGGGGTGACCGGGCTCGCGCCGCGCGGATATCGCGCCGCGTCGTCGGCGAGCCCCCGACATGCCCGCCGGACCGGCGCGGAAGCGGCGCCGGCGCCGCTCACGCCGCCCGGACGGTGGCGAGGAAGCGGACGACTTCGGCCGAGAGATGCTCGGACTGGCGCGACAGCTCGGAGGCGGAGGCCAGCACCTGATGCGCGGCCGCACCGGTATCCTCGGAGGACCGCGCCACACCCGCGATGGTGCCGGTCACCTCGGACGTGCCGCCGGCCGCCTGCGCTACGTTGCGCACGATCTCCTGCGTGGCCGCCCCCTGCTCCTCGACCGCGGCGGCGATCGAGGTCGCGACGGCGTCAATCTCCCGGATCCGCCCGGAGATGCCCCCGATGGCACCGACGGCCTGACCGGTCACGCCCTGCACCTGGCCGATGCGCCGGCCGATCTCCTCCGTGGCCCTGGCCGTCTGCGCGGCGAGTTCCTTCACCTCGGCCGCCACGACGGCGAAGCCCCGGCCGGCCTCGCCGGCCCGCGCCGCCTCGATCGTCGCGTTCAGCGCCAGCAGGTTGGTCTGGCCGGCGATCGACGAGATCAGGCCGACCATCGCCCCGATCTGCTCGGCGGACTGGCTGAGCTCCTGCACCAGGCGCGAGGTCTGGTCCGCCTCGGCGACCGCGGCCTGGGCGAGGCCCGCCGAGCCGGCGACCTGCCGGCCGATCTCCTGCACAGCAGCCCCCAGTTCTTCGGCGGCCGCCGCCACCGTGCCGACATTGACCGCCGCCACCGCGGCGGCCGCCGCGACGGTGCTCGACTGGGCCGCCGTCTCGGCCGCCGTCGCGGTCATTTCCTGCGCCGTCGCCTGCAGCTCCGTGGCGGAGGACGAGACGATGCCGACGACGCCGCCCACCGCGCGCTCGAATGCGTCGGCCATGTCGCGCATCACCACCTTGCGCTGCTCCTCCGCGCCGGCCCGGGCCAGGGCCGTTTCCTCCTCGAGGCGGCGCGACCGGATCAAGCTGTCCTTGAACACCCCGAGCGCCACGACGATCGCGCTGATCTCGTTGCGCCCGCGGCTCTCCGGGATCACCACCGCCAGGTTTCCTGCCGCCATGTCCCGCATCCAGACCGAGATCGGGCGGAGCATCCGGATCGCCGCGACGCTCCAGGCCGCGACGCCCGCCGCGACCAGGACGGCCAGCAGGCAGAGGCCGAGCATCAGGTAATGGAACTCCGCGGCGACGGTGCGGGTCTCGGCCGTCTGGATCCGGTTCTTCGTTTCCTCGAGATCGATGAAGCGGTTGATATGCGCCAGCCACGCGATGAAGGCCGGCCGCGCCTTTCCGATGAGCAGGGCGGTCGCCTCGGCGAGATCGCCCGCCTGCCTCCTGGCCGCGACGGCCGCGACGAGCGGCATGGTGTGGGCCTCGGCCGCCTTGATGTCGGCCAGGACGGCTCTCTCGTCCGCGGTCGCGTCGCCCGTCGCCATCATCTCATCGAGCTTGACCGCAGAGGCGGCGTATTGCTGCTCCAGGCGGGCGATGTCGCCGAGATTGGCCTTCAGGTCGGCCTCGCCCATCAGCACGACGTCGCGCAGGCCGATCGCGCGGTCGTGGACGCTGCCGCGGAAGTTGATGGCGTAGCGCTGCTTGACGCTGTTGACGTCGTTGACCATCCCCAGGCCTGCTGAGATCTGCCGCATCTCAATGATGCTGAAGCTCGCCAGCGCTATCAGGATAAGGCCGATCACGGCAAATCCCGCGGATATTCTTCCGCTTACCCCGAACATCGTCAGCATTCCTATTTTCAATGCCGTCATTTTGTGAAAATAAGATCTATATTCCAAAAGTTAATTTTTGTATCATTACAATGAAATTCGCTTTCATTACCGAGAGGAATGCAGTTATATAGGGAATATTTCCTCCTGTCCGAGCACTCGACACAACCCAAGATCGCATCTGCTTAGACAATTGACTTCGGTCGACTGCTTCCGACCCCAGAGCCGGGCCTCGCCCGCGCGCCGGCTCCGGCCCTCCGGCGACGATCGCCCGGAGCTGCCGCCCAGTGGGCGGGAGAGGCACTCCCCGGCGGCCGCGAGGCGGGAACCGGACCTTGCCGATTCCGGCGGGCGCGGCCGGATCGCAGATCGTGCCCTCTTTCGCGAGTTCCCGTCCCTGCATCGCGCCGGCAACCGACCCTGCAGGCAACGGTCAGGCTTGACCCAGGCCTCGCTTCCCGTCCCGGTTCGCTGCGGGTATCCCCGCCTGGATCGAGATCGACCGGAAGGCGGCCTCAGCCCTGGAAACCACCCCATGACCGCCGCCGTCCTGCTGGCCCTCCTGCCGATCGTCCTCCTCACCGCCCTCGGCTTCGGCTTGCGCCGCCGCCGCTTCCTCGCGGAAGCCTTCTGGCCGCAGGCCGAGCGGCTGGGCTACTTCGTGCTGCTGCCGAGCCTGTTCTTCCACAGCCTCGCCACCGCGCGGGTCGAGGCGGTGCCGGTGGGCGCGCTCGCCCTGACCCTGATTCTGTCGACGCTCGTCGTCGCCGGGCTGGTGATCGCGGTGCGGCCGCTGCTCCGGGTCGACGGGCCGGCCTTCACCTCGGTGTTCCAGGGCAGCGTGCGGTTCAACAACTACGTCGGCGTCACGCTGGCGGCCGGGCTGTTCGGCGCGCAGGGCATCGCGCTCGCGGCGATCTGCAACGCGGCGATCGTCCCGACGGTCAACATCCTGTGCGTGCTGGTCTTCGCCCGCCACGGCGCGGCGCGGCTGACGCCCCGGGGCGTCGCGAGGCAGCTCGCCACCAACCCGCTGATCGTGTCGTCGCTCGCCGGGATGGCGGTCCAGCTCCTCGGCTGGGGCATCCCGCCGGGGCTTGAGCCGGCCCTGCGCACGCTGGGCGCCGCCTCGCTGCCGATCGGCCTGCTCTGCGTCGGCGCGGCGCTCGAGTTCGCGGGCGCCCGGACCTGGCTGCGGCCGGTGGCCTCGGCCTCGGTGATGAAGTTCGCCGCGATGCCGGCGGCGACCCTGCTGGTCGCGTCGGGCCTCGGGCTGCACGGGCCGGCGCTCACCACGGCCCTGCTGTTCCAGGTGCTGCCCACCGCCTCCTCGGCCTACATCCTGGCCCGCCAGCTCGGCGGCGACGCCGCCCTGATGGCCGGCATCACGGCGGTGCAGACCGTGCTGGCGCTCGTGGCGATGCCCCTGGTGCTGATCGGCCTGTCGGCCCTGGTTCCGATGGGGTGAGGGGCCGGCGTTACGCCGGCACCCCCGCCCGCGGCGCCTCGCGGGTGGCGAGGTTGCGCTTGACCGCGTCCTGCACCTTCTCGAAGGCCCGCACCTCGATCTGCCGCACCCGCTCGCGCGAGACGCCGAACTCGCTCGAGAGATCTTCGAGCGTGATCGGGTCGTCGGCGAGCCGCCGCGCCTCGAAGATCCGGCGCTCGCGCGGATTGAGCACGCCGAGCGCGTCCTTGAGGGCGGCGAGGCGGTTCTGCCCCTCCTCCTCGCGGGCGAGCACGGTCTCCTGGGTCGGGCTGTCGTCGACGAGCCAGTCCTGCCACTCGCCCTCGCCCTCCTCGCGCAAGGGCGCGTTGAGCGAGGCGTCGCCGCCGAGGCGGCGGTTCATGTCGATCACGTCCTGCTCGGGCACGCCGAGGCGGGTGGCGATCTGCTTGACCTGGTCGGGCCGCAGGTCGCCCTCGTCGAGGGCGGAGATGCGGCCCTTGGCCTTGCGCAGGTTGAAGAACAGCTTCTTCTGGTTCGCGGTGGTGCCCATCTTCACGAGCGACCACGAGCGCAGGATGTATTCTTGAATCGCCGCCTTGATCCACCACATCGCGTAGGTGGCGAGGCGGAAGCCCTTGTCGGGGTCGAAGCGCTTGACGGCCTGCATCAGGCCGACATTGCCCTCGGACACCACCTCGCCGATCGGCAGGCCGTAGCCGCGATAGCCCATGGCGATCTTGGCCACGAGCCGCAGGTGGGAGGTCACGAGCTTGTGGGCGGCGTCGCGGTCCCCATGCTCACGCCAGCTCTTGGCGAGCATGTATTCCTCCGTCGGCTCCAGCATCGGAAACCGGCGGATCTCGTCGAGGTAGCGCGACAGGCCCCCTTCGTTGGCGAGCACGGGAAGTGCAGCAGCCATTCCAACCTCCTAGAAGCTCCCCGCAAGAATGGGCGAGCGCGAACGACCTCCCGTTGGCCGGCCGTTCGATCTGCCACCATAGCAGAGAGCGGCCGAGCCGGGTAGCGACGGGTGTCGCGACTAACGCTTGAAGCGCCGTTTGGTGCTGCCGTGGCCGTTTGCCGCGTGCGGTGCCGCACTGACGCAGGGTGAGCGCGCGCCGCCCCTCCCGTCAATGAGACGTCCGTCGAAAAGGTTTCGTCCCGCCGTCCCGCCAGTCCAAATAGAAACCGGCTCATACGGCTTCCGGCTTCCGGCTTCGCCCATGCGCGCGGGCTCGTGATTCCGTTTCCGGAAGGAATTTTCCGGAAACGGAATCAGGGCGTCAGCGCGGCGATCAGCCGGGCCATGTCGGGCGGCGGCGGGCTCTCGAAGCGCAGGGATTCGCCGCTGCGGGGGTGGCGGAAGCCGAGGAGCGCCGCGTGCAGGGCCTGGCGGCCAAGCGCCTCGAGGGCCGCCCGCGCCTCCGGCTCCAGCCGGTTCGCCTTGGTGCGGAAGGCCGCGCCGTAGACCGCGTCGCCGAGCAGCGGATGGCCGCGATGGGCCAGATGCACGCGGATCTGATGGGTGCGCCCGGTCTCGAGCCGGCAGCGCACGAGGCCGACCGGCTCCTGGCGGCCGAGCACGTCTTCCGTGCTGTAATGGGTGATGGCGTGGCGGCCGCGGCCCTCGCGCACCACGGCGATCTTCTCGCGGTTGCGCTCCGAGCGGGCGAGCGCCGCGTCGATCGTCCCGGAGGCCGGCTCCGGCACGCCCCAGACCAGGGCCAGGTAGGCCCGCTCCAGCGGCCCGGTGCGGCCGTGGTCGGCGAATTGCGCCGAGAGGTCCTGGTGGGCGAGGTCGGTCTTGGCCACCACCATCAGGCCGGTCGTGTCCTTGTCGAGGCGGTGGACGATGCCCGGCCGCGCGACCCCGCCGATGCCCGACAGGCTGGCGCCGCAATGGGCCAGCAGCGCGTTGACGAGCGTGCCGCTGTCGTTGCCCGCACCCGGATGCACCACGAGCCCCGCCGGCTTGTCGATCACGATCAGGTCGTCGTCCTCGTAGGCCACCGCGAGGTCGCGGGCCTCGGGCTCCGGCTCGGCCGGGCGCGGGGCCGGCACCGTCACGGCGACGCGCTGGCCCGCGGTCACCTTGGCGGAGGGATCGCCGGCGGGCGCGCCCTCCAGGGTCACCTGCCCCTCGCGGATCAGCGCCTGCAGGCGGCTGCGCGACAGGTCCGGCCATAGCCGCGCCAGCGCCCGGTCCAGCCGCTCGCTCCCCTCCCCCGGCGGGATCGCTCCCTCCCGCACCTCAGCCTCGCTCAAGCCGCCGCTCCCGCCGCATCATCCGAAAACGCCGCCGGCATACGATTTCGGGCTTGTGCCCGTCCAGGCCCGTGGCTATACAGCCGCCATCCGCCGGCCAGCTCCCATCGTCTAGCGGTCTAGGACGTCGCCCTCTCACGGCGAAAACAGGGGTTCGAGTCCCCTTGGGAGCGCCACCGGCCGGAGTTCCTTCCGAAGCTGGATGTCGCAAGTCTTGCCAGATCGTGGCACGCAGCGCGTCGCTTCCCCCCCGATACATTTCTCTCTGCTTGCCGGCACCGAAGCGGCCTTGCGTCATGCCGTCGATCCGGGTCGCGCGCAGCCTTGAGCCGCGCAGCCTTGGCCGGCTGGCGCCGACCCGAGCGCCGACGGTCGCCGGGACGAGGTCGCCGACGGCGCAACCGGAGCGGCTGCGCCCCGCCCCTCAATGGCCGACGGCGCAACCGGAGCGGCTGCGCCCCGCCCCTCAATGATCGTGCCCGTGCTCGGGCAGCGTCAGCCCGAAATGGCTCACCAGGTCCTGCACCTGGGCCGGGGTCAGGTGGCGCGGGTTGAGGTTGCGCAGGAGCAGGTAGAGCTTGGCGGTCTCCTCCAGTTCCTCGGTGGCGAAGACCGCCGCCTCCAGGGTGTCGCCGGCCACCACCGGTCCGTGATTGGCGAGCAGCACCGACGAGTATTGCCCGGCCAGGCCCCGGATCGCGTCGGCCACCGCCGGGTCGCCGGGGCGATAATACGGCACCAGGGCCACCGCGCCGGCCCGCATCAGGCTGTAGGGGGTGAGCGGCGGCAGCACGGCGCGGGGATCGATCTCGGGCAGCATCGAGACCGCGACGGCGTGGGTGGAGTGGAGGTGGACGATCGCCCGCGCCGAGGCGCGGCTGTCGTAGAGGGCGCCGTGGAGCGGGATCTCCTTGGTGGGCTTGTCGCCGGACAGGAGCCGGCCGTCGCGGTCGAGGCGCGAGATCCGGGCCGGGTCGAGGAAGCCGAGAGAGGCGTTGGTCGGCGTCACCAGCCAGCCGCCGTCGTCGAGGCGCAGCGAGATGTTGCCGGACGAGCCCGGCGTCAGGCCGCGCTCGAACAGCGAGCGGCCGAAGCGGCAGATCGCCTCGCGCAAGGCGGTTTCGCTCGCACCCGATACATCCGTCACGCCGTCGCTCCCTCGATCAGCTCGAAGCCGAGATCCACCACCGTCGCCGCGGCGCCCGAGCACAGGAGCCGGGCCGCCGTGGCGCCCGCCTCGACCCGCGGGGTGCGGATGGTGGCGAGCGGCTGCGGCATCAGCCGGCCGACGTCGAGGCCGTTATAGCCGAACAACGCCAGCCGCTCCGGCACCGGGAGGCCGTGGGCGAGGCAGTGGAAATAGCCGCCGAGCGCCATGTCGTCGTTCGAGAAATAGGCCGCGTCGAGGTCCGGGACACGGGCGAGCAGGGCTTCCAGCCCGTGCCGGCCGGCCTCGACCGAGGACGGGCTCGCCACCCGCTCCTCCCCGGCGAGTGCCAGCCCGGCCTCCCCCAGGCCCTCGCGAAAACCCGCGTAGCGCTTGGCGGCGCGGCGGTCCCTGGCGAGGTCGTGGCCGATATAGCCGATGCGGCGATAGCCGCGGCCGGCGAGGTGGCGGGCGCTCGCCGCGCCGGCGGCGCGGTTGGAATAGCCGACCACGATGTCGAGCCCCGGCCCGTCGACGTCGAGGAGCTCGGCCACCCGCACGCCGCTGGCGAGGAGCCGGCGCCGCGTGCCCGGATTGTGCTCGAGCCCGGTGACGATCAGCCCGGCCGGGCGCCAGCTCAAGAGCGAGCCGACCACCGCCTCCTCGCGGTCCTGGTCGTAGTCGGTGACGGCGATCACCGACTGGAATCCCTCCTGCTCGAGCGCCGCGGTCGCGCCGCGCAGGAGGTCGGGGAAGACGATGTTGGTGAGCGACGGGATGACGATGCCGATCAGCCGCGAGCCGGTGGAGGCGAGCGTCCCGGCGATGCGGTTCGGCACGTAGCCGAGGCGCGCCACCGCGTCCTCGACCCGGGCCCGGGTCTTCTCCGAGAACGAGCCGTGGCTGCGCAGCACCCGCGACACCGTGCTCTCGCCGACCCGCGCCTCGCGGGCGACGTCCGCCAGGGTGATCGGGCGCCGGGCACCGCCCTCCTCCCGCCCATCGTCGTCCCGCAAGCTGCCGCTCCTGGCCGCGAAGGCCTCGTTGCCCCCCTCGTCCATCCGCCCTCCCCGTTCGCGCCCGGCACCTTGTCACGGACGCTCGGGACCGCCACGATGTCACGGTTCCCCGGCCGGCTCAACGGCTCCATGGTCCGGATTGGCAGCGCTGCCAATCCTTGCTAGGACGTGTGTGAGTGCTCGGGACGAGGGCGCGGCGTCAGATCGCGCGAGATGCGGGCCGCGCGCGGTCCGCCAGGAGGAAACGGCATGAGCGACACCCCCGCCCGCGTCGCGGTGATCGGCCTCGGCTCGATGGGCTACGGCATGGCGCAGGCCCTGCGCCGGGCCGGCCTCGACGTCGCCGGCAGCGACGTCTCCGCCGACAGCGTCGCGCGCTTTTCCGCCGAGGGCGGCCGCGGCGCGCCGAGCCCGGCCGCGGCCGCGGCGGATGCGGCGATCGTGGTCTGCGTCGTCGTCAACGCCGCCCAGACCGAGGCGGTCCTGTTCGGGCCGGACGGCGTCGCCGCGGCGATGCCCGAGGGCTCCGTCTTCGTCTCCTGCGCCACCATGGACCCGGAGATCGCCCGCCGCCTCTCGGCTAAGCTCGAGGCGACCGGCCGGCACTACCTCGACGCGCCGATCAGCGGCGGCGCCCAGCGGGCGGCGCAGGGCGAGCTGACGATCCTGGCCTCGGGCAGCCCGGCCGCCTTCGCGGCGGCCAGGCCCGCCCTCGACGCCATGGCGGCCAAGCTCTACGAGCTCGGCGACGCCGCCGGCCAGGGCGCGGCGTTCAAGATGATCAACCAGCTCCTGGCCGGCGTGCACATCGCCGCGGCGAGCGAGGCGATGACCTTCGCGGCCCGCCAGGGCCTGGATCTCCGCAAGGTCTACGAGGTGATCACGGCGTCGGCCGGCAATTCCTGGATGTTCGAGAACCGGATGCCGCACGTGCTCGACGGCGACTACGCCCCGCGCAGCGCCGTCGACATCTTCGTCAAGGATCTCGGCATCGTGCAGGACATGGCGCGCGGCCAGAAGTTCCCGGTCCCGGTGGCGGCGGCCGCGCTCCAGATGTTCCTGATGGCCGCCGGCGCCGGCATGGGCCGCGACGACGACGCCTCGGTGGCGCGGATCTACGCCCAGGTGACCGGTACCGCCCTGCCGGGCGGGGCGGGCTGAGCCCGGTCGGGCGGAGCGAAGCCGGGAACCATAAGCGATTCAGGATCCGTCGCGCCCTCAAAGGGTGCCGCGCCGATCAAGGGAGGACCCTCATGCCGCGCTTTGCCGCGAACCTGACCCTGATGTTCACCGAGGTCCCGTTCCTCGACCGCTTCGCCCAGGCGGCGGAGGCCGGGTTCGAGGCGGTCGAGTTCCTGTTTCCCTACGAGCACCCGCCGGAGGCGATCGGCGAGCGGCTGAAGGCGCACGGCCTGACCCAGGCCCTGTTCAACCTGCCCCCCGGCGACTGGGCCGCGGGCGAGCGCGGCCTGGCGGCGCTGCCCGACCGGTTCGAAGAGCTGAAGGGTGGCGTCGAGACGGCGCTGGCCTACGCGCGCGCCACCGGCGTCGCGCGCCTGCACCTGATGGCCGGCATGGCCGACCGGAGCGACCGACAAGCGCAGGATTCCTATCGCCGCGCCGTCGCCTGGACGGCGGAGCGGCTCGAGCGCGAGGGGCTCGACCTCGTGCTGGAGCCGATCAACGCCCGCAACATGCCGGGCTACTTCCTCGACGATTTCGGCTACGCCGCCGCGCTGATCCGCGAATTGGCGCGCCCGAACCTGAAGCTGCAGTTCGACCTCTACCACTGCCAGATCCTGCACGGCGACGTAACGATGCGGCTGCGCGCCCTGATGCCGATGATCGGCCACGTCCAGACCGCGAGCGTGCCCGAGCGGCACGAGCCCGGCAGCGGCGAGATGAACGACGCCGTCCTGTTCGCCGAGCTCGACCGCCTCGGCTACGACGGCTTCATCGGCTGCGAGTACAACCCGCGGTCCGGCACGCGCGAGGGCCTGGGCTGGTTCACCCCCTACAAGGGAGCACGGGCATGACCCTGGCGCTGGGCTGCATCGCCGACGACTATACCGGCGCCTCCGACCTCGCCAACACCCTGACCAAGGCGGGCCTGCGCACGGTCCAGACCATCGGGGTGCCGGCGGACGACCTCGCCCTGCCCGAGGTCGACGCCGTCGTGGTCTCGCTCAAGAGCCGGTCGATCCCCGCCGACGAGGCGGTGGCGCGCTCGCGCGAGGCCGCCGCGTGGCTGAACGCCAGGGGCGCCGGCCACCTGCTGTTCAAGGTCTGCTCGACCTTCGATTCGACCGACGCGGGCAATATCGGCCCGGTCACCGACGCGCTGCGCGCGGATGCCGGCGATGCGATCGCGCTCGTCACCCCGGCCTTCCCGGAGACGGCGCGCACCGTCTATCTCGGCCACCTCTTCGTCGGCGCGGTGCCGCTCGCCGAGAGCCCGCTGAAGGACCATCCGCTCAACCCGATGCGGGATTCGAACCTGGTGCGGGTGCTGGCGCGCCAGAGCCGGGCGGAGGTCGGGCTGATCGACCTCGCGACGGTGGCGCAAGGCGCCGACGCGGTGAGCGCGCGGCTCGATGCCCTGGCGACGGACGGCAAGGGGGCGGCGATCGCCGACGCGGTGCTCGACCGCGACCTCGCGGTGCTGGGCGCGGCGGCGCTGACCCGCAGGATCTCGACTGGCGCCTCGGGCCTCGGCCTCGGCCTCGCCCGCGCGCTGGTGGCGGCGGGCCGCGTCGCCCCGGCGGCCGCCGAATCCGATCTCGGCCCCGCGATCGGCGGCCCGGCGGCCTGCCTTGCCGGCAGCTGCTCGCAGGCGACCCTCGGGCAGATCGCCCGGGCCGAGGCCGTCATGCCGGTGCGCCGCCTCGATCCCGCGCGGCTGCTCGCCGGCGAGGACGAGGCCGGCGCGGCGCTCGCCTGGGCGAAGGAGCGGATCGGCGACGGCCCGGTGCTGATCGCCAGCAGCGCCGGCCCGGAGGAGGTCGCCGCGGTCCAGGCGCGTCACGGCCGCGACGCCGCCGGCCACGCCATCGAGGCCGCGATGGCGCGGATCGCCGAGGGGCTGGTCGCCCTGGGGGTGCGCCGCCTGGTGGTGGCGGGCGGCGAGACCTCCGGCGCCGTGGTCGACCGCCTCAGGCTTCCGGCCTTCCGGGTCGGCCCCGAGATCGCCGCCGGCGTGCCGGTCCTGCGCACCACCGACCGCGACATGTGGCTGGCGCTCAAGTCCGGCAATTTCGGCGGGCCGGACTTCTTCGCCGATGCGCTCGCGTTGATGCCGTAGGGTCGGTCGACCTGGCCGGCATGGTCCGGTCAGGTCGCGCAGGCCTCGGCGCGGCGTGGCTGGACCACGAGCCGCACCTCCAGGTCGCCGTCGCGTTTTTCCAGGATGGTCATCAGGCGGTCGAGGGTGAAGCGCCGCAGTCGCGGGTTGCGGATGCGCGAGAACTCGCTGTGGGCCACCCCGGTCGCCGCCTCGCCATCGCGGATGGTGAGGCCCCGCGCGTCGAGCGTCCTGACGATCTGGGCAGCCATGAGGGCACGGGCCTGTTCGAGGTCCGGATGCGGACGCTTCAGGTCGCGATCGACGTTGCCGCTCCCGTGAACGAGCTCGAGACCGTCGTCGCGCATCGCGAGGCCTCTCGTGATTCGTTCCGATTCGTGAAGCCCCTCGTCTCGCCTATCAATCCGGATCCCTGCAACCCTCACACTCACTCCGGGGCTGCGCAGCGGAGCCCGGACTGACGCGGGGGATCTGATTGCCGTCGAGCTTCGGGTTGAACCCAGTCACCTCGACCGTGTGAGCGTCAGCTATCGACCCGTTGCAGACGAGCGGCCCCTTTGCCGGTAGAATGTCCTGCATGACGGAACACACGAGCATCCATGTGCAGCGCGCCGATCATATCGGCTTCGCGGTTGGCTCCCTCGACGAGGCACTTCGGTTCTGGGTCGATGGACTCGGCGCACGCCTCGTGCGGACGGGCGAGATGGGGGGCGAGTTCCTCGGTCAGGTCACCGGAGCGCATGGGGCGAAGGTGCGCCTGGCGATCGTTTCGCTGGCGGATCAGACGATCGAACTCCTGCAGTATCAGGGTCTGGACCGGCCGAGCGTGCCAGCCAAGCCGTTCGACCCGGGCTTCGCGCATCTGGCCCTCGTGGTCGATGACATCGACGCGCTCCTGGTGCGGATCGCCGCCTACGGCTGGAAGGCGCAAGGCACGCCGCAACCGATCGCGAGCGGTGCGCGGGCTGGAACGCGGGTGATCTACGCCGTTGGCCCTGACGGCGCGACGATCGAGTTCATGCAGCCGCCAGCTACCGCCAAGGATCACTGATCCCGCCGGGCGGGTGTCCGCTTCCCACCCTCGGCAGTCCTTCGCAGGGTCAAGCTGATTGAGTTTTTGCCCCTGACCCGATCCCCCAATCGGCGCCGCTCGACGCGATGAGGCCGCTCAAGGCTCGACCTGACCCTCCGCCTCCTCGTCCGGCGGCACGGCCGGTGCCGCCGGCCCGGGGGTCGCGTTCGGCGCGGGCGCGACCGGCTTCGGCGGAGCCGGCACCGTCACGGCCGGCGCCGGCCGCCACGGCCGCGCCTCGCCCGGGCGCTTGGCCGTCTCGACCACGACGCCGTCCGCCGTGACGCGCAGGGTCGTCGAGCCGTGCGCCGCCAGGAATTTACGGTCGAGGACATACGTCGCGGCGCAGCCCGGCGGCGCCTCGAGCCGGGTGACCACCACGGTCGCGCGGGCGCAATCCTCCGGGAAGGCGCGCTTGTCGCGCACCAGGGCCACGCTCATCCCCTGCGGGCCGCGGCCGACGCAGCCGAGCTTGTCGCAAGCTGCGCCGGCCGTCAGCCCGGGATCGTCGCGGGAGCGGCCGTCGCCGTCGGCCTTCAGCCATTGCTCGAGCACGAAGGCGGGGGGCTTGCCCAGCACCACGAGGCGCCCGTCGGCCCCGCGCAGGGCCGCACCGCCGCCCTCGCGGTCGACGTAGAGGTCGGGCCGCACCGGGCTCGCGGCGAGCGCCAGGCCGACGAGGCCGGGGGCGAGGCCGAGCCAGCGCAGGCCCGACACCGGCAGCACCAGGAGCAGCAGCGCCACCGTCATCAGCCCGAGCGCGCCCGCGCCGAAGGCCGGCAGCACGACGGTCGCGCGGTCGAAGCTCTCGATCCAGGCCGAGATGTCGATCATGCCGCGCACGGCGAGCCCCATCGTCCACCAGACCGGCCGGTCGAGGGCGAAGGGATGGGCGAGGATGCCGAGCACCGCCGCCGGCATCACCACGAGCGAGACGAGCGGCAGGGTGAGCGCGTTGCCGACGAGGCCGAAGGGCTGCACGGTCTGGAAGTGGTAGGTGGCGAAGGGGGCGGTGGCGACCTGCGCCACCAGCGTGGTGGCGAGCGTGCCGACGACCGTGGCCAGCAGCCAGGCGAGCCCGCGGGCGATCGGCCCGGCCCCTTCCGGGTTCCACAGCCGCCCGTCGATCAGCCTGGCGCAGGCGATGAGCCCGGCCACCGCCCCGAACGACATCTGGAAGCTCGGGCCGAGCAGCCCCTCCGGCTCGCGGGCGAGCGAGATGAGCGCCGCGAGGGCGAGGTTGCGCAGGCTGAGCGCCGGCCGGTCGACCAGGATCGCCCCGAGCATCACCAGGGTCATCACCAGCGAGCGCTCGGCGGCGAGGTCCCAGCCGGAGAAGGCGCAGTAGCCGGTGACCCCGATCATCGCGAAGGCGGCGGCGATCTTCTTGATTGGCCAGGCGAGCGCCATTCCCGGCACCAGGGCGAGGAGCGCCCGGGCGAGCCAGAACACCACGCCGGCGGCGAGCACCATGTGGAGACCGGAGATCGACACGACGTGGTAGATGCCGGCCGCCCGCAGGGCGTCGTTGGTGTCCTGGTCGATCAGGCCGCGCTTGCCGGTGACGAGGGCCGCCGTCACCGCCCCGGCCTGGCCGCCATTCGCTTCGGCGATGCGGCGGGTGAGGGCGTTGCGGGCCTCGTCGAGGCCGGCGGCCAGCCGCAGGGACCAG
The DNA here is from genome assembly GCF_001653715.1 of Methylobacterium platani. Classification (GTDB taxonomy): domain Bacteria; phylum Pseudomonadota; class Alphaproteobacteria; order Rhizobiales; family Beijerinckiaceae; genus Methylobacterium; species Methylobacterium platani. The sequence goes on from NZ_LWHQ01000047.1 coordinate 67,137, forward strand.
GGCGCCGGCTCGGGCGGCGGCTTGACCGCGGCGGCGCCGAGAAGCGAGCCGACCGCGCCGATGCCGCGGAAGTAGGCGTCGCGGGAGAAATCGTAGCCGCCCGGCCGCGCCGGCTCCGGCGGGGGCAACAGGCGCGCCTTGGCCTCGATGTAGTCGCCGGGCTTGAGGCCGTCGGCGCGCCGGTACGAGACCCGGACCCGGGCCGGGCGCTCGGCCGCCGGCATCGCGCCGAGGCGCACCACCCGCACGACGAGGCGCGCGCCCTCCTCGCGCTCCTCCAGCGCCTCGACGAAGCCGTGCAGCGGCGCGATCACGGTGCGGGCGAGAACAGGGGCGGCGACGCTCGCCGTACGGTAGGCGGCGGCGGCAAAGCCGAGGAAGACGAACGCCGCCGCCAGCAGCAGGGCCGGCGCCACCGCCCGGGCCCGGAGCGCGACGGCGCCGCCGGCGAGCGCGAGGCCGGTGCCGAGGGGCGCGGGCAGGAACACGGCCCCGTCGGCCAGCGTGAGAAACAGCAGCGCGCCGGCCCCGAAGGCGACGGCGAGCCACGGGAACAGCCGGCGTTGCGCGGCCTCCGCGGCGAGGCTGCCCGAGACCCAGCCACTGAACGCCGGCAGCAGCAGCACGGGGGCGGGCAGCGCGCGCAGGCCGCGCGCCAGGACTCCCGTTCCTGCTGTTCCTGCTCCCGGCCCCGCCATCGCCCGCCCTGCGACGAGGCTGCGCGCAACCGCTGCTCCCCGGGGCTGCCGGCGAACGGCCGGGCCCGGAGACGGTTTCTTAACGGCTCGTCTCGCGCATGCTACAGGACCCGGCGCCGGCGGGTCGACTCGGTCGACCCTGCCCTAACGGCCCCGGCCACACCGTTTTTTCGCTCTCACCCGGTTCTCGAAGCGCATGTCCTCCGTCGTCACCCGCTTTGCCCCGTCGCCCACGGGCTTCCTCCACATCGGCGGGGGTCGCACGGCGTTGTTCAACTGGCTCTATGCCCGCCGGCACGGCGGGCGGATGCTCCTGCGCATCGAGGACACCGACCGCGAGCGCTCGACGCAAGGAGCCATCGACGCGATCCTCGACGGGCTCAACTGGCTCGGCCTCGATTGGGACGGCGACGTGGTCTACCAGTTCGCCCGCGCGGACCGTCACCGCGAGGTGGCCGAGGGGCTTCTCGCAACTGGTCGGGCCTATCACTGCTACGCCACGCCGGAGGAGCTGACCGAGATGCGCGAGGCCGCCCGGCGCGAGGGCCGGCCGATCCGCTACGACGGCCGCTGGCGCGACCGCGACCCGGCGCAAGCGCCCGCCGGCGTCAAGCCGGTGATCCGCCTGCGCGCGCCCACCGACGGCGAGACCGTGGTCGAGGACGCGGTCCAGGGCCGCGTCGTGTGGCAGAACAAGGACCTCGACGACCTCGTCCTGCTGCGCTCGGACGGCACGCCGACCTACATGCTGGCGGTGGTGGTCGACGACCACGACATGGGCGTGACCCACATCATCCGCGGCGACGACCACCTGACCAACGGCGCGCGCCAGACCCAGATCTACCAGGCCCTGGGCTGGGACGTGCCGAACATGTCGCACATCCCGCTGATCCACGGGCCGGACGGGGCGAAGCTCTCGAAGCGCCACGGGGCGCTCGGGGTCGATGCCTATCGCGACCTCGGCTACCTGCCGGCGGCGCTCCGCAACTACCTCGTGCGCCTCGGCTGGAGCCACGGCGACCAGGAGATCTTCTCGACCGAGGAGATGATCGCCGCCTTCGACCTCGCCCAGGTCGGGCGCTCGCCGGCCCGGTTCGACTTCGCCAAGCTCGAGAACCTCAACGGCCACTACATCCGCTCCTCCTCCGATGAGGCGCTGGTCGCGGCGATCGAGGCGATCCTGCCGACGCAGGGCGCGCGCTGGGGCCTCTCCGCCCCCCTGGCGCCGGAAACCCGCGACAGGTTCATCGCCGCGATGCCGGGGCTGAAGGAGCGGGCCAAGACCCTGATCGAGCTCGTCGACAGCGCCTACTACCTCTACGCGCCGCAGCCTCTCGCCCTCGACGAGAAGGCGGCCGGCCTCCTCGGCAATGGCGGGCGCGAGCGGCTGGCGGGGGCGCTCACCCATCTCGAGGCCCTGACCGAGTGGTCCGCCGCCTCGACCGAGGGTGCGGTGCGTCACTTCGCCGAGACCGCCGGGGTCAAGCTCGGCCAGGTGGCCCAGCCCCTGCGGGCGGCGCTGACCGGCCGGGCGACCTCGCCGCCGCTCTTCGACGTGATGGCGGTGCTCGGCCGCCAGGAGAGCCTGGAGCGGCTGCGGGCGCAGGCCGCCGCCGCAGCCTGAGGACGCTCGCCGCCGGAAGCACAACTTTTCCGCGCACCCCCGCGAATCCGTCGTCGCGGGGGTGATCGGACGACCCCTGAACAGAATCTGAATTCTGTCATCCGGGCGGGGAGGCGCGGTTGATGCCGGTGCGTCGATCCGCTAACCCGGTCGGCGAGTGAGCACCCGCAGCAAAGTTCGCCGCCCTGCCCCGGGGGCCGCGGTCGAGGCGCCGACGCTCAGTCTCGTTGATGGAAAGGGTCCGCAACCCCATGAGCCTCCCCACCAGCACCCTCACGGTGAACGGCCGCGCGGTCGAGATGCCGACCAAGACCGGCACGATCGGTCCGAGCGTCATCGACATCAGCAAGCTCTACGCGCAGACCGGCCAGTTCACCTACGACCCGGGCTTCACCTCGACGGCGTCCTGCGAATCGAAGATCACCTACATCGACGGCGACGAGGGCGTGCTGCTGTATCGCGGCTACCCGATCGAGCAGCTGGCCGAGCACGGCGACTTCCTCGAGACCTGCTACCTGCTGCTGTACGGCGAGCTGCCGACCGCGGCCCAGAAGGCCGATTTCGACTACCGCGTCACGCGCCACACCATGGTGCATGACCAGATGAACCGGTTCTTCCAGGGCTTCCGCCGCGACGCCCACCCGATGGCCGTCATGGTCGCCTCGGTCGGCGCGCTCTCGGCGTTCTACCACGACTCGACCGACATCACGGACGAGAAGCAGCGCATGGTCGCCTCCATGCGCATGATCGCCAAGATGCCGACGCTCGCGGCGATGGCGTACAAGTACACGATCGGTCAGCCGTTCATCTACCCAAAGAACGACCTCGACTACACCTCGAACTTCCTGCGGATGTGCTTCGCGGTGCCGTGCGAGGAGTACCAGCCGAACCCCGTGCTGTCGCGCGCGCTCGACCGGATCTTCATCCTGCACGCCGACCACGAGCAGAACGCCTCGACCTCGACGGTGCGGCTCGCCGGCTCCTCGGGCGCCAACCCGTTCGCCTGCATCGCCGCCGGCATCGCCTGCCTGTGGGGCCCCGCCCATGGCGGCGCCAACGAGGCGGCGCTGAAGATGCTAGCCGAGATCGGCACGCCTGAGCGCGTCGGCGAGTACGTCGCCAAGGCGAAGGACAAGAACGATCCCTTCCGCCTGATGGGCTTCGGTCACCGGGTCTACAAGAACTACGACCCGCGCGCCCGCATCATGCAGAAGACCACCCACGAGGTGCTGAGCGAGCTCGGCATCAAGGACGATCCGCTGCTCGACGTCGCGATGGAGCTGGAGCAGATCGCCCTCAAGGACGAGTACTTCATCGAGAAGAAGCTGTACCCGAACATCGACTTCTACTCGGGCATCACGCTGAAGGCGATGGGCTTCCCGACCTCGATGTTCACGGTGCTGTTCGCGCTCGCCCGCACCGTCGGCTGGATCAGCCAGTGGGCCGAGATGATCGAGGACCCGTCCCAGCGCATCGGCCGCCCGCGCCAGCTCTATACCGGCGCCCCGAAGCGGGATTACGTGACGGTGGCTCAGCGGGGCTGAGGCTTCCTTCACCGGGAATGGAGAACGGGCGGCACGCGGGTGCCGCCCGTTTCTTTTTGTGCGCCAACTTTGGCGTTGCTGGCCGGGTCTTCTCCTCTCCCCGCAGGCGGGGAGAGGGCCGTGCGCCTGTTCAGGGTGCACGGCAAGCGAAGGCGCAGCCGGAGCGAGGGTGAGGGGGTTATCTCCGGATGAGGCTCCTCCGGAAACACCCCCTCACCCTCGCCCTGCGGGCTCACTGCGCTCCCTGAACGGGAGCACAGTCCTCTCCCCGCCCGCGGGGAGAGGAGAAACCCGCGTTTTGACGACGAAGACGGACCTTACGCCGGCACCTTCCCGCCCAGCTCGTCCTCGATATGCGCCCGCACGATGGCGTCGAAGTCGGGCTCGGCCTTGAAGCCGAGGTCCAGCGCGCGCCGCGCGTCGAAGGTGCGGGGCCAGCCGGCGACGATGCGCTCGATGGTGGGATCGGGCTCGCGGCGGATGCGGGCGACGGCGGACTCACCGGCGGCGCGGCGCAGGGCCTCGATCTGCTCGGCGACCGTCGCTCCGACGCCCGGCATGGTCAGGTTGCGGCGGTCGCCGAGGCGCTTGGTGTCGAGCGTCGCGGCGTGGATCAGGAAGCCGACCGCCGAGCGCGGCGAGGCGTGCCAGTGGCGGACCTGGTCGGAGACCGGCAGCACCGCCTCCTGGCCGGCCAGCGGCTCGCGGATGATGCCGGAGAAGAAGCCCGACGCCGCCTTGTTGGGCTTGCCCGGCCGCACGCAGATGGTCGGCAGGCGGATGCCGACGCCGTCGAAGATGCCGCGGCGGGAGTAGTCGGAGAGCAGCAATTCGCCGATCGCCTTCTGGGTGCCGTAGCTGGTGAGCGGCGCCGTCAGGTACTCGTCGGGGATCGGCTCGGGCATCGGCGCGCCGAACACCGCCACCGACGAGGTGAAGACGAAGCGAGGCTTGTAGCCCTCGCCGATCGCCCGCACCGCGTCGTAGAGGCGGCGGGTGCCGTCGAGGTTGATCCGGTAGCCCTTGTCGAAATCGGCCTCGGCCTCGCCCGACACGATGGCGGCGAGGTGGAAGATCACGTCCGGCCGGCCGGCGACGAGACGCTCGGCCTCGCCGGGCTCGGAGAAGTCGGAGGCCGAGAGCGAGACCGGGATCGCGGTGCCGGCGGGGGCTTCCGGCGGCACCACGTCGTGCAGGGTCAGGCGCGAGATCGTCTCGCCGCCGAGCGAGCCGTCCTTGACCAGCCGGTCGAGGAGCTTGCGGCCGACCATGCCGGCGGCGCCGAGGATGAGGATATGCATCGTCGTGTCTCCGTCCTCAGAGCGTGAAGCCGCCGTCGGCGACGTGGGTCTGGCCGGTGGTGAAGCGGGATTCGTCCGAGGCGAGGTAGACGGCGAGGGCGGCCATCTCCTCCGGGGTGCCGAGGCGGCCCATCGGCTGGCGGTCGATGAAGGCCTGGCGGGCGGCCTCGACCGAGGTCTTGTTCATTTCCGCGAGCGCCGCGATGCGGTCGTCGAGGGAGGGCGACTGGATCGTGCCGGGGCAGATCGCGTTCGCCCGCACGCCGCTGCGGATGAAGTCCCGCGCCACCGCCTTGGTGAGACCGACCACCGCCGCCTTCGAGGCACCGTAGACGTAGCGGTTCGGCGCGGTGGCGTCCGCCCCGACCGCCGAGGCGATGTTGACGATCGAGCCGTTGCCGCGCTCCAGCATGCCGGGCAGGAAGGCCCGGATCGTGCGGTGCATCGAGCGCACGTTGAGGTCGAAGGCCAGCTCCCACTCGGCGTCGGTGCAGTCGAGGATGGTGCCGTGGTGGACGAAGCCGGCGGCGTTCGCCAGCACGTCGACCGGCCCGGCCTGCCTGGCGAAGTCCGCGATCGCCGTCTCCGAGCGTACGTCGAGGGAGAAGGCCCTGGCGCCGTTCAGCCCGTCGAGCTTGCCCGCGTCGAGATCGGTCGCCAGCACCTCGGCGCCCTCGGCGAGGAACGCCGCCGCGATGGCGCGGCCGATCCCCTGCCCCGCCGCCGTCACGACCGCGCGCTTGCCCGTCAGCCGTCCCGCCATGTCCATTCCTCCCGTGATGTCCCGCCCTGCTCGTTGGCGGGCTTGTCGTGTGTCGCCGCTTCAGGCGAGGCGCTTGTGCATATGCACCAGGCGCCGGTCCGGCAGATCCTCGACCCGCGCGGTGGCGTAGCCCCGCCGCGCGTACCAGTCGATGTTCCGCACGAGCTTGTCCCCGGTGTAGAGCCGTAGCTCTGACAGGTCGAGGTCCCGCGCCCGCGCTTCGGCCGCCGCCAGCAGGGTGTTGCCGAGGCCGGATCCCTGGTGCGCCGGATCGACCGCGACGCTCCAGATCGTCAGGTGGTCGGGCGCAGGATCGAGCACCAGGGCGCCAACGGGCGCGCCGTCGGTCTCCGCCAGCCAGACCTCGTAGCGCCCCAGCACCTCGGCGGCGGGCGTGAGGAGCGGCACCGGCTCGACGCCGAGCAACGGCCGGTTCGGCGCGTAGGCGGCTTCCTGCAACGCCGCGAGAGCGGATTCGTCGGCGGTGGTCGCCCGGTGCAAGCCGCTCCCTGAGATCGTCGCCCGGTTGAGCGCGCCGAGGCGGAAGCTCTGGCCGCCGTCGAGATTGGCCGGATCGAGCCAGCGGTCGAAGCCCTGCCGGATCTGCGGCCACTCGCCGTCGAGCATCGAGAACCAGGCCGTGTCGCGGTTGCGGCCCTTCACGATCATGCCCTGGCGGAACAGCCCCTCGTAGGAGAAGCCGAGCCGCTCGGCCGCCCGGCGCGAGGGCGCGTTGAGGGCGTTGCACTTCCACTCGTAGCGGCGATAGCCGAGGCCGAAGACGTAACCGGCCATGAGCCGCATCGCCTCGGTGGCGCCGGGGGTGCGCTGCAAGGCGGGGGTGTAGAGGATGTTGCCGACCTCGATCACCCGATTCGCCCGGTCGATCCGCATCAGGGCGGCGTGGCCGATCGCCTTTCCCGTCCGGGCGTCCAGGATGGCGTAGAACAGCGGATCGGCGGAGGCCGCGCAGGCTTCGAGAGTGGCCTGGAAGCTCTCGCGATCGTCGAACGGGCCGGCCGCCATGTACTGCCACAGGGCTTCGCTGCCGGGGCCGACCGCGCCCTCGGCGAGATCGGCGCCGTGCGCCGCCGCGTCGAGGGGCACGATCCTGACGTGGCGCCCGTCGAGGCGCACCCGCTCCGGCGCCGGCGCCGGGCCGGCCTGCGCGACAGGCCGGCCGATCGGCAGGCCGGTGACGGGATCGCGATCGGAGTTCATGCGCCGCCCCGCTCCTTCAGGTCCTTGCGGAAGAACCCGTTGATCTCGGAAAAACCGACCGAGCCGTCGAAGCCGCCGAAGCTGCCCTCGTCGTGGATGCGCTTGGCGGCGCGGATGAAGCCGGTCCAGGCCGCCCGCGCCAGCGACGAGCCGACGCTGATCCGGCGCACGCCCAAGCCTTCGAGGTCGGCGACCTTGAGGCCCGGATTGGTGCTCATCAGGATGTTGACCGGCACCGGCGCCAGCGCCTCGACGAGCGTCCGGATCTCCTCGCGCCGCTTCGGCCCGGGGGCGTAGACGACGTCGGCGCCGGCCTCGGCATAGGCCTGGAGCCGGCGGATCGCCTCCGGCAGCGGCTCGGGATGGCCGGTGAGGTAGCATTCGGCCCGGCCGGTCAGCATCACGTCGGCGCCGGACGCATCGATCGCGGCCTTCGCGGCGCGGATGCGCGCGGCGCCCTCCCGGATGTCGTAGAGCGGCCGGGCGGGATCGCCGGTGGCGTCCTCGATCGACAGGCCGGCGACGCCGGTGGCGATGCAGGCCGTCACGTTGCGGGCGACGCCCTCGGGATCGTGGGCGTAGCCCGATTCGAAATCGGCGTTCACCGGCAGGTCGGTGGCGGCGACGATCTCGGCGATGTGGGCGAGCATCGCGTCGAGCGGCACCGCCCAGTCGGTGTCCGGCAGGGCGCGGGTGAAGGCGAAGCCGGAGCTGGTGGTGGCGAGCGCCGGGAACCCCATCGCCGCGAGGTAGCGGCTGGTGCCGATATCCCAGGGATTCGGCATCACGAAGCAGCCGGATTCGTGCAGCCGCCGGAAGGCGGCGCGGCGTGCGGCGAGATCGGTCATCGGGGCTCCCCCACCCTTCGGTCCGGACACTTCCTCACACGGCGCGAGCGCGGCTGTAAATCGGCCGGGCGGGCGAAATCTTTCCTGTCGGCCTGCGGGCTGGGCGGCGAGCCGTGCTGCCCGGATGAGGCGCGGAAAAATCCCCTCTCCCCGCCGGGCGGGGAGAGGCCTTCACCCCCTCGTCGGGGGTGAAGGTAGCCCGAAGGGCGAGGGTGAGGGGGTATTGCCGGAAGAGGCTCATCCGGAGCCGCCCCCTCACCCTCGGCTGCCGCCTCGCTTTGGTGACGACAAGGTCACCAAAGCCCTCTCCCCGCCCGCGGGGAGAGGGGGGAGATGCGCACCGTTCGGCGCGATCCGGGGAGGCCCCGTCAGTGGTTGTCGCGCGGCACGCCGTGGACCTGCGCGATGCGCTGGAACGCCTCGGAGCCCTTGAGGATCATGCCCTCGGAGAGCTGGTCGACCATCGCGCGCTGGATCGCCTGCCAGGGGGTCTGGCTCGCCGGGTAGGGGTAGCCGCCCCGGGCATTCAGGTCGTCGCGGCGGCGCCAGATCTCCTCCTCGGGGAGGAGGATGTCGGCGGTGCGCTTGTTGAGGTCGATCCGGACCCGGTCGCCGTTCTGGAGCAGCGCCAGGCCGCCGCCGGCCGCCGCCTCCGGCGAGGCGTTGAGGATCGAGGGCGTGCCGGAGGTGCCGGACTGGCGCCCGTCGCCGATGCAGGGCAGCGACAGCACGCCCTTGCGGATCAGCTCGCCCGGGGGCTGCATGTTCACGACTTCCGCCGCGCCCGGATAGCCGATCGGGCCGGCGCCGCGCATGATCAGTACGGTGTGCTCGTCAATCTCGAGCGCCGGGTCGTCGATGCGGTGGTGGTAATCCTCCGGCCCGTCGAACACCACGACCCGGCCCTCGAAGGCGTAGGGGTCGTCCGGGTTGGCGAGGTAGCGGTCGTAGAACTCGCGGCTGATCACGCTGGTCTTCATGATCGCGGAATCGAACAGCGAGCCCTTGAGGTTGAGGAAGCCGGCGCGCTCGCGCATCGGCTCGCCGTAGGGCTTGATGACGTCGCGGTCCCAGGTGTGGGCGTTCGTGCAATTCTCGGCAATCGTCTTGCCGTTGCAGGTCAGCGCCTCGCCGTGGAGCTTGCCGGCCTCGAGCAGTTCCGACATCACCGCCGGCAGGCCGCCGGCGCGATAGTATTCCTCGCCGAGATACTGGCCGGCGGGCTGCATGTTGACGAGGAGCGGGATGTCGTAACCGACGCGCTCCCAGTCGTCGCAGGAGAGCGGCACGCCGATCAGCTTGGCGATGGCGTTGATGTGGATCGGCGCGTTGGTCGAGCCGCCGATGGCGGTGTTGGCAACGATCGCGTTCTCGAACGCCTCGCGGGTGAGGATGTCGGAGGGCTTCAGATCCTCCCACACCATGTCGACGATGCGCTGGCCGGTGGCGTAGGCCGCCTGGCCCCGCTCGCGGTAGGGCGCGGGGATCGCCGCCGAGCCCGGCAGCGCCATGCCGAGCGCTTCGGCCAGCGCGTTCATGGTCGAGGCGGTGCCCATCGTGTTGCAATGCCCGGTCGAGGGCGCCGAGGAGGCCACGATGTCGAGGAACTGCTGGTAGTCGATGTCGCCGGCGGCGTGGCGCTCGCGGGCCTTCCATACCACGGTGCCTGAGCCCGTGCGCTCGCCGCGGCTCCAGCCGTTCAGCATCGGGCCGACATTCAGCGAGATCGTCGGGATGTTCACGGTGGCGGCCGCCATCAAGCAGGCCGGCATGGTCTTGTCGCAGCCGGTGAGCAGCACGACGCCGTCGAGGGGATAGCCGTACAGCACCTCGACCAGCGAGAGGTAGGCGAGGTTGCGGTCGAGCGAGGCGGTCGGCCGCTTGCCGGTCTCCTGGATCGGGTGGCACGGGAACTCGAAGGCCACGCCGCCGGCCGCCGTGATGCCCTCGCGCACGCGCTTGGCGAGCTCGAGGTGGTGGCGGTTGCACGGCGACAGGTCCGAACCCGTCTGGGCGATGCCGATCAACGGCTTGCCGCCGCGCAGCTCGCCGACGGTCAGGCCGAAATTGAGGTAGCGCTCGAGGTAGAGCGCGGTCATGCCCGGGTTGTCCGGGTTGTCGAACCAGAGGCGCGAACGCAGGCGGCTGGCGTCGATGCGGGGGCGCGGCGTCTGGGCCATGGCGGGGTCGTCCTTCCCGAGATCGTTCTTGTCGAGAACCGTTCTCGGGAACCTATGGACCCGGCCGGTGCAGGAAGGCAACACCGCGTCGCGCATGCCCGGGCCCTCGCGGCCTGCGACCCTGCCGGCCCATAAGTTTATCATCCGGACGCTGTCGCAAGGCCGGGGAGCGGTGCTATGAGGCCGGCTGAACCATACCGCTCGATCGTTCGGGGGAGCCGCCCAATGAGCCAAGAGAAGACGTCCAACCCGCTGGTGCCGATCGCCGCCGTGGTGTCGATCCCGGTCATCGTCTGCCTGGTCCTGATGCTCACCGACGAGGGCATCGAGCGCTCGCTGCTCTGGGCGGCGATCAAGACCGGCATCATCCTGATCGTCATCGGCGGCGCGCTCTCGTTCGGCGTCAGCCGGCTGGCCGAGCGCAACACGCAGCGCTGATCGACGGATCCCGACGGCACCGGAAGGCCGCGGGATCGAAGGCGGGGCCGCGACGCCCCGCCTCGGACTGTCCGAGGAAACGAGAGACCGCCATGCCCGTGATCGTCCCCGCCTTCTCGCGCATCGGGGAGGAGAACGCCTTCGCGGTCCTCGCCCGCGCCACGGCTCTCGCCCAGGCCGGCCGCGACGTGATCAACCTCGGCATCGGCCAGCCCGACATGCCGACCCCGCCCCACGTCGTCGAGGCGGCGGTGAAGGCCCTGCACGACGGCCACCACGGCTACACCCCGGCGACCGGCATCCTCCCCTTGCGCGAGGCGGTGTCCCGCGACCTCGACCGGCGCCTCGGCGTCCAGGTCTCGCCCGACAGCGTGATGATCGTGCCGGGCGGCAAGGTCACCATGTTCATGGCGATCCTGATGTTCGGCGAGCCGGGGGCCGAGATCCTGTACCCGGATCCGGGCTTCCCGATCTACCGCTCGATGATCGAGTTCACCGGCGCGACGCCGGTGCCGGTGCCGATCCGCGAGGCGAACGGCTTCGCCTTCTCGGCCGAGGAGACGCTCTCGCTCATCACGCCGCGCACCCGCCTCTTGATCCTCAATTCTCCCGCCAATCCCACGGGGGGCGTGACCCCGAAGGCCGAGATCGACAAGCTGGTGGCGGGACTGGCCGCTCATCCCGACGTAACGATCATGTCGGACGAGATCTACGGCACGATGACCTACGACGGCGAGCGCCATCACACGCTGCTCGCCTATCCGGAGATCCGCGACCGGCTGATCTACCTCGACGGCGCCTCGAAGACCTACGCGATGACCGGCTGGCGCCTCGGCTGGTCGGTCTGGCCGGCGCCGCTCTACGACGCCGCCCGCAAGCTCGCGGTGAACTCGTTCTCCTGCGTCAACGCCGCGACGCAATGGGCCGGGATCGCGGCGCTGGACGGGCCGCAGGACTGCGTCGCCGCGATGATGGCCGAGTTCGACCGCCGCCGCCTGCTGGTGGTCGAGGGGCTGAACCGCCTGCCCGGCGTGTCCTGCATCACCCCGAAGGGCGCCTTCTACGCTTTCCCGAACATCGGCGGCACCGGCTGGAAGGCCAAGGCGCTCGCCTCGGCGCTCCTGGAGGAGGCCGGCGTCGCGACGATCGGCGGGCCGGATTTCGGCATCCACGGCGAGGGCTACCTGCGCCTGTCCTACGCCAACTCGGCGGAGAACATCGCGCGGGCGCTGGAGCGGATCGGCGCCTTCCTGGAGACGAACCGGCGCTGAGCGCCCGCTCCCCTCGACGCGCGGACCGCCTCCCGCGCCGTCCGGGACCTCGGTCCCGGACGGCGCGGAGCAAGCCCTGAGACCACCCGGCCTCAGAACACCCGCTTCTCCCGGATCTGCCCGTCGAAGCCGACATGGAGCAGGCGCTCCTTGCCGTCCTGGCCCTTCGCCGCGACCTCGAGGTGGCGCGGCCCGCGCCCGGCGACGCGAACATCCGTATAGCCGGCATCCGTGACCGCCTTGGTGAGGGCCGGGACGTCGACGCTCGGCCCGAGGCCGACCCGGTCCTTGGCCCAGTCGAGGCCGCCGGGGGGCGGGCCGACCGGGCGGAGCGCCTCGGTCTTGCCGTCGGCCCGGGTCAGGGCGCTGGCGTGCAGGAAGCCGTTCTCGAACCGGCCCTGCACCGTCACGCTCTCGCCCTTGGCGACGAGGGTGCCGCCCTCCCCGGCCCGGCCGGTCTCGACCAGCGCCCGGCCGGTGCCGTCCTGGAGGATGAACTTGTTGCCGTAGATCTCGGCGACCTCGCCCTTGGCGGCGGTGGCGCCGGAGGGCTGGAGCGCGCTCACCGCGACCGGGGCGACGGGCGTGAGCGGCGTCTGGGCCGGCTGGGCGAGGGAGAGCCCGACGGCGCCGAGCGCCAGCGGCACCGCGACGGCGCCGACGAGGAGGCCGCGGCGGGGCCGGGCGCGCGGGGCGGCCGTCGCGGTCGCGCCGGTTGCGGTCTCGGCGGTCTTCACTTCGGTCGCCTGGCCCTCGATGGTGGTGTGGTCGGTCATCGGTGTGTTCCTTCGTGTGCTGGGCCCTTCCGGGTTGGCGCTCTTCTACGTCAGGCGCCGGGAACCGGGCCTGAACCCGGCCGTTCAGGTTCGGTTAAACCGCCGGGACTACGGCGGAATCCGCTCCAGCCACCTGGTATCGGCCGCTCATGAAACTCCTGCTCGTCGAGGACGATGCGGCCCTCGCCGCCGAGATCCTGCGGGTCCTGCGCGCCGAGAACTGCGCCGTCGACCATGCCGGCAACGGCGAGGACGGCGCCCATCTCGGCGAGACCGAGACCTACGACGCCGCGGTGCTCGATCTCGGCCTGCCCAAGCGCGACGGGTTGTCGGTGCTGCAGGGCTGGCGCGCCGCCGGCCGCACCCTTCCGGTGCTGATCCTGACCGCGCGCGACGCCTGGAGCGACAAGGTGGCGGGCTTCAAGGCGGGGGCCGACGACTACCTGGTGAAGCCGTTCCGGGTCGAGGAGCTGGTGATCCGCCTGCGGGCGCTCGTGCGCCGCGCCGCCGCCCACGGGGCGACCACCGTCGCCTGCGGCCCGGTCAGCTTCGATCCCGGTCTCGGCGCCTTCACGCGCGACGGGCTGCCCTTGAAGCTCACGGGGCTCGAATGGCGGGTCCTGTCCTGCCTGATCCTGCGGCGCGACGGCGTGGTGCCCCGGGGCGAGTTGCTGGAGCGGGTCTACGAGGGCGACGCCGAGGTCGATTCGAACTCGATCGAGGTCATCATCACGCGCCTGCGCCGCAAGATCGCGCCGGCCCGGATCGAGACCGTGCGCGGCCACGGCTACCGGCTCACCGCCGGGGACGCCGCGTGACCGGCCCGATCGGCTCCCTGCGCCGGCGCCTGCTCCTCGGGGCGCTGGCTCTGATCGCCACCGCGCTCGTGGTGGCGGGCCTCGCCATCGGGCTGATCCTCGCCCGCTTCGTGCGCGGACAGATCGACTCCCGGCTCGACGCGCAGATCGTGTCCCTGGTCTCCGGGCTGGAACCGGGCGACCCCTTGCGCCTCTCCCGCGATCTCGACGCGCCGCCCTTCGACCGGCCGGGCTCGGGCTGGACCTGGCAGGTGCGGCGGGGCTCGGCTCTCCTCGGCTCGGCCTCCCTCGCCGGCCGTCCCTTCCCCCTGCCTGAGGTGGCGGAGGCGGGCGACGACCGGCCGCGCCCGGCGGAGGCCGCCGGCCCGCGCGGCGAGGCGCTGCTTCTGCGCGTCCTCGCCCTGCCCGACGGCACCGTGGTGGCGGCGAGCGCGCCGCGCGCCGCCCTCTACGGTCCCTTGCGCGAGGCCGGCCTGGCGCTCGCCGCGAGCCTCGGGGTGCTGGGCCTGTGCCTCGCCGCCGGCGCGGTGGCGCAGGTGCGCCTGGGGTTGCAGCCCCTCGACCGGCTGCGCCGCGATCTCGAGACGGTGCGGGCGGGGCAGCGCGAGCGGGTTCCGGAGGCCCAGCCCGCCGAGGTCCGGCCGCTCGCCGCCGCGATCAACGCCCTCCTCGACCAGAACGCCGCACAGCTCGCCCAGGCCCGCACCCACGTGGCGAACCTCGCCCACGGCCTGAAGACGCCCCTCGCCACGCTGTCGCTCGCCCTGTCGGAGCCCGGCCGCGACCCCGACGGGCGCTTGGGCCACCTCGTCGGCAGCCTCGACCGCGGCGTGCGCCATCACCTGCGCCGGGCTCGCAGCGCGGCGCTGACCGGGGCGACGCGGCTGCGCACCGGGCTTTCCGGGCCGGTCTCCGACCTCGCGGCCACGCTCGAACGGCTCCATGCCGGGAAGGGCGTGCGGATCGCCCACGCGGTTCCGCCCGGCCTCGCCGCGGCCTGCGACCCGCAGGACCTCGACGAGATGCTGGGCAACCTGATCGACAATGCCTGCACGTGGTGCGCGGGTGCGGTGCGGGTGTCGGCCGAGGGCGTCGGCGGCGACGTGGTGGTGACGATCGAGGATGACGGCCCGGGCCTCGGGCCGGAGGCGCTGGCGGCGGTGGCGCAGCGCGGCCGGCGCCTCGACGAGACCGTGCCGGGCCACGGCTTCGGCCTCGCCATCACGACGGAGCTCGCCGAGCTCTACGGCGGCGGGCTGGACCTCGACCGGTCGGCGATGGGGGGCTTGCGGGCGCGGCTGCGGTTGCCGGGCTGAGCGGGGGCCGGCGCGGCCCGGAACCCGTTCCCCCCTGAAGGATCGACACCCGCCGGGTCATTCCACGGCGCTGTCAGAGACAGGAATGGCGCGGGATCACCCCTCTCCCCGCGCCGCTCGTAATCCCGTTCTCTCGACTGCCCCGAGCCCTGCATGACAGGGTACATCCAGCTCGTTCGCAGTCGCGGGCGACCGGGAGGTTAGCCCTGCATCTTCGCCATCATGGCGTCCGAGACCGCGAAGTTGACGAAGACGTTCTGCACGTCGTCCTGGTCCTCGATGGTCTCGACGAGGCGGATCAGCTTCTCGGCGGTCTCGTCGTCGACGTCGACGGTGTTCTGGGCGCGCCAGATCAGGGCGGTGCGGCGCGGCTCGCCGAAGCGGGCCTCCAGGGTCTTCGAGACCTCGCCCATCGCCCCCTGCTCGCAAATGACCTCGTGGCCGCCCTCGTCGGACTTCACGTCGTCGGCGCCGGCCTCGATGGCGGCCTCCAGCATCGTGTCGGCGTCGGCCACCTTGGCGTCGAAGGCGACGAGGCCGACATGGTCGAACATGAACGAGACCGCGCCGGTCTCGGCGAGGCTGCCGCCGGACTTGGTGAAGGCCGAGCGCACGTCGCTAGCCGTGCGGTTGCGGTTGTCGGTCTGCGCCTCGACGATGAGCGCCGCGCCGCCGGGGCCGTAGCCCTCGTAGCGGACCTCCTCGTAGTTCTCCGCGTCGCCGCCGGCCGCCTTCTTGATGGCGCGCTCGATGTTGTCCTTGGGCATGTTCTCGGCCCGGGCCGCCAGGATGGCGGCGCGCAGGCGCGGGTTCATCGACGGGTCGGGCGTGCCGAGCTTGGCCGCGACGGTGATCTCCCGGGCGAGCTTGGAGAAGACCTTCGAGCGGACCGCGTCGACGCGGCCCTTGCGGTGCATGATGTTCTTGAACTGTGAATGCCCGGCCATGCTGCTCCCCGGCGGCTGGTGAACCTTGCGCGCGGAGAGCGCCCGGCGGGGCTCTCGACGCCGCGAGGTGCGTTGAGACAGCCGGCTTATAGGCGCCCGCCCAGGGGGAAGACAATGAGGAAGACAAGCGCGCCGCGCGCGGTTTTCGCACCCCGTCGTGCTCGCGAAAACCCGCTGGAATCAGGCCCCTACGCGGCCGGGCTCAGGGCGGGGCAGCCCCGATGATCGCCCGGCGCAGGCGGCCCGAGACGAGGTCGATCAGCGCCACCGTGACGAGGATCATCAGCACCAGGAAGGCGACCTGCTGCATCTCGAGCACCCGGATCAGCTCGGTCAGGTACTGGCCGATGCCGCCGGCCCCGACGATGCCGATGATGGTGGCCGAGCGGGTGTTCGATTCGAAGAAGTAGAGCACCTGGCTCGCCAGCACCGGGAGCACCGCCGGCACCAGGCCGAAGCGGACCCGGTGCAGCCGCCCGCCGCCCGAGGCGGTCACGCCCTCCTGCGCCTTGCGGTCGGCGGTCTCGATCGCCTCGGAGAACAGCTTGCCGAGCGCCCCGAAATCCGAGCACGCGATGGCGAGCGCACCTGCGAAGGGACCGAGGCCGACGACGTTGATCCAGATCAGCGCCCAGATCAGCACGTCGACCGAGCGGATCACGTCGAAGCTGCGGCGCACCCCGAAGCGCAGGAAGGGGTTTCGCACCACGTTGCGGGCGGCCAGGAACGCCACCGGAAAGGCGAGGCAGGCCGCCGTCAGCGTGCCGAGGAACGCGATCGCCAGGGTCTCCCCGAGGGCGGTCGCGAACAGGCCGAGGCGTCCGCCGGCCGAGGGCGGCAGCATCATGCCGGCGAACTCGCCCAGGCGGTGCAGGCCGTGGAGGATGCGCAGGAGCGAGAAATCGAGCCGCACCATCGCGACCACCGCCAGGGCGACGATCACCGCGAGGGTGCCCAGGACGGCCGCGCGGCGCGACCACGCCGGCCGGAAGACCCGGGGGTGTCGCTGCCGCAGGCCGTCGAGATCGGCGAGCGCCGCCTGACGCAGGGGAGAGGACGGGCGGCGGTTCATGCGTGGGCCTCCCGGCCGAGGAGGTGGTGGCGCAGGCGCTCGGTGGCGAGGTCGATCGTCACCACGGTGAGGATGACGAGGAGCAGGATCGCGCTCACGTCCGAGTAGTAGAAGTTGCGGATCGCCACCAGGAACTCCTGGCCGATGCCGCCGGCCCCGACGAAGCCCATCACGCCGGCGCCCCGCACGTTGATCTCGAAGCGCAGCAGCGCGTAGGACGCGAAGTTCGACAGGACCTGCGGCACCACCGCGAAGCGCACGGTCGCGACGAGGCCGGCCCCGGTTCCGGTCAGGCCCTCGACCGGCTTCATGTCGATGTTCTCGACGACCTCCGAGAACAGCTTGCCGAGCGCGCCGGCCGTGTGGATGGCGATGGCGAGCACGCCGACCATCGGCCCGAGCCCGAAGGCGATGACGAAGATCAGCGCGAACACCACCTCGGGCACCGTGCGGCACACTTCCAGGAAGCGCCGGGCCACGAACCGGATCGTCCGTGAGCGCACCAGGTTGGCCGAGGCGAGGAAGCACAGGAGGAAGGCCGCGATGCCGCCGAGCAGCGTGCCGAGATAGGCCATCAGGATGGTCTCGGCGAGGAGCCCGAGCCATTTCGGCAGGCCCCAGTACCAGGCCGCCACATCCGCCGGCAGGTTCGCCAGGGTCAGGACCGGCATGATCTGGTCGAGATAGGCGGTGAAGTTCTGGATGTTGTCGAGGAAGGTGAGCGGCCGCACCTCGGCCATCCAGCCGGCGAGGAGGTAGAGCGCCGCAATCGCGACGACGATCGCCAGGGTGCGGCGGTGCGAGGCGGCGACGGCGCCGGAATACGCGGCGAGCAGGGTGCTCTCGCGGTCGGGCGGGAGTTTCTCGATGTGGACGGTCACGGAAAAGGCTCCTCCCCTCCCCCTTGTGGGGAGGGGTCAGGGGGATCGAAGATCCCGCGTGGGGGTGGTGCCGGATGAGGCTCAGCGGTGCCTCCTGCACCACCCCCACCCCTAGCCCCTCCCCACAACTTGCAGCGATACCGGGCAAGCCCGGGATCGCCTGGGGGAGGGGAGGCGCCATACCTGCAAGACGTCGTTCTACGACCGCTTGCGCTGCTCGTCGTTGTGGCGGAGCATCTCGATGATCGGCTGGTAGTCCTTCAGCGTCACCGGGGTGAGGTCGAGGTCCTTGCCGTCCGAGAGCTTGTCGAAGGCGGCCTTGTCCTTGGTCGGGAGATCGATGAAGGCCTGGCGGATCGTCTGCTTCAGGTCGTCGGGCAGGCTGGCGAGGACCGCGAAGGGCCCCTCGGGCAGGAACTCGGACTTGAAGACGACGCGGAAGTCCGACTGCTTCATCGGCGTGCCGTCGGCGTTCTTCACCATGCCCTTGGCCAGCATCCGGGTCAGGTTGCTGTCGGTGTCGGAGTTCCAGAAATTGGCGGCGGCGTCCGCGGTGCCCTGGGCGAGCGCCAGGACGGCGTTCTCGTGGCTGCCGGCATAGAAGGTCTTGCCGAAGAACTTGTCGACGTCGTGGCCGGCCTTGTGCAGGAAGAAGCGCGGGGCCTGGTTGCCGGAGGTCGAGTTCGGATCGACGAGGGCGAGGCTCTTGCCCTTCAGGTCCTCGATCGACTTGTAGGGGCTGTCGGCCCGGACGTAGATCACCGAGTAGTAGCCCGACACCCCGGTCTCGTGCTTCTGGTTGACCACCGGCTCGATCTTCACGCCGGTGATGACGGCGCGGGCGAAGGAGGCCGGACCGTAGAAGGCGATCTGGATGTTGCCGGCGCGCTGGCCCTCGATCACCGCCGCGTAGTCGTTGGCGACCCGCAGCTTCACCGGCACGCCGAGCTGCTTGGTGAGGTAGGCGGTGAGCGGGGTCCAGCGGTCGACGGTGCCCGAGGCGTTCTCGGCCGGGATGACGCCGAGCGTCAGCTCGGGATATTTCGCCTTCCAGTCCTGAGCCAGGGCGGGGCCGGCGGCGAGCATCAGGGCGGCGGCGCCCACGAGGGTGCGACGGTTCAGCATCGATCAAGTCCTTCTCGGAACGGGAAAATTCAGGCGCTCAGCGCCTCGGCGTGGCGGATCGGGGCCCGCATCGGCCGCGGCCGCGTCTCGGGCTCGCCGCGGTCCATCACCTCGCCGGCCTCGAGGCCGTAGAGGGTGCGGGCGACGTCCTCGGTGAGGTCGAAGCCGCGGCCGTCGAACACCACCCGGCCCTCCGAGAGGCCGATCAGCCGGTCGCAATAGGCGCGGGCGAGGTCGAGGGAGTGCAGGTTGCACAGCACCGTGATGCCGTAGCGCCTGTTGGCGTCGGCGAGCGCATCCATCACCAGGCGGGTGTTGCGGGGATCGAGGGAGGCCACCGGCTCGTCGGCCAGGATGATCTCCGGCTCCTGCACCAGGGCGCGGGCGATGGCGACGCGCTGCTGCTGGCCGCCCGACAGCTGGTCGGCCCGGTTGGCGGCAAAGCCCCCCATGTCGAAATTCTCGAGCGCGGCGAGCGCCAGCGCCCGGTCCTCCTCGCTCCACAGCTTGAGCAGCGAGCGGTGGGCCGGCACCTGGTCGAGCCGGCCCATCAGCACGTTCGTCATCACGTCGAGCCGGCCGACGAGGTTGAACTGCTGGAAGATCATCGCGCAGCGGGCACGCCAGGCGCGGAGCGCCCGGCCGCGCAAGCGCGTCACGTCGGTGCCGTCGTAGAGGATGCGCCCGCCCGTCGGGTCGGCGAGGCGGTTGAGCATCCGCAGCAGGGTCGACTTGCCGGCGCCCGAGCGCCCGATCACGCCGACGAAGCTGCCGCGCTCGATGGAGAGGCTGACGCCGTCCACGGCGCGGCGCGCCCCGTACTGACGGGTGAGATTCTCGACAACCAGCATCCGTTCGCCTGTTTCCACTGTTCGGGCGAACGTAAACGCCGGTTGAACGACAACACGATGACGGTCCGTCAGTGCTTAGCCGGCGTATTTATTCAGGAAATCCTCGATCGGGAGGGCGCGAAAGTCGGGGAGCGCCTGCCGCAGGCGGTCGTGGTCCCAGTCCCACCAGGCGAGCGCCAGCAAGCGCGCGGCGGTCGCTTCGTCGAAGCGGCGGCGGACGGGGCGAGCCGGATTGCCGACCACGATGGCGTAGGGCTCGACGTCCCGGGTGACGATGGCGCCGGCCCCGACGACCGCGCCGGTGCCGATGCTGCGCCCGGGCAGCACCACGACCCCGTGGCCGATCCAGACGTCGTGGCCGATGGTGACGGGGCTCGCCCGGCGCCGGTCGAAGAAGGCCGGCTCGTTCGATTCGTCAGGCCAGTACGAGGCGGCGCGGTAGGTGAAGTGGCTCTGCGAGGCCCGCTCCATCGGGTGGTTGCCCGGGTTGATCCGCACCATCGCGGCGATCGAGCAGAACTTGCCGATGGTGGTGTAGATCACCTCGCCGTCGTTGCCGATGTAGGAGTAGTCGTCGAGCGAGGTCTCGGTGAGCTGCGTGCGCGGGCCGATCTCGGTGTAGCGGCCGAGGCGGCATTCCCGGACCCGGGCGGTCGGGTCGATGACGGGCTCCAGGCCCAGTTGTCCGGCCATGTCGTCAGCCTCCGAGAGCGATGCGCCGCAAGACCCGGAACGGGCCGGCACCGTCCTGGCGCAGCACCGACAGGGCATCGAGGGTCAGCGGCGCGCCGGCGCCGTAGGCGGCGGCCAGGCGCTCGCGCCAGGGGGCGCGGTCGGCTTCCGGCAGGGCGTCGGTGAGGGTCATGTGGAAGCGGAACGCCTCGAAGACGTGCGGGTAGCCCCAGGCCGCCAGCAGCGCCCGGCCGCGGGGGCTCAGGCGCTCGGGCTTGCGGCGGGCGGTCTCGGATTCGGTCAGGGGCGCGCGGAACGGCTCGAAGGCGGCGACGCATTCGGCGGCGAACAGGCCGAGGTCCGGCGGCGCGGCCTGCGGGATCAGCGCCGTGAAGGCGCCCAGCGTCGCGACCTTGAGGGGACCGACCGGGATCGGCGGATGATCGGCGGCCAGCGCCTCCGCCGCCGCCAGCAGGCCGGCCTCGGTGGTGCCGGGAGCAAGCCGCATCGGCGCCTTCAGGGTGGCGTGGAAGCCGTAGACCCGTGGGGAGTCCGTCACGCCCGCAAGATCGGCCAGCCCGTCGGGACGGGGGATCTCCGTGCCGGTGTGGTTGTCGTAGCCCAGGATCGCATTGCCGAACCGGGCGAGGTCCGAGCCGGGCTTCGGCGTGAAGTAGAGGGCGTAGCGCGTCGTGCCGGTCACGCGGTTCTCCTTGTGCCGCCTGTTCAGCACGCGGGCATGACTGAACGGTGACGGTGGCAGGAAGGCGCGACAGCGGTGAGCATGAACCCTCCCCTCTCTGCGGGGGAGGGTGCCCGGCGGAGCCGGGCGGGAGAGGGGCAGCGCGACGCCGATCCAGGGGTCGCTCGTCATGACGTGCGCGACCTTTCCGGAAGCGGGCTCCCCTCTCCCGCCTCGCTTCGCTCGCCACCCTCCCCCGCAGAGGGGGGAGGGAGAAACCCGCACTCGACCGATCCCGACGTTACGCCGGCGCCATCTCCCGCACCGGCCGCCTCCACCGCGCCGGGCCGTCGCGGTGGACCGAGGTGCCGGCGGCGTCGACCGCGACCGTGACCGGCATGTCCTCGACGACGAATTCGTGGATCGCCTCCATGCCGAGATCGGCGAAGGCGAGCACCCGGGCCGCCTTGATCGCCTTCGAGACGAGGTAGGCCGCGCCGCCGACCGCGATCAGGTAGGCCGCGCCGTGGCGCGCGATGGTCTCGACGGCGGCGGGACCGCGCTCGGCCTTGCCGACCATGACGAGAAGGCCGGTCCGCGACAGGATCGGCTCCAGGAACTTGTCCATCCGGGTCGCCGTGGTGGGACCGGCCGGGCCCACCGCCTCGTCGCCGACCGCGTCGACCGGGCCGACATAGTAGATCGCCCGGTCGCGCAGATCGACCGGCAGGGGCTCGCCCGCCTCCAGCATCCGGGTCAGGCGAAGATGCGCCGCGTCGCGCCCGGTGAGCAGGCGGCCCGACAGCAGCAGCGTCTCGCCGGCGCGCCAGGTCGCCACCTCCTCGCGGGTCAG
Organism: Methylobacterium platani; assembly: GCF_001653715.1. Lineage (GTDB taxonomy): Bacteria > Pseudomonadota > Alphaproteobacteria > Rhizobiales > Beijerinckiaceae > Methylobacterium > Methylobacterium platani. The sequence goes on from NZ_LWHQ01000047.1 coordinate 89,018, forward strand.
CCGGTCGAGGTCGACCCGGCGCCCGGCGGCGGTCGCGACGCTGATGTCCTGCGGCCAGAGGTCGAGGGAGGGCGGGGTGAAGACGGCGGGACCGCTGCCGTCGAGGGTGAAGTGGGCGTGCCGGTCGGCGGCGCATTGCGGAATCAGGCCGACGGGGAGCGAGGCGGCGTGGACCGGGAAGGTCTTGAGCTTCACATCCAGCACGGTGGTCAGCCCGCCGAGGCCCTGCGCGCCGATGCCGAGCGCGTTGACCCGCTCGAAGATCTCGAGCCGCAATTCCTCCTCCTTGGACGAGGGGCCGCGGGCGCGGATCTGCGGCAGGTCGATCGGGTCGAGGAGCGAGAGCTTGGCCAGCGTCATCGCCTTCTCGGGCGAGCCGCCGACGCCGATCCCGAGCATGCCGGGCGGGCACCATCCGGCCCCCAGGGTCTCGACGGTGCGCACCACCCAGTCGGCGACCGAATCGCTCGGGTTGAGGGCGGCGAACTTCGCCTTGTTCTCCGAGCCGCCGCCCTTCGCGGCGACGTGGACCTCGATCGCGTCGCCGGCCACCAGCTCGACGTGGAGCATGGCCGGCGCGTTGTCGCCGGTGTTGCGGCGGCCGAAGAGCGGCTCGGAGACCACGGAGGCGCGCAGCGGGTTGCGCTCCTCGCGCCACGCCCGGCGCACGCCCTCGTCGACGATCTCCTGGAGCGAGCGGTTCGAGACGATGCGGGCGTTGAGCCCGACCTTCATGAACACCTGCGCAGTGCCGGTATCCTGGCAGATCGGCCGCCGGCCGAAGGCGGCCATGCGGGAATTGACCAGGATCTGCGCCATCGCGTCCCGGGCCGCCGGGCTCTCCTCGCGCCGCCAGGCGTCGGCGAGGTTCTCGATGTAGTCCGCCGGGTGGTAGTACGAGATGAATTGCAGGGCGTCGGCGATGGAGGCGACCAGGTCGTCTTCGCGGATGGTGGCCATGGTTGTCCTCCAAAGACAATGATCTGAGATCGCCGCAGCCTTGATTGATCAAGCGCGGGATCCCCTCTCCCGTGTGGGAGAGGGGTAGGGGTGAGGGTGCTACGGTTCTGATTGAAGCACTGAACGTCGTGCTGGCAGCTCAACGGTCAGAGCTTGGTTCTGAACCGTCTCCACCCTCACCCCCGGCCCCTCTCCCAAACGGGAGAGGGGAGTGTGCTGGACTTATCGGGGTTGCGGAAGGTCTACGCCGCAAACTCCCGCCGGATCGCCTCGCTGTGCTCGCCGATTCCCGGCACGCGGCCCATCACCGGCGCCTGGCCGTTGCGGAGCGCCGGCGGCGCGACGATCGAGGCCGGGCCGGCCGGGGTCTCGACGGTCACCCGCCGGAGCGCGGGGTGCGAGACGAGGTCGGACAGGCCGTTGACGAAGCCGTAGGCGGTGCCGGCTTCGCGCAGCCGCGCGGCCGCCTCGTCGCGGCTGAGATCCGCGAAGACCTGCGCCACCACCGCGTCGACCTCGGGCCGGTTCGCCACCCGGGCGTTGTTGCTCTCGAAGCCCGCCCGCGCGGGAAGATCGGGCTGGCGCAGGAACTCGGAGCAGAACTTGCGCCATTCGCGCTCGTTCTGGATCGAGATCAGCACCAGGGCCCCGTCCCGGGTCGGGAAGGCGCCGTAGGGGCAGATCGACGGGTGGGCGAGGCCGACCCGCTGCGGCGCCCGGCCGGTACCCTCGAAGTAGAGGAGCGGCACGTTCATCCAGTCGGCCATGCCGTCGAACAGGCTGACTTCGAGCTTCGCGCCCTCCCCGGTGATGCCCCGGGCGATCAGCGCCTCCAGCACCGCCGCGTGGGCCGCCATGCCGCAGGCGATGTCGCAGACCGACACCCCGACCCGGCCGGGACCGGCCGGGTGGCCGGTGATCTCGGCCAGGCCGCTCTCGGCCTGGACCAGGAGGTCGTAGGCCTTCATGTCGGAGTAGGAATGCCCGGTGCCGTAGCCGGTCACGTCGACCGTGATGAGCCGCGGATAGCGGGCCCGCAACTCCTCCGAGCCGAAGCCCGCCCGGGCGGCGGCGCCCGGCGCGAGGTTCTGGATGAACACGTCGGCCGTCGCCAGCACCGCGTGCAGGAGCCGGGCATCGCCCGGATCCTTGATGTCGGCGACCAGGCTCTCCTTGCCGCGGTTGAGCCAGACGAAGTAGCTCGCCAGCCCGTTCACCGCCGCGTCGTAGCCGCGGGCGAAATCGCCCTCCGGCCGCTCGATCTTGATGACGCGGGCGCCCGCGTCGGCCAGGCGCGAGGAGCAGTAGGGGGCTGCCACCGCCTGCTCGAGCGCCACCACGGTCAGGCCCTTGAGCGGCCTCACCCCACTCCCCGCCGCCATGACCCTCAGACCCCGTGCTTGATCGCGATCATCTTCATGGCGCCGAAGCCGTAAAGCGCCTCGAAGCCCTTCTCGCGGCCGTGGCCCGAGCCCTTCACGCCGCCGAAGGGCAGCTCGACGCCGCCGCCCGCGCCGTAATTGTTGACGAAGACCTGGCCCGACTTGATGCCCTTCGACAGGCGCAGCGCCTTGCCGAGATCCTGGGTCCAGATGCCGGCGGCGAGCCCGTACTCGGTGCCGTTCGCGACCTTCAAGGCCTCGGCCTCGTCGCGCACCCGGATCGCCACCAGGACCGGCCCGAAGATCTCTTCCTGCGCCAGGCGGTGGTCCGGCGGCACGTCGCCGATCAGGGTCGGGCGGACGTAGTAGCCGTCGCCCGGCACGTTGGTGCCGAGCTCGCCCTCGGCCAGGATGGTCAGGCCGTCGCGGCGGGCGAGATCGATGTAGCCCTGCACCCGCTCGCACTGCTTGGCGTTGACCACGGGGCCGAGGTCGAGGTCCTGCTCGCCCGAGCCGACGCGCAGGTCCTTGAAGCGCTTGGCGAGATCGGCAGTGAAGCTATCGTAGATCTTGTCCTCGATCACCACGCGGGACCCGGCCGAGCAGGTCTGGCCGGCATTCTGGGTGATCGCCTTGACGATGACGGTGCCGGCCTCCGACAAGTCGGCGTCGGCGAAGACGACCTGGGGCGACTTGCCGCCGAGCTCGAGCGTGACGGGAATGGTGTTCTTGGCCGCCGCCGTCTGGATCAGGATTCCGACCTCCCGCGAGCCGGTGAAGCTGATGTGGTGGATGCCCTTGTGCGAGGCCAGTGCCGCGCCCGCCTCCTCGCCCAAGCCCGTCACCACGTTGAGGCTGCCGGCCGGGAAGCCGGCCTCGGCCGCGAGCTTGGCGAGGTGGAGCGCCGAGAGCGAGGTGTCCTCGGCGGGCTTGAGCACGACCGCGTTGCCCATGGCGAGCGCCGGGGCGACCGAGCGGCCGGTCATCTGGAGGGGGTAGTTCCACGGCACGATCACGCCGACGACGCCGTGCGGCTCGTAGACGGTCATGACGGTGAAGCCGTTCTGGAACGGGATCGTGTCGCCGTGCACTTTGTCGGCGGCGCCGCCGTAATACTCGAAGTAGCGGGCGCAGACCTGGGCATCGTTGCGGGCGAGCGTCATCGGCTTGCCGACGTCCTCGCTCTCCATCTTGGCCAGGATCTCGGCGTCGCGGCGGATCAACTCGGCGAGCTTCAGCATCAGCCGGCCGCGGGAGGCGGCGTCGAGCCGGCCCCACTCGCCGTCCATGGCGGCGTGGCCGGCCTTGACGGCGTCGTCGATCTCCTTGGCACCGCCGCGGGCGATGCGGGCCATCTCCTGGCCGTGCGACGGGTTGAGGACCGGCAGGGTCGCCTCGCCGCCGACCCAGGTGCCGCCGATGAAGTGCTGATGGGCGTTCATGCGTCTACCTCCCGTGACGGCCGGCCGCCATTCCCGAGGCGGCCGGCCGGCTGTTGGGCGCGGTGTTACCGCGCCGGGAGGCCCGATTCCAATACGATCGACGGGCGCGCGCGATAGAATCGCGATATGGCGCCGGCCGCCGTCAGCGGCTGCCGCTGCCGCTGCTGCCCTGCGGCACCGCGCGGGACGGCTGGCCGGCATTGCCGCCCGCCGCCGAGTTGCCGGTCACCGTCGAGGCGCCGGTCGAGCCGGGCGCCACGACGCCGCCGGCACCGCCGCCGGTGTTGTTCGGCACCGGCGCGACGGTACCGGTGGCGGCAGGGCCCGTCCGCATGGTGCCGGGGGCGGTGGACGGGGCGGCGGTCTGGGCTGAGGCCGCACCCGCGACGAGAAGGCCGGCGGCGAGTCCTGCGAGAATCGAACGCATGCTGCTCTCCTGTCGGATCCGAGGTTCGTTAGATCCTGGACCCGACAACGCGGCCGAACTGGTCCGGTTCGGTTGCGCTCAACTTTGATCCGCGATCACCCGGCGCAGCATCGCGCAGCATTCGTCGAGGTCGGAAAGCCCGATCGATTCGTCGGGCCGGTGCGCTTCGGCGATGCGGCCCGGGCCGCAGATGATCGACGGGATGCCGGCGGCCTGGAACAGCCCGGCCTCGGTGCCGTAGCTCACCGCCCCGAGGGCCTCATGGCCGGACCAGGCCTCGGCGAGGCGGCGCAAGGGTGCGTCGTCGGGAAGGTCGAGGGCGGGATAGAGCGACAGGATCTCGCTCTCGACCGCGACCTCCCGCCCGGCCGCCCGCAACGGCGCCACGAGGCCGGCGATGCCGGCCTGGAGCGCGTCGTGGATCGTCATCGGGTCGGTGCCCGGCACGGCGCGGGCCTCCCACTCGACCCGGCAGGTATCGGGCACGACGTTGACCCCGGTGCCGCCGGCGATCACCCCGACCTGCAGCGTCGAGGAGGCGGGCGCGAACAGCGGGTGGAACGGCCCCTCGCGGGAGAAGCGCTCGTGCGTCGCCCGCACCAGCCCGACGATGTCGGCGGCGAGATGCACGGCGTTGTCGGCGAGGTCGGGCCGCGAGGAATGGCCGGCCCGGCCGCGCACCGTCAGGCGACCCGCCACCTTGCCCTTGTGGCGCAGGACCGGCCGCATCTCGGAGGGCTCGCCGACGAGGCATCCGACCGGGGCGGCGCACAGCTCGGGCAGCCGCGCGATCATGTGGCGCACGCCGACGCAGCCGACCTCCTCGTCGTAGGACAGGGCGAGGTGGATCGGCCGGGCGAGGTTCGCCGCCACCATCTCGGGCACCAGGGCGAGCAGGCAGGCGACGAAGCCCTTCATGTCGACGGCGCCGCGCCCGACCAGGCGGTCGCCGCTCCGGCGCAGGGTGAAGGGATCGCCGCTCCAGCCCTGCCCGGCCGGCACCACGTCGAGATGGCCCGACAGCACGATCCCCGGCACGTCGCGCGGGCCGATGGTGGCGAACAGGTTGGCGCGGTCGCCCTCCGGCCCCGGCAGCACCCGAGCCTCGACGCCGTGGCGGGCGAGGTGGTCGCGCACCAGGTCCACGATCGTCCCGTTCGGCGTGCGGCACACCGACGGAATCGCGACGAGATCGGACAGGAGGGCGGCGGCGTCTTGCATCGGGGCGTCTCGCGGTGGCGCGGGCTTTCGCGAATCATAGCCCGGACCGGCGGCCGCGCCCCGGCCGATGCCGGGCCCCCGCACGGCAGAACCTGCCGCAAACGGTGCCCCGGACGGCACGCGCCGGCGGCCGGCGGCCGGGGCCTCGCCAAGTTCACGCCAAGTCGCCGCCGCTCCGTTCTGATTGTTGACAATCCTACGAAGATGGTGATGATTGTTTGGGCCGGACGGAACATGCCCAAAAATTTGGCGGTGCAGCATCGGACGATCGCACCGCACCAGCAACGGCGCCGCGAGGCCTGCCGGAGGGGAAGACGATGTCGCAGCGGGACGCAGACGCTTTTGAGACCATGAGCCCGATGGAGCGCGGCCGCGTCCTCGACGGCCTGCGCCGGGGCGCGTCGCGGCGCGACATCCTCGGCCTGCTCGGCACGGCCGGCATGGGCCTGATGGCCGGCGGCGCGGTGTTCGGCAGCGCCACCCAGGCGCTGGCCCAGACGCCGAAGCGCGGCGGCAACATCCGCGTCTGCACCTATACCAGCTCGACCTCCGACACGCTCGACCCGGCCAAGCAGTCGAACGCGAGCGACTACGTCCGCTGCAACTTCTTCTACAACAAGCTCGTCCGCATCGACGAGGCCGGCGCCCCGGCCCCGGAACTGGCCGAGAGCTTCGACAGCCAGGACGCCAAGACCTGGGTGTTCAAGCTGCGCAAGGGCGTGACCTTCCACGACGGCAAGGCGCTGACGACCGAGGACGTGATCTACTCGCTCAAGCGCCACCTCGACCCGGCGGTGGGCTCCAAGGCCAACACGCTGGCCAAGCAAATGACGTCGATCGAGGCCTCGAGCCCGAACGAGGTCACCATCGTGCTGTCCGGCGCCAATGCCGACTGGCCGACCATCCTCGGCACCGCGCATTTCCACATCGTCCAGGCCGGCACGACGGACTTCTCGAAGGGCATCGGCACCGGGCCGTTCACCTGCAAGGAGTTCATCCCGGGCGTGCGCACCATCGCGCTGCGCAACGCGAATTACTGGCGCCAGCCCGGCCCGTTCGTCGACAGCATCGAGTTCTTCGGCCTGCCCGACGAGCAGGCGCGGCTGAACGCCCTCATGTCGGGCGACGTGCAGATCGCCGCGGTGATCAACCCGCGCTCGCTGCGGGTGATCGAGAGCGCCGGCGGCTTCGGCGTGCTCGAGACCAAGGCCGGCCTCTACACCGACCTGATCGCCCGCCTCGACGAGGGCCCGGGCACCAACCCGGACTTCGTGCTCGGCATGAAGTACCTGCTCAACCGCGCCCAGATGCGGACCGCGATCTTCCGCGGCTACGCCGAGATCGCCAACGACCACCCGATCCCGTCCTCGAACCGCTACTACGCCGCCGACATCCCGCAGCGGGCCTTCGACCCCGAGAAGGCGAAGTTCCACTTCAACAAGGCCGGGGTGCTCGGCTCGACCATCCCGCTCGTCGCCTCGCCGGCGGCCGACGCCTCGGTCGAGATGGCGGTGCTGCTGCAGCAGGAGGCCAAGAAGCTCGGCCTTAACCTCGACGTTCAGCGCGTGCCGTCCGACGGCTACTGGTCGAACTACTGGATGAAGAGCCCGTTCTGCTTCGGCAACGTCAACCCGCGGCCGACCGCCGACCTGCTGTTCAGCCTGTTCTTCAAGTCGGACGCGAACTGGAACGAGTCGCGCTGGAAGAACGAGACGTTCGACCAGCTGATCGTCGCCGCCCGGGCCGAGCGCGACGAGGCCAAGCGCAAGCAGATGTACCACGACGCGCAGGTGCTGGTGCATGACGGCGCCGGCATCGGCATCCCGGCCTTCATCAGCAACCTCGATTGCTACTCCACCAAGATCAAGGGCCTGCGCCCGATGCCGACCGGCGGCCTGATGGGCTACACCTTCGGCGAGTACGTCTGGCTCGACGCATAAGGTTCGTCGATCCCGACGTTCGGGATCGTGTGGGCTCGACGCTCACGCCGCGCTGCGTCATCCCGGGGCTCGACGACGTCGAGAACCCGGGATGACCCGGTGGATGTCCGGTCCGTCGCGGTCACCGCCGTATCGACCGGCCCCGCCCGGAGGCACCGTGCCTACGCCGACACGACCCACACCACCACGCCCGCCCGTGAGGGCCGGCCGACCAAGGACCAGGGAGGGCGCATGAGCCGCCGCATGGTGAAGCTGATCGCGGGCCGGATGCTCGTCGCCCTCGCGACGCTGCTCTTCGTCTCGGCGGTGGTGTTCGGGGCGACCCAGCTCCTGCCGGGCGACGTCGCCCAGGCGATCCTCGGCCAGAGCGCGACGCCGGAGGCGGTGGCGGGCCTGCGCCACGCCCTCGGCCTCGACGTGCCGGCGCTCCAGCGCTTCGTGTCCTGGCTCGGCGGCCTGCTCACGGGCGACGCCGGCGTCTCGCTCGTCAGCCGCCAGCCGGTCGGCGGGCTGATCTGGGCCCGGCTGTCGAGCTCGCTCGTCCTCGCGGGCATCGTGGCGGCGATCTCGGTGCCGCTGGCGCTGACGCTCGGCATCACCGCGGCGGTCTGGCGCGGCTCGCTCTACGACCGGGCGGTCGGCGTGGTGACGATCTCGGCGGTGTCGATCCCCGAATTCCTCGTCGCCACCCTGGCGGTGCTGATCTTCGCCGTGCACCTGCAATGGCTGCCGGCCCTCTCCTTCATGCCGCGCTCGGCGACGCCGCTGCAATTCCTGCGCGCGGTCGCGATGCCGGTGATGAGCCTGTCCTTCGTCGTCGTCACCCAGATGGTGCGGATGACCCGCGCCGCGGTGATCGAGGCGCTGAAGTCTCCCTACGTCGAGATGGCGGCGCTGAAAGGCGCGAGCCCGGCCCGGATCGTGCTGCGCCACGTCCTGCCGAACACCGTCGGGGCCATCGCCAACGCGGTCGCGCTCAGCCTGTCGTACCTGCTCGGCGGCGTCATCATCGTCGAGACGATCTTCAACTACCCGGGCATCGCCAAGCTGATGGTCGACAGCGTGTCGATGCGCGACATGCCGGTGGTGCAGGCCTGCGCCATCGTGTTCTGCGCCGTCTACCTGCTCCTGGTGACCACCGCCGACATCGTCGCGATCCTCTCCAACCCGAGGCTGCGCCACTCATGAGCGAGACCGTGACCGACATCGCCCCGGCCGCCTCGCGCCTGCGCCTGCGCGTCAGCCCCGCCGCCGCCATCGGCGCCGCCATCGTGCTCACCGGCATCGTGCTGGCGGTGTTCGGCCAGGCGCTCAGCCCCTACGACGCCGGCGCGATCGTCGACGTCGACGTGTTCGGGCCGATCAGCAAGGCCTATCCCCTCGGCACCGACTATCTCGGCCGCGACATGCTGAGCCGCATCCTGCTCGGCGCCCGCTACACGGTCGGCATCGCGGCGCTCGCCACCGCGCTCGCCTGCACCGCCGGCATCGGTCTCGGGCTGTTCGCGGCGGTCGTCGGCGGCTGGACCGACAGCATCCTCAGCCGCCTCCTCGACGCGCTGACCTCGATCCCCTCGAAGATGCTGGCGCTGGTGCTGATCGCCGGCCTCGGCTCGTCGCTGCCGATCCTGGTGCTCACCATGGCGTTCATCTACGTGCCGGGCTGCTACCGGATCACCCGGGCGCTCGCGGTCAACATCGCGGCGGAGGATTTCGTGCTCGCCGCGAAGGCCCGCGGCGAGGGCCGCGGCTACATCATGCTGCGCGAGGTGATGCCCAACATGGTCGGGCCGCTCGCCACCGATTTCGGCCTGCGCTTCGTCTTCGTGGTGCTGCTGCTCTCGAGCCTGTCGTTCCTCGGGCTGGGCGTGCAGCCGCCTTACGCCGACTGGGGCTCGCTGGTGCGCGAGAACATCGCGGGCCTGAGCTACGGCGCCCCGGCGGTGGTGATGCCGGCGGTCGCCATCGCGTTCCTGACCATCGGTGTGAATCTCCTGGTCGACAACCTGCCCGGCCGGGCGAGAGCGGGAGGGCGCTGAGCATGGCGCACGCGCACAAGAGCGGCAGCGTCCGCGTCGAGGCCCTCAAGGTCGTCGCGAAGGCCGAGGACGGGCCTGAGACGACGATCGTCCACGAGGTCGGCTTCGAGATCGCCCGCGGCGAGGTGCTGGCGCTGATCGGCGAATCGGGCTCCGGCAAGACCACGATCGCGCTCGCCATGATGGGCTACGCCCGCAAGGGCTGCGCGATCCGCGGCGGCGCGATCGACGTGTTCGGCACGCAGGTCCTGGCTTGCTCCCCCGCCGGGCTGCGGGGACTGCGCGGCAACCGCATCGCCTACATCGCGCAGAGTGCGGCGGCCTCGTTCAACCCCGCCCGCACCATCATGGCGCAGGTGATCGAGAGCGCGCTGATCCACGGCTCGCTCTCGGCCGAGGCCGCGACCGCCAAGGCGAAGGCGCTGTTCGCCGAGCTCGCCCTGCCGAACCCCGACACGATCGGCGACCGCTACCCCCACCAGGTCTCGGGCGGCCAGCTCCAGCGGCTGCTCGCCGCCATGGCGCTCCTCAACGATCCCGACCTCGTGATCTTCGACGAGCCGACCACGGCGCTCGACGTCACGACCCAGATCGAGGTGCTGATCTCGTTCAAGGCGGCGATCCGCGAGCGCGGCATCACCGGCATCTACGTCAGCCACGACCTCGCGGTGGTGGCCCAGATCGCCGACCGCATCGCGGTCCTGCGCCACGGGCGGCTCGCCGAGATCGGCGCCGTCGAGCAGATGGTGAGCGCTCCCACCCACCCCTATACCCGCCAGCTCCTCGCGGCGGCCGCCCCGGTCAAGCGCAAGGGCCCGGAGGCCGCCCACGATACCGGCGAGGCGCCGGTGCTCGCGGCGACCGGCATCACCGCCGGCTACGGCCCGGCCGGGCCCGACGGCCTGCCGCGGATCAAGATCCTGCACGATGTCGGCTTCTCGCTGCGACGGGCCGAGACCCTCGGGATCATCGGCGAATCGGGCTCGGGCAAGAGCACGCTCGCCCGCGTCGTCGCCGGCATCGTGCCGGCCGCCCGCGGCGAGGTGCGGCTCGACGGCAAGCCGCTGCCGACGGCGCTCGACCGGCGCGACCGCGAGACGCTGCGGCGGATCCAGATCGTGTTCCAGAACGCCGACACGGTGCTGAACCCGGCCCAGAGCATCGCCCAGATCCTGGAGCGGCCGCTCGCCTTCTACCACCGCCTCGGCGCGAGCGCCCGCCGCCAGCGGCTGATGCAGCTCCTCGACCAGGTCCGCCTGCCGCGCAGCGTCGCCGACAGGCGCCCGGGCGAATTGTCCGGCGGCCAGAAGCAGCGCATCAACCTCGCCCGCGCCTTGGCCGCCGAGCCCGACGTGATCCTGTGCGACGAGGTCACCTCGGCGCTGGATACGGTGGTGGGCGAGGCGGTGCTCGACCTCCTGGTCGAGATCCAGCGCGAGCTGAACGTCGCCTACGTCTTCATCAGCCACGACCTCGGGGTGATCCGCTCGATCAGCGACGCCGTGATGGTGCTCCAGCACGGCCGCGTCGTCGAGGCCGGCCCGACCGAGGCGCTGCTGGCCGACCCGCAGGAGCCGTACACGCGGCTGCTGCTGTCCTCGGTGCCGGAATTGCGGACGGGGTGGCTGGAGGACGTGCGCGCGGGCCGCGGGGTGGCGGCGTAACCGCCGCACGTCATCCCGGGGCGGCAGAGCCTGCGGGAGAACGAGGGCCCGCGACCGCGGCTGCGGGACCCGGAATGCAGGCCGCCGGCGCTTCCGGACGACGCGGCCGGGGGACCGGGAAACGTCAGCCCGTAGGGTGGTCCGGGGTGTCCCGGCCGCCCGCCGGCGCATCGAACGCCGCCCGGAAATCCGGCAGCGCCAGTTCGTGCAGCAGGTCGCGCAGCAGACCCGCCCTCTCGGCCCCGAACGCCGCCTCGAAGCTCGCCTGCGCGGCCCGCCACAGCGGCGTTGCCTGTTTCAGCTTGGCGTTCCCCGCTTCCGTCACCGCGATGCGCCGCGCCCGGCGGTCCTGCGGGTCGGGCACCACGCTGACATAGCCGTCGCGGGTCAGCGGCTTGAGGGTGTGGGCGAGCCCCGAGAGGTCCATCACCATCGCGTCGGCGAGTTCGCCCATGGTCGGGTGGCCAAGGGCGCGGATCGTCGCGAGCAGGCCGTACTGCGTGGTGCGCAGGCCGCTCGGCGCCAGCGCCTCGTCGTAGAGCTGCCCGACGCTGCGCGTCGCCCGGCGCAGGGCGGCGTTGCTGCAACGGGTCGGTGAGATCGGCACGGCACGCCTCCGCGCCCCGCCGCGGCGGGGCTGCCACCCAGGATATGCGGCCTTCCCGGGCCCGCCGCAATGGCGCCGCCCCGGCGCCGCCCTGGCCGTTGGTCGCGGGCCGGAGGGTGGAGACGCCGCGCCCGCCTCCGCTATATGGCGGCGGGACGCGGGTGCAGCGCCTGGACGGATGCGAGAGGAATGACGGATCACGGGCCAGCCCCGGACCTTGCCGCGGAGAACGACCGGCTGCGCGCCGCGCTGGCGGCGGCGGAGCGCGCACGGGCGGCGGCCGAGGCCGAGGCGCAGGCGGCGCGGGCCGCCCTCGCCGAGGCCGCGGGACGGCCCGCCTTCGGCGGCCTCCTCGTCGATCCGCGCCTGCGCACCGCGCTCAGCATCGAGACCGTCGGGGCGATCGTCTTCGACATGGCGGGCCGGGTCCGCGAGGCCAACGACGCCTTCCTGGCGATGAGCGGCTACGACCGCGACGACCTGGATCGCGGCCTCCTCACCGGCGACAGCCTGGTGCCGCCGGAATGGCAGGCGGTCTCCCGGGGCGTCATCGCCGAGCTGCAGGCGCACGGCCGCTCCGACCCGACCGAGCGGGAATACCTGCGCAAGGACGGCTCGCGGTTCTGGGGCCTGTGCGCGGCGACCCGCCTCGACGACGGCACCGGCTTCGAGTTCATCGTCGACATCACCGCCCGGCGGCAGGCCGAGGAGGCCCTGCGGCGCAGCGAGGCGCGCTACCGCACCCTGTTCGAGGCGATCGATGCCGGCTTCTGCGTCATCGCCCTGCGCGTCTCCGACGACGGCGTTCCCGAGGATTACCGATTCCTCGAGGTGAACCCCGCCTTCGCCCGCCAGACCGGCCTCGAGGCCGCGGCAGGGCGCTGGATGCGCGATCTCGCGCCCGGCCACGAGCAGCACTGGTTCGACCTCTACGGCCGGGTCGCGCTGACCGGCGAGCCGGTGCGCTTCGTCCAGCCGGCCCGGTCGCTGGGCGAGCGCTGGTACGAGGTCCACGCCTTCCGGGTCGACCCGCCGGAGGCCCGGCACGTCGCGGTCCTGTTCAACGACATCACCGCGCAGCGCCGGCTCGAGGAGGCCCTGCGCGGCCTCAACGAGACCCTGGAGCGTCAGGTCGCCGCCCGCACCGCCGAGCGCGACCGGATCTGGCAGGTGAGCCGCGACATGCTCGGGGTCGCCGATTCCGACGGCGTCTGGCGCAGCGTCAACCCGGCCTGGACCGCGACGCTGGGCTGGCAGCCGGACGAGGTGGTCGGGCACACCTCGGCCTGGCTCGAGCACCCGGACGACCAGGACCGGACCCGGGACGAGATCCGGCACCTCGCCGCCGGCGAGCCGACCCTGTCGTTCGAGAACCGCTTCCGCACCCGGGACGGCGGCTACCGCACCCTGTCGTGGCGGGCGGTGCCGTTCGAGGGCAACCTGTACTGCGTCGCCCGCGACGTGACCGAGCAGCGCGAGCGGGCGCAGCGCCTGGTCCAGGCCGAGGAGGCCCTGCGCCAGTCGCAGAAGATGGAGGCGGTGGGCCAGCTCACCGGCGGGGTCGCGCACGACTTCAACAACCTGCTCACCATCATTCGCTCGTCGGTGGATTTCCTGCGCCGGCCCGAGCTGCCCGAGGCGCGCAAACGCCGCTACCTCGACGCGGTCTCCGACACGGTGGACCGGGCCGCCAAGCTCACCGGCCAGCTCCTCGCCTTCGCCCGCCGCCAGGCGCTGGCACCGGAGGTGTTCGACGTCGTCGCCCGCCTGCAGGGCGTGGCCGACATGCTCGACACGGTGACGGGCGCGCGCATCCGCGTGGTGACCGAAGGACCCGACCGTCCGTGCTTCGTGCGCGCCGACCTCAGCCAGTTCGAGACCGCGCTGATCAACATGGCGGTGAACGCCCGCGACGCGATGGAGGGCGAGGGCACGCTGACGCTCAGCGTCGCCTGCGGGGCGGCAAAGCCGGAGATCCGCGGCCATGCCGCCGCCCGCGGGCCCTTCGCGGCGATCTCGCTGACGGATACCGGCACCGGAATGGGCCCGGCGGTGATCGACAAGATCTTCGAGCCGTTCTTCACCACCAAGGAGGTCGGCAAGGGCACGGGCCTGGGGCTCAGCCAGGTCTTCGGCTTCGCCAAGCAGTCGGGCGGCGACGTCGACGTGACGAGCCGGCCGGGGGAAGGGTCGACCTTCATCCTCTACCTGCCCGAGGTGGCCGCCCCCGTGGAGCCGGACCGGACGCTGCCGGCGGACGAGGGCATGGCCCCGGCCCGGGCCGGCCAGCGGGTCCTGCTCGTCGAGGACAATGTCGGCGTCGGCCGCTTCGCGGCGCAGATCCTCAACGATCTCGGCTACGTCGCCACCTGGGTCACCAACGCCGAGGCCGCCCTGGAGGTGCTGGGGGGAGATCCCGGCTTCGACGCGGTGTTCTCCGACGTGGTGATGCCCGGCATGGGCGGCATCGAGCTCGCCAAGGCGCTGCGCCAGCGCCATCCCGGCCTGCCGGTGCTGCTCACCTCCGGCTACAGCCACGTCCTGGCCCAGGAGGGCTCGCACGGCGTGCCCCTGCTGCACAAGCCGTACTCGGCCGAGCAGCTCTCCAGGATGCTGGCGAGCGCGATCGGGCAGCGGCGGACGGGGCCTGCACCGGCCGGCTGAGGCTCAGGCGCGACCGGCGAAGCTGCGCCGGTAGGCTGCCGGACTGGTGCCGAGCCGCGCCCGGAAATGGTGGCGCAGGCCGGCCGGGCTGCGAAAGCCGCTCGCCTCGGCGATCTCCGCGAGCGACACGGCTCCCGGCCGCTCCAGCATCTCCCGGGCGAGGCGCAGCCGCTCGGCGATGATCCACTCGCCCGGCGGCAGGCCGGTCGCGGCGGTGAAGCGGCGCTGGAAGGTGCGCAGACTCATCCCGGCCCGGTCGGCCATGGCGGCCAGCGGCTGGTCCTCGGCGAGGCCTGCCCGCATCGCGTCGATCACCGGGCCGAGGCGGGCCGCCTCGTGCGTGCGCAGGACCGGTGCCTCGATGAACTGGGCCTGGCCGCCCTCGCGGTGCGGCGGCACGACGAGGCGGCGCGCCACCGCGTTGGCGAGGTCCGGCCCGAAATCGCCCCGCATGACGTGGAGGCAGAGATCGATGCCGGTGGCGCTGCCGGCAGCGGTCAGGATCCGGCCCTCGTCGACGTAGAGCACGCCCGGATCGAGGGCGATGGCGGGGTGGCGCGCGGCGATGTCTTGTGCGTAGCGCCAGTGGGTCGTGGCCTTCCGCCCGTCGAGGAGCCCGGTCGCCGCCAGGACCGCGAGCCCGGAGCACAGCGACATCAGCCGGGCGCCCCGCGCATGGGCCTGCGTGAGCGCCCGGACGAGATCCGGCGGCACGGCGGCGTCGATCGCCCGCCAGCCCGGCACCACCACGAGGTCGGCCTCGTCGAGGATGTCGAGCCCGCCTTCCACCGCCACCGTGAGGCCGCCGGCGGCCCGCAACGGCCCGGGCTCGGCCGCGCAGACCGCGTAGCGGTACCAGCCCGGGCCCGCCTCGGGCCGCGGCAGCCCGAATACCTCGGCGGCAACGCCGAACTCGAAGGTGCACAGTCCGTCATAGGCCAGCACCGCGACGCGCGGGCCGGAGGTAAGGTTCGGGAAGGCGGGGGGGGTTGGCACGATCTCGACGCAGAACGGCAGGAGGCCCGGTCTCGGGCCGATGAGGGCGGCGGCAGGATAGAGCGGTCGAGAGGAAAGCGAAGCCGTCATGTCGAACCCCGTCACCGCCATCCCGCCCGCCCCCGCCGCCGAGGTCGCCGCGCACTACGCGAGCCGCCTCAGCCGAGAGACCGATTGCGCCGACGTCCACGCCGCCTTCGCGCAAGCGGGTTCGGCGACGGGAGGGCCCGGCTTCGTGCTCCTCGACGTGCGCGGGCCGTCCCTCTACGCGAAGGGCCACGTCCCCGGTGCCCTCAACCTGCCGCGGGGCAAGATGACGCCGCGGCGCATGGCCGAGTGGCCCGCCGGCACGCTGTTCGTGGTCTATTGCGCCGGTCCCCATTGCAACGGCGCCGACAAGGCCGCGCTGCACCTTGCCGAACTCGGACTGCCGGTGAAGGTGATGATCGGTGGGGTCACCGGGTGGGTGGATGAGGGATATCGTCTCTCGCAGACCGCAGATTGATCAGGCTTGGTCAAGGACAGGGTCGGTGACGACAGGAAACGCGGGCGTCTCCTGTCGTTCTGCCGAGAGGCAGCCTTTGCTGGAGCGGTTCGCACCGATTCCGTCGCGGCCGGAGACTGCATTCTCAATGAGGGACTCGCTCAATGAGGGATTTGGCCGGACCGGAAGTCGCGGCCGGCACAGAGGACGCGCAGAATCTCCACCTGCCCTTCCTGTAAACGGTAGACGATCAGTACCCTACGCTCAATCGCCCAGGTTCGCACGCCAGTCGCAATGTCATGGCGTGGCGTTCCCTTCTCGGGAAAGTCCTTGGGGCGTTGCAGGCCTCCTCGATGCGGCCGAGATAGTCGCCCGCACGCGCACGGCCGCTCTGCCGCGCGATGTAATCGTAGATGTCGAACAGGTCGGCGCGGGCGATCCGATGGAAGACGGTCTCATGCGTCACGTCCGGCGGCTCTCAGGCGGTCCGCATGATACGCGCGCAACTCCTCGAACACACGGTCGGCGGGAATGGGAGGGCTTGGATCGTTCAGAGCCTCTTGCACCTTCTGGCGGAGCACGGCGTCGAGCGCCGCTTCTTCCCGATCGAGGGCGCGTAAACCCGCCCGCACGACCTCGCTGACCGATGTGTAAGCCCCCGATCGGACGCGCGCCTCTACCCTCTCCCGCATCTCGCCCAGAGTGACGGTGACTGGCTTGCTGCTTCTCACCGAGGCGCCTCCGTTCCACGCCTCGTCGTACCACGCTATATGACGATGTCATACAGGCTCACGAGCGAGGTGGGCCGCACGCCAGCGCCTCCGGCCCACCACATTCGTCACACCGCCGCGAAAGCCCGCAGCACCGCGTCCGCCGCCTCGCGGGTGGTCGCCGTGCCCTTGAGGTCGCGGGTGCGCGAGGCCGGATCGCGTAAGCCCGTCTCGATCGCCGCCACGATGGCGTTGGCCGCGTCGACCTCGCCGAGATGCTCCAGCATCATCGCGGCGGTCCAGATCTGGCCGACCGGGTTGGCGATGCCCTGGCCCGCGATGTCCGGCGCCGAGCCGTGGACCGGCTCGAACAGCGAGGGGAAGCGTCCCTCCGGGTTGATGTTGGCCGAGGGCGCGATGCCGATCGTGCCGGTGCAGGCCGGGCCGAGATCCGACAGGATGTCGCCGAACAGGTTCGAGGCCACCACCACGTCGAACCAGTCCGGGTGCAGCACGAAGTGGGCGGTCAGGATGTCGATGTGGTACTTGTCGCAGGCCACCTCGGGGTAGCGCTCGCCCATCGCCTCGACCCGCTGGTCCCAGTACGGCATCGTGATGGCGATGCCGTTCGACTTGGTGGCCGAGGTCAGGTGCTTCTTCGGCCGGGACTGCGCGAGGTCGAAGGCGAATTTCAGGATCCGGTCGACGCCGTGACGGCTCATCACCGTTTCCTGGATCACGATCTCCCGCTCGGTGCCCGGATACATCGTGCCGCCGACCGAGGAATACTCGCCCTCGGTGTTCTCGCGCACGACGTAGAAGTCGATGTCGCCGGGCTCGCGGCCGGCGAGCGGGCAGGGGACGCCCGGCATCAGCCGGACCGGGCGCAGGTTGACGTACTGGTCGAACTCGCGCCGGAATTGCAGCAGCGAGCCCCAGAGCGAGACGTGGTCCGGCACGGTGGCCGGCCAGCCGACGGCACCGAAGAAGATCGCGTCGGTCGGGGTCAGGAGCTCCTTCCAATTCGCCGGCAGCATCGTGCCGTGCTCGGCGTAGTAGTCGCAGGAGCCGAAGGCGTGGTGCTCCAGGTCGAGACGGAAGCCGAACTTCTCCGCGGCGGCTTCGAGGATGCGGACGCCTTCCGGCACCACTTCCTTGCCGATGCCGTCGCCGGGGATGACCGCGATGCGGTAGTGGCGGTTCTTGGTCGTCATGTCTGAGTGCCTTCTCACGCCAGCGCGGCGCGCACGTCGGCGACGTCGAGAACGTCGTTCAGCGTCTGCTCGAAGCGGGCGAGCAGGGTATCGATGTCCTCGTCCGTGCAGCAGAGCGGCGGGGCGAAGCCGACGATGTCGTCGGCGAAGGCGCGGAAGATCACGCCGTTCCTGTAGCCGAAGCGGGCGAGGTGGCCGGAGATGCCGAGATCAGGCGAGGGCTTCGTGCGCTTCGCCTTGTCGGTGACGAGTTCGACGCCCGCGAGCAGCCCGCGCACCCGCACGTCGCCGACGAGGGGATGGTCGGAGAGCCGCTTGAGGCCCGCGGTGAATCGCTCGCCGGCGCGCCGCCCGTTCTCCAGGATGCCGCCCTCGGTGTAGAGCCGCAGCACCTCGAGGCCGACCGCGGCGCTGACCGGATGGGCCGAGTAGGTGAAGCCGTGGCCGATCGGCTTGCCCGCCGGCGCGTGATCCGCGATGGCGCGGTAGATCCGGTCCGACATCAGCACCGCGCCCATCGGGCTGTAGCCCGAGGTCAGGCCCTTGGCGGTGGTCATCAGGTCCGGCACCACGCCGTCATGCTCGCAGCCGAAGAGCGGGCCGGTGCGGCCGAAGCCGGTGATGACCTCGTCGGCGACGAACAGGATGTCGAGCTCGCGCGCGGCCTCCCGCATCGCCTTCAGCCAGCCGTCCGGCGGCACGATCACGCCGCCCGAGCCCTGGATCGGCTCGGCGAAGAACGCCGCGACGTTGTCCTGACCCAGTTCCTCGACCTTGGCCTTCAGCGCCGCCACCGAGGCGGCGATCACCGCCTCGGCGCCGTCGCCGGCCGGGTTGCGGTAGGGATAGGGCGAGGGGATGTGGTGCTGGAGCTGGGTCGGCGCGTCGAAGCCGTCGTGGAAGGCGGGAATCGCGGTCAGCCCGGCGCCGATGGTCGAGGAGCCGTGATAGCCCCGCTCCAGGGCGATCATGTGCTTCTTCGTCGGCCGGCCGGTGACGTTGTAGTAGTAGCGGATGAACCGCACCGCCGAATCGACCGCGTCCGAGCCGCCCAGCGTGAAGTAGACGTGGTTGAGGTCGCCTGGCGCCAGCTCGGCGAGGCGGGCGGCGAGCCGGATCGCCGGCTCGCTCGAGAAGTGGAAGTAGCCGGTGGCGTAGGGCAGCCGCCGCATCTGCTCGGCCGCGACTTCCACGATCGACTCGTGGCCGTAGCCGACGTTGACGCACCACAGGCCCGAGAACCCGTCGAGCAGGGTGTGGCCCTCGGCGTCGGTGAGCGTCGCGCCCTTGGCCGATTGCAGCACCGTGGCGCCGCGCGCCTCGTGCCCCTTCCACGAGATCACCGGGTGGATGAGGTGGTCGCGGTCGAGCTCGATCAGGGAATTGGGGCGCATGGCTCAAGGGCTCCGGGCGGCGGGGTTGCAGGATGCCGGGGACTAGGCGGGATTTTTTGCCGAGATGGGCGGGCGTGACCGCGCGGGGTGCGGTTTGGAGGGGGCGGGGCGGCAGAATCGGTCGGGCGGGGCGGCCGGCCGATGAAACCCCGCGTCGTCCTGCGCGGTCGTCGGACCCGGATTCCGGGCGCCGCGGCGCGGCGCGGGGATGACGAAGGGGATTGGCCGGCATCGTCGCGGAAGAGCGCTGCCCGGAGCGCAACCGCGTCGCCGACCGGGGCCGAAGCGCCCGCGCCGCGATCTCACCCCGCCCGCCCCCGCCCCTCCCCCGCCATGCCCCGCGCCAGATGCTGCAGCAGCTTGGCCGCCGCCGGCGAGAGCTGGCGGCCGAGGCGCGTGACGATCCGGGCCTCGACGCCGTCGAGGCCCGGATCGGCGAGCGGCAGGGCCACCAGGCTCCCCTCCGCCACCTCCTGCGCGGCGCAGAAGGCCGGCAGCAGCGTGACGCCGGTGCCGGAGGCGACGAACTGCTTGAGCACGCCGATCGAGCCGGTGATGAGCGAGGGATCGAGCCGCACGCCCTCGGCCCGCTCCGCCGCCGCGATGATCTGCCGGATGCCGAAGGCCGGATGCATCGTGCCGAGGCGGTGGCCGGCGAGGTCGGCGAGGCGGACCGGGACGGGATGGGCGGCGAGCGGGTGGTCGACCCGCACCAGGAGCCGGATCGGGTGCGGCATCGCCAGGTGGGTGCGCAGCCGCGGCTCCGGCGGCGGGTTGTAGACGAGGCCGAGATGCGCCTCGTCCTCGACGACCCGGCGCACCACGTCGTTGGTCGCCGCGAGGTCGAGGGTCATGGTCAGGTCGGGGTGGCGGGCCCAGAACCCCTGGAGCAGGCCCGACATCAGGTCGCCGACGAAGCCCTCGCCGAGCACCACGTCGATATGGCCGCGGCGCAGGCCCTTCAGGTCGGTGAGCTTGGCCAGGATGTCCTCGCGGTCGGAGGTCTGGCGCCGGTAATAGTCGAGGAGGAGCGAGCCGGCCGGGGTCGCCCGCACGCCGCGGCGGTGGCGCTCGATCAGGGGCGTGGCGAGCTGCACCTCCATCTGGGCGAGCTGGCGGCTCACCACCGAGGCGTTGACGTTGAGCTTGTCGGCCGCCGCGCGGACCGAGCCGCAGCCGACCGCCTCCGCCAGGTAGCGCAGGCAGCGCTCGTCGAGGCTGTGCATCGGGTCGTCCCTCTCCCCGGCCGAAAATCCGCCCACCGGAATCCCGCCGGGTGCGTTGCCGGCAAGGCAACGCAAAATACCGGCCAGTGTCGTTCCGCTCAACGGCGGAGTGACCCACTCTCCCGATCCCAGAAGGCGCCGCGGCCACGATCGCGGCGCCGTCGGGAGACACCAGACATGCGCACGATCGGCGTCATCGGCCTCGGCAACATGGGCCGGGGCATGGCCCTGTCCCTGCACCGGCGCGGCTTTGCCGTGATGGGCTACGACCCTGCCCCCGCCGCCCGCGAGGCCTCGGCGGCGGACGGCATCGCGGTCGCGGAGGGCCCGCGCGCCCTGTGGCGGGATTGCGAGGCCGTCGTGCTCTCCCTGCCCAACCCCGACGTGGTCGAGGCGGTGCTGCTGGGAGCCGACGGCCCGCTCCACGGCGCCAAGGCGGGCCTTCTCGTCATCGACACCTCGACCTCCGACCCTGAGGTCACCCGGCGCATCGCCGCGGAGCTGGCGCCGGCCGGCATCGACCTCGTCGATGCGCCGGTGAGCGGCGGGCCGAAGGGCGCGCATGCCGCGACCCTGACCATGGTGATCGGCGGCAGCGACGCGGCCGTCGCCCGGGCCGAGCCGGTGCTGGCGGCGATGAGCGCGACGCGGGTCCATGTCGGCGGCGTCGGCGCCGGCCACGTCACCAAGCTCGCCAACAACCTGCTCTGCGCCGCCCACCTGATCACCGCGGCGGAAGCGGTGCGGATGGCCCGCGACGCCGGGGTCGATCCCGAGCGCCTGCTCGCCGGGATCAACGCGGGCTCCGGCCGCAGCGGCGTCACCCAGGTCAACTTCCCGACCTGGGTGCTCAACGGCGCCTTCGATTCCGGCTTCACCATGAAGCTGATGCGCAAGGACGTGCGCCTCGCCGAAGCGCTCATCGGCTCCCTCGACCTCGACCTGCCGCTCTCGGCGCAAGTCGGCCGGCTGTGGCGCGACAGCGCCGGGACCGCCCCGGACGACGCCGACTTCAACGCCATCGTCAAGCTCCAGCTCGCCTGACCGGGAGACACGCACCATGACCGAGACCCGACCCCAGGCGCTCGCCGCCGCCTTGCGCCCGTTCTTCCCCGAGATGGCCGACCCCGGATCCTGCATCGGCTCCTGGGTCGACGGCCGCATCGTCCCCGGCACCGGCGAGCCGGTGCGCCTCGTCGATCCCTCGACCGGCCTTGCCCTCGCCGAGTACCCGGATGCCGGACCGGAGGTGGCGGCCTTCGCCGCGCGGGCGGCAACCGCCGGCCAGGCCCGCTGGGCGGCGCTGACGGGGGCGGCCCGCGGCCGGGTGATGCAGGAGATCGCCCGCGCCATCCGGGCCGAGATCGAGCCGCTCGCCCGCCTCGAGGCGCTGAATGCCGGCAAGCCGATCCGCGATTGCCGCGTCGAGGCGACCAAGGTCGCGGAGATGTTCGAGTACTACGCCGGCTGGGCCGACAAGCTGCACGGCGAGGTGATCCCGGTCCCGACCAGCCACCTCAACTACACCCGCCGCGAACCCCTCGGCGTGGTCCTGCAGATCACGCCATGGAACGCCCCGGTCTTCACCTGCGGCTGGCAGCTCGCCCCGGCGCTGGCCGCCGGCAACGCCGTGCTGCTCAAGCCGTCGGAGCTCACCCCCCTGACCTCGCTCGCGGTCGCGGCGCTCGCCGAGCGGGCCGGGCTGCCGGCGGGCGTCGTCAACGTGCTCGCCGGCTACGGCCACACCACCGGCCAGGCGGCGCTCGCCGAGAGAGCGGTCGCGAAGGTGGTCTTCGTCGGCTCGCCGGCCACCGGCGCGCGCATCGCGGAAGCCGCGGCGCGCCACCTCAAGCCCTGCGTGCTCGAGCTCGGCGGCAAGTCGGCCAACATCGTCTTCGCCGATGCGGATCTCGAGCGGGCGTGCCTCGGCGCGCAAGCCGCGATCTTCGCCGGGGCCGGCCAGTCCTGCGTCGCCGGCTCGCGGCTCCTCGTCGAGCGCCCGGTCCACGACCGCCTCATTGCCATGCTGGCGGCGGGCGCCGAGCGCCTCCGCGTCGGGGATCCCCTCGACCCGCAGACCGAGGTCGGGCCGATCAACAACGCCGCCCAGTACCGCCACGTCCTGGCGATGATCCGCGGCGGCCTCGACCAGGGCGCGCGGCTCGCCGCCGGCAGCGACGGCACCCCGGAGGCGGGCGGCTACTACGTGCGCCCGACGATCCTGGCGCAGGCGACCAACGCGATGGATTGCGCGCAGACCGAGATCTTCGGGCCGGTGGTGACGGTGATCCCGTTCGACACCGAGGAGGAGGCGGTCGCCATCGCCAACGACTCGGCGTTCGGCCTCGCCGGCGCGGTCTGGACCCGCGACGTCGGCCGCGCCCACCGGGTCGCGGCGGCGGTCAGGGCCGGCACGTTCTGGATCAACGCCTACAAGACGATCCACGTCGCCTCGCCCTTCGGCGGCTCGGGGAGGAGCGGCTACGGCCGCTCCAGCGGCCTCGAGGCCCTGCACGAGTACACGCAGGTCAAGAGCGTCTGGGTCGAGACCGCCGCCGCTCCCGCCGCCTCCTTCGGCTACGCCCCGGGCGTCGGCGCCTGACACCCCTCCCGGTCCGGGGGCGGCCCCTCCGGACCGTCCCCCGCACCGGAGATTTCGCCATGACGAGCGCCACCCTCGCGACCGGCAGCCCCGCCGTCGCGCCACCCTCCGCCGCCGGCCGCACCGGCATCCTGGTCCTGTTCCTCCTCGCCCTCGTGGTGGTGACGATCGCGGAGGCGATCGGCAACGTCGCCATCCCGCTCGGCCACGGCAAGATCATCCTCCTGCCGCTGCTCTGGGCGCTGCTGATGGGCGGCGGCCTCGGGCTCGCCGCGCCGCGCCTGCCGCGCGCCTTGCGGCTGCCGGTGTCGCTGCAGGTCGCCGCCGGGGCGATCCTGCAGCCGGCCCTTCTGCTCTTCGTCGCCAAGCTCGGCCTTCTCGTCGGCGGCTCGCTGCCGAAGATCCTGGGCGCCGGCTGGGCCCTCGCGTTCCAGGAATTCGGCCACTTCTTCGGCACGATGGTGTTCGGCCTGCCCGTGGCGCTCCTGCTCGGCCTCAAGCGCGAGGCGATCGGCGCCACCTTCTCGGTCGGGCGCGAGCCCAGCCTCGCGATCATCGGCGAGCGCTACGGCATGGATTCTCCGGAAGGCCGCGGCGTGCTCGCCGAGTACCTGACCGGCACGGTGTTCGGCGCGGTGTTCATCGCGGTGCTCGCCGGGCTGATCGCGAGCCTCGGCATCTTCAACCCGCTCGCACTCGCCATGGGGGCCGGCGTCGGCTCGGGCAGCATGATGGCGGCGGCCGCCGGCGCGATCGCGGCGCAGCAGACTCCCGAGATGGCCAAGGAGGTCGCCACCTTCGCGGCGGCGAGCAACCTCATCACCACCACCATCGGCACCTACTTCACCCTGTTCCTGTCGCTGCCCTTCACGATCTGGGCCTACGGCGTGCTGGAGCCGGTCCTCGGCCGCGGCCGCGGCCGGGCGCAGGCCGCCCCCGAGCCGGCGGCCACCGCGGCGGCGCATGCCGCCCCGGCCTTCGGCCTGCCCGCCCTGGTGCTGATCTGGCTCGCGACGGCGGCGTTCGGGCTCGTCGGCAACTGGCTCACCTACGGCACGCGGCCGGACGGGCAGGTGCTGGTCGGGGCCGCGATCATCGTCGGCGCGGTGGTGGTCGGCGAGGGGCTGTACCGGCTGGCCGGGCGCCGGCTGCCGGCCGTGGTCTGGGTGTCCCTGATCGGCATGGCGCTCACCTATCCGGGCACGCCGTTTTCCGCCGAGATCGCGGCGGCGACGGGCCGGATCAACTTCCTGGCCCTCGCCACCCCGATCCTCGCCTTCGCGGGCCTGTCCCTCGCCAAGGACTTCCCGGCCTTCCGCCGCCTCGGCTGGCGCATCGTCGTGGTGTCGTTCATGGCCAATGCCGGGACGTTCCTCGGCGCGGCGCTGATCGCCCAGTTCTGGATGCACCCGCCGGTGTGAGGTGGGGCACCGGCCGAACCCTCCCCCCTTCTGCGCAGGGCTGTCCCGGGGGGAGGGTTCGGGCGCGAGCCCTTGGCCCGTCGGTTTCCCCCTACACCCGGTACTTGCCGTTCCGCTTCACCATCACGGTCGTGCCCACCGGCACGCGGTTGTAGAGATCGACCACGTCCTCGTTGAGCATCCGCACGCAGCCCGACGACATCTGCTCGCCGATGCTCCAGGGCTCGTTGGTGCCGTGGATGCGGAACAGGATGTCGCGGCCGCCCTGGTAGAGGTAGAGGGCGCGGGCGCCGAGCGGGTTGTCGACGCCGCCCTTGCGGGTGCGCGGCAGGTCGGGGTTGAGGCTGACCATCTTGGCGGTCGGCCCCCAATCGGGCCACACGCCCTTGCGGCCGACCGTGGCGGTGCCCTTCCACGAGAAGCCGAGCTTGCCGACGCCGACGCCGTAGCGCAGCGCCTGGCCGCCGTCCTGCACGAGGTAGAGCATGCGCTCGTCGATATCGACCACGACGGTGCCGGGCTTCTCCAGGCCCGTATAGGCGACGGTCTGGCGCCGGTATTTCGGGTCCATCCGGCTGCGGTCGACCAGCGGCACGTCGTAGGGCTGGTCGGGCATGCTGCCGATGTACCAGGCCGCATCCGGATCGACCGCCGCGACGGTCGCGGGCCCGCGGGTGTTGCAGGCCGCGAGCGGCAGCCCGGCGAGGAGGGCGAGGACGAGGCGGCGCGGGAGCATGCGGGAGACCCTTTCGGCACGAGGCGGCCTTTCGGCACGAGGTGCCCCATGCCTAGCCGCTCCCGCCGCCGCAGGTTGTGTCCTCCCGGACGCAAGGTCCCGGGAAAGTCGGGCCCCGGGGACGGTCGTCAGGCCGCCGCCATCCGGGGCGCCGTCATCCAGGGCGCCGCCCCGGCCGCGAGCAGGCCGCGCAGCGCGTCCGCCGGAACCGGGCGGCTGAACAGGAATCCCTGCACCTCGGCGCAGCCGCTGCGCCGGAGCGAGGCGAGCTGCGCCTCGGTCTCGACGCCCTCCGCCAGCGTGGTGATGCCGAGGCTGGCGCCGAGCCCGATCACCGCCTGGACGATCGCCACCGCCGTGGCCTCGCGCCCGAGCGCCGCGGTGAAGGAGCGGTCGATCTTGATCTTGTCGAACGGGAACGCCTGCAGGTAGCTCAGCGAGGCGTAGCCGGTGCCGAAATCGTCGATGGCGATGCGCACCCCGAGGCCGCGCAGCCGGCGCAGCACCGCGACGTTGGCGACCGTCTCCTCCAGCATCACCTGCTCGGTGATCTCGAGCTCGAGCCGCGCCGGATCGAGGCCCGATTCGGCGAGCGCCCGCGCCACGGTGCCGGCGAGGTCGGGGGTGCGGAACTGCGCCGGCGAGAGGTTGACGGCGACCCGCACGCCCCCCGGCCAGCCGGCGGCCTCGCGGCAGGCCTCTCGCAGCACCCACTCGCCCAGGGCCGCGATCATCCCGGTCTCCTCGGCAACCGGGATGAACTCCGCCGGAGAGACGAAGCCGCGCTCGGGGTGGCGCCAGCGCAGCAGCGCCTCGCAGCCGGTGACCGCGAGGTCGCCCGTGGCGACGAGGGGCTGGTAATGCACCTCGAGCGCGTCCGCGGCGATGGCCGCCCGCAGGTCGCGCTCGAGGGCGCGGCGGCGCTGGAGCGCGGCGTCCATGGCGGGCTCGAACACCCGCCGGGTGCGCCGCCCGTCGGCCTTGGCGGCGTAGAGCGCGGTGTCGGCCTTGCGCAGGAGCCCGTCGGGATCGTCGCCGTGCTCGGGCGCCAGGGCGATGCCGATGCTCGTCCCCACGGTCACGTCCTGGAACTCGGGCAGCGCGAAGGGGCGCCCGAGGGCGGCGATGATCCGGTCGGCGAGGCCGAGGAGCGCGTCCCGCCCGGCCGGGCCGAGGACCGCGAACTCGTCGCCGCCGAGCCGCGCCACCAGCCCGGCGGCCGGCAGGCAGGCGCGCAGCCGCTCGGCGACCTGGCGCAGCAGCGCGTCGCCGGCCGGGTGGCCGAGGGTGTCGTTGACGAGCTTGAAATGGTCGAGGTCGAGGCAGAGCAGCCCGACCGGCGCGCCCGCCGCCACCGCCTCGGCGAGGCGCCGGTGGAACAGGACGCGGTTCGGCAGCCCGGTCAGGGCGTCGTGGAGCGCCATGTGGGCGATGCGCCGCTCGGCCCGGCGCTGCTCGGTGACGTCGACGCAGGCGGTCAGGGTGGCGCTCCTCCCCGCGAACGGGATCGGCCCGGAGAAGACCTCGACGTCGATCACGCTGCCGTCGCGGCGGCGGTGGCGCTGGGACGGGCCGGGCTCGCCCGGCGCCACGAGGTCGCCGGCCGACAGGCCCAGGAAGTCGTCGCGCGAGAAGCCGTAATGGCCGGCGGCGGCGTCGTTGACCGCCAGCACCGCGCCGTCCTCGCCCGAGAGCCACATCGGCACCGGGTTGTGCTCGAACAGCAGGCGGGCCGAGGCCTCCCGCGCCATCAGGTCGCCGATATCGGTCAGGGTGACGCCGATGAGGTCGCCCATCGCGGCGACCTCGACGCGCACGTGCAGCGGGCTCCCGTCGGCCCGGGCATAGGCGGTCTCGTAGCTGCGCCGGCCCCCGTCGAGGGCTCCGGTCAGGCGCGCCAGCATCGGCGCGACCTTCTCGGGCGCGAGGAGCGCGGTCAGGCGACGCCACTGGGCCTGCTCGACGCCGGTGCGCAGCATCGCGGCGGCGGCTTCGTTGAGGGCGAGGATCCGGAAATCCTGCACCATGCCGGCCTCGTCGCGCACCGCCGCGAGGGCCGCCATGCCCTGCCGGGTCGAGCGGAACAGCGTCTTGAGAAGGTTCGTCCGCGTGGTCTCGGTCGAAAGGGCGAGCAGCACCAGGCGCCCGCCGCCCGGCGCGGCGAGCGGCAGGCCGACCAGGCCGGTGGTGTAGGCGACGCCGCCCGCGACCCGGGTGCAGGGCGCCCGCACCGGGACGCCGCCGGCGACAGCATCGCCGACGATCTCGCGCAGGGCCTGGGCGAGGCCGCCCGGCAGGTCGTCGAGGACGAGCGTGTCGAGGGCCGGGGCTTCGCGGGCCGGGGTTTCATGAGCCGGGGTTTCGTGGGCCGGGTCCGCGAGGGCGGGGCCGGACCGGCCGAGCCAGGCCTCGAAGGCCTCGCCGGTCCAGAGCAGCCGGGGGCTGCCCGGGAGGCCGCCGACCAGGGCGGCGTGGCCCGCCATGCGGCCGAGATTGCCCAGGACCACGTCCTCGTAGGGAGGCAGCCCGCGGGCGGCGGCCCGGGCGGCGTGCCAGCGGTGCAGCAGCCTCTCGGTGCCGTCGCGCGTCGCGTTCCCGCTCATTCCGTCCGATCCGAACCCGAAACGTCGTTCTGGTAGGGCTTCGGACGCTTCCGGAACGTTAAAGTCAGCCGGCTACACGACGAATCGGCGCGGCGCGCGACGGGACCGCGGCGCTGCCGCTACGGCAGCGCCACCTCGATCAGGAACGGCCCGCGCCGCGCCAGCGCCCCCGTCAGGGTGTCGACGAACTGCGCCAGGGTCTCGACCCGGCGCGCCTCGACGCCGTAGCCCCGCGACAGGCTCACCCAGTCGATCGCCGGATCGTCGAGGGTGAGCATGTCGATCGCCTTGCGGCCCGGATTGGCGCCGACATTGGTCAGTTCGTGGCGCAGGATCGCGTAGGAGCGGTTCGACCAGATCAGCGTCACCACGTCGAGGCGCTCGCGCGCCTGGGTCCAGAGCGCCTGGGCGGTGTAGAGGGCGCTGCCGTCGGCCTGGAGCGAGATCACCTTGCGGTCGGGGCAGGCGACCGCGGCGCCGGTCGCCATCGGGATGCCGAGCCCGATCGCGCCGCCGTTGAGCTGGAGCCAGCTGTGGGGCGCGGCCGCATGCGTCGCCGGGAAGAAGTTGCGCCCGGTCGTGACCGACTCGTCGCAGACGATCGCGCCCTCGGGGATCAGCGCGCCGAGCACCCGGGCGATCGAATCCTGGTCGAGGCGCCCTTCCCCCGGCAGCTCGGGGCGGGAGAGCGGCGGCAGCGGCGCCTCGGCCGGCGCGCCGACCGCCTCGGCGAGGCGCGAGAGCGCGTCGATCTGGTCCTGCTCCGGCGTCGCGAGGGCGAAGACGTCGCAGGTGGGCGGGGCGAGCGCGCTCGGCTTGCCCGGATAGGCGAAGAACGCCACCGGCAGGGTCGCGCCGACGAGGATCACGTGCTTGTAGGGCGCCAGCACCTCGCGGGCCGGATCGACCGGGTAGGGCAGGCGCTCGATCGGCACCGTGCCGGCGCCGCGGTCGATGCGGGCGTTCGAGGTCATGGCGAGGAGCTTCGCCCCGGTCTTCTCCGCGATGCGGGCGGCGATGCGCCGTCCCTCGCCCTGCACGGCCCGGTCGCCGAGATGCAGGAGCACCGGCTCGCCGCTGCGCAAGGCCGCGACGGCGTGGGCGATCGCCTCGTCGCTCGCCAGCGGGCGCTCAGGGATCGCCGGCAGCGGCGCGATGCCGGAGCCCTCCTCCCAGGCGGTGTCGGCGGGCAGGATCAGGGTGGCGACGCCGCCCGGCGCCGTGCGGGCGGCGACGACCGCGTCGGCCCCGTCCGCCGCCACCGCCTTGGCGCTCATGCCGGTGCGGACCCAGGCCGAGACGGGACCTGCCAGCCCCTCGATGTCGGAGGTCAGCGGCGCGTCGAAGGCGCGGTGATAGGTGGCGTGCTCGCCCACGATGTTGACGATCGGCGAGCGGGCGCGGCGCGCGTTGTGCAGGTTGGCGATGCCGTTGCCGAGGCCGGGCCCGAGATGCAGCAGCGTCGAGGCCGGCTTGCCGGCCATGCGGGCATAGCCGTCGGCGGCGCCCGTGGCCCCGCCCTCGAACAGGCACAGCACCGCCCGCATCCCCTCGACCCGGTCGAGGGCGGCGACGAAGTGCATCTCCGAGGTGCCCGGATTGGTGAAGCACACCTCCACGCCCCCCGCCACCAGGGTGCGCACCAGGCTCTCGGCCCCGTTCATCGCCATCGGCGTCTCCTCGTCTCGCGGGCATCTGGCGGCCCGGTTCGGGTTGTGATCTCGGTGATAGGGGATTTCGCCGGGGTGTGTGAGGGCCTCGGGGGCATGGGTGGGTAGGCGCCGGTCTCACGCAGCCGTGCCGCAGCGGCACGATCGATGCTGACCCCGAACGTTCCGGGGCGCCGCAACCCCCGCCCCGCTAGCACGTTCGTTGCACCGTGCGGCGGGTGGTGCACCCGGTGGAGACCCCGATGAAGCTGTTCCAGTGCCAATCCTGCGGCAACATCCTGTATTTCGAGAACCGGACCTGCCAGCGCTGCGGCCACCGCCTCGCCTACCTGCCGGAGACCCGCACGCTCTCGGCGCTCGTGCCCGCCGGCGGAGAGGACTGGTCGCCGCTCGCGGTGCCCGACCGGCCGAGCCGGTTCTGCGCCAACGCCGTGCACGATGCCTGCAACTGGCTGGTGCCGCCGGGCTCGGGCGACGCCTTCTGCCTCGCCTGCCGCCACAACGGAACGATCCCCGACGTCTCGAACCCGGATTACCTCGCCAAGTGGCGCGAGATGGAATTCGCCAAGCACCGGCTGTTCTACAGCCTCCTGCGCTGGAACCTGCCGCTGAAGACCCGGGCCGAGGATCCAGAGCACGGGCTGATCTTCCACTTCCTGGCCGATCCGCCGGAGAACCAGGGCCCGAAGGTGATGACCGGGCACGACAACGGCGTGATCACCATCGCGCTCGTCGAGGCCGACGACGCCGAGCGCGAGAAGCGCCGGCGCGAGATGGGCGAGCCCTACCGCACGCTGCTCGGGCATTTCCGCCACGAGGTCGGGCACCATTACTGGGACATCCTGGTGCGCGACGCCGGCCGGCTGGACGCCTGCCGGGCGGTGTTCGGCGACGATTCGCAGGATTACGACGCGGCGCTGCAGCGCCACTACGAGCAGGGCACGCCGGCCAACTGGCAGGAGACCCACGTCTCGGCCTACGCCACCACCCATCCGTGGGAGGACTTCGCCGAGACCTGGGCGCATTACCTGCACATCGTCGACACGCTGGAGATGGCGAGCGCCTTCGGCATGCAGGTCCATCCGCTGCTCGACGCGGGCGGCGAGCTCGCGGCACGCATCGACTTCGACCCCTACGAGGCGCAGGGCATCGAGCAGATCGTGGCGGCCTGGCTGCCCTTCGTCTTCGCCCTCAACAGCGTCAACCGGGCGATGGGCCAGGGCGACCTCTACCCCTTCGTGCTGGCCCCGCCGGTGATCGCCAAGCTCGGCTTCATCCACGGCCTCGTCCACGGGACGATCTGATGGGCATGCCCTGACCCGGAGGAAGCAATCCGTCTCGCCACGGCCGTAGCCTCCGCGGCCGGGGCGGTCCATGATGGGCCGACGCGCCCGAAGAATCGGGCCGCCCCGCCCGCGCGAGCGGGCCGATGGAGGGACACGCCGAATGAAGCTCGCCAGCCTGAAGCACGGCCGCGACGGCCGCCTCGTCGTGGTCTCGCGCGACCTCACCCGCGCCACCGACGCCTTCATCGTGGTGCCGACGCTGCAGCGCGCCCTCGACGAGTGGGAGCGCTACGCCCCGGCGCTCGAGGCCCTGGCCGAGCAGCTCGAGCACGGCTCGGTGCCCTCGTTCCGCTTCCACGAGCACGATTGCGCCGCCCCCCTCCCCCGCGCCTATGCCCGCCGCCACGCCGCCGCCTGGCCGGCCTACCCGGCCCTGCTGCGCCAGGCCGCGGGCGCCGAGGCGCCGGCGGGCGAGGCGGCCCCCTTGCGCCACGCCGCCTCCGACGCCTTCCTGGGGCCCCGCGATCCCCTCGCGCACGACGATCCGGCCGCCTCCCTCGACCTCTCGGCGGGCCTCGCGGTCGTCACCGGCGACGTGCCCCGGGGCGCCGACGCGGCCGCGGCGGCGGGCGCCGTCCGGCTGGTGGCGCTGGTGGCCGAGGTGATCCGCCACGACCGGCTGCGGCCGGACGGGCTCGACCTCGACGGGGCCGAGGCGCCGGCGCTCGCCGCGAGCCTGTCCCCCGTCGCGGTCACACCCGACGAGCTCGGCGAGGCCTGGCGCGACGGCGCTCTGCACCGCAAGCTCCTGGTCAGCCGCAACGGCAAGACGCTCGGCTGCCCCGAGTCCGGCGCGGATCTCGGGCACAGCCTCGTCGCCCTGGTGGCCGAGGCGGCGCGCCATCGCGCCCTCGGCGCCGGCACGATCGTCAGCGCCGGCCCGGTCTCGAACCGCGGCATCGACGGCGGACCCGGCCGCGCAGCCGCCGAGGGCGGCGCGGGCCATGCCTGCCTCGCCGAAGCCCGGGCGGCCGAGGCCCTGACCTCCGGCTGGGCCCGCACGCCCTATCTCGCGGCCGGCGACCGCTTCCGGATCGAGATGAAGGATGCCGGCGGGCACTCGATCTTCGGGGCGATCGAGCACGACGTCGCCGGCTGACGCAGAGGCGGCCCGGCGCGGGACCTCGTCCTGCGCCGGATCCGGCGGAACGATGCAACCGCCTTGCGGCACTGTTGCAACTGAATGCAAGATCAACGCGGCCATCGAGTTAGGGCTTCGTTCGGAATTGGGTGACAGGAACAGGTCACGCTGGCGTCGTCGGCATCGGGATACAACCGATGGTCGCTTTTGATCCAGCCACAACCTGGATTGCCCTCCATCCCGACGATGCGCCTTCGATCGGACCTCGCCCTCGCGCTCGCCCGTTTCCGGCACGACCGGCGCGGCACGATCGTCATGCTGTTCGGCGTGCTGCTGCCGATCGTGGCGATGGGCATGGTCGGCGCGGCCGAGATCGCCGAGGTGATGCTCGCGCGGTCGAAGCTCCAGGGCGACGTCGATGCGGCGGCGCTCCAGGGCGCCGGGGAGTTCGGCGTCGACCAGTCCGCCGCCACGGCGGAGCGCACGCGCCTCTACGCCGACGACATGGCCGCCCCGTTGCGCCGGCGCTGGACGATCGCCTCGACCGTCGCGATCGATGCCGCGTCCCGCGCCGTCACGGTGCGCCAGACCGCGCATCGGGCCTCGTTCTTCGGCAGCCTGCTGCCGCCGGGCGGCTGGACCCTGCAGGCCTCCGCCACGGCGGTCCGCACCGCGCGCAAGCCGCTCTGCGTCCTCGGCCTCCAGGGCGGCGGCCCCTTGGGCAACCCGGACAGCATCGCGCTTCAGGGCAATTCCGCGGTCGCCGCGAGCGACTGCCTCGTCCAGAGCAACGCCAGCCTGACCGCGGCCGGGGCCTCCTCGGTCCGGGCCGGCGAGGCCCGCGCGGCCGGCAGCGCCTCGGGTGCGATCTCGCCGGCGGCGGTGACCGACGCGCCGGCGCTGCCGGACCCGTTCGCCGGCCTGCGGATCGACGCGCCGGTCCTGTGCCAGTCGATCGTGCTCGGTCTCGGCAGCAACACGGTCTATCTCAAGCCCGGCGTGCATTGCAGCACCATCACGGTGCTGGGGGACCTGCACCTCATCCTCGAGCCGGGCGAGCACTACTTCGTCGGCCCGACCCTGAACGTCGGCGGCCGGTCCACGATCAGCGGCAGCGACGTCGTCGTCATCCTCGCCGGGGTGCCGGCGCTGCAGGTCACCGGCAACGCCGTGCTCGACCTCGAGGGCCGCAGGAGCGGGCCCTTTGCCGGCTTCGTGCTGGTCTCCGCCCGCAGCTTCGTCGGCGATGTCGCGATTTCGACCAACAACGCCCGCAGGCTGATCGGCACGGTCTACCTGCCGAATGCGAGCCTCACCGTGAGCGGCAACAACAACCGGGTCGCCGACCAGTCGCCCTGGACCGTCGTGGTGGCGCGGACGATCCGGACGCAGGGCAGCGCCACCCTCACCATCAACGCGAACTACGCGCTCTCGCCGGTGCCGACACCGCCCGGGGTCGGGCCGCCGAAGGACCAGCCGGCACGCCTGACCCAGTAGTGGAAAGATCCGGCGCCTATTCGACGACCGGGTCGTCGTCTCCCGCCAGGGCAAGGCGGTGCAGGGTCGCGAGCGCCCGCGCCAAGTCGTCGCGGGCCGGCGTCGCGAGGGCGAGCCGGACGGCGTTGGGGGCGTGGCCGGGGCTCACCGCGAAGGAGGCGGCGGGGATGAGGGCGATGCCGCGGCGCAGGGCGGCGGCCGCATAGGCCTCGGCGCGCCAGGTCTCGGGCAGTTCGAGCCAGAGGTGATAGGCCGCCTCGTCCCCCGCCACCGTCAGGCCGGCGAGGCAGGCCCGCGCGAGCGCCTGGCGCTCGGCGGCGTCGCGCCGCTTGGCCAGGGCGAGGCGGGCGGCGGAGCCGTCGCCCATCCAGCACGTGCCGGCGGCGAGCGCCAGCCCCTGCGCGCTCCAGCCGCCCTGGCGCACCGAGGCGGCGAGGCGGCCGACCAGGGCGGGCGGGCTGACGATCATCCCGACGGTCAGGCCCGGCATCACCCGCTTCGACAGGCTGTCGACCAGGATCGCGTGCTCCGGCGCCCGCGCGGCGATCGGGTCGGCGTCGCGCAGGAAGCCGTAGACCGCGTCCTCGACCGCGACGAGCCCGGTCTGCGCCAGCACGGCGGCGATCTCCGCCCGGCGCTCCGGCCCCATGGTCAGGCCGAGGGGATTCTGCAGGGTCGGCTGCAGGTAGAGGCCGCGGAGCGGCGTGGCGCGGTGCGCCTGGAGGATGGAATCGGGCCGCACGCCCTCGCCGTCGACGGAAAGCGGCACCAGGGCGATGCCGAGCCGCGCCGCGATGCCCTTGATCACCGGGTAGGTCAGCGGCTCGCAGCCGACGCGCTCCCCCGGCGGGGCGAGCGCCGCGAGCGCCGCGGCCAGCCCCTGGCGGCCGTTGCCGGCGAACAGGATCCCGGCCGGATCGGGCGAGAAGTCGCCACGGGCGAGGAAGCGGGCGGCGACGGCCCGGGCCTGCGGCGTGCCGGCCGGACCGTGGAGGGTCAGCGCCGCCTCGACGGCGCCGCGCCCGAGCCCCGCCAGGGTCTCGGCGAGCAGGTCCTCCTGCTCCGGCAGGCGCGACATGGTGCGCTGGAGGTCGAGGGCGGTCGGCGGCGGCTCGGCCTGGATCGGCTCCGGCGCACCGAGATCGGAGCGGATGTAGGTCCCGCGCCCGACCTCGCCGAGGACGAGGCCGCGGCGCGCAAGCTCGGCGTAGACCCGGCTCGCCGTCGAGACCGCGATGCCGCGGGCATAGGCGAAGTCGCGCTGGGGCGGCAGCCGGTCGCCCGGGCGCAGGGTGCCGGCGGCGATCTCCGCCGCGACCGCGTCGGCGATGCCGCGGTAATCGGTACCGGCCATGATTGCTCCGAGCGCAATGTTCCGATTGCACCGAGAACTTTATCGGTACAATCCTGACGGCGCAATCCCGGCCGGACTGCCCCTCCCCGCTCGGATCGACCATCATGCCCGTCGTCTCGCTGCCCCTTCCCGGCTCCGCCCGCCTTCCCGCCCCGTCCCGTCCGGCGCTCCCGCGCCTGTGGTGGCGGCGCCTCCGGGACCGCCGGGTCCTCGCCGACCTCTCCCCCGCCCAGATGCGCGACGCCGGCCTCGATCCGGACGCGGTGCGGCGGGAGAGCCGCAAGCCGTTCTGGCGTGCCTGACCGCTGCGCCCGCACGCAAGGACGGTTCACCGGAGCCGGCTCCCGCCTTACCTTGAGGCGAGCAATCCCGGAGGCCGTCGATGCCGGACACTGAAACCCTCGCCGAACTCGTGCCGGAGGCGCCGGTGACCGCCGTGCGCCCGGCGATCCACCTCGACCATTGCGTCATCCACGTCTCGGACTGGGAGCGCTCGACCGCGTTCTACCGCGACGTCCTCGACGCGGAGGTCATCCCGGTCGGGCGCGGCTACGCCTACCGCTTCGGCGGCGTGCAGCTGAACTGCCACGGCCCCGGCCAGATCGGCGAGCCGCGGGCCCGGATCCCGGTGGCGCCCGGCAACAGCGACCTGTGCTTCCGCTGGCACGGCCCGATCGAGGAGGCGGTGGCCCATCTGGAGCGCCACGGCGTCCCGGTCGAGCTGGGGCCGGTGCCGCGCCACGGGGCGGTGGGCGAGGGGATCAGCGTCTATTTCCGCGATCCGGACGGGTCGCTGATGGAGTTCATCACCTATCCGACGGGATGATACCGCAGCGCCCTCGAACGGATCCGTTCGAGGGCGCAAGAGTTCGAGGGCGCGAGAGTTCGAGGGCGCAAAGAGCACGAGCCGCGACACGGATCGACCGCCGGGCGACGACCGGCGCCGGTTTACGGGGGAGAAATGGCCGGGATGCGATGAGGGAGGCCCTGCCCCGCCACACCCTCCTGCCGACCCGCATGCCGCCTCACCCTCCGTCCCCTCTCTCGCGCCGCCCGACGACGACGATCCCGGCCTTCGGGCGCGACCGTCGCGGCGGCGTCGCGATCCTGACGGCCCTGACGGGCCTCGTGCTCCTGATGCTCGCGGGCGCGGGCCTCGACTACGCCCGGGCGCGCAAGGACGAGGCGCGCCTGAACGCCGCCCTCGACGCCGCGGTGCTGGCGGGGGCGCAGGCGGTCAGGGCGGCGGATGCCAAGGGCCAGACCGACGCGGCGATCCGCGCCGCCGGCGCTGCCGCCGCCGCGACGGTGTTCGACAGCCTGGCGGCCTCCGCGGTCGCCGCCAACGCGCCGCAGCCGCAGTTCGACGTCGCCCTCAACGGCCGCAGCGTCGTCGTCTCGGGCCGCTACACGGCCTCGACCCGGACGAGCCTGATGGGCATCGCAGGCTTCAGGACGATGGCGTATTCCGGCGTCGCCAAGTCCGGCGTCGACCTGTCGCCGCTCATCGACGTCACCCTGCTGATCGACGTCTCGGGCTCGATGGCGCTGGGGGCGACGAGCGCCGACATCACCGCGCTCCAGGCCAAGCTGGGCTGCGCCTTCGCCTGCCACGACGGGCAGCCGGTCAGGAACACCGACAAGGACAGCTACCTCTGGGCCAAGGCGAACGGCATCACGCTGCGCCTCGACGAGATGAACCAGGGCATCCTCGACTTCGTCGCCTGGCTGCGCAGGCAGGAGGCCGTCAGCCGGCGGATGCGAATCTCGATCTATGCGTTCAGCACCACGCTCACCAAGGTGCTCGACCTGACCAGCGACCTGTCGCAGGTGGCCGGCAACCTGCCGAAGGCGCCGAGCGCCTCGGGCGAGAGCGACGGCGCGACCCTGTTCAACGCCGTCATGCCGGACTTCACCAAGGCGATCGGCACGAGCGGCGACGGCGTCACCGCGCCGAAGAAGCTCGTGATCCTGGCCACCGACGGCGTCGCCGATCCAGGCCGGTCCTGGACCTGGGACGAGCCGAAGCGCGCCCTCGTCGCCCCCTTCGACCCGGCGCAGTGCGCGGCCCTCAAGGCTCCGGGCGGGGCGGCGAAGCAGCCGGTCTGGGTCGGGGTGATCTACACGCCCTACCTGGCGATGCCCTGGGACTGGGGCTACGCCGCGACGCTCGGCCAGCCGAGCCAGGTCGGCGGCAGGGGCACGCGGCGCGACGACATCCCGTCCCGCCTGACCGCCTGCGCCTCCGGCCCGGACTTCTTCATGACCGCCGGCAGCACGACCTCGATCGGCGATGCGATGGCCAAGCTGTTCAGCACCTTCGCGCAGGTCCGGCTCACCGACTGACGGTCCTGCGATTTCCCGGTGATCGCCTCGCGACGCGGAAATCGGCCTCGCTCAAGCGACGCGCAGGCTCGTGACACGAGATCCGCAGGCGATCTTCCGGATCTCGTGTCACAGCCCCGAGACGAGATGCCCGCCGTCGACCGGGATGGTCGCCCCGGTCATCCAGCCCGACGCATCGCCGGCGAGCAGCAGGAAGGCGCCGTCGAGGTCTTCCGGCCGGCCGAGGCGCCGCATCGGGATGCGCTTGAGCATCGCCTGGCCGGGGGGCGTCTCGAAGAACTCGCGGTTGATGTCGGTGCCGATATAGCCCGGCGCCAGCGCGTTGACGCGGATGCCGTAGCGGGCCCATTCGAGGCCGAGCGCCTGGGTCATCTGCACCACGCCGGCCTTCGACACCGTATAGGGCCCGACCCCGCCGGTCACCCGCAGGCCGAGGATCGACGCGACGTTGACGATCACGCCGCCGCGGCCGGCCTCGCGCCAGGCCCGGGCCGCGGTGGTCGACATCGCCCAGACGCCGCGGAGATTCGTGTCGATCACCCGGTCGAAGGTCGCGAGGTCGACGTCGATCGCCGCCCCGCCCTCGGCGATGCCGGCATTGTTGACCACCACGTCCGGCAGGGCGTGCAGGCCCGCGAAGGCGGCGGCGATCGAGTCCGGGTCGGCGACGTCGAGGGAGACCGCCCGGGCCTCCGGCGCGCCGGCGGCGGTCAGATCGCGCACCAGGGCGTCGAGCTTCTCCTTGCGCCGGGCCGCCACCGTCACGGCGGCGCCGCACCCGGCGCAGAGCCGGGCGAAATGGTCGCCGAGGCCGCCCGAGGCGCCGGTGACGAGGACGTGGCGGCCCTTGAGGCCGGCTGCGAGATCCATGGCGTCTTCCCCCTGTCGGGCGCGCCTCTTGCCCGGGCGCGCCTTCGCTCGTCCTCGTCGTCAGCCGGTCCGCATCTGGGCGAGCTGCTGGTTCGTCAGCTCGAGGCGGTGGGCGAGCTCGCGCATCACCGCGATGGCGATCTGCGGGAACTGGCTCAGGAGCTCGAGGAAGACCCGGCGGTCGATGCGCAGGGCCGTCGTCGGCACCACCGCGGTGACGGTGGCGGAGCGCGGCTGGTCGGCCAGGATGCCCATCTCGCCGACGAGGGCGTTGGCCCCGAGCAGGGCCAGGCGGATCGGCCCCTGCGGCCCCTCCAGGGTCACGGCCGCCTCCCCTTCCAGGATCAGGTAGGCGGCGTCCGCCGCGTCGCCCCGGTCGAAGAAGCGCTGGCCGTCGGCGAAGTGCACCCGCTCGCTGGTGAAGGCAAGCAGCTTCAGGCGGGCCGGATCGACCTCGCGGAACATCGGCACTTGGCGCAGCGACTGCACCTCGGTCTCAAGCGTCATGCCTTCACATCCTGCTCGACGCGCGCCGGCTCCGGCCCCGTCTCATCCCCGGCGCGCCCGGAGACTGCCGCAGCCGGGGCCGCAACGCCAGCCCCCGCCCTCGTCTCTCCGGGGGACGCCTCGCCGCCGCCCGGTGCGGCCCGGCTCGCCGCCGGCCGTTCCGGGCCGTGAATCTGCGTGCCCGCGGCCCGCAGCACCAGCTCGAACCGGTCGGAGACCCGGTCGTTCGGCAGCACGACCACGAGGCTGTTCTCGTGGCCGAACCGCTCCAGCAGCAGGCCCAGCACCGTGCGGGCGCGGTTCTCGCCCATCGGCGAGAGGGCGCCGTCGAGGACGAGGAGGTCCGGCCGGCGGATCAGGGCCCGCACCAGGCTCACCACGGCCCGCTGGCCGCTCGACAGGAAGCGCCCCTCCGGCCCGACCTGATGGTCGAGCCCGACGCGGGTGATGGCGGGGGCGAGCCGCATCTCCTGGACGAGGGCGGTGCCGGTCGCCGTCACGGTCTCGACGGCGTCGGCGACCGACTGGTTGATGCGGCCGAACAGGAGGTTGTCGCGCAAGGGGGCGGCGGCGCAGACCTGGTCGGGATCGTAGAAGTCGACCCCGCCCATGCCGGCGGCATCGAGGGCGGCGCGCAGCTCGCCCCGCGCCGCCACGACCCGGTCGCGGAACGCATCGTCGATCAGCCCGAGGCGGTGGCGCGGCTCGATATAGGCGAGCGGCAGGGCGATGAGCCGCGTCGCGTCGGCCGAGCCGTAGCGGCCGAGCCCAATCCAGCGCCGCCGGATCCGGTTGAGCGCGCCGCCGCCGTGGCGCTCGGCCGAGGCCTCGGTGGCGGTCCGGCGGGCGAGGATTGCCTCGTATTCCGGCAGCTCGTCGGCGGCCAGGAACGAGAACTGCTCGAACAGCGGGTGCCCGCTCGGCAGGCCGCGGAAGATCTCCAGCATGGTGGCGGCGATCCGCTCGCCCATGGTGACGAGGTCGTCGGCGAGCCCGCTGCGGTCGAGGACGAGGCGCACCACCGGGTGCTCGACGAGCGCCCGCCCGGTCAGCGCCGTGGTCGTCGGCACGCCGAACAGCAGGTTCTCGGCCACCGTGGCCTGGCGGTTGTAGCGGGTCGGATCGAACGGCTCGACGAGATGGGCGTGCCCTTCCGCCGCCAGGCGCTCGCGGAAGGCGATGCGGGCCTCGATCAGCCGGGCGGCGAGGTCCGGGTGGCGGTCGGGATCGACCTGGCCGAGGAGGCCGAAGCGGTAGACCTCCTCGCCCATGCCGATGCGGGCGAGCCAGTCGAGGATCAGGGCGTCGAGGGCGCCCGCATCCGCGACGCCGGCCTGGGCGTAGTCGGTCCAGTCGGCCGGGAACGGCTCGACCGGGTTGCCGGTGCGGTGGGCCTCGGCGAGCGCCTTGGCGTCGACGACGGCGGAATCGGGCGGGCGGCGGTTGAGGCCGTACAGGATGTTGTCGCGCAGCGAGCCCGGGAACAGGATCGGGTCGACCCCCGCGAAGGCGATCCGCCGCGTCAGCGCCGCGCCCGACCACTCGGCGAGGTCGCGGTCCTCGATGGTGATCCGCCCCGAGGTCGGCACGGCGCGGCGCGCCAGCACCCGCGCGAAGGTCGACGCGGCGGGGCCGCCGTCGCTGACGATGGCGACGCGGGCGGGCAGATCCAGGCTCAGCGACACGCCGGCGAGGACCGGCCCGTGCGGCTCCTGGACGCCGACGCCCTCGGCGGCCAGCCGCCCGCACAGGCTGTCGTCGCGGCCGGGCGCGTCGAGCCCGATCAGCCGCTCGGGCAGGAATTGCTGCAGCACCTGCTCGTACTTCACCTGCACGTCGAGGCGCTGCTGGTCCCAGTCGATCAGTTCCTTCAGCGGCGGCGGCAGGTCGCGATAGGCCGCGATCACCGCGACGAGCTGGCCGATGCTGAGCTGGCCCTTGAGGGCGAAGTAGCCGCCGATGCAGTAGAACAGGAACGGCGTCATCTGCGCCAGCAGGTTGTTCAGGAACTTGACCATGAACTTGCGCCGGTAGATGCGCAGGCGCAGGTCGAACAGCCCGCCGAGGCGGTGGCCGATCTCGGCCCGCTCCCAGGCCTCGGCCCCGTTGGAATGCACTGCCGCGATGCCGTCCACCACCTCGCCGACCCGGCCGGCGAGGCGGCGCGAGGCGAGCTGGCGCTGGCGCCCGAGGCGCAGGAGCTCGCGCCGCAGGCGCGGGATCACCACGAACTGCACCCCCACCACCCCGGCGGCGAGCAGCCCGAGCCAGACGTTCTGGAGCAGGATGAACGTCATCGCGGTGGCGGCCTGCGTGCCCAGGAAGGCCGGCAGGATGTAGGCGTCGCCGATGAAGCCGCCGATCGGCTCGACCTCGTCGCGGATGATGGTGGCGACCTCGGAGGCCTTGGTCTGGCGCAAGGCATCCGGCGAGAAGCGCATGATCAGCGAGAACAGCTGGAAGCGCAGGCGCCGCAGCATGCGCTCGCCGAGCGCGCCCTTCGCCACGTTGATCCAGTACTTGAAGGCGCCGTTGATCAGCACCAGCAGCAGGAACATCGAGGAGAGGCCGAACAGCAGCTCGAACCGGTCGACGTCGAAGCCGTCGAACAGCGAGACGTCGTGACCGAACCAGTCCGGCATCTGCAGGCGCAGTACCAGGAACTTGGCGGTGGTGTTGCCCTTCTCGAAGGCGTGGCCCTGGATCGCCTCGTTGACGATGCGGCGCGGCAGGTCGAGCGAGGCGAAGTAGAGCGGCAGCGAGGCCAGCACGACGCAGCAGATCAGGATCTGGTCGCGCTTCGAATGCCGCCAGATGTAGCGGAACAGGCTGCGGTCTAGGCCGCCCGAGGCGTCGGCGGCCTCCGGATCGTTGCCGGCCCGGGGATCGGCGATCTCCCGGCCCGCGGTGCGGCCGCGCGCGGCCGACTGGGCCCCGCCCGCCCGCTGCGCCGCCCCGCCGTCCGTCCGCCCCGCCGCCTGCGCCCCGCCGCTCATGGTCCGCCGCCCCAGATCCCGTCTGCCTGTGTAGAGGGCCGGAGCGGGACTGGAAACCGCCGCTGCGTCACGAAGCCCCGCCGGTCGGGCCGCTCACCCCCTGCGGGGATAGTCCTTGCGGGTGGTCAGGCCGCCGATCGGCTCGTCGCCGAACTGGCGGTTCGGCTGGGGCGAGTCGCCCGGCTCCTCGGTGGTGACCAGGCGCGGGCTGCCCTCCTCG
Organism: Methylobacterium platani; assembly: GCF_001653715.1. Classification (GTDB taxonomy): domain Bacteria; phylum Pseudomonadota; class Alphaproteobacteria; order Rhizobiales; family Beijerinckiaceae; genus Methylobacterium; species Methylobacterium platani. Next base: position 130,637 of record NZ_LWHQ01000047.1, read on the forward strand.
GCCGGCATCGGCGGGGTGACGTCGCGGTTGGGCGTCGGCGCGGTCTCGGGGTGGGCGGCGGCTTCGCGGCTCACCATGCTCTTGTTGGTCATCGGGCTGCTCCGGGAGGTCCGGTTCGAGGCGTCCTGTGCGCGGCATCCCGGCCGCGACGGGCCGGTCTGGCGCGGAACCAGGGGCGAACGCCGGCCCCTGCACGGGGTTCCGCCCGATCCGGAGGGTCACGGCCAAGCTTTGCCGGCGATGACCCGGCCGGGCCGAGGTGTTCGTCCGTCACGTCAGCTCAAGTCGCCGGGCCGACGCGACGTCAGGGCGGGCCGTCTCGACTGCCCCGATTCGGGACTGTCAGTCCCACGACCCGCATGCGTGGCAGGAACCATCATTTCCGCTGAAGGTTGTCCGCACTGAGAACCCTGGCCAAGGAGGCAATCATGGCTACCGGAAATTCGACTTCGAAGCGCGGCTTCGCGTCCATGGACCTCGAGCGTCAGCGCGAGATCGCCAGCAAGGGCGGCCGCAGCGTGCCGGCCGAGAAGCGGTCGTTCTCGCAGGATCGCGAACTGGCCTCGTCGGCCGGCCGCAAGGGCGGCCAGGCATCGGGCAGCGGGCGCGCCCACGACGAGTGACTGACGGGATCGGCCCGGCCGGCAGCGCCCGCCGAGGACCCGATCCGCGTGACCGGGCGCCCGCCCGGATCGCGGTCCGCCGGTCTGCGGACCTTGTGAGAGACCCACGCTCATGCGCCGGAGGCAGCCCGTCTCGCCTCCGGCGCATCAGCGTGGGTCGGTGCAGGGGCCGAAAGACGCGACGAGACACCCCGGAGGCCACGCAGCCTCCGGGGTGTCTCGTCTTGGGGAGATCGGATCCTCGGGAGATCGGATCCTCAGGCGGCGCGCGCCCGCGCGGTGACCACGAGGTTGCGCCGCGCCAGGGCGGCGCAGATCACGTCGTCGACCGGGCGCACGGCCGTCACGCCGGCCAGCAGGCAGGCGAGACGGTCGATGTCGGGATCGAGGTGGCCGTCGCGGTGGGCCCGCTCGGGCGGCGGCGCCTGAGGCGTGGGTGCCTCGTGATCACGCAGATCGATCATGGGAACGGTCCTGTATGAGGTCGGGTCCCGGCCGCGCTCAGAGCGTCGCGACGGGGGCCGGGGAAAGGGTGGCCGGCACGACGTCTCCGGCATCGGCCACGCAGCGGCTCGGCAGCAGGCGGCGCGCCTCGTGGCCCGCAAGGCCGCTGATCGCGCCCTCGCAACCCTCCAGCATCCGCCGCCCGGTCTGGCTGGCGGCGGCCGGCTCGCGCTGCGCCACCGGGCTGCCGGCGCGCTCGCGCACCGTCACGTGGGGGAGCGCCGTGTCGCGGGCGACGAGGGTGGTGTTGCGGGTCGTGTCGGCCTGGTAGACGACGTCGCCGGCGGCGTTGCGCAGGATGACCTTGGCGGCGCCGAGGCCGGTGATCTCGACCGCGACCGGAACCTGCGCCTTCGCGGCCGGGCGGACCAGCGCGAGGCGATCGCCCTTGATCGCCGCCTGCTCGACGCCCGCCGGACGGGCGAGCGCCTCGACGGAATGCTCGATCAGGGGCTGCCCGACCAGAGCCAGGAACGCGGCCGGAACCGTAATGCCGAGGAAGAAGTGCGGGCGGAGCATACGCAGGGCCCTCGGGGCGAAGCTTGAGAATGCTTCCTTAACGCGCTCCCCCACGAAGTAGTTCCCGCGCCCGTACCCGAACGGGACAGTTCATGCCGAGAATGCCGGATACCCCGTCAACCCCTCGTTAACCGACGCCCGCACCGGGCCGGGAAGGCTCAATCGAAGCAATTTCGCCACAGGCAACGAAAAATATGCCGCAGGCGCGACTGCGAGGAACCAATCCGGCGGGTTTCCCGTTGATACGGCAACCCGGCCACCTGGTCCTCCCCGCATTCCCCTTGTGCATTGGCCGGAAACTCTTCCAACGGGCCGGATCCTGATCCGGCCCGTTCTTTCGTATTGATCGCCCGCTTTCAGTTACAGCCAAGTTCAGCCGAAGATCGCGGCCGGGCGGTCGCCCTCCTCCGATGGTCGGCCCCGCCCCTCCCTTCGATGGCCCGAGCCGGCCGGCGACGCCGCCGCGAGCGGGACTGCGTCGGCGCCGTGGGAGCGCGCCCCGCGACGGTCAAGGGGCATCCGGTGCGCCCTCCCCCACGGTCGCGGCAAGACGGGCCCGCGGTGATCGGCGGGACGCGCCGGAGAGACACCCATTCTCGACAGGCCCGGACCCTCGAGGGAGAAGCGACGTCGCGCGAGCCCGCGCCTGATGGCTGGAACATCAAACGCGCCGCTTGAAACGACGAAGGCCCGGCACCCGCCTGACGGCGGGCCCGGGCTTTCGTGGGATGGCGTTATGCGTCGGTCGGCGGCGCGCCCTCAGGCGCTGGCGCGGGCCTCGCGCCGGCGGGCGCTCTGCTGGAAGAACAGCGCCTGGCTGATCACCGCCGAGACGTTGGCGGGCTGGAACGGCTTGGCGATGAGGAAGGCCGGCTCCGGCCGCTCGCCGGTGAGGAAGCGCTCGGGATAGGCGGTGATGAAGATCACCGGCACCTCGAACGACTTCAGCAGGTCGTTCACCGCGTCGAGGCCCGAGGAGCCGTCGGCGAGCTGGATGTCGGCGAGGATCAGGCCCGGGCGCTTGGTCGAGGCGAGCTTGACCGCCTCGGTGCGGGTGCGGGCGACGCCGGTGACGTTATGGCCCAGACCCTCGACCAGAGCCTCGAGGTCCATGGCGATCAGCGGCTCGTCCTCGATGATGAGGATCTCAGTCGCCATGTCGGCGGCGAGCTCGCGGCCGGCCTCGTCGACGAGGTCGCGCACCTCCGACACGTCGACGCCCAGGATCGTCGCGGCATCCTCCTCGGAGAAGCCTTCGAGGCAGGAGAGCAGGAAGGCCTGGCGCGGCAGCGGGGTGATCTGGCCGAGCCGCACCTCGGCCGGCAGGTCGTGCTGCGTCTGCTCGGTCTGGCCGTTGACGGACAGCGAGTTCCAGATCCGGGTGAAGACGCGGAACAGGTCGGCCTTGACGTTGGTGCTGCGCCCGAGGGTCTCGGGCTCGTTCACGAGCGTCTCGAGCGTCGCGGCCACGTAGGCATCGCCGGCCACCTGGCTGCCCGTCAGGGCGCGCGCGTAGCGACGCAGGTAAGGCAGGTGTTGCACCACGAGTTGTGCTGTCGACATTCAGGTCCCCTTGGTGTTGTCGTTGCGCGCGTCGGCCCTCGTGCCTCAACGCCCTGCGGGCGCGTTCGTTCCGGTCCGACACGGAACTGACTGCGCCGGCGCGCGTTGTCGCCGCAAGCGCGCGACCCGGCATACCGGGCGCCATGGCATCGCCCTGTCCGCGTGTCCAGGACGGGCGAAGGGGAATTGCATGATCGATGGCAAGGGGATGCGGGGCCCTCAGGTGCCTCCGGGGGAGCCGGCGCCCCAGGGCGAGGGCGAAGCCGCCGGGCCGGACCAGCCCGCCCTCGACCGCAACGTCCAGGGACGCATCGGCTCGCACTTGCGCGCCATGTATGACGAGCTGATGCAGCAGCCTATTCCCGACCGCTTCATCGATCTGCTCGCCGAGCTGGAGCGCAGCGCGACCAAGCCGACGACGGATTCGTGACGACGCCGCCCCTCCGGGAGAGGGACGGCGCCGCCGTTCGATGGATCGTTTGCCGCGTGGTCGTCAGAGCGTCGGCGACCGGCCCCGCATCAGACCGATGACGGCCGAGATCGCGAACAGCACGACGGCGACGAAGAAGATGAGCTTGGCAGCCTCGACCGCCGTCCCGGCGATACCGCCGAAACCGAACAGCGCGGCCACCAGAGCCACGACGAGGAACGTGATAGCCCAACCCAGCATGGCGTGACCCCTCTTGCCTGATCTCTCGGCTTTCGGCCGATCGTGAGCAGACAACGTCAAGCCTGAATTTGGGTTCCGCTTTGTCGCAGGTGGCGCAACCGGGTCGGGCACCCCACATTCGGGTGGCTGCCGGTGACGGGGGCGGCGCGGAACCCCGGTTTCGCGCCACACGTTCTCACCGGCGTCTGGATGGAGGGTAAGAGATGATCCGTTCCAATGCCCCGCGTGCCGGCCTCGCGCTGCTCGCCCTGCTGGTGGCGGGTCTTCTCACGGTCTCGCCGATGGTGGTCGCCGGCATCCTCGCCGCCCTCGGTCTCGCGGGCGCCCTCGCCGTGGCGGGTTCGCGGGCGCAGGCCCCGGCCCTCGTTCCGGTGCGTGTGCGCGACCGCCGGCGGCGCTGAGGACCGCCCGTCCCTGCCGGTCCCGCCCGCGGGATCGGCCCTGGCGGCACGCCCCGCGGCCGCCGATCCGCTCCGCCGCCCGGCGGAGCGCTGCGCGTCATCGGTGAAGCGGGTCCCGCCGGGTCAGCGCTGGCGCTGCAATTCGCGCTCGCGATGGCGCAGGCGCAGCAGCAGATCGACCTGATCGAGGGGGATGGGCTGGCCGTCCACGGTGCGCTCGTAGAGCGACCGCAACGTGCGCCCGAGCCGGTGCTGCGCCTCGACGCAGAGCGCCGGCAGTGCCGGATCCTGAACGGCTTCCCGAAACGAACTCACGTCCTGCTTCATCGGACCACTGGCCCCGTGACATCGCGCGGGTCCGAGGGAAGGCTGACCCGTGCCGAGACGAGCAGTCTCACGGCATATGGTAAAGAAAGAGTTAACATTTCCTCTTCGTTCACCATACCGGGCTCGGTCGTGGCCGCCCGGCGAATCGTTCTTAGAGCTTAACCATAAAGCAACGCCTGTCGAGGGCCGCTACGCCCGACGGCGTAACGGTCACGCTTCGGCACCCTGCAGCAGCCGGGCCGCAGCGGCGCGGGCCTCCTCGGTCACCGTCGCGCCCGCGAGCATCCGGGCGATCTCCTCCTGGCGCGGCATCGCGGCCAGCGGCTTCACCCGCGTGGCGACCCGGTCCGAGCCCTTCACCGCCTCCTTGGCGATCAGGAAATGGGTCGAGGCGCGGGCCGCGACCTGCGGCGCGTGAGTGACGGCGACGGTCTGGACCCGGGCCGAGAGCCGGGCGAGGCGGGCGCCGATCGCGTCCGCCACCGCGCCGCCGACGCCGGTGTCGATCTCGTCGAAGATCAGCGTCGGGGCCGAGCCCTTGTCGGCCAGCACCACCTTCAGGGCGAGCATGAACCGCGACAGCTCGCCGCCCGAGGCGACCTTCATCATCGGGCCGGGCCGGGTGCCCGGGTTGGTCTGGGCCCAGAACTCGACCCGGTCGAGGCCCGCCGGGTCGCGGGCCTCCGGATCGGTGGCAATCTCGGTGATGAAGCGGGCGCGCTCGAGCTTCAGCGGCGGCAACTCGGCCTGCACCGCCTTGTCGAGGGACGCGGCCGCCTTGCGCCGGCCCTTGCTCAGCGCCTCCGCCTTGTCGAGATAGGCCGCGTCGGCGGTGGCGAGGGCGGCATCGAGGCGGCCGAGCGCCTCCTCGCCGGCATCGATCACCGCGACGTCGCCCTCGTAGCGCTGGCGGAGTGCCGCGAGATCGTCGACCGCGACGTTGTACTTTCGTCCGGCGGCGCGCAGGCCGAACAGGCGCTCCTCGACCCGCTCCAGCTCGCGCGGGTCGAATTCCGCCGCCTGGAGCGCATCCTCCAGGCTGGTGCGGGCCTCGTCGAGGGCGACGAGGGCGTTGTCGAGGGCGTTGATGCTCGGCTCGACCAGCCCCGGGGCCTGGGCGGCGCGGCGCTCCAGCTTGCGCAGGGCCGCCGAGAGATGGGCGGTGGGCGAGCCCTGGCCGGCGACGGCATCGAGGGCCTCGTTGAGCTCGCGGGCGACCTTCTCGCCCTGCTGCATCGCGGTGCGGCGCTCGGCGAGCTCGGTCTCCTCGCCGGGCTTCGGATCGAGGGCGGCGAGTTCCTCGACGGCGTGGCGCAGGAAGTCGACCTCCTTGCGGGCGGCCTCGACCCGGGCGCGGTGCTCGGCGAGGGCGGTGCGGGCCTGGCGCACCCGGCGCGCCGCTTCCGCCACCGCGGCCTGGCGCGCGCTCAGGCCCCCGAAGGCGTCGAGGATCGCCCGGTGGGTCGTCGAATCGGAGAGGGCACGGTCGTCGTGCTGGCCGTGGATCTCGACCAGCGCCGCCCCGATGGCGCGCAGGACCTGCACGCCGACCGGCTGGTCGTTGACGAAGGCCCGGGTGCGCCCGTCCGCGACCTGGATGCGGCGCAGGATCAGGTCGCCCTCGGTGTCGATGTCGGACGCCGCCGCGAGCGCCCGGGCCGGGTGGTCGGCGGGCACGTCGAACACCGCCGTGACCTGCCCTTGCGCCTCGCCCTGGCGCACCAGCCGCCCGTCGCCGCGGCCGCCGAGCGCCAGCGTGAAGGCGTCGAGGAGGATCGACTTGCCGGCGCCGGTCTCCCCGGTCAGGACGCTCAGGCCTTCGCGAAAGTTCAGCTCGAGCTTGTCGATCAGGACGATGTCGCGGATCGCGAGCTGAACCAGCATGCCACCCTTGCCGGGACGTGGAGGAGGAGATCGGGCGGGTATCTACAGCCGAACGGGCCGCGGCGCGAGTGCGCGCCACGGCCGCATGTCCGGTGGGACGCCGCGAGGCTCTTACTGCGCCTCGGCGGTGCGGGTGTCCATCCCGATCACGCCGCGGAACGCCTTGCTGATCCAGGACGCCTTCTCCTCGCGCGGCTGCAGGCCGCCGCTCTGGAGCAGGTTGAAGGCGTCCTTGTACCAGGGCGAGTCGGGGAAGTTGTGGCCGAGCACCGCCGCGGCGGTCTGCGCCTCGCCGGTGATGCCGAGCGCCATGTAGGCCTCGGCGAGGCGCTCCAGCGCCTCCTCGACGTGACGGGTGGTCTGGTACTTGCTCACCACGTCGCGGAAGCGGTTGATCGCCGCCGGGAAGTTGCGCCGCTCGAGGTAGTAGCGGCCGATCTCCATCTCCTTGCCGGCGAGCTGGTCGCGGGTGATCTGGATCTTGGCCTTGGCGTCGGCGGCGTATTCCGAGGTCGGGTACTTCTGCACCAGCTCGGTCAGCGCCACGAGGGCCTTCTCGGAGCGGTCCTGGTCGCGGGTCACGTCCGGGATCTGCTTGTAGTGCGACATCGCCAGCAGGTACTGGGCGTAGGCCGCGTCCTTCGAGCCGGGATGGCGCTGCAGGTAGCGCTTCGAGGCGGTGATCGCGTCCTCGTAGCGGCCGCCCTCGTAGTTCGAGTAGGCGGTCATCAGCACCGCCTTCCGCGACCAGTCGGAATAGGCGTACTGCTTGTCGAGGTCCTCGAACTTCTTCGTCGCGCCCTCGTAGTCGCGATCCTCGAGCTTGCCGAGGCCCTGGCTGTAGAGCTTGTCGGCCGGGACGTCGGCGACGACCTCGGTCTTGTACTTCTCGTTCGCGAACGGATTGATGGAATCGATCGCGTCGCAGCCGGCGAGCCCCAGGCCGCATGCCGCGAGCAGCGCGGTCCGCAGGACGGTTACCTTCGCGTCGCGAAGCGGGTGGGCGAACGGCATTCGGGTTCTTCCCCAAGCAGGCGGCTTGTCGTGCCGCTGATCCACGAGCCCCTTAGCGCAGGCCGGCGCGGCGCGCCAAGCCCGTGACGGCCACACTGCCCGGAGAGCGGGCGGCCATCGGTCAGGAACCTCTTAACCCTGCGGGGCGAATAGGGCGCCAAAGCGGCGCGAAGAGGCGAAGGTTCCGCCGCTTCGCGGCGAAAGCGGCCGGCCGTTGCCTCGTTGCAACAGCCCGCGGCACCGTATTCCTAGAGTTCGGGCGCGTAGACCGCGGCACCGAGGCCGACGCCGAACTCGGCGAAGACCGGCTCGCGGCGGGCGGCGGCGCCCTCGACGATGGCGTAGTTCGACCGGTCGGCGAAGAGCGCGGTGAGCACCGCGACGTTGAGGCCGTGGCCGCCGCAGAAGGACTGGTAGGCGCCGAGGATCGGCAGGCCGGCGAGCGCCAGGTCGCCGACGGCGTCGAGGAGCTTGTGGCGGACGAACTCGTCCGGGTAGCGCAGGCCTTCCGGGTTGACGACGCCGCCGTCGCCGACAGCGACGGTGTTCTCGAGCGAGGCGCCGAGCGCGAAGCCGGCCTTCCAGTAGCGCTCGACGTCGCGCATCATCCCGAAGGTGCGGGCGCGGGCGATCTCGCGGCGATAGGCGGCGGGGGTGAGGGTCAGCGCCTTGCGGCTGCGGCCGATCACCGGGCTCTCGAAGTCGATCTCGACGTCGAGGTGGAAGCCGCGCTCGAACGGACGCAGCTCGGAATAGGCGCGGCCCTTCTCGGTGCGGACGGTCTTCAGCACCTTGATGAAGCGGCGGGGCGTGCCGCAGGAGGTGGTGCCGACCGCCTCGATCGCCGTCACGAAGGGACCGGCGCTGCCGTCGAGGATCGGCATCTCGGGACCGTCGATCTCGACGAGGCAGTTGTCGATGCCGAGGCCGTACAGGGCCGACATCAGGTGCTCGATGGTGGCGACGGCGCCGGTCTCGCGGCTGCCGATGACGGTGCAGAGCTCGGTGGCGCTGACCTGGGCGTGGTGGGCCTGGATCAGGCGGTCGCGGCCATTCGCGAGGCCGGTGCGCAGGAAGGCGATGCCGTGATTCGCCTCCGCGGGATGGAGAGTGATCGAGACGGGGTTGCCGGAATGGACGCCGATGCCGGAAAGGCCCGCCGCCGAGCGTAGGGTCGTCTGCTGACTTGTTCTCATTACCTCAGCCCTCGGCCGCGACTCACCATCGTGTCCCGTTCCCGGGCCCACGTTTCGAGGCGATCCGTCCGTTGCTTGAAGCCCCTGTGGGTGTCGGTGCCGGCGGGTGGCGCGGCCTTCGCCCTTGTGCGTAGGACAGCTATAGTCGCGCTCTCAAGCACGGCCAAATCACGGATTCTTACGCTCTGTAACAGTCCGGCGGCCCACGTCGGGCCGCAAAAAAGCGTTCTGCATCAAAAGCTTGAAGAATGCATAAACCCCGAGGCCGGGCGGCCTCGGGGTGTGTCTTTTGGGCGGCACCGGGCGCCGCCGTGACGAGATCGTGGCGGGGCACAAGCCCCGGGGGACTTCGCCTTTCGGGCGAGGCCCCGCCGGGCCGGGATCCTCAGTTCGCCTTCCTCAATTCGCTTGGCGACGCAGGAAGGCCGGGATCTCGAGCTGGTCGTCGTCCATCATGCGGTTGCCGGCCGGCACCGCGCGGCCCTGCGGGTCGAGGTTGCCCTGCGCCGGACGGTAGCCCTGGGGCTGCTGCGGCGCGTAGCCCTGCGGGGCGTAGGCCTGCGGCGCGGCCTGGCGCGGGGCCGGGGCCTGCTGCATCGGCTGATGCTGCGGCGCCTGATGCAGGTGGGCCTGCTGCAGGGGAGCCTGAGGCATCGGCCGGGGCGCCGGCTGCGGGGCGTGCGCCGCGGGAGCGGGCGCCTGCGCCGGGTGGCCGGCCTCGTCCTCGCGCCGGCCGCCGAAGCCGACGGTGGCGAGGCGGCGCAGCAGCGAGGTGCGCTTGGCGTCGGGGGTCACCTGCTGCACCGGCTCCTCGCCGCGGCTGGCCCGGATCTGGTTCTGGGCCGGCATCGGCAGGTCCTGGACCCGGGGCATGCGCGGCGCGCGCACCACCGCCGGGGACGGCGGGATGAACGGGCCGGAGGCCATCGGCATCTGCGCCTCGGGCGCCGGGGCCGGGGCCGGCTCGTAGACGGGCGCTGTGCGCGGCTGGGCCGGGGTGATCTGCACCTCGTCGCGCATCAGGCCGGCGGCCTGGTGGACGGGGGGCAGCTCCATCCGGACGGGCTCGGGCGCCGAGGCCTGGGGATGCATCGGGGCGTGCATCGGGGCATGCGCCACCGGCTCCGGCGCCGGGGCCCGCGCTACCGGGGCCTCGGTGGGACGAAAGGAGGCGGCGGGCGCCGACGGGGCGGCGGCCCGGGCCCGGGCCTCGGCGCGCAGGCGTTCGGCGACCTCGGCGATGCGCTGCTCGGTCTGGGCGATCTCCGGTGAGCCGATCGCGTTGGCGTTGATCAGCGCCGGCTCGATGCCGGTGGCGACCACCGAGACCCGGATGATGCCGTCGAGGCTCTCGTCGAAGGTCGCGCCCAGGATGATGTTGGCGTCGGAATCGACCTCCTCGCGGATGCGGGTGGCGGCCTCGTCGAGCTCGTAGAGGGTCAGGTCGTTGCCGCCGGTGATCGAGATCAGCAGGCCGCGGGCGCCCTTCATCGAGACGTCGTCGAGGAGCGGGTTGGCGATCGCGGCCTCCGCGGCGCGGTTGGCGCGCTTCTCGCCCGACGCCTCGCCGGTGCCCATCATCGCCTTGCCCATGCCGCGCATGATCGCCCGCACGTCGGCGAAGTCGAGGTTGATGAGACCCTCCTTCACCATCAAGTCGGTGATGCAGGCGACGCCCGAGTAGAGCACCTGGTCGGCCATCGCGAAGGCGTCGGCGAAGGTGGTCTTCTCGTTGGCGACCCGGAACAGGTTCTGGTTCGGGATCACGATCAGGGTGTCGACGGCCTGCTGCAGCTCGTTGATGCCCGACTCGGCGGTGCGCATGCGGCGCACGCCCTCGAACTGGAACGGCTTCGTCACCACGCCGACCGTCAGGATGCCCATGTCGCGGGCGGTGCGGGCGATGACCGGGGCGGCGCCGGTGCCGGTGCCGCCGCCCATGCCGGCGGTGATGAAGCACATGTGGGCGCCCGAGAGCTGGTCGCGGATCTCGTCGATCACCTCCTCGGCGGCGGCGCGGCCGACGTCGGGCTGCGAGCCGGCGCCGAGCCCCTGCGTCACCCCGATGCCCATCTGGATCACGCGCTCGGCCTTCGAGGAGGTCAGCGCCTGGGCGTCGGTGTTGGCGACCACGAACTCGCAGCCGAGGAGCCCCGACTCGATCATGTTGTTGACGGCGTTGCCGCCGGCGCCGCCGACGCCGAACACGGTGATGCGGGGCTTCAGTTCGCGGATGTCCGGAGCTTGCAGGGAGATGGCCATGATGCGCGAGCCTCTGATGATCGTTACGTTTCTGGTGGCGCCGTGACGGCGCCGTTTGCCGTCCCGCCCCGCCGCCGCGGCCCGTTTCCGGGGCCCGCGCCGGGAGGCGATCCCGTTAGAAGCTCTCCCGGATCCAGCGTCCGACCTTGGAGAGGTAGGTGTCCGATCCGAGACCCGCGTGGCCGGCCTGGCCGCGGGGCTCGAAATGCTCGACATGCGAGACCTGGGGGTAGACCAGGAGGCCGACCGCGGCCGAGAAGGCCGGGCCCTTGGCGGCCTCGGGCAGCCCCTTGATGCCGAGGGGCCGGCCGATCCGGACCTGGCCCTGGAGGATGCGGCGGGCGACCTCCGGCAGCCCGACGAGCTGGCTGGCGCCGCCGGTGAGCACCACCCGGCGCCCGGCCTGGGCGGCGAAGCCCGCGTTGCGCAGGCGGTCGCGCACCAGCTCCAGCACCTCCTCGACCCGCGGGCGGATGATCCGCACGAGGTGCGATTTCGGGATGTGGTGCGGCAGGTCGCGCTCGTCCTCGTCGACGCCGTGGACCGCGATCATGTCGCGCTCGTCCGACGCCGTCGCCATGGCGGCGCCGTAGAGGGTCTTGAGCCGCTCGGCCGCCGCCACCCGGGTCGAGAGGCCGCGGGCGATGTCCATGGTGACGTGGTGGCCGCCGACCGCGAGCGCGTCGCAATGGACGAGGTGGCCGCCGGAGAACACCCCGACGCTCGTCGTGCCGCCGCCCATGTCGACGACGGCCACACCCATCTCGGCCTCGTCGTCGACGAGCGCCGAGAGGCCCGAGGCGTACGGGGTCGCGATCACCGCCTCGACCCGCAGGTGGGTGTTCTCGACCGCCAGCATCAGGTTGCGGGCGGCGGCGATCTCGGCGGTCACGACGTGCAGGTCGACGCCGAGGCGCTCGCCGAGCATGCCCGACGGATCGACCACCGCGCTCTGCTGGTCGAGGGAGTAGCCGGTCGGCAGGGCGTGCAGCACGGCGCGCCCCGGGCTGATGCTGTGGGTGCTGGCGGCTTCCAGCACCCGCTGCACGTCCGCGCCGGTGACGGCGCCGGTGCGCACCGGGACCTTGGCGTCGAAGTGCTGCGAGCCGAGCCGCCCGCCCGACAGGCTGACGATCACCGACTGCACCTCGACCCGGGCCATGCGCTCGGCGGCGTGCACCGCCTGGCGGATCGAGGTCTCGGCCGCCTCGAGGTCGACCACGGCGCCGCCCTTCAGGCCGAGCGAGCGCTGGTGGCCGATGCCGATGATGCGGGCGAGGTGGGTGCGGCCGCGCAAGGTGGCCAGCGTCTCGACCGGCTGCAGCTCGGCGACGAGGCAGACGATCTTGCTGGTGCCGATGTCGAGCACCGACAGGGTCGCGCTGCGGCGCGCCGAGAGCGGCTTTAAGCGCGGCGTGAGACCGTGCTGGAGGAGACTCATGACGCGACGCTCACCGGGGAGGAGGAAACGGAGATGGAGGGACTGGGGGAACCGACCCGACCGGCGGGCGTCACGTCTCGCGCGCGGGTCATGTCTCGGTTCCCTTCGGTTTCTGCTTCTTCTTCTGGGCCTCCAGGCGCGCCGCCGCGCCCTCCTCGGTCAGCCGCACCACCACCCGGTCGGGCAGCCGCAGGTCGACCGCGATGATGTCCTTCTCGAGCAGGCTCGACTCGGCCTCGAGCTTGACGAGCCGGGCGACCGCCTCGCGGGCGCCGGTCTCGGGCAGGCGCACGTCGATCCCGTCGAGCTTGAGGGTCCAGCGCCGGCCCGACACCAGGGTGCCGGCCCGGATGCGGTCCTTGAGCGGACCCGCCGCGTCGAGGAGCGCGAGGTAGTCCTTGGTGCGCAGGTTCGCCTCCTCGCCCACCACCAGCGGCAGGTCGGCGAAGCGGCCGTCGCGCATCTGGTCGATCACCGTGCCGTCGGCGGCGATCACGGCGATCTCGCCGTTGCGCTGCCACAGGGCGCTCGGCTCGCGCTCGGTGAGCGTGATCAGGAGCTCGCGCGGATAGATCTTGCGCACCGAGACCCCGCCGATCAGCGGCACGGAGGAGAGGCGGTCGCGCACGTCGACCACGCTGAGGAAGGGCAGCGAGTTGCGCTGGTCGATGCCGGCGGCCTGCAGGATCTCGGCCGAGCGCAGCTGCACCAGCCCCGAGATCGTGACCTTGTCGAGGCCGAAGCCCAGCGCCCGGGCGGCCATGTCGAGGGGCGTGCCGTAGCGGGCCGAGATCTCGGCGTAGCCGCCACCCGACACGAAGCCGGCGGCGGCGACGAGGCCGAAGAACCCGAAGGCCAGGCCCATCCCGAGATGGCGCGGCATCCGCCGCTCGATCGGCACCGCCACCGAGGCGCGGCGCCGACGCAGGAACCGCGGCAGGACGCGGGCCGCGAGGGACTCGCCGAGCCGCGATTCTCCCGGCCGCGCCTCGCGCGACGAGGGGCCGCTCCAGGCCGGCGCCATCCCCGGCTGGGGAGCGGGCGTGCCGGCCTCCTCGCCGGCATAGCCGGCGACGGTCAGCGGCTCAGGGAAGCGTCCACCACCATCCATCGGACGAGTTCACCGAAAACGATACCCGGCACGGGCTGCGATCTCCGGCGCGTCAAGGCTTGGTCTCGGTCGTCCGGGGCCTCGCGTGCCGCATGCCGGACCACGAGCGCACCGGTCGCGGAGGACCGGCGTTCGTCGTCACGAGAGGTCGGCACGGCTCACCCCCGGCATCCAAGTGCTTGATGCGCCGTTAACGCCAACTCTCGAACTCGCTGGTAAATATCCGGTAAAGTTTTCGGCCCGGGCACGGGGTTCGCACGCCCCGCGCGGCGGCGCGTCGCCGGAGCGCCACGCCCCGGCGGGAGACCGGGCCCGCCCCGCCGGGCGGCCGGGCCGCCGCCGGGAAGTGACGGCGCATCAAGAACTTACATCCCGGTCCGGGCGGGCCGCCCCCGCCCCCGGCGGGGTCCTGCGCGCGGCGGGGCGCACCCGCGATCGCGTCCGGCCGGGGCGGCCCGGATGGTTACCGTCCCGGCCGCGACGCCTGCGCCGCGGGCCGATTCGCGAATCAGCGGGCGGGCACGCCGATCCGCTTGATCTCCCAGTGCAGGTCGATGCCGGAGGTCTCGCGCACCCGCGCCCGCACCTCCTCGCCCAGGCCCTCGATGTCGGCGGCGGACGCGCCGCCGCGGTTGATCAGGAAGTTGCAGTGCATCTCCGACACTTGCGCGCCGCCGCGGGTCAGCCCGCGGCAGCCGGCGGCGTCGACGAGCTGCCAGGCCTTGCCCCCGGGCGGGTTCTTGAAGGTCGAGCCGCCGGTGCGCTCGCGGATCGGCTGCGCCGCCTCGCGGGCCGCGGTGACCCGGTCCATCTCGGCCTCGATCGCGGCCCGGTCGCCGGGCCTCCCGCGATAGGTCGCCTGGGTGAAGATCAGGTCGGCCGGCGCCGCGCAGTGGCGGTAGGCGAATCCCATCTCGGCATGCGAGAGGACGTGCAGGGCGCCCGCCCGGTCGACCGCCCGGGCCTCGACCAGGACGTCGGTGGTCTCGCCGCCATGCGCCCCGGCATTCATCCGCAGCGCGCCGCCGACCGAGCCCGGGATGCCGCGATAGAAGGCGAGGCCGTCGAGCCCGGCTTCCGCCGCGGCGCGGGCGAGCTTCATGTCCGGCACCGCGGTGCCGGCCCGGATCGTCTCGCCCTCGATCGCGACCGAGCCGAAGGCCTTGCCGCCGAGGCGGATGACGAGACCCGGCACGCCGCCGTCGCGCACGATCAGGTTCGAGCCGAGCCCGATCACCGTCACCGGCACCTCGGGCGGCAGCACGGCCAGCGCCGCGGCGAGGTCCTCCTCGTCGGCGGGCGTGAACAGCACGTCGGCCGGCCCCCCGACCCGGAACCAGGTCAGGTCGGCGAGCGGATGGTCGGGCAGGAGGCGGCCGCGCAAGGACGCGGGCGCCAGAGCGGCGAGGATGGCGGCGGAGGTCATGGTTCGGTTCCGGCTCGACGCGCGGGGGCGGAGCGCTCTAGAGTTGACGCAAGGACAGTCGAGTCGGGCGCGTTCGGAGGTTGGCGCGATTGGCCAGGACCGTCGTCTACACCCGCAAGGCGGCACGGGCGCTTGCCCGGATGCCGGCCGACGCCGAGGCGCTGATCCGGGCCAAGCTCGATCAGGTCGCCCGGGATCCGACCTCGCTCGCCAACAACATCCGGGCGATGAAGGGGATCCCGGGCTACCGGCTGCGGGTCGGGGATTGGCGCGCCCTCTTCACGAGCGAGGATGCAGCGATCATTGTGCACGATGTCGGGCCGCGCGGCTCGGTCTACGAGTAGGTTTCCGGGCATGACCATCGTCCGCACCAGGACGCCCTCCGGCGAGGCGATCGTGATCCTGCCGGAGGCCGAGTTCGAGCGGCTGCACGACCTCGCCGAGGAGGCCGCGGATGCCCGTGTCCTCGCCGCTTCTCTCACCCGCCTGCAGGCGGGCGACGAGGAGTTGCTGAACGGAGACGATCTCGATGCCTTGCGCGCCGCGCCGACCCCCCTCGCCTTCTGGCGCGGCAGGCGGGGCTTGAGCGCGGCGGCGCTCGCCCGGCAGGCGGACCTGCCGGAGGAGCACGTGAGCGCGGTCGAGCGCGGCGAGAGCATCGGCGACGTCCAGCTCTACCGGCGGCTCGCCCGGGCGCTCGGGGTCGAGATCGAGGATCTCGTCCCGGATCCGTGAGGGTAGTTCACGCCGCCTTCTCGCCGATCGAGGCGAGCTCGCCCGGCAGCGCGTAGGCCCATTGGGTGATGTTGCCGGCGCCCAGGCACACCACGTAGTCGCCCGGCCCCGCGAGGCCGCCGACGATGCCGGCGAGATCCTCGGTGCGCTCGAGCGCGACGGCGTTGCGGTGGCCGCGGGAGGTCAGGCCCGCCACCAGGGTGTCGCGGTCGATGCCCTCGATCGGCGCCTCGCCGGCGGCGTAGACGGGGGCGACGATCACCGTGTCGGCGTCGTTGAAGCAGGTGCAGAAATCGTCGAACAGCGAGGCGAGGCGCGAGTAGCGGTGCGGCTGCACCACCGCGACGACGCGGCCGTCGGTGGAGGCGCGGGCGGCCTTCAGCACCGCCCGGATCTCGACCGGGTGATGGCCGTAATCGTCGAAGATCTGGACGCCGTTCCACTCGCCGGTGCGGGTGAAGCGGCGCTTGACGCCGCCGAAATTCGCCAGCGCCTTGCGGATCGCCTCGGGCGAGACGCCGAGCTCGTGGGCCACTGCCAGCGCCGCGGTGGCGTTGAGCGCGTTGTGCTTGCCCGGCATCGGCAGGACGAGGTCCTCCATCTCCATCCGGAAGCCGGGGCGGCGGTCGCGGATCATCACCCGGAACCGGCTCTGGCCGCCCTTCAGGTCGACGTCGATCAGGCGCACGTCGGCCTGCGGGTTCTCGCCGTAGGTGATGATGCGCCGGTCCTCGATGCGCCCGACGAGGTCCTGCACCGTCGGGTGGTCGATGCACATCACGGCGAAGCCGTAGAACGGGATGTTGTCGATGAAGGCCCGGAAGGCGTCCTTGATCGCGTCGAACGAGCCGAAATGGTCGAGGTGCTCGGGGTCGATGTTGGTGACGATGGCGATGTCGGCCGGCAGCTTCAGGAAGGTGCCGTCGGATTCGTCGGCCTCGACCACCATCCAGTCGCCCTCGCCCATGCGGGCGTTGGTGCCGTAGGCGTTGATGATGCCGCCGTTGATGACGGTCGGATCGAGCTCGCCGGCATCGAGCAGGGTGGCGACGAGCGAGGTGGTGGTGGTCTTGCCGTGGGTGCCGGCCACCGCGACGCAGGACTTGAAGCGCATCAGCTCGGCCAGCATCTCGGCCCGGCGCACCACCGGCAGGCGGCGCTCGCGGGCGGAGACCAGCTCCGGGTTGTCGCGGCGGATCGCGGTCGAGACCACCACCAGGGCGGCGTCGGCGAGGTTCTCGGCCCGGTGGCCCACGAAGGTGCGGATGCCCTTCTCGGCGAGGCGGCGCACGTTGGCGTTGTCGGACGCATCCGAGCCCTGCACCGTGTAGCCGAGATTGTGCATCACCTCGGCGATGCCGGACATGCCGATGCCGCCGATGCCGATGAAGTGGATGGGTCCGAGCTGGTTCGGCAGCTTCATGGAGTCGGGGTCCTTCACGTCTTCTTGTTGGATCGGCGGCCGTCGGCGGGCCGACATGGTCCGTGGGCGGCCGCTACCGGGCCGCCGCGATGGCGGTCTCCACCACCAGGGAGGCGAGGCGCTCGGCAGCGTCGGGCAGGCCGGCGCCCCTGGCGGCGGCGGCGGCCTTGGCGAGCCGGTCGGGATCGCCGAGCAGCGCGCCGAGATCGGCGGCCAGCCGCTCAGGGGTGAAGTCCGTTTGTGGTCTGGGAAAGGCGGCGCCGATTCCCCCCAGCACCGCGGCGTTGGCCGCCTGGTCCTGGTCGAGGGCACCGGGGAGCGGCACCAGGATCGACGGTCGTCCGATCACCGCGAGCTCCGCCACCGTCGAGGCGCCCGAGCGGGCGACGACGAGGTGGGAGGTCGCCATCTTGGCCGGCAGGTCCTTGAAGAACGGCGCCGCCGCGAAGGCGGCGAGGCCCGCGCCCTCGTAGAGCGCCTGCACCCGGGCGAGGTCCTCGGCCCGCGCCTGCTGGATCACGGTGAGGCGGGCGCGCAAGGGCGCCGGCAGCCGCACCACCGCGTCGGGCACCACGTCGCTCATCACCCGGGCGCCCTGGCTGCCGCCGAAGGCGAGGAGCTGGAGCGGCGCGTCGGGACCGACGGCGGGATAGGGCATCGCGGCCGCCGCCAGCACCGCCGGGCGGACCGGGTTGCCGGTATGGACGCGGCGGGCCTTCGCCTTGGCGGGCACGCCCCGCACCTCCGGAAAGCCGGTGGCGATCACGCTGGCGCCGCGGGCCAGGAAGGCGTTGGCGCGGCCCATCACGGCGTTCTGCTCGTGCAGGAGCGTCGGCACCCGCAGCATCTGGGCGGCGAGCAGCGGCGGCACCGTCGGGTAGCCGCCGAAGCCGACGACGACCGCCGGGTTGAGGCGGCGCACCTGCGCGACGGCGGCCGCGAAGCCGCGCCCGAGGGTCGCCAAGGCGGCGACGCGGCGTAAAGGAGAGCGCCCGCTCGACGGGGTGGCGGAGGGCACGGCCACGATCTCGGAGGCCGGGAACTCGCCCGAGAGCGCCGCGACCCGGCTGTCGGTGGCGAGCACGACCCGGATGCCGCGCTCGCGCAGGCGCAAAGCCAGGGCCTCGGCCGGGAACAGGTGGCCGCCGGTGCCGCCCGCGGCGAGGAGCACGAGGGGTTGGGCGACGGTCATCGGGCGGCCGGGGCGGGACGGGGCATGGATGGACGGTCTCCGGTCAGGGTCGGCGGCCCCGTGTGTCACGGCGGGGCGCCCAGGTCACCCCTTCCCGGCGAGTCGCCCCTCGGGGTGATTCGCCCCCGAGGGGACGGCGCGGGGTCAGTGCGCCAGGCCCTCGTCGCGGTTGAGGAGCGTCGTGCGCGGCCGGCGCCGGGTGATGGCGATGAGGAATCCCATCCCGAGGGCGAGCGAGATCAGCGACGAGCCGCCGTAGGAGATGAACGGCAGGGTCATGCCCTTGGCCGGCATCAGCCGCACGTTCACCGCCATGTTGATGCAGGCCTGGAGGCCGAACAGGGCGGTCAGCCCGGTGATCGCCAGCCGGCAGAAGATGTCGTCGCTGCGCCGCGCCAGCACCAGGCCGCGCATCACGATGAAGGCGAACAGCAGCACGATGCCGATGCAGATGATGACGCCGAATTCCTCGCCCGCCACCGAGAAGATGAAGTCGGTATGGGCGTCGGGCAGGTGGCGCTTGGCGATGCCCTCGCCCGGGCCGGTGCCGAGCCAGCCGCCGGAGCTGAAGGATTCCTGCGACCAGAAGGTCTGGAAGTTGTCGCCCGAATCCTTGTCCATGAAGCGGGTGATGCGGGCGCGCACGTGGGGCAGGAACTCGTAGGCCGCCGCGACGCCGACGAGGCCGGCGCCGCCGAGCCCGCCGACCCAGAACCAGTGCAGGCCGGCGACGAACACCATCGCGCACCACACCATGGTCACCAGCATGGTCTGGCCGAAATCCGGCTGCAGGATCAGCGGCACGATGGTCATCGGCAGGAGCAGCACCGCGAGCGTGCCGCCCGGCATGTCGCGCCGGCGCGCGCCCTCGGCGAAGGCCCAGGCGGCCAGGATCACGAAGGCGGGCTTGACGAATTCGGACGGCTGCACGCCGATCGAGCCGAACTGGATCCAGCGATGCGCGCCCTTGATCTCGGGCCCGTACTTGGTCGCCGCGATGCACAGCACGATGCCGAGGCCGTAGGTGACCAGCGCCATGCGCCGGATGTGGCGCAGGGACAGGAACGACACCGCCAGGATCAGGGCGATCGTCGGCAGCAGGTACATCACCTGCCGGTTCAGGAAGTGGAACGTCGGCAGGCCGAGGCGCTCGGCCACGGGGGGACCGCCGGCCATCAGGAAGACCAGCCCGGCCGTCATCAGCACGCCGAGGCCGGCGAGCAGCGCCCGGTCGACCGTCCACCACCAGTCGCCGAGATGCGAGCGTTCCGCGCGGGACATCATGGCTTGCAGAGACCCTCGTTCACCAGCCCCGACCATCGGACGGAATGGTAAACCGAGCGTTGCCGTGCCGCCCCAGCGACGCGGATCGGCCTTGTGCCCCCGGTCCTTGCGCCGTCGGTCCTTGCGGCCGGCCCCGGCGGTCAGCCCTGGAACATGCCGTGCGGCGCCAGCTCGAAATGCCGCGCATAGGCGTCGTCCAGCGTCTCCCACGGCATCAGCATCACGCCGTGCAGCGGCGCCGCCCCGGCCGTGAGGGCGCCGAAGCGCTGCAGGATGAGCGCGAGCTCGTAGGCGGTGATGTCGGGCTTGGGGTCGAAGCGGTAGAAATGGGTCTCGTTGTCGACCGGCTCGGCGCCGATGCCCTTCAGGAGCGACTCGAACATCACGGAGGTCCCCCGTTCCGGCCCGATCCCCGTCGCGCCGCAGGAGAGACTTAAGCCGGATGGAGGGGCTGCGGCAAATAAACTTGATGGGAGGATGGGCCGGACGTCCTCGGAGGCGCGGCGCCCGGCGCCTGCTATCGCGTCAGCGGGACGGCAGTGATGAAGTGCATCCCGGTCGAGACCCGCGCTTCCCACACGGTCCGCAAAGGCATCGCACGACCGTCCGGCGCGACCACGGTGCCCTCGAAGACAACGCGCGGAGGATCGCACGAAGGCATGATTCTCATGCCGAGCCGATTCGACAGCGCGTGCATCACGATTGCATCTGCCAGGATGTCAGGAGCATCCGAGTGAAGCCGAAGCCCATCAAATACTTTGCCTTCGAGGCGCCACGGGGATGCTCGGTATTCATCAGATATGCCGAGATCTTGCGGCCGTCGATCAACCAGGCGGCCGGGACCTGCGGCAGCGTCAACGCTTCGCGCTTTCAACGAGACGGATCCGATCAGGCCCGAGGGTCGCGAGAGTCCATTCCGGCTCCGCGAATTCCACGACGTAGCTGTCGCCCGAGGCACGCAGATGGACGGCGACGATCGTCCCTTCCGTGCTGGCAGGGACCGGAATTCCGTCGTCGCTGACGACGGCAGCCGTCAGCACGACATCGTCAAGGTCGCGGAACCTCGACGAGGTTGACGTCTCTTCAAACCGATAGGCGAATTCGATCGACATGGGGAGAGATTTGGCCGGGTCGGACGCCGTGTCAACGCCGCCCCCGATCAGCCGGCCCGCACGCTGAATGCACGAGAATCGGTCGCGATCCGCCACCGAGCTCTGCGGCGGCGGGATCGGAGAGCGCGCTCGCAACACGTCCGAGCCCCGAGGCGGCACGCTCAATCCCCGTGCGGCCCGCACCAGCCCGGCAAGTACGCCGCGTGCTTGGAGCGGGCGAGGGCCATCGCCTCCTCGAGGGCGTCGGAGAAATCGTCCTTCACGTCCTTGCGCTTGATGCGCCGGCGCAGGAAATCCGCCCACAGGAACTCGCTGAACGGCGTCGTGTCCTTGGCAAAGCCCCCGGAACGGCGCAGCTCGCCGGCGAGGCTGCGGAAGGGATCGTCCGCGAGGTCCTCGATGCTCTTCGGCAGGTCGGCGACGTCCCGGCGCACGCCGTCCGCATCGTAGGGGTGGACCCAGGCGCGGTGGTCGGCCACGACCCAGAAGGCGTCCTTCTCGAGGTGGTGCAGGTCGGCCACCACCGTCGTGAGCACGTTCTCGACCCCCTCCTCCTTGAGGGCGCGGGCGAGGTGGTGGTGGTCGACGAGGTAGCGCCGCTTCTTCGGCCCGAGCAGCACCGGGATCATGTGCGAGGCGAGGAAAGCCTCCCGGTCCGCGTCGGCGATCTCGCGCCAGCGCTTGCGCTTGGCCGCGACCTCGCGGTAGCCGACCGTCATCTGGGTCGGGCGCAGCTCGGCGATCGGCACGCTGTGGAGAATCGGCTCGCGGACGGACATGCGGCTCATCGGGGTTCTTGCGCGCGGGATGCCCGCGCCTGACAGGGCAAGGTTGGTCGCACCCTCCCCTGGGTCAAGGTGCCGGACCGAGGCCGCACGGTCTAACGGACCGGGAGACCGCCTCGGCCGGACGGCCTAGTCCGCGCCGCCGGACACCGGTTTTCGCGTTCCGTAAGCCCTTCGCGCCATGGGCGTATCGCCCGAGGATCGACCGTCGCGGCGGGACCGGGCGCGCCGCCGCGGCGCCCGGCCGATGCACCGGCGGGCGTCCTTGACTTGGGTTCGGTTTGCTCGCCAAGAGACGACCACGGGAAGCCGACCGCGAGGCGCGGCATCCCGGCCCGGATCCTGCCCCGCGGTCGGTCCCTGTCATGGAACTGACGCAGGGACACGGCAGGAGACCCGGTGGCTTCCGGTATCGGGTCACGTAAACAGGGGCCGGTCGGCTGGCCCGGGACTTCTCGGATACGCCCCGTCGCCGGGGGCGGCCCGCCCGAGGATGTCCCAGGATCGGCCGAACCGTCCCGGCGAATGGTCGGCGCGCGATGGACACCAACAATCCTCTGACCACGGAGCCCCCGACCACGCGGGCGCGCCGGCGCGGCCTCGGCTGGACCGTCGCGATCCTGCTCCTGGCGGGCGCCGGCCTGGCGGTCTGGTCCGTGCCGGCCCTGGCGCCCGTGCGCGAGCGCCTGGAAGGGCTGCTGGCGCAGCGCCAGGGAGTCGAGGGCCAGGCGCCGGACACCGCGGAGACCGCCGCGCCGCCGGTCTTCCGGCCGACGAAGCAGCAGCTCGCGAGCTTCGGGATCGAGACCGTGCAGGCCCGCGAGTTCCGGCCCGAAGGCTTCGCCGAGGGGCGGATCGGCGTCAACGAGGACGACAACGTGCCGGTCTACTCGCCCTATGCGGGCCGGGTGACCAAGGTGATGGTCCGGGCCGGCGACCGGGTGAAGGCCAACCAGGTACTGTTCACCCTCGAGGCCGCCGACATGGTCTCGGCCCTCAACGATTTCCAGGCGGCCTCGAACGCGCTCGCCAAGAATTCGGCCCTGCTCAAGCTCAACCAGACCGTGGCGGCCCGGCTCCAGGAGCTGTTCCAGGCCAAGGCTGTGGCGCTGAAGGACTGGCAGCAGGCCCAGAACGACGTGATCGCGGCGCAGAGCGACCAGCGCTCGGCCGAGGCCTCGCTCCAGGCGGTGCGCAACCGCCTGCGCATCCTCGGCAAGTCGGATGCGGAGATCGACGCCTTCGCGCGCAGCGGGGCGATGAGCCCGGAGACCGAGATCCGCGCGCCGATCGCCGGCACCATCGTGCAGCGCAAGGTGGGCCTCGGCCAGTATCTCGGCTCGGGCAGCGACCCGGCCTTCGTCATCGGCGACCTCTCGACGGTGTGGCTCGTCGCCAACGTGCGCGAGACCGAGGTGCCGCGGATCAAGCTCGGCCAGGAGCTGGAGGCCAGCGTGATCGGCTTCCCCGACCGGGTGTTCAAGGCGCGCATCAACTACATGGCGGCCTCCCTCGATCCCGCGACCCGCCGCCTGCCGGTGCGGGCCGAGATCGACAATGCCGAGGGCCTGCTGCGGCCCGAGATGTTCGCGACCTTCACGATCCTGACCGGCCGCGACGAGAGCGCCCCGGCGATCCCGGCCTCGGCGATCGTCTACGAGGGCGCCCGCGCCCGGATCTGGATCGAGCGGCCGGACGGCACCATCGCGTCGCGCAACGTCACCCTCGGGCTCACCGGCGGCGGCCTCGTCCAGGTCGTCGACGGCCTCAAGGTCGGCGAGCGCGTGGTGACCCGCGGCAGCCTGTTCATCGACCGGGCCGCCTCCGGCGACAAAGCGTCCTGATCGTCGGCGTCCTGAGGATCTCCGCCCCATGAACCGCCTGATCGACTTCGCCCTGCGCCAGCGGGTGCTGGTGCTGCTCCTGTTCCTGGCGATGCTCGGGATCGGCTACGCGAGCTTCATGCAGCTCAACATCGAGGCCTACCCGGACCCGGTGCCGCCGCTCGTCGACGTCATCACCCAGAATCCGGGCCAGTCGGCCGAGGAGATCGAGCGCTACATCACCATCCCGCTCGAGGTGCAGCTCGCCGGCATCCCCAATGCCACGGTGACCCGGACGATCTCGCTGTTCGGCCTCTCCGACGTGAAGATCCAGTTCACCTACGACTTCACCTACCAGGAGGCGCTGCAGCGGGTGCTCAACCGGCTGTCGCAGCTGCCGCCGCTGCCGAACAACGCCCAGCCGCAGATCTCGCCGACGAGCCCGATCGGCGAGATCATGCGCTACCAGGTGACGGGACCGCCGGGCTTCTCCTCGACCGACCTGAAGACCCTGCAGGACTGGGTGCTGCAGCGCCGCTTCAAGGCGATTCCCGGCGTCGTCGACGTCTCGGCCTTCGGCGGCAAGACCAAGGAGTTCGAGGTCGCGGTCGACCTGCACAAGCTCCAGGCGCAGGGGCTGACCCTGGTCCAGCTCGTCTCGGCGCTCAACAATTCGAGCACCAACGTCGGCGGCCAGACGCTCAATGTCGGCGAGCAATCGGCGGTGGTGCGCGGCGTCGGCCTGATCCGCGACATGGACGACATCCGCAACACCATGATCACGCAGGTCAACGGCGTGCCGGTGCTGGTGAAGGACGTGGCCGAGGTCCAGGTCAGCAACGCGCCGCGCCTCGGCATCGTCGGCCACGAGAACAACGGCGACATCGTCGAGGGCATCGTGCTCTTGAGCCGCGGCGGCAAGAGCCTGCCGACGATCCAGCGGGTCGAGGCCGAGATCGAGAAGATCAACTCCTCCGGCATCCTGCCGCCGGGCGTGCAGGTCGTGCCGCTCTACGACCGCAGCGCGCTTATCCACACCACCACCCACACGGTGATGCACAACCTCGTCTTCGGCGTGGTGCTGGTGTTCCTGGTGCAGTGGCTGTTCCTCGGCAGCCTCAAGAGCGCGATCATCGTCGCCGCCACGATCCCGTTCGCGCTCGGATTTGCCATCGCCATCATGGTGGCGCGGGGCGAATCGGCCAACCTCCTGTCGCTCGGCGCGATCGATTTCGGCCTCATCGTCGACGCGACGGTGATCATGGTGGAGAACATCTTCCGCCACCTCGCCGAGCACAAAGGGCCGACCCATCGCGGCAGCGGGGTCAAGATCGGGCTGATCGCCTCGGCCGCCCGCGAGGTGAACCGGGCGATCTTCTTCTCCGCCTCGATCATCATCGTCGGCTTCCTGCCGCTCTTCACGCTCACCGGCGTCGAGGGCCACATCTTCGGGCCGATGGCGAAAACCTATGCCTACGCGCTCGTCGGCGGTCTGCTCGCCACCTACACGGTGTCGCCGGCGCTCTCGGCGCTCATCCTGCCGAACCACGTCGAGGAGCGCGACACCATCGTGGTCAAGCTCCTGCGGGCGCTGTTCCGGCCGCTCCAGGGCTTCACCCTCAACAACCGGATCCTGACGATCCTGATGACGGTGGCGATGCTCGGCTGCACCGGGGTCGCGATGCGCACGCTGGGCCTCGAGTTCCTGCCGACGCTGGAGGAGGGCAACCTCTACATCCGCGGCACGATGCCGGCCTCGATCTCGCTGGAGGCCGGCAACCCCTACGTCGAGCGGATGCGCAAGCTGATCGGCTCCTACCCGGAGGTGACCACGGTCGTCTCGCACCAGGGCCGTCCCGACGACGGCACCGACGCGACCGGGTTCTTCAACGTCGAGATCTTCGCGCCGTTGAAGCCCGCCGACCAGTGGCGGCCGGGGCTCACCAAGGACAAGCTGATCGAGGAGATCTCGGGCCGCCTGCGCGAGGAATTGCCCGGCATCGAGTTCAACTTCTCGCAATACATTCAGGACAACGTCCAGGAGGCGGCCTCCGGCGTGAAGGGCGAGAACTCGGTCAAGGTCTACGGCACCGACCTCGAGCAGATCACCCGCACCGCCAACGAGGTGAAGGCGGCGCTCGCCACGGTACCGGGCGTCACCGACCTCGCGGTGTTCACGTCGCTGGGCCAGCCGACGGTGCGCATCGACATCGACCGGGCCCGGGCCGCCCGCTACGGGCTCGCGCCCGGCGACATCGCCACCACGATCTCGGCGGCGATCGGCGGCCAGACCGCCGGCGACCTCTACGAGTACGGCAGCGACCGCCACTTCCCGATGCGGGTGCGGCTGGCGCCGGACTACCGCCGCTCGCTCGAGACCATCCGCAACATCACGGTCGGCGTGACGCCGCCGAGCGGCGGGGTGGTCCAGGTGCCGCTCTCGGAGATCGCCCGCGTCGAGCTCGTCTCGGGCGCGGCCTTCATCTACCGCGAGAACCAGGAGCGCTACATCCCGGTCAAGTTCAGCGTGCGCGGGCGCGACCTCGGCGGCGCGGTGATCGAGGCGCAGAGGCGCGTCTCGGAGCAGGTCGATCTGCCGGCCGGCTACCACCTCGAATGGGTCGGCGAGTTCAGCAACCTGCAGGGCGCGATCGCGCGGCTGAAGCTCGTGGTGCCGCTGACGATCGGGCTGATCGCGCTGCTGCTCTACGTCAACTTCGCCTCGCTCACCGACACGCTGCTCACCCTGAGCGTGATCCCGATGGCGCTGATCGGCGGCATCTTCGCCCTCGTCTTCACGGCTACGCCGTTCTCGGTCTCGGCGGCGATCGGCTTCATCGCGCTGTTCGGCATCTCGACCATGGAGGGCGTGATCCTGCTCTCGTACTGCAACCAGCTGATGGACGAGGGCTGGGCCCGCGCCCGGGCGATCCACCACGCCGCCGACGTGCGGATGCGCCCGGTGATGATGACCTGCGTGGCGGCCTGCGTCGGCCTGCTGCCGGCGGCGATCTCGACCGGCATCGGCTCGCAGGTGCAGAAGCCCCTGGCGCTGGTGGTGGTGGGCGGCATCCTGCTCGCCCCGATCCTGATCCTGGTGGTGCTCCCGGTGCTCATCGCGGCGTTCTCGCGCCACCGTGCCCGGGCGCCTGTCGCTTCCGCGCGACAGTCCGAGGCGGCGGAGTGAGCTAGATGCTGGCTGGACCCGCCCCCTCCCCCGCCGACGCGAAGCTGCCCGATCCCATGCGCGCCATCCTGCGCCTCTCGACCGCGATCACGGTGCCGCGCGGCGTCGCCCCCGCCCCGGGCTCCCCGGAGGGGCGGGCCGACGGCCGGGCCCTGCATGCCGGGGGCGCGCAAGACGAGGCCAGGGACGGCGAGGCTTCGGACGACGGGGGATCGGGCGAGCGGGAGGCCCGGGCCGCGGCGCGCCCCGCGGTGCGCACGGCCGCCCGCATCCTGGCGGCCGCCCTCGCGAGCGCGTCCGCCTCGGCCTGCATGGTCGGGCCCGACTTCCAGGGCGCGACGCCGCCGCCCGTCTCCTCCTACACCAGGGAGGGGCTGCGCAACCCCGCGGTGACGGACGAGGACCGCCGGAACGGCGCGCTCGGTCAGCGCTTCGCCCAGGGGCGCGACGTGCCGGGCGAGTGGTGGACGCTGTTCCGCTCCCGCGCCCTCGACAGCCTGGTGGCGGAGGCGCTCGCCCGCAACCCGACCCTCGACGCGGCCCAGGCCAGCCTGCGGGCGGCGCGGGCCACCACGGAGGCGCAGCGCGGCGCGCTGTTCCCGCAGGTCGGCTTCAACTCCCAGGCCTCCTACAACAAGGCCCCGGGCGGCGACCTGCAATCGCCCCTCAACAACAACGACCTGCTCTACAGCCTCGTCACCCCGCAGGTGACGGTGAGCTTCGCCCCGGACGTGTTCGGCGGCACCCGTCGCGCGCTCGAATCGCAGGCGGCGCAGGAGGAGGGGCAGCGCTGGCAGCTCGAGGCGGCCTATCTGACGCTCACCTCCAACGTCGTCGCGGCGGCGATCCAGGAAGCGTCGCTGCGGGCCCAGATCGCCGCGACCGAGAAGGTGATCCAGGCCCAGACCGACCTGCTGTCGCTGATCACCAAGCAGTCGAATGCCGGCCAGGTCGCGGGCGCCGACGTGGTGCAGCAGACCGCGCTGCTCGCCCAGTCGCAGCAATTGCTGCCGCCGCTGCAGCGGGCGCTCGCCCAGCAGCGCAACCTGCTGACCGCCCTCGCCGGCCGCTTCCCGAGCGAGGAGGTGAGCCAGACCTTCACCCTCGCCTCGCTGCACCTGCCCCGTTCCCTGCCGGTGAGCCTGCCCTCGCGGCTGATCGAGCAGCGCCCCGACGTGAAGGCGGCGGAGGCCGCGGTGCATGCAGCCAGCGCCCAGGTCGGCGTCGCGGTGGCGAACCGCCTGCCGCAATTCACCATCTCGGGCGCGATCGGCGCCAGCGCGACCAACTTCGCGGCGCTCCTCAACCCGGCGGCGAGCCTGTGGACCATCGCCGGCGCGGTGGCCCAGCCGCTCTTCGACGGCGGCACCCTGTTCCGGCGCCAGCAGGCGGCGGAGGAGACCCTGGCCGCGGCCCAGGCGCAGTACCGCGCCACCGTCATCGGCGCCTATCAGAACGTCGCGGACGCCCTGCGCGCCCTCCAGTCCGACGGCCGCGCGGTGGCGGCCGCCAACGCCGCCGTCTCGGCGAGCCGGCAGAGCGTCGAGCTCGTGCGCAAGCAGTTCGGCCTCGGCGCGGTCAGCAGCGCCTCGCTGCTCATCACCCAGTCGTCCTACCTGCAGGCCGTGGTGACGCAGGCCCAGGCCCAGGCCAACCAGTACGCCGACACCGCGGCCCTGTTCCAGGCGCTCGGCGGCGGCTGGTGGAACCGGCGCGACGTGAAGCCGGCCCGCGACCCGAAGGACCCGGCGCCGTTCCTGTAGGGCCGCCGCCCGGTGGACACGCGGCGGGGATCCAAAACGTTTCTGCCCCGTTTCCAGCGCAGCCGTGACGGGCCGGGGGGATTTTCGTGAGCGTCGGGTTGCTGGCTCTTCTGGACGACGTCGCCTTCCTGGTGAGGAGCGCGGCGGCCTCCCTCGACGACGTCGCCGCGCAGGCAGCGCGCGCCGGCACGAAGGCCGCCGGCGTCGTCATCGACGACGCGGCGGTGACGCCGCGCTACGTCGTGGGCTTCGCGGCCGAGCGCGAATTGCCGATCGTCGGCAAGATCGCGCTCGGCTCGCTGCGCAACAAGCTGCTGTTCCTGCTCCCCGGCGCCCTGGCGCTCGGCGCCTTCGCTCCTTGGGCGATCACCCCGCTGCTGATGCTGGGCGGGGCCTATCTCTGCTACGAGGGCGCCGAGAAGGTCTACGAGGCGGTCTTCCCGCACCGCGCGCATGCCGACGAGGAGGGCTCGGAAGCCGACGCGGGCCACGACACGGCGCTGGAGGAGCGCCGCGTCGCCGGCGCCGTCAAGACCGACTTCATCCTGTCGGCCGAGATCATGGCCATCACGCTCGCCGCCCTGCCGGAGGGCAGCGTGTGGATGAAGGCGGCCGTGCTGACGATCGTCGGCATCGGCATCACCGTGGCGG
This sequence comes from Methylobacterium platani, assembly GCF_001653715.1. Taxonomy (GTDB): domain Bacteria; phylum Pseudomonadota; class Alphaproteobacteria; order Rhizobiales; family Beijerinckiaceae; genus Methylobacterium; species Methylobacterium platani. The sequence continues at coordinate 159,533 of NZ_LWHQ01000047.1, forward strand.
TCTACGGCGCCGTGGCCCTGATCGTGAAGGCCGACGATGCCGGGATGGCGCTCGCCGGCAGCCGGGCGGGACCGCCCTTCGGCGGCCTCATCCGCCGGATCGGCCGTGGCGTGGTCAAGGGCATGCCGGTCCTGCTCAAGCTCCTGGCGATCGTCGGCACGGCGGCGATGGTCTGGGTCGGCGGCGGCATCCTGCTGCACGGGCTGGAGGAGTACGGCCTGTCGGGTCCGGCGCATGCGGCGCATGATGCTGCGGCGAGCCTGGGCGCGCGCGTCCCCCCGGTCCGGGGCGTCGTCGAGTGGCTGGTGACGGCGGTGGCGTCGGGCCTCGTCGGCCTCCTCGTCGGCGGGGTGCTGATCCCGGTCGCGAGCGTCGCCTCGCGCCTGCTGGGCGGTGGCGGCAAGACCCCCGCCGAAAAGATCCCCGCCGAAAAGACCCCCGTCGAAAAACGTCCCGCGCAGACCGGGGCGTGAGCGCCTGTCCGGTGGCCCGATCGCTTCTTCGGACACCGGCACCCTGTTCCGGCGCCGGCGAGCGGGGGGAGGAGGATCCGGTCGCGGATCGGCCGCCCGTCCATCGTCGCCTGCCAGAACGTCACCGACGCGCTTCGTGCCCCGTCCGTCCGACGGCCGTGCGGCGAACGCCGCCGTCTCGCCGATGGGTTTGCGCGGAAGGCGACAGGTGCCGGTGCGCCGAACGCTCGTGCATCGACCGGCCGATGCACGAGCGTGCCGGTATCACGCGAAATTCGACCGGTTGCCTCGCGAGGCGAATATCGGCGTCGCGCGGGCGCTGCGCCGGCTGACGATGCCGGCCTCAGGCAGCCGTCGGCGCGATCATCGCCTTCGGGTCGACGACGCGGTCGTACTCCTCGCCCGTCACGTAGCCGAGCGCGATGGCCGCCGCGCGCGGGGTGATGGTCTCGGCCATCGCCTTCTTGGTGATCGTCGCGACGCGGTCGTAGCCGAGCACCGGATTGAGCGCCGTCGCCAGCAGCAGTGCGTTGGCGACGTTCGCGGCGAGGCGCTCGCGGTCGACGTCGAGGCCGTGGACCAACTTCGTCGCGAAGACGCGCGACCCGTCCGCCAGCAGGCGGATCGACTGGAGCAGGTTGTGGACGATCACCGGCTTGGCGACGTTCAGCTCGAACATCCCGGAGGCGCCCGCCGCCGAGATCGCCCCGTGGTTGCCGACGACCTGGAAGGCGACCTGCAGCAGCGCCTCGGCGATCGTCGGGTTGCGCTTGCCCGGCATGATCGACGACGACAGGCCGTCGTCGGGAAAGACCAGTTCGCCGAGACCGGTGCGCGGTCCGCAGCCGAGCAGGCGGATGTCGTTAGCGATCTTGATCAGCGAGACCGCCAGCACGTTGAGCGCGCCCGAGACCTCGACGAGGGCGTCGTGGGCGCCCATGCCCTCGAACTTGCTCGGATTGGGAACGAAGGGAAGCCCGGTCAGGGCCGCGACCTCCTCGCAGAAGGCCTCGTCGAACCCGGCCGGCGCGTTGAGGCCCGAGCCGACGGCGGTGCCCCCTTGCGCGAGCCGGTACAGGCGCGGGGACGCGGCCTCGATCCGCTCGATCCCGAGGCCGACCTGCCGCGCGAAGGCGTCGAAGGCCTGCCCGACCGTCATCGGGACGGCATCCATGAGGTGGGTGCGGCCGATCTTCACGACGTCGTCGAACTCCGCCGCCTTGGCGGCGAGGGTGTCGCGCAGGAGCCGGAGCTCGGGCAGCAGGCGGTCGTGCAGCTCGATGCCGACGCACAGATGCATGACGGTCGGGAAGCTGTCGTTCGAGGATTGCGACCGGTTGACGTGGTCGTTGGGATGGACCGGGCGGCGCTGGCCGAGCGGCTGGCCGAGGGTCTCGTTGGCGCGGTTGGCGATGACCTCGTTGGCGTTCATGTTGGTCTGGGTGCCGGAGCCGGTCTGCCAGATCGGCAGCGGGAAATGGCCGTCGAAGCGGCCCTTCCACATTTCCAGGGCCGCCGCCTCGATGGCCTCGGCGAGGGCGGGGTCGAGCGTGCCCAGGCGCCGGTTGGCGCGGGCCGCCGCGAGCTTCTGAAGCCCGAAGGTCCAGACGAGGCAGGCCGGGAAGCGCTCGTCGCCGATCTCGAACACGCCGAGCGCCCGCTGCGTCTGCGCGCCCCAGTAGCGGTCGGCGGGGATCTCGACGGGACCGAAGGCGTCGTGCTCGATCCGGGTGCCCGGTTGGACGGTCATGGGCTCAGGTCCTTCGATGGGTCGTGGCGGTCGCGGTGTCGGAGGGGCGGGGAGCCCCGCGGGCTCCCCGGGGGCGTCAGGCCGCGGCGGCGCGCTCGGCGCGCAGGCGGGCCATCGCCTCCTGCGCCATGGCGGGATCGAACTCCCCGGCGAGCTTGGCCGTCACCACGGTGGCGACGCTGTTGCCGATGGCGTTGGTGGTGGCGACGGCGATCGACATGAAGCGGTAGACGCCGAACAGGATCGGCAGGCCCTCGAGCGGCAGGACGCCGGTCGCCGCCACCGTCGCGGCGAAGACCACGAAGCTGCCGCCCGAGACGGTCGCCGCGCCCTTCGAGGTCAGGAGCATGATCCCGAGGATGCCGAGCTGCTGCCAGACGTCGAGCGGCACGTGGTAGGCATTGGCCAGGAAGACGATGCCCATCGACATGTAGATCGAGGTGCCGTCGAGGTTGAAGGCGTAGCCCGTCGGCAGCACGAGGCCGACGCTCTGGCGCGAGCAGCCGTAGGTCGGCAGCTTCTCGAGGAGGCGCGGCAGCACGCTCTCGGACGAGGCGGTGCCGAGCACGATGTAGATCTCCTCGCGGATGAAATCGAGGAACTGGAACAGGTTGATCTTGAACATGGCCGAGATCGCGCCGAGCACCACCACGATGAACAGGATCACCACGGCGTAGAAGCTCAGGATCAGGTAGATCAGCGACAGGAGCACGCTGGTGCCGCTCGAGCCGACCGCGAAGGCGACCGCCCCGAAGGTGCCGATCGGCGCCACCAGCATGATCAGGTGGATGAACTCGAAGAAGGCGTCGGAGATGCGGTTGAGGCCGTTCTCGATCGGCTGGCGCTTCTCGGGCGAGAGGTGCAGCAGGGCGGCGCCGAAGACCAGCGCGATGACGAGCACCTGGAGCAGCTCGCCCTTGGCGAAGGCGCCGATGAAGTTGTCGGGAAAGACGTTGAGGATGAAGTCGAGGGTGGAGTGCGGCGCGGTCGCGCCGGTCGGCGCCTTGCCGTGGGACAGGTTCGCCCGGGTCGATGCCGCCATGCCCTCGCCGACGCCGAGCAGGTTGCCGGCGAGCATGCCGATACCGAGCGCGATGGTCGAGACGATCTCGAAGTAGAGCATCGCGATCAGGCCGACCTTGCCGACCCGCTTGAAGTCGCCGGCCGAGGTGACGCCGATCACGACGCACAGGAAGACCAGCGGCGCCACCGCGGTCTTGATCAGGCGCAGGAAGATGTCGCCGAGGATCTTGAGCTGGACGGCGACGCCCGGGAGCAGGAAGCCGACGGCGGCGCCGAGCACCATCGCGATGATGATCTGGACGCCGAGATTGCGCCAGAGCGCCTTCTTCTTCGGCTTCGCGGCGGAGGTGGATGGTGTCGGGGGAATCGCGCGTGGATCGAGCGTGGCGTCGGACATGGCTTCCTCAGGTCGGGACGTTGAGAGGGCACGCGCTCCCGTTGCCGCCGGGCGGGAGCCCGGGCGGTGCGGCGCGTTCGGAGACGACGAAAGTCACGGCGAGGCGGCGCCCGGAAATCATGCGCTGATTTCCGGCCGGTTCGCTTGAGCGTCACCTGGACTTTAACAGGACGATACTTGTTTTTGACCTTAGGTCAATAAATGAACATGCCGGCGTCAGCGGCCGCGGGCCGCCCCGGAGAGCACACGGTCGACCATCTCGGGCGCCGAGCCGAGATAGTTCGCCGGGTCGGTCAGGCGGTCGATCGCCGCGCGGTCGAGATGCGCCGTCACCTCGGGGACGGCCATCAGGGCCTCGGCCAGCGTCCCGCCCCGTTCGTCGACGACCCGGCAGGCGGCGTAGACGAGGTCGTGGGCCTGCTGCCGGCCGGTCCGGGGCGCGAGCGCCATCATCACCGCCTCGGCGACGATCAGGCCGCGGCTGATCCCGAGGTTCTCGCGCATCCGCGCCTCGTCGACGATCAGGCCGCCGAGGGCGAACTTCGCCTGGTGCAGGGCGCCGGCGGTGAGCACGAAGCTCTCGGGGATCGCCATCCACTCGGCGTGCCAGGGCCCGGTCGCCCGCTCGAAATCCTGGACCATCGCGTCGAGCATCAGGCCGGCCTGCTGGCGCACGCCCTTGGCGGCGGCGAGCATCAGCTCGGAGGAGATCGGGTTGCGCTTCTGCGGCATGGTCGAGGAGGCGCCGCGCCCGGTGACGAACGGCTCGGCGACCTCGGCGAACTCGGTCGAGGCCATGAGCATGATGTCGAGGGCGATCTTGCCGAGCGTCCCGGTGACGAGCGCGAGCAGGTTGACCACCTCGGCGAAGCCGTCGCGGGCGACGTGCCAGGTCGAGGCCGGGGCGCCGAGGCCGAGCTCCAGGCAGAACGCCTCCTGCACGTGCAGCCCCTCGGCGCCGAGCGACGCGAGCGTCCCCGCCGCCCCGGCGAACTGGCCGACGAGGACGCGCGGCTTCAGCTCCTCGAGGCGCACGGCGTGGCGGTCGATCATGGCGAGCCAGATCGACGTCTTGTAGCCGAAGGTGACGGGCAGGGCCTGCTGCAGGTGCGTGCGCCCGGCCATCGGCGTGTCGCGGTAGCGCGCCGAGAGGTCGGCCAGGATCGTCCGCAGGGCGGCGAGGTCGGCCTCGACGATCTCCAGGCCGGCCCGGATCTGGAGCACGCTGGCGGTGTCCATGATGTCCTGGGTGGTCGCGCCCCAGTGGACGTAGCGGCCGGCCTCGCCGCATTGGCGCACGAGCTGATGGACGAGCGGCAGGATCGGGTAGCCGACAATGTCGGTCTCCCGGCGCAGGAGGTCGAGGTCGAGGGCCTCGAAGGAGCAGTCGCGCGCGATCGCCTCCGCCGCCTCGGCCGGGATCACGCCGCAGGCGGCTTCCGCCCGCGCCAGGGCGATCTCGGCCTCGATGTAGCGCCGGATCAGGGACTGGTCTGAGAAGACCTCGCGCATCGCCGGCGTGCCGAAGGCATCCCGGAACAGCAGCGAATCGATGACGGTGGCGGCCATGGCCCTTCCTCCCGGACCTTATGTTCGTACATAAAACTATGTTCGAACATAATGGCTGTCAAGCCCTCTTGACGGGCCGCGGGCCGTTCCCTCTTCCTTCCCGCAGGCCGGCCGGCCGAGGTGGAGGTCCCGTCTCCTTGGAAACCCGTTACGCATACGTCGCGCGCCTGCTCACCGAGGCGATCGCGGATGGGCGCTACCCCGTGGGCTCGCTCCTGCCGAACGAGCACGACCTCGCCGACCAGTTCGCGGTCAGCCGGTCGACGGTGCGCGCGGCGATGCGCGAGTTGCAGAATTCAGGGCTCATCAGCCGCCGCAAGAGCGCGGGAACCCGGGTCGAGGCGGCGACGGCCTCGCCGGCCTCGGGCTTCTCGCAGAACCTCGAATCCATCGAGGCGGTGCAGCAATTCGGCGCCGAGACCGAGCGGCACGTCCAGGGTGTCGCCGACATCGTCGCCGATGCCGATCTCGCGGCGGCGCTCGACTGCCAGCCGGGACGGCGCTGGCTGCGCGTGTCGTTCCTGCGGCGCATTCCCGACACCCCGGAGGCGCCGCCGATCTGCTGGACCGACGTCTATCTCGACGCGGATTACGCCGAGCCGCTGCGCGAGCGCATCGCGTCGCATTCGGGCATCTTCGGCACGCTGCTGGAAGCGGTGTCCGGCCGGCGCATCGTCGAGATCCGCCAGAGCATCCGCGCGGTCGGGGTGCCCGCCGCCTGCGCCTGCGCCCTGCAGGCCGAGCCGGGAAGCCACGCGCTCGCCATCCGCCGCCAGTACTTCCTCAGTCCCCACGGCATGGCGGAGGTGTCCCTCAGCATCCATCCTGCCGAGCGCTACAGCTACCAAAGCGTCCTCAAGCGACACGCCGGCGATCCGTCCGACCCCGCCGACATGCCCCGTGCGTGACGGGCCGCCCCGCAGCCGAAGCAGCCTTTGCCGAGGCAGCCTTGGGCCGAGCAGCCTTGGCCATCTCCCGGCCCCCCATCGCGCCGGCCCGCGACCTGTGACAGGATCGGCCCGAGACGGCGGGAGGAACGGCCGGGAGGGCGAGAGTGCGCACGTTGCCGGCCACGCGGCGCCGCCTCGCCGCCCGGGTCCTGATCGGCTCCGCCCTCGTCGCTGCCGGCTGGCTCTGGCTCGCCCTCGCGCGGCTCCCGCCCCTCGACCTCGCGGCGGCCGAGGCCCGCTCCCCGATCGTCCTCGACCGCGCCGGCACCCTGCTGCGCCCCTTCGCGACCGCGGACGGCCGCTGGCGGCTGCCGCTCGAGCCGGCGGCGGTCGATCCGCGCTTCCTCGCCCTGCTGACGGCCTACGAGGACCGGCGCTTCCGCGCCCATCCGGGCGTCGATCCGCTGGCGCTGCTGCGGGCCGCCGGGCAGTGGCTCGCGGCCGGGCGGATCGTGTCGGGCGCCTCGACCCTGTCGATGCAGGTGGCGCGCCTCGTCGAGCCGCGGGGGGCGCGCTCGCTCACGGCGAAGCTGCGCCAGATCGCCCGGGCGGTCGCGCTGGAACGGCGCCTCGGCAAGGCCGGGGTGCTGCGGCTCTACCTGGCGCTGGCCCCCTATGGCGGGCCGGTCGAGGGCCTCAGGGCGGCGAGCCTCGCCTATTTCGGGCGCGAGCCGGCCCGCCTGACGCTCGCCGAATCGGCGCTCCTGGTGGCGCTGCCCCAGGCGCCGGAGGCGCGCCGGCCCGATCGCTTCCCGGACGCCGCCCGCCGGGCCCGCGACCGGGTGCTCGACATCGCGGCCGCGACCGGGATCGTGCCGGCGGCGGACGCCGCATCCGCCAAGGCCGAGCCGGTGCCGCGGTCGCGCATGCCGTTCCCGATGCTCGCCGCCCACGCCGCCGAGGCGGCGGTCGCTCAGGAGCCGGGCCGGCGCGTCCACCGCCTGGCCCTCGATGCCCGCCTGCAGGCCCGGCTCGAGCCCCTGGCGGCGGAGCGGGCGGCGGCGCTCGGTCCCGGGCTGTCGGCGGCGGTTCTCGTCGTCGACAACGCCACCGGCGAGGTGCGGGCGCAGGTCGGCAGCGCCGGCTACCGCGACGCCGCGCGCTCCGGCGCCGTCGACATGACGCGGGCGGTGCGCTCGCCGGGCTCGGCGCTCAAGCCCTTCGTCTACGCGATGGCGTTCGAGAGCGGAGTCGCCCATCCCGAGACCCTGATCGAGGACCGCCCGTCTCGCTTCGGCGCGTCCTACGCGCCCGAGAACTTCGACCTCACCTTCCAGGGCACGGTGACGGCGCGGCGCGCGCTCCAGCTCTCCCTCAACGTGCCGGCGGTGGCGCTGATGGAGGCGGTGGGGCCGGCCCGCTTCATCGCCCGCCTGCGGGCGGCCGGCGCCGGCATCGCCCTGCCCCGGGACGCCGCGCCGGGCCTGCCGGTGGCGCTCGGGGGCCTCGGGATCACGCTGTCCGACCTCGCCCGGCTCTATGCCGGGCTCGCCCGCGGCGGCGAGGTGCCGGACCTGCGCCGCCGCCTCGACGCCCCGGCGGCGGAGGCGGTCCTGCCGCGCATCGCCGAGCCGGTGGCGGCCTGGTACGTCGCCGATACCCTGCGGGGCACGCCCCCGCCGGAGAGCGCCCTGCCGAACCGCCTCGCCTACAAGACCGGCACCTCCTACGGCTACCGCGACGCCTGGGCGGTGGGGTTCGACCGGCGAACCACCGTGGCGGTCTGGCTCGGGCGGCCGGACGGGGCCGGGGTGCCGGGCCTCGTCGGGCGGGTCGCCGCCGCGCCCCTGCTGTTCGACGCCTTCGCCCGCCTCGGCCGGGATCCCGAGCCGGTGCCGCGTCCCCGCGACGCCCTGGTGGCGGCGACGGGCGCCCTGCCCCCTCCCCTGCGCCGCCTGCGCGGCGAGGCCGGCCCGGCCGACCGCCTGCGCATCGCCTACCCGCCGGACGGCGCCCGGATCGACCTCGGGGCGGAGGGCGGCGCGCCCGCCGGCCTCGCCCTCAAGGCGCTCGGCGGCACCCCGCCGCTGACCTGGCTCGTCGGCGGCCTGCCGGTGACCGGATCGGACCGGCGCCAGGCCGAATGGCAGCCCGACGGCGCCGGCTTCGCCCGCATCTCGGTCCTCGACGCCGCGGGCGCCAGCGACAGCGTGACGGTGCGGATCGAGTAGGCCCGCACACGTTTTCGCGAGGATGGCCCAGCGTCACCGGCGGATCGTTTCTGCGCCGATCCCGTTCCTCCCCGGTGGAAGCGTGGCGCGACGATGGGCGCCGCGTGCGGGAGTATGCGTCGCATGGCGGATGGGCGAGACGATCGCAGGGGCCTCCTGCCGACGAAGCCGGCCCGGGTCCAGGCCGCGGAGACCCCCGGCGACGGCCTCGCGGCGCCGCTCGTGATCGGGGCGGTGATCGTGGCGGCCCTGTATTTCGGCCGCGAGATCCTGATCCCGATCGCCATCGCGGTGCTGCTCAGCTTCGTGATGGGCCCGCTGGTGGCGCTCCTGCGCAAGATCCGGCTCGGCCGGATCCCCTCGGTCGGCGTCGCGGTGCTGCTGCTGCTCGCCGTGGTGGCGGGCCTCGGCGGGCTGATCGGCATGCAGGTCGCCGACCTCTCGACCGGCCTGCCGCGCTACCAGCGCACCATCGCCCAGAAGGCCGAGAACCTGAAGGCCGGGCCGCTGGGCGACCTCGCCGGGTACCTGCGCAGCATCAACCACCAGATCCAGCAGGCCGGCGCGCCCGAGCCGAAGCCGGCCGAGAAACCTCCGGAGCCGAAGCCCGCCTCCGGCAAGCCCGCCCCGCCGCCCGCGGTGCAGAATCCCGACAAGCCGGTGCTGGTCGAGGTGCGCGACCGCGAGCCCGGCCCGGTCGAGCTCGCCGAGAAGGTGCTGGCGCCGGTGATCTCGCCGCTCGCCACCCTCGGCATCGTCTTCGTGGTGCTGATCTTCATCCTGGTGCAGCGCGAGGACCTGCGCGACCGGATGATCCGCCTCGTCGGCTCGAGCGACCTGCACCGCACCACCGTGGCGATGGACGACGCGGCGCTGCGCCTGAGCCGGTTCTTCCTGGTCCAGCTCGCGCTCAATGCCGGGTTCGGCCTCGTCATCGGCACGGGCCTGTGGCTGATCGGGGTGCCGAACCCGATCCTGTGGGGCATCTTCTCGGCGCTGATGCGCTTCGTGCCCTATATCGGCGCCTTCCTGTCGGCGCTCCTGCCGCTGGCGCTCGCCGCCGCGGTCGATCCGGGCTGGAACATGGTGCTGGCGACCGCCGCCCTGTTCCTGGTGCTCGAGCCGCTCGTCGGCCAGTTCATCGAGCCGCTGGTCTACGGCCACTCGACCGGCCTGTCGCCCTTCGCGGTGCTGGTCTCGGCCCTGTTCTGGACCTGGCTGTGGGGACCGGTCGGGCTCCTGCTCTCGACCCCGCTCACCGTCTGCCTCGTGGTGCTCGGCCGGCACGTCGACAAGCTCGAATTCCTCGACGTGCTGTTCGGCGACCGGCCGGCGCTGACCCCGGTCGAGAACTTCTACCAGCGCATGCTCGCCGACGACCCGGACGAGGCCCAGGAGCTGGCCGAGGCCATCCTCGCCCAGTGCTCGCTCTCGTCCTACTACGACGAGGTGGCGCTCAAGGGGCTCCAGCTCGCCGCGACGGATGCCCGGCGCGGGGTGCTCACCGAGAGCCAGCTCGACCGCATCCGCGTCGGCATCGCCCAGCTGATCGAGGACCTCGCCGACCGCGACGACGCGGCGCCGGAGAAGCGCGAGACCCTGGCCGGCCGCCTCCTGTCGGGGCGCCAGGACGAGGAGGCGCCGTGCGAGGCCGCCCCCGCGGTGCCCGACGCCCCCGCCCCGGACGAGCTGCCCGAGGCGTGGCGGCGCGAGGGCGCGATCCTGTGCGTCGCCGGCCGCGGGCCCCTCGACGAGGCGGCCTCGATGATGCTGGCCCAGCTCCTGGCCAAGCACGGCTTCGGCACCCGGGTGGTGCCGTTCGAGGCCGTCACGCGCTCCGAGATCGCCGCGCTCGACATCGCGGGCGCGCGGATGGTCTGCATCTCCTACCTCGAGATCAGCGGCACGCCGGCCCATCTGCGCTACCTGGTCCAGCGGGTGCGGCGGCGGGCGCCGGAGGCGCAGGTGCTGGTCGGGCTGTGGCCGGCGGACGACGCGGTGCTGACCGATCCGGGCGCCCGGGCCTCCCTCGGCGCCGACCACTACGCCGTCTCGCTGCGCGAGGGCGTCGAGGCCTGCCTGGAGGCGGTGCGGGACGTGCCGGAAGCGGGCGCGGCCCAGGACCGGCCCGCGGGGGACCGGCCCGACCAGGAGCGGCCGGCCCAAGAGCAACCGGCCCAAGAGCAGACCGACCAAGTGCAGCCTGCCCAGGAACGCGCCGCCGAGCCCCGCCCCGCCCGGGCGCCGGCGCCCGCCGGGGCGTGAGGCCTGCATCCGGGGCTTGACGCCGGGGCCGCGCCGCCCTTTCGATCCGGCGGGAGCGGGCCGCGGGCCCGCCGAGCCGGAATCGGGGACAGCATGAGCGTGGTGGATTTCGCGCGGTTCGTGGACGAGCTCGCCACCCAGTCGGGCCAGGCCATCCTGCCCTTCTTCCGCGCCTCCTTCGCCACCGAGGACAAGGCCGCGGGGACCGCCGCGTTCGACCCGGTCACCGAGGCCGACCGGGCCGGCGAGGCGGTGATGCGCCAGCTGATCAAGCGCAGCTTCCCCGACCACGGCATCCTCGGCGAGGAATTCGGCTCGGAGCGCGAGGACGCGGAATACGTCTGGGTGCTCGACCCGATCGACGGCACCCGCGGCTTCATCGCCGGCCTGCCGATCTGGGGCACCCTGATCGGGCTCACCCGCGGCGGCGTGCCCTGCTACGGCCTGATGAACCAGCCCTTCACCGGCGAGCGCTTCTTCGGCGACGGCGAGGCCGCCCATTACCAGGGCCCGCACGGCACCCGCCGCCTGCGCACCCGCCGGAAAGGCGATCTCGCGGACGCGATCCTGCACACCACCGACCCGCGCCTGTTCGGCGAGGGCACCTCCGACCGCCGCGCCTACGAGCGGGTCGAGAAGGCGACCCGCCTCGCCCGCTACGGCGCCGATTGCTACGCCTACGCGATGCTGGCGGCCGGCCATATCGACCTCGTGGTCGAGGCCGAGTTGAAGGCCTACGACATCGTCGCGATGATCCCGGTGATCGAGGGCGCCGGCGGCATCGTCACGACCTGGGAGGGCAACTCGGCCGCCAGGGGCGGGCGGATCGTGGCCGCTGGCGACAAGCGGCTGCACGAGGCGGCGCTCGCGCTCCTGAACGCCTGAGACCGACGGTCGTCGAGGACGACCTCCGGTTCCGCTGTCGGATCGTCGCCGAACCTCCGGTCCGGCGTCGAAGATTCGAGATGCTCCAACGGGCCGATGCGTCGGCATCCTGGGCCGACGGCATGATGCGGCGTGCCGCTTCGCCACCCGCTGGAGACTGCGCCGGCAGACGGCACGGCTGGGCCACGCATCGGCCGGCGTGCGGGCCGTCCGGTTCGTACCGGTCAATATCGGGTTGATCGCCCTCGTCTCGATCGACATCCTCGTCCTGAGCCAGGCCGCATCCGATCGAACGGCCATTCTCGCCATCGTCATGACGATCGGATTCTGCGGCTACGTCGCCGCGCTCTTCACGGCTTTCCCGGTCCTGGCGATGCTCAACATCGCGATGCTCACCGGGGCGCTGGAACTCGGCCTCGCGATCGGCCCGTCCGACGTGGCCAGCCCCCTTCGCCCTCCTCCTCCCCGGCGTGACCGTCGCCTTCTGGCTCCTGACGCGGCGCACCCACGCCACCCTCGTCGGCGCCATCCGCGACCAGCGCAGCCACTATCTCCTCTCGCGGCGCGATTCTCTGACGAACCTGCCCAACCGGGCCTCCATGCGCGACACGCTCGCGCGGCACCTGTCGGAGATCGGGACGGAGGACGGACCGTCCCAGGTCGCCGTCCTGTGCCTGGACCTGGACGGCTTCAAGGCGATCAACGACCGCTTCGGGCATGCCGCCGGAGACGAGGTCCTGGTCCACGTCGCCGGCCTCCTGCGCCGGCACATCGGCGCCGGCGACACCGCCTGCCGCATCGGGGGCGACGAGTACGTCCTCCTGCTGCCGGATGCCGACGAGGCACGGGTGCGCTCGCTCGGCCGCTCGATCATCGAGGCGACGGCGCAGCCCGTCGGTACCCGGCGGGCGGCCCAGGCCCGCATCGGGGTGAGCATCGGGGCCGCCATCGCGCGCGAGTCCGGGCGCCGCCCGAAGGCCCTCGTCGAGGAGGCGGACGCGGCCCTCCACGCCGCGGAGCGGCCGCGGGCGGCTCGCGATGAGCGCGGTGCCGGACGCCGCGCGCCTCGAGCCCGCCGCGTAGGAATGCGGTCGATCGCCGGGCGCCGGAGCACCGCCGCCGAGGGCTCCCCCTCCGCATCCGTCCTCCCCGGCATGCCGGGGAGGAGAGCCGGCGCACCGGAGGGGAATCCCCCCTGCGACGATGACGCACATCGCCCCGCTCCCACGATCGCCCGATCTGCAATTGTCCGTGCCGTTGCATGGTCTGACTTGACTAACTCACTACGCACGTAACTCACCATGCGTGATTTTCAGATCAATTTCGCAAGTATGCGCGATCTATAGTGGATAAAATTAGGAAAAAATTCCAACAATTCGCGTTCTCGAAACTGTCGCGCACTGGTCGTTGCCGCAACAAGATGATAGTCGATCGCTCATTCCGATTTGCGAATACCCGGCCCATAGTCCTCGCGTCGATGAAAACCCTGATCTCCACCGACGACCTCAAATCCCGGAAGAAGTTCCAGACCTACCTCGAGATCGTTCGGGAGCGCTTCGTGCCGAGCGAGTGCCGGATGATCGGCGACGGGACTTTCCGCGCCCATATCGAGGGGGCCGCGATCGGCGGCACGCTGATCACGCGCTCGAGCTTCAACGGCCAGGCCGTCGACACGACGCCGCAGACGATCCGTCGCCACGACAAGCACGACAAGCTCTCGGTCGTAATCCGGCTGTCCGGGATGGCGCGCAGCAGCCAGTACGATCGGGCGGTGGTGCAGCAGCCGGGCGACATCACCGTCATCGACAGCAACAAGCCCGTCCGCCTCGAATATCCCGACCCGACGAGTTCGCTGTTCATCGAGCTGCCGCGCGAACAGCTCGAGGGGGCGCTCGGGTCGGCCCCCCTGTTCGCGGGCCTGACCATCGGGGGCGATCTGCCCGGGGCCTCGCTGGTGCGCACGTTCTTCGACGACCTTGTCCGCGTGCACGAGCAGATGACCCCGGACACGGCCGAGCGCATGACCCGGATCGGCGCCGACCTCATCGTCGCCAGCATCGCAGAGCGGATGGCGCGGGAGGCGCCGCGCCCGCTCCAGGGCACCGTGATCGTGCAGCGGGCCAAGGCCTACGTCGAGGCGAATCTCGGCGACCCGACCCTCGATCCGCCGCAACTGGCGGCGGCGATGGGGGTATCGCTGCGGCACCTGCAGCAGCTGTTCCACGAGCGGGGCCGGCACATCTCCGACTGGCTCTGGCAGCGTCGGCTGGAGGTCGCCGCCCGGCGCCTCGCCGATCCCGGCCACGCGCATCTCCCGATCGGGGCGCTCGCCTATGGCTGCGGCTTCGTCAGCCAGGCGCATTTCTCGCGCCGCTTCAGGGACCGCTTCGACGCCACCCCGAGCGAGTATCGGCGGGCGGCGCTCGCCTCCCAGGCGTGATCCTACGAGGCCTCGCCCTCGCGCAGGGCGAGGCCGGCGACCGGCGGGGCGAGGCGGACCGCCCGTGCCGCCTCGATCGCGAAGGGCGTGTCGAGGGAGGCTCCGAAGGCGCGCACGAGGACGGGATCGAGCCGGACGGGAGCCATCTCCTGCAGGATCGCCAGGGCGTCGGCGCGGCTCATCCCGGGACGGTACGGCCGCCTCTCGGTCAGCGCCGCGTAGATGTCGCACACCGTCGCGAGCCGGACGAGCTCCCGGATGGCGGCGCCGGCGAGCCGGTCCGGATAGCCCGATCCGTCGAGCATCTCGTGGTGGTGGCGCGCGACCGCCAGTACGACCGGGTCCCGCATCCCGGAGGCGAGCAGGATCTCGTGGCCGGTCGCGGCGTGGGTCCGCATCAGATCCATCTCCGCCGCGGTGAGCGCGCCCGGCTTGTCGAGGATCGCCCGCGGGATGCGGGCCTTGCCGATGTCGTGCAGCAGGCCGGCGCGGACCAGCGTGACGCAATCGCGGATGGGCAGGCCCAGGTGATGGACGAAATTGGCCGCGAGACCGGCGACGTGGAGCGAGTGCTGGACCGTGTCCTGGCTCGCATGGGCGTGCACGGAGACGAGCCAGCGTTGCACGCCGCCATCCTGCAGCGCCCGCATGACCGGATACACCAGGCCGTCGACGACCCGGATGTCGATGCCTCCGCCGGCCGCATCCCCGAACACGCGCGACAGGGTCGCGCGCGCACGCTCGAAGATGCGCTCCACCAGTCGATCGCTCATGACTCTTCTCCTGGATGGGCTCCGGCACGAGCATCGGCCGCCGCCGGTCCCGCACGGCGCCGCACGGCCGTGTCGAGTTCTCGCGTCGGCCACTCGCACCTGCATCGAACCGGGCGGGATGAATGCCGATCTGTTCTTTCACGGATCAAGGAAGCAGCCGATCGCCACCGGCAACCGAGACTCAAAGACGGCACGAAACGCCCAGACGGCCTGTCGCATGGGAGAACCCGGGCGGCATCGCCGGAGACGCGCCGCGCCCGCCTGCCTCCCCGGACGACGGACGGGCGGCCGGGCCGGTCAGCGCTTTCCCTTGGCGGCCGGCGGGAGGCCGGCACGCGCGAGGGACCTGTCGTAGACCGGTGCCACCATCGGGTAGGTGGCGGGCAATCCGAACCGGGCCCGGTACTGGTCCGGCGTGAGTCCGTGGGCGGCGAGCTGCCATTTCAGCGACTTGTACGGCTGTCCGTCGATGAAGCTGATGATCCGGTTGCGCTTGACCGAGGCCGCGACCTGCGCCGCGCTTGGCCGGAACTGCGCCTGCCCCTGCTGGTGCGCCTGCCGGGTCGTGAGCGCCTGCAAGCTGGCATGAATGCGGTCAATCAGGTCCGGCACCTCGCCCATGTAGACGCGGTTTCGCGACACGTAGGATGCGGTGATATCCGCAGTCATTTCGAGTATTTTAGATCTTTCCATCGCACAATACCCCGCAAGACAGCACGTCTCGACGAATCAAGCCACGATACGCATGTCATACGTCTTGAATTTCACGAGGCTTGCTGCAAACCACGCATGGTCGCTGCTTCGAAGCGCCGCCGCCGTTCGTCCAGCCTTCGATCTGGGTGAACATTACCGCGGCGGCCGGCTTCGCGCTTGCCTGGGCGCGCGCTCCGTGTTGTCCGGCTGCGCAGAACGGAAAAATGTGCTGTCACCGGCGGCGAGGAAACTTGTCATATCGGCCGCCGATCAGTCCAATGCTGCTCCGGGCGGATCGACTGCCCCGCAAGACTGTCCAACATTGCGATAATTACAAATTAACGGATATTTTCAAGAGAAAGCGATCTGACGGAAAATATTGCAGGATCTTTTGCTTGAACACAAAAATGCCGTCGGGTCCGGCAGGCGGGAACCGCTCGCCGCACCGCTGGCCGGGGCCCGTACGAGGAGACGCCGGTCGCGCGGGGTGCGCCCTCAGGCGACCGCCGCCCGCGCCTCGCCCGGCTCCGAACCCGGCACCGGGATCGAAGAGCCCGGCACGAAAGCGTCGAACGCCGCCCAGAACTGCGCGCGGACGGCCTCGCGCTCCATCAGGATCTCGTGGCGGGCGCCGCGCAGGGTGATGGTGTGGCCGGCTGCGAGCCGCGCGGCGAAGCGCTCCACCGCCGGGGTGCTGCAGACCGGGTCGGCCCCGGCGGCGACGACCAGCACCGGCACGCGGATGCCGAGCGGGTAGCGCGGGTCCTCGAAGCGGCGCATCGCCCGGAAGGCGGCGGCGAGCCAGCCGATGGTCGGGTCGCCGATGGCGCCCGCCCCGACCGCGAGCGCCGCGGCGGCGTTGCGGGCGTAGCGGACGGGATCGGCGGTGAGGCGGTTGTTCGGGAACGGCTTGGTGGCGATCGAGACCGCCGAGCCGCCCGGCACGTAGCGCCGGCCGAAGCCGAGAGCGCGCAAGACGGCGGCGAGCCGCATCGCCGCCTTCGGCCGGCGGATCATGCAGATCGCCACCATCGGGGCGAGCGCGACGAGGCGGTCGAACGGCAGCCAGCCCTCCCGGGCGGCGGTGAGGCAGATCGCGCCGCCCATCGAGTGGGCGAGGCCGAAGAACGGCCGCGGCAGCCGCCCCTCCATCACCTGCACCTCGACCGCCGCGAGATCGAGGCGGTACTCGGAAAAGTCGTCGACATGGCCCTTGTGCGGGTCCTCGACGGTGCGGTCGGAGCCGCCCTGGCCGCGCCAGTCGAAGGCGACGACGTGGAAGCCGCGGCCGCGCAGCTCGGTGACGGTCTCGAAGTACTTCTCGATGAACTCCGCCCGGCCCTGCACCAGGCAGACCGTGCCCTGGACCGCCCGCGCCGTCGGCGCCCAGGTGGCGACCCGCAGGGAGAGGCCGTCGGCGGTGCGCACCGTCAGGAGCGTCGCCCCCGGCGGGATCGGGTTGTCGGGCGTGGCGAGCAGCGGAACGGTCACGGCAGGCTCCCCGGTTCTGTCATCCGCCGCACCCTGGCACGGCACACCCTAACAAGACCGCAGCGCCATCGGACGGGCTCGTCCGACGGCGCCGGGCAGGCGCACAAGGTCTTCTCGTCCTCGCGCCGGCACGAGGGTATAGATGGAGCGCGATTCCGGCCCGACCGCTGGCCGAGAAAAAAATCGCACGGCCCCGCCGGGACCGGCCTTGATCAGTCTATGACCCACCCCAATATGCGAGGGGCGCCGGCCGATACGGCGGCGCGCAAGACCGGGACCGGCCCGCGTGGCGGTCCCACAAGACTACATATTGCTTCAGACGGAGAATATGTCATGCGTCAGTTCGATCTCGCTCCCCTGTACCGCTCGACCGTCGGCTTCGACCGCCTGTTTTCCGCTCTCGACCAGTTCGTGACCTCGGATGCGGCGCCGAGCTACCCGCCCTACAACATCGAGCGCACGGCCGAGAACGCCTACCGCATCACCCTCGCGGTGGCGGGCTTCACCGATCAGGACCTGTCGATCGAGACCCGCGAGAACGCGCTCACCGTGAAGGGCGAGCGCAAGGCCGAGGCCAAGCAGGCCGAGTTCCTGCATCAGGGCATCGCCGCCCGCGGCTTCGAGCGGCGCTTCCAGCTCGCCGACCACGTCCAGGTGACGGGCGCGGTGCTGGAGAACGGCCTGCTCCACGTCGACCTCGTCCGCGAGATCCCGGAGGCCAAGAAGCCCCGCCAGATCCAGATCGCCTCGGGCTCCCGCCCGCACTCGATCGAGGGCAGCGTCCAGAAGGCCGCGTAAGCGCCTTCATCCCGTCAGGGGGAGCGCCCCGGCCTCGCGGCCGGGGCGCTTCGTCGTGTCGTCGCGAGAGCGTGTCGTCGCGAGAGAAAGAGGTCAGGGCAGGAGATGCGTGCCGTGGGTGAGGGCCGCGCCGGCCCGCAGGGCCACCGCCACGAACACGGTCTCGGCCAGTTCCTGCTCGGTGGCGCCGGCCTTCTTCGCCGCCTCGCGGTGCACCTCGAGGCAGTAGGGGCATTGCGTGGTCAGGGCGACCGCGAGCGCCATCAGTTCCTTGTACTTGCGCGGGATCGCGCCGTCGGCGAGCGCCGCCTTGTCGAGAGCCTCGAAGGCGCCCATCGCCTCGGGGGCGAGCCCCTTCAGGGCGGGCAGCTTCCGCAGGTTGGCGGCGTCGTACATCGCGTGATCGGCCATGGCGTGGTCCTCCCGGTGGGTCCGGTGCAAACGACCGGCCGCCCGTCGTTCGGGGCGGCTTCGGCCCCTTACGGTTAGACCATCCCGGGCGCTCGCCCAATGGGCCCGAGGACATGCGCCCGAGGAGACGGGCCCGTTGACGGCGCGGAGCGCCCTGCCCATGGCCGGCGGGCCGATGCGGATCCTGCTGCGACCGGGACGGGGCATGCAGGCCGGGCCTTCTCGAGGCTCGGCGCGGTCGACAAGCCGGGACGATTACAGATCCCCGAAGGCGAGCTGGGCCGTCGCCGGGCGCTTCTGCGGCTTGCCGGCCTTGTCCTTGGCGGCGCCCTTCGCCGCCCCCTTGGCGGCGGCCTTGCGCGGGCGCTTCGGCTCGGCGCCCTGGATGCGCGCCTTGCCCTTGTCGCGCGCCACCGCCTCGGGAGCGGTCTGGTCGCCCGAGAGCCACTTGCCGCGCTTGATCACCTCGTTCACCCGGCCCTGGTTGACGCCGAGCTTGAAGGCGATCTCCTGCTGGGTCATCTCCGTCGCGCCGTGCAGCTCGAGGATCTGGCGGGCAAGCTCCGGGGTCATCTTCTTGCCGACGATGCGGCGGCCGGGCTTGACCACCCGGGTGGCGCGGTCGCGCTCGCGCAGGCGCTCGAGGATCGCGAGCGCCATCAGCATGCCGTTCTCGCGCAGGGCTTCCTCGAATTCCTTCAGCGTCGCCATGAGGACCGCACTCCGCTGTCACGCTCCGGCAAGGTAACGGCGCCGGCCGGGGGCGGTTGCCCCCCATGCACAGGTCATCCACGGTTTGTGCGCGTCCTGTTCCCGGTTGGCAACCGCCCGCCGGGCTCATCCACCGCGTTCTCCGCCGCCCTCGCGTGGACAAGGCGTGCCGCTTCTTGCATGGCTCGCGCATCTTGGTTCGCATCACGGGAGGATCGCATGGTGCTGGAGATCGCGCAGATCGAGGTGAAGGCCGGCCACGAGGCCGCCTTCGAGGCCGGCGTGAGCAAGGCCGCGGAGCTGTTCCGCCGCGCCAGGGGCTGCCGCGGCATGGAGCTGCAGCGCTCGGTCGAGATCCCGACCCGCTACCGCCTGATGGTGCAGTGGGAGACCGTGGAGAACCACACCGTCGACTTCCGCGAATCGGCGGATTTCCAAGCCTGGCGCGCCCTGGTCTCGGAGCATTTCACCGCCCCGCCGCAAGTCGAGCACACGGTGCTGGCGGTGCAGGGCTTCTGAACCCCGGCCCGGCCCCGGTCGTTTCCCGCGATCACGACGGGAGACGACCATGACCGACGATCGCGCGCCGGACCCGAAGCCCGGCGAGGGGCTGGCCGACGACAGCCTCGGGGCGAGCCGCCGCCCGGCGGGCGCGGGCGGAACGGCGCCCGCGACCGGTACGCCGCAGGGCGGCCGGCCCGCCGACGACCAGGTGCCGCGGGAGGCGCCACCGCAACAGGAGCCGTGACACGGGGCGCCGGGTTCGCTACTCGCGGAAGGGTAGGCTCCTCGATCTCACGGCACTCGCAATGGCCCGACGTCCCCTGCGCATCGGCACCCGCGGCAGCCCGATGGCGCTCGCCCAGACCGGCATGGTGCGAGACCGCATCGCGGCGGCCCATCCGGACCTCGCCGAGCCCGGCGCGATGGAGCTGGTCGTCGTCACCACGGTGGCCGACAAGGTGCTCGATCGCCCGCTCTCCGAGATCGGCGGCAAGGGCCTGTTCACCAAGGAATTGGAACAGGCGCTGCTGACCGATCAGGTCGACATCGCCGTCCACTCGATGAAGGACGTCGAGACCTGGCTGCCGGACGGCCTCGTCATCGCCTGCATCCTGGAGCGCGACGATCCGCGCGACGCCTTCCTGTCGCCGCGGGCGGGAAGCCTCGCCGCCCTGGCGCCGGGCAGCCGGGTCGGCACCTCGTCCCTGCGCCGCGGCGCCCAGGTGCTGATGCGCCGGCCCGACCTGCAGATCGTCCCGTTGCGCGGCAACGCCAACACCCGGATGAAGCGGCTCGAGGAGGGCGCCTGCGACGCCACCCTGCTGGCCATCGCCGGGCTCGAGCGCCTCGGCCTCGCCGACCGCGCGCAGGAGGTCCTGCCGGTGAGCGAGATGCTGCCGGCGGTGGCGCAGGGCGCGCTCGGCATCGAGTGCCGGGCCGGCGACACCGACCTGATCGCGCGCCTGCAGGCCGTCGCCTGCCCCACGACCACGATCGCGGTCGGTGCCGAGCGGGCGCTGCTCGAGGAACTCGACGGTTCCTGCCGCACCCCGATCGCGGCGCTCGCCCGGATCGACGGCGACCGGCTCACCCTCGACGGCATCCTGTTCCTGCCCGACGGCAGCGCCCACTGGGCCACCCACCGCAGCGGCCGCGCCGCCGACGCCCTGGCGATCGGCCGCGAGGCCGGGGCGGAGCTGAAGGCGAAGGCGGGCGAGACCTACCGGGCGAAGCTGCAATAGCGGCGGGCCGACCGCCTCACGAGGCGAACGCCCTCGGACCGGCCTCGGGCGCGGCCGAGGCGCGGTAGGATCCGGCGGCGAGGCCGGCCGCCGCCACGCCGCCGCCGCGCCGCTTGACCGCGTAGGAGGCCTCGTCCGCCTTGCCGATCAACGCATCGAGATCGGCCGCGTGCGACGGCGCGCAGGCGTAGCCGAGGCTCAGCCCGATGCTGACGGTCTCCCCCGAAAGCCGGTAGGGCGCGCCGAGGGCGTGGACGATGCGGCGCGCGAAGGCCTCCGCCTCCCGGGGGTGCCGCACCGAGGGCTGGAGCACCACGAACTCGTCGCCGCCCACCCGCGCGGCCACCGCCGGCGCGGCGGCGAGGAGGCGCAGCCGCGCGCCGATCTCCTGCAGCAGGGCGTCGCCGGCCGCGTGCCCGTAGCGGTCGTTGACCGGCTTGAAGCCGTCGAGGTCGAAGCAATGGAC
Source organism: Methylobacterium platani (assembly GCF_001653715.1). Taxonomy (GTDB): domain Bacteria; phylum Pseudomonadota; class Alphaproteobacteria; order Rhizobiales; family Beijerinckiaceae; genus Methylobacterium; species Methylobacterium platani. The sequence continues at coordinate 180,544 of NZ_LWHQ01000047.1, forward strand.
CGCGACGGCATCGTCGGCCGTCCCGGGCAGGCCGCGGAACGCCCGGCGCAGGCCGAGCCGGTTGGCGAGCCCGGTCAGGGCGTCGCTGCGGGCCAGCGCCGCCATGTCGAGGCGCAGCGTGATCTGCCGGACCGCGTTGCGGTAGGTGAACAGCACGCCGTGGAGGGCCCCGAGGAGGAAGAGGGCGAACATCGCCGCCAGGATGTGCTGCGGCCCGCGTCCGAACCAGGCCGCCGTCCCGATCGCCGGCAGGGCGGCCAGCAGCAGGGCGCCCGCCGCCATGCCCGGCCGGATGGAGAGATGGGTGACGACGCCGGAGCAGTAGCCGAACAGCAGCCCCGTCGCGAGCATCTGCATGTCCATGTCGGCCTGCGCGAAGGTCCGCCCGGTGAGCGTGCCGATCGAGGCCGCGACCAGTGCGGTCGTCGCGATGTGGCCGCGCTCCCAGCGGCGGGCCTCGATCCGCGACAGCGGCCCGCGCGCGGTCCGACGCAGCTGGTGAGCGATGAGCACGAGCTTGGCGGCCGAGGCCGTCCCGCCGGTCAGCGCCGCCGCGAGCAGGAGCCCGTCGCCGAGGGTGTGGGCGACGAACAGCCCCACTCCCAGCAGGGTGGCGCCCATGATGCCGTTGGGGACGGCGATGCGGGCGAGCTCGGCGACCAGCGCGACATGGATGTCGTCCGAGTTCGTGCGTAGGGGCATCCGCCGTGATTCCGGTCCCGTGACAGGCCGGGACGGAACCACGGAATTGGTGACGAATCCGACAATCTTGCTACGATAATGCCGGATTGTTCCGGATCGTCCGTCGATCCTTGCGTCAGGAACCGGGACTCGACGGCACGATACTCTACACCAGCACAGGCAAGGCCTGCTGCGCGCCCACGCCGAACACCCGCTTGTAGCGCTCGACCTCCTCCTCCGGCCCGAGCGCCTTGGTCGGGTTGTCGGAGAGCTTCACGGTCGGATGGCCGTTGGCGGAGATCACCTTGCAGACGATCGAGATCGGGTCGAGGCGGCCGTCCGGCGCCAGGCCGCGGAAATCGTTGGTGAGCAGCGTGCCCCAGCCGTAGCCGATGCGCAGGCGGCCGTGGAAGTGGCGGTGGATCCGCTCGATCACGTCGACGTCGAGCCCGTCGGAGAAGATCGCCAGCTTCTCGCGCGGGTTGCGGCCGTGCTTGGTCCACCAGCGGATCGCCTCCTCGCCGCCCTCGATCGGGTCCTTCGAATCGATGCGGATGCCGGTCCAGTCGGCCATCCAGGCCGGGCCGCGCTCCAGGAAGCCGGTGGTGCCGTAGGTGTCGGGCAGGATCACCAGCAGGTTGCCGGCGTAATCCCGCTGCCAGTCGGCGAGCACGAGGTAGGGCGCGCGGGCGAGATCCTCCTCGGCCTCGGCGAGCGCCGAGTAGACCATCGGCAGTTCGTGCGCGTTGGTGCCGACCGCCTCGATGTCGTGGCGCAGCGCGATCAGGCAGTTCGAGGTGCCGAGGAAACCCGGCCCCAGGCCCTCGATCATCGCCTCGACGCACCAGTCCTGCCACAGGAAGCCGTGGCGGCGGCGCGTGCCGAAATCGGCGATCGAGAGGCCCGGCAGGGTCTTCAGCCGCTCGATCTTCTCCCAGATCCGGGTCATCGCCCGGGCGTAGAGCACCTGGAGCTCGAACTTGCCCATCCCCTTGAGCACGCCGCGCGAGCGCAGCTCGTTGAGGATGGCGAGTGCGGGCACCTCCCACATCGTGGTCTCGATCCACGGGCCGTGGAAGGTGAGCACGTACTGCCCGTCCTGCTTCTCCAGGAGGTAGTCGGGAAAGCGGAAGTTCTCGAGCCAGTCCATGAAGTCCGGCGAGAACATCTGGCGCCTTCCGTAGAAGGTGTTGCCGCGCAGCCAGGTCGATTCGCCCCGGGTCAGCCGCAGCGACCGGCAATGGTCGAGCTGCTCGCGCAATTCGCCGGGGTCGATCAGGTCGGCGAGCCGGACCCGGCTGGTGCGGTTCTGGATCCCGAAGGTGACCGAGACGTTCCGGTGGCGCCGGAAGATCGTCTGCGCCATCAGGAGCTTGTAGAAATCCGTGTCGAGCACGGAGCGGATGATCGGGTCGATCTTCCAGGTGTGGTTGTAGACCCTGGTCGCGAGATCGAGCATCGCCCGTGCCTGCCTGCCTCGGGCCGCCTCCTGCGGGCGGCCGAACCGTCGCCCCTCGGGCGGGGCGACGGCGGGTGCGAAGCCGGCACGGTTCGGGCCGCCGAGTCAAGCGCCGGCCCGAGCTTGTCCGCATCACTCAGGGGGACTCTCCGCCTCAGCGGGCGCCGAGGTCGACCGCCTTCTTCTCGGTCTTCGGCGACTCGCCGGTCACCGCCGCCTTCACGTAGCCGTAGAGGTGCAGCATGGTCGAGTTCGGGCTGTCCCAGTACTCGCCCTTCTCGGGGTGGACGCGGATCAGCGCGATCGACGGATCGTCCTTGCCGCCCGGGAACCAGGTCTTCAGGCCCTCGCTCCACTTGGCCTCGATCTGCGCCTTGTCGCGCACGATCTCGGCCTTGCCCGACACCGAGACGTAGTTCTGGCTCGACGGGTCGGAATAGGACAGGTTGACCTGGTTGTCGCGGCCGATCTCGTTCGTCACCGGCGCATCCTGCTTGACGAAGAACCACAGGTCGCCGGCCTCGTCCGCGTCCTGGTTCCACATCGGGCGGCTGCGCAGCTGCCCGTCGGAATCGGCCGTGGTCATCATCGCGACCTTCACGTCCTTGATCATCGCGAAGAGCTTCTTTGCGCCCTCGTGGTCGCGGTGGCTGCCCTGGTGCATCCGTCGGTCTCCCTCGAACAAACGTCGCGAGCGGGCGGGCCCGCTCGAAGCTGCACGACAACGGGCGATGCCGGCTTTGGTTTCGGTTCCCCGCATCCGAAACCCGGCAGTGATTTCGGGCGCGGACGGCTCGCCGGGCGGGGGACCCCGCCTATCTGTGCGGGAGGGCGATCCGCGCGGCGGACCGCCGATCGCGTTCGACGTGAAGACGGGTCCCGAGATGAAGATCAGCGCGCGCAACCAGCTCGACGGCAAGGTCGTCGAGGTCAAGAAGGGCGCCACCACCGCCCATGTCCGGGTCGAGCTCGCCGGCGGGCAGGTCGTCACCGCGGCGATCACCAACGAATCCGCCGACGAGCTGGGCCTCGCCCCCGGCAAGACCGTCAAGGCGGTGATCAAGTCCAGCGACGTGATGATCGCGACGGATTGATCCCTTGGCGATGCGGCCCGACCGGCGCTCCCTGCTCATCGGCTCCGCGGCCCTTGCGCTGGCCGGGCCTGCCCATGCCGCCGAGCCCCTGCGGGACGATGCCGGCCGGGCGCTCGACGGCGTGAAGCGACCGGTCGCCCGGGTCTTTCCCGCCGGCCCGCCGGCGGCGATCCTGCTCTACACCCTGGCGCCCGACCTGCTCCTCGGCTGGCCGCGGGCGATCCGCCCGGCGGAGAAGCCCTATCTCCTGCCGCAGGCCGCCGACCTGCCGGAGGTCGGGCGCCTCACCGGGCGCGGCAACACCGCCAACCTCGAAGCGGTGCTGGCGCTCAAGCCCGACCTGATCCTCGACATCGGCTCGACCGCCGAGACCTACCGGTCGCTGGCCGACCGGGTGCAGGACCAGACCGGCATCCCCACCGCCCTCCTCGACGGGCGCCTCGCCTCCACGCCCGCCACCTATCGCCGCCTCGGCCGCCTCCTCGGGCGCGAGGCCGCCGCCGAGCCCCTCGCGGCCCTCGCCGAGGGCATCCTGGCGACGATGCGCGAGCGCGTCGCCGCGGTGCCGCCGGAGAAGCGGCCCCGGGTCTACCTCGCCCGCGGCCCCCGCGGCCTCGAGACCGCGCGGGCGGGGGCGATCAACGTCGAGGCGCTGGCGCTGATGGGCGCCGTCGACGTCGCGGGTCCCGGCGGCGGCCTGGCGCAGGTCTCGCCCGAGGACGTGGTGACGTGGGCGCCCGAGGTGATCGTCGCCCTCGATCCCGCCTTCGCGGCGGCGGCGCGGCAGGATCCGCTCTGGCAGGCGACGCCCGCCCTGGCGAGGAACCGCCTGTACGTCAGCCCGTCGCTGCCCTTCGGCTGGGTCGATTTCCCGCCCTCGGTCAACCGCCTCGTCGGCCTGTGGTGGCTCGGCAGGATCCTGTATCCGGCGCAGTTTCCGGAGGACATCCGGGCCATCGCCCGCGACCTCTACGGCCGGCTCTACCACGTGACGCCGGACGATCCCGCCCTCGACCGTGTGCTGGCGGGAGCCCTGTGAGCGGCATCGCGCTCGCGAGTACCCGGGCCGTCCGGCTCGGCGGGCCGTGGCTGGCGCTCCTCGCCCTGGTGCTCGCCGCCGCCCTCGCCTTCGGGGTCGGGCGCTACCCGGTCTCGCTCCTCGACGTCGCCCGGGTGCTCGCCGGCCGCCTGACCGGCCACGCCCCGGACGTGGCGCCGGCGGTCGAGGCGGTGATCCTGCAGATCCGCGGGCCGCGCATCGCCGCCGCGATCCTGGTCGGCGCGGCGCTCTCGGTCGCCGGCACCGCCTTCCAGGGGCTGTTTCGCAATCCCCTCGTCTCGCCCGACATCCTCGGCGCCTCCTCGGGCGCGGCCCTCGGCGCGGTCACCGGCATCTGGCTCTCGCTCGGGGTGCTGGCGATCGAGGGGCTGGCCTTCGCCGGCGGCCTCGGGGCGGTCGCCTGCGTCTACGCGCTCGGGACCGCCCTGTCGGGGCGCGATCCCGTCCTGGTGCTGGTGCTCGCCGGAATCGTCATCGGCTCGCTCCTCGGGGCCGGGGTCGGGCTGATCAAGTACCTCGCCGATCCCTACAACCAGCTTCCGGCGATGACCTTCTGGCTGCTCGGCAGCCTGTCGGGCACGCACCCCTCCGACCTCCTGCCGCTCGCCGGTCCCGTGATCCTCGGCACCGGGCTGCTGCTCCTGCTGCGCTGGCGCCTCGACGTCCTGTCCCTGCCGGACGAAGAGGCGCGCTCGCTCGGCCTCGCCACCGGCCCGTTGCGCATCGCCGTCGTGGCCGCCGCCACCCTCGTGACGGCGGCGAGCGTCGCGACGGCGGGCATCGTCGGCTGGGTCGGCCTGGTGGTGCCGCACCTCGCCCGCTTCCTCGTCGGCCCCGGCTTCGGCCGGCTGATCCCGACGGCGGCGCTCCTCGGGGCCGGGACCTTGCTCGTCATCGACACGCTCGCCCGCACGGTGGCCCCGGTCGAGGTGCCGCTCGGCATCCTCACCGCCTTCGTCGGCACACCGATCTTCCTGTGGCTGCTCGCGCGGGCGGAGCGCGACTGGTCGTGACCCTGCTCCAGGCCGACGCCCTCGCCTTCGGCTATCCCGGCCGGGAGATCGGGCGCGACCTCGCTCTGCGGCTCGCCGCCGGCGAGGCCCTGGCGCTGCTCGGACCCAACGGCGGCGGCAAGACCACGCTCCTGAAGACCCTGCTCGGCCTGCTGCCGGCCTTGGACGGCACGATCCGGGTCGAGGGGCGCCCGCTCGCCGACCTCACCGCCCGGGAGCGCGCGCGGGCGATGGCCTACGTCCCGCAGGCCGCGGCGAGCGCCTTCGCCTTCACGGCCCGGGCCGTGGTGCTGATGGGGCGCACCAGCCGCACCGGGCTCCTCTCCGCCCCGTCCCGGGCCGACCACGCGGCGGCGGAAGCGGCGCTTCACCGGATGGGCATCGCCCATCTCGCCGAGCGGCCGGTGACGCGGCTCTCGGGCGGCGAGCGCCAATTGGTGCTGGTCGCCCGGGCGCTGGCGCAGGAGCCCCGCATCGTCGTCCTCGACGAGCCGACCGCCAGCCTCGATTTCGGCAACCAGGGCCGGGTGATGGCCGAGATCCTGCGCCTGCGCGCCGACGGGCTCGGCCTCCTCTTCACCACCCACGACCCCAACCAGGCCGCCCGCTACGCCGACCGGGCGCTGCTCCTGCGCGGCGGCCGCCCGCTCGCCGCCGGGCCGGTGGCGGAGGTGCTGGATGCCGCTGCCTTGAGCCGGCTCTACGGCGCGCCGGTCGAGGAGGTGCGGGATACGGAGAGCGGGGCGCGGGCCTTCCTGCCGGGCCGGTGAGACAGTCCCGTTCCGGCCCACGCCCCCACCGATGGCCATCGCCGCCGCGCTGGCGTTTCCCGGCGCAGGGGTTACATGACGCGGGAACGGACGAACTGCGAAATCAGGAGCGAGGCGACGTGGCGATCACCCGGGACGACGTGCTGAAGGCGCTCGCGGGCGTGACGGTCGATGCGGCGGGGACCAGCCTGCCGGCCTCCGGCCGCCTGTCGGAGATCGTCATCGACCCCGCGGGCCGGGTGGTGTTCTCGATCGGCATCGCGCCGCCGGAGGCCAAGGCCTTCGAGGCGGTGCGGCAGGCGGCCGAGATCGCGGTCCTGCAACTGCCCGGCGTCAAGGCGGCGCTGGCGAGCCTCACCGCCGAGCGCGGGCCGGGCGCCGGCCCCGCCCCGGCCCCGCGTCCCGCGGCGCCCGGCGGAGCCCCACAAGGCGGTCCCCGCCCCGGCCCGGCCCTGCCGGGGGTGCGCCACATCGTGGCGGTGGCCTCGGGCAAGGGCGGCGTCGGCAAGTCGACCACCGCCTGCAACCTCGCGCTGGCGCTTCGCGCGCAAGGCCTGAAGGTCGGCCTGCTCGACGCCGACATCTACGGCCCCTCGGTCCCGAAGCTCTTCGGCCTCGACCGCAAGCCCGAGACGATCAACACGCCGCAAGGCCAGCGCATCGTGCCGCTCAACGGCTACGGCCTCGCGGTGATGTCGATCGGCTTCCTGATCTCCGCCGACACGGCGATGATCTGGCGCGGCCCGATGGTGCAGTCGGCCCTGACCCAGCTCCTGCGCGAGGTCGCCTGGGGCGAGCTCGACGTCCTGATCGTCGACATGCCCCCCGGCACCGGCGACGCGCAGCTGACCCTGGCCCAGGCCACGCCGCTCGCCGGCGCGGTGATCGTCTCGACGCCGCAGGACCTGGCGCTCATCGATGCGCGGCGCGCCGTCACGATGTTCCGCCGGGTCGAGGTGCCGATCCTCGGCGTGGTCGAGAACATGGCGACCTTCGTCTGCCCGCATTGCGGCGGCACCTCGCACATCTTCGGCCATGGCGGCGCCCGCCACGAGGCCGAGACCCTGGGCGTGCCGTTCCTCGGCGAGGTGCCGCTCAACATGACGATCCGCGAATCCTCCGATTCCGGCCGCCCCGTCGTCGCGGTCGATCCCGACGGGCCGCAGGCCGCCGCCTACCGGGCGATCGCCGCCAACCTCTGGACGACGCTGAGCGGCGGCGCCGGGCCGCGCCCGGCCCCCCGGATCGTGATCGAGTGAGCCTCGATCCGGCGGGCGTGCCCCCGACCCTCGGGGTGATCCTGGCCGGCGGGCTCTCCCGCCGGATGGGCGGCGGCGACAAGCCGCTGCTGCGGCTCGGCGACCGGACCCTGCTCGAACGGGTCGCCGATCGGCTGCGCCCGCAATGCGCAGCCGGGCTGATCCTCAACGCCAACGGCGATCCGGGCCGGTTTCGCGCCTTCACCGGCTTCGTGGTGCCGGATTCGATCCCCGACGCGCCCGGACCGCTCGCCGGCGTGCTCGCCGCCCTCGATTTCTGCGCGAGCCACCATCCCGACGTCGCTTACGTCGCGAGCGTCGCCGGCGACACGCCGTTCCTGCCCCACGACCTCGTCGCCCGCCTCCACGCGGCGCGGGCGCGAGACGGCGTCGAGGTGGCGGTGGCGGCCTCGGGCGGGCAGCTGCATTTCGTGAATGCGGTCTGGGCGGTGTCCCTGCGCCACGACCTGCGGGCGGCCCTCGTCGAGCGCGGCCTGCGGCGCGTGGGGATGTGGATCGCCCGGCACAACGCCGCGGAGGCGGCGTGGGAGACGGAGCCGGTGGATCCGTTCCTGAACCTCAACACGCCGGAGGATGTCTTCGCGGCGGAGCGGCTGCTGGCCGGTGAGGAACGCTCGGCCATCCAGTGAAGCGCGGACTTGAACCCTCCCCCTCTGCGCAGGGCTGGCCGGGGAAAATCCCTTTAAAGATCAAGCGCGGGATCCCCTCTCCCGTGTGGGAGAGGGGATCCCGCGCCAATCTTTTCCCCGGACAGCCCTGCCCTCTGCGGGGGAGGGTGCTCCACGGAGTGGGGCGGGAGAGGGGACGCCGCTTCCGGAAAGGTCGCGCGCTTGATGAAGGACGCTCTCTCGATCAGCGTCGCGCTGCCCCTCTCCCGGCCCCTGCTGACGCAGGGTCCACCCTCCCCCGCAGAGGGGGGAGGGTTCAAAAGCGCGGGCTTACGCCTCGACGCGCATCGTCTTGATGGTGTCGGGATCGCGCACGGGCTCGCCGCGCTTGATCTGGTCGATCACGTCCATGCCCTCAATCACCTTGCCCCACACCGTGTACTGCTTGTCGAGGAAGCGGGCGTCGGAGAAGCAGATGAAGAACTGCGAGTTGGCCGAGTGCGGGAAGTTGGTGCGGGCCATCGAGCAGGTGCCGCGGACGTGCGGCTCGGCGTTGAACTCGGCCTTCAGGTCGGGCAGCTCGGAGCCGCCGGTGCCGGTGCCGGTCGGGTCGCCGGTCTGGGCCATGAAGCCGTCGATGACGCGGTGGAACGGCACGCCGTCGTAGAAGCCCTGCTCCGAGAGGGTCGTAATGCGCTCGACGTGGTTGGGGGCGAGGTCGGGGCGCAGCTCGATGACCACGCGGCCCTTGCTGGTCTCCATCACGAGTCGGTTGCTGTCGGTCATGGTCGGTCTCCTTGATTCGGACCAGGGTAGACGAAACGCAGGGCGATGGGACGCCCCGCGACGGCGCCGCCGAGCCCCGCCGTCAGCCGCGCCGGGGTGCAGCGGGCGAGCGACGCCAGGGTCTCGGCGACGAGCGCGTCCCGCTGCCGGGGCGGAACGCGCGTGAAGGTGATCCGCGGGCGGCCCTGCAGGCTGCCGTCCCGCCGCAGCGCGAACCGCGCGGTGATCGCGGCGGCTCCGAGATCGGCCGGGGCGCGCCAGCAGGCGGCGAGCCGGGGATAGAGCGCCGCGAGGGTGTCGGCCGGTCCCGCGGGATTCGCCGTCACCGGCACACGCACGGTCGCCCGCAGGGTGGTCGGCAGCGAGAGCACCGAGGGGTTGTCGTAGACGTCGAACTGCGCGGCGGCGGGCGAGCCAGACACCGCCAGCGCGAGGCCGGCGCGGAAAAGCCCGCCGCGCAAGGCTTACTGGCCGTCCTGCGCCAGGCTCATCCGGACGATCTTGTCCGGGTTCTGCACGCTGCCGTTCTGGGCCGAGGAGCCCTTCTTGATCTTGTCGACCACGTCCATGCCCGAGGTCACCTCGCCCACCACCGTGTACTGGTTGTTGAGGAACGGGGCGTCGCCGAAGCAGATGAAGAACTGGGAATTGGCCGAGTTCGGGTCCTGCGAGCGGGCCATGCCGACGGTGCCGCGCTTGAACGGCGCCTTGGAGAACTCCGCCGGGATGTTCGGCAGGTCGGACTTGCCCATGCCGGTGCCGGTCGGGTCGCCGGTCTGGGCCATGAAGCCGTCGATGACGCGGTGGAACACGATGCCGTTGTAGAAGCCGCGCTTCGTCAGCGTCTTGATCTGCTGGACGTGCTTGGGCGCGAGGTCGGGGCGCAGCTGGATGGTGATCCGGCCGTCCTTGGTGTCGAGGTAGACGGTGTTCTGGTCGGGCGCGGCGCTCGCCGGGGCGGCGATGCCGAGGGCGGCGACGGACAGCACCAGGGCTGCGAGCCAGCGGATCATGGGGGTCTCCTGGGTGGAAAAGTCGGCCGCGTCAGGCGGACGGGGCGAAGCGGGCGCCGAGGCGGTCGGCCACCGCCGCGGGCACGAAGGGCCGCACGTCGCCGCCCATGGCGGCGATCTGGCGGACCAGGGTGGCGGTGATCGGCCGCACGCCGGTCGAGGCCGGCAGGAACACGGTCTGCACCTCCGGCGCCATGGCGCCGTTCATGCCGGCGAGCTGCATCTCGTAGTCGAGATCGGTGCCGTCGCGCAAACCGCGGATGAACAGGCTGGCGCCGTGCCGGCGCGCCGCCGCCACCGCGAGGTCGGCGAAGGTGACGACCTCGAGCGCGGTCCCGGTCTCGGCGGCGAGCGGGCCGCAGGTGGCCCGGATCAGCTCCGCCCGCTCCTCGGCGGAGAAGAGCGGGGTCTTGCCCGGATGCACGCCGATCGCCACGACGAGGCGGCCGACCAGGCGGCAGGCCTGGCGCACCACGTCGAGATGGCCGTTGGTCACCGGATCGAAGGAGCCGGCATAGAGCGCGGTGCGGTTCATCGTGGTCCCCCTAGAGCATTTTCGGCCTCGACGGAACCGCCCGCCCCTTCGCCCGCCTCACTTGACGACCGCCCCGACCAGCGGCCCGAGCGGCCGGCTCAGGTCCTGGCGGCCGAGCGACGGGGCGTAGAGGCTCGACACGCTGCCGTCGAGGAAGAGCGCGTTGGGGCAGCCCAGGGCATCGCGAAACAGCCGCGCGAAGGCCCCGAAGCTCACCGGCGCCTCCGAGATCGCGAACACCGCGGTATGCCCGTCCGGCCGCACGCCGACGCCGTTGCGGATCTTCTGCGACGGGCCGTCCTCGGAGATCCTGGGGTGGATGCGGTTGTTGATCACCAGCATCGGGCCGGATTGCGTCGCGAACTCGGCCCGCGGATGCGCCTTCAGGTAGCGCCCGGTCTCGAGCACTCCGGCCCGGTCCCCGGCGACGTAGAACACGCCGTTGGGCTTCATGTGGAAGTTGCCCGGGCCGTTGGCGGTGTTGGCGGCCTTCAGCTCGTGCCCGTCCTCGACGTAGAGGCCGACGGGGCCGAGGCCGGTATCGTACATCCCGGCATTCATCGCGAAGGCGAGTTTTTCGCCCTGCTGGCCGGCGAGCCGCGAGAGCGAGCCGTAGGGCAGCCCGTCGGGCCCGCGCCAGAACAGCTTCACCCGGGCGCGCCGCAGGTCGACGGTGCAGACGGCGTAGGCCTGGCCCTCGTGGGTCTGCGGCCGGCACAGGGCCGCGGGGGCGGAGGCGGGAGACGAGGCCGCAGGGGCGGGGCCGGGCGCCGCAGGGACAGGGCCGGCCGGAAGCCAGCAGCATCCCGCCCCGAGCAGCAACGCCCCGATCCGTCCCGCCAGTCCCGCCATGTGCCTCTCCGCTCTCGTGCCGCTTCGCGCCCGGCCCGGTCCTGGCCGGGTTGGCCCGCTCCCGGCCGCCGGGCCGGTTTTCGGGGTACCGGTATAGAGCGATCGTGACGTTTTGCAGCACGAACCAACCGTCGCGCTGCGACGTTCTGAGGGCCTGGGGGTACACGTCATCTCTCGATCAGGAGATCGGATCATGAAAGGCATGTTGGCGGCGTCGGCGGTCCTCGCGGGCGCGCTGCTGGTTGTGCCGGCCACCGCCGAGGCGCGCGGCTTCGGCGGCGGCGGTTTCCATGGCGGCGGAGGCTTCGGCGGCTTCCACGGCGGCGGCTTCCGGGGCGGCTTCGGCGGCGGCGGCTTCGGCCGGGGCTTCGGCGGCGGCTATCGCGGGGTCGGCTTCGGCGGCTACCGCGGCGGCTTCGGCGGCTACCGCGGCGTCGGCTTCGGCGGCTGGCGCGGCGGTTATGGCGGCTGGCGCGGCGGCTACGGCTATCGCCGCGGCTACGGCTGGGGCGCGGCGGGCCTCGGGCTCGGCGTCGGGCTCGGACTCGCGGCGGCCACGGCCTACCCGTATTACGGCGGCTACGGCTACGGCGGATACGGCTATGGCGGCTACGCCCCGGTCGGCTATTACGGCGGCGGCTACGATTACGGCTATGGCGGCGGCTGCTACGAGGTGCCCCGCGTGCGCTGGACGCCCTACGGCTATCGCCGCGTCCTCGTGACCCGCTGCTACTGAACGGCGGGCACACCGCGATCGGAGGAGGGCTGCCCGGCGGGGCGGCCCTTTTTTCGTGGCGGGCCGGTCAGTTCCGGCGCCCCGCCGACTCCTCGCGCCGCATCGGCATCGCGTCGATGGTCGAGAACAGCGTCTGCGCCGGAATCGGCTCGGCGGCCTCGAGCTTCGCCCCGCCGTCCTTGCCGACCAGCACCGCCCGGAATCCCGTCGCCGGCAGGCCGAGGCGGCGGCGCAGGGAGGCGGCCTCCCTCCCCTCCCCGATCGCCCGCACCACCACGAGGTCGCGCTCGCCCATCCCGCTTGCCGCCGCCGCGACGATCGCCTCCTGCGCCGCCGCGCGGGGATCGCCGGCCTCGGCCGCGATCACCAGCACCCGGGACGTCCAGCGGTAGCGGTCGAGATCGGTGCCGGCCGCCGTGGCCGGCACCGCCATGGCGGCCGCCGCGAGCAGGAGGGCGCCGGCAAGGAGGGAGGACGGGAGCATGCCGAATCCTTGGGTCGCGGATCGCCCCGGACCGGCCGTCCGGCGGCTGCCCGGACAGGTATGGCACCGACGCTCCGCCGCCAGCGCGGCGTTGACGCGCGGGGCCTCTCGTCCCAGTTGCGACCCATGCCGGCCGCGACCGCGACCGCGACCGCGACCGGCGTCGAACGATCCCTGCAGGGAGGTCCCCGCATGTCCGACGTGAACCGCCGCATCGTCCTGGCGTCCCGGCCCCACGGCGAGCCGACGCCCGCCCATTTCCGCCTCGAGCGCGGCACGGTGCCGGTGCCGCACGAGGGCGAGGTGCTGCTGCGCAACCGCTACCTCTCCCTCGATCCCTACATGCGCGGCCGGATGAGCGCGGCGAAATCCTACGCCAAGCCGGTCGAGATCAACGACGTGATGGTCGGCGGCACGGTGTCGGAGGTGGTCGCCTCGCACCATCCGGGCTTCGCGGTCGGCGACACTGTGCTGGCCTATGGCGGCTGGCAGGACTTCTCGGTGTCGAACGGCCAGGGCCTGCGCAAGCTCGATCCCTCGGCGGCCCCCGTCACCACGGCGCTCGGCGTGCTGGGCATGCCGGGCATGACCGCCTATACCGGCCTCCTGACCATCGGGGCACCGAAGCCCGGCGAGACCGTGGTGGTCGCCGCCGCCACCGGCCCGGTCGGCTCGCTCGTCGGCCAGATCGCCAAGCTGAAAGGCGCCCGCACGGTCGGCATCGCCGGCGGGGCCGACAAGTGCCGCCACCTCACCGAGGATCTCGGCTTCGACGCGGCGGTCGACCACCGCTCCGGCGACCTGCCCGCGGCGCTGGCCGCCGCCTGCCCGGACGGCATCGACGTGTATTTCGAGAATGTCGGCGGGGCTGTGTTCGACGCGGTGCTGCCGCTCCTCAACGACTTCGCCCGCATCCCGGTCTGCGGCCTCGTCGCCAACTACAACATGACCGAACTGCCCCCCGGGCCCGACCGGGTGCCGGCCCTGATGCGCGCGGTGCTGAGCAAGCGCCTGAACTTCCGCGGCTTCATCGTCTCCGATTTCGCCGACCAGGGGCCGGCCTTCCTCAAGGATGTCGGCCAGTGGCTGCGCGAGGGGAAGATCCGCTACCGCGAGGATGTCGTCGAGGGGCTGGAGAGCGCGCCGGAGGCGTTCATCGGCCTGCTCAAGGGCCGCAACTTCGGCAAGCTGGTGGTGAAGCTGTAGGCTTCACGCGAAGCTGTAGGCGTCACGCCTCCGGGGAGCGCCGCGCCAGCGCCCGCAGCGCCCCCCGGAAGGTGCGCACGTCCTGCTCGGTCATCGCCATGCGGTGGAACATGTCGCGCATGTTGCGGATCATCCCGTCGCGCTTCGCCGGAGGATAATGGCCGGCGGCGTCGAGGTCGGCCTCCAGGCTCTCGAACAGCGCGATCAGGGCCTCGCGGGGCGCGGCGCCCGAGCGCATCGCGCCGGAGAACGGCAGCACCGCCCGGCCCGCCGCCCGGCGCCACTCGTAGGCGACAAGGAGCACGCTCTGGGCGAGGTTGAGCGAGGCGTGGTCCGGATCGACCGGGAAGGTGACGATGGCGTCGGCCAGCGACACCTCGTCGTTCGACAGCCCGACCCGCTCGCGCCCGAACAGGATGCCGACCCGCTCGCCGGCGGAGAGGCGCCCGGCCGCCTCCGCCATGCCCTCGTCGGGCCCGAAGACCCGCTTCATCTGGCCCCGCTCCCGCGCCGTGGTGGCGAGCACGTAATTCAGGTCGGCCAGGGCCTCGGCGACGGTGGCAAAGATCGTGGCGCCGTCGAGGACGTGGGTGGCGTTCGAGGCGGTCTCGCGCACCCCCTTCATCGGCCAGCCGCCCTTCGGGGCGACGAGGCGCAGGGCGTCGAGCCCGAAATTCCCCATCGCGCGGGCGGTCATGCCGATATTCTCGGCGAGCTGCGGCTCGACCAGGATGACGATGGGGCGGTTGGATTCGGTCATGAGTCACGCAGTCTCAACGCGGCGAGCCGGCCGGCCAGCCGGTCGAAATCCTCGGGGCAACGCTGCCGGATGCGGTCGACGCGCTTGGCCGCCTCGATCCCGAGCGTCCGGCGCCCGCCGCCCGGCTCGGCCGAGAGCCGGCGGGCGGCCGCCAGGGGCGCGAAATGGCGCTCCTTCACGTCGCGCTCGGCGCGGATCGCGGCCCAGGGCGCCGGTCCCGGCCGGTCGAGCCCGGCGAGCGCCCAGGTCTCCAGCTCCTCCCACGCCTCGCAGGCGAGGAAGCAGACGAGCGGCGCGAAGCGGGCCTCGATGGCATCGAGACGGGCACGGCGATGCGGGTTGGCGTCGCGGTCGACGCAGAGCAGGAAGACGTCGACCATGCCGCGGTAGCGCTCGACTACCTCGTCCAGCCGCTCCGGCTTCAGCGCCTCGTCGATGCCGCCGATGAGCGGATCGAGGCAGACCTTCAGCTTCGGCCGCGCGAAGCCGAGCGAGGCGAGGAGCGCGGTCAGGATCGGGGCGAGGAGGTGCTGGTCGTTGCGAAAATCCTCGGGAATCACGAGGAATCTCATTCGGCCGCCTCGGCCGGATCGTCGAAGTACAGCGCGTCCTCGAACCAGCCGGAAGAATGCAGCCGGCCGAGGGTCTGGGTCTTTCGCAATTCGGCGATGCGCGGCAGTTCGCCGACCCGGCGGATCACCGACCCGCCGGCGCCGGGCGGCCGGTAGACGACCGAGGTACTCTCGAAGGTCTTGTCGCCGACCAGGGTGAGCAGATCGGGGGAATGGGTCGTGGTCACGACCTGGAGGGTGGATTCGGCGACGCGCCGCTCGATCAGGTCGATCAGCACCCGCATCCGCGACGGGTGCAGGCCGGTATCGATCTCCTCGAAGAAGAACAAGCTGCGGCCGGAATCCGACAGGAGCGCCGCCGCCATGGCGAGGAATCGGAGCGTGCCGTCCGAGGCGCTGAACGCCGAGATGCGGCCGCCCTCGGCGTCCTTCAGGAACAGGATGATGCGGCCCGTGGCGTCGCTCTCGAACTCGAAATCGGCGATTTCGAGCGGCGTCAGCTCGCAGATCCAGGCGATGAGGGCGTGCTTGCGCTCGGGGTCGAGGCAGAGGGCTTGGAGGACGGTCGCGAGGTTTTCGCCGCTTTCGCCGAGGACCGTCTGTCCGGGGAACGAGGGCCGGCGCATGGCTTCGGGGGAGAGGTCGAGGAAGCGGATGGCGGCGAGGGTGGCGGCAACTTGTTCTATTGTGTTGCGCAGGTACTGTGGGACGTCATGCCAAGCCGTAAGTTGCGTCAGGATCGGCCGATCGCTTCGAAGGATAGCCCGATTGAGGTAGCCATGATCGTCCGTTGTACCAATCACGACCATCGGGTCGCCTCTGAACCATAGACCAACATCACGCCCGAACGGCGCATTCAGAGTATGAAATACTGCTTGTGCCTCTTCTCCGATTTCTAGCTGAAGAGACTCCGCCCCCACATAGAATCGACCACCCACATCTTCACGCGGCACGATAATCTTATAGCGAAATTGGCGGCCACCCGCGAGCCTGCCGACGATTTCTAGAGCAAAGTTCGACTGTCCAAACCTGACGATTTCGGACGTAGTCCCCCGCAGCGGCCCCCACTCAAGGTAACCACCCTCACCATACTTCCCGCCAATGATCTCCGGCAGCGTGTACCCCCGCCCGATCCCATGCAGGAATCGGAACGCATCCCGCAGGTTGCTCTTCCCGCTGGCATTCACCCCGACGACGACCGTCAGTCCGCCGACCGTGAGGGTGGCGTCGGCGAAGCTCTTGAAATTGCGAAGGTGCAGGCTCTCGATCATGGTCCGGCGCGAAAGAGCTCGACCCGGCTCATCGATATCGGAAACCGGCCCCGAAATGAAGCGGCCGGCCGAGGACGGGAACCCACCGGCCCCGATCCGTGTTGTTAGTGCGGACCTCCTTGCAGCCCCGGTGCCCCCGCGCCGGGGCTTTTTTCGTGGCGCTTGAGAAAATCCATTCCGCCCCGGCGCTTCCCCCTGTTTGTGCAGCGCGCTATGACCGCGCCACGGCCGGCCGCTTAGCCAACGCGGGCTTGTGGGCGGCCCCGGATCACGGAAGGCTGGATCAGACATGGCGAAGATCAAGGTGGCGAACCCCGTCGTCGAGCTCGACGGCGACGAGATGACCCGGATCATCTGGCAGTCCATCAAGGACAAGCTGATCCACCCCTACCTCGACGTTCCGCTGGAATACTACGACCTCGGGGTCGAGCACCGCGACGCCACCAACGACAAGGTGACGATCGAGGCTGCCGAGGCGATCAAGAAGCACGGCGTCGGCGTGAAGTGCGCCACCATCACCCCGGACGAGGCGCGGGTGAAGGAGTTCAACCTCAAGGAGATGTGGAAGTCGCCGAACGGCACGATCCGCAACATCCTCGGCGGCGTGATCTTCCGCGAGCCGATCATCTGCAAGAACGTGCCGCGCCTGGTGCCGGGCTGGACCCAGCCGATCGTGGTGGGCCGCCACGCCTACGGCGACCAGTACCGCGCCACCGACTTCAAGGTGCCGGGCAAGGGCCGCATGACGGTCAAGTTCGAGGGCGACGACGGCACCGTCATCGAGCGCGAGGTGTTCAAGTTCCCGGGCGCCGGCGTCGCCCTGTCGATGTACAACCTCGACGAGTCGATCCGCGACTTCGCCCGCGCGTCGATGAACTACGGCCTCGCCCGCAAGTTCCCGGTCTACCTGTCGACCAAGAACACCATCCTCAAGGCCTATGACGGCCGGTTCAAGGACATCTTCGAGGAGGTGTACGAGGCCGAGTTCAAGTCGCGGTTCCAGTCGGCCGGCATCACCTACGAGCACCGCCTGATCGACGACATGGTCGCCTCGGCCCTGAAGTGGTCCGGCGGCTACGTCTGGGCGTGCAAGAACTACGACGGCGACGTGCAGTCGGACACCGTCGCGCAGGGCTTCGGCTCGCTCGGCCTGATGACCTCGGTGCTGCTCACCCCCGACGGCCAGACCGTCGAGGCCGAGGCCGCCCACGGCACGGTGACCCGCCACTACCGCGAGCACCAGAAGGGCAAGGAGACCTCGACCAACTCGATCGCGTCGATCTTCGCCTGGACCCGCGGCCTGTCGCACCGCGCCAAGCTCGACTCGAACGCCGATCTCGCGAAGTTCGCCGAGACCCTGGAGAAGGTCTGCGTCGACACCGTCGAGGCCGGCTTCATGACCAAGGACCTCGCGCTGCTCGTCGGCCCCGACCAGAAGTGGCTCTCGACCACCGGCTTCCTCGACAAGATCGACGAGAACCTGAAGACCGCGATGACGGCCTGAGGCCGTCGGGGCGGCCGGGCTTCCCGGCCGCCCGTTTCGGTCCTCGCTCCGGTGTCCCGCGGCCTCGGCGCCGCGGGAGATCCCTCACGCCCGCTTCATTACCAGCGTCAGCGCCGCCTCGTAGCCCCCACCCCCTTGGCCCTCGGCCACCGGGCGGACCGTCGCGATGCCGCGGCCCTCGGGGTCGTCCTGGCGCAGCAGAACATCGCGGGCATTGCCGATCCGGCCGCGCCGCGGGCGGCCCGCGTAAGCCGATCCGGCATAGACCTTGTCGCTGACCGCATCCGGAAAATAGATCTGGCCCGTGAGCGCCGTCCGCCCGCCCAGGATCACCTTGACGTGCAGGTGCGGCGTGCGGCCCGGGTACCAGCCCGGATAGATCGTCCGGAAGGCCACGCGGCCGGCCCGGTCGGCGACCTGCGTGCCCCTCAGGAAGGTCCGACCGACCGTCGACGCGCCCCGGTCGCCCTGGCCGGGGTAGCCCGAGTAGCGCCCCTGCGCATCGGCGTGCCAGAGATCGACCCGGGCCTCCGGCAGGGCGGCGCAGTCGCGCAACGTCACGACCTGGAGGGAGACCGCGAGCGGCGTGCCGTCCCGGTCCTCGCGGATGTCCGAGCGCAGGAGGCGGGGATCGAGGTAGAACGGACCCTCGACCGCCTGCGGGGTCAGGAGGCAGGTCGCCTGCACCGGCCGGGGCGCCAGGAGGCCGGCCGCGAGGGTGCCGAGCATCACGCGGCGCGTCGGGCGATCCGGCATCGGTCCCTCCTCCGGTCGGCGCGGGCGCGGCGCCTCAGGTCACCCCGGTCGGCCCGTCCAGCACCGCGCGCACCCGGCGTGCCAGTTCCATCCGGCGATAGGGCTTGTTGATGATCTCGAACTCGCTGCCGCCGGCATCCGTCCGCTCCAGCGAGGCCTCGGCGTAGCCGGTGGTGAGCAGCACCTTGAGGCGGGGCTGGCGGCGGCGCGCCTCGCGGGCGAGCATCACGCCGTTCATGCCGCCGGGCATGATCAGGTCGGAGAACAGGAGGTCGACCTTGTCGCCGCCGTCGAGAAGCTCGAGGGCCTGGCGGCCGTCGGTGGCGAGCAGGGTGGTGTAGCCGAAGTCGCGCAGGATCGCCCGGGCGAGCTCGGCGACGTCGCGGCGGTCGTCGACGACGAGGATCGTCTCGGTGCCGGCGCGCTGGTCGGCCCGCTGCCCCGGGCCGGGGGCCGGGCGCTCGTCGCTGTCGCTCATCGGGAAGTAGAGCCGCACGGTGGTGCCGTGGCCGGCCCGGGACTCGATCACGATCGTGCCGCCGGACTGCTTGGCGAAGCCGTACACCATCGCGAGGCCGAGACCGGTGCCGCGCCCCTCCTCCTTGGTGGTGAAGAACGGCTCCATCACCCGCGCCAGGATCTCCGGCGGCATGCCGTCGCCGGTATCGGTGACCGACACCGAGACGTAGCGCCCGGGCTGCGGCAGGCCCGAGGGCAGCTCGTCCGCGGTGAAGGCGTGGTTCTCGGTCCGGATCGTCACCGTACCGCCCGCCGGCATCGCGTCGCGGGCGTTGATCAGGATGTTGAGGAGCGCCACCTCGGTCTGGGTCGAGTCGAGGCGGGCGTTCCACAGGCCCTGAGCGAGCTCGGCCTCGACGGCGATGCCCTCGCCGAGGGTGCGCCCGGCGAGGTCGCGCATGCCCTCGACCAGGTTGTTGAGGTTCACCGCCCGCCCGTCGAGGCGCTGCTTGCGGGCGAAGGCGAGCAGCTGCTGGGTCAGGGTGGTGGCGCGCTCGGCGGCGTTGCGGATGTTGTCGACCGCCCGCGTCATCCGGCGCGGATCGGTCGCCGGGTCCTCGAGCCCGGATTGCAGGATGTCGACGTAGCCGACCACCACCTGGAGCAGGTTGTTGAAGTCGTGCGCGATGCCGCCGGTGAGCTGGCCGAGCGCCTCCATCTTCTGCGACTGGCGCAGGGCCTCCTCGGCGTCGCGCCGGCGCGACACGTCGAGCTGCGAGCCGAAGAAATAGACGAGCTCGCCGGTCGGGTCGTAGACCGGCGAGATGAACAGCGCGTTCCAGAAGGTCGAGCCGTTCTTGCGGTAGTTCAGGATCTCGGTGGCGATCTCCTCGCGCGCGGCGATGGCGCGGCGCACCTCCGCCACCGTCTCGCGGTCGGTCTCGGGCCCCTGCAGGAAGCGGCAGTTGCGGCCGACCAGCTCCTCGGGCGCGTAGCCGGTCATCGCCCGGAAGGCCTGGTTGGCGAAGATGATCGGGTTGTCGGGCTGGCGCGGATCGGTGACGATCATCGGCATCCGCGTCATCTCGACGGCGGCGAAGAAGATGTCGCTGTGATGGTCCGAGACGTCGGTGGGCACGTCGGCGACGGTCGGCCGGGTCCCGAGTTCGGTCGGCGTTCGCTTCACACTCATCGTCGCTCCGCTGACCTCGATCCCGCGCCCGCCCGGGGTCCTTGCCCGGGCCCCTCGCGCGCCGCGCCCATGCCCGACGGCGACGCACACCCACGAATCCCGCCGATCGCAACCGCGGCCGTGCGTCGCTCCGCTCCGAGGTAGGGCGGGCGACGCAAGGTTGCAATCGCCCGGCCGGCCCCCGATCCGGCGTTCCGTACGATTCGGAGCCGGACAACGATCCCGGCGACAGGAATCGCGCATCCGATCCGCCGCGATGGACTTGGGCGTGCCGCACCGGGACCGTCCCGGGCGCTCGCCGGCGCGCGGCTATCCTCTCACGGGCGGCCGCGGTGCCGGTCTATGCTTCCTGCCCGGCACCCGGATCCGGGCGCCGGGCGGCCGCCCGCGCGCCGTGGCGGTCAGGCCGCCCGGCGCGGGGCCTCGCGGCGGACCTCCCCCGCGCCCGAGAGCCGCAAGGAGGCGTCGAGGGCGTCGGTGATGGTGGTCACCAGGATGTCGGCGGAGGTCGCCCGGCGCAGGCGGTCGCGGTCGGCCGGGTCGCGCTCGCGCCAGACCGCCACCATCACCCGCACGCCCGGGATCGCCTGCCGGGCGAGGCGCGCGGCGAGCCGGATGTGGGAGGTGCTGATCGGCTCGATGTAGGACAGGCAGACGAGGGCGACGCCCTCGGTGTCCGGCCGCTCGCCCCGGTTCAGGGCGTCCTGCGAGGTCGTGCGGGCGTTGAGGCCGTGGCGCCCGAGCACCTGGGCCAGCATGCCGGCGGCGGCGGCGTCGAAGGGCCCGCGGGCCGCCACCACCAGCACCGGGGCGGCCCCGCGCCAGGCCGGCGCGAGATCCTCCTTGCGGCGCACGATGGCGGTGGTGGCGCGGTCCGGCCCCACCGCCGCGACCGTGGCCTCGACCTCGGCGCTGCGGACCGCCGAGGCGCCCTTGCGGACCGGCACGGTGCCGAGCGTCTCGACCACGGTCTCGATCGCCTGGCCGACCGCCTGCTGGCGGTCCGCCGCGAGGGCGCCGCTCGCCCGGTCGTTCTGGGCGAGCCGCAGGCCGCCGAGCGCGATCTCGTCGTAGTAGGTGGCGAGCGCCCGCTCCTTGAGCACCTGGCGCGCCTTGTCGATCGCCTCGAGGGGGTCGCCGGCCAGCATGCGCTGGTAGAAGATCTCGGAGGGCGCGAGCGCCGGGCGGTCGCCCAGCATCACGTCGAGGAATTCCAGGCGCTCGACGTGGCGCCCGAGCACCACCAGGCAGACGGTGATCGGGGTGGCGAGCACGAGGCCGACCGGCCCCCACAGGAAGGTCCACAGCGTCGCGGCCAGGATCACCGCCACCGGCGACAGGCCGGTCGAGTGGCCGTAGAGCAGCGGCTCGACGACGTGGCCGGCGATCGGCTCGACGACCGCGAACAGCGCGAGGGTCGCGATCAGCATCGACCAGCCCGGATCGACCGCCGCGGCGAGCAGCAGGGGGAAGGCCATGCCGATGACGGCGCCGATATAGGGCACGAAGCGCAGGATCGCCGCGAGCACGCCCCACAGGATCGGGCTCGGCACCCCGATCAGCCACAGGCCCGCCGCCACCACCACCCCGAAGGCGAAGTTGAGCCCGGCCTGGGCCAGGAAGAACCGCGACAGCCGCGCCACCGCGTCGTCCATGGCGGCCGTGGTGGCGCGCAGGTCGCCCGAGCCGGCGAGCCGGATCGCGCGGTTCCTCAGGTCCTCGCGCTGGGCGAGGAAGAACAGGGTGAAGAGCAGGATCAGGCCGATCGTGGCGAGCGGGTGCAGCACCGGGGCCACGACGCTGCCGAGGGTGGCGAGCAGCCCCGCCTTCGGCTCGCGCACCTCGACCAGCATCGGCTTCTCGACGTCGGCCGGCCCGCCCTTCGGCTTGGCGGCCTCGGGCGGCTGCAGGTCCTGGCTCAGGTCCTGCACCGCCTGGAACAGGCGCTCCAAGGTGGCGCCGCCGCCGGAATGCGCGCGCAGCGCCCCGATCTTCTCGCGCATCGTCACGGTGTAGCGCGGCAGGTCCGAGGCGAGCTGCGCCGTCTCGTTGGCGATCAGGAGGCCGAGGCCGCCGATCGCCCCGAAGGTCGCCAGCACCACGACCAGCACCGCGAGCGAGCGCGGCAGCCGCCGGCGCTGCAGACCCCGCACCGCCGGCGCCAGGACGAAGCTGAGCAGCACCGCGAGGGTGATCGGCATCAGCACGTCGCGGGCGAGCGACAGGATCGCCCCGATTGCCAGGACCAGCAGGCAGGCCGCCAGCGCCGTGAACACCGGCATCGCGTCGCGCAGGCGGCGCGCCGTCACGGGATCGTCGATCATCGGCTTCGCACCCGCCGCAGCTGTTGTGTCTTAAGAAGTGGGCGGCGTGCCGAGGGCGGCGCCGATCTGGGTCAGGAGCTTCGAGAAGTCGACCGGCTTCGGGTGGTAGTCGTCGCAGCCGGCCTGGATCACCTTCTCGCGGTCGCCCGACATGGCGTGGGCGGTGAGCGCGATGATCGGGATCCGGGCGGTCTCGGCGTCCGACTTGAGCGCCCGGGCCGCCGACCAGCCGTCGAGCACCGGCAGGTTCATGTCGAGCAGGATGATGTCCGGCCGGCTGGTGCGGGCCTTCATCACGCCCTCCTCGCCGTCATGGGCGAGCACGACCTCGTAGCCCCGCCGCTTGAGTCGCCGGGAGAGGAAATCCCAGATTTCCTCATGGTCCTCGACGAGAAGGATCTTCGCCACCGCCCCCACTCCACGCTCGCGCGATCGCCGACGGGACAGGCCGGTCCGGCCGCTCCCCTGGCACCGCGCCTGTCCGACAGGCCCTCATGCACGCCCGCCCCCACTGACGGCGGGGGCGGGCGGAATATCCGGGCCCACTCAAAGTGGGCAGGCCCGCCCGGTTGTCATCCCTCGTGCGGCAACCCGAACGCCACGCATTCGGATTCCGCCCGCTCGAAGGCCTGGATCACGTGCTGGTAGGAGCGCCAGGTCTCGCTGGCATGGTCGACGTCGGTCGGGCGCAGGACGAACATCAGCATCGAGCGGCCGGTGACCGCGTAGGTGCTGCCGACGGCGAAGCGGGCCAGTTCCTGGGTGTCGGGCAGGTTGGTGTCGAGCACCCGCATCCAGGCATCGCCCCCCACCACCTCCGGCAGGGTGAACTCCACCATGTCGTGATAGGCGTTGAACAGGAGCATCAGGGTCGCCTCGCCCCCGCGCCGGTGGATGCCGCTCGACTGGGCCCGGCCGTCGAGGACGACGGTGAGCGAGCGGGCGCCGCCGTCGTTCCAGTTCTCCGGGTTCATCTCGGTGCCTCCGGGCGTGAGCCAGCTCACGTCCTTGACGCCGAGATCCGCGTCGTAGGCGCCGGTGAGGAACCGCCCGCGGCTCAGCATCGGCAGGGACCGGCGCAGGATCAGCAGCCGCTGGGTGAACTCGGCGAGGTCACGCTCCTCCTCGCCGATCTTGTCCCACTCGATCCACGAGATCTCGTTGTCCTGGCAATAGGCGTTGTTGTTGCCCTTCTGGCTGCGGGCGAACTCGTCGCCGGCGAGCAGCATCGGGGTGCCGCGCGACAGGAGCAGCGTGGCGAGCAGGTTGCGCATCTGGCGCATCCGCACGGCGCGGATCTCGGGATCGTCGGTCGGCCCCTCCGCCCCGTAATTGTAGGACAGGTTGTGCGAGTGGCCGTCGCGATTGTCCTCGCCGTTCGCCGCGTTGTGCTTCTCGTTGTACGAGACCGTATCGGCGAGGGTGAAGCCGTCATGCGCGGTGATGAAGTTCACCGAGGCCCAGGGGCGCCGGCCGCGCTTGTTGAACTTGTCGGCCGAGCCGGTGAGGCGCGAGGCGAGCGCCGGGAGCAGGCCCTCGTCGCCCTTCCAGTAGCCGCGGACCTCGTCGCGGAAGCGGTCGTTCCACTCGGCCCAGCCGGGCGGGAAGCCGCCGACCTGGTAGCCGCCCGGGCCGCAATCCCACGGCTCGGCGATCAGCTTGACCGACGAGAGCACCGGGTCCTGGCGGCAGGAATCGAGGAAGCCGCCCCCCTCGTCGAAGCCGTAGGGCTCGCGGCCGAGGATCGTCGCGAGGTCGAAGCGGAAGCCGTCAACCCGCATCTCGGTCGCCCAGTAGCGCAAGGAATCCGTCACCATCTGCAGCACCCGCGGATGCGAGAGGTTGACGGTGTTCCCGGTGCCGGTGTCGTTGATGTAGTAGCGCTTCTGGTCCGGCAGCAGCCGGTAGTACGAGGCGTTGTCGATGCCCTTGAACGACAGGGTCGGGCCCTTCTCGTTGCCCTCGGCGGTGTGGTTGTAGACCACGTCGAGGATCACCTCGAGGCCGGCCCCGTGCATGCGGGCCACCATCTCCTTGAACTCCGAGAAGGCGAAGTCCGGGACGGCGGCGTAGCGGCGGGCGGGTGCGAAGAACGAGAGGGTGTTGTACCCCCAGTAGTTCACCAGGTCCTTCTCCAGCAGGTAGCTGTCGTTGACGAAGGAATGGACCGGCAGGAGCTCGACCGAGGTGACGCCGAGGCTGCGGATATAGGCCAGCACCTCAGGCGTGCCGAGGCCCGCATAGGTGCCGCGCAGGCGCTCGGGCACCGCCGGATGCAGCTTGGTGAAGCCCTTGACGTGGGTCTCGTAGAAGACCGTCTTGTCCCACGGCACGTTCGGCTTCTGGTCACGGCCCCAGGTGAAGGCGGGGTCGATCACCCGGCACTTGCGGGTGAAGGGCGCGCTGTCGCGGGTGTCGAAGGTGGTGTCGTCGCCGCTCTCCATCACGTAGCCGAACAAGGCCGGGTTCCAGGTGACGGAGCCGACGAGCGCCTTGGCGTAGGGATCGAGGAGCAGCTTGTTGGGGTTGAAGCGGTGGCCGGCCTCCGGCTCGTAGGGGCCGTGGACGCGATAGCCGTAGATCGTGCCGGGGCGGGCATCGGGCAGGTAGCCGTGCCAGACCTCGTCGGTGTACTCGGGCAGCTCGATCCGCTCGATCTCGGTCTCGCCGGTATCGTCGAACAGGCACAGCTCGACCTTGGTGGCGTGCGCGGAGAACAGCGCGAAGTTGACACCGAGGCCGTCCCAGGTGGCGCCGAGCGGAAAGGGCTGGCCCTCGCTGATGCGCGAGGCGCGCCGGGCGAGGGGCGAGGCCGCCGGGGTCTCCGGCGCGGGCTTGGACGTGAGTTCCATGTTCATGGGGGCGTTCGACGATCCCGGAGGCGAGAAGCCTGACTGTGGGCTGAACGCGCCGGCCCTCGCCCAAGCTCCCGCACCGCCGTCAAAATTTCACCGGTGTCATTTTACCGGTCGGAATCGCATCGCGATCCGGAGCCGCGGCCGCCGCCGCGGGTTGCCGGCCAGGATCTCGGGAGCAGCGAGGGGGTGCGATGAGCGCGACGGTCGCGGACGTGATGAGCAGGGACGTGGAGTTCGTCGCCGGCGAGGCCCCGGTGCAGGAGGCCGCGGTGCTGATGGGCGAGCTCGACGTCGGCGCCCTGCCGGTCGGGACGCCGGACGCCCTCGACGGCGTCGTCACCGACCGCGACATCCTCTACCGGGTCGTCGCCCGGGGGCTCGACCCGGCGACCGTCCGGGTGAGCGAGGTGCTGTCGCGCCCCGTCGTGTCCTGCGCCGAGACCGACCCCCTGCGCACCGCCCTCGACCTGATGGCCGCCCACCACGTCCGGCGCCTGCCGGTGCGGGATGCGGGCGGGCGCGTCACCGGCTGGGTCACCCTGGCGGACCTGTCGCGGGCGCTGCTGCTCGGCGGCGACGCGCTCCAGATTTCGCTCAAGCGCCTGACCGAGGGAGCCTGAGCCGGCTAATCGCCGGCCGCGGCCGCGGCGTTCGCCGCCTCGGCGGCGCGCTCGGCCTCCACGATGGTCTGGCGGGCGAGGTAGCGGGTGACCAGCGCCTCGACGTCGCGGATCGTCTCCTCGACGAGGTGCTCCTGGAGCAGGGCGCGGGGATCGTCCGGCGGGAGGTTCTCGCGCTCCTGGAGCCGC
Organism: Methylobacterium platani; assembly: GCF_001653715.1. Taxonomy (GTDB): domain Bacteria; phylum Pseudomonadota; class Alphaproteobacteria; order Rhizobiales; family Beijerinckiaceae; genus Methylobacterium; species Methylobacterium platani. The sequence continues at coordinate 206,626 of NZ_LWHQ01000047.1, forward strand.
CGCATGGCCTGCTTGACCACCTGGTAGACCGCCTCGCGCTCCTCCCGGCTCATGGCCGGCGAGACCGCCCGGGCGACCAGGTCCGTGAAATCGGACATCGGGGTGTTGCTCGTCCTTGAGGCTCGCGAACTCGGGCCCGCGGGCGCCCCTGCGGCGCCCCGGACCGCTTCATCGCACGGCCCGCGCCGGGACCGAAGGCCCGGCTGCGGCTTCGGCCATGCGGCACCTTACATGTTGTGGTCCTTGACGCCGGCGATGAGCAGGCTGCTGCAGCCCCACAGCACCAGGAAGGCGAAGAAGGCCACGAACAGGGCGTGGCCGCGCATCGGCACGGTGGAGAGCTCGGGCCGGGTCGGCGGCACGAAGACCGACAGGTAGACGTGCTGGCGGTTGGCCGCCACCCGGGCACGGTCGAGCATCAGGGTGGCGGAATCGTTCAGCTTCTCGGCGATGGTGCGCTCGACCATCAGGCCCTCGTATTCCAGGATCGCGTCCGAGACGTGCCGGCCTCCGACCGCCATGCCGTCGCTCGTCAGCGAATCCTCGAGCTGCTTGATCTGCTGGTTGGTGGCGTTGAGGCTCGCCACGATGGTCTGGATCGAGCGGGACTTCTCGTCGAGGCCGGAGCCCCGCAGCACCTGGAGGTCGTTCTCCGACTTGATCTTGTCCTTGCGCAGGGAGAGCAGGGTGGTCATCGTCGCTTCCGCCGACTTCGCCGGATCGATGATGCCCCAGCGGTTGCGGAACTCGCGCAAGGCGAGGTGGGCCTTGCGCAGCCGCGCCTCGCTCGCCGCCAGGTCGTCCTGGCTGTGCCGCAGCATGTCCTGCTGCGCCCGGGACGAGATCGCGTTGATCAGCGCCTCGGCGCGGGCCACGACGTGCTTGCCGATCGCCAGGGCGTCGTCGGGCTTGAAGGCCTGCACCGTCAGGGTCATCACGCCCGAGACCAGGTCGATGTGGACCTGGACGTGCTTGCGCCAGTACTTCAGCAGCTCCTCGACCGGCTTGTCGCCGGAATAGCGGGTCCAGAAGTCGGCCTCGTCGCGGGTGAACATCCGGACGACGTCGAGTTCCTTCTGGGCGCTCTCCAGCATCGGCTGGCTCTGGACGTATTCCTGGACGATGTAGCTGTCCTGGCTGTTGTTCTTCTGGATCAGCGAGGAGAACTCGCCGAGCGCGACGTTGCCCATCGGCTCGACCTCGCCGCGGACGGCGAAGCGGGCCTCGACCACGTACTGGTCGGCGGCGAAGACGAACAGGTAGATCCCGACCACCGCCGTCGGCAGCAGCACGAAGAGGCCGATGTGGCGCAGGAGCCGGGCGAGGACGCGGTTCTGCGTGCCGGACGAGGGCAGCAGCGGCACGCGCGTCCAGCGCAGCGGGTTGAGCAGGGCCGGCAGACGGCCGCCGGGGCCGGCCGGGGCGATCGGCTCGACCGTCTCGGCGTTGCGGCGCAGGTCCGGCACGGTGCGGCGCGCGAACGCGATCATGCTGCCGAGCCTGTCGCGCCGTTTGACCTCGTCCGCGTCCATCTGTGCCTTGATCCTCGTGCGGCGCCGGCCGGCTTCGCGACCACCGGAAATCCCGGTTCTCTCGGTTGTGTCGGATGCTTCGGTTTTCGGCCTTTTTAAAGGCGTCGGGTCACGCCCCCGGGGCTGCGGCGAGGGCCTCGGCGAGGCGGGTCCAGGCCGCCGCGTCGGGGGGCAGGCCGAAGCGCAGGCGCGCCGGCGCGGCCTCGAAGCGGCGCACGAACAGGCCGGCCCGCCCGAGGCGGCCGAACAGGCCCGGGCCGTCGGGAAAATCGGCGGTGCGAAACAGCCGCGTCCCGCCGACGATCCGGCCGCCGGCGGCCGCGAGCAGCGCGTCGAGCCGGTCGGCGTCGCGGCCGCGGGCCGCCGCCGCCTCCCGCCGCCAGACGGAATCCGCCAGGGCGCGGCACCCGACCGCGATCGCCGGCCCCGACACCGCCCAGGGCCCGAGGGCGCGGCGCACGAGGTCCGCCATCGGCGTGCCGGCGACCGCGAAGCCGAGCCGCAGCCCGGCGAGGCCGTAGGTCTTGCCGAAGGAGCGCAGCACGAGGCACCCCGGCGGGGGCGCCGCGCACAGGCTCTCGACGGGTTCCGGGCCGAAGGCCTCGAGATCGGCGAAGGCCTCGTCGACCACGAGCCAGCCGCCGCGCCCGGCAAGGCGCGCCGCCGCCGCCGCGAGGTCGCCGGGCGGCACGACGCGCCCGTCCGGGTTGTTGGGGGTGACGACCACGACGACGTCGGCCTCCGCGGCGAGGTCCGGCACCGTCGCGACGGCGTGCCCGGCCCGGACCCAGGCCGCCGCGTGCTCGGCGTAGGTGGGGCCGACCACCGCGACCCGGCCGGGGGCGCGCAGCCGCGGGATCAGGTCGATCAGCGCCTGCGTGCCGGGCGCCGCGACGACGTGCTCGGGCCGCGCGCCGTAGGCACGGGCCGCCGCCGCCTCGAGGGCGGCGAGGTCGGCCTTCGCCGGCAGCCGCGTGAAGGCGCTGGCCTCGAGGGCCGGCCACGGATAGGGGATCGGATTGATCCCGGTCGAGAGATCGATCCAGGGCTCGGGGGCCTGCGGGAAGAGACCGCCCGCCTCGCCGAGGTCGCCTCCGTGCCGGATCGGCCCCTCCCGCCTCTCGCTCGCCATCCCGTCCACGCCCGATGACCGCCCTGCTGCACCCGCCCGACAGCCTCCTGCTGCTCGTCCTCGCCCTCGCGGTCGAGGCCGCCCTCGGCTATCCGGACCGCCTGTACAGGCTGGCCGGCCACCCTGTCACCTGGATCGGCGCCCTGATCGCCGCCCTCGACCGGCGCCTCAACCGCGAGGCCGCGCCGGCGGCGCGCCGCCGCGCCGCCGGTGTGCTGGCGCTCGGGCTCGTCCTCGCGGCGACCGGCCTCGCGGCGCTTGCCCTCGCCCTCGCCTGCGGGACGCTCGGACCCGTCGGCCTCCTCCCCTGCGCGCTCCTCGCCGCGAGCCTGCCGGCCCAGCGCAGCCTGCACGACCACGTCGCCCGGGTGGCCCGGGACCTCGACCGCGAGGGCCTGTCCGGCGGGCGCCGGGCGGTCGCGATGATCGTCGGGCGCAACCCCGAGACCCTCGACGAGGCCGCGATCTGCCGCGCCGCGATCGAGAGCCTGGCCGAGAACTTCTCCGACGGCATCGTGGCGCCGGCCTTCTGGCTCGGCCTCGGCGGCCTGCCCGGGGGGGCGCTCTACAAGGCGATCAACACCGCCGACAGCATGATCGGCCACCGCACGCCGCGCCACGAGGCCTTCGGCTGGGCCGCCGCCCGCCTCGACGACCTCGTCAACCTGCCGGCCTCGCGCCTCACCGCCGGTCTCGTCGTCGCCGCCGCCGCCCTGACCCCGGGCGCCTCGGCGCGCGGCGCGCTCCGCGCCGCGCGGCGCGACGCCGGCCGCCACCGCTCGCCCAATGCCGGCTGGCCCGAGGCCGCGATGGCCGGCGCGCTCGGCCTTCGCCTCGCCGGCCCGCGGGTCTACGGCGCGACGCGGGTCGAGGATGCCTGGATGGGATCGGGCCGGGCCGAGGCGCGTGCCGACGACATCCGTCGCGCGCTGGTGCTGTACCGGCGGGCGTGCGGGCTCCTGTGGGGGTTGGCGGCGGGGCTGGCGGTCGTGGGGCTGGCGGTGTGAACGGCCGGTCTGATCGCACTCGCCCCGGCACCTCTCCGGGGCGTTCCGAGGCGTCGCATCCCGGATCATCGCCCGTCGGGGAGCCCCAGGACGACGATGGCGGAAGCCAAATCACTGATTGAAAAAGCATTATCCCTTTTCAGACCGGATCCGGCCCGAAAAGGGACAATCGCCCTCGACGCCGTGTCGGCGCCGGCCCCTCCGCCGAGCCGCGCGTCAGGAGGCCTTGGACCGCGCACACCATCGCCACGCGGGCGACGAGGAACGGCGCGGCGCTCCGGGTGACCGAGCCCCGTCGTCAGCTCCTGATCACCGGCAGCCTGGCCTTCAGCGCCTCCCAGCCGTCGCGCAGCCCGAGATGGTGCCAACCTTCGAAGGGGCGGATCTCCGGCCGTGCGCCGCCGGGATGCACCACCACGGTGGCGGTGCGGCCGACGGTCAGGCGGTCGCGCTCGACGCTCGGATCGAGGGCGACGCGCACCGGGACGCGCTGGGCGAGGCGTACCCAGGCGAAGGTCGGGTTGACGTTGGCGAGCAGGCTGGAGCCGGCGCTGCGCTCGCGGTCCTCGATGCCGGCGGCGACGCTCTCGACCCGGCCGGTGACGTCGCGATCCTCGCCCATCAGGCGCACGCTGACGGGATCGCCCGGATGGATGCGGTCGAGCTTCGTCTCCTCGAAATAGCCCTGGACGTGCAGGGTGTCGCTGTCGACGAGCGCCATCACCGCCTTGCCGACGGCCACGTAGGCGCCGGGGCGCAATTCGAGGTTGCTGATGCGGCCGTTGACCGAGGCGCGCACCTCGGAGCGGTCGAGGTTGAGCTTCGCGAGGTCGCGGTCGGCGACCGCCTGGTCGTAGGCGGCGCGCGCGCTCTGGTCGGCGGCGAGCGTCGCCTCGAGCTTCTGCTGCGACACGACGTTGTCGCTGAGCTGGCGGTAGCGGGCGAGGTCGGCCTCGGCCTGGACCAGATTGGCCTTGCGGCCGGCCACCACGGCCTCGGCCTGCCGCAGGGCCAGGGCGAAGCGGTCCGGATCGATGCGGAACAGCACGTCGCCGCGCTTCACCGCCTGGTTGTCGCGCACCTCGACGTCGCGCACGAGGCCGGACACGTCGGGGGCGACGCCGACCACCTCGGCCCGCACCCGCCCGTCGCGGGTCCAGGGGGCCTCGAGGTAGTAGTCCCAGAGCGCCGTCCCGACGACGACGGCGAGGGCCAGCAGGACGGCGGTGACGGCGAAGCGGCCGAGGAAGGCGAGCGCGCGGGTCATGATCGGGATTCTTCAGGTCAGGCGGCCGGCGAGCGACACGACGCCGCCGAGGCACACGAGGTAGAGGCAGAGGTCGAACAGCGCCCGGTGCCAGACCAGGCGGTAGAGGCCGAGCGCGCCGATCAGCCGGCGCAGGACCAGGTTGACGAGGAAGGCGACGACCGCCCAGACCAGGAGGGCCGGGACGAAGACGCCGTAGAGGTCGATATCGGCCATCAGGCGGCCTCCCTCGCGAGCAGGGGGGTGCCGGCGGGCGGCGCCCCGGGGAACAGGGCGCGGCGCAGGCCCGCGAGCCCGAGGAGCGCGTCGCGCCGGCCCCGGGCCTCGATGCCCTCCCCGACCCCCGCCCCGGCCTGCGCGCCGATCAGGGCGAGGCCCGCGTCGATCTCCGCCAGCAGGCCGTCGGAGGCCGGGCCGCGCGGTCCCTCGTAATGGCGCGCCACCGCGTCGAGGGCGGCGTCGAGGGCGGCGACCTGGTCGGCCGGCAGGCCGTGGCGGGCACGGCGCAGCGACACGAGGTTCATGCCGACCCGAAGCGCCGCCAGGGCGTCGATGCGGGACAGCTCGCTGTCGGGCCCGGCGGCGGCGAGCCGCGGCACCAGGAGGCCGAGGCGGTCGAGCATCAGGTGGGCGAAGGCGACCCGGTCGCCGCGCCCGCGCCGGCGCGCCGCCCGGGCGAGGTCGGCCCGGCTCGCCGCGATCAGCCGGCGCGCCCCGTGCTCGGCCCCGACCGAGCGCACCAGCCGGGTCACGATCGCGGCGATCCAGATACCGCCGACGAGGGCGATGCCGGAATTGACGTAGGCGCCGAATTCGGAGGCGTAGCGGTCCTGGATCGCCAGGAGCGCGTTGCCGTTGACGCCGAGCGCGAGGCCCACCGGCAGGGTCTTCGGCGAGGTCATCAGCAGGCCGCACAGGATCAGGCCCGGCGCCAGCACCAGCGCGAGGCTGACGAAATCGTGGACGAGCGGCATCACGCCGAACAGCATCACGCCGATCGCGGCCGCCGCGACCCCGGTCCAGGTGGCGAAGCTGAGGATCGCCGGGACCGGATCGTCCTGGGTCGCGAACATGCAGGAGAGCACCGCGCCCATCATCGCCGCGGTGGCGCCGTCGGGCCAGGCGGTGGCGATCCAGACGACCACGCAGGCGACCGTGCCGAGGAACGCGCTCAGCGCGGAGCGGAACGCCATGCCGTGGTCGCGGTGGCGCGGGGCGCGGCCGCCGAACTCGCCCGCGAAGGCGAGCGGCTCGCGCGGGCGGCCGCTGCCGCGGGCGATCCCGTCCTGCAGCGCCCGGCAGTCGCGGCCGATGGCGACGAGCTCGCGCAGGCGGTCGAGGAGGCTTGCCCGGACGAGCGCGGTCCAGTCGGCGTGGGGCGGCAGCGGCCGGTCGGCGGCCTCGATCCGGGCCGTCAGCGCGTCGGCCCCGGCGGCCGGGGCGCCGGCGGCCGACCACGCCTCGACGTCGGCGAGCAGGCGGCTCAGCTCCGGGCTCAAGCCCGACAGGCCGCGCAACGCCGCGATCCGGTCGGCGAGGGACGAGAGGACCGGCAGCAGCATCAGCATCCGGCCGCGCAGGAGCTGCACCAGCGGCACCGCCCGGCTCTGGGCCGAGGTGTCGTAGGCGAGATGGGCCGAGAGCGCGTCGATCTCCGCGGCCTCCGCGGCGAGCCGCAGGCGGCGCGCCCGGACGGCCGGCGCCTCGCCGGCGCCCGAGAGGACGTCGCCGGTCCAGCGCCCGGCTTCCCGGAGCCAGGCGCCGACGCGGGCGGCCAGGACCGGCCCGACCGGCTCGGGCAGGACCAGGCTCGCCACCAGCGAGGCGCACAGGATGCCGAGCGTGATCTCCTCCGCCCGCGACACCGCGGTGTCGAAGATCGTCTCGGGGGCCGTCACCGCCGGGAAGCCGATCAGCGCCGCGGTGTAGCCGGCGAGCATGAACAGGTAGGACCGGGGCGAGCGGTCGAGGAGCGAGAGGTAGAGGCAGCCGGCGGTCCAGAGCGCGAGCGCCAGCGTCAGCATCTCCGGCGAGGCGACGAGCGGCGGCACCATCGCGACCGCCGCCGAGACGCCGATCAGCGTGCCGACCACCCGGTAGACCGCCTTCGAGCGGGTGGCGCCGGAGAGCGGCTGCATGGTGATGTAGACGGTCGCCATCGCCCAGTACGGGCGCGGCAGGTCGACCCACAGCGCGATGCCGAGGGCGAGGAGGGCCGCCCCGCTGACCTTGAGGGCGAACAGCCATTGGCGCCAGCCGGGCATCACAGGCTCCCTCTCGTGGCGGTGCCCTCGGCCGCTCGGCGCGGCAGGGGGGCGGCCTCGTCGGGCGGGCAGAGACCCGCACCCTTCGGGCCGTCGGCCTGGAGCGTGCGCAGCACGGTCAACGCCGCCCGCAGGTCGTCGTCGCCGACGCTGGTGAAGACGGCCTCGCGCAGCGTGTCGAACCGCGCCTCGATGGCGGCGGCGCGGGCGTGGCCCTCCGTCGTCAGGTGCAGCACCTTGGCGCGACGGTCGGTCGGGTCCTCCCGGCGGGTGACGAGGCCGGCCTCGCAGAGCTGGTCGAGCAGGCGCACCAGGCTCGGTCCCTCGACGCCGAGGGCGTCGGCGAGCGTCGTCTGGCGCAGGTCGCCGCCGAGCCGCCCGATCAGCAGCAGCGGCAGCGCCGTCGCCTCGGTCAGGCCGTAGGCGGTCACGACCTCGTCGGCGGCCCGGCGCCAGACGCGCCCGGCCTGGAGCAGGGTCAGGGTGAGGGATTGCAGGAGGTCGCGTCGCATCGCCGTCGCGTTCGGCAGAAGCCGATGATTGATCGGCCTCATAGATAGGATGCTAACGATTTGGCCGGAAGCGCGGTGGGTGCGGGGCGGCCATGCGCGCGGAAAGCCTCGCGCGCCGGCGCGTCACTGCCGGGCGGCGGCGTCCCGGTCCGGGGCCCAGTCGAGCTCGACCACGGTCACGCCGTCCTCGCGGTTGTAGCGCAGCGCCGTCTGGCGCATCGCCCGCAGGGCCTTCGCGTCCTCGGCCCGGGGGCACTGGACCGGATCGTGGGCGCGGTGGGTGCGGTCGAGCATCTGCCCGAAGGCGGCGTCGAGGGACGGCATCGCCGCGACGGTCGAGAACGGGGACGACAGGTAGACGGTCCGGTCGGGGCCGCGGGCGAGGCAGTAGCGCCAGTCGGCGGCGGCCGGCGCGGCGGCCAGCACGAGACCGGCGACGGCACCGGGGAGCAGCACTCTCATCGAATCGGGACACTCGCAACGGGGCTCGGGGCCGTCCCGATGCGGGGCGCTTGCGGCGTCAGCAAGGCGGGCGAGGGATCAGGTCCAGGCGCTCTCCCGCGCCTCGCTCTCGCGGACGTCGCCCTCATGGGCATCGCCCTCATGGGCGTCGAGGCTCAGGCTCCAGACCCGGGCGCCGTCCTCGGCCACGAGCCAGGCCTCGCCGGTCCGGTCGCCGAACATCGCGTCGGCCTGGCCCAGGATACGGGCGGCGGCGTGGCGCACCGTCGGCGCCTCGATCGGGAATTCCCGGATCGGCAGATCGTCGAACGAAGCGGTCTCTCCCGGGTCGTGGACGATGGAGCGCAATCGGTAGAGCGGCATGACGGACGAACTCCGGACGCCAGGCGGGGATCTCGCGAACCCGGATCTCTGGCGTGAGCGGCGACAGCCTCGTGGTCTCGAACCGGTCGTCCCACCCGCTCCCGGCCGCGGCAGGAAGACGGCGTCGAACGCCTCGTCATTCGCGGCGGCGCGGAGCCGTCGCGGGTTCATCGCAGCAGTTGCCCGATCGGGCGACGTTGGGGCAAGTCTTTTAGCGCCGCGGCGCAACTGTTCAAGTCTCAACTCTGGACAAGGTGCGTCCCCGGGGGGGGCGAACGCGCGGACGGCGCAGGGGCGTTGACACCCATCCCCTCTCCTCCTCCTTGTGGGAGGGCGACGCAGGCATGCGCCGGACAGGCCCCTGCGCTCCGCGGGGGGCGCCACCCCACGCCGCCCCCCGGAAGGGGAAAGCGCGCCCGGAACGCGGCAGGGAGAGGAACGGACACGATGACGACGAGGGTCGCCTGCATCGGCGAGTGCATGATGGAGCTGTCGGAGCGGCCGGACGGCAGCCTGCTGCGCAGCTACGGAGGCGACACGCTGAACACCGCCCTCTACCTCGCCCGGCTCGGCGTCGCGGTCGATTACGTCACGGCGCTCGGCGACGATCCGTGGAGCGAGGAGATGCTGGCGGCCTGGGCCGCCGAGGGGATCGGCACGGACCGGGTGCGCCGCCTGCCCGGGCGGATGCCAGGGCTCTACATCATCCGCACCGACGGGTCCGGCGAGCGCAGCTTCCACTACTGGCGCGACAGCGCCGCCGCCCGCGACCTCTTCGCCGGCCCCGGCGCCGCCGAGACGCGAGAGGCGCTCTCCGGCTACGACCTCGTCTACGCCTCGGGGATCAGCCTGTCGCTCTACGGCGAGGCCGGGCGCGCGGCGCTCGCCGAGACCTGCCGGGCCGTGCAGGCGAGGGGCGGCCGCGTCGCCTTCGACACCAATTACCGGCCCCGCGGCTGGCCCGACACGGCGAAGGCGCAAGGCGCCTTCCGCGACGCGATGGCGGCGGCCGACCTGATCTTCGCCTCGGCGGAAGACCTCGACTGGCTCTACGGGGCCGAAGGCGAGGCGGAGGTTCTGCGCCACCACGGCCGCTGCGAGATCGTGCTGAAGGGCGGCGGCTCGCCGCCGAGCGTCCGGGTGCTCGCGCGCGACGAGGACGTCACGGTGCCGGCCGCCCCCGTCGGGTCGGTCGTCGACACCACCGCGGCGGGGGACAGCTTCGCGGCGGCCTACATGGCGGCGCGCCTCGCCGGCCGGCCGCCCGCCGAGGCCGCAGCCATCGGCCACCGCCTCGCCGGCGCCGTGATCGGGCATCGCGGCGCCGTGATCCCCCGGGCGGCGATGCCCGACCTCGCCCTCACCCCCGATTCGGAACGACGCTCATGACCACCGATACCCGCGCCCGCCGCCTCGACGCGCTGCTCGCCGCCTCGCCGGTGATTCCCGTCATCACCGTGCCGGACCTCGCCCACGCGGTGCCGCTGGCCCGCGCCCTGGTGGCCGGCGGCATCACCACGCTCGAGATCACCCTTCGCACGCCGGTGGCGCGGGACGCCGCGAAGGCGATCATGGAGGAGGTGCCGGAGGCGGTGGTGGGCCTCGGCACGGTGCTGACGCCGGCCGACCTCGAGACCGCGCACGCGCTGGGCGCCCGCTTCGCGCTCAGCCCCGGGGCGACGCCGGAGCTCCTGCGGGCGGCGGCGGCGAGCGACATGGTGTTCATGCCCGGCATCGCCACCCCCTCCGACCTAATGCAGGTGCTCGCCGCCGGCTTCACGGTGGCGAAGTTCTTCCCGGCGGTGCCGGCGGGCGGCATGGCGGCGCTCAAGGCGCTCGGCGGGCCGTTCCCGCAGGCCCGCTTCTGCCCGACCGGCGGCGTCAGCGAGGCCGACGCCAAGGCCTGGCTCGCCCTGCCGAACGTCGCGGCGGTGGGCGGCTCGTGGCTCGCCCCGGAGGCCGAGATCCGCGCCGGGAATTTTGCCGCCATCACCGAGCGGGCCCGCCGCACCCTCGCGGCCATCCAGTAACGAACCAGAAATGTGCCTGCGCCGCATCACTGTGGCGCCGGCACAACGCCGATCTCGCAACCGCGAAGCTTGGCCGGATTTAAGCTTGGCTTTGAGACGTGGGCGTTTACGGCTTGGCCATTGGTTCAGCCGTACGGTGCCGGTCGCGTTCGCACCGTCGTCAGCTCCGCGCCTTTCCCCCCCAAGCGTTCCTGCCAAGAGGCTTTCATGCGCCGCTTCGTCCCCGCCCTGGCCGGGCTGGCCTGCGTCGTCACCGCCTGGGCGGCGCCCGCCGCCGCCTACGAGATCGACCCGCTCACCCGCCAGCCCCTGGACCAGCCCCTCACCATGACGGTGCGGGCCCCCGCCGCCGCGGCGGCGGCCGTCGATCCCCTCGACGCCGCGGTGCCGAAGATGAGCCCGATCCCGCGCGAGACGGTGGCCTATGCCGGCCCCTACGGCGCCGGCACCATCGTGGTCTCGACCGCCGAGCGCCGGCTCTACTACGTGCTCGGCAACGGCCAGGCCCTGCGCTACGGCGTCGGCGTCGGCCGCCCGGGCTTCGCCTGGAACGGGGTGCAGACCATCTCGATGAAGCGCGAGTGGCCCGATTGGCGCCCGCCGGCCCAGATGATCCGCCGCCGGCCCGACCTGCCGCGCCACATGAAGGGCGGCCCGGAGAACCCGCTCGGCGCCCGCGCGATGTATCTCGGCGGCTCGCTCTACCGCATCCACGGCTCGAACGAGCCCGAGACCATCGGCACCGCGGTCTCCTCCGGCTGCATCCGGATGACCAACGACGACGTGATGGACCTCTACACCCGCGCCAAGGTCGGCACGAAGGTGATCGTGCAGCGCTGATCGCGCCCGCACCTGTCGAGCGATCTCGAGAAGGCCGGCACCCCGGGGTGCCGGCCTTCTTCGCGTTTTCGGGCTCAGCGCGCGGGCGCCGGATCGCAGGCCTCCCGTGCGCCGACCGCGCAGGCGACGCGGCGGATCGCCGTGCGGTTGGCCGCCGCGAGCTTTCGCGCACTTGCCTGCCCGTCCGGATTGCCCTCCCGCGCCGGCGCGCAGACGTCCTCGGCCATGCCGGTGGCGCGGCGCATGAACTGCCGGACCCGTTCCGACAGGGCCCAGTCGAGCGGCGGGGCGATCGGATCGCCCCGCTCGCAGCTGTCGTCGAACAGCGTGATCTTCTGGAAGTCCACGAACTTCGTGCAGCGATTCTCGAACCGGGCGCCCGGCACCGTCGGTCTGCAATCCTGCGACGCAGCATCCTCCTCCGCCAGCTTGCTGGCGCGCGTCCGGAGATGGGACCCGTGGGCCGTGCGGCTCGCGAACAGGCCGCGCAGGGGCGCCAGAACCTCGTTGATCCAGACCGGCTTCGACGCTTCGTTCAGGAGGCCGTGCGCCTCGTAGCCGATGAAGACGAACACGAAGCGGAGGGTGTCCCTCTTGGCGGGCCCGACCGAGAGGGCGTGGGCGAGCTCGCGCAAGACCTCGAGCCCGGCCGGATCGAAATAGCCGCCGTCGAGGATATGCCCCTTCCGGTTGCCCTCCCGGTCGACGAGGGTGCCGGCCGGGCTGATCCACGGGAAGCGGGCGCCGTTGTGGATGGCGGTCGAGATCGGGACGTCGCGCCCGACGATCTCGTAGAAGTCGTCGGCGTCGGCAGCGCCGGCCAGCTCGACCTTGCTCGTCAGGATGCGCCGCCCGGTCTCCTCGCTCGCACCCTCGACAATGACGAAGGGCCGCCACGGCGTCTCCGGCACCGCCCCGGACGGTGTCCCAGGCGGTGTCTTGGACGGCCCGAGCGACAGGAACGCCTCGCCGAGCGGGTTTGCCGGTTCATCCGGGCTCGGTGGATTGCATCGGTTCGGCACCCCGCACCACGATTGCTCCCAGGCCCGCTCCAGCGCCTTCGCCCGATCCGGCAAGACCCCGAACGGGAAGACGCGCTGCAGCAGGTCCGGGAAGAGCAGGCCGGCCAGGACCGGGCTCAGGGCGTCGGCCCCGGTCAGCCGCAGGAGCGGCTGGCGAAAGGTCTCGCCCCGGGGCCGGACCGCCTCGTCGAGGGCGGCGACGTAGCCGACCGCGCCGACGCTGCCGCCGGAGACCGAGCTGATCGCGAACAGGTGCTCGGGCAGGCGCTCCCCGCTCGCCTCGTGCAGCGCCGCCAGAGCCTCCGCGGTCCAGTTGCCGGCCCGCGACGCCCCGCCCTCCGCGGCGACGAGCACCATCGTGTACGATCCGTCGCCGGCGGGCTTCTGCCTGGCCTTCCATTGCCCGTAGGCGTCCTCGAGCGTGGGACGGTGCGCCGCGATCTCGGCCGTGCAGGTCTCGGGCTTGTCGCAGCCGATCGTCCGGACGGCGTGGTTGTCGGTCCACAGGCTGAGGAGGGCCACCCAGGCCAGGGCGCCCGCGACGACCGGCAGGCGCAGGCCGGCCCTGCTCTGGATCAGCGTCACCACCGGGGGGATGATCAGGCCGACGCCCAGGAACACCACGCCGGCCGGCCCGAACCACCAGCCGAAGGTCGTCGGGGAGAAGCCGGCCCAGATCATGGCGGCGAACGCGGCCACGAATCCGAGGGTCATCCAGACCTGCGCGAACCCTTTCGCGGGGTTCTTCGGCCGGAACACCACGAACAGCGTGAACCCGGCGCCGAGCGCGAGCAGGACGGCGACGTTCAGCCATGCCTCCGCCGACAGGAAGGCGGCGGCGATGGCGGCGATCACGAACGGGCCGATCCCGACGATCCGCGGCGCCCAGACCAGGACCGGGCCGTAGGGATCCGTCCGCCAGCGCTCGCGGTCCGCCCCGTAATTCGAGACGACGATCGCGCGCGACCAGGACCAGGCCTGCAGCGCCAGGAACAGCAGGGTGAACGCGAACATCCCCTGCGGCCAGCGCGCGCCGGGACCCGGAGGGTCCTCCGCGAAGGCGCGGATCAGGTCCCGGCCCTGCGGGGCGAGCGCCAGGATCGCGGGCGTGCCGAGGGCGAGGAGCGCGATGAGCAGGAGGCCCCGGGTCGTGCTCAGGAAGGCGCGCAGCCGGCACCACCGCTCGACGAGACCGGGCCGCGCTGCGGGCCGCAGCGGTCGCGCCGGCGCCCTGGCCGCCGCCAGCGCCACCGCGCCCCGGTTGTTCCAGGTCATCCCCCTGACGTCGTTGGCGAAGACATAGAGGTCGCCGGACTGCGCGAAGGTGTGGCTGCACCCCTCGCCGATCCGCACCGTCTCCAGGATCGTCCCGGTGCCGCTCTCGACCTCGCCGACGAGGCAGAACCACTTGGCGTCCTTGACGCGCGGCGAGATGCCGACGGCATCGGTCAAAAAATTCCGGTATCCGTCCGGCCCGCACGGGATGAACCAGTCCCACCACGAGCCCGCGGCGAGGAAATGCCACTCCTCGCCCGCCCTGACCTTGACGAATTGCTGCCGCCCCCGTGCCCGCACGGTCTTCCAGCTCGAATGTCCTGTCATGGCCAGCTCTCGCGCCGCCGCAATGCGCCGATCAGAATGCCCGATCGACGATCCCGTCAAGCCTCGATTTGACGAGGGCCGATGGATTTTCAGATGACAGGGGTGATTCCTGAATATCTCCGATATGGACTGTATGAAAGTCATATTTTTGGCATCATTTGGCAAAATTCAATTTCGATATACAAATATGATAGCATGACTTACAGCGTTTTTTCCGTTTTCGATAATATTATTTGACGGTCTTCAAAATGTTCCTTTCAGAGATGACTTGTAAATTATTCAAACGAATTTCCATTCTGGACCTCATCCTGGGGGTGTCAGCCGATTGGAAATCGGCTGACCTCGAAGGAGGGCGCCAGGGAGTGCGGCGATGTCCGGAGCCCGCCTTCGAGGCTGCTGCAAGCAGCGGCACCTCAGGATGAGGGCGGGAATGGGTTGGACCGACCGCCCATCGATCTGCCTTCGCGGCCCGATCAGGCTCTCGCCCGTCAAACAGACCTCACGGCTCCATGGATCACGCCGCCGGCCGGCCACGTCTGCCGCTCGCTTCACCTCTGCCGGGCTGCGATCTCCCGACCGGGCGGGTCTCTCCCGCGTCACGGCCCGGCCCCCGCCCGCCTTCCGCGCATGTAGGCCTGGGGCGCGCAGCCCATGTCGCACCGGAACGCATAGACGAAGGCCGAGGTCGAGCCGTAGCCGAGCGCCATCGCGGTCCGGGTCACGTCGAGCCCGCCGCCCATCAGCTCGATCGCCTTGAACAGCCGCAGGCGGCGGCGCCAGGAGCGCAGGCTCATGCCGAGCTCGGCCTCGAAGCGCCGGGCGAGCGTGCGGCCCGACAGGCCGAGCGCCCGGCCCCACTCCTCGGGACTCCGGGAATCGGCCGGCTCGGCGTAGAGCGCCTCGCACAGGCCGGTCAGCGCCCCCCCCGCGCGGCCAGGGCAGCGCCCCCGACAGCGGCGCGGCCCGGCGGAGCTGGTCGAGGATCAGCCCGGCGACGCGGCCGGCATAGCCGCCCTCCCGGCCGTCGTCGTCAGCGTGCGCGTCCTGCCCGTCGAGCGCCGCCGCCTCGACGATCAGCGCCTGCAGCAGGGCCGAGACGCCGAACACCGTCGGCTCCCCGGGCAGGCCCCGGCCAGCGGCGTCGGCGATCCACAGGCTGCGGAACTCGGCCCCGAGCAGCGAGCCGACCCGGTGCCGGTGCCCGGTCGGCAGCCACACCGCCTGCTCGGGCGAGATCACGAACGAGCGGCCGGCCACCGCCACGGTCAGCACGCCGGAGATGGCGTAGACGACCTGATGCCAGGGATGGGCGTGCTCCGGGAACGAGTGGCGCGCCGGGATGGCTTGCGCCCGCACCGTCAGGGGCCGGGGCGGCGCGGCGCCGGGCGGGGTCTCGATCGTCTCCCACTGCATGCGCGCCTCCAGTTTGGCAGCTATTCTACGCGAGCTGTCTTCCCGTCGAAATACGGACAGCCGCGGCTCCGCTAAGCAGGAGAAGAATCGTGCTGTCTCGGGCTGCCGCCGGAGAAGGATCGTCGCGAGAGACCCGTCATGGCCCATACCGACCGCCGCGGCCTGCCCCTGTCGACACGCTCCGCCACCGCCGCCGCGCATTACCGCGAGGGCGTCGACCTCCTGCTGGCCGCCTGGCCGGGCGCCGCGGAGGCGCTCGACGCCGCGATCGCGGCCGATCCGGACTTCGCCCTGGCCCAGGCCGCCCGGGCCCGCCTGCACGCGATGCGCACCGAACCGGCGGCGGCACGGGCCCGCATCGCGGCGGCCGCGGAATGCCTGGCGCGGGGCGGGAGCGAGCGCGAGCGGAGCCACGTCGCGGTGCTGGCGCTGGCGATCGGCGGGCAATCGGGGCCGGCGCTCGACCGGGCGCTCGCCCATCTCGAATCCTGGCCCCGCGACGCCCTGATCCTGTCGCTGCCGCTCGGCGCCTTCGGGCTCCTCGCCTTCTCGGGCCGGCCCGACCACGACCGGGCCCGGGTCGATCTCTGCGCGCGCCACGCCGCCGCCTACGACCCCGACGACTGGTGGTTCGCGGTCTCCCGCGGCTGGGCCCTGACGGAGGACGGCGCGGTGGCGCGGGGCCGGGCGCTGACCGAGCACGGCTTCGCCCTGCGGCGCGCGAACGCCAACGGGGCGCATGCCCTGTCCCACGCCCTGTTCGAGGACGGCGCCGGCCCCGAGGCCGAGGCGCTGATCGCCGGCTGGCTGCCGGGCTACGACCGCTCCGGCATCCTGCACGGCCACATCGCCTGGCACGCCGCCCTCGCGGCGCTGGAGCGCGGCGACGCGGACGGGGCCCTGGCCCTCTACGATCGGCACGTCCGCCCCGGGGCGACGGCGGGCCTGCCGCTCAACGTCGTCACCGACACGGTCTCGCTGCTCTGGCGCCTCGGCGCCTACGGCCACGCGGTCCCGGCCGGGCTGTGGGACGAGGTCCGGGCCTATGCCGAGCCCTATTTCACGCAAGCCGGCTTCGGCTTCGCCGACGCCCATATGGGCCTGCTCGCCGCCGCGACCGGCGACCGGGCGGCGGCGCAGGGACGCATCGCCGGCCTCACCGCCCTCGTCGAGGACGGCACGCTGGCGGCGGGGCCGGTGGTGCCGGCGATCTGCCGCGCGGCGCTGGCCTTCGCGGACGAGGATTACGCGGCCTGCGCGCGGCTCCTCGAGCCGGTCGCCGCAGAGGTCGTGCGGATCGGCGGCAGCGGCGCCCAGCGCGAGGTGATCGAGGACACCCGCCTCGTCGCCCTGATGCGCGCCGGCGAGGCGGGAGCCGCCCGCACCCTCCTCGATACCCGCCTCCATCGTCGCCCCTCGCCGCGCGACGCGCGCTGGCGGGCCGCGCTCCCCGCCTGAGAGAGATCCCGATGTCGAATCCCGCCGCCCCGCTCCCCGGGACGAGCCTCCCCGCCGCGACCGGCACCGGCAACGTCCTGCGCCTCGCCGTCGCGCAGGCGCTCGCCGGCGCCAACTCGGTGGTGGTCTACGCCACCGGCGCCGTCATCGGCAGCCGGCTGGCGCCGGATCCGGCGCTCGCCACCCTGCCGATCTCGATCTTCGTCGTCGGCATGGCCGCCTGCACCCTGCCGGCCGGGCGCATCGCCCGGGCCTACGGCCGCCGCACCGCGTTCCTCGCCGGCACCGGCAGCGGGGTGCTCGTCGGCCTGCTGGCGGCGCTCGCGGTGGTGCTGTCGTCGTTCTGGCTCTTCTGCCTCGCGACCTTCTTCGGCGGCGCCTACGCGGCGGTGGTGCTGTCGTTCCGCTTCGCCGCCGCCGATTGCGTCGCGCCCGAGCGCCGGCCGCGCGCCCTCTCGGCGGTGATGGCCGGGGGCGTGTTCGCCGGCATCATCGGGCCGCAGCTCGTCAGCCACACCATGTCGTTGTGGCCCTCGCACGCCTTCGCCGCGACGTTCCTCGCCCAGGCCGCGGTGGCGGTGCTGTCGGCGGTCGTGCTGATGGGCGTGCGGCTGCCGGGGCCGACCCGGGCCGAGATCTCCGGCGGCCGCCCGCTCGGCACGATTGCCCGCCAGCCCCGCTTCGTCACCGCGGTGCTGTGCGGGGTGGTGTCCTACCTCCTGATGAACTTCCTGATGACCGCGGCCCCCCTGGCGATGCACCTGTGCGGCTTCACGCAGGCCGACGCCAATCTCGGCCTGCAATGGCACGTGATCGCGATGTACGCCCCGAGCTTCGTCACCGGGCGGCTGATCGCCCGGTTCGGTGCGCCCTCCGTCGTCGCGGCGGGGCTGGCGCTCACCGCGACGGCGGCGATCGTCGGGCTGTCGGGCCTGGATCTGGCCCATTTCTGGGCCTTCCTGGTCCTGCTCGGCCTCGGCTGGAACTTCGGCTTCGTCGGCGCCTCCGCGATGGTGCTCGAGTGCCACCGGCCGGAGGAGCGGACCCGGGTGCAGTCGCTCAACGACTTCGTGGTGTTCGGCACGATGGCGGTCGGCTCGTTCTCCTCCGGCGGCCTGCTGGCGCATTACGGCTGGGACGTGGTGCTGTGGGTGTCGTTCGGGCCGCTCGCCGTGGCGGTCGCGGCGCTCGCCCTCGCGGCGGCGTCGCGGCCGGCGCCCGCGGCGGGCTGATCCGTCAGCGCCGCCGCGCCGGCTCCCGGCTCAGGTTCCGGGCCGCCAGCTCCTCCTCGTAGCGGGAGAACCGCGTCGCCTGCTCCTCGCCGAGGCGGCGCAGGAAGTCGAAGGCGTAGATTCCGGTATCGTGCATGTCGTCGAAGGTGAGCTTGACGGCGTAGTTGCCGATGGGCGCCACCGCCAGGATCTCGACCTCGCGCTTGCCCGGAATCCATTTCCGCTCCGAGGGGGCGTGGCCCTGGACCTCGGCCGAGGGGCTCTCGACCCGCAGGTACTCCGCCGGCAGGGCGTAGGCCGCGCCGCTGGCATACGCGACGTGGAGGGTGCGCTTGTCGCGCGACAGCCGGATCTCGGTCGGCCAGTCGGCCTGCTCGTCGGTCATGGGTGCGTCTCCCTGCACATCAGGCACAACTTGCCCGTGGTCCCGCGAGCGCTCATATGCAGGCTGGCATCCGGCCGCCAGAGCCGCGTCGCGAGGATAGTGTTCGCATGTGGGGTCCCCGTACCGACGATCCGATGCCGGCGGCGTCCGTGCCGGCGCGGCCGGCGCCGCTGATCGATCCGTTCCAGCGGGCGATCACCTACCTGCGCGTCTCGGTCACCGATCGCTGCGACCTGCGTTGCGTCTACTGCATGTCCGAGGACATGGCGTTCCTGCCCAAGCGCGACCTGCTCACGCTGGAGGAACTGGACCGGGTCTGCTCGGTCTTCGTCGCCCGCGGCGTGAGGAAGCTGCGCATCACCGGCGGCGAGCCGCTGGTGCGGCGGGACATCATGCGGCTGTTCCGCAACCTCTCGCGCCACCTCGAATCCGGGGCGCTGGAGGAGATGACGCTGACCACCAACGGCACGCGCCTGCGCCAGCACGCCGCCGAGCTCGCCGCTCTCGGCATGCGCCGGATCAACGTCTCGCTCGACACCCTCGACCCGGCGAAATTCCGGGCGATCACCCGGCGCGGCGACCTCGACACGGTGCTCGACGGCATCGCGGCGGCGCGCGAGGCGGGCCTGAAGGTCAAGATCAACGCGGTGGCGCTGAAGGGCGTCAACGAGGACGAGATCCCCGCCATGCTCGCCTGGGCCCACGGGCTCGGCATGGAGATGACGCTGATCGAGGTGATGCCGCTCGGCGACATCGAGCCCGACCGCGTCGACCAGTTCCTGCCGCTCTCGGTGGTGCGCGAGCGCCTGTCCGAGCGCCTCACCCTCACCCCGCTTCCCGACCGCACCGGCGGTCCCGCCCGCTACGTGCGGGTGGAGGAGACCGGCGGGCGGCTCGGCTTCATCACCCCGCTCACCCATAATTTCTGCGAGAGCTGCAACCGGGTCCGCCTGACCTGCACCGGCCAACTCTACCTGTGCCTCGGCCAGGAGGACGCCGCCGACCTGCGGGCGGCGCTGCGCGCCTCCCCCGACGATGCCGTGGTGGCCGAGGCGATCCGGGAGGCGATCACCCGCAAGCCGAAGGGCCACGACTTCGTCATCGCGCGGGCGGCGAAGCCCGCGGTGCCGCGGCACATGAGCACGACGGGGGGGTGACGCCCCTCAGATCCTGAAGCCCATCCGCAACGCCCCCCAGTGCCGGCCATGCACCCGGACCGGCGCCGCCACCTCGCGCAGGGGCTGGCGGCCGGCCTCGTCCTGCGGGCAGGCCTGGACCAGGAAGGCCCGGGTCGAGCGGGCGGCGGAGAGCCCGATCCGGTCGTCGTAGAGCCGGCGCTGGCGGGCGTGCAGTGCGTTCCAGGCCGGATCGCCGGTCCGCGGCGCCTGGGCCTGGGCGCGGTTGTGGACCGGGGCGTAGCCGTTGCGGTCGACCGCGATGCAGAAGGCGGTGCGCGGATCGGCGAGCAGCAGCGGCTCGAGGATCGGCGGCAGGATGTCCTCCAGGGCCGGTACGGCGGCCGTCAGGTAGTGCGGCGGCTCGATTCCGGCGACCGGGCGGTAACGGGTGTCGAACAGGGCGTGGTGGGCGAGCCGGCCGGCGGCCAGGGCCTGTTCCAGCGCCCCGCCGACGGCCTCGGCGCCGCCCTGCACGCCCGCGATCAGCGGCCGGTTCTCCTCCTCGATCGCCACGAGCGCGTCGCGCATCCGCGCCTCGGAGGCCGGATCGAAGGTGCAGTGCAGGCCGCGCGGGCTCGTGCCGACGACCTGAACCTGGATCCGGCCGATGCCGCGCAGGTCGAGGGAGAGCCGCGCGCCGGTGGCCGCACCGCAGCCCTCCGGCGGCGTCAGGAGCAGCCCGCCGCGGCTGAGATCGAGCACCCGCCCGAGGCCCCAGTTGCCGACCCGGGCCGAGAGGTCGACGGGATAGCGGTCGTGCACCCGCCGGTCGCCGATCTCGGCCTGGCGCAGGGACGCGACGGTGCGCCCGGCAAGCCCGCCGGCGAGGCCCGCGACGCCGGCCCCGACGGATTCGGCGGCCTGCATGCGCCGGGCCGCCTCGCCGGCGGCCGTCGCCGCGGCGGCGGCGTCGTGGCCGAGATCGTCGGCGGCGTCGGCGAGGGCTTGCGCCTCGCCGGCGAGGCGCCGGGCGGCGTCGGCCTGGGCGCCGGCCGCCGTGCCGGTGGTCGCGAAGGCCGGGCGCAGGCAGGCGAGCGAGGTCGCGACGCTGCCCATCGCCACCGCGCCGGGGCCGGAGAGGCGGCGGCTCAGGGCCCGCACCTCCTCCACCGCCCGGGCGGCATCGCCCGACAGGAGCTTGATCTCCTCCGCCATCTGCCAGAGCGGCCCGCCGGCCGTGCCGGCGCGGGCCGCCTCGACGGTGGCGTTGAGGGCGAGGCGGTTCGCCTGCCGCGCCAGGGTCGCCGCCGCCTCGACGACGCGGGCGGCGTCCTGCGCGGCCGCAGCCATCTCGGCCTCCAGCATCCGGCTCTGCGCGTCGGTGCGCGCGAGGTGGCGGCCGGCCTGGACCAGCACGCCGGCGAGCCCCTCGGATTCGGTCGCCAGCGTCTCGGCGGAGATGCCGAGGGCGCGGCCCTGCCCGCCCGCCTCGCCGGCCCGGGCGCCGAGCGCCTCGAGGCTGCGGGCGAGGGCGGCGGCATCCGCCGCGGCGGCCGCGGTCTCGGCGCAGCCGTCCCGGGCGGCGACCCCGACGGCGCGGGCGGCCCGCACCAGTTCCGCCTCGACCCGGTCGACGGCGTCGCGCCCGGCTCGCCCCGCGTCGCGGTCCGGCCCCTCGGCCGCCGGGCCTGCGACGGGAAGCGGCGGCAGGATCTCGACCGCGTCGGCGCGGTCGCGATTCGGGGAGGACGGGCGAAAGCTCAGGCGCATGGCGGGATGAGAGCGCGCCGCACTTAAAAGCCGGTTAACCCTGACGCTGGGTTACCGCGGCGCCGGGTGCCGGGTTCCGCACCGTGAGGGACGAGTTGCGCCGGCAGGCGCGGCCGTGGCAGGGTCCGGCCACCGATCGAGATCATCGTCCCGTACCATGAGAGATCACCGCCGGATGAGCCGCCTGCTCTCCCGCCTCCTGCTCCTGTCGCTGCTGGCCGCCGGGCCCGCCCTCGCCGAGGAAGCCGCCCCTCCGAAGCCCCCCGCCCCTTCGCATTCCCCCGCGACTCCGAGTTCCCCCGCCCCTCTGCCCTCCCCGGTGCGCATCGCCACCGAGGGCGGCCGCCCGCCGTTCAACTACGTCGAGGACGGCAAGCCGGCCGGGTTCGAGGTCGAGCTGGCCCAGGCCCTGTGCGCGGAGGCCCGGCTCGCCTGCACCCTCGTGCTCCACCAGTGGGACGGCATCATCAAGGGGCTGGAGGCCGGCGAGTACGACGCCGTCATGGCCACGATGGCGATCACCCCGAAGCGGGCCGCCCGCATCGCCTTCAGCACGCCGTACCTGCGGATCCCGTTCGCCTACGTGGCGCGGCGCGAGACCTCGCTGCCGAATCCCTCGCCGGCCACCCTGCGGGGGCGGGCGATCGGCGTGGCGGCGCACGGGCCGCAGGTCGCCTACCTGGAGCAGCGGGTGCCCGGCGCCGAGATCCGCACCTTCGACACTCTCGCCGACGCGACCCTCGACCTGCGGGCCGGCCGGGTCGACCTCGTGCTGGGCGACAAGCTCGACCTCGCGAACTTCCTGGCGCGGCCCGAGGGCGAGGCCTGCTGCCGCCTCGTCGGCGACGTCGCCCCGGGCGAGCCGCTGCTCGGCGAGGGCGTCGGCATCGGCCTGCGCAAGGGCGACGGTGCCTTGCGCGCGGCGTTCGAGCGGGCGCTCGCCGCACTGATCGCCGACGGGCGCTACGACCGCATCCGGGCGAAATACATCCCGTTCGACACGAAGTGACGCCCGCCCTCCACGACCGCGATCGACCGTGGAGGGAGGGCACGCTCGTTTGACGGGCCCGGGGCCGGCTCACTACACCGGAGGCCGACCGCCGGAACACCGGCGTGGGAGGAGCGAGCGCATGGCACGGGTCGCGTTTCTGGGTCTCGGCGTGATGGGAGGGCCGATGGCCCGCCACCTCGCCGCCAAGGGCCACGACGTCACGGTCTACAACCGCACCAAGGCCAAGGCCGACGCCTGGGTGAGCGCTCACGGCGGCAAGGCCGCGGCGACGCCGCGCGAGGCGGCGGAAGGCCAGGAGATCGTCTTCGCCTGCGTCGGCAACGACGACGACCTGCGCCAGGTCACGACCGGCCCGGACGGCGCCTTCGCGGCGATGGGCAAGGGCACGGTCTTCGTCGACCACACCACCGCCTCGGCGGAGGTGGCGCGCGAGCTGTCCGAGGCGGCCGGCAAGGCCGGCTTCGGCTTCGTCGACGCGCCGGTCTCCGGCGGCCAGGCCGGCGCCGAGAACGGCGTGCTGACGGTGATGTGCGGCGGCGACGCCGAGACCTTCGCCCGGGTCGAACCGGTGATCGCGGCTTACGCCCGCGCCTGCCGGCTGCTGGGGCCCGTCGGTGCCGGCCAGCTCGCCAAGATGATGAACCAGATCTGCATCGCGGGTCTCGTCCAGGGCCTGTCGGAGGCGGTGCATTTCGGCAAGCAGGCCGGGCTCGACATCGAGGCGGTGCTCGACGTGATCTCCAAGGGCGCCGCCGGCTCCTGGCAGATGGAGAACCGCGGCAAGACCATGAACGAGGGCAAGTTCGATTTCGGCTTCGCCGTCGACTGGATGCGCAAGGACCTGTCGATCGTCCTGTCGGAAGCCCGCCGCAACAAGGCCAAGCTGCCGGTGACGGCCCTCGTCGACCAGTTCTACGCCGAGGTGCAGAGCCTGGGCGGCGGGCGCTGGGACACGTCGAGCCTGATCGCCCGGCTGGAGAAGTGAGGGCGCGGTCGATCCCGCACTCTCGATGGCAAGACGAAACTCCCTCCCCTCTCCTGGCGATGCCGGGCTTGCCCGGTATCGCTACAAGGTGTGGGAGAGGGGATCCCGCGCCATCTGGTTTTCAGTCAGCGCCGGTCAGTCAGGCCCCTACTTCCCCACCAGACAACTCACCGCCTTGCGCCAGCCGGCGAGCCGGCGCTCGCGCACCACCGGCTCCATCGCCGGGGTGAAGCGGCGCTCCAGGCGCCAATGGTCGGCGAAGTGTTCGGGCTCGGGGTAGAGGCCGCAGGCGAGGCCGGCGAGGTAGGCCGCGCCCAGCGCCGTCGTCTCCTTCACCGCGGGCCGGTCGACGGGGGCGGCGAGGAGGTCGGCGAGGCGCTGCATCGTCCAGTCGGAGGCGACCATGCCGCCGTCGACCCGCAGCACCGTGGCGCTTCCCTCCCCGTCCGGCCAGTCGGCCCGCATCGCGGCCAGCAGATCGGCGGTCTGGTAGCACACGCTCTCGAGCGCCGCCCGGGCGAGCTCGGCCGGGCCGGTGCCGCGGGTGAGGCCGAACAGGGCGCCGCGGGCATCCGGCTCCCAATGGGGCGCGCCGAGGCCGACGAAGGCCGGCACCAGGTAGACGTCCTGCGCCGGGTCGGCCCGCTCGGCGAGCGCCCCGGTCTCGGCCGCCGATCCGATCACCCCGAGCCCGTCGCGCAGCCACTGCACCGCCGCACCGGCGACGAAGATCGAGCCTTCGAGCGCGTAGGTGCGCCGGCCGTCGAGCTGGTAGGCGATGGTGGTGAGGAGCTTGTTCTTCGAGGCGACCGGCTGGTCGCCGGTGTTGAGGAGGGCGAAGCAGCCGGTGCCGTAGGTCGACTTGACCATTCCGGGCCGGAAGCAGGCCTGGCCCACCACCGCGGCCTGCTGGTCGCCGGCGACGCCCCGGATCGGGATCGACGCGCCGAACAG
This sequence comes from Methylobacterium platani, assembly GCF_001653715.1. Taxonomy (GTDB): domain Bacteria; phylum Pseudomonadota; class Alphaproteobacteria; order Rhizobiales; family Beijerinckiaceae; genus Methylobacterium; species Methylobacterium platani. Next base: position 230,986 of record NZ_LWHQ01000047.1, read on the forward strand.
CTCCGGGTCGGTCTCGCCGAAATCGCCGGAGGAATCGCGCACCTCCGGCAGCATCGAGGCCGGCACGCCCAGCAGCGCCATCAGCTCGTCGTCCCAGGCGCCGCGATGGATGTCGAAGAGCAGCGTGCGCGAGGCGTTGGTGGCGTCGGTGACGTGCAGCCGGCCGCCGGTGAGGCGCCACAGGAGATACGAATCGACGGTGCCGAAGGCGAGCTCCCCGGCCTCGGCCCGGGCGCGGGCGCCGGGCACGTTGTCGAGGATCCAGGCGATCTTGGTGCCGGAGAAGTAGGGATCGAGGATCAGGCCGGTCTTCGCCGTGACCGCCGGCTCGTGGCCCTCGTCCTTCAGGCGGGCGCAGATCCCGGCCGAGCGCCGGTCCTGCCAGACGATGGCGCGGTGCACCGCCTCGCCGGTGCGCCTGTCCCAGACCAGCGTCGTCTCGCGCTGGTTGGTGATGCCGATCGCCGCCACGTCCCGGGCCGTCACCCCGGCCTGTTTCATCGCCGCCCGGCAGGTCTCGAGCGTCGTGCGCCAGAGATCCTCCGGCTCGTGCTCGACCCAGCCCGAGGCGGGGAAGTGCTGCGGGAACTCGGCCTGGGCGAGGCCCGCGATCGAGGTGTCGGGCCGGAACAGCAGGGCGCGCGAAGAGGTGGTGCCCTGGTCGATGGCGAGGATGAGGGAGGACATCGTAAGGCTCTTTCGCGCGGCGCGTTAGAGGGGTGGCGGTTCCAGCGTGGCGAGGCCGAGCGTGTCGGCCGCCCGGCGGAGACGGGCATCGAAGGTGGCGAAGGGCAGGCCGGTGACCTGGAGCAGTGCGAGATGCAGGGCGTCGGGGCCGCGCACGCCGAGGGCGGCGTCCTGGACGATGGTGCGGGCGGAGGCAAGAATCTCGCTGGTGGTCGTGAGCGGACGAAGGCGGCGATCACACCAGGCATCGAACACGCCGTTGACCGTGCGGGCCTGCGCATCGTCGAGCACGCGCTCGCTCACCAAGCGCGAGAGTGCGGCGGAGAAGTCCAGGATGACGAGATCGGATACGATCGGATCGACGCGCGGTGCTCCGATCCAGGCTTCGACCCGGGCGCTCTGTGCCCCATCGACGAAGACAGGCATCAGGATGCTCGTATCGCAATAGACCGCGCTCACAGCCCCTCGTCCCGCATTCGCCGGATCAGGCTTGTCGAGTCGAACGGCTTGAGGGGCTTCACCCGGTTGGCGCGCAGGCGCTCGATCTCCTCCTTCGTCACCGAACGGGACTCGACCGGCTTAAGCTGGATCGGGTCCTCACCGAGGCGGGTGATGATGATTTCCTCGCCCGCGCACGCCCTGGCGAGAAGTTCGGGGAAGTGAGCCGTCGCGTCTTCCAACGTGTAGTAGGCCATGACGATCTCCTGCAGCGTCGGTCGTCAGGGTAGCGGAACCGGGAGTCCTGCGAAAAGCGGGGATACGCAAACAAACTTTTGGGAAAGGGACAATGGCGCGGGATCCCCTCTCCCGAGTGGGAGAGGGGTAGGGGTGAGGGTGCTACGGTCATAAGTCTGGCTCCGAACGTCCCGCTGCCAGCACGACGCTCAGCGCTTCACACTGAAGCGTGTCACCCTCACCCCCTACCCCTCTCCCACACGGGAGAGGGGGGATCCCGCGCCTCTTCTTCGACCCGGATGGTTCTGAGGGGGGAGCGGGGCGTTCAGGCCCCGCTCCCGCTCCGATCAACCGCGCTTCGGGGGCGAGGCCGGCCAGCTCTTGATCAGCGTGTCGTAGTCGATCGTCTCACCCTTCGGCTTCTCGTCGGCGAGCTTGCGCTGGGGGGCCAGCGTGCCGTCCTTCTTGGCCTGCTCGTACCAGTGCTCGGCCGAGGTCTTGGGGTTGAGCTTCGGGCCGCACTCGCCCTGGACCTTGGAGCGCTCCAGGCGCGCCATCACGTCGTCCTGGGCGTTGGCGAGCGCGTCCATCGCCGCCTGCGGGGTCTTGGCGCCCGAGGAGGCGTCGCCGATGTTCTGCCACCACAGCTGGGCGAGCTTGGGATAGTCCGGCACGTTCACGCCGGTCGGGGTCCACTGGGTGCGGGCCGGCGAGCGGTAGAACTCGACCAGCCCGCCGAGCTTCGGCGCCCGCTCGGTGAAGGACTTGTCCCAGATGTCGCTCTCACGGATGAAGGTGAGGCCGACATGGCTCTTCTTCAGGCTGACCGACTTCGAGACGATGAACTGCTGGTAGAGCCAGGCCGCCTTGCGGCGCTCGAGCGGCGTGGACTTCAGCAGGGTGAGCGAGCCGGCATCCTGGTAGCCGAGCTTCATGCCCTCCTTCCAGTACGGCCCGTGCGGCGAGGGCGCCATGCGCCACTTCGGCGTGCCGTCCTGGTTCATCACCGGGAGGCCGGGCTTGACCATGTCGGCCGTGAAGGCGGTGTACCAGAAGATCTGCTGGGCGACGTTGCCCTGGGACGGCACCGGGCCCGACTCCGAGAACGTCATGCCGGCGGCCTGGGGCGGGGCGAACTTCTTCAGCCAGTCGACGTACTTGGTGACGGCGTAGACCGCGGCCGGGCCGTTGGTGTCGCCGCCGCGCTCGATCGAGGAGCCGACCGGACGGCAGCCCTCGATGCGGATGCCCCACTCGTCGACCGGCTTGCCGTTCGGGATGCCCTTGTCGCCGTTGCCGGCCATCGACAGCCACGCATCGGTGAAGCGCCAGCCCAAGCTGGGGTCCTTCTTGCCGTAGTCCATGTGGCCATAGACCTTGACGCCGTCGACCTCCTTCACGTCATTGGTAAAGAAGTCGGCGATGTCCTCGTAGGCCGACCAGTTGACCGGCACGCCGAGCTCGTAGCCGTACTTGGCCTTGAACTTCGCCTTCAGATCGGGACGGGTGAACCAGTCGTAGCGGAACCAGTACAGGTTGGCGAACTGCTGGTCGGGCAGCTGGTAGAGCTTGTTGTCCGGGCCGGTGCCGAACGACTTGCCGATGAAGTCCTCGAGATCGAGGGTCGGCGAGGTGACGTCCTTGCCCTCGCCGGTCATGAAATCCGACAGGGCCACGGTCTGGCCGTAGCGGAAATGGGTGCCGACGAGGTCGGAATCGTTGATCCAGCCGTCGTAGATGTTCTTGCCCGACTGCATCTGGGTCTGGATCTTCTCGACCACGTCGCCCTCCTGCAGGAGGTCGTGGCGCACCTTGATCCCGGTGATCTCGGTGAAGGCCTTCGCCAGCGTGCGGGCCTCGTATTCGTGCGTGGTCAGCGTCTCGGAGACGAAGTTGATCTCCATGCCGGCGAAGGGCTTCGCCGCATCGACGAACCACTGCATCTCCTTGAGCTGGTCCTCCTTCGACAGGGTCGAGGGCTGGAACTCGGTGTCGACCCAGCGCTTGGCCTCTTCCATGCCGGCAAACGCCTGGCTGGCGGCGAGGCACAGGGCCAGCGCGCTCGCGGTTTTCAGCAATCCGTGGCGTTTCATCCTGGTGGTCCTCCCTCTGGTGGTGATCGGCCCGCCTGATGCCGGCTCATGCCGGACGTAGCGGCAGACCGGTTAAGCGAAGCGGAACATGACCGCCCCGTAAACGAGCGAGAGCGCGAGCGCCCATTCGAGGTTCGGGCCGACGAGGCCGAGCCAAGCGAGATTGATGAAGGCGGCGCCGACCAGCGTCAGGAACAGCCGGTCGCCCCGGGTGGTGGGGATCCGCAGGATCCCGACCTGCTCGGTCTCCGGGCGCCACACGGCGAGCGCGGTCATCAGGGCGAGCAGGCCGGCGATGACCGCGAAGAAGGTCGCGGTCTGCCAGGTCCAGGCCATCCAGGCGAAATCGAGCATCGGACAAGCTCCCCGATCACACCCGGCCGAGGGCGAAGCCCTTGGCGATGTAGTTGCGCACGAACCAGATCACGAGGGCGCCCGGCACGATGGTAAGGACGCCGGCCGCAGCCAAGAGGCCCCAATCCATGCCGGCGGCCGAGACCGTGCGGGTCATGGTGGCGGCGATGGGCTTGGCGTCGACCGAGGTGAGCGTACGCGCCAGAAGCAGCTCGACCCACGAGAACATGAAGCAGAAGAAGGCGGCGACGCCGATGCCCGACGCGATCAGCGGCATGAAGATCTTCACGAAGAAGCGCGGGAAGGAATAGCCGTCGATCGCCGCGGTCTCGTCGATCTCGCGCGGCACGCCCGACATGAAGCCTTCGAGAATCCACACCGCCAGCGGCACGTTGAACAGGCAGTGGGCCAGCGCCACCGCCCAGGGCGTGTCGAACAGGCCGACCGCCGAGTACAGGTTGAAGAACGGCAGCGCGAACACCGCCGGCGGCGCCATCCGGTTCGAGAGCAGCCAGAAGAACAGGTGCTTGTCGCCGATGAAGCTGTAGCGCGAGAAGGCGTAGGCCGCCGGGAGCGCGAGACCGATCGACAGGACCGTGTTGATCGCCACGTAGGACAGCGAGTTCAGGTAGCCGCCGTACCAGCTCGGATCGGTGAAGATCCGGATGTAGTTGTCGAACGTGATGGCATGCGGCCAGAGCGTCATGCTGGTGTTGATTTCCTGGTTGGTCTTCAGGCTCATGTTCACGAGCCAGTAGATCGGAACCATCAGGAACAGGAGGTAGAGCGTCATCACGACGTGGCGCGGGCGCATCAGGCGGCCCTCCGGTCGAGCGGGATGGTGGTGGCGGCGGGCAGGCTGCCGGCGGCATGCGCGTCGGCCGGGTCGGTGTCGGCCAGCACCGTGCGGTTGCCGGCGTCGACGTTGGTCATCACGGTGTAGAACACCCAGCAGACGCTGAGGATGATCAGGTTGTAGACCAGCGACATCGCCGCCGCGCGGCCGAGGTCGAACTGTCCCAGCGCCAGCTTGACGAGGTCGATCGACAGGAAGGTCGTGGCGTTGCCGGGCCCGCCGCCGGTGAGCACGAAGGGCTCGGTGTAGATCATGAACGAGTCCATGAAGCGCAGCAGCACGGCGATCAGCAGGACCCGGCGCATCTTCGGCAGCTGGATGGTGCGGAAGATCGCCCACTGGCTCGCCCCGTCGATGCGGGCGGCCTGGTAATAGGCGTCGGGGATCGACTTGAGACCCGCGTAGCACAGCAGCGCGACGAGGCTGGTCCAGTGCCAGACGTCCATGGTCACGATCGTGACCCAGGCGGCGAGCGCGGAGCCGGCGTAGTTGTAGTCGATGCCGAGATTGTTCAGGAACGCGCCGAGCAGGCCGATATCGGTGCGGGCGAAGACCTGCCAGATCGTGCCGACGACGTTCCACGGGATCAGGAGCGGCAGGGCCATCAGCACGAGGCAGAAGGCGACCGAGCGGCCCTCCCGCGGCATCGACAGCGCTACCGCGATGCCGAGCGGCACCTCGATCGCCAGGATGACGCCCGAGAACAGCAGGTTGCGCCACAGCGAATCGAAGAAGCGCTCGCCGAACTGGGTCGACGGGTCGAGCAGTTCCTGGAACCAGCCGAGGCCGTTCCAGAAGAACTGGTTGTTGCCGAACGTGTCCTGGAACGAGTAGTTGACCACCGTCATCAGCGGCAGCACCGCCGAGAAGGCGACGACGGCGAAGACCGGCAGGACGAGGAGCCAGGCCTTCTGGTTGACGGTCTTGGTCATGCGGCCTCTCCGGGCACCAGGGCGCCGTCGGCGTAGATGTGGATCTGGCGCGGATCGAGGGTCAGCGCCGCCTCGGTGCCGTCGAGGCTCTGGCCCTCCGCCACCGTGGCGACGAGGGGGCGGCCCCCCAGTTCGACCCGGGCGAGGCGCTGGCGGCCGATATCGTCGATGCGCTTCACCTGGACGGGGAGGCCGAGGCCCTTCGGCGCGAGGTGGACGTATTCCGGCCGCACCCCCAACTCGATCCGCTTCCCCCTCGGCAGGTCCCGGTAGTGGCGGGTGAGCGGGATGGCGTGGCCCTCGATGGTCGCGGTCGCGCCCTGCACGTCGGCGGGGAGCAGGTTCATGCCCGGCGAGCCGATGAAGTGGCCGACGAAGGTGTGGGCCGGGCGCTCGAACAATTCGTCCGGCGTGCCGGTCTGCACCACCGCGCCGTCATGCATCACCACCACGGTGTCGGCGAAGGTCAGCGCCTCGGTCTGGTCGTGGGTGACGTAGATCATCGTCAGGTCGAGCTTGCGGTGAAGCTCCTTCAAGGTCGAGCGCAGCTGCCATTTCAGGTGCGGATCGATGACGGTGAGCGGCTCGTCGAACAGGATCGCGGCCACGTCCGGGCGCACGAGGCCCCGGCCGAGCGAGATCTTCTGCTTCATGTCCGCCGTCAGGTTGTTGGCGCGGCGGTCGAGCACCCGGGTGAGGTCGAGGAGGCCGGCGATCTCCTCGACCCGCGACCGGATGGTGGCCGGCGCCACGCGCCGGTTCTTCAACGGGAAGGCCAGGTTCTCCCGCACCGTCATGGTGTCGTAGACGACCGGGAACTGGAACACCTGGGCGATGTTGCGCCCCTCGGTCGGCACCGTGGTGACGTCGCGGTCGTCGAACAGGATGCGGCCGCGGGTCGGGACCACGAGCCCCGAGATGATGTTGAGCAGCGTGGACTTGCCGCAGCCCGACGGCCCGAGCAGCGCGTAGGCGCCGCCCTGGCGCCAGACGTGGTCGATTTCCTTCAGCGCGTAATCCTGCGGGCCCTTCGGGTCCGGGCCGTAGGCGTGGGCGAGATGGTCGAGGGTGATGCGGGCCATGGATCCCCTCTCCTCTTCAGGCCGCCGCCGGCAGGTCGAGGGCGGCGGTGCGGCCGCTTTCGTCGAACACCAGGGCGTGGCGGGGGTCGAGATAGGCGGTCACCGCCGTGCCGGGCTCCAGGCGACGGACGCCGGCCACCAGCGCGATCAGGCGGCTCTCGCCGGCATCGACGTGAACGTAGCTCTCCGAGCCGGTGATCTCGGCGACCGAGACGGTGGCGGGCAGCGCGATCGCCTCGCCCGGCAGGGGATCGAGGGCGAGGTGGTGGGCGCGAAAGCCGATCGTGTAGGCCCCGTCCGGCACGGTCGCCAGCGTCCCGGTCGCCCGGACCTGGCCGCCGGTCGGCAAGGTGATCCGGCCGCCGGCCTTGACGACGCCGAGGGTGTTGAGCGGCGGGTCGGAGAAGACCTTGGCGGTGATGAGATCCTGGGGCCGGCGATAGACGTCCGGCGTCGGGCCGACCTGCGTGACGCGGCCCTGGTGCAGGGTGGCGGTGCGCCCGCCGAGCATCAAGGCTTCCGCCGGCTCGGTGGTGGCGTAGACGAAGATCGCGCCGGTGGCGGCGAAGATGCGCGGCAGTTCCTCGCGCAGTTCCTCGCGCAGCTTGTAGTCGAGGTTCGCCAGCGGCTCGTCCATCAGCACGAGGTCGGCGCGCTTGCAGAGCGCCCGGGCGATGGCGGTGCGCTGCTGCTGGCCGCCCGAGAGTTCGAGGGGCTTGCGCTTCAGGTAGGGGGTGAGCCGGAGAAGCCCCGCCGCCTCCTGCACCCGCGCCTCGATCTCACCCTTCGCGACACCGGCGACCCGCATCGGCGAGGCGATGTTCTCGTAGACCGAGAGCGAGGGGTAGTTGATGAACTGCTGGTAGACCATCGCGACGTTGCGGCGCTGCACCGGCAGCCCGGTCACGTCCCGGCCGTCGGCGACGATCCGGCCCTCGCTCGGCGCCTCGAGCCCGGCCATCAGGCGCATCAAGGTGGTCTTGCCGGCGAGCGTCTGGCCGAGCAGCACGTTGAGCGAGCCCTTCGGCAGGGCGAGGCTGACGTCGCGGATATGCGTCTCGGGGCCGACCCGCTTGGTGACGTTCTCCAGGATCAGGGTCATGGCGCCCTCCCGTCTCTTCCAGAGCATTTTCCGACGAAGTGGATACCGGTTCGTCGCAGAAAATGCGTCAAAATCGAAAACCTAGAGAGCTTCGCGATTGCAACGCGATCGTGAAGCTCTCTAGAGGGTCAGGCCGCGGTGGAGGCGGCGGCGGCGCGGCGCATGTGGTCGTCGAGGGCGGCGGCCTCGGCGGGGGTGACCCTAAGGCCGAGCTTCGAGCGGCGCCAGAGCACGTCGTCGGCGGTGACCGCCCATTCCCGGCGCATCAGGTGGGTCACCTCGCGCTCGGTCAGGTCGGCCCCGAACACCCGACCGAGATCGGCCATGGAGCGGGCGCCGCTCAGGATCTCGCGGGCATCGGTGCCGTAGGCCCGCACCAGCCGGGCGACCAGCGCCTCCGGCACGCCCGGATGCTTGCGCGCGAGCCCGGCCACGACCTCGTCGTAGCTCTCCTTCGGGAAGTTGCCGCCCGGCAGCACCGCGCCTGACGTCCAGGGCGCTTTGGCCGCCGCCGGCAGGTGGTCCTTCAGGCGCTCGAGCGCCGATTCGGCGAGGCGCCGATAGGTGGTGATCTTGCCGCCGAACACCGAGAGCATCGCCGGCTGGCCTTCCGGCGCGTCGAGGGTCAGCACGTAGTCGCGGGTGGCTTCCTGCGCCTTCGAGGCGCCGTCGTCGTAGAGCGGGCGCACGCCGGAATAGGTCCACACCACCTCGTCGCGGGTGACCGGATCGCGAAAATACTCGCTCGCGGCGGCGCAGAGATAGGCGATCTCCTCCTCGCTCGCCTTCACGTCGGCGGGGTCGCCGGTGTAGTCGCGGTCGGTGGTGCCGATCAGGGTGAAGTCGCGCTCGTAGGGGATCGCGAAGATGATGCGCTGGTCGGCGTTCTGGAAGATGTAGGCGCGGTCGTGCTGGAACAGGCGCTTCACCACGATGTGGCTGCCCTGGACGAGGCGCACGCCCTCGGTGGAATTCGCCCGCGCCACGCCGGTGAGCACGTTCGCCACCCAGGGACCGGCGGCGTTGACGAGAGTGCGGGCCCGCACCGTATCGCGGGCGCCGGTCGCGCGGTCCTCGGCGGTGATCTCCCACAGCCCGTCGGCGCGGGCGACGGTGACGACCCGGGTGCGGGTGCGGATCATCGCGCCGCGTTCGGCGGCGTCGCGGGCGTTCAGCACGACGAGGCGCGAATCCTCGACCCAGCAATCCGAATATTCGAAAGCCCGGCGAAAGCCGGGTTTCAGCGGCTCGCCGGCGGGATCGCGGGTGAGGTCGAGGGTGCGGGTGCCGGGCAGGCGCTTGCGGCCGCCGAGGTTGTCGTAGAGCAGGAGGCCGAGGCGCAGGAGCCAGCCGGGCCTGAGGCCCGCATGGTGCGGCAGCACGAAGCGCAGGGGCCAGACGATGTGGGGCGCCATGCCCCACAGCACCTCGCGCTCCATCAGGGCTTCGCGGACGAGGCGGAACTCGTAATGCTCCAGGTAGCGCAGGCCGCCGTGGATCAGCTTGGTCGAGGTCGAGGAGGTGCCGCTGGCGAGGTCGTTCTGCTCGAACAGCACCACCGAGGCGCCGCGGCCGACCGCGTCGCGGGCGATGCCGCAGCCGTTGATGCCGCCGCCGATCACCGCGAGGTCGAACACCCCGCGCTCGTCGCCGGGCTGCTGACGCCTGGGGCCCAAGGCCACCTCCCTGTCGGAGCCTTTCGGCTCTTTCGTTTGCATCCTGCCGCGAATCTAGCCGCGGCGAACCGCTGACGCAAGCGAAACCGAAAACGACGAGGCGCGAACGAAAGTCTGGGATTTTCGGTTTCGGCTACGCCGCGGCGTCGGGGGTCTCGTGCGCGCTCGGCTCCGCCCCGGCCTCGACCAGATCGACGCGGTGCTCGGCGCACATCTCGCGCAGGGCGCCGGAGGGCAGCGCGTCGGTGACGAAGTAGTCGAGCTCGCGCAGGTGGCCGACCCGGATCGGCGCCGAGCGCTCGAGCTTCAGCTTGTCGGCGACCAGGATCACCCGGCGGGCATTCTCGATGATGGCGCGGGCGACCCTGACCTCGCGGTAGTCGAAATCGAGCAGCGTGCCGTCCTCGTCGATCGCCGAGGCGCCGATCACCGCGTAATCGACCTTGAACTGGTTGATGAAATCGACCGCCGCCGAGCCGATCACCGCCCCGTCGGCCCGCCGCACCGGCCCGCCGGCGACGATCAGGCTCATCTTCGGATGGCGGTAGAGCAGGGTCGCGACGTTGAGGTTGTTGGTGATGACCAGAAGGTCCTCGTGGTCGCCGAGCGCGCGCGCCACCTCCTCGGTGGTGGTGCCGATGTTGATGAACAGGGACGCGCTGTTGGGGATCAGCCTGGCTGCCGCCTCGCCGATCGCCCGCTTCTCGCCGTGGGCGACGAGGCGGCGCGCCTCGTAGGAGACGTTCTCGACGCCCGAGGCCACCACGGCGCCGCCGTGGATGCGCGACAGGAGCCGGCTGTCGCACAGCTCGTTCAGGTCCTTGCGGATCGTCTGCGGCGTCACCTCGAACCGCGCCGCCAGCTCCTCGACGCTGACCCGCCCGTGCAGGCGGGCGAGGGCGAGGATGTCCTGCTGGCGCTGGGAAACCTGGTCGATCACGACGCGCATGCCTTGTTCTTGCCCGCGGGGGCGCTTCTTGCCCGCGAAGGCTGCGGGGGCGGGCATTGTCGGGGCAAGCGGGGGCGGGCGCAATCGGGGTGGTGTGGATGGTGCGGGGCGGCGCGCAGGCCGACCGCGATGTTCGGACCATCGCGGACGGCTTTGACCGCTTGGCCGGCGGCACGGCGAAAGGCTGCAGCGCCGACGATATCCGTCCCGGCTGTTTCAAGGTCGTGATCGGTTCACACGTCGTCCTCCACCGAAACCGTGCCGGCGACGTGATCGAGATCGTGCGCATCCTGCATCAGCGAATGGATGCCGATCGCCACTTGTGAAGCGGCCGCGAGCGCGGGCGCGATCCCCTCACACGATCCCCCACGCCCGATACCGCCGCCGCTCCGTCAGTTCCCGCGGCCGGGCGGGGCCCAGTTCCGCCAGCATCCCCTCCACCGCCTGCGGGGTGACCGCGAGCGCCCGGGCGGCGCTCGCCACGGTGACGAGGGGGGCGCCGACGAACAGGTCGACGAGCTGCGGCAGCCGGGAGGTCCGGCGCCGGCCGGCGCAGGCGCGCAGCATTACCTCGCGGGCGAGCGTGAGCCGGTCGAGGTCGCGCCCGAGGGTGCGGGCGGAGGCCTCGATCGCTCCGAGGAGCCCGGTCAGGCGCTCGGCCAGCGGCAGCGCCCGCGACCAGCGCGCCCGGCTCTCGCGCAGGCCCAGCGACAGGGCCGGCAGGTGGGATCCGGCCTTGCCCCGGGCCCGCAGCAGGGCGGCCGCCGCCAGCGGCCCGCGATGGCCCTGGCGCGGGGCCGGATCGAGCACCAGCCAGGCATCGAGCGCGACGGCGGCAGCCAGCAGAGCCGGCAGGTCGCGGGCGTCGTCGATGACGCGCCGCCAGGCGGCGGCCGGATCGCCGCCGGGATCGCCCCGCCGGATCGGCGTGCCCGCCTCGTAGCCGGCGAGGGTGCGGCGGGTGCGGGCGAGCAGCCGGTCGATGGCGGCGAAGGCCGGGTCGGCCGCCTCTCCCGACGCTCCCACCAGGACATCGTCGTCGTCGCGCTCGTCCTCGTCCTCCTCCGCCTCAAGGCCGGTCGGCTCGGGCCCGGCGAGCAGGGTCCAGCCGGCGGCGGAGAAGGCCCAGCCCGGGGACGCGGCGGCGAGGCGGCGGCGGTCGGCGAGCACGGCGACGGCGCGGCCGAGCGCCAGGGTCGGCCGGCGCACGTCCATCGCCGCCTCGTGCAGCACCAGGTCCTCCAGGGCGACGAGCTCGCCGTCGAGATGCAGGGCGGCCTGGGCGTCGAACAGGTGGGCCCGCGCCCGGGCGCCGTCGGCGAGCACCGGGTCGGCCCGGGCGAGACGCTCGTCGAGGCGCACCAGCCCGTCGGTGGCGGTCTCCAGGGGGTCGGCGAGGCGCCGCCACGCGGCGGGCAGGTGGAGCGCGTCGAGATCGTAAGCCATTGCGGCGGCACGATACGGTATTTCACGTCCAAGGAAACCGCGGTTTGTCTTGGGCGATACCGGACCCGTCATCCACCCACAGGCAGGGTCGGCGACCAGGATCGCCGGCTTGACGTGGGCAATCGTCCCACATAGGTCGGACGGCGTGCGGCGGACGGTCCCGCCGCAATTTCGCTGTCCGGCTGGGCCATGGACCCGCCCGACCCCACAGCCCACCGGCGACGAGGCCCCTCGTGACCCACCCCGACGCCGCGCAGGACGATGGCGTGCGCCAGCCTCCCGCCGAGGCGATCCTGCCGGCCTCCTCCGCCCGCCCCTCGCCGGTCGCCGTCGGCATCACGGTGTTCCGGCCGACGCCCGGGCAGGTCGCGTCCCTGCGCGCCCGGGTCGAGGCGGAGCCGCGCCTGACGATCGTGTTCGACAATGGCGGCCTGCCGGCGGAGGACGCGGCCCACCTCGCCGCGCGCGGCGCCCTAGTCCTGTCGGCGGGGCGCAACATCGGGATCGGCGGCGCCCTCGACGCGATCGCCCGGGCGGCGTCCGGGGCCGGGGCCGCGCAGGTGCTGCTCCTCGACCAGGACGCGGCGTTCACCCCCGCGCAGGTCTCGGAGCTGGAGGCGGCGCTGGCGCGCCTGACGACCTTGAGCCTGCCGCCGGCTCTGGTCGGCCCCCGGCCGGAGGCCGCGCCGGGCGCCAAGGCCCCGGCCTATCCGCGCCGGCCGGAGATCCCGGATTACGGCTCCCTCGTGCCGGTCGAGTTCCTGGCCACCTCCGGCTCGCTCCTCGACCTCGCGGCCTATGCCCGGATCGGCCCGTTCCGGAGCGACTTCTTCATCGACGGCGTCGACCTCGAATGGGGGTTTCGCGCCTGGGCCCGGGGCTACGGCTGCTGGATGGAGACGCGGACCGCCCTCCCCCACCGGGTCGGGGCCGGGACGATCCGCTCGCGACTTTTGGGAATCGCGATGCCGCGCCAGCCGCTGTTCCGGATGACGGCGTACCTGCGCAACAGCGTCTATGCCTGGCGGCTGCCGCACGTGCCCGGGCGCTGGCGCCGGCGCCAGGCCGCCTACCTGCCGCTCCAGGCCCTGCTCTACTGGGCCGATTCGGGCTATCGCCCCCGCGTGCTGGCGCTTCTCGCCGGCGCCGTGCTCGACGGCCTGCGCGGCCGGCTCGGGCGGCCGAAGGGATTGCCGAGCGAATGACGACGACCGCCGATCCGACTCCCGCCCTCGACGTGGTGATCGTCAACTGGAACGGCGGCGCGCTGCTGCGGGCCTGCCTCGCCAGCCTGGCGGCGGCGGAAGGCGTCCTCGGCGACGCCCTGCCGCTCCGGGTCGTCGTGGTCGACAACGCCTCGACCGACGGCTCGCTGCGCGACCTGCCGCGCCTGCGCCACGGACCGGAGACGATCGCCAACCCGGACAACCGGGGCTTCGGCCGGGCCTGCAATGCCGGGGCGGCGCGGGGCCTTGCCCCCGCGATCCTGTTCCTCAACCCCGATGCGCGGGTGACGCCCGAGAGCCTCGCCGGCGCCGTCGCGGCCCTGACGGCGGATCCCGGCACCGGCATCGTCGGGGCGCAGCTCCTCGACGAGGCGGGGGCGGTGCAGCGCTCCTGCGCCCGGCGGCCGACCGCCCGCTCGCTCCTCGGCCAGGCGCTGCTCCTCGACCGGGCGCGGCTGGTGCCGACCCACTTCATGACCGAGTGGGACCACGCCGAGGACCGGGCGGTCGACCAGGTGATGGGCGCCTTCCTGATGATCCGCCGGTCGCTGTTCACCGATCTCGGCGGCTTCGACGAGCGCTTCTTCGTCTATTACGAGGATGTCGACCTGTGCGCGCGCGCCCGCGACGCGGGCTTCTCGGTGCGCCACCTCGCCGGCATCAGCGTGCTGCACGAGGGCCAGGGCACGACGCGGGCGGCCAGGGCGCACCGGCTGGCCTGCTTCCTCGAGAGCCAGATCCGCTACGCCGCCAAGCATCACGGCCGGGCGACGGCGCTCGCCCTGGTGGCGACCGCCTTCGGCGCGCAGGTGCCGTTGCGGCTCGCCCAGGCGCTGGCGCGGCGCTCGGGCCGCGAGGCCGGCGAGGTCCTGCGCGGGGCGGGCCTGCTCGCCCGGGCGCTGCCCGGCCTCGTGCGGGCGATCGGGGCGCCGGTGCCGCGATGACCGCCCTCCCCTCCGGTTTTCAGGCCACATCCCGCGGATAAACGCACGGGGGGCCAGTCCCCGCACTGGCCCCCCGGCGCATGCCTGCCTAGACGAAGAAAACATCTCGGACTCTCCATGCTGCACGGGAAGAAGATCGCCGTCGTCCTGCCGGCCTACAACGCCGCCGCCACCCTGCGGCGCACCTATGCCGAGATCCCGCTCGACGTCGTCGACGACGTGATCCTGGTCGACGATGCCAGCCGCGACGACACCGTGGCGGTGGCCGACGAGCTCGGCCTGACGACGATCCGGCACGCCCGCAATTGCGGCTACGGCGGCAACCAGAAGACGTGCTACCGCACCGCGCTCGCCCGCGGCGCCGACATCGTGGTGATGCTCCACCCCGACTACCAGTACGCCCCGCGCCTCGTCACCGCGATGGCCTCGATGATCGTCTCGGGCGAGTACGACGCGGTGCTGGCCTCGCGCATCCTCGGCAAGGGCGCGCTCGTCGGCGGCATGCCGCTCTACAAGTACGTCGCCAATCGCGGCCTCACCTTCGTGCAGAACCTGCTGATGGGCCAGAAGCTGTCGGAGTACCACAGCGGCTACCGCGCCTGGAGCCGCACGGTGCTGGAGGGCTTGCCCCTCGACCGCTGCTCGGACGACTTCGTGTTCGACAACCAGATGCTGGCCCAGGCGATGGACGCCGATTACCGCATCGGCGAGATCTCCTGCCCGACGCGCTACTTCCCCGAGGCCTCCTCGATCAACTTCCGCCGCAGCGTCGTCTACGGCCTCGGCGTGCTGAAGACCTCGCTCGCCTACCGGCTGCACCGCTGGGGCCTCAGGGCCGACCCGCTGTTCGGCCCGGAGGCCCCGGGCGCCGTGCGGGTGCGGCCGTGATGCGCCGCCGCGCCCTCCTCGCCGGCCTCGCGGCCGGTCTCGCGCTCCTGGCGGCCCTGCCCTTCGGGCTCGGCCTCCTGTCGCCCGGCACGCCGGGGCAGGTCGTCGCCTGGCTGTCGGCCCTGTGCGAGCGCCAGGGCGCCGCCGGGCCGGCCGTGCTGGTCGCGGCCCAGGCGCTGATCGCGGCGAGCGGCGTGCTGCCGGCCTCGCTGCTCGGCATCGCCGCCGGCACGCTGCTCGGCACCGGCCCGGGCTTCGCGGCCGCCGCCGCCGGCACGATGGCGGGGGCGCTCCTGAGCTTCGGAATCGGGCGGGCGCTGCTGCGCGGGCGCCGGCCCGGCTTCCTGTCGGGCAGGCGCTTCGCCGCCCTCGACCGCTCGGTGACGGCGGAGGGCTGGCGCCTCGTCTGCCTGATGCGGCTCTCGCCGGTGATGCCCTTCGCCCCGACGAGCTACGCGCTCAGCCTCAGCAGCGTGCGCCTCGTCGATTACTGCCTCGGCACGCTCGCGGCCCTGCCGGCGCTCCTCGCCTACGTGATGCTCGGCGCGCTCGGGCGCACGGCGCTCGCGGGCGAGGCCGAGTGGCTGCGCGGCGGCGTCCTCGTCCTGGGGCTCGGCGCCACCCTGCTGCTGCTGCGCAAGCTGAAGCGCCTCGCCGCCGCCGCCGCCCCCGAGACGGCGCTGCCGGCGCAGGGCGCGCTCCGGGGCGAGTCGTGACCGGCCGCCTCGACCGGGCCGGGCCGGGCCCCTGGCTCGCGGCCTTCGCGCTCCTCGGCCTGCCGCTCTGCCTGATCCTGGCCGTCCTCGTGCCCCTCGGCCAGGTGGCGGACGAATCCGCCCACCTGCTGCGGGCGGTGGCCCTCCTCGACGGCCAGGCGGTCGGCCACCGCGAGACCGTGACCTATTCCGACGGCGTCGCCCGGCCGGCCGCCGGCGTCACCGTCGATCCGGCCTGGGAGGCGGTGGGCCGCGGCCGGCCGCCGGCACCCGACAAGGTTCCGGTGCCGGATCCGATGCCGGCGCCCGGCCGCACGGCCTTCCTGCCGCTCTACACCATCGGCACCTACTTCCCGGGCTTCTACGTCCCGGCCGCCCTCGGTCTCGGTGCCGCGCGGGCCCTGGGCCTGGGCCACGCCGAGGCCGCGCTCCTCGGGCGGCTCGCCGACGTGGCGGCCTACGGCGCGCTCGGCCTCGCCGCCCTGGCGCTGGCGCGGCGCGGCCGGGCGCTGCTGTTCGGGGTCCTGGTGCTGCCGATGAGCCTGTCGCTCGCCGCGTCGTTCAACCAGGACGGCCTGATGATCGCCACCTGCGCGCTCGCCGCCGCGCTCCTCACCGGCGAGGAGCGGTGGCGCCGGCGCCTCGCCGCGCTCCTCGTCGCCCTGGTGGTGCTGGCCAAGCCCCCCTATGCGGCGATCGCCGCGATGCTGCTGGTGCCGCTGCCGCCGCGCTTCTGGACGAACGCGGTGTTCTGGCGCCGCGTCGCGGTCGCCGTGCTGGCGGTGCTGCCGGGCGTCGTCTGGATCCTCTACGTGACGACCCGGATCGCCACGCCGGTGCCGCGCCTCGCCTACGAGGCCGGCCCGCTCTGGACCGGCCCGCGCCCGGCGCAGTTCCTCGGCACCGACACGCTGGCGCAGGCCCGGATCCTCCTCGACCGGCCCGCCCTTCTTCTCACCCTGCCGGCGCAGTGCCTGTTCGCCGCCAAGCGCGCCCTGACGCTCGCCGCCGGGGCGATCGGCATCTTCGGCTGGATCGACAGGCCGCTGCCGGCCGCGGTCTACGCCGCCTGGGGCGCCGGGCTGGTCGGGCTCGTCCTGCTCTGCGGGCGGAGCCTGCGGCTGCGCCGGGCCGACCTCGCGCTGCTCGGCACCGCGGCGCTCGTCACCGCCTGGCTCGTCGCCCTGTCGCAGTACCTGTCGTGGACCGGGGTCGGCGAGGCCCGGATCGACGGCCCGCAGGGGCGCTACTTCCTCCCCCTGGTCCCGATGCTCGTCCTCGCCGTCGCGCCGCGGCCCGACGCCTCGTCGCGCCCCGAAGCGGCGACCGGGTTGCGCTGGGCCCTCCTCGTCGGTACCGCGGTGGCGGCCCTCGACCTCGTGGTGGTGCCGCTCGCGACCGCGCGGATGTTCTGAGGCGGGGCGCGCCGGGATCGCGGGCCGGCCGATTCGCGGGCCGGATGGCGCGGGACAGGACCGCATGCCCCCTCCCCTCCCCCGTAAGCCCATGCCCACGAGCCCGACGCCATGCGCGCCCTGATCGACCTCCTCCGCGCCATGACCCCGCGCGAGCGCCGCCGCGCCGGGCTGATCGGGGCCGGGCTCGCGCTCGCGGCGCTGCTCGAGGTGATCGGCGTCGCCTCGGTGGTGCCGTTCCTGACGCTGGTCGGCGATCCGGGAGCGGCGGCGCGGATCCCGGCGCTGGCCGCGATCCGCGACGGGCTCAGCCTCGCCGACGACCGCTCCTTCCTGATCGTCGTCGGGCTCGGCGCGCTCACGGCGATCCTCGTCACCTCCTGCGTCAATGCCGGGCTCACCTACGTCCAGCTGCGCTTCAGCCACGCCGTCGGCTACGGCTTCGCCCGCCGCCTCCTGTTCCGCACCATCGACCGCGAGCGGCTGTTCTTCGCCACCGCCAACAGCGCCGAGCTCGCCAAGACGATCCTGAGCGAGACCGACCGCCTCGTCGTCGGGGTGCTGACGCCGGCCACCGTCATCGCCTCGCGGGCGACCTCGGCGCTCGCCGTCATCGCGTTCCTGCTCGTCGTTTCGCCGCGCCTGGCGCTGATCCTCGGCGCCGGCTTCGGCGGGCTCTATGTCGGCATCTTCCTGCTGGTGCGGGCGCGGCTCGCCCGCATCGGCGCGCGGGCCGTGGCCGGCAACGAGGCCCGCTTCCGGGTGGTGCACGAGACCCTCGGCGGCCTGACCGAGCTGAAGCTCTACGGCCGGGCGGACCGCTTCGCGAGCCGGTTCGAGGCGCCGGCCCGCGCCTACGCGCAGGCCAGCGCCGAGAGCCTGCTCACCGGGCAGCTGCCGCGCTTCGTCATCGAGGCGCTGGCCTTCGGCGGCGTCATCGTGGTGGTGCTGTTCGCCCTCTCGCAGGGGCTCGACACCGCCGGCATCCTGCCGCTGCTCGGCCTGTTCGCCTTCGCGGGCTACCGGATGCTGCCGGCGTTCCAGAACGTGTTCAACGCGCTGTCCCTGCTGCGCTTCTACCTGCCGGCGGTGCGGCTCGTGGTCGACGGCCTCGACGGCGAGCGTCCCCTCCCCCCCCGCGGCCCCGGGCGGCTGCCGTTCCGGGACGCCATCCGCCTCGACGGCGTCGGGTTCGACTACGAGCCCGGCCGCCCGGCGCTCGAGGGCATCACCCTGGCGATCCCCGCCCACGCCACGGTCGGCCTCGTCGGCCGCACCGGCTCGGGCAAGTCGACCCTGATCGGCCTGATCCTCGGCTTCCTCCAGCCCACAACCGGCCGCATCGCGGTCGACGGCGTCGCCCTCGATCCCGCCACCCTGCCGGCCTGGCAGAACCGCATCGGCTACGTGCCGCAGGACATCTTCCTGATCGACGGCACCGTCGCCGAGAACGTCGCCTTCGGGCTCGACGCGATCGACGACGCAGCCGTGGAGCGGGCGGCGCGACTCGCCGGCGCGCACGACTTCGTCGCCGGCCTGCCGGAGGGCTACGCCACCCGCGTCGGCGAGCGCGGCGCCCGGCTCTCGGGCGGCCAGCGCCAGCGCATCGGCATCGCCCGGGCGCTCTACCACGACCCCGACGTGATCGTGTTCGACGAGGCGACCTCCGCCCTCGACGACGAGACCGAGGGCGTGGTGATGCGGGCGGTGCAGGGGCTGGCCGGCACCCGCACGCTGATCATGATCGCCCACCGCCTCAGCAGCCTCGCGGGGGCCGACACCGTGCACGTGCTGGAGGGCGGCCGGATCGTCGCCTCGGGCCCGCCCGGGCAGGTGCTGCCGCAGGTGGCGCGGAACGGGGAGCCGGGCTGACGGGCTTCAGGCGGACGGTTCGAGTGCACCGTAATCGTGGGTGTAGGTGCCGGCCGCGAACCGCGCGAAGCTCTGGCTCCAGCGCCGGCCGGGCCAGAGGTAGTCGACCCGGCCCGCCGCCGGCCGGTACACCGCCGTGTAGGCCGTGGTGAAGGCGGCCTTGCGCGAATGGAGCGGCGGCGCGAAGAACCGCGCCGTCAGTGTGTCCAGGGTGGTCGACGGATCGTCCAGGGCGTCGTCGAGCACGCGCTGGCGCAAGGCCGAGCCGGAGGCGGGCGAGGCCCGCTCCTGGTGGTTGGTGCAGGTCCTGTTCGAGGTCACCGCCGCCTCGCGCCGCGGGCCGAGGAAGACCGTGGCGTGCGCGCCGGTCCGGTCGAGGAGCGTGACGTTGTGGAGCTGCACCGGCGGCAGGCCGCGCAACGCCTCGACCGCCTCGGCGACCGAGCCGCAGGTCTCCAGCACGTAGCGCAGCATCATGATGATGGCGAAGCCCTCGCCCCGCCGGGCGATGCCGCCGAGCGTGCAGCTGGCCACCAGCCCGTCGTCGTTCATCCCGTCGAGGCAGCCGCCCCAGGGCCGCTGCCCCATGCCGATCACCCGCCGGCCCGACCACGCCGTGAGCTCGATGCGACCGGTGATGACGTGGAGCGGAAAATCGTAGTTGCGCACCAGCGCCGGGCCGTCCTCGCCCAGCCAGACCGCCTGGCTGCAGCCCTGCCGGTGCGCGGCCGGGCGGTAGTGGCTGAGGATGCGGTGCGCGAGGTCGTCGTCCCCGACCATCCCGCAGGCCGCGTCGTAATGCGGGACGAGCTCGGGCATGTGGCGCAGGAGGGCGGCGCGGCACTCGGCGGCGGAGGGCAGAGTGGGCGCCCCGTCCCCGAGATACCACCGCGCGGCCTCCTCCCGCCCCTCCCGGAAGCGCGCGAGCCAGTCCGGGCCAGGGCGGTCCTCGCGCTCGGCGGTGAAGGTCTTCTGCATCCGCAGGAGTGTAGCGGCAACGCCTTCGGTCCGGCCACCGGGTCCCCGGGCGGTGCGTGGTCGCGGGCCGGGGATGGGCGACGCCCCGGCGACCGGTCGCGGTCGATTCCCCGTCCTCGCACCGCCCTCACCCGGCCCCCTCCCCGGCGATCCAGGACAGGAACGCCGCGACCGGCTCCTCCGTCTCCCGCCCCTCGCGCACGTAGGCGCAGTAGCGCCGGGCCGGCAGGCGCGGCCCCGCGAACGGCGCGACGAGGCGGCCCCGGGCGAGGTCGTCGGCGATCAGCGCCGTCGGTCCCATGGCCAGCCCGATCCCGTCGAGGGCGGCCTGGAGCGTCAGGTAGAAATGGTCGAGGGTCAGGCCCGCGGCGGGTTCGAGCCCGGCCGCGCCCGCCGCGGCGAGCCAGTCGTCCCACAGCCGCGGCAGGCTCGCCGTGTGCAGCAGCGTGTGGTGCCGCAGGTCGTCCGGGTCCCGCAGCGGGAGCCGGTCGCGGAGGCCGGGGCTGCAGACCGGCAGCCGCTCCTCGGACAGGAACGGCCGTACCGTGGTGCCGTAGAAGGAATCCGGCCCGCCCCGGATGACGACGTCGCCGGGCGAGGCCAGGGCTTCGAGGGGCTGGTTCGAGGTCTCGAGCCGGACCCGGAGCGCGGGATGGGCGGCGTGGAAGCGTGCCAGCCGCGGCACCAGCCAGCGCAGGGCGAAGGTCGCGGGCGCGTTGACCCGCAGCACGCTCCCCGCATCGTGGCCGTACTGCGCCGTCGCGGCGGCGATCCGGTCGAGGGCCGGGCCGATCTCGGCGAGGTAGGCGCGGGCGGCGGGCGTGAGGACGACGCGCCGGTTGTGGCGCTCGAACGCCTTCACCCGCAGCCACTCCTCGAGCAGGCGTACCTGCTGGCTGACGGCGCCGTGCGTCACCCCGAGCTCGTCGGCCGCCGCCTTGAAGCTGCCGAGGCGGGCCGCCGCCTCGAAGGCGCGCAGGGCGTTCAGGGGAGGCAGGGCGCGCCGCATGCGGGGGGACCTCGCGGTCAGGTGAGTTTTCCTGCCGGATTCATCCTGAACAAATGGTTTGTCGGGGCGGATCGCAAGAGGCACCCTGACCCGGGATCGAGACGGGCCGCGAGGCGGTCCGTGATGCCCCCTCCCCGTCCGGGACGCCCGCATGACCCCCCTTCTCTTCGCCGCCGTGACCGGGGCGGCGATCCTCCATGCCGGCTGGAACGCGGTCCTGCGTGGCGGCAGCGACCGGCTGTGGTCGATGACCCTGATGATGATCGCGGTGGCCCTCGTCACCGGGGCGGCGGCCTTGGTCCTGCCCTGGCCGAACGCGGCGAGCCTCCCCTACGTGATCGCCTCGGCGCTGATCCATGCCGGCTACAACCTGTCCCTGGTGCGAACCTACCGCACCGGCGATCTCGGCCAGACCTACCCGATCTCCCGCGGCTCCTCGCCGGTCCTCGTCTCCCTCGGCGCGATGGCCTTCGCGCACGAGGCGGTCACCCCCGTCTCCGCGTTCGGGATCGCGCTGGTCTCGGGCGGGATCGTGTCGCTGGCCTTCCAGGGCCGGGCGCTGCGGGCCGGCACCCTGCCGGCGGCGCTGACCACCGGCGTCCTGATCGGCGCCTACACGGTGGTGGACGGGATCGGCGTCCGGCTCGCGGGCGACAGCCTCGCTTATGCCAACGCCATGTTCCTGCTGTGGAGCGTGACGATGCCGCCGCTCTTCCTCGTGCTGCGCGGACGGCCGCCCGCCTATACCGGCCGCGAGACCGCGATGGCGCTCGCCGGCGGCGTGGTCTCGATCCTGGCCTACGGCATCGTCATCTGGGCGATGCGCTCCGGCGCGATGGGCGTGGTCTCGGCGTTGCGCGAGACCAGCGTGGTCTACGCCGCGCTCATCGGCCGGGTCTTCCTCAAGGAGCGGCTCAGCCCGCACCGGGCCGCCGCCTGCCTGGCGATCGCCGCCGGCGCGGCCTGCCTCGCGGCGTGATCCGTCACCACATCGTCTGCCGCGCCCGCTCGGCCCAGGTGCCGTCGTAGGTCTCGCCGCCGACGCGGCCGTCGCTGAGTTCGGCCAGGATCTGCCCGGGGGTCGGCAGCGTCCCCGGGTCGACCTGGGCCTCGGCCCGCCACAGGCCGGAGCGGATCAGTGCGCGGGCGCATTGGAAGTAGACCTCGCCGACCCGGATCACCATCACGGTGCGGGGCGCCTTGCCCTCGACCGCGAAGGAGGCGCACAGGTCCGCATCGTCCTCGATCGCCGCGCGACCGTTGACCCGCAGCGCGTTGCCGATGCCGGGGATCAGGAACATCAGCCCGACCCGCGGATCGCGCACGACGTTGCGCAGGCTGTCGATCCGGTTGTTGCCGCGGCGGTCGGGCAGGAGCAGCGTGCGCGGATCGGCGACGCGCACGAAGCCCGGGCGGTCGCCGCGCGGCGAGCAATCGAGCCCCTCCGGGCCGCTCGTCGCCAGGGCCGCGAAGGGCGCGGCGTCGATGAAGCGCCGGTAATGCGGCGTGATGTGGTCGGTCACCTTCGCGGTCGAGGCTTCGCCGACCGCCCCGAACGCGCCGTAGACGCGCTCCAGGTCCGCGACCGTCTCCAGGATTGCCATCGCGTCGTCTCCGCTGCCGGTTGACCGGATTCCTAGGCGATCGGTGCGGCGGGGACCATCGCGAAGATCGTGCATCGGCGCGGGGCGGCCGCGCGGAGGGCGCTCCTTCGGATCCTGTTGCCACCTGGCAACCTGCTGCCCGGAACCCGTCCGCCCGGATCCGGCGGAGCGGTCCGTCCCGGTGGCTTCGCCGAACGCGAGCGTGACGGTTGCCAGCTGGCAACGCCGAGCCCGGGACCCGATGGTTAATCGTCGTTAACCAAAAACCGTTTGCCTCCCGACGGCCACGCTGGCATCGTCTTACGGAATTTATCCGTGATGCGCTCAAGAGCCGTAAATGCCCGATCAGCCGCAGGAGCAGGCGAGAGCCGCAGCCTCCGCCCGACCCTCGATCACCCGGATCATCGCCGATGACGGCGGCGCCCTGTCGAACGAGCTGAACGCGCTCCGCCGCACGCTCTTCCCGCCGGCCTCGCACAAGCTGCTGCGCTCGTTCTCCTCTGGCGAGGCGGCGAAGCTGATCGGGGTGGCGGACGGCTACCTGCGCCAGCTCTCGCTGGCCAGCAAGGGCCCGCAGCCGGAGATCGGCCCGGGCGGCCGGCGCTCCTACACGCTCGGGCAGATCAACGAGTTGCGCCACCTGCTCGACGACGGCCCGAAGGCGAAGGGCTACGTCCCGCATCGCACCGGGACTGAGCATTGCCAGGTGCTCGCCGTCGTCAACTTCAAGGGCGGGTCGGGCAAGACCACCACGGCGGCCCACCTCGCCCAGTACCTGGCCTTGCGCGGCTACCGGGTGCTCGCCGTCGACCTCGACCCGCAAGCCTCGCTGACCGCGCTGCACGGCTACCAGCCGGAATTCGACGTCGGCCCCAACCAGACCCTCTACGCCGCGATCCGCCACGACGACGAGCAGAAGCCCCTCGCCGAGGTGGTGCGCAAGACCTACTTCCCGGGCCTCGACCTCGTGCCCGGCAACCTCGAGCTGATGGAGTTCGAGCACGATACCCCGCGCGTGCTCGCCGACCGCAACGCCGAGCCGTTCTTCGGCCGCATCGCCACGGCGCTCGGCAGCGTCGCCGACGATTACGACGTGATGATCCTCGACTGCCCGCCGCAGCTCGGCTTCCTGACGCTCGGCGCGCTCTGCGCTGCCACCGCCATGCTGGTGACGGTGCATCCGCAGATGCTCGACGTGATGTCGATGTGCCAGTTCCTGCTGATGGCCTCCGACCTGCTCGGGGTCGTGCAGGAGGCGGGCGCCGACCTCGATTACGACTTCCTGCGCTACGTCGTGACCCGCTACGAGCCCTCCGACGCGCCGCAGACCCAGATGGTCGGCTTTATGCGCTCGCTGTTCCGCGAGCGGGTGCTGACCCACCTGATGCTGAAATCCACTGCCGTCTCCGATGCCGGGCTGTCGAAGCAGACCCTGTACGAGATCGGCCGCGAGAGCTTCACCCGCGCCACCTACGACCGGGCGATCGAGGCGCTCGACGGGGTGAACGGCGAGATCGAGGCCCTGATGCACCGCGCCTGGGGGCGCGTGCCGGCATGAAGCGCAAGGACGCCCTCCGCGCCGCGCTCGGCGCCCGCTCGCACGAGCCGCCCCCCGAGTTGCCAGCTGGCAACCCGGTCGAACCGGCGGACGCTCTCCCCGAGGCGCCGCGTCCGCTGGTGCGCTCCGGCGCCGTCGGCGCGATGGGGCGCAGCCTCGGGCGCATCGCCAGCGCGGCGGCGGAGGCCCGCGCCATGGTCGCCTCCGGCGACCGGGTGGTGGAGATCGAGCCGGCGCTGATCGACGGTTCCTTCGTCAAGGACCGGCTGTCGGGCGATCCGCAGGAGCACGCCGCCTTCGTGGCGCTGATCCGCGAGCGCGGCCAGCAGGTGCCGATCCTGGTGCGGCCGCACCCGACCGAACCGGGCCGCTACCAGGTCGCATACGGCCATCGCCGCCTGCGCGCCGTGGCCGAGCTCGGCCGGCCGGTGCGGGCGGTGGTCAAGACGCTGACCGACGAGGACCTCGTCGTGGCGCAGGGCCAGGAGAACTCGGCCCGGGCCGATCTCAGCTACATCGAGCGGGCGCTGTTCGCGATCGCGCTGGAGGATCGCGGCTTCGACCGCGCCACCATCATGGCGGCGCTCGCGGTGGAGAAGACCCAGCTGTCGCGCCTGATCGGCATCGGCCGGGCGGTGCCGGACGCCATCGTGGCGGCGATCGGCCCGGCGCCCAAGGCCGGGCGGCCGCGCTGGACCGCGCTCGTCGAGGCGCTGGGCCGGGACGGGGCAGGGGAGGCGGCAACCCGCATCCTGGCGGCACCCGACTTCTCGCAGCTATCCTCCGACGACCGCTTCGCCCGGCTGCTCTCCGGCCTGACCGCGCCGGCGCCGCGGCCGGCCCCTGCGCCGGCCGTCTGGACCAATCTCGGCGGACGGCCGGTGGTGCGGATCGAGCGCGACCCGCAGCGGACCCAGCTCACCATCGACGACCGGCTCGAACCGGACTTCGCCGCCTATCTTATCCAGAGTCTTCCACAGCTCTACGCCGCGTTCGCCGAGTCGAAGACCCGCGACGAGACCGATTAAGGTTCGGTCCCTACCTGGGCCGGCGGGACGAAGACTCGCCGGTTAGACACACAGATTCACAGGAATCTGGCACTCTGCTTCGGGAATCGACCGGACTCGACTCTGCCGATTCGGGTTTCGCGCGTTAGGACTCCACCAAACAGAGTCACGACGCGCGCCGGGCCGGCCCGCGTCCCCGTGCGGAGCCCTTTGGTGGAGATGACGAACCCGCCGCAACCCACCCTCGAGCCGGTCGAGGGCGTGCGCGACGACGACCTCGTCGAGATCGTCGAGAAGGCGCGGGGCAGCGTCGCCTACAAGGCGACGCTCGCCTTCGTACGCGCCAGCCAGGCCAAGCGCGACGCCGAGATCGAGGCGCGCGAGAAGCTGGTGGTGCTCAAGGCCGAGGCCGAGGCCGAGCGCGCCCGGCTGCCGCGCAACGCGCGGCGCCGCGACATGGTCCGCGAGGTGATCGAGAACGAACCGGCGGCCCCCGAGAACATCCAGCACATCCACTCGGTGCTGGCGCTCTGCGGCCTGCCGTATCGCGAGCCGAAGGGCGTCACCAACGTCTCGCGCGAATACGGCCGCAACACCCTCGCGATCAATGCCGGCCGGCTCATCAACCCGTCGACCGGCGAGATGGAGATGCAGGGGCTGCCCTACGGCCCGAAGGCGCGGCTCCTCCTGCTGCATCTCTGCACGGAGGCCGTGCGCCAGCGCAGCCCCAAGGTCGAGGTGGCGCAGAGCATGTCGGGCTTCATCCGCGACATGGGCTTCCCGGTCACCGGCGGCGAGCGCGGCACGCTCAAGCAGTTCAAGGAGCAGCTCAACCGCCTCGCCGCCTGCTCGATGCAGATCGGCCTGTGGGACGGCACCCGCGCCTCGACCCTCAACGTGCCGCCGTTCCGGCAGATGGACGTGTGGCTGCCGCTGCACAACCACCCGGACCAGGGCCTGCTCTGGTCCTCGACCATCACCTTCCACCGCGAGTTCTACGACAACCTGATCCAGCACGCCCTGCCGGTCGACATCCGGGCCGCCCGCGCCTTCGCCGGCTCGGCGCGCAAGCTCGACCTGCTGTTCTGGGTCGGCTACCGGCTGTCGCGGCTCGAGCGGCCTTTGCGCCTGACCTGGGACAACCTCTACAAGCAGTTCGGCAGCGAGAACGGCTCGATCCGCTCGTTCCGCCAGGAATTCCGCAAGGACGTCGCCCACCTCACCGAGGTGTTTCCGCGCCTGCGCCTGACCCTCGACGACGGCGGCATGCAGCTGCTCCCCTCCGATCCGAAGGACCTGCTGGTGCCCCCGAAGGCGGCGCTCGCGAATAAGCGAGCCCGGGCAAGGGCTTGATTCCGCCGACTTCCCTACGAGGGGAGGGGGCGGGCAGCGGAACGCATGCGGGCGGCTGCGACGCCGCCATGCTTGGTACGACTGGATATAGGATTGTTTTCTTTTCGTCGGCTGCATCTCCGGTCACGGACCGTCCGTTCCGGACCGTGAAGGCCATGGACGATGTTTTTCGATCCTCGGCCCCATCCTGAAAACGGCTGGCACCTCGAGCCTGTTCGGGCGGTTTTCCCTGTCTGAAGGATTTTGACGATCGGGGATATCCGATCATCTCACCTCAGGATGAGGTTGCCGGTTGGGATATTTCATACTGCTTCCGGCAATGTCCTGTTTGACAGGCTGATGATTCAATGTCGCTTGATTTAAAATAACACATTCTGACAAATCTACAATATATCGACATGATCCGTTCGTCACGAATATCTTCGTAAGTATCCGTCCGCCTGCACGCGATATGGTTTTCCTGTTACCGCTTCTCTTCGACACGCCACGTCATCCCGGGGTTCGCCGTTGCTGGAAACCCGGATCCATCACCGCTGATCCCGCAGGATGGGCGATCAGGCTTCCGCCTCACCCTGTATCGGCAGCGGAGGGGGATCCCGGCTTCCGCTACGCCGCCCCGGGATGACGGAGATGGTCTATTCGCGATCAACAGAACCATTTGGCCGGTCAATCGGCTGAATTCCATATAAAATGACGTGAAAATTCTCTAACAATACTTCTTGTATCACTGGATCTGTCGGTCGATCGAGGATCCAAAGCCCGTAAACCCTCGCCTCATCCAGAGATGATCGCCCCGAACGTCCTGTCCGACCGGTTCGCGGCCCCGCATCATCGCCACCGAGCCACGCCGAGTTGCCTACGCTCCCCGGCCGCCCGCAGCGCGCCCGGCCACGCCGACTCGCCTACGCCGCCGGCTGCCCGCCCGCCCGCCCGAATCTCCCGCTTCGCCGTTGAGACTCCACGGTTTTTTCCAGTTCACTCCCACGCAGACCTGCCTACGGGACGTGACCGACTCCACGCCGAATTGCCTACGCTTCGCCGTGCCCGGTCAGCCCGACGGTAACCGTTCGGGCGCCGGAGCCCGGGAGTCACCGCAAAGTATTGAAGGGCGCCGATCGGGGCCGGAGAGTCGAGGAAGAGTCCCGCATCGGGACGGCGAATCATCAGCCGGCGTACAGGCGAGTCGGTTCCCCCGACTCAAGCCTCGCCTCGACTCTTCCCCGTGGAAACGACCAGGGCTGATCTGGGCTTTGTCGGGCGAGGACTCAGGCGCCGCGAGTCTCCGACTCGGGCGTCGGCTGCCCGAGACTCGCGGAGCGGGGGAGGCAAGCCTCACGAAGCGGGAGGGGAGGGGGCTCGAGGCCCGGCCGAAGGCCGCAAAGGGGGCCGTAGCCACGCCGTTTGCCCCGAAAGGCCCCTAACTCCTGATCCCGAAAAGCCTTTTTATGAGAGATTCAGAATCTAGATTCCGAGTCTGAATCCGTAGAGCTATATGGGTATTATATGGGGTCGCGATTTTCCGAGACGCTGCAAGGGTTTAGGTCCGGTTCGCGTAGGCAGGTCTGCGCGGTCGCGTAGGCAACTCGGCGCATGTCCGTAGGCAGGTCTGCGCGGAATCGGGGGGTCGGCGAAGGCGACTCGGCGTGGAGGCGTAGGTTACTCGGCGCAGGCCCCCGATTAACAGCTTGGAAAGCTGTGTGAATCGCGGATGGCGCCGCGTAGGCAAGTCGGCGTGCCGTGCGAGCCCGAACCACCCCCTCCGGACGGCGCCGGATTCGCGGGCCCGGAGGCCGTGAGGCGGGGCGCGAACCGGAAACCCCGGATTCTCCGCCAGGAGGCCCGTGGAGGCCCGTTCCGCCCCGACACTGTTGTACGGCACCGGCCGGCCTCGAATCCAGCTCAGCAACGCTCCTGGCGGCTTCGCGCGGGTTGTCCAACGGCTGTGCCCGCCTGCGGCCCGCACCGCGCCCCCGCCCGATCCCCTTGCACCGGCGGGCTTTCCCGGCCGCGCCGGCCCGGCTGTCCCCGTTGCCGTCAACAGGCCGGCGGTTTTGGCAGGCTCTGACGGTGCG
The DNA here is from genome assembly GCF_001653715.1 of Methylobacterium platani. Lineage (GTDB taxonomy): Bacteria > Pseudomonadota > Alphaproteobacteria > Rhizobiales > Beijerinckiaceae > Methylobacterium > Methylobacterium platani. The sequence continues at coordinate 259,480 of NZ_LWHQ01000047.1, forward strand.
CTCGTCCACAGCCCCGATTGACACTCCCGTGAAACCGAACAAAACAAGAACGAGTTGTTGTTGCGGTTCGGTGATGGGCATGAGATGCGGCAGGCCGAGCGGGAACGGCAGCTCGCGGCGTTGCGCGAGCGGATCGGCGGGCTGGCGCCCGAGGGGGCGGACCGTCCGGTCCTGCCGTTCGGCGTCGCGCCCCTCGATGCGCATCTGCCGGGCGGGGGCCTGCGCCTCGGCGCGGTGCACGAGGTCCTGGCGGCGGGGCCGGTGGACGGGGAGGGCGCGCTGGCGGCCCTGTTCGTCGCCGCGATCCTCGCCCGCCTCTCGGGGCCGGTGCTGTGGTGCCTGCCCGGGCGCGACCTGTTCGCTCCCGGCCTCGCCGCGGTCGGCCTCCACCCCGACCGGGTGCTCTACGCCGAGACCCGGCGCGAGACCGAGGTCTTGCCCACCATGGAGGAGGGCCTGCGCCATCGCGGCCTCGCGGCGGTGGTCGGCGAGACCGCCCGGCTCGGGCTCACCCCGTCGCGCCGGCTCCAGCTCGCCGCCGAGGGCAGCGGGGGCCTCGCCCTGGTGATCCGCCGCCTGCGCGACACGGTCCCGGAGCCCAACGCCGCCGCGACCCGCTGGGGCGTCACCGCGGCGCCCTCCGCCGCTCTTCCCGTGCCGGGCCTGTCGCGGGCCCGGTGGACCGTGGCGCTCCTGCGCGCCCGGGGCGCCGAGCCCCGCACCTGGCTCCTCGAGGCTCCCGATGCGAAGGGTCGTCTGCGTGTTCCTGCCGAGCTGGCCGACCGACCTGTGGCGGCGCCGGCACGGCGGGCCGCCGCCGGATGAGCCCTTGGTCGCCGTGGCGCAGGAGGGCCCGCGCCGGGTGCTCGGCGCCGTCGACCGCGCCGCCCGCCTCCGGCGCCTGCGCCCCGGCCTGGCGCTGACGCAGGCGCAGGCGATGGTGCCGGGCCTGCACCTGATCGCCGCCGACCCGGAGGGCGACGCCGCGGCGCTGTCGCGCCTCGCGGCCTGGTGCCTGGCTTATGCTCCCCTCGTCGCCGCCGACCCGCCGGACGGGATCTGGATCGACGTCGCGGGGGCGGCCCACCTGCATGGCGGCGAGGCGGCCCTGCTGGCGGCCTTGCGCCGCCGCCTCGGCCGGGCCGGCTATCGGGTCCGGGCGGCGCTCGCCGACACGCCCGGCGCCGCCTGGGCGGCCGCCCGCTGCCTGTCGCCTGAGACCGTGCTGCCGCCGGGCGGCCAGCGCGCCGCCCTCCTCGACCTGCCGCTCTGGGCCTTGCGCCTCGACCGGGAGACCGTCTCGGCCTTGGGTCAGCTCGGCCTCACCCGGGTCGCCCATCTCGCGGACCAGCCCCGCGGCCCCTTGCGCCTGCGCTTCGGCGAGGCGCCCGCCCGCCGCCTCGACCAGGCGTTCGGCCACGCCCCCGAACCGCTCGCCACCCTGGCGCCGCCGGTGGCCCACGCCGTGCGCCTCGCCTTCGCGGAGCCGATCGGCGCGCCCGAGACGCTCGCCCGGGTGACCGGACGGCTGACCGCGATGCTCGCCGAGGACCTGACCCGGCACGGCCTCGGCGCGCGCCGGCTCGACCTGGTGTTCCGCCGCGTCGACGGGCTCGACCAGTCGGTCAGCGTCGGCACCGCCCGGCCGAGCCGCGATCCGCGCCACCTCGCCCGCCTGCTCTCGGAGCGTCTGGCGACCATCGATCCCGGCCACGGCCTCGACGAGGCGCACCTCGCCGCGCCCTCCGTCGAGCGCCTGGAGGCGCGCCAGCTCGCCGCGAACGGCGAGGAGCCGGACCCGGACGCGATGGCGGAGCTCGTCGACCGGCTGGTGCTGCGCCTCGGGCCGGGCCGGGTGTTCCGCCGGGCCCCGGTCGAGAGCGAGTGGCCCGAGCGGGCGGTGCGCCGGGTCGCCCCCTTGAGCCCGGCCACCGGTGTGACCTGGCCCGCCGACCTGCCGCGGCCCGGCCGGCTGCTGCCCGTGCCGGAGCCGGTCGCGGTGCTGGCGGCGCTCCCCGACGCGCCGCCCTCCGCCTTCACCTGGCGCGGCACCCGCCGCCTTGTGGCCCGCGCCGACGGGCCGGAGCGGATCTTCGGCGAATGGTGGCTCGCCGAGGACGAGGTCGCGGCCTCCCGCGACTATTACCGGGTCGAGGACGAGACCGGCGCCCGCTACTGGCTGTTTCGCGATTCCCTGACGGCCGCGGGCGCGCGCTGGTGGCTGCACGGTCTGGGGGAGGCGTGATGGGCCGGTTCGCCCCATGGGTCTCCCCATGACCGTCGAGCTCCAGGTCACCACCCACTACTCGTTCCTGCGCGGCGCCTCCTCGCCGGAGGAGCTCTTCTCGGCCGCCGCGCTCCTGGGCATCCGGGCGCTCGCCGTCACCGACCGCAACTCGCTCGCCGGGATGGTGCGGGCCCATGCGGCGGCGCGCACCACCGGCTGCCGCCTGATCGTCGGCTGCCGGCTCGACCTCACGGAAGGCTGGAGCCTGCTCGTCTACCCCACCGACCGGGAGGCCTATGGCAGGCTCTGCCGGCTCCTCACGATCGGCCGCTCGCGCGAGCGGGCGCCCCACGGCGGTTGCCACCTGGCAATCGCCGACGTCGCCGAATGGAGCCGGGGCCTGCTCGCGGTGCTGCCGGCCGACCGGCCGGACGACGCGCTCCCCGAGCGCCTGCGCGCCCTGAAGGCGATCTTCGGGAGGGACCTGTCCTGCGGCCTGTCGCGGCGCTTCGGCGTCAACGACCACCTGCGGCTGGACGGCATCGCGACGCTCGCCCGCGCCGCCCGGGTGCCGACCGTCGCGCTGGGCGACGTGCTCTACCACGTGCCCGAGCGCCGGATGGTGCAGGACGTGGTCACCTGCATCCGCCTGAAGACCACCATCGCGGCGGCGGGGTTCGCCCGCGAGCGCCATGCCGGGCGCCACCTGCACGAGCCGGACGAGACCGCGCGCCTGTTCGCCCGCCACCCGGAGGCGCTCGCCCGCGCCGCCGCGATCGCCGAGGCGTGCCGCTTCTCCCTCGACGAGCTGACCTACACCTACCCGGACGAGGGCGGGGAGGACGGCCGGCCGGCGCAGGTGCGGCTGGCCGCGATGACCTGGGAGGGGGCGGCGCGGCGCTACCCGGAAGGCGTGCCGGAGGCGGTGCGCCGGCAGCTCGGGGACGAGCTCGCCCTCGTCGCCAGGAAGGAATACGCGCCGTACTTCCTCACCGTCGAGGCGATCGTCCGCTACGCGAGGAGCCAGGGCATCCTGTGCCAGGGCCGCGGCTCGGCGGCGAACTCGGCGATCTGCTGGTGCCTCGGCATCACCGCCATCGACCCGGTGGCGCAGGGCCTGCTCTTTGCCCGCTTCATCAACGAGAACCGCGACGAGCCGCCGGACATCGACGTCGATTTCGAGCACGAGCGCCGGGAGGAGGTGATCCAGTGGATCTACGCCACCTACGGCCGCGACCGCGCCGCCCTCACCGCCACGGTGATCCGCTACGGCGCCCGCGGCGCGGTGCGGGAGGTCGGCAAGGTGCTGGGGGTGCCCGAGGACGTCACCGGGGCGCTCGCCCGCCTGGTCTGGGGCTGGTCGCGCGACGGCGTCGGCGAGCGCGAGGCCACGGCGCTCGGCCTCGACCTGTCCGAGCGGTCCCTGCGGCTGACGCTGGAGATCGGCCGGGCGCTGATCGGCACGCCGCGCCATTTCGGCCAGCACCCGGGCGGCTTCGTCCTGACCCTCGACCGGCTCGACCTGCTCTGCCCGGTGGTCCCGGCCCGGATGGAGGACCGCCAGATCATCGAGTGGGACAAGGACGACATCGAGGTCCTGCGCTTCATGAAGGTCGACGTGCTCGGCCTCGGCATGCTCGGCTGCCTGCGCCGGGCCTTCACGCTGCTCGCCGAGCATAAGCCGGAGACCAGCCCGCCGCGGGAGATCGCCGACATCCCGCAGGACGACGACGAGACCTACGCGATGATCCGGCGCGCCGACACGGTCGGGGTGTTCCAGATCGAGAGCCGGGCCCAGATGGCGATGCTGCCGCGGATGCAGCCGAAGAACCTCTACGACCTCACCATCGAGGTCGCGATCGTGCGGCCGGGCCCGATCCAGGGCGACATGGTCCATCCCTACCTGCGCCGGCGCCGCGGGATCGACCCCGTCACCTTCCCGACCGAGGCCCTGAGGGGTGTGCTCGGGCGCACCCTCGGCGTGCCGCTGTTCCAGGAGCAGGCGATGCAGGTCGCGATCGTCGCCGCCGGCTTCACCGCGGCGCAAGCCGACGGCCTGCGCCGCGCCATGGGGACCTTCAAGGGCGACGGCACGATCGGCCTCTACGAGGAGAAGCTGATCGGCGGCATGGTCGCCAACGGCTACGACCCGGATTTCGCCGCCCGCACCTTCCGCCAGCTCGAGGGTTTCGGCTCCTACGGCTTCCCGGAGAGCCACGCCGCCTCCTTCGCCCTCGTCGCCTACGCCTCGTCCTGGCTGAAGTGCCGGCATCCCGATGTGTTCTGCTGCGCGCTCCTCAACGCCCAGCCGATGGGCTTCTACGCCCCGGCCCAGATCGTGCGCGATGCCCGTGCCCACGGCGTCGAGGTGCGGCCGATCGGCATCAACGCCTCGCGCTGGGACTGCACCCTGGAGCCGTCGGGCGACGGGCGCCTCGCGGTGCGCCTGGGGCTACGGCTGGTGCGCGGCCTTCCCAACCGGGACGGCGCCCGGATCGCCACCGTGCGCGAGGCCGACCTGTTCCGCTCGGTCGAGGATCTGTGGCGCCGGGCCGGACTCTCGCTGAAGGGCCTGCGCAGCCTCGCCGCCGCGGATGCCTTCGCGTGCCTCGGGCTCGATCGCCGCGAGGCCCTGTGGGCGATCCGGGGGCTCGCCCCCGAGCCGCTGCCGCTCTTCGCGGCCGCCGACCGGCGCGAGGCGGCACCCCTCCCCGAACTCGACGAGCCGCCGGTGCGGCTGGCACCGCTCGGGGAGGGGGCCGCCGTGGTGGCGGATTACCGGGCCTCGGGTCTCAGCCTCGGCCGACACCCGCTCGCCTTCCTGCGGGCGGACCTGTCCCGCGACGGCGTCTCGGCCTGCGCGGTCCTTCGCCGCCTGCGCGACGGCGCCCGGGTGACGGTGGCGGGGCTGGTGCTGGTGCGCCAGAAGCCGGGCTCGGCCAAGGGCGTGATGTTCATCACGCTCGAGGACGAGACCGAGACCGCCAACCTCGTCATCTGGCCGTCGCTCTTCACCCGCCAGCGCACCCTGATCCTCCAGGCCGGCCTGATGGCCGCCCGCGGCCGGGTGCAGCGCGAGGGCGAGGTGATCCACCTCGTCGCCGAGCACCTGATCGACCGCTCGGACCTCTTGGGACGGGTGGCGGAGGATGTGGGCGAGCCGCTGGCGGTCGATGGCGGGCGGGGGGACGAGGCGCGGCGCGGGGGCGCGGATGCGCGGGGCGCGGCGCGGCCGCTGCGGGTGGGGAGCCGGGATTTCCGGTGAGGGGCGGCACGGCCTATTCTCAGACACTTGCGCTACACGACCAAACTGCCCTTACGCGAATCGGCCATGGCCACACTCACGATCCGCAATCTCGATACTCATGTCGAAGAATCGTTGCGTATGCGTGCCGCGCGCAACGGCCGGTCCATCGAGGCTGAGGCGCGCGCGATCCCTTTTCCGGACGACTGAAGCGATAGCGGAAGGAGATCCGGAATCCAGAGGAGGAGTGCCGCGAAGCGGCTCCGCCTCTTGCAACGTTGCAATTAAGCAGACGCTTCGCGGCTTTTCGTGCTGGATCCCGGATCTCCTTCCACTTCGTTCCAGTCGTCCGGGAAAGGGGGCGGGGCAGTTCAGGGAAAATCTACTCTCTCAATGCGCCGACACCCCCCGCGCCGGCACGATGTCGTTGGCGATCACCTCGCCGAACGGGCCGTCGTTGCGGGCACCCGTCGCCGCGGTGCCGGTGGTTTTGCGCAAGGGGAGCTTGGGGAAGACCAGCTCGGCGAAGCGGTAGGCCTCCTCCAGGTGCGGGTAGCCGGAGAGGATGAAGCGGTCGATGCCGAGATCGATGTACTCCTTCATCCGGTCGGCGACCTGGTCGGGGGAGCCGACGAGGGCGGTGCCGGCGCCGCCCCGCACCAGGCCGACGCCGGCCCAGAGGTTCGGCGAGACCACGAGCTTGTCGCGCCGGCCGCCGTGGAGCTGCATCATCCGGCTCTGGCCGACGGAATCCTGGCGCGCCAGGGTCGCCTGCGCCTTGGCGATGGTGGCGTCGTCGAGGCGCGAGATCAGCGACTCGGCCGCCTCCCAGGCCGCGGATTCGGTCTCGCGCACGATGACGTGGAGGCGGATGCCGTACGAGAAGGTTTTTCCGCGCTTGTCGGCCGCCTCGCGGGCCCGGGCGATCTTCTCCGCCACGCCGGCCGGGGGCTCGCCCCAGGTCAGGTAGACGTCGCAATGCTCGGCCGCGACCTCGATCCCGGCCGGCGACGAGCCGCCGAAATAGAGCGGCGGATAGGGTTTCTGCACCGGCGGGAAGATCAGCCGGCCGTCCTCCAGGCGCAGGTGCTCGCCCTCGTAGGTCACGGTCTCGCCGGCGAGGAGGCCGCGCCAGACCCGCAGGAACTCGTCGGTCACCGCGTAGCGCTCGTCATGGGCGAGGAACACGCCGTCGCCGCGCAGCTCCACCGGATCGCCGCCGGTGACCACGTTGATGAGCAGCCGCCCGTCCGAGATCCGGTCGAGGGTCGCGGCCATGCGGGCGGCGGTGGAGGGCAGCTGCAGGCCCGGCCGCACCGCCACCAGGAAGCGCAGGCGCTGCGTCAGCGGCACCAGCGCCGAGGCGACGACCCAGGAATCCTCGCAGGAGCGCCCGGTCGGCAGCAGCACGCCGTAATAGCCGAGCTCGTCCGCCGCCTGCGCGATCTGGCGCAGGTAGGGCAGGGTGACGGCCCGGGCGCCGTCCTGCGCGCCGAGGTAGCGGCCGTCGCCGTGGGTGGGCAGGAACCAGAGGACGTCGGTCTGGCCGGTCATGGGGGAAACTCCGGTGAGGGGGTGGGCGCCGGTCTGCTCGGGGGAGCAAGACGAGATGGCACCGGCTTCATGAAATTTTATGAATTCCGCCTGATCTGCGTGAATGAAGATAGAGCACATCTCCCCTCTCCCGTGTGGGAGAGGGGTAGGGGGTGAGGGTGACACGTTTCCGTATAAAGCGCTGAACGTCGTTCTGGCAGCGGAACAGTTCAGCCTTCTTGCTGCACCGTCTCCACCCTCACCCCTACCCCTCTCCCACACCTTGCAGCGATACCGGGCAAGCCCGGCATCGCCTGGAGAGGGGATCCCGCGATTGACTGGTATGATTGCAGATCAGAATGATGTTTTATCTGATTTTCATCCTGTGATTGTGCAGATGAATGCGGTATGACGCGGATAGTGACGGTTTCGTCGGGCGAGTTACATCCGCCCATCCAGCAGATGATCGAGGATGCGCCCCTCCAGGGCGGCCAGATCCGGGTCGCCGCGCCGGCGCGGGCGGGGCACCGTGACGGGGACGTCCAGCGCGATGCGGCCGGCCTCGACGACGAGGATGCGGTCGGCCAGCGCCACCGCCTCCGCGACGTCGTGGGTGACGAGGAGGGCGGTGAAGCCTTGCGCGCGCCAGATCCGCTCGATCATCGCCTGCATGTCGATGCGGGTGAGCGCATCCAGCGCCCCAAGGGGCTCGTCGAGGGCGAGCAGACCCGGGCGGCTGACGAGGGCGCGGGCGAGCGCGACGCGCTGGCGCTGGCCGCCCGAGAGGGTGGAGGGCCACTGCCCCGCCTTCTCGGCGAGGCCGACCTCGTGAAGCGCCGCCGCCGCGCGCTCGCGCCGCTGCGCCGCCGGGCCGTCGCGGCTCAAGCCCACCGCGACGTTGTCGAGGACCCGCGCCCAGGGCAGGAGCCGCGGCTCCTGGAACATGATCCGGCGCGGGGCCTCGGCCCCCTCGACCGCGACCCGGCCGGCGCTCGGCGTCTCGAGGCCGAGGATCAGCCGCAGCAGGGTGGACTTGCCGCAGCCCGAGCGCCCGACCACGGCGACGAACTGGCCGGCCGGGACGTGCAGGTCGAGCCCGTCGATCACCGGCCGGCCGCCGTCGAACGACTTCGACAGGCCGCGCAGCGTGATGCCGAGGCCGGTGGCGGTCCGGTCGCGGGCGATCTCCCGGTCGATGACCTCGCGGCGCAGGCGGGTGGGGGTGGCGGGGGCGAAGCCCTCGAACCGGCGGAGCGTGCTGGCGATCATGATGACAAGTCCTGGAAGCGGGAGCGAAGGATCAGGCCGAGCGGTAGGCCGGGTTCCAGGCGAGGCAGGCGCGTTCCAGCCGGCGGGTCGCGAGGTCGGCGACCTTGCCGAGCAGCGCGTAGATCACGATCGCCAGCACCACGACGTCGACCAGCATGAACTCGCGCGCCTGCATCGCCATGTAGCCGAGCCCCGAAGAGGCCGAGATCGTCTCGGCGACGATGAGCGTCAGCCACATGATGCCGAGCGCGTAGCGCAGGCCCACGAAGATCGACGGCAGGGCGCCCGGCAGCACCACGCGCCAGAACAGCTCGGGCTTCGACATGCCGTAGATCCGGCCCATCTCGACGAGCTGCGGATCGACCGAGCGGATGCCGTGCAGGGTGTTGGCGTAGATCGGGAAGAACACACCGAGCGCCACCAGGAACAGCTTGGCCTCCTCGCCGATGCCGAACCACAGGATCACCAGCGGGATCAGCGACAGGTGCGGGATGTTGCGGATCATCTGCACGGTGGTGTCGGTGAGCCGGTCGGAGAGGCGCGACAGCCCGTTGGCGAGGCCGAGGGAAAAGCCGATGACGCCGCCGATCAGGAAGCCGCCCGCCGCCCGCAGGAAGCTGACGCCGAGATTGGTCCAGAGCTCGCCGGTCTCGGCCAGGCGCCAGCCGGCGGCGGCGACGTCGAGGGGGGCGGGCATCAGCCGGGTCGAGACCAGCCCGGCCGAGGCGGCGATCTGCCAGCCGACGAGGATCGCGGCCGGCAGCAGCCACGGGGCGAGGCGCTGCGCCGCGGCGGTGGGGGAGGGGAGGGCGAGAGAGGGCATCGCGGGTCAGCCGTTCTGGGACACGGGCGTGCGGAGCGCGTCGGCGATCCGGATCGGGCGCGGGATCAGCCCGAGGGCGTGGAAGCGGTCGGCGACGCGCTGCTGCTCGGCGATGGCGCTCGGTGTCATCGGGCCGATGAGGTAGTCGGTGCGGTCGACCGCCCGGCGGGTGGCGGCAAGCGGCACGCCGGTGCCCTTGGAGAGCAGCGCCGCCACCTCGCCCCGGTTGGCCTCGCACCAGCGCGCCACGCCCCCGAGCGCGTCGAGCGCCGCGTCGAGCACCGGACCGCGCTCGGCGGCGACGGCCTTGTGGGCGAGGAAGAAGTTGTTGGGCTTGGCGATGTCGGTGGCGAGCGCCAGCACACGGGTCGTCGGCTGCATCTCGGCGATGGCGAAATAGGGGTCCCAGATCGTCCAGGCATCGACGCTGCCGCGGGCGAAGGCCGCCGCGGCGTCGGCCGGCGCCAGGGTGACGGGCGCGATGTCGCGGTAGGTCAGCCCCGCCTTCTCCAGGGCCGCGATGGTGAGGTTGTGCGAGCTCGAGGCCTTGGCGAAGGCGACGCGCTTGCCCTTGAGGTCCGCCAGGGTGCGGATGGGCGAGTCCTTGGGCACCAGGATCGCCGCGCCCGAGCCCGCGGCCTCCTGCGCCGCCACGTAGGCGATCGGGCCGCCCGCGGCTTGCGCGAAGACCGGCGGCGCGTCGCCGGTCTGGCCGAGATCGATGGCCCCTAAGCTGATCGCCTCGAGGAGCGGCGGGCCGAACGAGAACTCGACCCAGGCGACGCCGACGCCGAGCGGCTTCAGCTTCGCCTCGATCGCGCCCTGCTGCTTGGCGACGACCAGGATGCCGTTCTTCTGGTAGCCGATGCGGAGCGTGTCGCCGCCCGCGGCCCGGGCCGGCAGGGCGGCGCCGGCCAGCGCCGCGGCGAAGGAGCGTGCGGCGGTCGATCACCGGGCGCCTCCGGCGACGCGGGCGAGGGGAGCGGCCGCCGCCGCCCGGGCGCCGGCGAGGCCGGCGAGCTGGGTGCCGGCCTCCGTCACCCGCTGGCGGATCGCCGCGGAATCGAGGCCGCCGTCGCGAAAGTCGGGGTCCGAGGCGTAGACGGCCGTCGGCACCGTGAGCGCGGTGAAGAAGCCGAAGAGCGGGCGTAAAGAGTGCTCGACCACCAGCGCGTGGCGCGCCCCGCCGCCGGTGGCCGCCAGCGCCACCGGCTTGCCGGCGAGGGACTCGGGCGAGACGAGGTCGAACAGGTGCTTGAACAGGCCCGTATAGGCGCCCTTGTAGACGGGGGTGCCGACCACGATCGCGTCGGCCTCCTCCACCGCCTCGACGATGCGCCGGGCCGGCAGGGAGAGCTGGTCGCGGGTGAGCGCAGCCCCGAGGCCGGGGCCGGCATCGACGAGGTCGAAGATCCGCACCTCGACCGGCAGCCGCACGGCGGCCTCGGCGGCGATCGCCTCGACCAGGGTGCGGGTCTTCGAGGGCCGCTGGATGTTGGCGGAGAAGCCGACGAGGCGCAGTCGCGTCATGGGAATCCGATCCGGGGGTGAGGAGGAGGGCGTGCACCGCCGGGGCGTCGCGACCCCGTGCTCGATGCTGCTACGATGCGGCCGGCGCCGAGATCAGTCAATGAAATGAGATTTTAAATGAGCGTACAGTTGGAGTTGAACTTGCTATGATGGCGCAACGCGAGAGAAAATGTCGCTTCGTTCCCATCGATCGTCGAGAAAAATCACTGGCGCGCCGAGGGCTATGCTGGCGTCCTCGGCACGGGCGCGGCGCGACGGCCGTGCCGGAACGGTCGCGGGCAACGGCGCCGGTCCCGGGCGGCGCCTCGCGGCTCTCCGTCTTTTTCAAGCAGAGATCGGGGATTAAATCCTGTTCCGGAACGTATATAAAATAATGCAGCGCTTATATGGGAGCGGCGGCCGCCGACGTGAAGACGTCATGGAAGAAAAATACTCGCGCTCGACCGGTCTGCGGGTGATCGACACCGCCGCAGCGTTGCGGTAATCGACGGCTCCGCGGACGCATCACTTCAGCATTCCGCCGAAGCATTGGCCAGGGGCCCCCGACGATGTTCAACCTGTTCAAGTCGCAGACCTCGCTCGACCTGACGCCGCGGACCTGCCTCGCGGTCTCGCTGATCTACTGCATGGGCGCCGACGGCGAGATCGACCCGGAGGAGATCGGCCACCTGATGTCGGTGCTCGGCCGCAACACGACGCGCCAGCACCTCGATTCCGCCGTCCGCTACGTCCGCGCGACCCAGCCGGCGCAGTTCCTGGCCGAGGCGGCGCCGCGCCTGCGCCCGGACCAGCGGCTCTGCATCATCCTCAACATGATCGACAGCGCCATGGCCGACGGCGAGGCGGAAGCCGGCGAGCAGCAGCTCATCATGCAGTTCGCCCAGGCCTTCGGCCTGTCGGAGAGCGACCTGACCCCGTATTTCCGGGCGCTCGTGGCGAAGAACGACCGGGCGGTGCTGGACCGGTGAGGTTGTCGGGCGTGATCTGATCCGTTCGGTGTCCGGAAAGAGGCGCGGACTCCCCCTCTCCCCGCGGGCGGGGAGAGGCCTGAGCTCCGAAGGGGCTCAGGGAGCCCGAAGGGCGGGGGTGAGGGGGTGTTTCCGGATGAGCCTCGCTCGTCGAGACCCCCTCACCCTCGCTCCGGCTTCGCCTCCGCTTGCTGCGTCTCCTGAACGGAGACGCAGCCCTCTCCCCGCAACGAAGTCGGGCAAGCCCGACTTCGTCCGTCACTCGCGGATCCCGGGCAAGCCCGGGATCCGTTGGGGAGAGGGGAAAACTCGCGCCATTTCTTTCCCCGGACAGCCCTGCCGCCCGCGGGGCGAGGAGGGATGCGCACGATCCGCTGTCTCGGGGTCAATGCGCCGACGTAACGCAGAGGCGGATGCTCCTCGATCGAACCCTCACACCACCGGGTTCACCACTTCCTCCCCCCGCCGCAACCGGCCGAGATTCTCGACCAGCAGGTCGATCACCCGGCCCTCGTAGAGGTCCGTTTCCCCGGCGCTGTGGGGCGTGACGATCACGTTCGGCATGCGCCAGAACGGCGCCTCGGCCGGCAGCGGCTCGTCGTGAAAGCAGTCGAGGCCGGCGCCGGCGATCCGGCCCTCCGTGAGCGCCCGCGCCAGGGCATCCTGGTCGACCACCCGGCCGCGGGCGACGTTGATCAGGAGCGCGTCCGGGCGCATCGCCGCGAGCGCGGCCCCGTCGATCAGCCCCTCGGTCTGCGGCGTCAGCGGGCACGACAGCGCCACCACGTCGGCCTCCCCCAGGGCCTCGTGCAGCCGGTCGGGGGAGAAGATCGCCTCGACCGGATCGCCGGGCTCGAGCGGCCGGCGGCGCAGGCCGATCACCCGCATGTCGAAGGCCCGGGCCAGGCGGGCGATGCGGGTGCCGATGCGCCCGAGCCCGACCACCAGCAGCGTCCGGCCGCCGAGCTCGCGCTCGCGCAGGGCCGGGTCGGCGATCATCGGCCGCCAGGTCGCGGCGGCCTGGTTGCGCAGGGCCTCGGGCAGGTGGCGGGTGAGGCCGAGCATCAGCGCGAGCGCGTGCTCGGCCACCGCGCGCTCGTTGCCGCCCTGCGCGCTGGCGAGCCGGATGCCGCGCTCGCGCAGCGCGTCCTTCGGGAACTGGTCGGTACCGGCGCTGACCGACTGGATGAAGCGCAGGCGCGGTGCCCGCTCCAGCAGGGAATGGCGCCACAGCCCCGAGACCACCAGCACCTCGGCCTCCGCGACCGCCTCCTCCAGCGCCGGGAGGTCGCGCACCTCGACGAAGGGCTGAGGGGCGCCCTTCGCCGCGTAGGCGTCGCCGAGGCGGTAGGCGGCGTGGGCGAGGACGATCGGTCCGGAGAGGGCAGGGGCGGTCATCGGCGGGCGGCTCGGGATCCGGCGGAAGCGGGGCCGCGGGAGTTCACACCGGGCTCGCCTGCGAGGCAAGGGGCTCGCACGCGAGGCAAGCCGTCATGCCGCAAGCGGGAGGTCCATGAACGGAAGCCCGCCCCCGCTTGCGCAGGGACGGGCTTCGCCGGCTCGCGAGAGCAGGGTCCCGAACGGGGCGGAACGGGGCCCTCGCTCGATCAGCGGCCGTAGACGTACGGGGCGGCCGGGGCGTAGCCCGGGGGCACTTCGCGGACCATCATGCCGCGCGAATCGCGCGGGTAGACGACGACGCTGCCGGTGCTGTCGACGGCCGGGGCGCCGCCCGGGGCGCCGTAGGCGCGCTCCATGCCGGCCAGCGGGCCGCCGGCCTGCGAGCCGGAGCGGTTGTAGGGCGAGCCGCCCTGGGCGAAGGCGGGAGCGGCGGCGACGGTCAGCAGGGCCGCGGCGAGGGCGAGACGAGTCTTCATCGTAGTACCTGTCAGTCGAGGGGGACCGCTGGGCGGTTTCGCAGCGTCAACAGGCGGGCCGGCAAAAGGTTCGCTGCGACATGTGCGCTGCCGCACGCCGCCGCACCTGGGCGGTCGGACGGGCCGGGCTAGTTTGGACACGATCTAGCCTGGAGCACACCGCATGAGCGTCGACATCGTCCTGACGGTGAACGGCACGAAGCGCACGATCCCGCTTCCGGACCCGCGCACGACCCTGCTCGACCTGCTGCGCGAGGGCCTGCACCTCACCGGCGCCAAGAAGGGCTGCGACCGCGGCCAGTGCGGCGCCTGCACGGTGCTGGTCGACGGGCGCCGGATCAATGCCTGCCTCGCCTTGGCCATCAGCCTCGACGGGGCCGAGATCCTGACCATCGAGGGGCTCGCCGAGGGCGACCGCCTGCACCCGGTGCAGGAGGCCTTCATCGCCCATGACGGGTTCCAGTGCGGCTTCTGCACCCCGGGCCAGATCATGAGCGCGGTCGGGCTGATCCGCGAGGCCCAGGCCGGCGCCGATCCCGAGCGGGTGCGCGAGGCGATGAGCGGCAACCTGTGCCGCTGCGGCGCCTATGCCGGCATCACCGAGGCGGTGCTGGAGGCCCAGCAGGCCATGAGCCAGCAACCCGCGAACCGGCAGGGAGAGGCGGCATGATCCCGTTCGAGTACGTCCGCGCGACCGACGTCGCCGGCGCGGTCGCGGCGGCGGCCGAGCCCGGCGCCGCCTATCTCGCCGCCGGCACCAACCTCCTCGACCTGATGAAGGGCGGCGTCGCCCGCCCGACCCGCCTCGTCGACATCACCCGCCTGCCCGGCCTCGCGGGGATCGAGCGGCGGGACGACGGCGGCTTGCGCATCGGGGCGCTCGTCCGCAACAGCGACCTCGCGCACGATCCCGCCTTCGCCAGGGCCTATCCGGCGGTGGCGGAAGCGCTCCTCTCCGGCGCCTCGGCGCAATTGCGCAACGCCGCCACGGCCGCCGGCAACGTGATGCAGCGCACCCGCTGCCCCTACTTCACCGACCCTGGCAGCGCCTGCAACAAGCGCGAGCCCGGCAGCGGCTGCGACGCGCGCGGCGGCGAGACCCGGCTGCACGCGATCCTCGGCTGGAGCGAGGCCTGCATCGCCACCCACCCGTCGGATTTCTGCGTGCCGCTGGTGGCGCTCGACGCGGGCGTCGAGATCGCCGGTCCCGCCGGCACCCGCACCGTGCCGCTCGAGGCCTTCCACCGCCTGCCCGGCGACGCGCCGGAGCGCGAGACGGTGCTGGAGCCCGGCGAGCTGATCACCGCCCTGGTGCTGCCGCCGGAGGCGTCGGGGTTCGCCGGCCACAGCCGCTACCTCAAGGTCCGCGACCGCACGTCCTACGCCTTCGCGGTGGTCTCGGCCGCCGTGGCCCTGCGGCTCGACGGCGGGCGCATCGCCGCGGCGCGGCTGGCCCTCGGCGGCGTCGCGCTCAAGCCCTGGCGGGCCCGCGAGGCGGAAGGCCTGCTCGCCGGCCGCGCGCCCGACGCCGCCGCCTTCCGGGACGCGGCCGACGCCGCGCTCGCCGGGGCCGAGCCCTCCGGCGACAACGCCTTCAAGATCGAGCTCGCCCGGCGCCTCGTGGTGCGGGCGCTCGCCCGCGCCGCGGCCGGCACGCCGGAGCGCCTGCCGGCCCTGCCGGGTTCCGCCTTCGCCCCCGCCCCGGAGGCCGCCCATGTCTGATGCCGCTCCCCGCCCGATCCGCCACGGCTCCAATATCGGCCAGCCGCTCACCCGCCGGGACGGGATCCTGAAGGTGACCGGCGCCGCGCCTTACGCCGCCGACCACCACCCGCCCGGGATGCTCTTCGCTGTGATGGCGGTGAGCCGCATCGCCCGCGGCCGGGTCGCCCGCCTCGACGTCGCGGCGGCGGAAGGCCATCCCGGCGTCGTCGCGGTGATGACGCCGGGCAACAGGCCGGCGCTCGCCCGCCACCCGGACGAGAAGACCGACGGCTTCACCTTCCGGCTCGACCTGCTGCAGGACGACCGCGTCCGCTACGCCAACCAGCCGGTCGCCGTGGTGATCGCCGAGACCCTGGAGGCCGCGACCGAGGGCGCCGCCCTCCTGAACCCCCGCTACGAGGAGGAGATTCCGGCGGTCGGGCTCGACGGGCCCGAGCCCTTCACCCCGCCGGCGATCGGCGTCGGCGATCCGGCCGACATGGCGAAGGGCGACGTCGACGCCGGCCTCGCCGCGGCGGCGAAGACGATCGCGGCGACTTACGAGACCCCGGCCCAGTACCACAACGCGATGGAGCCCCACGCCGTCGTCGCGACCTGGGACGGCGACCGGCTCGACCTCGACATGCCCTCGCAGGGGCTCGCCATGGCGCAGGGGCGGATCGCCGGCCTGTTCGGCATCGCCCCCTCCGACATCCACATCCGCAGCCCGTTCCTCGGCGGCGGCTTCGGCTCGAAGGGCATGATCGCCGGTCCCCAGGTGCTCGGCATCATGGCGGCCCGCCTCGTCGGCCGGCCGGTGAAGCTCGTCATGAGCCGGCCGCAGATGTTCGGCCCCGTCGGCCATCGCGCCCCGACCCGCCAGACCCTGCGCCTCGGCGCCACTGAGGATGGTGGGCTGACCGCCCTCGACCACGAGACGCTCACGGCGACCAGCACCTTCGACGACTTCATCGAGCCGAGCGGCGGCGTCTCGCACACGCTCTACGCCGCGCCGGCGCTCGCCACCCGGCACCGGGCGGTGCGGCTCGATACCGGCACGCCGCTCTTCATGCGCGCGCCCGGCGAGGCCTCGGGCAGCGCGGCGCTGGAATGCGCCATCGACGAGATGGCCGAGGCCTGCGGGATGGACCCGCTGGAGTTCCGCCTGCGCAACTACGCCGAGACCGAGCCGGCCTCCGGCAAGCCGTTCTCCTCGAAGGCCCTGCGCGCGTGCTACGCGCAAGGCGCTGAGGCGTTCGGCTGGAGCAGGCGCCCCCTGGCCCCGGGGCAGATGCGCAACGCCGACGGGCTGCTGGTCGGCTGGGGCGTGGGGACCGCCACCTTCCCGGCGCTGATGTTCCAGGCCGAGGCGCGGGCTGTGCTGAAGGCGAGCGGCGAGGCGTCGGTCGGAATCGGCGCCATCGACATGGGGCAGGGGGCCTGGACCGCGCTCGCCCAGATCGCCGCGGAAGAACTCGGCCTCGCCGTCGACGCGATCGACTTCCGCATCGGCACCTCGGACCTGCCGAACGGCGGCATCGCCGGCGGCTCGGCCCATACCGCCACCGCCGGCACGGCGATCAAGGGGGCGGCGGCCGACGCGATCGCGCAACTGGCGGCGTTGGCGACGCAGGATTCCCGCTCGCCGCTCTACGGCGCCGGCAATGCCGGGGTGATCGCCCGCGGCGGCCGCCTCGCGCGGCGCGACGACGAGAGCCGGTCGGAGGCCTTCACCGACATCCTGGCCCGGGCGGGTCGCGAATCGGTCGAGGGCAAGGGCGCGGCCGGGCCCGACGCGGCGCGGGAGACTTACGCCATGCACGCCCACGGCGCGGTCTTCGCCGAGGTGACGGTCGATCCCGATCTCGGCCAGATCCGGGCGACGCGCCTCGTCGGCGCCTTCGCGGCCGGGCGGATCATCAACCCGCGGCTGGTGCGCAGCCAGTATTACGGCGGGATGATCTGGGGCGTCTCCTTCGCCCTGCACGAGCAGGCGGTGATGGACCCGCGCTCCGGCCGGCCGATGAACGCCAACCTCGCCGAGTACCACGTCCCGGTGAATGCCGACGTGCCTTCGCTCGAGGCGATCCTGGTCGAGGAGGAGGACCCGCACGTCAACCCGCTCGGCATCAAGGGAGTGGGCGAGATCGGCGTCACGGGAAGCGCCGGGGCGATCGTCAACGCGATCTGGCACGCCACGGGCAAGCGGGTGCGCAAGCTGCCGGTGACGCTCGACAAGGTGCTGTAGGGAGCGCGCGCTTTCCCCCTCCCCCCTCTG
>NZ_LWHQ01000047.1:277022-304861 GCF_001653715.1 Methylobacterium platani
CGCAGAGGGGGGAGGGTTCAGTTGCGTGCGAGCCTTCGACGGGGCTTTACGTCCCCACTCGTCCCCCGCCCCGTTTCGTGATCGCCAGCACCGCCGGGCGCGGCGGCAGGGCGGGGTCGAAGTCGGGCCAGCGGGTCGCCGGGGTCTCGAAGGTGGCCGGCACGGCGTTCGGGTCCTCCTCGTCGGCCTCGCCGGGATGCTGCACGGCGACGAAGAACGTCGTGTCGTCGGGGGTGAAGTAGGGGCCGCACATCTCGGCCCCGAGCGGCACCTGGAAGAAGTGCTTGGCGGTGCCGCGGCGGGCGCCGTCCGTCTCCATCGCCCAGATGCCGTCGGCGCGGCCGGTCTTGCCCGGCGAGTTGCCGTCGGTGGCGACCCAGAGCCGGCCTTCTCCGTCGACGGCGCAATTGTCCGGCATGCCGAACCAGCCGTCCTTCGTCGTCGCCGACGAGAAGGTGGCGCCCACCGCCGCGACCGACGGGTCGCCGCAGCGCACCAGCACCTCCCAGGCGAAGGCATCGGCCGCGAAGTCGCCGCCCTCGGGCGAGAGCTCGACGATGTGGCCGAAGCGGTTGTCCGGCCGCGGGTTCGCGGCGTCGACCTGGTCGGCCTTGCGGCGGGTGTTGTTGGTCAGCATCACGTAGACCTTGCCGGTCTTGCGGTTGGCCTCGACGTCCTCCGGCCGGTCCATCTTGGTGGCGCCGAGGAGGTCGGCGGCCCGGCGGGTCTCGATCAGCACGTCGGCCTGATCGCGAAAACCGTTCGCCGGCGTCAACGGGCCTTGCCCGAACACGACCGGCAGCCAGGTGCCGCGCCCGTCGGCGTCGAAGCGGGCGACGGACAGCGTGCCGTGATCGAGGATGTCGCGGTTGGCCGATGTGTCGGACGTGTTCACCGGGTCCCGGGTGACGAAGCGGTAGACGTAGTCGAAGCGCTCGTCGTCGCCCTGGAACACGACGTAGCGGCCGTCGCGCGCCATCGCGCCCGCCGCGCCCTCGTGCTTGAAGCGGCCCATCGCGGTGCGCTTCACCGGCACGCTCGCGGGATCGAAGGGGTCGATCTCGACCACCCAGCCGAAGCGGTTCGGCTCGTTGGGCTCCTTGGCGAGGTCGAAGCGCTCGTGGAAGCGGGCCCAGCCGTAGAGGTTGCCCGGCATGCCGAGGCGCTTGTGGTTCTTCGCCTCCGGGGAGCCCTCGGGCAGGCGGCCCTGGAAGTAGTAGTTCACGTTCTCCTCGCAGGTCAGCCACGTGCCCCATGGGGTGACGCCGCCGGCGCAGTTGTTGAGCATGCCGAGCACCGTCGTCCCCGCGGGGTCGGCGGTCGTGCGCAGGCGGTCCGCGCCGGCGGCGGGGCCGGAGAGCCGCATCGGGGTCGTGGCGGTGATGCGGCGGGCGTAAACCGAATCCGGCACCACGCGCCAGCGCCCGCCCTCGCGCCTGACCTCGATCACCGAGCCGCCATGGGCCGCCATCTCGATGTCGACGAGGTCGCGGTTCATGCCGGCGAACGCGGCCTTGCCGTCCTGCCGGCCAAGGCCGGGGAACATCAGCTCCTCGTTCGTGTATTCGTGGTTGACGACGAGGAGGCCGTGGCCGGCGGGATCGGGCGCGCCGGGCAGCGGGAAGAAGCCCAGGAAGTCGTTGTTGTAGCCGAATTGCTGCGCTTGCGCGGCGGCCGACTGCCTGTGCGGGTCGAAGTCCGGGGCGCCGGGCAGGACCGGATCGCCCCAGCGGATCAGCACCTCGGCGTCGTGGCCCTCCGCCACGTGGTGGCGCTCGTCGGCGCCGGCCGGCAATTCGCGGAACGGGAAGGTCTCGGGCGCCGCCGCCGCCACGGCCCGGGGCGCCAGGGTCGCCGAGATCGCCGCGACGGCCAGACCTCCCGCCAGACCGCCTCGCAGGATCTCGCGCCGGTCGAAGCGCCGGGCCACGACCTCGCCGAGGGTCGGGTTCGGGCTCGGGTTCGAGCCGGCATCCTCGGCGGCTTCTGCCTGCTGCGATCGGTTCAGCGACGGCTGTGTCATCGGGTCCCCTCGGCGCTCCCGCTCATCGACAAAACGGAAGCTTACCCTGGGGACCGTGGCGCCGGGATGACAGGGTCAGCGCCGGGTCCGCGGCCGGGCCGGGAGGGCGCGCATCGACCCCGTGCTCTCCGGCACGAACCACGGCGCCGGCCGGTCGAGCGGGCGGGTCTCCGCGGGGGAGCGGGGCGCGCCGTAGGGGCTGGCGGCGTAGCTGCTCATGAAGGCGCCGCCGGCCGGCTCGCGGTCGCCGCCATTGGCGTGGGCGGCGGAGAGGGGCAGGACGACGAGGGTGGCGATTCCGGCGAAACGGGCTGTGGCGAAGCGGGACATGACGACCTCCGGCCGCGCCCGATCCGGCGTCTCACGCGGGCGCAGCGGGAGCGGGCGCGGCGGGAGCGGGCGCAGCGGGACTTGGGCGGCACGGGAGGGATATGGGTCCGGTTCGTCCGGCCGAGCGTGCGCAGGCGCACCCGGCCCGCCCAAGGCATGCGTCGGGACCGCAGATGTCCTCGTCGGGTATCGCGGGTCGCGCCGGCCTCACGGCAGCAGGTGCGCGTCGAGCCAGGGGCGGGGCGCCGGAGGCGGCAGGCGGTCGGCGATCCAGTCGGTCACGGCGTCCGGCGTGTCGAAGAGCGGCGCGCGGGCCAAGCCTTCGCAGGGGCCGTAGGTCTCGGTCACCCGCCACTTGTGCCGGTGCTCGGGCGCGTGCGGCGTGCCGGGCGCCAGGCGGACCAGGACCGAGACGAGCTCGTCACCGAGATAGACCAGGCAGCCATCCTGCTCCGTCCCGCCGCGGTTCATCCGAACGTGGCGATGGGTCAGCCTGTCGGCCGCTGCCGTCTGGATGTGCCGCCCGAACATCGTGCTCCTCTCGGTCATCCGCTCATGAGCTAACACGGCGGTTAAGAAATATTGGCGCCGATCGGGGCAATGCGCAGCATCGGCGAATGATCCCGCTCTATTGCCTATTCCCTTGTGCCGTCCGAGCAATATTGGTCGATTATGCAACCTGAAATTGGTTAAACAACCGTAAATAGTTGTCGCTTGATTGATCGTGGCACGTTTGCGATTCGCCCTCAAGCCGGAACGTATCCGAGCTGGACTGTCGGGCGCGGGGCGGCCTGCTGTCCGGCTCCTCGCCTCGATTGACAGCCCGGGCGGCCGGCGGGGAGGCACGTCGGTCGAAAGCTGCTAGACACCCGCCCGGGCACCGGAAAGCCGGGCCGGCGGGAGGAGCGGATGGACGACGAGACGTTTCGGGCCTGGGCGCGCCGGGCCGCCGACTGGTCGGTGGATTACCTCGAAGGCGTCGGCGAGCGGCCGGTGCGGGCGCAGGTGGCGCCGGGCGAGATCTTCCGCCAGCTGCCGGCCGAGCCGCCGGCCGCGGGCGAGCCGATGGAGGAGATCTTCGCGGATCTCGACCGGGTGGTGATGCCGGGCATGACCCATTGGCAGCACCCGCGCTTCTTCGCCTACTTCCCGGCCAATGCCAGCCCGCCTTCCCTGGTGGCGGAGTTCGTGACCGCGGCGCTCGCGGCGCAATGCATGCTCTGGCAGACCTCGCCGGCCGCGACCGAACTCGAGACCCGGGTGATGGACTGGCTGCGCCGGATGATCGGCCTGCCCGACGGATTCTCCGGCGTGATCCAGGATTCGGCCTCGGGCGCGACGCTCGCGGCGCTCCTCACCGCCCGCGAACGGGCGCTCGGCTTCAGCGGCAACGCCGAGGGCCTCGCCGGCGGGCCGACGGTACGGGTCTACGCCTCCGAGCAGGTCCATTCCTCGGTCGACAAGGCGGTGCGCATCGCCGGCATCGGCGACGCCAACCTGGTGCGGATCCCCGTCGCCGGCCCGCTCCACGGCATGGACCCCGACGCCCTCGACGCGGCGATCCGGGCCGACCGCGCGGCGGGGCTGGTGCCTGCCGCGATCGTCGCCTGCCTCGGCGGTACCGGGATCGGCGCCTGCGATCCGATCGCGGCGGTCGCCGCGGTGGCGCGCCGGCACGACGTCTTCCTCCACGTCGACGCCGCCTGGGCCGGCAGCGCGATGATCTGCCCCGAGTTCCGCGACCTGATGCAGGGGGCGGACCTGGCCGACAGCCTGGTCTTCAACCCGCACAAGTGGCTGTTCACCCATTTCGACTGCTCGGCCCATTTCGTGCGCGACCCGAAGGCGCTCACCGACACGCTCGGCCTGCGTCCGTCCTACCTGCGTACGCTCGGCCGCGACGGCGTCGTCGACTACAACGAGTGGTCGATCCCGCTCGGGCGCCGCTTCCGGGCGCTGAAGCTGTGGTTCGTGATCCGCTCCTACGGCGTCGCGGCGCTGCAGGGCATGATCCGCGACCACGTCGCCTGGGCGCGGGAGCTCGCCGGGCTCATCGCGGCCGAGCCCGATTTCGAGCTGACCTCGGCGCCGGTCCTGTCGCTGTTCAGCTTCCGCTACGCCCCTGCCGGTGCGGCTATCGACGACCTCGACGCGCTCAACGCCCGCCTTCTGGAGCGCATCAACGACGACGGCCGCACCTACCTGACCCAGACCCGCCACGACAACCGCTTCGTCATCCGCTTCCAGGTCGGCCAGACCACGACGACGCGGGCGGACGTGATGATGGCGTGGGACGCGGTCAAGGAGATCGCGGCGGGGTTGCGCGCGGGGTGAGGGAGGCTCGCGCGAATCCGGTCTGTAAGGCGTCGCTTGGCATTGTCGGGTGCTGCCTTACGTCTCGAGCGTGTTCCGCTCGTTCGGCAACAAGGGGCTCCGGCTGTTCGCCGAGACGGGCGATCCCAAGAAGCTCGGCGTCGAAAACGTCGGGCGTGTCCGCCGCATCCGGTCTCAGCTCGAGGCGGCAACGGGTCCCGACGACATGAACCTGCCGGGCTATCGTTTCCATGAACTGAGCGGCAGTCGAAAAGGCACCTACGCCGTCAACGCCAGCGGAAACGACCGGATCACGGTCCGCCGGGACGCTCCCGACGTCGTCGACGTCGTCGACGTCGAGGATTATCACCGACGAGCGGCAATCCCCTGCTCGCCGGCCTCGCACCGACCCATCCGGGCGAAATCCTGCGCGAGGACATCCTGCCGGCCGTGAACCTGCCGAAGACCGAGATCGCCCGCCGTCTCGGGATCTCGCGCCAGACGCTCTACGACCTGATCGAGGAGCGCCAGCCGGTCACGCCCGCCATGGCCCTGCGCCTTGGCCGGCTGTTCGGCAACGCACCCGAATTCTGGGCCAACCTCCAGCGTGACCTCGACCTGCGTACCCTCGAGGTGCGGATGGCGAGCGAGCTGGCGGCGATCGAGTCGATCGCGGCCTGAGGGCCGCGTCGGGTGGCGGATCACGAGGTCGAGGACGATCCCACCCGCGTCGGCGGGCCGCGCAACGCCGCCTCCACTTCCTCGCGGGTCTTGCCGCGTACCGCGTAGCCCATCGCCTCGAACCGCGCGATCAGCGCAGGGCTGTCCTCGGCCGCGCAGGCGGCCCAGGCGGCCAGCCGCTCGTTCATCGTGTGGAGTTCGGCGGACGGGTTGCGGTGGGGGACGGTCGCGTCGCTCATGAGACGACCTCTCTGCCGGCGTGAAGACGTCAGATCAACGCGCCGGCATCCGTCATGGTTGTGTCATCCTGCCTGCCGCCGTCACTCCATCGTCGGCGCCAGCTTCTTCACCCCGGGCACGTCCTCGCCGAGCCAGGCGGCGTTCTTGGCGGTGCCGTCGAAGGTGGCACTCGTCTTGAACAGCTCGTACTTGCCCTCCAGCGCGTAGGGGCGGCTGCGGTTCAGGAGTTCCGCCACCGTCGCCTTGTCCATCGGTTTGAAGGTCTTCACAGCCTCGAACGCCTGGTCGAGGTCGCGCTGGTTCTGGATGCCGGTGATCACCACCGAGGTCGGCAGGTTGAGCGAGAAGTGCAGGTACTCGATCGGCTTGATCGGCGCGTCGCTCTTCAGGATCACGCCGTCGCCGAAGGTCTTCATGCCGAGCGCCGCGATGCCGTTCTGGACGAGGTAGGGCAGCACGAGGTGGCCGAAGCTGCGGAAATGCGCGTCCATCACGTTGAGGGGCATCTGCACCGAATCGAAGTGGAAGCCGCGCTCGGCCGCCACTTCGAGCATCTGCAGGTGGATGCGCGGGTCCTTGTGGCCGGTGAAGCCGATGTAGCGCAGCTTGCCGGCTTGTCGCGCCTCCTGGAACGCCTCCATGGCGCCGCCCTCGGCGAAGACCCGGTCGGGATCGTCGTAGCGCAGGATCTCGTGGTGCTGGACGAGGTCGATCCGGTCGGTGCGCAGGCGGCGCAGCGACTGGTCGATCTGCTTCATGGCTTCCTGCTTGGTCCGCCCGTCCATCTTGGACATCAGGAAGACCTTGTCGCGATAGCCGCCCTGCTCGAGGGCGATGCCCATCCGCTCCTCCGAGCGGCCCTCGTTGTAGTCCCAGCAATTGTCCATGAAGGTGATGCCGCGGTCGACGCCCTCGTGGATCAGCCGCGTCGCCTCGGCATCGGTCACGGCGCTCTTGCCGAGGTGGAAGCCGCCCATGCCGATGGCGGAGATCGTCTCGCTCGTCCGCCCGAACGAGCGGTAGAGCATCTCGCCCCGGCGCTCGCCGGGATCGGTGACCAGCGGCAGGTCGGCCGGGTCGGCGGGCCGGGTGCCCGGGAGCGGGGCGGGAGGAGCGTTCACGGCCGCCCCCGCGCCGCCCGAGACCGCGAGACCGGCCCCGAGGGCGGCGCCTTGCAGGAAGCTGCGACGTTCCATGGCGATTCTCCTGGAGTGAGGGTCGTTGGAGCGAGGGTCATCGGGAGGCCTCCGCGAGCCGCCGTGCTGCGTGGAGCAGGCGCAGGGCCGCGCAGGCTGCGCCGTAGCCGTTGTCGATGTTGACGACCGCGATGCCGGGGGCGCAGCTCGCCAGCACCGCGTCGAGGGCGGCGCGCCCGCCCTCCGCGACGCCGTAGCCGACCGAGGTCGGCACCGCGATCACCGCCCCGGCGACGAGGCCGCCGAGCACGCTCGGCAGCGCCGCATCCATGCCGGCGGCGCAGATGACGACCGGATGGGCCCGGATCTCCTCGATCCGCCGGGTCAGCCGCCACAATCCCGCGACACCGACATCGGCGATCAGCGTCGCGGCATGGCCCTGGTAGGCCAGCGTCCGCTCGGCCTCGCGGGCCACCGGCACGTCCGAGGTGCCGGCCGCCACGATGGCGATGCGGGACGGCCCCGCGACGGGCCGCGCCGCGCCGAAGAACGCGGTGCGCGAGACCGGGCAGTAATCGAGACGATCCCGGTAGGTGAGGGCGGCGTGGCGCTCCGGATCGAGGCGGGTGACGAGGAAGCGGGCGCCGCGCTCCTCGGCCGCCGCCAGGATGGCGTCGATCTGCGCCGGCGACTTGCCGGCGGCGAACACCGCCTCCTCGAGGCCGATCCGCTCGGTTCGGGCGAAGTCGAGGGTGAACTCGTCCTGGATGCTCACGAGGCGTTCCCCACCAGGAAGGCGCTGCCGGTGCGGTAGGGCGCGAAGGAGACCGGCGCCGCGGCGAGCCGGGCCGGGGCGCGCTCCGCGATGCGGCGGCCGAGATCGAGCCTCGCCGGTTCGGTCAGGCCGGCGAGGCTCGCGGCGTCGAGCTCGACCACGATGCCGGCGGCGCGCACCCGGCAGCGCACGGCGCTTTTCGCCCCCGTCACCGTCAGGTCGTCGCCGACCAGCCGCTCGACGGCGTGGATGAAGGACAGGGTCTCGGGCTCGATGCGGATCCCGGTCTCGACCCGGCTCGACAGGCAGGGGGCGGCCGGCAGCTCCGCCACCGCGCCGAGGCCGAGGTCGCGGGCGAGCGCCCGCACCATCGCCTTGCTGAACCCCGCCTCGACGAAGGGGTGGCGCACCCCGTGCTCGCGGGCGGCGTCGAGGCCGGGGCGGTACTCGCCGAGATCGTCGAGATTGGCGCCCGAGACGATCCGGCGCCCGGTGACCTGCCGGATCGCCCCGTAGAGGTTGGTCTTGCAGAAGAAGCAGCGGTTGACCGGATTCTCGCGATAGGCCGGGTCGGCGAACTCGCCGGCCTCGATCACCCGCAGGGTCCAGCCCTCTCGGGCGGCCTCCGCCCGCACCCGCGCGGTCGCCTCGCCGGGCACGGCGGGCGAGACGGCGTGGACCATCAGGGGCGGCTCGGGCGCGGTCCGGTGCGCGATCGTCGCCAGCGTCAGGCTGTCGACCCCGCCGCTCACCGCGACGGCGATCGGCCCGAGGCCGGACAGGACGTGTTCCAGCGCCGCGCTCATCGCTCGTCCTCCGGCCGCGCGGGGGCGAGCCGTTCGAGAGCCAGCCGCTCGGCCTCCCGCCGCAGGGCCTGGCGGGCGGCGTGGCCCTCGGTGGCCACGGCGTCGTCGGATTCCGCCTTGGCGGTGCGCCCGCCCGGCCGCTCGACGCTCTTCACCCTGACCGTCCGGCCCGTCACCTCCACGGTATCGAGGCGCCGCGTGAGCGCCGCTCCCGAGACGGTGTGGTGGCGTAGTCCGATCGTCGTGGTCTCGCGAAAGCAGGCCTCGATCGCCTCCGCGATCGCGTCGGCCCGGGCGAGCGCCCGGACATGGGTCATCATCCGGCCCTTCTTGCCGAAGACCGGCATCTGCACGACGTCGAAGATCGCGTCGTGCGCCCGCAGGCGGTCGAGCCCCGTGGCGAGATCCTCGGCCGACTGGTCGTCGACCTCGAACTCGACGATGCCGAGCTCGCGGTGGCCGGGCGAGCCGGTCTCGCCGGGCTCCTCGAAGGCGAGCACCCGCAGCACGTTGCTCAGGCCCGGCAGCACCTTGGTGCCGAAGCCGAGGCCGCTGCGCAGGAGTCGGCGCGGCCCGCTCCTGCGGGCCTGCCCGCCACAGAGATGGCGCAGGATCGCCGCCCCCGTCGGGGTCACGCGCTCGCCCGGCACGCCGTCGTCGAGGGTGAGGAAGCCTTCGAGCAGGAGCGCGGTGGCGGGCGCCGGGACGGGCAGCGGCCCGTGCTGGGTCCGTACCCGCCCCGAGCCGAGCGGCAGCGCCGAGACCGACCAGCTGGCGGCCCCGATCGCGTCGGCGAGGTGGGCCGCCGCCACGATGTCGGCGATCGAGTCCCAGGCCCCGACCTCGTGGAACGCCACCTCCTCGACCGGGATGCCGTGCACCCGCGCCTCGGCTTGCGCCAGATGCCCGAAGATCGCGAGCGCGTGGGCGAGCACCGCGGGAGACAGCCCGCTCGCCTCCAGATCGCGGCGGATGCCGGACCAGTGCCGGTGCGCGTGGTGGCCGCCGTGATGGTGGTGAGGGTGAGCGTGGCCGTCGTGGTGGTGATGGTGATGAGGGGCGTGCTCGTCCGCCGGACGGTCGGGCGCCTCGCCCGCCGGGCCGGTGACGGCGAAGCGCCGGCCCTGGAGCACGCCGTCGCCGTGGGCGAGGAGCGCGCAGGCGGTGCCGCCGCGGCTCGCCCGCGCCACGCTCTCGCGCACGCCCGCCTCGTGCTCCGGGAAGGCGTCGAGGAGCGCTGCCACGAACATGTCGCCGGCCACGCCGCCGACGGCGTCGAGATGAATCTGCATCGGGTCCTTCATCGCGGCGTCGGACCGGACGCCGGTCGAGGGCACATCGGCCGGCAGGGACTGACGGCAAGCGGCCCGGACAGACGGTCGCAGCGAGCGGACGCGGATGCCGTGCGCGGATTTTTCTCACGGCGCCGGCTTTTTCCCATGCCCCGGTGGATCATCGCCGGCCCGCCGGGGCATAAGCCCGCTCAACACCGCCACCCAGGCAAGACCGCCACAACAGGAGAGGACGCGACCCATGCCCATCACCGGAGAGAACCTGATCGGCGCCGCCGCCCGCCGGGGCGAGGGCGAGAGCTTCCGTGCCGTCGAGGCGGCGACCGGCAACAGCCTGGAGCCGGCCTTCGCGTCGGCGACGCCGGCGGATGTGGAGCGGGCCTGCGCGCTCGCCGCCGAGGCCTTCGACAGCTACCGCGAGACCTCGCTCGAGGACCGCGCCCGTTTCCTCGAAGCGGTGGCCGACGCCATCGTGGCGATCGGCGACGAATTGATCGTTCGCTGCATGGCCGAGAGCGGCCTGCCGCGGGCCCGCCTCGAGGGCGAGCGCGGCCGCACCGTCGGCCAGCTGAAGATGTTCGCCGGCGTGGTGCGCGACGGCGGCTTCCTGGAGGCCCGCATCGACCCGGCCCAACCCGAGCGCAAGCCGCTGCCGCGCCCGGACCTGCGCCTGCGCCAGATCGCCGTCGGCCCGGTCGCGGTGTTCGGCGCCTCGAACTTCCCCCTCGCCTTCTCGGTGGCGGGCGGCGACACGGCGTCGGCGCTCGCCGCCGGCTGCCCGGTGGTGGCCAAGGCCCATCCGGCCCATCCGGGCACCTCGGAGCTGGTCGGCCGCGCGGTGCAGCAGGCCGTGAAGCAGTGCGGGCTGCCCGAGGGCGTGTTCTCGCTGCTCCTGGATGCCGGCATCGCGGTCGGCCAGGCGCTGGTGGCCGATTCCCGCATCGCGGCGGTCGGCTTCACCGGCTCGCGCCGCGGCGGCGTCGCGCTGATGCAGGCCGCCGCCGCCCGCGCGGTGCCGGTCCCGGTCTACGCCGAGATGAGCAGCATCAACCCGGTCGTCCTGCTGCCGGCGGCGCTCGAATCCCGCGGTCGCGACATCGGGCGCGCCTTCGTCGGCTCGCTCACCCTCGGCTCGGGCCAGTTCTGCACCAATCCCGGCCTGATCCTGGCGGTGGACGGCCCGGGCCTCGACGGCTTCGTCGAGGCGGCCTCCGCCGCGCTCGGGGACATCCAGGCCGCCACGATGCTGACCCCCGGCATCCACAAGGCCTATTGCGCCGGCGTCGCGGCGCTGGAGGCGAACCCCGCCGTGATCACGCTGGCGCGCGGGCTCGCCGGCGGCACCCACCAGGGCCAGGCGGCGCTCTTCTCGACGACCGCGGATGCGTTCCTCGCCGACCACACCCTCGCCGAGGAGGTGTTCGGCGCCGCCTCGCTGGTGGTGCGCTGCCCCGACCTCGCGACGATCCGCGCGGTGCTGGAGCGGCTGGAGGGCCAGCTGACCGCGGCCCTCCACCTCGACGAGGCCGACCATGACGCCGCCCGGGCGCTGCTGCCGGTGCTGGAGCGCCGGGTCGGGCGCATCCTGGTCAACGGCTTCGGCACCGGCGTCGAGGTCGGCCACGCCATGGTGCATGGCGGGCCGTATCCTGCGACCTCGGACGGGCGCACCACCTCGGTCGGCAGCCTGGCGATCCACCGCTTCCTGCGGCCGGTGAGCTACCAGGACCTGCCCGAGGCCCTGCTGCCGGCGGCCCTGAAGGACGCCAACCCGCTCAAGCTGTGGCGGCGGGAGGACGGCAAGGCCGTGGCGCCGGGCGCCTGACCCCGCTCCGCCTCCGGGGGGCCCAACCCCCGGAGGCGCTCCGGAACCCGCCCCCTGTATCCCCGTTGGTCGCCGCACCAGAAGGAGCGCGCCATGGTCGATACCAGCAGCATCAAGGAGCACATGCCGGTCGTCGGCTCCGACGGCGGCCATGTCGGCACGATCGATCACCTCGACGGGCAGCGGATCAAGCTGACCCGGACCGACCCGGAGGCCGGCGGCCGCCACCACTTCATCCACGTCGATTCGATCGCGAGCGTCGCGGACGGGCAGGTGCGCCTCAACCGCACCACCGCCGAGGCCAAGGACGAGTGGGCGACGGCCTGACGCCCCGCGCCCCGGTAGCGGCCCGCCGCGCTTGCCCGAGACCGCCGCCGTGTACGTCCGGTTGCAGGCTCGGGTCATGCGGAGGCCGGCCGGGCACGGCGGGCAAGTCCCGGACGATCCGCCCCAATTCCGAATCGATCCCCTTCCGGATGAGGACCGCGCCGACGACCCGCCGCCAAGGGATGATGCAACCGGCGGCTCGAATTTGAGTTAGGTTAACAATCCTGGACGAAAAAGGGCCGCCCTGAAGGCGGCCCGAGTCTGGGGAGGAAACGCCCGAGGGGGGCGCGCGCAGCGCAGCGGCATCGCCACCGCTCTGCACAGGACAAACCCGGTCCGCTGCCGCGTGGTTCCCGGGCGGGAACTGAGACCAAGGTCCGCTTCGGCGGACCTTCTTTTTGCCGTAATCGGCGCGGCCGCGGAGCGATGCAGGTTCGGGTGATCACGACCTCACGCCGTCGCCACGGCGCCGGACCGATCCGCCGGGCGGTCGTGCCGCCGGGCCCGCAGCCTCGTCCTGCTTGTCATAGCTTGGCCGGCCGCCGCCATGGTACGGATCGTGCCTCGCCGCAGCGAGGCGGGTCCCGACCGTCCGGGGCCGGACGCCGCGGCAACCGGGGGCGACGAGACCGATGCGCGAGATCGACACGCAGGCCTTCCTCACCGATCTCCACGACCTGCGCGCGATCGGCCGCTTCCGCACCGGCGTGCATCGCCCGACCTACTCGCCCCAGGACATGGAATCCCGGCGCTGGCTGATGCGGCGCATGGAGGCATGCGGGCTCGCGCCCGCGATCGACGGGGTCGGCACCGTGCTGGGGCGCCATCCGGGGCCGGGGCCGCATCTCCTCGTCGGCAGCCACATCGAGAGCCAGAACGAGGCCGGCTGGCTCGACGGGGCGCTCGGCGTGGTGGCCGGGCTCGCGCTCGCCCGGGCCGGGCTGCCGGTCGACGTCTGCGCCTTCGCCGACGAGGAGGGGCATTTCGATATCGGCTTCCTCGGCAGCCGCTCCGCCATCGGCGAGGTCACCGAGGCCGAGATCGATGCCAGCCGCAACCGCACCGACGGCACGCCCCTGCGCGAGGCGCTCGCCCGGGCGGGCCTTGCCGGCCTCCCGCGGATGCGGCTGGAGGCGGGGCGCTACCGCGGCTTCCTCGAGCTGCATATCGAGCAGGGCACGCAGCTCGAAGCGGCGGGCCGGCGTCTCGGCATCGTCACCGGCATCGTGGCGATCTGGCAGTGGCGGATCGTGATCGAGGGCGCGCAGGACCATGCCGGCGGCACCACCATGGCGGAACGCCGGGATGCGGGGCTCGCCGCCGTGCGCCTGCTCGCCGCCGTCGACGCGGCGTTCCCGGCGGTCTGCGGCGAGCGCAGCACCTGGACCACCGGGCGCATCACCCTCGATCCCGGGGCGCCGAGCATCATCCCGGGCCGGGCCGAGATCCTGTTCCAGGTCCGCGACGTCTCGGTGCCGGTGCTGGAGCGGATGGAGGCGACCCTGAAGGCGCTGATCCGCGAGAGCAACCGGCGCGAGCGCTGCACCGCGACGCTCGAGGAAATCTCCCGCAACAGCCCGGCCCTGTGCGATCCCGGCCTGATGGACGCGCTGTCGGCGGCGGCCGAGGCCCTGTGCCCCGGGGGCTGGCAGGCGATGCCCTCGGGCGCCGGCCACGACGCCCAGAACGTCGCCAAGGTGATGCCCGCCGCGATGCTGTTCGTGCCCTCGATCGGCGGCATCAGCCATCACTGGTCCGAGGACACGAAGGAGGAGGATCTGGCGCTCGGCGTGCGGGTGCTGGGGGCGGCAGCGGAGCGGGCGCTGGCCTGAGCGCGCCGCGGTGGCAGGCTTTATCTGTATTTATTCAAATGAAGATTTGTTTCTCCACAAATGGAGTTTCATTCCGAACGTGTCTGCGTGTTGACGCTCGGTGTCCGGTACCGTAGGGCGAGGACAGCGTAGCCTTAAGCGTAGATTCCTGACCGTGATCGTGAAGACTTTCCGGGGTGGCGCCGCCGTGGCGGCGGCCCTGTCGATGACCTGTGCCCTGCCCGGCCTCGGCCTCACGCCGCAGGCGGCGAGGGCGCAGGCCGCCGCCGACGTCTCGCCCGAAATCCAGCTCGACGAGATCTCGGTCGCCGGCAGCGGCGGCGGCGGCCCGCTCAAGACCGAAGGCTACCTCGCCCGCAACACGGTGAGCGCGACCCGCACCGACACGCCTTTGCGCGAGGTGCCCCAGACCGTCGTGCCGGTGCCGCGGCAGGTGCTCGACGACGCGGCGGCGACCCGGATCGACACCGCGCTCGATCTCGCCGGCGTCGGCCGCGCGAACAATTTCGGCGGCTTGGGCCTCACCGAGTTCACCATCCGGGGCTTTGCCACCGGCGAGTATTACCGCAACGGCTTCCCGATCAACCGCGGCTACCCGAACTCGCCCGACATCGTGTCGATCGAGCGGATCGAGGTGCTGAAAGGCCCCTCGGCCTTCCTGTACGGCCGCGGCGACCCGGGCGGCACCTTCAACATCGTGACGAAGCAGCCGAGTGCCGAACGCTCCCTGGCGATCGGCACGCAATATGGCAGCTACAACGCCAAGCGCAGCACCTTCGACGCCACCGGCGCCCTCGACGAGGGCGGCACCGTGCTCGCCCGCCTCACCGGCGCGGTCGAGGACAACGGCAGCTTCCGCGACTTCGTCCACGGCGACCGCTATTACCTCGCTCCCGTCATCGCCTGGAAACCGAGCGCCGACACCACGGTGACGCTGGAGGGCGAGTTCACCAGCACCAACCAGATCTTCGACCGCGGCATCGTGCCGGTCCGCGGCGACCTGCGGGCGCTGCCGCGCAGCCGCTACATCGGCGAGCCGGGCCTGCCGCCGTTCCGCAACGACAACGCGCTGGGCCAGTTGCGCGTCGAACACCGGTTCGATGCGGACTGGGTGCTGAATGCCGGTGCGCAGTTCATGGCCGGCAGCTTGGCCGGCCAGGCGGTCCAGGCCGTCGGCTCCGTCGGCGCCGACGGCCTGCTCCGACGGACCTACGACCGGCGCGCGCTGACCTGGGCCGACCTCGACCTGCAGATCAACCTCGCGGGCAAGTTCGAGACCGGCGCCTTCCGCCACACCCTCCTCGTCGGCCTCGAGCGCGACCGCCTGCGCTACCGCGAGGACATCCCCACCATCTCGAACAGCGCCACCGATCCCTTCATCCTGAACCTGTTCGCGCCGGTCTACGGGCAGCCGCTGCCGGTCCCCACCAAGCCGTTCAGCAACTTCCTGCAGACCACCACGAGCTATGCCGGCTTCATCCAGGACCAGATCGACCTGACGCCACGGCTCCACGCCCTCCTCGGCGTGCGGGTCGAGGACATCGCCCTCGACACCACCAGCTATCCCAGCACCACGACCACCAAGCTGCAGGGCACCGCCGCGACGCCGCGCATCGGCCTGGTCTACGACGTGACCGAGATCGCCTCGATCTACGGCAACTACTCCCAGTCGTTCCGGCCCAATCCCGGCACCGACCGCACCGGCCGGCCGTTCCCGTTCCAGCAGGCCGAGAGCGTCGAGACCGGCGTCAAGCTCAGCCTGCTCGACGGGCGGCTGGATGCGACCGCCGCCTTCTTCGACATCCGGCGCACCAACCAGCTCGTCACCGACCCGGTCGACCAGGGCTTCCAGGCCGCGGCCGGCGCGGCGCGGAGCCGCGGCTTCGACATGACGGTCGCGGGCTTCCTCGCCCCGGGCTGGCGGGTGATCGGCACCTACGCCTTCGTCGACGCCGCGCTCACGAAGGCCACCACCGCGCCGGTCGGCGCCCGGCTCGCCAACATCCCGCAGAACAGCTTTGCGGTGCAGAGCGTCTACGAGTTCCAGGACGGCGTCTTGCGCGGCCTCGGGCTCGGCGGCGGCATCACCTATGTCGGCTCGCGCGTCGCCGGCGAGACCCGGCCGACCTTCAAGCTGCCGGACTACACGCTCGCCAGCCTGATCTCGTACTACAAGATCACGCCCGACGTGCGGGTGTATCTCAACGTCGACAACCTGTTCGACGAGCGCTACTTCGACCGCTCGTGGCAGAATCGCTACGCGACGCCGGGCCTGCCGCGCACGATCATGGGCGGGGTGGCGGCCCGGTTCTGACGCCGGCGGGAGACGGCGCGGGCGGGCTCGGGCATAAGGCGGCCATGACCACGGTCCACGATTTCACGCCGGCCGCCCCGGACGGCGCCCCCCATCCGCTGGCGCAGTACCGGGGCAAGGTGCTGCTCGTCGTCAACACAGCCTCGGCCTGCGGCTTCACCCCGCACTACGCGGGGCTGGAAGAGCTGTGGCGGCGCTACCGCGACGCCGGCCTCGTGGTGCTGGGCTTTCCCTGCAACCAGTTCGGCGCCCAGGAGCCGGGCGACGCCGCCGAGATCGCCCGGTTCTGCACGCTCGAATACGACGTCACCTTCCCGCTCTTCGCCAAGGTCGAGGTCAACGGGGCGAAGGCCGAGCCGCTGTTTTCCCATCTCAAGCAGGAACGGCCCGGGCTTCTCGGCACCCGGGCGATCAAGTGGAACTTCACCAAGTTCCTGGTCGGCCGCGACGGCCGGGTGATCGCCCGCTTCGCCCCGCGGGTGACGCCGCGGGCGCTGGAGGGGGCCGTGGCGGCGGCTCTGGCGGAAACCGCGTGAGGCCATCATCCGGCCAAAATGGCCGAGCTAGAGCTTGAAGGGTAGCGACAGCCCGTCGCCCCGGAAGTCCGTCCATGCCGCTCTCCCGCCGCACCCTGCTCGCCGCCTCCCTGGCGGCCGTCCCCGCCCTGGCCGCGCACCGGGCCGCGGCGCAGGAGGACGGCCAGTGGCGCGCCGTCACCGGCGACAACGGCCAGCCGATCCCCAACACCCGCCTGCCGGGCGAGCTCGCCTCCGAGATCGGGCGGCTGCGCGGCGTGACCTGGATCGGGCCGCGGGAGGCCTCGGTCACCCTGTACGAGTTCTTCGACTACAATTGCCCGTGGTGCCGGGCGGCGGCGCGCGACCTCGACGACCTCGTCAAGGCCAGCCCGGACCTGCGCGTCGGCCTCGTCAACAACCCGATCCTGTCGGTCCAGTCGGCCCAGGCCGCCAAGGTGGCGCTGGCGGTGCAGCGCGCCGGCGGCTCGCCGGCGACCGCCAAGCTCTACGCCGCGCTGCTGGGGCCCGGCACGTCGGGGCGGATCGACGGATCGCGGGCGCTGGAGGCGGCCGCCCGCCTCGGCCACGACCGGGCGGCGATCGAGCAGGCGGCGGATTCCGACGAGGTGCGCGAAGCGCTGACGAGCCAGATGCGGCTCGCCGCGAATCTCGGGCTGCACGCCACCCCGTCCTACGTCGTCGGCACCGCGGCCCTGCTCGGCTATCCGGGGCCGAGGAGCCTCGGCCGGGTGCTCTCCAACGTCGCCGAGTGCGACCAGATCGCCTGCGCCGGCTGAACCCGGACACGATCGGGAAACCACGTCGAAACGTCGGCGGTCCCGGCCCCGCCGGGCGGGGCCCGGAGGACGGCGCCGCCGGGCCGCGCAATCCGACCATCGTCGAAGGGGCGGCCGGTCCTCGCCGCCGGACGCCGCCGGATGGGATTAAGCCCAGGGCCCGCCTCGCGATTGGCGCGCGCCCGCGCTCGCCTTGCGCCCCCCGAAAACCCATGCTAGGCCGGCGCCGCGCCGGGGGAGGGGGCTGTCTTCTCGCGCCGGAGCCTTTCCCATCATCGACGGGCCGCGCGCCACCGCCGCTCATTTCCAGACCGGCGCGATCGGCCGGACCCGTCGGGCCAGGACATGAAGAGAGAGCGCTGGTGGCTCAGAACGCATCGGAATCGGGTTCCCCCCTGGCGGGCGTCGCCGGGCGGTACGCCTCGGCGTTGTTCGAGCTCGCCCGCGACGAGCGGTCGGTCGACACGGTGGCGGAGGGGCTCGACCGGTTCGACGCCCTGCTGACCGAGAGCGCCGACCTGCGGCGCCTCGTGCAAAGCCCGGCCTTCTCGGCCGAGGATCAGGTCAAGGCGATCGAGGCGGTGCTGGCCAAGGCCGGCATCGGGGGCCTGGCCGGCAACTTCATCCGCCTCTCGGCCGCCAACCGCCGCCTGTTCGCCCTGCCGAACATGATCCGCGCCTATCGCGAGCTGGTGCGCGAATCGAAGGGCATCGTCCGCGCCGAGGTGCGGCTCGCCGAGCAGCCCTCCGACGCGGTGCTCCAGGACATCAAGGCGTCCCTGAAGGACGTCGCGAAGGCCGAGATCGACCTCGATCTGCGCATCGATCCGAGCCTGATCGGCGGCATCGTCGTCAAGCTCGGCTCGCGCATGGTCGACGCCTCCTTGCGCACCAAGCTGAACAGCATTCGCCTGGCGATGCAGGGCGCCCGCTAAGGGCCCCGACGCACCCGCCGACTTAAGAACAACGCCCGACACGAACGAACGAGGGAAGGTCCAGATGGACATCCGTGCCGCCGAGATCTCCGCCATCCTGAAGGAGCAGATCAAGAACTTCGGCCAGGAGGCCGAGGTCACCGAGGTCGGTCAGGTGCTGTCGGTCGGCGACGGCATCGCCCGCGTCTACGGCCTCGACAACGTCCAGGCCGGCGAGATGGTCGAGTTCGAGTCGGGCGTGCGCGGCATGGCCCTGAACCTCGAGCAGGACAATGTCGGCGTCGTGATCTTCGGCTCCGACCGCGAGATCAAGGAAGGCCAGACCGTCAAGCGCACCGGCGCCATCGTGGACGTACCGGTCGGCAAGGGCCTGCTCGGCCGCGTCGTCGATGCGCTCGGCAACCCGATCGACGGCAAGGGCCCGATCGTCGCCGAGAAGCGCAGCCGGGTCGACGTGAAGGCCCCGGGCATCATCCCGCGCAAGTCGGTGCACGAGCCGATGGCGACCGGCCTCAAGGCGATCGACGCCCTGATCCCGATCGGCCGCGGCCAGCGCGAGCTGATCATCGGCGACCGCCAGACCGGCAAGACGGCGGTGGCCCTCGACACCATCCTGAACCAGAAGCCGGCCCATGCCGGCACCGACGAGAAGGCCAAGCTGTACTGCGTCTACGTCGCGGTCGGCCAGAAGCGCTCCACCGTCGCGCAGTTCGTGAAGGTGCTCGAGGATAACGGCGCGATGGAGTACTCCATCGTCATCGCCGCCACCGCCTCGGACGCCGCTCCGATGCAGTTCCTGGCGCCCTTCGCCGGCTGCGCCATGGGCGAGTATTTCCGCGACAACGGCATGCACGCCGTGATCGTGTATGACGACCTGTCGAAGCAGGCCGTGGCCTACCGCCAGATGTCTCTGCTGCTGCGCCGCCCGCCGGGCCGCGAGGCCTATCCGGGCGACGTGTTCTACTTGCACTCCCGCCTGCTCGAGCGCGCCGCCAAGATGGGCGACGCCGCCGGCAACGGCTCGCTGACCGCGCTCCCGGTCATCGAGACCCAGGCCAACGACGTCTCGGCCTACATCCCGACCAACGTGATCTCGATCACCGACGGCCAGATCTTCCTCGAGACCGACCTGTTCTACCAGGGCGTGCGCCCGGCGGTGAACGTCGGCCTCTCGGTGTCCCGCGTCGGCTCCGCCGCCCAGACCAAGGCGATGAAGTCGGTCGCCGGCAAGATCAAGGGCGAGCTGGCGCAGTACCGCGAGATGGCGGCCTTCGCGCAGTTCGGGTCTGACCTCGACGCCTCGACCCAGAAGCTGCTCAACCGCGGCGCCCGCCTGACCGAGCTCCTGAAGCAGCCGCAATTCTCGCCGCTGAAGATGGAAGAGCAGGTCGCGGTGATCTACGCCGGCGTGAACGGCTACCTCGACACCGTCCCGGTCAACCGGGTCCGGGCCTTCGAGGACGGCCTGCTCTCGACCCTGCGCACCAAGCACGCCGACCTGCTCGACACGATCCGCTCCTCGAAGGAGCTGTCGGCCGACAGCGGCGCCAAGCTGAAGGGCGTGGTCGAGTCGTTCGCCAAGTCGTTCCAGTAAGCTTTAGGCTCGACAGCTAAGGGACTCTCCGATGCCGAGTCTGAAGGACCTGCGCAATCGCATCACCTCGGTGAAGGCGACCCAGAAGATCACCAAGGCGATGCAGATGGTCGCCGCCGCCAAGCTGCGCCGGGCGCAGACGGCGGCGGAGAGCGCCCGGCCCTACGCCGAGCGCATGGCCCAGGTGCTCGGCAATCTCGCCGCCAACCTGACCCCCGGGGCGGAGACGCCCCGGCTGCTCTCCGGGACGGGCCAGGACCGCACCCACCTGCTTCTCGTCTGCACGGCGGAGCGCGGCCTGTGCGGCGCGTTCAACTCCTCGATCGCGCGTCTTGCCCGTGACCATGCCCGTCGCCTCACGGCGCAGGGCAAGACGGTCAAGATCATCTGCGTCGGCAAGAAGGGCTACGACATCCTGCGCCGCGAGTTCCGCGAGCAGATCGTCGAGCTGATCGAGCTGCGCGGCGTGCGCCAGCTCGGCTTCGAGAACGCCGAAGGGATCGCCCGCAACCTGCTCGGCCGCTACGACGCGGGCGAGTTCGACATCGCCACCTTGTTCTACTCGCGCTTCCGCTCGGTGATCGCCCAGATCCCGACGGCGCAGCAGATCATCCCGGCGGAGATCGCCCCGACCGAGACCGCCGCTGCCGGCGCCTCGGCCGACGCCGTCTACGAGTACGAGCCGGGCGAGGGCGAGATCCTCGCCGCCCTTCTCCCGAAGAACCTCACCGTTCAGATCCTCCGGGCGCTCCTGGAGAACGCGGCCTCCGAGCAGGGCGCGCGCATGGGCGCCATGGACAGCGCCACGCGCAACGCCGGCGAGATGATCAAGAAGCAGACCTTGATCTACAACCGGACGCGCCAGGCGATGATCACCAAGGAGCTGATCGAGATCATCTCGGGCGCCGAGGCGCTCTGACCGCACGCAATCAGGGATAAGCATCATGGCGAACACTGCCACCCCCGGCGCCGGCTCGAACAAGACCGGCCGCATCACCCAGGTCATCGGCGCGGTCGTCGACGTGCAGTTCGAGGGCCACCTGCCCGAGATCCTGAACGCCCTCGAGACCAAGAACAACGGCAACCGCCTCGTCCTCGAGGTCGCGATGCAGCTCGGCGAGAACACCGTGCGCTGCATCGCGATGGACACCTCCGAGGGCCTGGTCCGCGGCCAGGAGGTCACCGATACCGGCGCGCCGATCCGCGTCCCCGTCGGCGCCAACACCCTCGGCCGCATCATGAACGTCATCGGCGAGCCGATCGACGAGGCCGGCGAGATCAAGACCGAGTCGCTGCGTGCCATCCACCAGCCGGCCCCGTCCTACGCCGAGCAGTCGACCGAGGCGCAGATCCTCGTCACCGGCATCAAGGTGGTGGACCTGCTCGCCCCCTACGCCAAGGGCGGCAAGATCGGCCTGTTCGGCGGCGCCGGCGTCGGCAAGACCGTTCTCATCATGGAGCTCATCAACAACATCGCGAAGGCCCACTCGGGCTACTCGGTGTTCGCGGGCGTCGGTGAGCGGACCCGCGAGGGCAACGATCTCTACCACGAGATGATCGAGTCCAAGGTGAACATGGACCCCAAGGAGCACGGCTCCGCGGAAGGCTCCAAGTGCGCCCTGGTCTACGGCCAGATGAACGAGCCCCCGGGCGCCCGCGCCCGCGTCGCGCTCACCGGCCTCACCGTCGCCGAGCACTTCCGCGACGAGGGCCAGGACGTGCTGTTCTTCGTCGACAACATCTTCCGCTTCACGCAGGCGGGCTCCGAGGTGTCGGCGCTGCTCGGCCGCATTCCCTCGGCGGTGGGCTACCAGCCGACGCTCGCCACCGACATGGGCGCCCTGCAGGAGCGCATCACCACCACCACCAAGGGCTCGATCACCTCGGTGCAGGCGATCTACGTGCCGGCCGACGACCTGACCGACCCGGCGCCCGCCACCTCGTTCGCCCACCTCGACGCCACGACCGTGCTGTCGCGCTCGATCGCCGAGAAGGGCATCTACCCGGCGGTGGACCCGCTCGACTCGACCTCGCGCATGCTGTCGCCGGCGATCCTCGGCGAGGAGCACTACACCGTCGCCCGCCGCGTGCAGCAGGTGCTGCAGCGCTACAAGGCGCTCCAGGACATCATCGCGATCTTAGGCATGGACGAGCTGTCCGAGGAGGACAAGCTCACCGTCGCCCGCGCCCGCAAGATCGAGCGCTTCCTGAGCCAGCCGTTCCACGTCGCCGAGATCTTCACCGGCTCGCCGGGCAAGCTCGTGGCTCTCGAGGACACCATCAAGGGCTTCAAGGGCCTGGTGGACGGCGAGTACGACAACCTCCCCGAGGCCGCCTTCTACATGGTCGGCTCGATCGAGGAGGCCAAGGAGAAGGCCCAGCGCCTCGCCGCCGCGGCCTGATCGGCAGCGTCAAAAGCGGGCCCGGCCGTCAGGTCGGGCCCTTTCGCGCGTCTGACGAAACCGGAATCGACCCCAACCCATGGCCACCTTCCAGTTCGACCTCGTCGGCCCCGAGCGGATCCTGTATTCGGGCGCGGTCGATGCCGTGCAGCTGCCGGGCTCCGAGGGCGAGATGACGGTGCTGCCCGGGCACGCGCCCGTGCTCACCACCCTCAAGACCGGCATGCTGGTCATCACGGAGAGCCCGCAGCACGGCAAGCGGGTGCTGGTGCGCGGCGGCTTCGCCGAGATCAACGCCACCTCGCTGACCGTGATCGCCGAGCGCGCGACCCCGCTCGAGGAGCTGACCCCGGCGATCATCGACGCCGACATCGCGGCGGCCGAGATGCTCTACGACGCCACCGACGATTACGACCGCAAGCTCGAGATCGAAGGCCAGATCGCACAGCTGCGCGAGGCCAAGGTGGCGCTGAGCTTCTGACCGCCGGTCCCTCCGGACGGATTCGCGCGAGGGCGGCGGGACCGAAGGGTCCCGCCGCCCTCGTTGCGTTCACGGGCCGGGATCGCGCGTCATACCGCAGCGCCTTCGAACGGATCCGCTCGCAGGCGCTGGCTCAGCCCGCAAGGCTTCCCCTGTCCTCGCGTCGGCGCTGATGCGCCGGACGCCTCGGCATCGACGTGTCGAGGCCGAGGCGCGCGGGTATCACGGCAGGGTCGCGACCGGGATCGGCGAGAGCCGGATCCACGACACCCGGCCGGGCTCGAACGCATCGCGGGCCGCCCGGCGCCACAGCGGCGGGGCGTGATCGCCGACGAGCAGGATCTCGGTCCCCGGCTGGGCGAGGGCGAGGCGCGCCACCGCGGCGAACAGGTCCTGCCAGATCTCCACCATGGCGCAGACTTCCGGATCGGCGAAGGCGCTCCCGGCCTGCCCGCATCGCTGCCGCGGCGTCGCCTCGCCCCGCGGCACCGGCACGTGCGAGTTCAAGGTGAGCCAGTAGACGAAGGTGGGGTCGTCCGCCGCCGTCAGCTCGTCGCGGACCACCTGCGCCAGATCGGTGTCGCAGGGGCCCGGGAAGGGGCCGCCGCAACGATGGGCGACGCGGGGTGCCAGGGCCCTGGCGAACAGCCGCGTCTGGAAGCCGGCCTCGGGGTACCAGAGCGCGCGGTGGTAGAAGCCGGAATGGAAGCCGTGCACCGCGACCGTCCGGTAGCCGCGGGCGGCGAAGCGCTCGGGCAGGCAGGTCGGGTCCTCCTCGGCGAAGGCCCGCTCGTAGGACCGATAGGTGCCGCACAGCTCGCGCATCTCCCCCCACGCGGTGGCGCCGTAGAAGGGGCTCGTCCCGGTCGCGACGGCGTAGAGGCGGCGCAGGGCGGGGTCCTCGAACGCTTCGGTGAGGATCGCCCGCTGGCCGGGATCGCGCAGGACGCCCAGGCTCTCGACCATCACCAGGAGGATCCGGCGCGGCGGCCGCGGCTGGTCGGGCAGGGCGTCGAACCCGGACCGGAGGCCGCCCGATTCGAACGGCCGTCCGACGCTCGCCATCGCTCCGAAATCGTAGGCGGCGGAGCCGTTGACCAGGACGTCGCCGGCCAGCATCGCGGCGACCGCCGCCGCGAACAGGCGGCGGCTGCCCCGGCGCATTCCCGGGCCGCCGCGGAGCAGCACGGCCAGGTAGAGGGCCGTGGAGGACGCGACCGCCGCCGCGGCGACGGCGTAGGCCGGCGTGGCCAGGAGCGCCGGCAGCAGATCGAGCCGGATCAGCGGCAGCAGCGCGCCGAGATCGAGGAAGAACAGGCGGCCGACGGTGAGCAGGAGATCGAGCCCCACCAGCAGGAGGCCGAGCCCCGCCAGGACGCCGCCCGGGACCCGCCCGCCCAGCAGGGCGAGCGCGGCGTAGAGCGCGATGGCGCTCGTGCGCGGCGGCACGCCCGCGACGGTGCCGGCGACCAGCGCGAGGGCGTTCGGCAGCACGAGCCCGCCGAGGAGCAGCAGCAGGCTCGCCCGGTCCGGCAGCAGGGCCGCCGGGCCGGATGCGAGAAGCCGCGAGGACGCGGCAGCGAAAGTCCGTACGTGACGCTGGGTCATGTGAAATCGATAGGCGGACCGTCGTTAAGAGATCGCTCCGTTTTGTTGCAATGTCGGATCGCAGCAAAGTTTTTCGGCAGGTCTGTACGGGATAATATTCCCAATTGACGCTATGTCGAAGACAATTCAATTGAGGACGATAGTCCATCGGGCGCGGACGTCCGGCCCGCGCCGATCGGGAATGGGACATCGCCGCGTCGCGCGCGGCGCCGCACTTCGCCGGGCCGTAACGCGGCCGGCACGGCGCGTACCCGACCGCGCGCTCCCTACGCCTCGTCGCGCAGCACCCGCCGGATGATCTTGCCGGTCGTGGTCAGCGGCAGGCTGTGCCGGAAGGCGATCTCGCGCGGGTACTCGTGGGCCGAGAGCCGCGTGCGCACGAAGGCCTGGATCTCGGCGGCGAGCGCCTCGGAGGGACGGTGCCCGGGGCGCAGGACCACGAAGGCCTTGACGATCTCGGTGCGGACGGGATCGGGCTTGCCGATCGCCGCGGCGAGGGCCACCGCGGGATGGCCCAGCAGGCAATCCTCGATCTCGCCAGGGCCGATCCGGTAGCCCGACGAGGTGATGACGTCGTCGTCGCGCCCGACGAAGTGGACGTAGCCGTCGGCGTCCGTCCGGCCCTGGTCGCCGGTGGTCATCCAGTCGCCGAGGAACTTGCGCTCCGTCGCCTCCGGGTCGTTCCAGTAGCGCAGGAACATCACCGGGTCGGGCCGGGCGACGGCGATCTGGCCGGTCTCGTCGATCGCGGCCGGGCTGCCGTCCGGCCGGATCACCGCGACCCGGTGGCCCGGCACCGGCCGCCCGGTCGAGCCCGCCCGCGCCACGCCCAAGGCCGCGCAGGAGGCCAGCACCAGGTTGCACTCGGTCTGGCCGTAGGCCTCGTTGATGGTCAGGCCGAGCGCGTCCCCGGCCCAGTGGAAGGTCTCCGGGCCCAGCATCTCGCCGGCCGAGGCCAGGGTGCGCAAGCGGCGCAGGTCGAAGCGCCCGCGCGGGTCCGCGACGGTGCGCAGCATCCGGAGCGCCGTCGGCGGCACGAAGGCGTTGGCGACCGACAGGTCGGCCATCAGCCGGAACGCCTCCTCCGGCTCGAATTTCTCCGCCTTGCGCGCCACCACGGCGACGCCGTGATGCAGGCTCGGCAAGAGCGCGTTGAGAAGGCCGCCGGCCCAGGCCCAGTCGGCCGGGGTCCACATCCGGTCGCCGGCCTTCGGCATGAAGTCGTGCATCATGGCAAAGCCCGGCAGGTGGCCGAGCAGCACCCGGTGGCCGTGCAGCGCGCCCTTCGGCGGGCCGGTGGTGCCGGAGGTGTAGATCATCAGGGCCGGGTCGTCGGCGAAGGTCTCGACCGGGACGAGGTCCGGCGAGCCCGCCGCCAGGAGGTCGGCGTAGCCGACAGCCCCATCGGCCGCGCCGTCGGTCGAGACGACGAGGGCGAGGTCGGGCAGCGCGTCGCGCAGGGGCCCGAGCTTGGCGACGCCGCCGGCATGGGTCACGACGGCGCGGGCACCGGCATTGCCCAGGCGGTGGAGCAGGCCTTCCGGCCCGAACACCACGGCGAGCGGCAGCGCCACGGCGCCGAGCTTGTAGATCGCCAGGTGGGCGACCACCACGGCGGGGGATTGCGGCAGCAGCACCGCCACCCGGTCGCCGGCCTGGATGCCGTGGGCCCGCAGGGCGTTGGCGAAGCGGTTCGAGGCCTCGCGCAAGGACGCGAAGCTCCAGGTCTCGATCCGGCCGTCCGGCGCCACGTCGAGGATCGCCGGGCGTTCCGGATCGGCCGCGGCCCAGCGGTCGCAGACGTCGACCGCGATGTTGTAGCGCTCCGGGATCCGCCAGCGGAACCCGGAGCGCCAGTCGTCGTAGGAGGTCGGGCTCACGCCTCGCGCGGCGGGAACCCGCCCTCGAACGTGAAGTCGGACAGGGGATGGCGGCCGTTCGGGGTCTCGCGGGCGCGGGTCTCCTCCGGCAGGGTTGCGGGATCCGCCTTGCGGCCGACCGCGAAGGCGGCCTCGACCCGATGATGCGGCGGCAGGCTCAGCGACGCGGGCGCCCGCTCGTGATCGAAGCCGGTCATGCCGTGGGCGTGCCAGCCCATCCTCACCGCCTGGAGCTGGAACAGGGCCGAGGCCGTGCCGGCATCGAAGGAGGCGCTGTAGGAGGGCTTCAGGCCGTCCGGGGTGTTCATCATCCCGTTCGAGGCCA
Source organism: Methylobacterium platani (assembly GCF_001653715.1). Taxonomy (GTDB): domain Bacteria; phylum Pseudomonadota; class Alphaproteobacteria; order Rhizobiales; family Beijerinckiaceae; genus Methylobacterium; species Methylobacterium platani. Next base: position 303,457 of record NZ_LWHQ01000047.1, read on the forward strand.
GGAACACCAGCGCCCCGGCATTCTTCACCCAGCCCTGGTTGAACGGCACGAGCAGGCCGAACAGCGTCTCCCAGGCGGGGGTGTCGCGAAGCGCGTAGACGAAGCGCCAGGGCTGCGAGTTGTAGCCCGACGGCGCCCAGCGCGCCGCCTCGATCATCGTCATCAGGTCGGCCTGCGGCACCGCCTCGCCGGTGAAGGCGCGGGGCGACCAGCGCTCGAGGAACTGCGCGTCGATCGGATGGTCGGCGTTGCGGGAATTGGCAGAGGTGGTCACGGGCAGGGGATCTCCGTGGAGGTCGCGCCGTCCTGCCAGCAAGCGCGGCGGTTGTCACGGACCCTATGGCGCGGCTGCCCCGCGGAAACCTCATACCGCGGCGGGTGTTGTCCCCGACACGGACGGATCGGCCGCAACGGGAGACGACGATGGCGAAGACGGATCAGGCGCGGCCCAGCTTGCGCGACTTCGACCCCTATACCGACCGCAACGGGCAGGACATGGGCCAGGATTCGCCCCTCGACGTCGGCGTGCCGCAGCGCACGCAGGGCGACATGGCCCACGACCCGATGGGCCAGGCCCGCGACGCCCGCGTCGCCTCCGACTTCAACCGTCTGGACGCGATCGGCGCGACCGACGGCAGCCAGGCGACCGAGGACGAGACGCCGCCGGAGAACCTGCGCCGGATCGGCGACCCCTCGACCGGCACGCCCGCAGCCCAGACGCCCGCCGCGAAGGAAGCCATCGACCGCGCCACCGCCGCGGTGGGCAAGGACGAGGGGGAGTGAGGCGATGACGCGCAAGCCCGACGACGTGGTGGGCAGCCGGGGCGAGCCCGCCGTCGGCGACGGCCACCAGACCCCCGAGCAGGCGGCGATCACCCGCCAGGAGGGCGGCGGCCGCGACGAGGCCGAGTTGAAGCGCGAATGGTCCTCGGCCGGTACCCCCGGCCGACCGCCGGTCTCGGTCGGCGGCAGCTCCGGCGGCCATTCCGACCAGATCGCCGCGCAGGGTCCCGGCGAGGGCAGGAAGGTCGCGGACGGCGGGTCCCGGACCGAGAAGACCGGCGGCAAGACGGATTGGTGACGAGACGGATCGGTGAGGAGCACGGCATGGCGGAGCGCAAGGACGACCGGGACCGCAAGCCGGCCCGCGACGACAAGATCACCGCCGACGACCTGAAGGGCGTCGCGGCGGTGCCGCAGGACGGCGACGGCGAGGGCAACAAGTCCGGGGCGCATGCCGGCGACCGGCAGGGCGACGAGGTCGATCCGGGAGCGGGCTAGAGCATTTTCCGACGAAGCGGATACCGGTTCGTCTCAGAAAATGCGGCAAAATCGATGACCTAGAGAGCTTCGCGATTGCAACACCACGGTACACGACACGATATCCGTCGCCCTGCGGTCGGCC
>NZ_LWHQ01000047.1:305040-328911 GCF_001653715.1 Methylobacterium platani
TCGCGGTGTCGTGGACCGTGGGCAACGCGATCGCGAAGTGCTCTAGCCCGCCGCTCCCCGGCAGGAGCCGGCCGCGACCCGCGGCCGGCCCGGTTTCTCGCGAGGACGACGATGACGAAGCTCTTCATCGCGCGCGTGCGCGGCCGGTCCGGCGACCGGCCGCTCGTCACGGTGCGCGCCGCCGCCGAAGGCGAGGCGAAGCTGTTCCTCGAGGCGGCCTACCCGGAGGACGAGGTGGTCGAGGTCGCAGAGCCGGGCGACTGGGTCAGCACCTCCGATACCGGCTCGGAGGCGGGGGACGTCCGCGAGCATCCCGGCGTCGCCTGGCAGGCGCCGACGGCCGGCCTGTCCTAGTTCGCGACCCGGTCGCTCGACCCTGCGGGGTCTGCCTTCGACCCGGAGCAGTCCGGTATCCGCACGCGCCCCGTCATCCCCGGTCGCGCGCCCGACACGGCGTTCGGGGCCAATGCCCGCGCCCGCATGGGCATGGACATCCCGGCAGCCTATGCCGATGTCGCCGCTCAGGTCTTCGCCGGGTTCCAGGGGAGCCGGGAAGGGGAGCCGGGAGGCGCTGACGCGGGCCGAGGACGTCGCGGAAGCGGTGTGGCGTGCGGCGACGGACCCGGCATGCCCGATGCGCCTGCCCGCGGACGCCGTGGCGCGGGCCGCGGCGGGCTGAGTCCGCCGACGGGGACACACCCGTGCGTCGTTCGGTGCCGGTGCAAGCCGCCGTGTCCGGGGCGGTGAAGTGAGACGGATCTCCGTGCTCGTCCTGTTCGCCGGTCTCGCGCTCTACACGCGGATCACCGGTCAGGACTGGACCATCCCGGCGGTGCGCCTCGTCGTCGACGCAGGCCTGCTGCTGATCGTGCTCGCCTCGCTGGCCGCGGGGCAGCCCTTCACGCTGCAATACGCGCGGGAGACCGCGTCACCGGACATCTGGAGCACCCCGCGATTCGTGGAGGTCACCCGCATCATCGCCCTCGTCCGGGCGGCCGCGTTCGCGGCGCTCGTTCCGGCCGATGCCGCGATGGTCTGCGTGCCGGAGATCCCGCGGCGCATCGACATCCTCGCGACGGTGCTCGCCCTCGTGGGCGCCTACACGTTCACGGTCCGCGCGAGCGCGCAGGCGTCGCGACGAGTGCTCTCCAGCCTCGGCAATCCTTCGCCCGAAGCGCTCCTCCGTCCTGCCGGGGCGGTCGGGTTCCTGGACGCCGGGCGTCGCCAGGTCGGGCCGCAGGCGGGGCCCGCCGCTTCGATGGTGCTGGCGTCCGGATCGCTGCCCAGGCTTGAGCCCCACCCCGCCCCCCGGCATAGGGGGCGCCATGTCCTCGAGCGCCATGTCCCCGAGCCCCGCCTCCTCGAACGCTGCCTCTTCCCGCCTCGCCCCGCCCCGCCTGATCCCCCGCCCGCACCAGGTCGCGGCGATCCGCGCCATCCTGGCGGCGCGGGCGGAGGGGCGGCCGGGCTTCCTGCTCGGCGACATGACCGGGCTCGGCAAGACGCTGTCGGTCTGGGGCGCCGTCGCGGCGATGCCCGAGGGCGCGGTGCTGATCGTCTGCCCCAAGGGGGCGATGCCGCAATGGCGCCGCACGATCCGCGATGCGGGGCTGGGGGCGAAGGACGTGACGCTCCTCAACTACGAGCGGACCAAGTCCCTGCTGGCGCTCCCCGCCGCCAGCGCCCGGCGCTCGGTGCGGGCGAAGAACAACGAGCTCGCCAAGCTCGGCCGGCCGAAGCGGGTCTGGCCGATCGTGGTGTTCGACGAGGCCCACCGCCTGCGCAACCCCAACTCGCAGCAGGGTCAGGCCTGCCGGCGGATGGCCGAGGCCGCCGCGTTCACGGTCTATGCCAGCGCCACCGCCGGCCAGGCCCCGCACGAATTGTCCTATCTCGGCGCGCTGCTCGGCCACGCCGTCGGCCGCCCGGTCGAGAGCGGGGCGGATTTCCGCGCCCTGATGCAGCACCTGAAGATCGGCCGGGCCAAGGGGCGCTGGCAGAACTGGTCGTGGGAGCCCAACGCCCGCGACCAGGCGGTGATGGCCGACCTGCTCTATCGCGGCCCGCGCGCGATCGGCCTGCGGCGCCGGCCCGCCGACATCGCCGGCTGGCCCGAGGTGCAGCGGGAGCTGGCCCCCACCGCCCTCGATGCGGCGGCCAAGCGCCTCTACGACGCGACCTGGCGCGAGTTCCGCCGCGAATGGGGCCTCGCCGGGGGCTCGAACCGGCGCGCCGCCGGCTGGGCGGCCGACCTGCGCTTCCGCCAGAAGGCGAGCCTGATCCGGGTGTCCGGCACGCTCGACCTCGCCGAGGACCTGCTGGAGGCCGGCGAGCAGGTTGCGGTCTCGGTGGCCTTCCTCGAGACCGGCGCGGCCCTGGCGCAGGGCTTCACCGGCCGCGGCTGGCGCGCCGGCACCATCGACGGCACGCAGACGCCCGAGGCGAACGAGGCGGTGCGGACCGCCTTCCAGCGCGGCGAGCTCGACGCGGTGGTGTTCACCGTCACCGAATCGATCTCGCTCCACCGCAACGAGCTGCCCGGCGGCGAGCGCCCCCGCAGCCTGATCGTCCACGACATGCGCCACAGCGCGATCCAGCTCAGCCAGATCGAGGGCCGCTGCCACCGCGACGGCGAACGCGCCGCCATCCTGTTCGCCTACGCGGAGGGAACCGTGGAGGAGCGGGTCGCCGCGACCGTGATCGCCCGCATGGCCGGGATGGACAGGATGGCCGGCGAGGATACCTCCCTCCTCGACGCCATCGCGCGGATCATCGATGGTGAGGCGGACTGACCCCTCGGCCCACCGGGGCCGCGGCGAGCCCGACCGGGCGCCGGCGCCGATGCGCCGGGCTCCAGGAGAGGAGACATCCCATGGTCACGCGAGGGTTCACGGGGCGCCGCCCGCCGCGACCGGAGGCCGAGCGCCTGCCGCCGGGCCAGTACCTCACCGAGGATTTCCCGGTGCTGCAGCTGGGACCGACGCCGAAGATCGATCTCGCGCGCTGGCGCTTCACCCTGCGGGAGGGATCGAGGCCGCTCAAGAGCTGGACCTGGGCGGAGTTCGAGGCGCTGCCGCGCACCCGCTGGAAGGGCGACATCCACTGCGTCACCAAGTGGTCGAAATTCGACACCGCCTGGGAGGGCGTGACGATCGACGACCTGCTGGCGGCGGCGGGAATCGCGGCGCCGACGCCCTACCTGCTCGCCGAGGGCTACGACGACTACACCACCAACGTGCCGGTCGCCGACCTGACCGGGGACAAGGCCATGGTGGCGACCCGCTACGCCGGCGAGCCCATCACCCCCGACCACGGCGGTCCCGCCCGCCTGCTGGTGCCCCACCTCTATTTCTGGAAGAGCGCCAAGTGGGTGAAGGGCCTGCGCTTCACGCAAACGGACGAAGCCGGGTTCTGGGAGCTGCGCGGCTATCACATGGTCGGCGATCCGTGGCGCGAGCAGCGCTTCACCGGCGATTGAACGCCGGCATGGACGCGACGAGGCCGCTGACCTGGCAGGACGCGACGATCACCGCCGCCGTGCCCGAGACGCCGCGGGTGCGGCGCCTCACCCTGGCGGTCGGCTGGGACCGGCCGTTCCGGGCCGGCCAGCACGTCGACGTGCGGCTCACCGCACCCGACGGCTACCAGGCCCAGCGCAGCTACTCGATCGCCTCCTCGCCGGCTCGCCCCGGGACGATCGACCTCCTGATCGAGCGGCTCGACGACGGCGAGGTCTCGGGCTTCTTCGCCGACGTGGCCGAGCCGGGCGACGCGATCGAGCTGCGCGGGCCGATCGGCGGCGCCTTCGTGTGGGATCCGGGCATGGGCGGGCCGCTGCTCCTCGTCGGCGGCGGTTCCGGAGTGGTGCCGCTGCTCGCCATGCTGCGCCACCGCGCGGAGGCGGCGCCCGACGTGCCGGCCCTGCTGCTCTATTCCGCCCGCTCGGCCGACGAGGTGATCGTCCGCGACGAGCTGATCCGCCGGGACGCCTGGGAGCCGGGCTTCCGGCTGATGCTCGCCCTCACCCGGGCGCCGGGCGGAAGACGGGTCGATGCCGGGCGGATCGCCGAGGCGCTCGCCGCCCTCGGCAGCCCGGCCCACACCTTCGTGTGCGGGGGAAACCCCTTCGTCTCGGCGGTCTCCGACCTCCTGGTCGAGGCCGGCGTGCCGGCCCGCACGATCCGCACCGAGCGCTTCGGAGGATAGACGCCCCTCATGCCCGCAACCACCCGGCCCGAGATCACCGGCCACACCCGCGTCTTCGCGATCCTCGCCGACCCGATCGCCCAGGTGAAGGCGCCCCAGGGCCTCAACCGCATCATGGCCGGGCGCGGGGTCGACGGGGTGATGGTGCCGCTCCACGTCGCGGCGGCCGATCTCGGCACCGTGCTCGCCGGCCTGCGGGCGGTGCGCAGCTTCGGCGGCGCGATCGTCACCGTGCCGCACAAGACCGCGATCGTGCCGCTCCTCGACCACGTCAGCGACGCCGCCCGGCTGGTCGGCGCCGTCAACGCCGTGCGGCGCGAGCCCGACGGCCGCCTCGTCGGCGAGATCCTGGACGGGGCCGGCTTCGTCGCGGGCCTGCGGGCGGCGGGCCACGACCCGCGCGGCCGCAGCGCCTACCTCGCCGGGGCGGGCGGGGCGGCGAACGCCATCGCCTTCGCGCTGGCCGAGGCCGGGGTGACGCGGCTCACGGTCCACAACCGCACGCAAGCGCGGGTCGAGGACCTGGTCGCGCGCCTGCGCCGCCTCCACCCCGACCTGCCGCTGGCCCCCGGCGGCCCCGACCCGGCCGGTCACGACCTCGTGGTCAACGCCACCTCGCTCGGCCTGCGGCCCGACGATGCCCTGCCGCTCGACCCCGCCGGGCTGACGGCCGGTCAGCTCGTCGCCGAGATCATCATGCAGCCGGCCGAGACCCCGCTGCTCGCCGCGGCGGCGGCCCGGGGCTGCCGCACCCATCCGGGCCTGCCGATGCTGGAGGGCCAGCTCGCCCTGATGGCGGATTTCCTGCGGATGCGGCCCTGACCGGCCCGGCTATTTCCGTCCGAACGGAGCGATACGGGGGTTGGAGAAGCGGTTTTCACCCCCTCCTCCTCGTCCCGCCACGCTGGCGCTTCGAACCTTGACCGCGAAGAGGCCGCGATCCGGATCGATCGGCACGACGCCGAACGTCCTGTCCATGTCGGACTGCCGCACGCCGAGCGAGCGGGCCGCCTGCTGGAGCGAGGGCGGACGGCGCGCCGCGTGGACCGTCATGAGAACCGTGTCGCCTTCGTCAGTATCCACGAACGACCTCCTTGAGGTCATAGCCCGAGACGCATGGCAGTTCGAAGCGGATCGAGAATCCCATATCCTAGGTTGCGATTCCAGCCCGCACGACGACGTCCGATGGTATCCGATCTCAACCCAAGGGCGAACTTGCGAGGCCTGAGGACCTTGGACGGCATTCTGGTTCGGATCGCGGCGACGCAGCCGGCCGCCACCGGGCACGCGGTCGAGGTTCCGTCATCCGCCGTGCCGGGCCCGCATGCTTCCGATCCGAGGAAATGCGTGTAGCTCGACAGGTCGGGTTTAGCATGGACCATGCCGGGTATGCCCGGTCCCTGTGACGAATACCCCACCCGCCGGCCGCCCGTGGTCACGCCCGCTACGGTGATGACGTCCGGATGAGCGTTCGCGCCCATGATCGTGTGCTTGACGACGCCCTGACAGCGCGGATTGGGACAACCGGTACCGCAATTGCCGGCCGCGAAGAGAATGTCGACGCCGTATCGACCGAGAGTTCCCACGATCAGGTTGAACGGGTGGTTCGGGTTATCGACATATCGTCCCCAATGGCCGCTCGGGAAGTCCCAACTCTCGTGGTAGAGGCCCCACGAATTCGTGACCACGAGCGATTTGAAGCGCCGCTTCCTGCCGCGAACGAGGGGGATGAGGCTCGCATAGGCCTTGATGGCGTCGCTCAGGTAGCCGGCCGACAGGCTGCCGCCGCTCGCCGTCGATTGCAGGATCGGAAAGTCGAGCAGGGTCGCCTTCGGGGCGGCGATGAGCGCACCATAGGCGCACATCGTCCCGTGGCTGACCGGATGCTGCCCCGGTTGGGCCGGGAGCGGCGGCCAGGTGACCGACGCATCGAACGCAGCCGCGACCCCTTTGCTCTGGAGATGCGCCAGGTTGATGCCGTCGTCCATCACGGCGATCCCGACGCCCGATCCGTCGAGCTGCTTGGCCGCGAGCCCCGCCACGTTGAGGCGACGCTCCACGTCCGCGCGCGTGCCGACCGGAGCGGTCGAGCAGCCCGGGGGAGTGACGAAGCGGGCGATCTTCGGGTCCGAGAAGATCGCCGTGCCGTTGCTCGCCATCGACGGCAGGTCGTCGTCGTCGATGGTCGCCCGCACCGCGAAGTACGGCGCCGCGGCAGCGGAGGACAGTCCGAGCCGGCCTGGATGATCGATCGCCCCCAGGGGGACCGGAGAAAAGCTCGTGTCGACCTCGACACGAGCCGGCACCCCGGACAACCGTGCTCTGATGCTGCCGTCATTGCCGCTCATCTGCATCATGGCAGGATTGCGCAATTCCTCTTGTTCCGGCAATACCAGGATCACGCGCCGTTCGGACATCATTGGCTCCAGGAAGTATCGGATACGGCTTCTAAGTTAAAAATTCGTTAACTCAAGCCATTTGTGCGACGGCTTTCGTTCGAAGATTTCGAAGCTATTTCCGAGGTATCGATCCGCTTCCGAAGCGTATCGACGATGGAGCGCGAGAGTCGACCAGGCTTTTCTCGGGTTCGGCGGCGGCATCCATCATGCGGACATCTGACGCTGAGGACGCAGCCAACCTTGCACCGCCATGCCGTGACCGGGACGCCCGAACGGGCTTGACCCCGTCATGCATCCGGGCGAGGCCGGCGCCGTCATGATGACCAATGCCGCTCGATCCGTCGGAGGACGCCGATGACCCATCCGGCCCAGCCGGTCTCGCACGAGATCCTGATCGACCGCCTCGGGCAGCGCCTCGGCCCCGCCGGCCTGCTCACCGGCGAGGCCGACATGGCGCCCTTCGCGATCGACTGGCGGCGCCTGTTCCCGGGCCGGCCGGCCTGCGTGGTGCGCCCGTCGAGCACCGCCGAGGTGGCCGACGTGGTGCGGCTGTGCCGCGAGGCCGGGGCCGCGCTGGTGCCGCAGGGCGGCAATACCGGGCTCGCCGGCGGCGCGGTGCCGGACGGTTCGGCCACGCAGGTCGTGCTGTCGCTCGCCCGCATGACGGCGATCCGGGCGATCGACCCGGTCGGCCTGACGCTGACCGCGGAGGCCGGCTGCGTGCTCAAGGTGGCGCAGGACGCCGCCGAGGCCGCCGGGCGGCTCCTGCCGGTGAGCTTCGCGGCGGAAGGCTCGGCGCTGGTCGGCGGCGTGATCGCCACCAATGCCGGCGGGATCAACGTGGTGCGCTACGGCATGACCCGCGGCCTCGTCCTCGGCCTCGAGGTGGTGCTCGCCGACGGCAGCACGGTCGACGGCCTGCGGGCCCTGCGCAAGGACAATGCCGGCTACGACTGGAAGCAGCTCTTCATCGGCACCGAAGGCACGCTCGGCATCGTCACGGCCGCCGTCCTGCGCCTCGTGCCGAGGCCCCGCCACAGCGCGACGGCGCTCCTCGCGGTGCCCGATCCGGCGGCCGCCCTGCGGCTGTTCACCCTGGCGCAGGAGGAGATCGGCGACAGCATCCAGGCCTTCGAGCTGATCTCCGGCACCTCGCTCGGACTCGTCGAGGAGCATGCCGGCCTCAGGAGCCCGGTCGGGGCCGCCGGCTGGACCGTGCTGATCGAGGCCGCCTCCTCGCTCTCGGGCTTGCGCGAGGCGATGGAGGGCGTGCTCGGCACCGCGCTCGAGCGCGAGGACGCCACCGACGGGGTGCTGGCCGAGTCCGGCCGCCAGGCCGCCGAGCTCTGGGCCCTGCGCGAGCACGTGACCGAGTGCGAGGCCCGCGCCGGCAAGAGCGTCAAGCACGACGTCTCGGTGCCGATCACCGCGATCCCCGCCTTCCTCGACGAGGCCGGCGCCGTGCTGGCGGCGGGCGCGCCGGGCACCCGGGTCAACGCCTTCGGCCATATGGGCGACGGCAACATCCACTACAACGTGCTGATCGGGCCGGGCCACTCGTCCGAGGCGATCAACGGCCTCGTCCACGGCGTGGTCGACCGTTACGGCGGCAGCATCTCGGCCGAGCACGGCATCGGCCAGTACCGCGTCGCCGAGCTCGCCCGCCACCGCCACCCCGACGAGATGGCGCTGGCGCGGCGGATCAAGGCGGCGCTCGATCCGGAGGGGCTGCTGAACCCCGGCAAGGTGCTGGCGCGGGCGTAGGAGCCGCGCCCGGCCCGTAACCTTCCCCCTCTGCGGGGAGGGGCACGAAGCGGCCCTCCGGCCGACAAAACGCACCCGAGGGAGGACCATGGACGCATTCGACTTCGTCATCGTCGGCGGCGGCACCGCGGGCTGCGTGCTGGCGAACCGCCTGAGCGAGGATCCCCGCACCCGCGTGCTGCTGCTCGAGGCGGGCGGGGAGGGGACGGGGTTCTGGGTCGGCATCCCGGCGGGGTTCCCGAAGCTCCTCACCGGGGCGGCGTTCAACTGGCGCTTCTCCACCGAGCCGGAGCCGAACACGCACGACCGCACCATCGTGGTGCCCCGCGGCAAGGGGCTCGGCGGCTCGACGCTGATCAACGGCATGATCTTCGTGCGCGGCCAGCCGCTCGACTTCGACGGCTGGGCCCAGGCCGGCAACCGCGGCTGGTCCTGGGACGACGTGCTGCCCTACTTCCGCAAGCTGGAGCATTTCGAGGGCGGCGATCCCGCCTTGCGCGGCCGGGGCGGGCCGCTCCACGTCACCCGGGTCGGGGTGAGGAGCCCGCTGGCCGACGCCTTCATCCGCGCCGGGACCGAGGCGGGCTATCCCGAGAACCCCGACTACAACGGCGCCTCGCAGGAGGGCTTCGGCACCTACCAGGCCAACCAGCGCAAGGGCCGGCGCTGGAGCGCCCGAGACGCCTACCTGCAGCCGGCCCGCCGGCGCCCGAACCTGACCGTGCGCACGAACGCCCACGTCCTGCGCCTCGACCTCGACGGCCGCCGCGTGACCGGCGTCACCTATCGAAGGGACGGGCGCGAGGAGCGGGCGACGGCGCGGGCCGAGGTGATCCTGGCCGCCGGGGCCGTGCAGTCGCCCCACCTGCTCGAGCTCTCCGGCATCGGCCGGCCCGAGGTGCTGGCCGCCGCCGGCATCCCGCTCCGCCACGCCCTGCCGGGGGTCGGCGAGAACTATCGCGACCACTACGCCACCCGGATGAACTGGCGGGTCAAGCTGCCGATGACCCTCAACGAGGCGACCCGCGGCTGGCGCCTCGGCCTCGCGGTCGGGCAGTATTTTCTCGCCCGCCGCGGCATCCTCACCCTCGGCACCGGCCTCGCCCACGGCTTCGTGCGCACGCGGCCCGAGCTCGCCGGGCCGGACGTGCAGTACTTCTTCATGCATGCGAGCTACGCCAACGCCGCCGACCGCACCCTCGACCGCGAGCCCGGCATGACGATCGGCGTGACGCAGCTGCGCCCCGAATCCCGCGGCACGATCCACGCGGTCTCGGCCGACCCGATGCGACCCCCGGCGATCCGCCCGAACTTCCTGAGCGCCCGCACCGACCGGGACTCCCTGATCGCCGGCATGCGCATCGCCCGCCGGGTGATCGCGCAGGCGGCCATGGACCCCTACCGCGCCCACGAGCTCGCTCCCGGCGACGGCGTGCAGTCCGACGACGAGTGGCTCGACTTCGCCCGCCGCAACGGCCAGACCATCTACCACCCGGTCGGCACCTGCAGCATGGGCCGCGGACCGGAGGCGGTGGTGGACGAGCGCCTGCGGGTGCGCGGGATCGACGGGCTTCGCGTGATCGACGCCGCCGTGATGCCGACCGAGGTCTCGGCCAACACCCAGGCCGCCGTGATGATGATCGCCGAGAAGGGGGCGGACCTGATACGGGAGGACCGGCGCTGAGGCGCGACCGACGAGGACCCGACGCGATGCGCACCCTTCCGATCGAGCCGATCACCGCCGAGGCCTTCGCGCCCTACGGCACCCTGCTGGTCGGCCCGGCCGCCGGCCCGCGGCAGGATCGGGCAGCCGAGATCGGGAACGGGCGCCCGGGCGCGGCCCTCAACCTCGCCCTGGTGCGCAGCGAGCCCTTCGCCGGCACGATGCCGCTGCGCCGGCTCGAGCGGCACCCGCACTCCGCGCAAGGGTTCCTGCCCCTCGCCGTCGGCGATTACCTGGTGGTGGTGGCGCCCGATGCCGGCGGCGTCCCGGACGAGGCGGCCTTGCGCGCCTTCCGGGTGCCGGGCACGACGGGCATCGTCTATCGCAGCGGGGCCTGGCACGCGCACATGACCACGATGACCGCGCCCGGCACCTTCGCGATGCTGGTGCACGAGGACGGCACGCCCGAGGATTGCGTGGTCGCAGCCATCGCCCCGGTCACGCCCGAGGCGTGAGGACGCGCCTCAATTCACCGACGGCTCGTCGAGCCGGAACGCGAAGGTCGCCGTGTAGCGGTCCTCGTCGGCGAGCGTCGGGGTGGCGGACGGGCTCACCGTCTGGCTCACCGTGAGCACCTGGCTGCCGGCCTTGCGGATCGGCACCGTGGCGATCCCGTCCGGGTCGGTGGTGTAGGCGGGGGCGCCGGCGCGTTCCGGCTCCATGCCGCTGTCGCCGTAATAGAGGTCGGCCCCCGGCAGCGGCGCGCCGCGGAACAGCACCCGCACCCGGATCGCCCCCGCGGTCGGCCCCGGGACCTCGACGGGCACGATCTCCAGCGTGTGGCCGACCACCCGCAGCCACGGCGCGCCGGGGCCGAAGGCGGCCTTGGCGTATTTCACCGCCCAGTATCCGGACCGGGCCTGGGGCACGAGGCGCCGGCTGGCGTTGAGGCGGGTGCCGTCGCGCAGGATCGTCCAGTAGCCGGCGTCGTAGGTCGCGGCGACCAGGGTGCGGCCGGGCTTCGTGCCGAGCGGCGCCAGCAGGGCGGGGGGCACCTCCGGGGGGGCGGGCTTGAGGGCGCCGCGCAGGCTCGCCCCGCCGTCCTGCGTCAGGGCCAGGAGGTCGATGAGCTGGCTCACGGCCGGCGTCTCGCGCTTCGAGGCGTGGCCGTAATTGACCCGGACCTGCGGCACGGCCTCGGCGGTGCTGAGCGTCAGCCACAGCTCCTGCGCGCGGCCGGGCCCCGGGGCCCCGAGGACGAGGGCGGCGGCCAGGGCGGTGCGGAGCAGGGGCAGCATCGTCGATCGAACTCCCGGGACGGCGCTCGGGCCCGTCACGCGCGAAAAACCCCGGGCCCTGGCCGCGGGTGCGGAGCGCGGGCGTGAGGCGAGGCCCGCCGCGGGCCCGCGCGGCCAGGCATGATAACCCATTTCCCGCCGAACCGATCCCCGGCGCGGCGCCGGCCGCGATCGGGACGGCGTCACGCGGGGCCGGCGCGGGCGGCGCCGGCTTGGGACGGGCCGACGCCTTCCGAACCGGCCTCGGCTTCGCCGGTTCCGAGCGCCGCCGCGAGGGCGAGCGCCTCGAGGCGTGCCTTGGCCCCGCCGTCGGTCGGGCAACCCGCCGCGAGCCAGGCCCGGCGCGCCGCCGCAAGGCCCCGGCCGAGACCGCGGCCGGGCGGCGCGCCCGCCGCCACCAGGGCCGCCCCGGTCACGGGCAGGACCGGCACCGGCTCGCGGCCCTCCGCGAAGCGCGCGAGCGTCTCGGCGGCCTCCGGCGTCAGGACCGGGGCCGGTTCGCCCCGCAGCACCAGGGCGGCATCGGCGAGCGCGACCGCCCCGTGGATCGCCGCGAGGCGCCGGATGTCGGCGGGCGCGAGCGGGGCGGGCGCCCCGTGCAGGGCCGCCTCGGCGCCCGCATAGGCCGCGAGCCGCGCCTGCTCGGCCTTCGACAGGCGCAGGCTGTCGCGCAGGCGCTCGGCATCGGCGAGCGAGCGCACCGCGAGCGCCGCCAGGCGCCGCACCGGATCCGGCTCGGCCTCGGCGGCGGCGAGGCGCGCCAGCCGCCCGAGATCGCCGACCCCGCCGATCAGGCGCGGCAGGAGCCCGGCCGCCTGCATCACCGCCGCGACGGCGGGCGCCGCCGGGGCGGTCAGCAGCTTCAGGAGCTCCCCGCGCACCCGCTCGCGGGAGAGAAGCGCCAGCCCGTCCCGGGCCTCGATCGCGGCGGCGAGGCCCTCCGGGTCGGGGGCGCCCTCGCCGAAGCGGGCGTGGAAGCGGAAGAAGCGCAGGACCCGCAGGTAATCCTCGCGGATGCGCTGGCGCGCCTCGCCGATGAAGCGCACCCGGGACGCAGCGAGATCGGCGAGGCCGCCGACCGTGTCGTGCACCCGGCCGTCCGGCGTGACCGAGAGGGCGTTGACGGTGAAGTCGCGCCGGGCGGCGTCCTGCGCGAAGTCGCGGCCGAACCGCACCACGGCATGGCGCCCGTCGGTCTCGATGTCCTCGCGCAGGGTCGTGACCTCGAACGGCTCGCCCTCGGCCACCACCGTCACGGTGCCGTGGGCGATGCCGGTCGGCACCGGCTTCAGGCCCGCGGCACCCGCCCGCCGCACCACCTCCCCGGGGAGCAGCGTGGTGGCGAGGTCGAGATCGGCGACCGGGCGGCCGAGGAGGGCGTCGCGCACCGCGCCGCCGACGAGGCGGGTCTCCTCGCCCGGATCCGCGAGGGCGTCGAGCACGCGGTTCAGCCGCGGCCGCGCCAGCACCGCCCGCAGGGCGGCCTCGTCGAGGGGCCGGCTCACCGGAACTGCCCGGGCACCACCCGGCCGTTCTCGATATGGGTCGGCACGAAGCCGTCCCGGTGCCGCTCGGAGGTCAGCGCCACCGCCACGAAGGAGGCGATGACGAGGGCGGCGCCCGCGATGCCGAGCCGTACGGCCTGGTCGCTCCAGGCCGCCCAGCGCAGGGGATTGCGCCGGCCGAGCACCAGCCAGAGCCCGAACGCCGCGAAGGGCAATAGGAAGAGGAGCAGGTCGTCGATCAGCGCGCGGGCCATGTTTCCTCGCGCGATGGTGCCTCGAGCGGTGATGCCCCGGGTGATGCCCCCCGGTCGTCGTCCGCGTCGCGGAGCCGGTCGTAGAGGTTGCGCACGATGCCGGCGGTCACGCCCCAGATGTAGCGCTCGCCGAAGGGGATCGCGTAGTAGCGCCGCTGGCGCCCGCGCCATTCCCGGCTGTGCAGGGCGTGGTTGGCCACGTCCATCAGGAAGGCGAGCGGCACCTCGAACGCATCCGCCACCTCCTCCGGGTTGAGGGTCAGGGCGGCGTCCGGCGCCACCAGCCCGACCACCGGCGTGACCAGGAAGCCGGTGCCCGACAGGTAGGGATCGAGGTAGCCGAGCGGCGTCACCGCCGCCGGATCGAGGCCGATCTCCTCCTCGGCTTCCCGCAGGGCCGCCGCGAGGGGGGAGGGATCGCCCGGATCGATCTTGCCGCCCGGAAAGGCGATCTGGCCGGAATGGTCGCGCAGGTGCGAGGCCCGCAGGGTGAACAGGACCGCGACGCCGTCGTCCCGCGGCACCACCGGCACCAGCACGGCGGCGAGCCGCGGAGGGCGCGCGAGGGCGGCCTCCAGCACGTCGGGCTCGAGGTCGTGGTCGCCCCGGGGCGGCACGGAAGGCGGGTTCGACGTGCCGTCCTGCGGGCCCGGCGGCTCGGGCCGCAGGCGGGCCCGGGCGCGGTCGAGGAAGACATCCAGCGCGGTGGGTGCGGCGAGGTCGGTCACGACAGCTCGGACGATCGGGCGATGCGGTGGAAGCGCCCGCCGGCGGCGAGGCCGAACCAGCTCTCGCCCGCCTCCTCGCGTTCCTCGCAGAGCTCCACGAGGTCGTAGGTGAGCGCGCGGGTGACCCGGGCCCAGAGGCCGTGGCGCACGGCGATGTAGGGCTTGAACCCGCCCTCCGGGTCGCGCTCGAAGCGCAGGGGGTGGGCGTCGTCGAGGGGCACGACGTCGTCGAGGTTGGTGCGGAACGCGACGGCGCGGGCCTCGCCCTCGCCCTCCACCGCCATCTCGACCGCCAGGAAGGCCGCGTCCTCGACCTCGATCCCGACCCGCTCGACCGGCGTCACCAGCACCGTGCGCCCGTCGGGGTCGCGGCGCAGGATGGTGGAGAACAGCTTCACCAGGGCCGGCCGGGAGATCGGGCTGCCGTTGTAGTGCCAGGTCCCGTCGGCGGCGATCCGCATCGGGATCTCGCCGCAGTAATCCGGGTTCCAGCGATCGACCGGCGGCGGCCCGCGTCGCGAGCCCTCCGCGCCGAGGGCGGCGGTGAGGCGTTCGAGGACCCCGCCGGGCGGGGCGCCGTTCGGATCGTGCGTCATCCATCCCTACATAGCGGATCGCGGCGGCTTGTGTACGGGGCGGCGCTCAGGCGCCGTCCGGCCGGCGCCGCAGGATCTTCCACACGCCGGTGGCGGTGGCGACGATGTGGCCCTGGCTGCGCGCGTCGCCGCGCAGGAAGACGAGGCTGCTCGTGCGCCGCACCACCTCGGGCGTCATCGTGATCGTCTCGCCGATCCGGCCGGCGGCGACGAACTGCATCTCGAACTGCACCGTGACGCAGTTCGCTCCGCCGGCGGCCCGCATGGCGGCGAAACCGAGCGCCCGGTCGGCGAAGGTCATCATCATGCCGCCCTGCACCACGCCGATCAGGTTGGCGTGCTTGGCCTCGGCCCGGAACGCGAAGCTCACCGCCTCGCCCTCCTCGCGCAGCAGCACCGGGCCGACGAGGGTGAGGAAGCCGGGATCGTCGAAGGATCGCCAGCCGGCCGGGTCGAAATCGGGGGTGGTCATGGAGGGCCCGGGGGTGAGAGCTATGGACAGGGCGGCCGTGGCCGTGCCTCACCATCCCTTACCAAGAAAAACGCCAGGGAGGCCCGGCAGGCCGTGACGGACCAGATGCCAGACGCGCGCAGGCGCGCCGATCCCGACGAGACGACGGCCCGCGTGCGCGCGAGCTTCGACAGGCAGGGCCTGATGCGGACCCTCGGGGCGACGCTGCGGGACGTGTCGCCCGG
Organism: Methylobacterium platani; assembly: GCF_001653715.1. Taxonomy (GTDB): domain Bacteria; phylum Pseudomonadota; class Alphaproteobacteria; order Rhizobiales; family Beijerinckiaceae; genus Methylobacterium; species Methylobacterium platani. The sequence goes on from NZ_LWHQ01000047.1 coordinate 320,150, forward strand.
TGCGGTCGAGATCGCGCTGGTGCCCGGGCCGGCGGTGTCGCAGCAGCACGGCTTCGTCCATGCGGGGGCGGTGAGCGCCATCGCCGACAGCGCGGCGGGCTACGCGGCCCTGACCCTGATGCCGCCCGGGGCCGGGGTGCTGACGGCGGAGTTCAAGATCAACCTGCTGGCCCCGGCCGCCGGCGAGCGCATCCTGGCCCGGGGCCGGGTGGTCAAGGCCGGCCGCACCCTCACCCTGGCGCAGGCCGAGGTCGTCTCGGAGAGCGGCGGGCGCGAGAAGCTCGTCGCGCTGCTCACCGCGACCCTGATGGCGGTCCAGGGGCGGGACGGCATCGGCGATTGAGGACGAGGCCCCGGCGGACGCCGCCGGGGCCGGATCCGGCCTTACTTCTGGGTCTCGAGATAGGCCTCGAGGTCCTTGATCTTCTTGTCGTCCTTGACGCCGGCGAAGATCATCTTGTTGCCGGGGACCTTGGCCTTCGGGTCCTTGATGTATTCCATGAAGGTGGCCGAATCCCAGGTCAGGCCGGAATTCTTCATCGCGGCCGAATAGTTGTAGCCCTCGTGGGTGCCGGCCTTGCGGCCGATGAGGCCCTTGAGGTCCGGGCCGACGCCGTTCTTGCCGAAGGCGTGGCAGGCCTTGCACTGGGTGAAGACCTTCTCGCCGGCGGCGGCGTCCTGAGCCTGGGCGGCGAAGGGGAGAAGCGCCGCCAGGGCGGCACCGAGGATGAGCTGACGCATGAGGTTCCCTCCAACGGACGTCGTTCGCGACGGGCCACCCGGGATATGGCCCAGCCTGCAGTTTGGTACAGTTAAAAACGCCGACGGTTCGCGACGGGTCCCGTGCGGCGAAAAGAAGCTGTGCCGGGGCTCCGCGCAATCGGACGAAGGTGCGGGTGCCCCCGCGGGATGGGCGCGGTCCCTCGCCTGCTTTATGCTGGCGCACGAGCGACCGCCCGACCGGTCGGACAAGATTCCAGCGATACCCGAGGACACGCCATGACCATTGCCTTCCCGCTGCCCGACCCCGCGATCCTCGCCCGCCGCGACGCGATCGTGGACGGATTGCGCGGCCTGGTGGCGCCGGAGGCCCTGGTGACCAGCGAGGACGAGCGCCGCGCCTTCGAGACCGACGGGCTGACCGCCTACCGCAAGATGCCGCTCGCCGTGGTGCTGCCCTCGACCACCGCCGAGGTGTCGGCGGTGATGCGCTACTGCCACGAGGCCGGGGTCAAGGTGGTGCCGCGCGGCGCCGGCACCTCGCTCGCCGGCGGCGCCATCGCGCAGGAGGACGCGGTGATCCTCGGCGTCGCCAAGATGAACCGGGTGCTCGACGTCGATTTCGGAAACCGCACCGCCCGGGTCCAGGCCGGCATCACCAACCTCGCCATCAGCGCGGCGGTGAGCCACGAGGGCTTCTTCTACGCCCCCGACCCGTCGAGCCAGCTCGCCTGCACCATCGCGGGCAACATCGCGATGAATTCCGGCGGCGCCCACTGCCTGAAATACGGCGTCACCACCAACAACCTGATGGGCGTGACCCTGGTGATGGTCGACGGCACGGTCGTCGAGATCGGCGGCGACCACCTCGATTCCGCCGGCTACGACCTGCTCGGCCTCGTCTGCGGCTCGGAAGGGCAGCTCGGCATCGTCACCGAGGCGACGGTCAGGATCCTGCGGGCGGCCGAGGGCGCGCGCCCGGCGCTGATGGGCTTCGGCACGGTCGAGGATGCGGGCGCGTGCACGGCGGCGATCATCGGCGCCGGCATCATCCCGGTGGCGATCGAGTACATGGACCGCGAGGCGATCACGATCTGCGAGGCCTTCGCGCATGCGGGCTACCCGCTCGACGCCGAGGCGATGCTGATCATCGAGGTCGAGGGCAGCAAGGCGGAATGCGACGCGATGCTCGCCCGCATCGTCGAGATCGCCAGGCCCTTCAACCCGACGAGCCTGAAGGTCTCGCAATCGGAGGCCGAGAGCGCCGCGATCTGGAAGGGCCGCAAGTCCGCCTTCGGCGCGACGGGCCGCATCTCCGACTACATCTGCATGGACGGCACCATCCCGACCGGGCAATTGCCGCTGGTGCTGGAGCGGATCGGCGCGATCACCCAATCCTACGGTCTGCGCTGCGCCAACGTCTTCCATGCCGGCGACGGCAACCTGCATCCCCTGATCCTGTTCGACATCAACACGCCCGGCGAGATGGAGAAGGCCGAGGCGGCCGGCGAGGAGATGCTGAAGCTCTGCGTCGAGGTCGGCGGCTGCCTCACCGGCGAGCACGGCGTCGGGATCGAGAAGCGCGACCTGATGACCTACCAGTACAACCCGGAGGATCTGCACCAGCAGATGCGGGTGCGGGCGGTGTTCGACCCGGCCTGGCTGATGAACCCGGCCAAGGTGTTTCCGCTCGAGGGGCGGATCGCGGCGTGATTCGGTGCGCCGGCCGTCAGGCCGGCGGCCCGAGCGGGGCGCAGCGGAAGGCACCGTAGCCGCCCTGCGCCAGCCGCTCGGCGAGCGCCGACAGGACGATGTCGGCCTCCTCGCGCAGGGTCCAGGGCGGGTTGATCACGATGAGTCCGCTGCCGCTCAGCCGCGCCGGGTCGGGCCGGTGGATCAGGAGGTCGAGGCGTAAGGCGGGCCGGGGGAGGGCGGCGTCGAGGGTCGCGGCCAGCCGATCGATCGCGGCGGCGTCCTTGATCGGGTACCAGGCGAGGTACGTGCCGGTCGCCCACTTGCCGACCGCCTTCAGGAGTTCGCGGCCCAGCCGCTCGATCTCGCCCGGCACCTCGTAGGGCGGGTCGATGAGCACGAGGCCGCGGCGCTCCTTCGGGGGGATCAGGGCGGGCAGCGCCGTCCAGCCGTCGAGGGCCAGCACCTTGGTGCGGGCATCCTGGTTGTAGCGGGCGTGCAGAACCGCGCCGTCGGCCGGGTGCAGCTCGACGAACACGCCCTGGTCGCCGGGGCGCAGGAACTCGCGGATCAGGGCCGGCGAGCCGGGATAGACCGTGGCGCCGTGGCGCGCCCGCACCGAAGCCACCGCCGCGCGGTAGGGGGAGAGCAGCGCCTCCACGTCCTCGGCAAAGGGCGCGTCGAGCCGGCCGATGCCGTCGTGCCACTCGCCGGTGCGCCCGGCCTCGTCGGCGGTCAGGTCGTAGAAGCCGAGGCCGGCATGGGTGTCGATCGCCCGGAACGGCGTCGCCTTGCGCTGGAGATGCGCCAGCACCCGTGTCAGCACCCAGTGCTTGAGCACGTCGGCGTGGTTGCCGGCGTGGAAGGCGTGGCGGTAATTCACGGGTCTTACGGTCCTCGTCTCGCCGTCCCGCGTGAGAATCGGCGCGCGATGCCCTATCATCATCGCATGCGCCGCGACGAGGTCCTTGCCCGCCTGAAATCGACCGAACCCGCCCTGCGGGCGACCGGGGTCGCCGCTTTGTACCTCTTCGGCTCCCATGCCCGGGACGAGGCCCGGGACGATTCGGACATCGACGTGTTCGTCGACCCGGCCCCCGGCATCACGTTCGGCTTCCTGCCGTTCATGGCTGCCTGCGAGGTGATCGAGGCCGCGGTGGGAGGACGGGTGGATTACGGCACGCGCAGCGGCCTGCATCCGGGCTTGCGCCCGCAGATCGAGCGGGCCGCGGTCAGGGTGTTCTGAGGGTCGACCGCTCGCCCCGCATCTGGTTGCTCGATATCCGAGGCGAGATCGCCGGCATTCGCGACCTGACCAAGGACGTCGCCTTTGAGACGTTTGCGGGAAGCTGGGCCATGACGCGAGCGGTGCAGCATGCACTGTTGATCATTGCGGAGGCTGCCAAGCACGTCCCGCCGGATCTGAAGGCTCTGGAGCCATCAGTCCCGTGGCGGCAGATCTATGGGCTCGGCAACATGCTCCGTCATGAGTACCGCCGGATCGACCCCGTCGTCGTGTGGTCGGTCGTGACTGACCACTTGGCATCCCTCGACGCCGCTGCTGCGGCGATTCATGATCGGGTGCCGGACGAGTGAGACCTCAGCGCCCCGCCCCCACCGCCATCTCCCCGGCGCGGCAATTCTGGCGCGCCACCTCGGGACAGGCGGTGAAGCCGCGCAGGTCCTTGGTGAAGCAGATCCGCACCTCCTCGAGCTGCCCGGCCTTGCAGGTCACCGCCATCATGTCCGGGCGAAGCCCCGGATTGGCGGCGACGAACTGGCGGGCGATGTCGACGGGAGCGGCGCGCAAGGTCTCCGCGGGCTTCGCCAGCGCCGCCGGGATCGTCACCGCGTCGCGGGCCCTGGCGGTGGCGCGGAAATAGGCCGCCGGGTCGAGGCCCGAGCAGGTGCCGTGCTGGCGCCATTCGTGCCGGGCCAGGCCCTCGCTCGGGTAGACGCCCTCGGCCGCTTCCATCGCCGGGCGGCTCGGGCTGCGGGAGAAGGCGCCGCACTGGCTCGGGAAGCCGCGGTCGTATTGCGGCCACAGGCCGTGGACGACGAAGCCCGGATTGCGGCCGGTGTCGCATTGCCGGTCGTTGCGGCGCTCGCCGGTGAGCGCGCAGTAGGTCGGCGACCAGGACAGCGCCAGGACGTAGAAGTCGAACACGCCCGGCTCGCCGCCGCCGCGCCCCTGCGCGGCGGCGGGGCCGGCGGCGGCCGTCGCCGCGAGAGAGGCCGCCAGGACGGCGCCGACCAGGCTGCGCATCAGGGCCGGGCCTCGCGGCAGGACGAGGCCGAGGCGTAGGCGTAGGCGAGGTTGCGGTCGAGGCCGTGGACGCAGAACTCGACGCCGTAGGTCGCCCCGATGATGCCGAGGCTCTCGCGCACCGAGTAGTCGACCCGCCGGCGCACCCCGTCCGAGGTGGTGGCGACCGCGGTGCAGAAGCGGCGGGGAATGAAGTCGACGCCCCAGGGCCGCCAGGCGGTGCGCTCGATGCTGTCGTAGGCCGCGATCGTCAGCGTCGAGTTCCAGAACTTCGCCTCCTTCTCGGCGAACTGGTAGGTGATCTTCTCCAGCACGCCGGCATCCTGGCAGCCGGGGATCTGGGCGTCGAACGGGAACTCGCGCTCCTCGGCCGGGGCGATCTCCTGGCGGGCCGAGCGGCCTTGCGCCTGCGACAGGCCGGCGGCGGTGAGCCCCAGCAGGAGGGCGGCGAGGAGGGGTGTCTTGCGCATGGGCCGGTCCCTGGGCCCGGGCGGCGCCGGCCCGAAGGCGGCGCCCTGGTCACCGGGCGAATGACGGTTGCTCTCTCAGGCCCGACACCAGGCCTCCGCCCGCGGCAAGTCAAGCTTCGGGGCGGGGCTGGTGGCGCTTTCGCGGGCCTCTGGTGTGCGGGAGGCACACCCATTCCCCGGGGAGCGCGCCCGCGCCGCGGTTTGCCTCGCCCCGGCGACGCACTAAGACGGGTCCCACGGCCCGCCGGAAAGATGTCAGCCCGCATGAGCACCGAGACCGCCCCCGAGACGAAGCCCGTCGGCCCCGGCGATCAGGTGCTCCTGGTCGACGGCTCGTCGTTCATCTTCCGGGCCTACTTCCAGTCGATCAACCAGCCCGAGCGCTACAATTTCCGGCCCTCCGACGGGCTGCCGACCGGGGCGGTGCGGCTGTTCTGCGCCAAGCTCGCGCAGTTCGTGCAGGAGGGCGCGGCCGGCGTCGTGCCGACCCATCTCGGCATCGTGTTCGACAAGTCCGAGGGCTCGTTCCGGAAAGAGATCTTCCCGGACTACAAGGGCCATCGGCCCGACGCCCCCGACGACCTCAAGCGCCAGATGCCGCTGATGCGCGACGCGGTCCGCGCCTTCGGCCTGCACCCGATCGAGCTGCAGCGCTACGAGGCCGACGACCTGATCGCGACCTATTCGCGCCAGGCCGAGGCGCGGGGGGCGGGCGTCATCATCGTGTCGTCCGACAAGGACCTGATGCAGCTCGTCGGCGACCTCGTGCGGTTCTACGATTTCGAATCGGGCCAGAAGGGCAAGCCGGGCTACCGCCCCGAGCGCAACCTCGACCGGGCGGCGATCATCGAGCGCTGGGAGGGTCTGAATCCGGAGCAGATCGGCGACGCGCTGGCGCTGATCGGCGACACCTCCGACAACGTGCCGGGCGTGCCGGGCATCGGGCTGAAGACCGCGGCCGCCCTCATCAAGGAGTTCGGCAGCCTGGAGGCGCTGCTGGAGAAGGCCGCGACGATCAAGCAGCCCAAGCGCCGCGAGACGCTGCTGAGCCATGTCGACCAGGCCCGGCTGTCGCGCCGCCTCGTCGCCCTCGACGAGCAGGTGCCGGTGCCGGTGCCCCTCGACGACCTCGGTCTGCCGAAGCCCGACCCCGAGCGCCTCGTCGGCTTCCTGAAGGCGATGGAGTTCAACACCCTGACGCGCCGCATCGCCCAGATGCTGCACGTCGACCCGGAAGCGGTGCGGCCCGACCCCGCCCTCCTGCCGGAGGGCGCCGATACCGGCTTCACGAACGAGAAGGGCGGCAGCGACGTCACGCCGTTCTTCGGCGACACGCCCGACGGCGCGCCCGCCGCCGAGGCGAAGGCCGAGGTCGATCCCTTCGCCGACCTCGACCTGCCGGACGCGCCGCCGAAGCCGAAGGCGCCCGCCGAGGCGACGCCGACGACCCTCGTGGCGGCCCGCGCGGCGGAGGCGGTCAAGCCCTTCGACACGGGTGCTTACGAGACCGTCACCACGGTCGAGAGCCTGGAATCCTGGATCGCCGAGGCGGTCGAGGCCGGGGTGCTGGCGGTCGATACCGAGACGACGGCGCTCGATGCCAACAAGGCCGACCTCGTCGGCGTCTCGCTCGCCACCGCGCCGGGCCGGGCCTGCTACATCCCGCTCAGCCATCGCGGCGGCGAGGACCTGTTCGGCGGCGGGCTGCTGCCGGGGCAGTTGTCGTGGGAGGCCGTGCAGACGCGCCTGAAGCCGCTCCTCGAGAATCCGGCGGTGCTCAAGGTCGGCCAGAACGTCAAGTACGACTGGCTGGTGCTCGCCCGCCACGGCATCGAGGTCCGGCCCTTCGACGACACGATGCTGATCTCCTACGTGCTCGATGCCGGCAAGGGCTCGCATGGCATGGACGAGCTCGCCCGCCGCCATCTCGGCCACCAGCCGATCACCTTCGCGGACGTCGCCGGGACCGGGCGCCAGAAGGTCACCTTCGACCGCGTCGCCCTCGACAAGGCGACGGCCTACGCGGCCGAGGACGCCGACGTGACGCTCCGGCTGTGGCGGCTGATGAAGCCGCGGCTCGCCGCCGAGCGCCGCGCCTCCGTCTACGAGACCCTGGAGCGGCCGCTCGTCCCGGTGCTGGCCCGCATGGAGCGCGAGGGCATCAAGGTCGACCGCGGGATGCTGAACCGGCTCTCGGGCGATTTCGCCCAGTCGCTGGCGCGGCTCGAGGACGAGATCCAGGAGATGGCGGGGGAGAAATTCTCCGTCTCGTCGCCGAAGCAGATCGGCGACATCCTGTTCGGCAAGATGGGCCTGCCCGGCGCCAAGAAGACGCCGTCGGGCCAGTGGGCGACGCCCGCGACGCTGCTCGAGGAGCTGGCCGGCCAGGGCCACGACCTGCCGCGCCGCATCCTCGAATGGCGCCAGCTCTCGAAGCTGAAATCGACCTATACCGACAGCCTGCAGGAGCATGCCGACCGCGAGACCGACCGGGTCCACACCTCGTTCGCGCTCGCCGCGACGACGACCGGGCGGCTGTCCTCGTCGGACCCGAACCTGCAGAACATCCCGGTCCGCACGGAAGAGGGACGGCGCATCCGCCAGGCCTTCGTGGCCGATGCCGGGCACAAGCTGATCTCGGCCGATTACAGCCAGATCGAGCTGCGGCTCCTCGCCCACATCGCCGACATCCCGCAGCTGCGCCAGGCCTTCGAGGACGGCATCGACATCCACGCGGCCACCGCCTCGGCGATGTTCGGCGTGCCCCTCGACCAGATGACCTCGGACCTGCGGCGCCGGGCCAAGACCATCAACTTCGGCATCATCTACGGCATCTCGGCCTTCGGCCTCGCCGACCGGCTCGGCATCCCGCAGGGCGAGGCCTCGGCCTTCATCAAGCAATATTTCGAGCGCTTCCCCGGCATCCGCGCCTATATCGACGACACCAAGAAGATCTGCCGCGACAAGGGCTACGTCACGACGCTGTTCGGCCGGGTCTGCCACTACCCGCAGATCCGCTCCAACAACCCGCAGGAGCGCGCCTCGGTCGAGCGCCAGGCGATCAACGCCCCGATCCAGGGCACGGCCGCCGACATCATCCGCCGGGCGATGGCCCGGATGGAGGGCGCCCTGTCGGATGCCGGCCTCACGACCCGGATGCTGCTCCAGGTCCACGACGAGCTGGTCTTCGAGGCGCCCGACGACGAGGTCGAGCGGGCTCTGCCGATCATCGCCCGGGTGATGGAGGAGGCGCCGCATCCGGCGATCACCCTGCGGGTGCCGCTCGCCGTCGAGGCCAAGGCGGCGACGAACTGGCAGGAGGCGCATTGACCGAGGCGCGTTGATCTCGTGCCGACCGGCGGCCCGATCGTCTCTTCGAGCGGTCGCGTCGAGCGATCCGACCCACAGGCCGGCCTCTCTCGACGTCATCCGCAGGGCTGTCCGGGGAAAATTGAATGGCGCGCCTCCCCTCTCCCGTGTGGGAGAGGGGCCGGGGGTGAGGGTGACACGCTTCAGTGTCAGGCACTAAGCGTGGTGCTGGTAGCTCGACGGTTCAGGGACATTGCGGAAGCGTGTCACCCTCACCTCTACCCCTCTCCCACACGGGAGAGGGG
>NZ_LWHQ01000048.1 GCF_001653715.1 Methylobacterium platani
GAGCTTCCTGTCGCGGCGCGGGACGGCGCCGGTGGCGCGCGAGCGCCTTCAGATCCTGCTGGCGCACGAGCGCACCGCCTTCGGCCGCTCGGACCTCGTCGCGATCCTGCGCGAGGAGATCCTGGCGGTGATCGCCAAGCACGTCGCCATCGACCAGGAGAAGGTCAAGGTGACGATGGAGCGGGGCGACGCCGTCTCGACCCTCGGCGTCGACATCGAGCTTCCCGACAACAAGGTCGCCCGGCTCGCCAGCGCCTGAACACCGCCGCGCCTGCGAACGGATCCGTCCGGAGGCACGAGGCAAGCCCATCGCCCGGCACGCCGGAAGCGCGATATAGGCCGGGCAGGCGCGGGCATCCCCGTGCCTGCCCGGAAGAGGTCGAGGTCATGCCGGACGCGCCCACCATCTACGCCAATACCCTGATGGCCTTGAGCCTGCGCCGGCCGGGCATCCTGCAGGTGACCCTCGGCACCGCCGGCTTCAGCGGCGAGGACATCGAGGTCGCGGTCCGGCTCGCCGTGCCGGAGGATACCGCGGTCGAGCTCGTCGAGGCCCTGGTCGAGGGCCTTCAGGCGGCGGCCGAGGAGGACGAGGACGAGGAGGTGCCCGAGCCCTACGAGGCCTCCGTCGGCGACGTCGCGACGGCGGGGCTGCTCGCCACCACCCTCGCCACCGCCATGGGCGACGCCCTCGACCTGCTGGCGGCCCGCCCCGACTTCCTCGAGCGCCTGACCGAGATCGAGGAGCGCGCCGTCCTGACGACGCGCAACTCCGTCTCCGAGGGCGTCTCGGTCGACGACGAGGCGAAGGCGGTGCGCGACACCGTCGCGGTGCTCCAGAGCCTGTTCGCGCAGTGGCGCAAGGACCACGTGCCGCCGGCGAGCCCACCGCCCCCGCCGCCGCCCGAGGAGGGCGGACCGGGCGAGCCGCAGGCCTGACTGCGGGACCCCCGGGAGCGCCCTCAGGCCGCCCGGACGGTCGCGAGGAAGCGGTGGACTTCCGCCGAGAGGTGCTCGGACTGGCGCGACAGCGCGGAGGCCGAGGCGAGCACCTCGCCCGCCGCCGAGCCGGTCGTCTCCGAGGCCTGGGCGACCCCGGCGATGTTGCCGGTCACCGCGCTCGTCCCGGCGGAGGCCTGGGAGACGTTGCACACGATCTCCTGGGTGGCGGCGCCCTGCTGCTCGACCGCCGCGGCGATCGCGGCGGCGACGGCATCGATCTCGCCGATCAGGGCGGTGATGGTGCCGATCGCCCCCACCGTCTGGCCGGTGACGCCCTGCACCTCGCCGATCTGGCGCGCGATCTCCTCCGTTGCCCGGGCGGTCTGGTTGGCGAGCTGCTTGACCTCGGCGGCGACGACGGCGAAGCCGCGGCCGGCCTCGCCGGCCCGCGCCGCCTCGATGGTGGCGTTCAGCGCCAGCAGGTTGGTCTGGCTCGCGATGGTCGAGATCATCCCGACCATGTCGCCGATCCGGGCCGAGGTCTGGCTGAGGGCCTGCACGAAGCGCGTGGTCTGGTCCGCCTCCGCGACCGCCTTCCGGGCGAGGCCGGCGGAGCCGGAGACCTGCCGTCCGATCTCGGCGATCGAGGCGCCGAGCTCCTCGGCCGCCGCCGCCACCGTGCCGACATTCGTCGCCGCCTCCTCGGCCGCCGCCGCCACGCTCGTCGACTGCTCGGCCGTGCGGGTCGCGGTCGCCGTCATCGACCGGGCGGTGGCCTGGAGCGTGCCGGCGGAGGAGGAGACCGAGCCGACGATGCCGCCGATCGCGGCCTCGAAGCCGTCGGCCAGCTCCATCATCGCGCGCCGGCGCGCCTCGGCGGCGGCCGCATCGGCGATCTGGCGCCGCTCGGCGTCCTCGGCGGCCTTGCGCGCCACCATGGCCTTGATGCTCTCGACGGCGCGGCCGAGCGCGCCGATCTCGTCGGCGCGCCGGCTCTCGGCGATGTCCGCGTCGATCTCGCCGGCCGCCATCCGCTCCAGCACCGTCACGAGCCGGGTGATCGGCCGCCGGATGTTGAGCATCAGCGCGATCGCCGCGCCGAGCAGGCTCAGGAGCATCGCCGCACCGGCCATCAGGCCGACCCGCGTCGCCGCGGCGATCCGGTCGGAGGCGGCCTCCATCGCCTCGCGGGTGAAGCGGTCGGCATTGGCGACCGATTCGCCGATCGTCCGCTCGGCCCGACCGGTCAGGGCCTGGATCGCGTCGCGAGCCGCTCCCGCCGCCGCGGCATCGACCGGCCGGCCGTGGAGATCGGCCCGGCCGGCCTGCGCGTAACGCTGCACCGCCTCGGCCAGGTCGCGCAGGGCGCGCTCGCTGTCGCGCAGGACGTCCGGCTTGAGCGCGATCGCGATCGGCCGCGCGAGCCCCGCGGCGGCCTTCCTCGCCTCGTCGAGGGCCGCCGCCACGGCCGCATCGGCGGCGGCGGCGTCGCGCGCCAGCTCGACGGTCTTCTGGCTCAGCTGGATCCGGCTGACCGCGAGCTGGGCCTGCGAAATTCCGCGCAGGATGGTTTCCTCCCGCGCCACCGCCTCGTTCGCCGCCCGGACCTCGGTATTGCTGGTCCATTGATTGATGATGGCGCCGCCGGCGAACAAAGCCGTCACCGCCGAGGACAACACCAACTTCCGTCCGATGGTGAGCTTGATCATCCTACGACCCGTTGCCATTGGGATTACCGAGTGTCGGCTCGGTCGAAGGCGTAGGATTGCTCTGTTAAAAAATACTTTTCGGCCGCAAGGGGGACGGGCAAAATATCTTTGCGCACCAACGGAACCAATCGTCCCCCGGTCACGAGGCCTGGCGAAGTCTAGGTAAGCTGTCCCATCGTCGTTAGGGCATCGACGTGGAACGGCGCGACGGCGCTTCGCTCTCCTCGGCGAAGCGCCGGGCGCGGTCCTCCCCTCCCGGCACGGAGACCGGGGGGAGGACCGGCACCGTCAGGCCACGAGCCCGGCGCCCGTTCCCTGGAAGAGCGCCAGGATCCGCTCGCCGTCGGGCGATCCGAGGCCCGTGCAGGCATCCCAGCCGGTTCCGGCTTCGTAGCCCACCCCGCCCACCTTGTTGTCGCCGATCGTGATGTCGCGGAACGCGGCGGGATTGCCGTAGAGCAGCGGGTGGATGAAGCCCGCCGGCTTGCCGCGGGCCTCGTTGACGAGGGCGAGGAGCCCGGCCCAGAGCGGCGCCACCGCGCTCGTCCCTCCGATCAGCCCGCTCGCCCCGGCCACGACGACGCGGTAGCCGCTCTGCGGGTCGGCATCGCCCGAGACGTCGGGCACGCCGCGCCGGACCTGCCCGTCATTGACCGATCCCGGGATCCCGGCCCCGGACTGGTAGGCGGGCCTGGGATAGCGGTCGCTGATCCCGCCGCCGGTCCCGCTTCCGCCGGAATTCCAGACCTCCTCGCCGGCGATCCCGTTATTCGCGTCGGTGCTCAGCAGCGTCCCGCCGCAGCCGACCGCGTAGGGGTTGGAGGCGGGGAAATCGACGTGGACGCGGTCGTCCGCCTCGCCGTCCGTCGCGAGATTGTCCCCGGAGGCCGCGAACACCGTGACGCCGAGCCGGGCCGCGTCGCGCAGCGCCGAGGTCATGCTGCGCAGGCCCTGGTCGGTCCAGCGCGTCTCGGGCGATCCCCAGCTGATCGAGATCACCGAGGGCCGATGGACGTCGTCGTGGACCGCCCGGGTGATCGCGTCGACGAAGCCCTGGGTGGTGTTGGGGGCGAAGTACACCGCCAGGACCGCCCCGGGCGCGGCGCCTCCGGCGACCTGGATGTCGAGGGCGACCTCGCCGTCGGCGTTCTGGTCGACCCCCGGGCGATTGAGCCCGCCCGACACCGAGACCGGCACGACGCTCGGCGTGGCGAGTCCCATGGCCCGGAAGGCCGCCTCGGTATCGGAGGTGCGGTAGCCGCCCCCGAGCTCGATGATGGCGATGCACTGGCCCTTGCCCCGGCCGGGGGTCTGGGGAAAGCCGTAGAGGCGGGCGACCTCGTTCGGCAGGTGGCCGACGGTGGCGTGGGGCTCGGCGTGGCGGGTGAAGCGCGGGCGCGCCTGCGGCCTGGTGTCGAGCCCGAGGACCGACTCGATCGCGTCGGCGACGTCCTTGGGGGCGGACAGGGTGCCCGACCGCGCCCGGAAGGCCTCGGCGCCGCTGTTGTAGTAGTGGAGCTTGGTCCGGAACGCCGCCTCGAGCTTGTCGGCCGGGCCGGCGAGCTTGACCAGCCGGCGGGCCGGATCCGTCTTGACGACGCTCAGCCCGGTGGCGTTGGCGAAGCCGACGACCTTGGCGATGTCGCCCTTCAGGGATTCGGTGCGCTCGCCCCGCAGGTTCGCCCGCGGTGTCGCAGCCGCCGCCGGCGCGCCCGCCGGGTCGGCGCTCTGCGGCCCGATCGCCAGAAGCGCGTCGTCGTCGCGGTCCTTCAGGTAGACGCTCACCTCGATCGTGTCGTTCGCCTTGACCTCGCCCGCCGCCCGGGGCGCGGTCCGTGGCGCGGCCGCCTGCTCGGGCGCCGGCCGGTAGCTGCCCGGGATCTCGACGTAGCCGTCCGAGGCGCGGGCCTTCGGCGTTGCACGGGTGTTCGGCGTTGCGTGCGTCTTCGACATGGCGAAAGCCTCCCTTTCGACGTCGTTTCAAAGGGTTCGACCGTTGGTGGTCCGCCCGGTCACCGTCGTCGCCCGGACGGGCGGCGGCGCAACGTGAGCCCTTCGGCGGCGCGGGGGCCGCCGGCAGACGCCTGACGCGGTGCGGGACCGCGGGATCCGGGTCGCCGTGCGAACCGGTCGCGGCCTCGGACAGGTCAGTCCTGCCGAGATCGACGAGCGTTCCTTTGATCGATTTTATTGTTATGACGCGCAAAATCCGCAGGATTCATCTCAATATATATTAAGTATTTCTATTAAAATACGAGACCGACCGGCGCGATGATCGTCGGCATGCGCTGCATCAGCCGGCTCTCGGCCCGGCCAAAGACCGCATCCGGCGCTCCTGTCGCCGATGAGACCCAAGGAGAGCCATTCACTTCTCGCTTAATCAAGCATAGTTCATCGCGTTCTGCAACCGCGACGATGCCGAGCAATTCAACATTGCAACTTCATTGCTGGATTGCTACGGCGGCCTCATCCGATCGGAGAGGGTTCCAGCGCTTCGGCGCAGCCGGCCGCACCGTCACCTTCGCGGACGAACGACCCGAAGCGGCCCGGCCGGTGTTGACGAGGCTCCCCCTCCGCGGAGCGCTCCGACCCATGCCAGCCCTCGTCGCCCTGATCGCCATCCTCGCCGGCGTGCTCAACACCGTCCAGGCGGGCGCGAACACGACCCTGAACAAGACCCTGGGCCAGCCGGTGCTGGTCGCCCTCACGGTCTCGGCCGCCAACGCCCTGGTGTATCTCGCCGCCATCCCCTTCGTCGGGCTCGGCTGGCCGGGAACGTCACGGCTCGCCCAGGTGCCGTGGTGGGCCTGGCTCGGCGGCGCGATGGGCGGCGCCTACGTGCTGGCGATGATCGTCCTCGCCGGGCGGCTGGGCGCGGCCGTGTTCACCGGGCTCACCGTCACGGCCGGGCTCGTCACCTCGGTGCTGCTCGACCATTACGGCTGGGTCGGCTTCGCGCCGCATCCGGCCGGGCCCTGGCGCCTTCTCGGCTGCGGCCTGATGATCGCCGGCGTGGCGCTGATCGCGCGGTTCTGAGGCCAAGCCCCGCTCAACGCCAAGCCCCGCTCAACGCCAAGCGCGGAGGTCGCGCGCGTCGCGGCCGGGGACCGGGGCGGTCTGGGCGGTGAAGGCCGGGGCGCGGCTCTCGCCCGGATCGACGGTGTTGACGTCGGCGAGCAGCAGCGTCGCGAGCGAGGCGCCGAGCCCGGTGATGACGAAGCCGACGATCACGGCGCGCGGCGCGCCGAAATGCCGGACGATCAGCGCGACCGCGGTCGCGACGGCGAGGAAACCGACGGCGCTGTGCCACATGCGAACATCTCTCCCGTTGCGGGACACCCTGGCCCGCGCGCAAGGGGAGTGTTGCGAGCGGCGTGCCGTTGCGGCAGATGGTTAATCTTCAGTTAAGCCGGACGGCAAGCCCCGGCCCCGCAGGCCGGCCTGCACGCGGCGCAAGGCTCGCAGCGGCCCGGGGAGACGGGCGCGGCGCGCGGAACCGCGTGTTCCCCCGCAGTCTGTTCGGCCTTAAGGGAGAGCCCGTCGGCACCCGGGATCCCAGATGCTCAAGCCCTCCTCACCCCTCGCCCTCGGCATCATCGGCGCCGGCATCATGGGCGAACGCATGTTGAACGCCGTCCTCGACCAGGAGCACGCCCCGGTCCGCGTCGCGGCCCTGTGGGATCCCGCCCCGGCGGCCCTGGCGCGCATCGGTGCGGCCTTCCCGGCTGTGCCGCTGGCGGCGGATGCCGCCGCCGTCGTGGCGGCGAGCGACTGCGTCTACATCGCCTCCCCGCCGGCCTCGCATCTCGGCCATGCCCGGGCGGCGCTCGCGGCGGGCCGCAGCGTGTTCTGCGAGAAGCCCCTCGCGGTCGACCTCGCCGAGGCGCGCGCCTTCGTGGCGGAGGCGGGGGATCGCGGCGCGGTGAACTTCCCGTTCGCCTCCTCCCTCGGCGTCGCCGCGCTGACGCAGTGGATCGCCGCGGGCGCGGTCGGCGCGCCGCGGCGGCTCACCGTCGAGGTCGCCTTCGCGCGCTGGCCGCGGCCGTGGCAGGCCGATGCGGCGGCGTGGCTCGATGCGCCGCAGGAGGGCGGCTTCACCCGCGAGGTGGTGTCGCACTTCCTGTTCCTCAGCCGCCGCCTGCTCGGCCCGCTGCACGACCTGACGGCGCGGGCCGCGTTTCCCGAGCCCGGCCGGTCGGAGCGGGCGGTCGAGGCGGCGTTCCGGGCCGGCGACGTGCCGGTGGTGCTGCGCGGCCGGGTCGGCGACACCCCGCACGACGACCACAATACCTGGACGATCGAGGGCGAGGCCGGCGCCGTCCGCCTGCGCGACTGGGCGATCGCCGAGCGGCGGCGGCCGGACGGCAGCTTCGAGGCGGCACCGGACGCGATGCCGAACGAGCGCGCCCGCCCGATCGCCCTGCGCCGCCAGCTCGACGGCGTGGTGCGGATGACAAGGGGCGAGCCGCACCACCTCGCCACCCTGGCGGAGGCCCTGGAGGTGCAGGAGGTGGTCGAGGCGATCCTCGGCCGAGGGCCGGCCGGCCGCTGACCCGGACATCGCGTCACACCCCCGCCCTGCATCGAGGGCCGGCCCGGGAGGCGGCCGGCCGTGCCGGCTCCGTGCCCCGGCCGGCGTCGCCGGCCGGGTAGATCGCTGCGAATGCAGAACAATCCCGTCCGCCTGTCGAGGTCGGGCCGATTTCAGAACAATCCCGGATCTCGTCGTCGCCGACCATGACGAGGTGCGTCGATGCGCGTGGTTCGTCCGGGATCGGTAGTCCTCCGCGACTGAAGAACTCCGAGCCAAGCGTTATCTCCTCGGACGGTCGTCGTTGCTTGCCGCGATCCTCTTGAGCGTTGCGGCCCGGCGGACCGTCTCGTCTCGAAACAGGATCGTCCCGGCACGATACGACGGGTGTCGTCTTTCGGGACTGGCGAACGGGACGGTCGGTCCCGGATGGCGGAGGCGAGGCTTTGCGCGCGACGAGGATCGGGACGGGACGGATCACCGGCGGTGCCGGCGCGCCCCGGCGCGCGGCGGCGGCCGACGGGCGGCGGTCGTGAGCGGCCCCGCCCTGCGCGTCCTCGTCGCCCATAACCGCTACCAGGTCCGCGGCGGCGAGGATGCGGCGGTGGCCCGCGACCTCGCCGCCCTGGAGCGGGCCGGCTGCGCGGTCGAGGCGGCGTATCTCGACAACGCGGCGATCGATTCCGGCCTCGCCCGCCTGCGGGCGGCCGTGTCGGCGACGCACGCCCCCGCCGGCATCGCCCGGGTGATGGAGGCGGTGCACCGCTTCGCCCCGGACGTCGTCCACGTCCACAACGTCTTCCCGCTGCTCTCGCCGGGCATCCACGCGGCGGCGCGGGCGGCCGGCTGCGCCACGGTGCAGACCCTGCACAATTACCGCCTGATCTGCCCGGGCGCCTTCCTGATGCGGGACGGGGCGCCGTGCGAGAGCTGCGTCACCGGCTCGCCCTACCGGGCGGTGCGGTTCGCCTGCTACCGCGGCTCGCGGATCGGCTCGCTCGCCGTCGCCCGGATGGTCGACGTCCACCGCCGGGCCGGGACCTGGCGTCGCGACGTCGACCGGTTCGTCGCGCTCACCCCCTTCGCGCGCGAGCGCTTCGTCGCCGCGGGCTTCCCGTCCGACAAGATCCGCATCCGTCCGAACGGGCTGCCCGATCCGGGCCCGCCCGCGGGGCACCCGCGCCGCGGCCTCGTCTATGTCGGGCGGCTCAGCCCCGAGAAGGGCGTGCTCGTCCTGGCCGAGGCCGCCGCCGCGGCGGGCATCCGGGTCACGGTGATCGGGGAAGGCCCGCTCGCCGGGACGCTGGCGGACCATCCGGCCCTCGACCTCCGGGGGCCTTGCGCGCCCAACGCCGTCCAGGCCGCGATGGCGCGGGCGGCCGCCGTGGTGGTGCCCTCGCTCTGGTACGAGGGCCTGCCGATGGTGGTGGCGGAGGCGTTCGCCGCCGGCACGCCGGTCGTCGCCTCGCGGATCGGGGCGCTGGCGAGCCTCGTTTCGGACGGCACCACCGGCCTCCTCGCCGCGCCGGGCGAGCCCCAGGACCTCGCCAGGGCGCTCGCCCGCATCGAGGCCGACCCGGCGGCGGCCGCCGCCATGGGGCGCGAGGCCCGCGCCGTCTACGAGCGCGAGTGGCGCGAGGACGTCACCACGCGCGCCCTCCTCGAGATCTACCGGGACGCCGTCGCCGCCCGGGCGGCCGACGCTCCCCTCGCACCGACAGGAACCTGACACCATGGCCCACGATCCCCTCGTTCCCTCCTTCGAGATCGGCGGCGTCCCGGTTTCGGCGACCGACATGGCCGGGCTCGTCGCAGCGGTCGGGCGGCGGCTCGCCGCCGGCCCGGCGCAGCCCGGCAGCTTCGTGGTGTTCCGCGACGCCCACGGCGTGGTGCGGGCGCAGAAGGACGCCGCCCTGCGCGCCGCCCATCACGAGGCGCTGCTCGTCTGCGCCGACGGCCGGCCGCTGAGCTGGATCGGCCGCTGGCGCGGGCTGTCCGCGATGCAGCAGGTGCCGGGCATCGAGTCGGTCGAGGCGGTGTGCCGGGCCGGCGCGGCGGAGGGCTGGCGCCACTACTTCCTCGGCGGGGGCGAGGGCGTCGCGGATCTCCTCGCGACGACGATGCGCGCCCGCGTGCCGGGTTTGCAGGTCGCGGGGGTCGAGACCCCGCCCTTCCGCGCGCTCGACGCCGCCGAGACCGAGGCGATGCGCGCGCGCATCCGCGCCTCGGGGGCACAGATCGTCTGGATCGGGCTCGGCACGCCGAAGCAGGAACTGTTCATGGCCGCGCACGCCCCGCACCTGCCGGGTACGATCGCCATGGGGGTCGGGGCCGCCTTCGACGTCGCGACCGGCCGCATCCGGCGGGCGCCGCGGCTGCTCCAGGTCGCCGGCCTCGAATGGGCCTACCGCCTCGCCCGCGAGCCGCGCCGGCTGTGGCGGCGCTACCTCGACACGATCCCGCGCTTCCTGCTGATCGCGGCGCGCGACGCGCTCAGCGCCCGAAAGGCGCCCCGGCCAGCAGGGACCGGTGCATCCGGGCGGACGGGATCGTCGGCAGCCTGAGGCCGCTGCCCTCGGCCAGCGCCGCGAAATCCTCCGGCGCGACCGAGGTCCGGGCCAGCGCCGCCAGGTCGGCCGGCGGGTGGGCCGGGGCGCGGTTGCGGGCAAGGGTCTGCTCCGCCTCGCTGCCCCCGTCGGTGAAGCGGAACGGCTCGCTCAGCGCCAGAAGGTTGTCGGCGAGGACGTTGCCGGTCGCGACCGCCGGGCGGTCGTAGAGCAGGCCGGGCAGCCGCGGGTAGCGCGCGCGCCAGGGCGCGGATCCCACCGGCATCGCCGCGTAGGCGGCCCGCAGCTCCGACTGCGGATCGGTGATCGCGTCGCGGGCCCAGGTCTCACCGCGGGAATCGACGTGGATCGCCGGGCTCGCGGCGACGAAGACGTTGCCCTCGACGCGGTTGTCGCGCCCGCCGCCGATGAAGACCGGCTGGTCGACCCGCAGGAAGAGGTTGCCGGACACCGTGAAGCCGCTCGCCATGTCGTCGAGGTAGACGCCCTTCACCTCGCGGTCGGCGTCGCCCCGGATGTCGTGCAGGAAATTGCCCGCGATCACGCTGCCCCGGGCGGTCCAGTCGCGGCCGGCATAGATCGCCCCGGTATCGGTGGCGCCGGTGAGGAGGTTCGCGATCTCGTTGCCGGCGATCCGGTGGTCGTTGCCGCGGATATGGATCGCGTAGGCCGGCGAATCGTGGATGAAGTTTCCCGAGACCTCGGCCCCGACGCCGTCGAGCGCGACCGCGGGGTGCTGGGTCGGCAAGCGGCGGGCATAGCCGGTCAGCCGGCTGTCGCGCAGGAACAGGCCGCCGGGTTTCAGAGTGCGGCGCTCCCCGCCCGAGAGCACCACCGCCTCGGCGCCGCTCCCCGTGAGGTCGCCGCGGAGGATCCCGCTGTCTTGCGCCCCCGCGAACACCGCCCCGCGCCCGCCGGACGGGCCGAGCACGCTGTCGGCGACGACCACGTCCCGCCCGCCCGTCACGCGCACGAGGTCGCCGCGCGCCATGGCGAGGCGCAGGGCCTCGATCCGCAGATGGGACGCGCCCTCGGCGGCGAGCAGCGTCTCGGCGACCGAGACCTCGACCGTCTCGGGACCCCGCGGCCAGGCGAGCAGGGTGCCGCTGCGCGCGTCGCGCCACCAGGTGCCGGGCCGGTCGAGGCCGGCGAGCAGGTGGACGAGGCGGATCGGAGCCTTGGCGCGGATGCCCTCGTAGGGCGGGCGGTCGAGGGTGAGGCGCATGCCCGTCCCCTGCGGCGCCGTCCGCACCACCGGCAGCGCCTCGAAGAGCCAGCCCCAGCGCCAGTAGCCCTCGGCCCACAGGTCCGGCTCGTCGCGCAGGGACGGCGGCGCGTTCGCCAGGGTGAATCCCGACCCGTCGCCGTCCCGCGCCTCGGCGAAGCCCTCCGCCGGCCAGCGGGCGGGATGCATGGCTCCCTCGCCGTCGAAGACCTCGAAGGCGGGAGGCACGGGCGTCCCGTCGAGGACGATCGGCGCCTGGATCCGCGCGGGGGCCCGAGCCGAAGGAGGCAGCCGGTAGGCCCGCACGCGGCCCCGCGCCGCCGCCGGCAGGCGGGCCGCGAGGGCGGGATCGAGCGGGATCGGCGCGAGGCGCAGGCTGCCGACGAGGCGGGCCGATCCGTCGGCGGGCCCGCGGATGACGAGCGGCGCGCCGGGCGTGCCGCCGTCCCTCGGCCCGAGCCGCACGGCACCGGTCAGGCGGTGGGTGCCGGCGCCGAGCGCGATGACGATCTCCGCCCGCGGATCGCGGGCGCGGCGCCGGCGGGCCTCCGTCACGGCGTCGGCCAGGGTGGCGACGGCGCCCGGACCGGGGCGCACGCCCTCGGCGGCGACCGGGATCTCGACCGGGCCGGCCTGGGCGGGACCATGGGAGGCGCCGAGGAGCGCGGCGGCCAGGAGGAGAAGGGTCCGCATGGGGGCCATCGTCGGAGCCTGTTCGACTTGATCGGACTGGTACCGCAGAGGATTTCTCCGTCCAGCTCACGACCTCAGGATGAGGTCGAGAATGGGAAAATCTCCGATACCGGTCGAATGGACTATCCGAGCCCGTGCCCGCCGGTGCGAGGAGGACGGGGCGCGGTCATTCTCTTCGTCCGCGAGCGGCAGGGCTGTCCAGGGACATCAAGCGAGCAGCCCTGCACGCTTCCGGTATCGAAATCCGCCCCCGAAACGACCCGGGCCCGGGTCGATCGCCCTACTCCCCCGCCGCCGCATCCGTGACGACGATCCGCGGGCGGCTCTTCGCGCCGATCGCCTTGAGCGCCCGGTCGATGGCGGCGAGGCGGCCGCGCCGGGCGCTCACCGCGACGAGGAGCGCCGGGATGCGCTCGTCGGCGATCAGGCGCTCGGTCACCACGTCGCCCCCGACGAGGCCGAGATCGACGACGACGAGGTCGGCGTCGCTGCGCAGGAGCGCGTCGGCGAGCGATCCGGCGAGGGTGCGCGGCAGGTCGGCCGGGCGGGGCAGCACCCGCAGGCCGGACGGCAGGGTGACGAGCGCGTCGGCGAGGGACCCGCGCGCGCCGAGCGTCGCGGCGAGGTCGCGCGGCGCCGCCGCGCCGAGGTCGCGGGTCAGCAGGCCGGACGGGTCGGCATCGACCAGGATCACCCGCTCGCGGTCGGCGGCCGCCGAGAGCGCCAGCGCCCGGGCGAGGCCCGACTTGCCGGCCCGGTCGTCGGCCGCCGTGACGAGGACGACCAGCGGCACCTGGCCGGGACAGGCGGCGGCGAGGCGGTGGCGCAGGCGCGCGACCGCGACCTCGTAGGCGCCGTCGCCCCGGGCGGAGCCGAAGTCCCGCCGCAACGCCGCCGCGCCGGTCATGCCGCGAGGCGCCCGCGGCAGGGCGTCGAGCCCGCCGCGGCCGAGATGCCCCTCGAGGCGCCGCCGCGAGCGGACGCGGCCGGCCAGGAGCTCGAGGGCGAGGCTGCCGACGAGGCCGACCCCGAGCCCGGCGACCAGGGCGGCGACGAAGATCACCGCGGTCGGCGGCCCCAGGCGCTTCTCCGGCGGCGAGGCCGGCGAGATGATCCGCGAGGCCGAGGTGTCGAGGCGCTGCTGCTCCTGCAGCTCGCGGGCGCGGACCAGGAAGGCCTCGTAGACCGCCCGGCTCGCCTCGACCTGGCGCTCGAGCTCGCGCAGCTGCACGAAGTCGTCGCCGACCTTGAGGGCGTCGGCCTTGCGCCGCTCCAGCGTGTCGGCGAGCGTGCGGGCGCTGGCGAGCGCGGCCTGGTACTCGTTGCGGCTCGCCGCGGCGATGCGGCGGATCTCGGCCTCGATCGCCTGGCGCAGTGCCCTCTCCTGCACCACGGCCGCCATGTAGCTCGGATGGCGCTTGCCCAGGGTCTCCTCGGCATCGGCGCGCAGGCGCTCGATTCCCGCGAGCTGCCCGCGCAGGGCCGTGATGGTCGGGTTCGTGACGATCTCGTTGGCGGAATCGAAGCGCCCGCCGGCGATCACGCCTTCGACCTGGCGCATCCGCGCGCCGGCATCGAGGGCCTTGGCACGGGCGGCGCCGAGCTGGTCGCTGAGCTGGGTCAGCTGCTGCTCGCTGACGAGCTGGGCGCGGGTGCCGACGAGGTTGTGCCTGGCGCGGTAGGCTTGCGCCTTGTCCTCGGCCCGGCGCAGGGCGTCGCGGAGCTCCGCCAGCCGGCCCTCGATCGCCTCGCCGGCCCGGCGCGTGGTGTCCGAACGGGTCGCGGCGTCGCGGGCGAGATAGGTCTCGGCGATGCCGCGGGCGAGGCGGGCGGCCTTGTCGCGGTCGTCCGAGGTCACCCCGAGCTCGACCACGAAGCTGCGCTCAAGGCGCCGCGCCCCGACCCGGTCGCGCAGGGCCCGCAAGGCGGTCAGCCGCGGATCGGCCGGCGCCTCGGTGCGGCCGGTCAGCCGCGCGATCGCCGCCTTGATCGCGCCGATCAGGGTCTCGCGGCCCTGGAACTCGGGATCCTGGGCGAGGTCGAAGCGGTCGACGACCCGGCCGAGCACGTCGTCGGAGGTCAGCACCCGGAGCTGGCTGTCGACGAGGAGCAGGCTCGCGTCGCTCGCCTGATCGGGCGGGCTCAGGCCGTCCTTGACCACCTGCAGGCCGCGCGGGTCGATCAGGATCTGGGTCGAGGCGGCGTATTGCGGCGGGACCGCGTGCGTGAAGGCCGCGGCGGCGGCGAGGAACAGGAGGACGGGCAGCAGGACGGTGAGCCAGCGCAGGCGCACCGTGCGCAGGATCTCGCGCGGGTCCAGGAACCAGGGCTCGCGCCCCTCCTCGCCGCCGCGCGGGCTCGCGCCGATCAAAAGCCCGTTCCGGACATTCTCGACCATGGTCATGACGTGCCCAAGGCTCCCGGAGGGTTCTCGTTACGGGTCGGAGATGGTCCGTTCCGGGACGACCGGAGCGGACGACCTGCCATCTGACCCACGGGGTTCAAGCCGCGGGCCAAGCCTGCCCCGTCTCGCGACAGGACGGGGCGGCGTCGGCCCACCGCGTCGTCGGGTCGATCCCGGTCCGGGCCTCGGCCTCCCGCCGCGCCGCCCGGGCGAGGGCGAGCACCGCGACGTAGGCCAGCACGTTGACGTTCCAGTCCTGGAACAGGCCGGGGGTCGTCATCCCGTTGAGGGCCAGCATCAGGATCAGGCAGGCGACGATGCGGCGGGTGCCGCGGTCGGCGCAGGCCGCGAAGCGGACCGGCTCGATCAGGGTGAGGAGCGCGAAGCCGAGGCCCACGAGCCCGGTGCCGGCCCAGGCGCTCAGGAACATGTTGTGGGAGCTCGTGATGAACACCGCGTCGCGGCCGAGCTCGTCGGCGAGCTCCGTCGTCGGGATCAGGAGTTGCACGAAGCGGTCCGCCGCCGAGAAGCCGGAGCCGAGCAGGTGGTCGCGCGTCGCCGCGATGAAGGTCGGCCAGAAGGTGCCGCGCCCGGTGGCGTTGGCGAGCTCCTCGCGCGGCTTCTGGAGGATCACCGAGAGGGCGTCGAGGAGCGCCGGGAAGGTCGACAGCCCGACCATCAGGAACAGGAATACCACGATCGAGGCGAGCGCCAGGATCACCCCGGCGACGCGCACCCCCGGGCGGCGCGAGGCGATCATCAGGGCCGGGCCGACCGCGATCAGCGCTCCCGTCGAGGCGGCCGACCCCGCGATGACGAAGCCGACGGCCGCGAGCAGCAGGTAGCGGCCGCGCCGGCGGTTCGGCGGCCCGAACCACGCCGCGAAGCCGAGGAGCGCGCAGACGAGCGGCATCATGTTGTTCTTGGCCGAGGAGAACACGATGCCGGCGGCGAGGCTCTGGAGGATCTCCGGCGTCACCGAGACGAGCCAGGCGAGCGTCACGATCGCCAGGATGTCGGCGAGGCGATGCCGGATGTCGGGCCGGTCGAAGATCAGGATCGAAGCCAGGGTGAACACCGCCAGCTCGGCGGTGCGGTAGAGCGTGTAGGCCGGGACGATCGACCAGGCGGCGCTGAGCCCGTTCACGCCGACCATCATCGTGAACGGCAGGTAGGGCATCGCGAAGGGCAGGAGCAGGATGCGCCGGTCGGCGGCGATCTTCACCCCGAGATAGAGGGCGGTGAGGCCGGTGAGCACGATGGTGACGACGTTCGAGGCCGTCAGCCCCTGCTCCAGCACGGCGTTGCCGTCCTCGCGCGGCACCGTGAACACGAGGGGCATGAAGGCGAACACCACCACCAGGGCGAGCGGCCAGGCCAGCGGCGCGCCGCCGGAGGGGATCCGCACGGCGAGCCGCCGGCGCAGGACCGGGTAGGCCACCGCGAACCAGGTCGCGACCGCGACCGCGATCAGGGCGTTCAGCATCGCCTAAGGGGCCTCCGCCCGGGTTGCTGTCGTCCTGGACGGGGTGGTCCGCCCGAGGGCGGCGAGCAGGGCGAGGAGAGAGGCGCCGTGCGCGATCGTCACCACGGCGGCCGCACCCGCGGCGCCGTAGCGGCCGATCAAGGGCTGGACCAGCGCCAGCGACACCGCGAAGCTGACCGCGAAGGCGCGGAAGATCACGTCGGTGCGCCGCCGCGCCCGGAAGATCTGCGCCACCATGTCCCGCAGGAAGATGAACACCACGCCGAGCGCCAGCCAGCGGAGGCAGGGCGCGTAGGGCTCGTAGGGCGCGCCGAAGACGAGGCGCAGCCAGAGATCGGCCGGCACCGCCACGACGGCGAGGAGGAATCCGACCGGGAGGCCGAGGCGGCGGGTGACGGAGACGAGGTAGGACCGCAAGGCCGGCTCGCCGCCCTGGTCGTAGGCGCGCCCGGCGCCGGTCGGCACCACGTTCTCGGTGGCGGCGAGCATCAGCAGCACGATGCCGACGAGGTACTGCGCCGCCCGCAGACCCCCGAGCGCCTCCTCGCCGAGCGCGCCGCCGGCGAGGATCCAGACCAGCTGCTCCTGCCCGAAGGTGACGAGGACGACCGGCAGCAGCCAGCGCGCCATCTGCCAGTGGCGCAGGCTGGTGACGGCGAGGCGCCGGCGCCCGGGCTCCACGGCGCGGCCGACGAGGACCGGCAGGGTGGTGAGCACGGCGGTGAGGGCGAGAAGCTCGACGAGGCGCGCGGCGTTCAGCGGGATCCCGAGGGCCCACAGGGCCGCGACCGCGAGCGGGAAGGACGCCGCCCGGGCGAGGTCCATGGCGAGCGCCCGGCCGCCGCCGCCATAGGCGAAGAGCAGCCGCCGGGCGGTGAGCTGGAGGTTCTGCGCCAGGGTGAGCGCGCCGGCGGCGGTGACGAGGTCGACCGGCACCGGCTCGCCGCGCCAGGAGAAGTACAGGGCGAGCGCCCCGGCGACGCCGAGCGCCAGGCCGGCCGCCAGCACCAGGGCGCCGGCCCCGACCGCGGCGGCGTAGCGCGACGGGCTGCGCACGCTGCCGGCGAGCGTCATCAGCGGCGCGGTGACGAGGGCGTTGTGCAGCCCCTGCGCGAAGCCCGCCACGATGAGCACCAGGGCGAAGCGCCCGAACCCCTCCATGTCGATCAGGCGGGCCGCCGCGATGCCGGCGAGGAAGCCGAAGCCGCTCACCGCCCCCTGGTCGAGGAGCGAGAGCAGGGCCGGCCCGCGCAGGCGCGTGAGGAGCGCGGACATCCTCACCGGGCGAGCATCGCGCCGGCCGCCGCGGTGACGAGGCGGTGGCGGCCGTAGAGCCAGAGCGGGCCGCTCGCGGCGACGGCGCGGGTCAGGCCGCGCTTGAAGTCGTAGACGCCGCGGTTGTTCGCCGGGTCGATCCCGCCGAAGTCGAACACCCGGCAGCCCGCCTCGGCCCCGCGGCGCAGGAAGCTCCATACCGCCAGGTAGGCGGCGGCGTTCGCCTTGGCGCGCTCGGTCGAGGCGGTGAAGAAATCGGTGAAGCGGTCGCGGCTGAGATGCGCGATGCGCACCAGGCACGGCTCGTCGCCTTCGCGGATCTCCAGGATGACGTGGCGCGGATCGCCCGCCGCGAGGTCGCGGTAGGCGGCGGCGTCGAAGTCGTTGGAAAAGCCCTTCCGGGTCTTCAGGGCGTCGTACATCGTCGCGAAGGCGTCGAAGGCGGCGAGCCGCTCGGCCGGATCGTCGAGGAAGCGCGCGGTGAGGCCTGCGTTGCGCTCGGCCTTGCGCAGGGCCTTGCGCCAGCGCGGCTCCATCTCGGCCTGGATCGCGTCGAGCCCGCGGGTGAGGTCGACCTCG
This sequence comes from Methylobacterium platani, assembly GCF_001653715.1. Lineage (GTDB taxonomy): Bacteria > Pseudomonadota > Alphaproteobacteria > Rhizobiales > Beijerinckiaceae > Methylobacterium > Methylobacterium platani. Next base: position 17,412 of record NZ_LWHQ01000048.1, read on the forward strand.
AGGGTGTGGCGGGCGGCCGTCGTCACCGGCCGGAAGCCGGTGGCGAGCAGGCCGAGCACCGCCCCCGGGCTCTCGGCGCGGGCGAAATCCACCACCGCGAGGTCGAGCGGCCTCAGCGCCAGATGGGCGAGGAGCGCGCGCGTCACCGCCTCGCCCTGGCGCTCGCCCTTGTCGGTGAGGAGCGGACCGCCCTGGACGTAGAGCTGACGGGCCGGGCCGCGGCGCCGGGTCTGGACCTGCGCCAGGCCGAGGAGGTCGCCGGCCTCGTCGACGACGCTCAGCCGCGCGATCGCAGCGCCGCGGCGCGCCTTGTAGGTGCCCCAGCCGGAGGCGGAGAAGATGGTGCCGCGGCCCTGCGCCCACACCGCCTCGTCCCAGGCCGGCACATCGGCCACGGGCACGACCCGCAATCCCGTCTCATGGTTGGTACCGGTCATGGGCTCCCCGTGCCAGGATGCGACAGCCCGCGCCGCCGCCCGGCCGTCGAGGCAAGGAGCGCACCGTCGTCGGGGATGCCCGGCGGCGCGAACGTCGCGCGTCGTATCGCAAGTCCTCGTATCGCAAGCCTTCGTTAGGCCTGCACCGCGATGGTGTCCCGGACGCCCGGGAGACCACGCCGCGATCGGCCGGGATCTACGTTGTCGTCTCGGCTTGTCCCCGCGCCGGAGCGGCCCCACCGTCGGGGGACGGCGCTCTGGCAACGGGGGTGGGATGCTGCAACCCTTCAAGACCCTCGCCCGCGACCATCCCGTGGTCCGGGCGCTGCTGCTGCGGGCGCTGGCGCGGCTGCGCCGCCTCGCGCACGCGCCGCCGGGGCTCTACACCCTGTGCTACCACCACGTGCCGGAGCGCCACCGGGCCGGATTCGCGGCGCAGATCGCGTTCCTGCAGCGCCACGGCCGCTTCGTCGGCGCCGACGAGGCCGTGGCGCTCCTGCGGGCGGGCGAGGCGATGCGCGAGCGCCGTTTCCTCGTCACCTTCGACGACGGCTACGCCGACACGGTCGAGGTCGCCCTGCCGGTGCTGCGCGAGGCCGGCGTGCCGGGCATCCTGTTCCTTGTCGCCGACTGGCTCGACGCGCCGCCGGACAGCCCGCCCGGCCCCTACGCCGACCGCACCCTCGTCGCGGCCTGGCTCGCCGCCGGGATGGAGGTCGGCTCACACAGCCTGGGCCACGCCCGCATCGCGACGATCAGTGACGCCGCCGCCGCGCGGGAGATCGCCGGCTCGCGCGATGCCCTGGAGGCCGCCCTCGGCCGGCCGGTCCGGCACTTCGCCTGCCCGTGGGGCGTGGCGGAGCGCGACTACCGGCCCGGGCGCGATCCGGACCTCGCCCTGTCCCACGGCTACGCCACCTTCTTCACCACCCGCCGCGGCGTCGCCACGACCGCCGCGGACCTCGCCGCGATGCCGCGCCACGTCCTCGAGCCGGAATGGCCGCTGCACGAGCTCGACGCCCTGATGGGAGCCCGCCTTGCGCGACGGTGAGCGCCCGGTCGTCGTGGTGACCGGGGCGCTCGCCCCCTACACGCAGGTGCTGTACCGGGCGCTCGCCGCCGCCCTCGACCGGCCGCTGACCGTGCTCGCCTGCGCGGCCCGGGAGCCGGCGCGCCAGTGGGAGCTCGCGGCCGCGGACGGCTACGGCTTCGCGGTGCTGCCGGGCCTGCGCTGGCACCGCGACGCGGTGCGCAACCTGTACGTCAATCCGAGCGTGGTGCCGCGCCTCGCGGGCTCGAGGCCGGCCGCCGTCATCCTCAACGACTTCTCGCCCACCATGGCGATGGCGGCCCTGGCGGCCAGGACCCTGCGGATCCCCTACGGGATCCGGACCGACGGCGTGCCGGAGACCGATCCGGGCGCGCGCTCGCCGGCGCACCGGGGCTTGCGCCGGGCGATCGTGCCGGGCGCCGCCTTCGGCCTCGCGCCGAGCGCCGGCAGCCGGACGCTGCTCGCCTCCTACGGGCTGCCGGGCGAGCGGGTGTTTCGCGCGCCCCTGTTCCCGGCCTGGGAGGCGCGGCCGCCGCTGCCGGCGCCGGAGGCCCGGCCCTACGACGTCCTGTTCTGCGGCATCCTCAACGAGGAGGTGAAGGGCGCACGCTTCTTCACCGACGTGATGCGGGCCTGCGCTGCCGCCGGCCGGCCCCTGCGGGTGCGGGTGGCGGGCGACGGGCCGCTGCGGGCGGAGATGACGGCGCGCCTCGCGGAGGCCGGGATCCCGGCCCGGTTCGACGGCTATCTCGGCCAGGCGGCGCTGGCCGAGGCCCACGCCTCGGCGCGGCTCCTGCTGTTTCCGAGCCGCGGCGACGTCTGGGGGATCGTCGTCAACGAGGCGCTGCAGAGCGGGGCGGCGGTCCTGGCCTCGCCGCATTCCGGCGCCGCCCGCGAACTGCTGGAGGCGCGGGGCTGCGGCGTGGTGCGGCCGCTCGACGTCGCCGACTGGGCCCGCACCACCCTGGCCCTCCTCGACGATCCCGACCGGCGGGGGCGCCTGCGTGCGGCGGCCGAGGCGGCGCTGCCGGAGGTCTCGCTGGCGCGCGCGGTCGAGGCGTACCGGGCCGGGCTCGCGGCGGTGCTGTGATACCGCCGCGCCTTCGAATGGATCCGTTCGAAGGCGCTGGCTAAGCCCGCAAGGTTTCCCTGTCCCCGCGTCGGCGCTGATGCGCCGGACGCCTTGGCATCGACGTGTCGATGCCAAGGCGCGAGGGTATGAAACGCCGAAGGATCGCTCCCCTGCCCGCTCACGCCCGATCCCGGTCGAGCCCCGCCGCCGCGAGCAGCGCCCGGTCGAGGCCGTCGTCGCCGGCCGACAGGGCTTCGCGCAGGGCGGCCTCGTCGGCATAGACCATCACGTCGCAGGCCTCCGCGGCGGCCTCCGGGCCGAGACGCAGGCAGGTCCGGATCACGTAGCGCCCGTCCGGCGTGCGATAGAGGGTTTGGGTGACCGGCAGCGGATCGTCCGGACGGCTCGCCGCGCAGGCGATCGGCTCGGCGAAGAGGCTCACCGCGTCGCGCGGGGGCGCGGAGGCGAGGCGGGGCGGCACGGCCCGGGGCCCAGCCGGATGCCGTTTCGGCGGGACGGTCGCGTGGCTCTCTGGCATCGACATCCTGTGGTCGTGGTGCAACGGCAATAATCGCGAGTATCAGCGGCGGGCCTGCACCCTCCGGTCGCTGTTCCGGACCTCGATCCGGCAACTTGGAGTTTCATTCATTTGTCGGCTCGCGCCGCGTGGATTGTGTCGACCGGCGCCTCGACCGCACGGGTTCCCGCACTCCGCAGCCTCCATTTAGCGCATGACTGGTGCGAAGATCAGGTTTTGACAGTTAAAAAGTACGCCCCCCGGGGCGGCGTCACGCCTCCGGCGCGCCGCCGTCGAGGGGAGCGATCGGCTCGTCCTTGATCTGCTCGATGGCGAGGGCGGTGCGCACCGTGCGGACGTTAGGCAGGCCGGTGAGGTGGCCGACGAGCTGCTGGAACGCGCCGAGATTGGGCGCGACGCACTTGAGCAGGAAGTCGGTCTCGCCCGAGAGGGTCCAGCACTCGCGCACCAGCGGCCAGCCGCGCATCTCCGCCGCGAAGGCCGCGAGCTCCGCCTGGCCCTGGGCGGCGAGCTGCACCATGGCGAAGCAAGCGACCTCGTAGCCCAGCGCCTTCGGCTCGAGGAGCGCCCGGTAGCCGCGGATGATGCCGGCTTCCTCCAGCGCCCGGACCCGGCGCAGGCAGGGCGGCGCCGACAGGCCGACGCGCCGGGCCAGCTCGACGTTGGTGATGGAGCCGTCGGCCTGCAGCTCCCGGAGGATCGCCCAGTCGATGGCGTCGAGGCGGGCGGGCAAGGCGGCGGGCGATCCTGGCGGGTGGCGGAGGAAGGGTGAGTAGCCGCCCCTGGGGCGGGGCACAAGCGAGCAGGGATTCACGGGCAGGAATTCACGGGCAGGGATTCGACGGGCACGGATTCTCGGCGCTGCCGATGCGGCCGCTCCCCGGGGAGGCCCCCGTTGCCGCGCGCCGGCTCGTCTCTTATGGGGGGCTGTCCGCGTGACTGGCGAGGTTCAAGGTGGGGTCGACCACCGGGGAGCGCGGGCATCCGGACCGCCGCTCGCCTGGGCACCCTTCCCGCGCCGACCACGGGTGACCCATGACCGCCGTCCACGCCGCCCCGTCCCTGCCGGAGGTGCTCGATCGCCTCGACCGCCTGACCGACTGGGAGAAGCGGCCGCGGGGCGGGATGCGGGTCGGGCTCGCCCCGATGCGCGACCTGCTCCACCGCCTCGGCGAGCCGCAGGCGTCCCTGCGGGTGATCCATGTCGCCGGCACCAAGGGCAAGGGCTCGGTCTGCGCGCTGATCGAGGCCGGGCTGATGCGGGCGGGCCTGCGGGTCGGGTGCTACGCCTCGCCCCACGTCGAATCCGTCGTCGAACGGGTCTGCCTCCAGGGCCGGCCGGTGGGGGAGGCGGTGCTCGCCCGGGCGCTGGCCCGGGCCCTCGACGCCCACGAGGCGGCGCGGCGCGACGACACGGCGGGCGCCGACGCGACCTGGTTCGACGTGCTGACCGCCGCCGCCCTGGCGGTCTTCGGCGAGGCCGGGCTCGACTGGGCGGTGATCGAGGTCGGGCTCGGCGGGCGCCTCGATTCGACCAACGCGGTCGACGGCGCGGTGGCGGTCGTCACCAATATCGGGCTCGAGCACACCGAGATCCTCGGCGACACCCGCGCGGCGATCGCCGCCGAGAAGGTCGGCATCCTCAAGCCCGGCGCCGGCCTCGTCACCACCCTGCCCCCGGACGACGAGGCCGGCGCCGTCCTGGCCGCCCGCGCGGCTGCCCTCGGCTGCCCGGTGCTGCGGCCGCCCGCGCCGGGCGGATCGATCGCGCAGGAGAATGCCGGCCTCGCCGGCCTCGTCCTCGGCTATCTCGGCGCGGGCGGGGCGCGGGGCCGCGACGGATCCCCGCTCGGCGCCGGGCTGCTCGACGCCGCGGCCCGCGCTGGCGCAGTCCTGCCGGGACGGCTCGAACGCCGCGCGCTCCGCACCGCCCACGGCCCGGTGCCGGTGGTGCTCGACGGCGCCCACGTTCCGTTCAACCTCGCGGCGGTGATGCGCGACCTCGGCCGCGACCCGGATCTCGCCGGGCCCTGTACCGCCCTCGTGGCGCTCGCGGGCGACAAGGATGCGGCCGGCTTCCTGGCGGTGCTCGCCCGGCACGCGGGCTATGTGGTCGCGACCGAGATGCCGGAACGGCGCGGGCACGCCGCCGCCGCGCTCCGGGCGCTCGCCGCCGCGGAAGGGGTGGAGGCCGAGGCGGTCGCGATGCCGGACGCCGCCCTCGCCCGGGCGGCGGACCTCGCGGCCCGCCGCGGCGGCTGGCTCCTGGTCACCGGCTCGCTCCACCTCGTCGGCGCCCTGCGGGGCGCGACCGACCCGTCGTGAGGACGGAAGCCGGCCTTCCCGCGACGGCGGGCCTCATGCGAAATCCGATCGATTGCTGCGCAATGCGGATTTCGGCTCCGCTCAGGCGTGTGAGGCCCGCGGCTTCACCGCGCGGGCCGGTGATGCGCGATCCCCGCCCTCGGTGCCCTCCGACGGCGGCCGCGGCCACACCCTCTGCCGGATATACTGCTCGACCGCGAAGGCACCGCCTCCCAGAACGGTCAGGGCCAGGATGGCCTCGCGAAAATCGCCAGGATTCGTCATCTCATCGGCTCCCGGATAGAGTATCGTTCCTCAGGTTCCGCAGCGTCGCGATGATCGCCGCACCGTATCAATGACCGAAGATCTTCCCGGTTTCAGGCTCTCGTCCTGATTCCGGCATTCGCAGCGTTACGATTTTTTAATGCATCCCCGCCCGGGCGGGCCGCGCCCGTCGGGGGCCGGACCGGGCGTGATCCTACCGCAGCAGCGCCAGGGCCACCGGCACGAGCACCGCGGTCAAAAAGGCGTTGAGCCCCATGGCGATGCCCGCGAAGGTGCCGGCGACCTCGCTGACCTGGAAGGCGCGGGCGGTGCCGATGCCGTGGGCGGCAAGCCCCACCGCGAAGCCGCGGGCGCGGTAATCCTTGATGCCGAGGCGGTCGAGGAGCGGCGTTACCATGATGGCGCCGAGGATGCCGGTGAGGATCACCAGGACGGCGGTCAGCGTCGGGTCGCCGCCGAGCGCCGAGGTGATGCCCATCGCGACGCTGGCGGTGACGGATTTCGGCGCGAGCGCGACCAGGATCGCGTCCGGCACGCCGAGGAGCTTCGCCGTGCCGATGCCGGCGACGAGGGCCACGGTCGAGCCGACCACGAGGGCGGCCAGCATCGGCAGCAGGACCCGCGTCACCGTCTTGCGGTGCTCGTAGAGCGGGATCGCGAGCGCGACCGTGGCGGGGCCGAGCAGGAAGTGCACGAACTGCGCGCCCTCGAAATAGACCGCGTAGGGCGTGCGGGTCACGACCAGCACCAGGCCGACCATCCAGATCGCGTGCAGCACCGGGTTCGCCAGCGGGTGGCGGCCGGTGGCGGCGGAGACCCGGTCGGCGATCACGTAGGCCGTGAGCGTCACGGTGAGCCACAAGAGCGGCGTGCGCGACAGGAACACCCAGAGGGCGAAGTCGCCGCTCATCGCCCGGTCCGCCTCGCGACGAACGAGAAGGTATAGACGGTCGCGACGAGCGCGAGCGCCGTCGAGACCACCAGGGCCACTGCCAGCGCCGGGCCGTGGGCGGCCAGCACGTCGAGCCGCCCGATCACGCCGGCCCCGGCCGGCACGAACAGCAGCGACAGATGGGCGAGCAGCCCCTTGCCGGTGCGCTCCAGCGTGCCGTCGGTGAGCGGCGCCGGCAGGCCGCCGGGCCGGCGGTCGCGCAGGCCGAGCACCCCGAGGAGCAGCGCCATGCCGATCACCGGGCCGGGGACCGGGAGCGCGAAGGTGCGGGCGAGGATCTCGCCGGCGAGCTGGCACAGGAGCAGCAGGGTCAGGCTGAGGATCATGACGCCGCGACGGCCTCCGCCGTCGCGGCCGTTCCGGCGAGCCAATGGTCGAGGAAGGCGTCGAGCCAGGCCGCGACGCGGCCGTCATGCATCAGCCGGCCCTCGATCTGGCGCGCCCGGTCCTGCGCACCGGGCAGGCGCAGGCGCTCGGCCGCCCGCACGGTCCAGCGGCAGATCATGGCGTGGGTGACCTCGGGATGGAACTGGAGGCCGAAGGCCGAGGGCCCGACCCGGATCGCCTGGGTGGGGAAGTCGTCGCCGGTGGCGAGCGTCTCGGCCCCGGCCGGGCAGGTGAAGCCCTCGCGGTGCCAGTGATAGACGTGGGACGGCCAGGGCTGGCCGATCTCGCCCGCGAACTCCTCCCCCGCCACGGTCGGCAGGAGCGGATAGTAACCGATCTCGGCCCGTCCCTCCGGATGGGCGCAGACCGTGGCGCCGAGGCACTTCGCCAGCATCTGCGCGCCCAGGCACAGGCCGAGGAACGGCCGCTCCTCGCGCAAGGCGACCCGGATCCAGTCGATCTCCTCGCGCACGAAGGCGTCGCCGTCGTTGGCGCTCATCGGCCCGCCGAAGATCACCGCGCCGGCATGGTCGTGCAGGGTCTCCGGCAGCGGGTCGCCGTACCGGGGGCGGCGGATGTCGAGGGCGTGGCCGCGCTCCAGGAACAGCCGGCCGAGGCGACCGGGGGTCGATTGCTCCTGGTGCAGGACCAGCAGCACGGGCCGGCGCTCGGGCTGCACCCCGTCGCGCGGTCGCGTCGTCGCGAGAGTCATCGGGCCGGCACCTGCTGCGCCGGCAGCCCCGCCAGGGCGACCGCCCGGGTGGCGGTGATCGCCGCGTCGTCGAAGCCGAGGAGCTGGCCGAGGCGCCAGACGAGGTCGTCCTCGAATTCGTGCACCTGCCCGTCGGCGGCGGCGACCGCCCAGGCGAGGCCGAGCAGCCCGCGCCGCTCCTCCTCCGGGACGTCGCGGCCGATCATCTCGACGAGCTCGGCCACGTCGCGGGTCTCGTCGTCGAAGCTGATGGCGCGCGCGATCAGCGCCCTCGCCTGCGCCTCGGTCGTGGCGAAGCGATGCGTCAGCAGGCGCGCGAGACGGTCGCGCTCCACGGCCGCGAGGGTTCCGTCGACCCGCGCCACGTGGACGAGCAGGGCCGCGGCGGCGAGGTGCTGCTCGTCCCCGGCATCGGGCGGCGAGGCGGGCGCGCCGAACATCTCGGCGGCGTAGGCGCGAAGGCGGGCGATCAGGGGCATTGGGGAGATTGAGATATTTCGGCTCATCATGGTCGGGATTCGACGCCCCCGCGTCAAGCGCCCCGGGCGCCGGAGCGGGCCGGCGAGCCCTGCACCGGCGGTCTGCGGCCCGCCGCCCCCCGCCTCCGGCCCGTGCCCGCCGCTCGGTGCGCCCGGCGCTGATCGGCCACTCGGCGCGCCGAGCGCTGATCGGCCAGTCCGCGCGCCGAGCGCGCTTGCCAAGCCGGTGCGGCGCAGGTATGAGGTCGCCCATCGATCGCCGGTTCAGCCGGCTCGGTCGGCGCCGCAATAGCTCAGCTGGTAGAGCACCTCATTCGTAATGAGGGGGTCGGGGGTTCGAATCCCTCTTGCGGCACCACTCCCCTCGATGATCGAACGGACGAGACGCCCCGCCCGGCGAGGCCGTCGGCACGTCCCCCTCCCCCGACAGAGCGTGTGACCGATGCGGCGTTCCCTCGCGCCCGGTGCGTCCGAAGCGGCGCGGCTGGCCTCCTGGACCGAACTCGACACCGGCCCGATTCCCGGGACGACCGGCGCCCTGCGCCTGGTGCGGCGCGACGACGAGCACCTGATCGTCGTCGACGGCATGGAGCTGATGGGCAGCCATCGCAGCGGTTCGGAGCGCGAGCTCGCGCTGCTCGCCTGCGGGGCCCTGCGCGACCATCCGGCGCCGCGGGTGCTGATCGGCGGGCTCGGCATGGGCTTCACCCTGCGCGCGGCGCTCGCGGTGCTCGGGCCGCAGGCGCGTGTGGTGGTGGCGGAGCTGGTGCCGGCCGTGGTGGCCTGGGCCCGCGGTCCCCTCGCCCCCATCTTCGGCGACTGCCTCGACGACCCGCGGGTCGAGATCCGCGAGGGCGACGTCAACCGGGTGATCCAGTCCGGGCCGGAGGCCTGGGACGCCATCCTGCTCGATGTCGACAACGGCCCGCGCGGCCTTGTCAGCCGGGGGAACGACCGGCTCTACGACGTCTGGGGGCTCAAGCGGGCGCGCTGGAGCCTGCGCCCGGGCGGGCGGCTCGCCGTCTGGTCCGGCTGTCCGGACCGCAAGTTCAAGGCCCGGCTGCAGCGCACCGGCTTTGCCGTCGCGGAGCATCGCATCCGCTCCGAGCGCCCGGGGCGGACGCCGCACGTGGTCTGGATCGCGACGCGCCCGGGCGCGTGAGGCCCCGCGACCCCGGACGCCTCAGGGCACCGTGAGCAGCGGCACCGCCATCACCAGGGTGATGGCGAGCGCCAGCGCGCAGGCCAGGGCGAAGGACACGCATCGCCCGGCAAGACCGGGCCGGTCGCCCCAGGTCTTCCGCGGCAGATGTCCGGAACCCGGTCCGACCATGGCGAGACGACTCGTCGTTGAGAAGAAGCTCGGCCGCGTCATAGCACGACGGCCGGGGCGCGGGTCGCCGCGGGGACGGCCGGCGTCTCAAAGACATGTGCGGCCGTCTCAAATCGGCGGGCCTCGCTCCGCCGGGCCCTCGGAGCCGCTGTCGGCTGGCCCGTCGCGCGCGACGGCGATCCGTCCGGCACGACCGGCGCCCGCTCGATCACGCAGGGCGCGGGCGATCCCGGGGGGCGGCTTGACGGTCGAAGGCGGTTCGCGCATCGCTCGACGACGAATGATGGCGGCAGGGGATCCGTGCCCGCCGAGCGCTCGTTCCGGCCGCCCGGCACGCGCGCTGCGCCCGGTCCGAGCGGTGCCGAGCGGACGGGCGGCCCCGGGGCGACGGATGCTGGCGCGATGGCGGAGCGGGCGGACGACGCGGTGACGGATTTCCGGCTGGCGCGGCTCGCCGCCCAAGCTCAATTCGCCGTCTGGCACGATCTGGTGCAGCCGCTCTTCCGCCCGAGCCTCGAGGCGGAGGCCGCCGCGACCTTCCGGGCCGAGGCGAAGGCCGCGCCGATCGCCGACGCGCTCCTGGTCGAGACCAGTTCGTGCGCGCAGTCCTTCGAGCGCACGATGGACGACGTGCGCAGCGTCGGCTGGGACCACGTCGTGATCCAGCACTACGTCAGCGGCGGGTTCGAGGGCCTGTGCGGCGACAGGACGGTCGCCGTCGAGGCCGGCGACGTCAACATCCTCGACCTCAACCGCACCCTGCGCACCCGGGCGACGGACTTCGCCAACGTGACCCTGGTGATGCCGCGGGACCGGCTGTCGATCGCCGGCTCGCACGACCTCCACGGCCGCTCGATCGGCCGGTCGAGCGCGCTCGCGGCGCTGATCGGCGGCCACATGGGGAGCCTCGCCCGGCATGCCGACGCGCTCTCCCCCCGGGAGGCCGGCAGCGCCCTCGAGGCGCTCTGCCTGCTCCTCGCCGGCAGCGACCTGCGCGAGGCCGACCCGCTCGTGCGCGCCGCCGCCGGCGCCAGCGTGCATGAGCGGATCTGCACCTATATCGACCGGCATCTCGACGACCCGGCCCTGAGCCCCGCCGGCATCGCCGCGGCCTGCCGGGTGTCGCGCGCCACCCTGTACCGGCTGTTCGGCTTCGACGGCGGCGTCATGGCCTATATCGCCGGGCGCCGGCTCGACCGGGCCTTCATCGCCCTGAGCCGGCCCGATCGCCGGCCGGCCAGCATCGCGCAGATCGCCCATCGCAGCGGCTTCAGCAGCGAGAGCCATTTCAGCCGCTCGTTCCGCAGCCGCTTCGCGATGACCCCGCGGGAGGCCCGCCGCCTCGCCGAGGAGGGCCTGCGGCCCCTCGCGGCGGCGGCCGGGCTGGGGCCGCGCGCCTGGGTGGACCGGATCAGGCTCCTGCGCGAGACGTTCTGACCGGGACGCGGCCGGCCGCTACGGCAGCGCGCCGATGTGTTCCTTGGCCCGGGTCATGGTGTCCTCGCAGGCCCGTTCGTCGCCGGCGCGGTCCTGCTGGCGGGCCTTGTCGATGAGGCCGCGCGCCTCGGCGATCCGGCCGGCATCCGGCACCGTCGCCGGGTCGCTCGGCCGGCCCGCGGGCGGTGCCGCCAGGGCCTTGGGCGAGCCCTGCGCCGTCGGCGTGCCGCCGGTCACCGCCTTGGCTCCCGGGCTCTCGAGCCGGCGCTCGATGGTGGCGATCTGCTCCGCGCAGGGCGTCGCGGCGGCGGCGGTGGCGACGAGCGGGATCAGGGACGAGACCCCGATCGAGAGGACGCGCAGCACGGTGGTCTCCTGCCTTCGGACGGCCGCTTCTCGCGGGCGGCGACCGCGGGCAACGATCCGCCGGGGCTTCGGTTCGCGGCCGGGCGCGGCGGCGATGTCGCACGGCGGAGGGAGGACCGGTCGCCGGATCCGCGCGTCAGAGCCGGTCCGGCCGCGCCGCCGCCCGGACGAGGCGCAGCACCTCGTGGCGGGCCGCGGGATCCGTGATCCTGCCGAAGGCGCGCAGGAGCTCGATCGCCTGGCGCTCGATCTCCATCCGGTCGTCGCCCCCTTCGCCCTCCGCCGGCCCCGCGGCGGAGAGCGGGTCGAGGGGGACGCCGAGCAGCGCCTCGATCCTGCGCAGGCGCTGCGCCGAGACGCTCCCGGGGGACGCGCCGCCGCGGCAGGCCCGCGGCCAGCCGCCGCGATCGAACACGCCATCGGACATCGGCATCTCCCGCCCTCGCGCCCGGTGCCTGCCGCGTTGCCCGCACCCCGATCGGCCGCCGCACCGTGAAAGTCAGATTATTGTCGCAGTCATTCGCAGACAAACAAGAACGATATGTTTACGCACTTTAGCGGAGCCGCGGCCCCGAGCCCCGAGCGCGGCGCGGCGGCGGCAGGGCCCAGCCATTCCCGACGGGCATGCCTCCTGCGGGCGGCGTCGCCTTACACAGGCGGGCCACCCCGCCTGACCCAGGCGCGACCTGCCCCGAGGACCGTGAGCGGACCCGAGCGATGAAGATGTTACCGGGGCGTTCCGGCCCGTCATCCGGACAGGGACCGTCCGGACAAGCCTCGCTGCCGCTCCTCGTCGCCGTGACCATGACCGGGACGGTGGCCCTGCACATCTTCGTGCCGGCGCTCGCGGCCGCCGCGGCCGATCTCGGCACCACGCCGGTCGCCGCACAGCTGACGATCACCCTCTACCTCGTCGGCCTCGCCTGCGGGCAGCTGGTCTACGGGCCGCTCTCGGACCGGTTCGGCCGGCGCCCGGTGCTGATCGCCGGCCTGTCGCTCTACCTGGCGGGGCTGCTCCTCGCGATCCCCGCCACCTCGATCGAGGTGCTGATCGTCGCCCGGGTGCTGCAGTCGCTCGGGGCCTGCGGATCGCTGGTCCTCGGCCGGGCGATGGTGCGGGACGTCTCGACCGCGACGGATGCGGCGCGCAAGATCGCGATCCTCACCATGGCGATGACGCTGACCCCGGCGCTCGCGCCCGCGATCGGCGGCCTCGTCGCCGGTGCCTTCGGCTGGCGCGCGGTGTTCGTGGTGCTCGCCGCGGTTGTGGCGGGGCTCGGCGCGCTGGTGGTGCTGACGCTGCCGGAGACCAACCGGCGGCCGGTCGCGCTGCCGGGGGTCGGCGCCGTCGCCGGTGCCTACCTGCGGCTCCTGCGCAATCCCGCCTACCGGGCCTACATGATCGCCGGGGCCTGCGCCGGCACCAGCCTCTACGCCTTCCTGGCGGTGGCGCCGTTCCTCCTCGTCGACCGGCTCGGCCGCTCGTCGCAGGAAGTGGGGCTCGACTGCCTGATCGTGGTCGCCGGGATGGTGGTCGGCTCCGCCCTCGCCGGGCGCCTCGCCGGCCGGGTGCCGATCCTGCGCGCCGCCAGGGTGGGCAACGGCATCTGCCTCGCCGCCGCCCTGGCGCTCCTGGCGATCGACCGCGCCGGCGCGCTCAACGTCGCGACCCTGCTCGCGCCGCTCGTGCTCTACGCGGTCGGCATCGGCCTTCTCGGGCCGAACGCGGTGGCGGGCCTGATGAACGTCGATCCCCACGCCGCCGGCTCGGCCTCCAGCCTCTACGGCTTCATGCAGATGGCGCTCGGCGCTCTGTTCACCCTCGCGGTCGCGGCCTGGCACGACGGCTCGGCCGCCCCGGTGGCGGTGACGCTGCTCGCCGCCTCGACGATCGCCGCCCTGTCCCTGCGGAGGGCCTGAGCCGGGCGGCGGCCCTGTGAACACACGTTAACCTTTTCTTAACTCGGCCGTTGCCCCGACGGACCCGGCGTGCGACCAACTCGTTAACGAGAGCTTAACGGTTGCGGGTGCGGGTCGATGTGTATCGCGGGTCGCCGGAATGGAATCGGAATCGCAGCGGCCGTCGCCGCCGCCCTCCTCGTCTCGGCGAGCGGCGCCGGCAGCCAGACCCTGGCCGCCCTGCCCGCCGTCAGCATCCCGGCGGCCTTCGTCGGCGAGGCCCGGCCGGTCCCGGCCTGGACCGAGTTCTGCGCCCGCTACGCCTCCGAATGCGCCGTCGACCCGAGCGAGCCGGCCCAGGTCACCCTCACCCCGCGGCTGTGGCAGACGGTCACCGGCATCAACCGCCAGGTCAATACCGGCCTTCGCGCCGTCACCGACCAGGAGCACTGGGGCGTGCCGGACCGCTGGGACCTCGCCGAGGACGGCGCGGGCGATTGCGAGGACTTCCAGCTGCTCAAGCGCAAGCTGCTGGCCCAGGCCGGGCTGCCGCGCCGCGCGATGCGGATGACCGTAGTGATCGACGAGAAGGGCGAGGGCCACGCCGTCCTGATGCTGCGCACCGACCGCGGCGACCTCGTCCTCGACAACAAGACGAGCGCCGTGCTGCCCTGGCACAAGACCGGCTACACCTACATCAAGCGCGAGGGCGACGAGGGCGCGCGCTGGGTCTCCCTCGGCCGGGCGGTGTCGCCGGTCGTCACCGCGAATCGCTGAGCTCGGCCCCGTAGCGGGCGGCCAGGGCCTCGCTCGCCAGCGCCGCGCTGCCGTTGGTCCAGGGCAGCGCCAGCACCACCCGCACGCCGGGCGCCGGCGCCGGGGCGACCGGCCGCGCCAGGGGCGCGGCGATCGGCACCGGATCGAGGGCCGGCCGGAGCGGCACCGCCGCCGCCTCCCGGCCGCCGCGGCTCACGAGCACGCCCGATCCGATCGCGACGATGAGCGCGGCCTGGTAGCCCAGCCGCCGTAAGGTCCTGGCCATTCGAAGAACTCGCCTGTCGGGCGGCGATCGTGTTGTCGGGTCCGTCGCTCGCCTGACACCATCCTCGGCCGTCGCCGCTTAACGCGCGGTCGTCGTCGCGCCGGGGCGGCTCGTCGCCGATCGACGACTTCCGGCGATGCTGAACGGAGGTTTTACACTGCCCTTCATCATCCCATAACCTTGACGGAGCCCGAACGGAGCGGCGCATCGGGTACGCGGGTGGGAAGAGGCCGGCGGCCGCGCTATACTCTCCCGATGAGGATGCGGAACGAGCCGGGGGTGATGCGCATGGGTGGGCCGACGGGACGGACGCTGTCGCGCCTCCTCGCCTGGGGCCTGCTCGCGGGCCTGGCCGGGCCGGAGACCGCCCGGGCGCAATACTACGACGACGGCTACGGCACCCGCCGCCCGCCCGCCTACCGGCCGGCCCCCGCCCCCGAGCCGCAGCGGCAATTCTACTGGCCGTGGGAGGACCGCCCGGCCGCGCAGCCGCAGGCGCAGGATCCGGGCCGGCCCGCCTATCGCGGCGCCTACCGGACCCCGCGGCCGCGGCGCGAGCGGGAGCGCGAACGCGAGGTCGCCCACAGCCGCGAGGGCCGCTCGGTGCAGCGGCCCAAGCCCCGCCCGGCCCCGGCCGTGGCGCGCCCCGCCGCCCCGAAGCCCAAGACCGATCCGCACGTGCAGGTCGCGGTGTTCGGCGATTCCCTCGCCGATCTCCTCGGCCAGGGCCTCGACACCGTCTACGAGGCCAATCCCGACGTCGTGGTGATCCGCCGCGCCAAGGGCGACAGCGGCCTGGTGCGCAAGGACGTGATCGACTGGCCGAAGGCGGCGGAGGATTACCTCAAGGCGAACCCGAAGGTGACCTACGCGGTGGTGATGGTCGGCGCCAACGACCGCCAGCCGCTGCGCGACGGCGACCAGACCCTCGACCCGTTGAGCGAGCGCTGGCGCGCCGTCTACCGCGACCGGGTCGACGCCCTGCTGAAGGTCTTCACCGACCGCAAGGTGCCGGTGGTATGGGTCGGCGAGCCGCCGATGAAGAGCGAGGCGCTCTCGGCCGACATCACCTCGCTCAACGAGATCGCCCGCGACCGCGTGCAGCGCGCAGGCGGCGTCTACGTCGACATCTGGCCCGCCTTCGTCGACGAGAGCAACCGCTACGCCGCGACCGGGCCGGATCTCGAGGGGCGGCAGGCGAAGCTGCGCACCGCCGACGGCGTCCACTTCACCCAGGCCGGCGCGCGCAAGGCGGCGCATTTCGCCGATGTCGAGATCAAGCGGCTGATCGAGGCGAAGGGCGGCACCCCCGCCCTGCCGGACGCGGTCTCCACGCTGACCCCGGAGGCTCCCCCGGCGGCGGGCCTCCCCAAGCTCGACGACGACGCGGCGATCGACCGGCTCATCACCGCGATGCTGCCGAGCCTGCCGGAGCCGCCGGGCATCCCGGCCTTGCCGGTCAAGCCGGCCGCCGGCCCGGTGCTGCCGCTGACCCGCAACGAGGTCGCGCCGAACGGCACCCTCGTCAACGGCCGCCCCCGGGTCGAGGGCGAGGCCGGCTATACCCTGGAGCGCAGCCTGACCCGCGGCGTGGCGCCCCCGCCCCAGCCCGGCCGGGCGGACGATTTCCGCTGGCCGCGGGGGTGATACCGTTTCCGCATCGCGGAGCGATCAGCCGGAAACCGTAGAACGGGGTTTCGCTCGCCCCGGCAAGACTGACGCGCACCTCGTCGCCCCGGGGGCTCGCCGGGGACGAGGGTCAGGGATCCATCGACACCGACGATTGCGGATCGCGTCTCGCTCGCCTCCGAATCGTGGGCGTCCGTGGCTCCCGGGTCCCGCAGCGCGGCCCAGGAGCGACGATGGCGGCAATCGATTCCGTCGCGCCGTCACGGCGACGGACAGCCCGCCGGGCGTTACCGCCTCTTCCCCGGCCGCTTGAACACCCCGACGATCTCGACGTGCGGCGAGTGCCGGAACTGGTCGACCGGCGTCACCGCCTCCAGGCGGTAGCCGCCGCGCACCAGCAATGCCGCGTCGCGGGCGAAGCTGCCGGCGTCGCAGGAGACGCCGACCACCACCGGCACCTTCGATTCGGCGATCCGGGCGCTCTGCGCCTCGGCGCCGGCCCGCGGCGGGTCGAACACCACCGCGTCGTGCCGGTCGAGCTCCGGCGCCAGGAGCGGGCGGCGGAACAGGTCGCGGCGCTCGGTCGTGACGGTGCGCAGGCCCGGCGTCTCGCGGAAGGCGCGGTCGAGGGCCTTGAGCGCTCCCTCCTCGCCCTCGACGGCGTGGACGGTGTGCGCTTCCGCGAGCGCCAGCGAGAACGCGCCGGCACCGGAGAACAGGTCGACCACGCGCTTGGCCTTGGCCACCCCCTCGACGACGAGGCGGGCGAGCGTCGCCTCGCCCTCCGCGGTGGCCTGCAGGAAGCCGCCGGCCGGCGGCACCAGCCGGGACCGGCCGACCGGGATCTCCGGCGGGCGGCGTGCGATCAGCACCTCGCCGTGGAGCGAGAGCCGGGCGAGGTCGAGGTCGCCGGCGAGCAGCACCAGGGTCTGGCGCGCCCGCTCGGAGGCCGGCCCGTGGCCGCGGATGTCGACGTCGAGACCCGTCGCCGTGGCGGTCACCTGCACGTCGAGCGGCTTGCCGCCACCGCCCCCGAGGGGACGGCTGAGCACGCGGGCGACCTCGGGGGCGCGGTGCAGGGCGGATTCGGTGATCGGGCAATGGTCGATGGCGACGAGCGCGTGGCTGCGCGCCGCCATGAACCCGGCCTGCGGCCCGCCGTTCGGCGGGCGCCCGCCGTCGCCGGCGCGCACGTGCAGGGTGATGCGGCGGCGCCCCGATCCGTGGGCATCGACGAGCGGCGCCACCGGCGCCTCGATCCCGGCCCGCGCCAGCGCCCCGACGACGAGGTCGCGCTTCCACGCGGCATAGGGAGCGGCGGCGAGGTGCTGGATCGCGCAGCCGCCGCAGGTGCCGAAATACGGGCAGAACGGCGTGATCCGGTCGGGCGACGCCGTCAGCACCGCGTCGAGCCGGGCGCGGGGCGGGCGGGTGCCCTCCTCCGGCTCCGCCCGGACCGTCTCGCCCGGCAGCGCACCCGGCACCACGACGCCGTCCGCCGTCACCCCGTCGCCGCGCAGGCCGAGGCGGGCGATCTCCATCGTCTCGCTCATCGTCCCGTCTCCCGCACCGCGCCGATCAGGAATTCCCGGTTCCCGTCGCCGCCCTCGATCGGCGACGGGATCAGCCCGCGGACCGCGAAGCCCAGCGCCGCGACGAGATCGCGGACCGCCGAGCAGACCGCGTCCTGCACGCCCGCGTCCCGCACCAGACCGCCGCGGCCGACATGCTCCCGGCCCGCCTCGAATTGCGGCTTGATCAAAGCCGCGAGCGCGGCGCCGGGCGCCAGGAGCGGGACCACGGGCGGCAGGACCAGCCGCAGGGAAATGAAGCTCACGTCGATCACCAGGAGGGAGGGCGGTTCGGGAAAGGGTTCGAGCGAGCGGGCATCGGTCGCCTCGCGCACCGCGACCCGGGGATCGCCGGCGAGGCTCGGATGGAGCTGGAAGCGGCCGACATCGACGGCGTGGACGAAAGCCGCGCCGCGGCGCAGCAGCACGTCGGTGAAGCCGCCGGTCGAGGCGCCGACATCGACGCAGATGCGGCCTGCCGGGTCGATCGCGAAGGCGTCGAGGGCGGCGGCGAGCTTGAGGCCGCCGCGGGAGACGTAGGGGTGCGGCGCCTCGGCGACGATCACGGCATGCCGGGCGATCAGGTCGGAGGCTTTGCGCACGACGACGCCGTCGGCCCGCACCAGCCCGGCCTCGATCGCCCCTTGCGCCCGCGCCCGGCTCTCGAAATGGCCCGCCTCCACCAGGAGGCGGTCGGCCCGCAGCCGCTCGCCCGTCGTCATCGCCCGCGATCCTTGGTCGTGTATCACCGCTTCCGTCGCCGCTTCGCCCATCGCAGGGCGTCCCCGCCGGCGCCGGATGCCCTAGCTATACGGCGACACACGAGGAGAGTGTACGTGATGAGACATATCGTGCTCGCGAGCGCCCTGGGCCTCGTCCTGGCGGCTCCGGCCCTGGCGCAGGACAAGGCCGCTCAAGAGAAGCCGGCGGCGCCGACGACCTACGACGCGCCGATCGTCAACAACAAGGGGGAGACGATCGGCAAGATCGCGCTCCGGGACGGCGCCAACACCCTGGTGATGCGGGTCACGATCCAGCCCGGCGGCCTGCCGCCCGGCTGGCACGGCATCCACTTCCACGCGGTGGGCAGCTGCGCCGACACCGACAAGTTTCAGGAGTCGAAGGCGCACGTCAATCACGACAACGCCAAGCACGGCCTGCTGAATCCGGAAGGCCCCGACGAGGGCGACCTGCCGAACGTCTACGCCAATGCCGACGGCTCGGTGAATGCCGAGGTGTCGAGCGACACGCCGATGACCGGCGAGGGCGGCCTGAAGGACAATGACGGCTCGGCCCTGATCATCCACGCCAACGAGGACGACCACGCCACGCAGCCGATCGGCAATGCGGGCGCCCGCATCGCCTGCGCGGTGATCAAGTAGCCTGGACCGGGCCGCATCCGGTGGACGCGGCCCGGTTCCGGTTCAGCGCTGGCGCCGGGCGACGCTGACGACGTTGCTGGCGGGCTTCGTCTCGCGCGCCGGCAGGATCGCCTCGACGGTCCTGACGATCGCGGCCGCGTCGAGGCCCGCTTCCGCGTACATCCGATCCGGCGTGTCGTGCTCCTGGTAGCTGTCCGGCAGCGTCAGCGTCCGCACCCGCACCGTGCCGTCGTCGAGCGCGCCGCGCGACGACAGCAGGTGCAGCACCATCGCGCCGAAACCCCCGACCGATCCCTCTTCCAGCGTCACCAGGACCTCGTGGCTGCCCGCGAGATCCAGGATCAGCGCCTCGTCCAGCGGCTTGGCGAACCGCGCATCCGCCACCGTCACGCCGATGCCCGACGCCTCCAGACGCTCCGCCGCCTTCACGGCTTCCGCCAGGCGCGTCCCG
>NZ_LWHQ01000049.1:0-42701 GCF_001653715.1 Methylobacterium platani
GGGGGCCGGCGCGGCCTCGGGCGGGCGGGCCGCCGGCGGGCGGGGGGCGAGGTAGCGGCGCCCGCCCTCGGCCGCCGGGGGCACCGGGACGGTCGGCGGAGGCGCCGGCTCGACCCGGGGCGGCTGCGGACGCGGCGCCGGGCGCTCCGGCGCGGGACGCGGGCGGGACGCGGGGACGGATTCGGCGGGGGCGGCCTCGGCCGGGGCCGGCCGGGGCGCCGGCTTCGGCGGGCGGCGGCGGACCCGCGGGCGCGGCGGGGCGGCCGCCCGCACGGCACCGTCGCCCGGGAGGGCGATGGTCATGTGCTCGACCGCCGCCACGAGCTGGGCGAGGCTCGCCTGCGCGGTGCGGCAGAGCCGGATCCGCAGCGACAGGGCGCGGCGCGGCGCGGTCGGGTCGGCGGCGCCGAACAGCCCGTCGCGACCGGCGGTCGCCGCGCCCGGCCGCGGCCGCTCGAACCACTGCCAGGCGTAGAGGCAATCGGCGCCGAGCGCCATGCCGACCGGGCCGTAGGCGTTGCGCCGCGGCGGCACCACCCGCAACGCCTCGCCGGGGAAGCGCACCGCGATCTCCCCGGCGATGCCGAACTCGCTCGGCTTGGCGAGCCGCGGCGGGAAGGCGAGGAGGAGGTCGCCGGTCTCGTTGCGCAGGGCGATCTCGGCGTGGTTGCGCCCGTCGCCGCCGTCATAGGCGATGCGCTGGTCGAAGCCGTCGCGGTGGCGCGTCTCGACCACGCTGGCGACCCGGCCGGCCCCGGGCAGGCGCAGGGCCGGGGCGGATTGCGCCGCGGCGGGCCCCGCCCAGATGAGGCCGGCGAGGATGCCGGCAAGAGCTCCGGCAAGAGCTCCGGCAAGGGCTCCGGCAAGGGTGCGACCGCTCACGGATAGCCTTTCTCGGGGGGCAGCGTCCGCTCCGAGGTGGTGCGGGCCGGCACCGAGAACCGGACGCTCTCGGGGGCGGCGGACCGGCCGCGCTCGGCCTGCTGCTCCTGCCACAGGGTGCCGGGCGGGGCCGTGCCCAGCCCCTCCGGCTTGTCGAGGCCGTTATAGCCGGGCAGCAGCGCGTAGCCGTAGCGCTCGTAGGGCATCGCCCCGGCCCCGGGCACCCGGCGCGCCACGAGCGGCGGGGCCGGCGCGGCGGGCTCGCGGGCGTAAGATCCCGGCGCCGCGGCCTGGGCGAGGCCGGCGGGCGGATAGCGCAACGGGTTGTCGAGGGGCACCGCCAGGGGGAACTCGCCGCGCTGGACCGCCTGCGGCACGGCCTCGGCCCGGCCGCCGGCGGCGTCCGGCCGGGGCACGCGGCCGTAGGAGGCCTGGGGCTCCGGCCGCGGGGCGGCGGCCGGTGCCGGTGCCGCCCGGCCGGCGGGCGGGGGCGCGCCCTGCACGGCGCAGGGCAGCGGCGGTCCGCCCTGGCTCTCGCGGAACAGCAGCTCGACCACCTTCGGGAACAGCCCGTCGTAGCGGTTGACCACCTCGAGGTAGGGGCGCTGGCGCTTCAGCCGCTGCAGGGTCAGGGCGTAGCCGAACACCGTGCTCTCGCTCGGCATCCAGGCGACCGCCCGCTGGAACCACTCGAGGGCGGCATCGAACTGGCAGGAATTGTAGGCGTACCAGGCCAGCCCCTGCGCGCCCTCGCCGGAGGCGGTAGCGTTGACGACCCGGGCGTAGCGCTCGATCCGGGCCGGCTCGATGAAGGGCGGGCTCGCGAGCGTCAGCTTGCGCTCGAGCAGGTCGATGTAGAGCAGCTCGTTGCCGACGAAGCGGTCGCGCCAGGCGAACGCCACCTCCTCGGCCTCGCGCGTCATGTTGAGCTCGCGCAGGGTGTGGGCGAGGCCGTGCGCCACCATGGCGTCGCCGCCACGGGCGATCGCCTGCTTGAACCATTCCAGCGCCTCGCGGAACTGGCGCCGCTTGTAGGCGTACCAGCCGAGGAGCCCGGTCTGGCTCGGCTCGGCGGTCTTGCGGGCATAGGCCTGGAAGGCGGTGAGGTCGGGCAGCGTCGGGGTCTGGGCCGGCTCGTCGTGCAGGAAGGCGGCGATGCGGGCCCGGGTGATGTCGAGGCGGATCGGGTCGAACTCGGAAGTCCCCGACGGATCCTGCCGTCCCATGGCGATCAGGCGCTCGGCCTGGTCCATCTTGAGATGGGCCATCGCCTTCTGAATCGTGGCGAGGCGCGCCCCCGCATCGGCGTTGCCGTCGAGGACGGACTTGTAGAGCGTGAAGGCGTCCTCGGTCGCGCCGGTGGCGGCGAGGCCGTCGGCGATGGTCCAGATGCTCTCGACGTCGGCCGGGTCGAGGGCGCCCGGATCGGCGCGGTAGAGGGCGACGATCTCCTCCGGGTTCTTGCTCGAGGCCGCCGCGACGCTGGAGCGGAACTCGGCCCGGCGCAGCTTGCGCGCCAGTTCCTCGGAGGGCTGCCAGGCCGGATCGACGGAGCGGCGGGCCGTGATCGCGGCGCGCAGGTCCTGCAGGCGGCCGGCGGTGAACAGGTCCCAGAGCGGGGCCTCCTCGGGCGGGCTCGGCTGCAGGCTGTCGAGGTCCGGCGGCTCGCTCCAGCCCGGATAGAGCCGCTTCAGGCGGGCGATCTCCGCCTTCATCCGGGCGGTCTGCTTCTGCGAGGCGTAGTAGCGCAGCGCGCTCTCGTCGACCATGCCGGGGGTGCGGGAGGTCTCGGGGTCGACCATGATCGCCGGCGCGCGCGCCCCGTCGCCGTAGACGACGCGCGGGACCGGCGCCTCGGGCGCCTGGGCAAGGGCGGGCGCGGCGAGGGCGGGCGCGGCGAGGGCGAGGGCGGCGGCCGCGACGAGGCGGCGGGTCACGGCTTGAGGCATGACGGAGTGCGCATCCGGGCCGCCACCAGGGCGAGGAGGTGGAGCGTGGTCGGGTAGTAGTTCTGCCCGTCCTGCACGCTGCGCAGGGATTCCGGGAAGGGGGTGCCGTCCTGCGCGCAGGCGACGAGGGCGGGGAGCGCGGTGTAGCCCGGTTCGCTCAGCCACTCGACCGGGCGCCCGTCGCCGGTATCGACGATCGGCAGGCGCTCGCGGTCGATCCCGCCCCACAGGGTCCGGAACGGCGCGTAATCCTCCGGCCGGCCGATGCCCGCCCAGGCGAGGTAGAGCGGGATCCGGATTGCGTTGTAGGAGAACAGCGGCGGGAAGCCGTCGGCGGGGCGCAAGCCGTCCTCTTTGGCCGAGATCCACTCGGTCGGCAGGCCGCTCGGGCCGAAGCGCGAGCGGCGCAGGATCTCGACGCCGCTGCGGATCACCGAGGCCCAGTCGTATTCGGGCGCGACCAGGCTCAGGCGCTGGAAGGCCGGAAAGACCCAGTAGGACAGGTTGACGAGCGGCCCGTCGGCCCGGTCGCGGGCCGAGAAGCCGGTGACCGCCGGCAGCACCAGGGGGCCGTGGGGATCGCGGAACAGGATCGTCTTGCGGCCGAACTCGACCGCGATGCGCCGCGCGGCGGTGCGGTAGGACGGCTCGCCCCAGGCCTCCGCCGCCTCGGTCAGCGCCCAGGCGACCAGGATGTCGCCGTCGGTGGCGTTGTTCATGTCGGCGACCGCCGGGCGGTGGTCCGGTGCCCAGCGCCAGGCCATCAGCTCGTCGGAGCGCACCATCAGGTTGGCGCGGGTCCAGCCCCAGATCCGCTCGAAGGCGGCCCGGTCGCCCGCCGCCACCGCGAGCAGCATGCCGTAGCCCTGGCCCTCGCTGTGGCTGATGAGCCCGTTGGCGGTGTCGACGATCCGGCCCTTCTCGGTGACGAACCGGGCCCGGTAGGCGCGCCAGCTCGGATCGTCGCCGAGGCTGCCGGCGAGCGCCGGCCCGGCGGCGCGGCCGGCCGCCTCGGCCGCGGGGGCCTGGGGCAGGCCCGGCACGGCGGTGGCGGGGGGCACCGGGCTCGCCTCCTGGCTCTGGGCCGTCTGCACGCCCTCGGATGCGCGCTCGGCCGGTTGCCCTTGCGCCGGCTGCGGCACCTGGGGGCTTTGGGCTTGCGGGGCTTGCGGACCCTGCGGGGCTTGCGGACCCTGCGGGGCTTGCGGACCCTGCGCCCGGCCCGGCGCGGGCGCCAGCAGGAGCGGGGCCGGCAGGAGCCAGGCGAGGAGAAGGCCGGCGGGAAGACGGGCGTACGGGCGACGACCCTGCCCGGCGGGAGACGTCCGGCGCCTCACGTGTTCCTCCTGCCGAGCTGGCGCACCAGGCTGGTCGTGGCGAGGCCGAGGCAGAGCGCCATCACCAGCGTCATCGCCACGTAGGCGCCGGGATTGAGGGAGAGCCAGGCCGCCGCGACGAGGCGCAGATTGGTGAGGCCTCGGCCCTGGGTCTCGATCAGCCCGACGCGCGCCGGCTGCACGGTGGTGAGGCTGCCGTCGGATGCGTCCAGAAAGGCGGCCTGGCCGGTCAGGTTGGTCCAGACCACCGGGTCGACGAGGCACGAGACGGAGGCCCGCAGCATCGAGGGGTTGGGGGCGGTCACCAGCACGATGCCGTCCTCGCCCCGGCCGGCGTCGCGGCTCGCGGCCTGGATCGCGGCCTGGCCCACTCCCTGGCCCGCTCCCCCGCCGCCCGCCTGTCCGCTGCCTTGCCCGCTTGCTTGCCCGCCTCCTTGGGCGACGATCAGCGAGGCGCGGGGATTGAGCGGCACCGCCTCGGGCGCCGGGCCGCCGGCGGCCCGGGCGGCGAGGTCGCGCAGGTCGGCCGCCCGGCGCGACAGGCCCTCCCAGGCATTGGCGAGCACGGCCGGAACGGTGCCGAAGCCGCGCGCCGACTCGTCCCAGCGCGCCACGAGGTCGGCGTCGCTGTCGGCGGGGGCGGGAGCGGCGGCCGCCGCCGCGGCGACCGGCGTCGCGGGAGCGGCCGGGACCGGTGCGGCCGGCGCGGCATTGCGCAAGGGCGTCGTGAAGGCCGGCAGGGCGCAGCGCATCGGCAGGTTGCGGCGCAGCCGGTCGAGGGTGACGACGCCCTCGGCCCCGAACGGGCCGGGGGTGGCGACGGTCTCGGCGCGGCCCTCCCAGATCGCCCGCACCTGGGCCGGATCGAGGCCGACCGCCTCCAGGGTCGCCGGGGTGAGGGCGCGGATCGGGGCGACGACGAGGCGGGCGCCGCCCGCCTCGCGCTCGTCGCTGCCGAGCGCGAAGTCGATCACCCGGCCGGCCGCGATGGCGAGGCGCGCCGCGAGCGTCGCGGCGGCGGAGGCCGAATCGCGGTCGGGGGTCGGCAGGATCAGGCGGGGACGCGGGCCGGAGGCCGGGTCACCCGGTGTCGCGAACGGCACCGCCCCGGCCTTGACGGCGGCGAGGTCGGGGCTGCGCACCGCCCGGGCGAGCGCCGGCACGTCGAGGCGGGTGCGGTCGAGGAACAGGAAGCGGGCGCGCCGGGCGCCGGGCGCGAGGGTGTCGCAGGTCCGGTCGGCGGCGGTGGGCAGCTGGGCGCTGATCTCGACCCGGTTGAGGCCCGGCCGCCACAGGCTCAAGGGGAGCGGGATCGCGCTGTCGGTGAACACCTCGCCGCGGCTGTAGGGCAGGGGCACGCTGGCGGCGTTGCGGCCGTTGATGTCGACGACGATCCGGGCGCTCGGCTCGAGCCCGGCGGCGTAGCCGCCGGCGAGGTGCAGCATCACCTTGCCGTAATCGGCCGGGACGAAATCCGCCGGGAAGCGCAGGTCGAAGCCGACCCGCAGGAGGCGGCCGTTGAACTCGCGGCTGGCGACGCCGAGCTGGTCGAGCGTCAGGCTCTCGCCGCCCCGGACCGGGTAGCCCCGGGTCAGCTCGGCGAGCCGGGATCCCGCCGGCGTGCCGGAGCCGTCGCCGGAGGCGGCGAGCGTCGCGATCGCCTGGCGCACCTCCGCCGCGCTCGTGCCGGTGACGACGAGGACCGGGGCGCGGCTGCCGCGCGGGCCGAGCAGCGCGACCCGCGGGCCGGTGACCGGCCCGAGCTCCTCCAATCCTTCCGTGCCGCGGATCTCGGCGGCGGTGCCGACGAGCAGGTTGAGGCCGGCGCGGCCGGAGAGGGCCGGACCGAAGGTGACCGCCGGCCGGGCGAGGCGCCCGACGAGGGCGACCGCCTGCACCGCGCCGATCATCCGCTCGAGCCGCTCCGGGCTCGGCCGCTCGGCGAGCAGCACGCCGATCGGCAGGGCGCCGCTCTCGTCGGGCTCGAGCGCCGCCAGGGTCTTGAGGTCGAGGTCGCCGGCCTGCCCGACGACGAGGCCGGAGCGCGACGGGTCGATCTGCGTCCACAGCTCGTAGGTCGCCTCGGTCGAGCAATCGACCCGGTGGCGCTGGCTCGCCGCGAGGGAGACCGCGTTGTAGCCGGCCTTGAGCAGGCCTTCGGGCAGCGGGAACTCCACCACCTTCACGGCGCCCGGCGCCTGGATCCGGGTCCAGCCGACCTTGGTGCCGTTGACGCTGCCCGACAGCTCCGAGGCCTCCGGCGCCACCGAGATCGCCGACAGGTAGGAGACGCGCAGCTTCGTCTGGCCCCGCGCCTGCGCCTCGGTCAGGTAGACCGGGAATTGCAGCGAATCCTCCTCGCCGGCGAGGCGGTAGCCCCGGGTCCCGGCGGGAAACCGCCGCGCCGCCGCGACCGCCGCCGCCGCGGTCATCGGCACGCCGCGGCGGGCCGCCTCGGTCTCCGCCGGCGGCGGCTTCGGGGCTGGAGGCCGCAGGGGCTCGCCGGCCGGCGGCAGGGTCAGGCGCTCGGCCGGGCCGGTGCCGAGAAAGCTCTGGGCGAGGGCGGGGGTGGTCAGGAGAATGGCGAGGAGGAGCGCAGCCACGCGGCGCAGGATCATGGCAGCCTCACGCCGCATCGGTGCGGCGGCGGCCCGCGGCCAGCGCACGGTCGTTCTCGTAGTCGAGCATCAGGCGGACCCAGTCGCCGTCGGCCTCCG
Source organism: Methylobacterium platani (assembly GCF_001653715.1). Taxonomy (GTDB): domain Bacteria; phylum Pseudomonadota; class Alphaproteobacteria; order Rhizobiales; family Beijerinckiaceae; genus Methylobacterium; species Methylobacterium platani. The sequence continues at coordinate 6,886 of NZ_LWHQ01000049.1, forward strand.
CCTCGGCGTGAGCCGGCGCGGGGGCAGGGGACAGGGCATGGGACTGGGCAGGGGTGTGGGACTGGGCATGGACCTGACCCTGGGCCTGGGGCCGCACCGGCATCGTCGGGCGCTGGGGAGCCGCGAGGGGCAGCTCGACCGGCCGCACCGGCGCGGGCGGCGGAACGGATTCGTCGTAGACCGGCGCCGCGGCCGGGGCCTCGACCGCGACCGGCCGGGGCGCCTCGCCGGCCAGCCCGTAGCGCAGGGCGCGGACGGGCTCGGCGAGGCCCCACCAGATGAACTGGAGCGTGCCGGTGAACAGGTCCTTGTGGCGCCGCCGCCGCAGCTGGAACCGGCGCATCGCCTCGGCGTCGCCGTACATCAGCCCGGCAAGGGCGACGTAGTCCCGGGGCCGCAGCGCCCCGAAGGCGAGGCGGCAGACCGCGTCGGTGCCGGTGCGGGTGACCGGCCCGAGCACCACCGGCAGGGCGCCGGCGGGGCGCGCCCCGGCGACGGGCTCGACCGCGAGGGTGCCCGGAACCGGGCGCTGGCCGGCGCCGGGGGCGAGGAAGGCCGCCGGCATCCGCACGGTGCAGGCCTCGGCCGAGACCCGCTCGATCGCCACGTCCACGGCCCGGCCCGCGAGGGTGAGCTGGCCGCGGCGGGCGATCGTCAACGACGGCGTGCGCTCGAGCTGGCGGCGCTCGGCGCAGACCCCGAGCGCCGCCCCGGCGGTGAGCAGGTTGAAGAAGTTCCACAGGCCGACGACCAGCATCAGGTTGGTCACGCCGGGCTCGAACAGGTAGCGCCACCCCGCCACCAGGCAGCCGACGAGCAGGAGCCCGTAGACGGCGAAGAACGGCAGCGACAGGGCCGAGAGGTGGTCGTGGTCGAGCGTCGCGCCCTTGTTGGTGACGTTGAAGGTGGGTTTGCGCGGCGACCAGATCACCGAGACGATCGCCTTCGACAGGTACAGGCCCTGGACGTACTCGTAGAGCTCGGAGACGAACGGCCAGCGGAACTTACCGTAGACGTAGTTCTGCATCATCAGGTTGATGACGATGTAGGTCGCCGTGTAGGCGATCGACTCGTCGACGCTGGCGACGAAGATCTTCAGGTCGAAGAAGATGTGCAGGAGCGGCGCGAACATGAAGGCGAGCCGCGGGATCGGGAAGAACCAGAACGTCATGCTCGACAGGTAGGCGAGCTTCTGGATCGGCTTGAGCCCCTTCTGCAGGGCCGGGTTCTTGAGCAGCAGGATCTGGAACATGCCCTGGCACCAGCGCGAGCGCTGGCCGATGAAGTCGGCGAGCGTGTCGGGCTGGAGGCCGGCGATCAGCGGCTTGTCGACGTAGGCGCTGGTCCAGCCGCGGGAATGCAGCTCGAAGGCGGTCTCGCAATCCTCCGTGATGGTGATGCCGGCAAAGCCCCCCGCCTCGTCGAGGGCGACGCGGCGCAGGAGCGCCGCCGAGCCGCAGAAGAACGAGCCGTTCCACTTGTCGAGCCCGGCCTGGGTCACCGCGTAGAACATCTCGTTCTCCGACGGCATCCGCTCGAAGGTCTTGAGGTTGCGCTCGATCGGGTCGGGATTCAGGAAGGCGTGCGGGGTCTGGACCAGGAAGAGCTTGGGATCCTCGGCGAAGTACCCGACGGTCTCGGCGAGCAGCGAGCGGAACGGCACGTGGTCGGCGTCGAGCACCAGGACGAGGTCGCCGCTCGCGGAGGCCAGCCCGTTGTTGAGGTTGCCGGCCTTGGCGTGCTCGTTGCGGGCCCGGGTCAGGTAGCGGGCGCCGAGCTCGGCGCAGAGCGCCTGCAAGTCCACCCGCCGCGCCTTGGCGGCGGCGGCCTTCTCGGGATTGGCGTCGGCGCATTTCTGGTCGGTGCCGCCGTCGTCGAGGAGCCAGACCGTCAGCTTCTCGGGCGGGTAGTTCATCTGGCGCGCGGCGGCGAGCGTCATCGCCAGGATCGCCGCGTCCTCGTTGTAGCTCGGCACGAAGACGTCGACGGCGGGCAGTTCGGCGGCGGGCGCGGACGGGGGCGGGCGGCGGCGCAGCGGCTCGGCGTTGATGATCAGGCTGACGAACAGAATGAAGACGCAGTAGAGCTCGCAGAGCAGCAGCAGCAGGCCGAAGCCGAAGCTGACCGGGTCACCCGGCGAGGGCAGGGTGTCGGTCACCCGCCACAGGATGTAGCGCAGCACCACCAGGCTGCCCATCGCCAGGAAGACGAAGCGCGCCCGCGGCCCGTCGAACAGGAGCCAGAGCCCCGTCATCGCCGCCATGGCGGCGAGGCTCATCGCGAGCTGGTTCTGGGTGCCGACGGGCTGGCTCAGCAGAAGGAGGCCGGCCGCCGTCGTCCCGATCCAGGCCAGCCATCGCAACCCACGCACCACGCCCGCCTCTCCAGCCTCACCGCCCCCTAGGCCATCGGATTGTGTCGATTTCTCGTTACGAAAACCTGATTTCGACCAGCAACTCAAGCCATCAATCCGCGAAATCACGTGCAAAAAAGTCGCATTTGCTCGCAAATCGACGTGTCTCACTTGACGCAGATCACTCCCGCCCCAGAAAAAACTGCTGAATGTTTTCCTCGAACAGTGTGCGAGCACAACAGAAAGCCGAACGATCGCGCCCGATCACAACCTTGCGTCAATCAACCTATGATTGCTCGGCCGATTCGTGCTGCATGGCCAGCATCTGCACCGCCTGTCCCTTCCGTCAACGGGATGGCAGGGGGCATCGCTTGTCCCGGCGGATCGCCGGCGTGCCTGTCCCTGCGTTCCGGCCCGGGGGGACCGCGGCGCGCGACCGGACGACGGGCGCCGCCCCGCCCGCGTCCCCGGTGCGCAGCGGGGGCGGGCGGGTGGACGACGGTCGTCGCGCCGCCGCTCACGCCGGACGATCGGGCTCTCGGCGCTTGGTCGGCTTGGGGCGCCGATCCTGCGGAGGATTCTTGATCCGGCCCACAACCTCATCCCGAGGTGCCGGCTCATCGACGAGGGACTAGGACCCGTTTGATTGCAGGGTTCGATCGATGCGGCGCACATGCCAGCCGCACTCCGGGTCATCCCGGGGCTCGCCGGAGGCGAGAACCCGGGACGACGAGGGAGGATGTTCATCCTGTCGAGCAGGTCGAACAGGCTCCGGCGCATCGGGACGAGGTCGGACGGGCGCTCAGAAGTTCGCCCGCGCCTCGATGCTCGAATAATAACCGGAGCCCTGGACCCGGTCCTGGACGTAGCCGGCGGCCAGCGACATCTGCACCGGCCCGAACTTCACGCCCGAGAGATGGGCGCCGATGCGGTACTGGCGGAAGAAGTCGTCGCCGAGGAACAAGGCCTCGGGGCCGATATAGACGCCGTCGGCGACCATGTAGCCGAGGCGGAGCCGGGAATAGTAGGCGTTGAACTTGGTCGAGTAGGAGCCGTAGGCCGACACCATGGTGCGGTCGGTGGGGTTGGCGTAGAAATTCGCGGCGACGCGCAGGCCGAGGCCGGTGCCGACCACCGGGTTGCCGGGATCGGGGATCGAGAGCTGGTTGCTGCGGGCGTTGAAGCCGATGAAGCCGGCCAGCGCCGCGTCGCGCCAGACCCACTCGTAGCCGGCCATCACCGAGCCCTCCTCCTGGTAGCCCGTCACCCGCGAGGCGACGGCCTGGCCCGGATAGGAATAGGTGCCGGCGATCGCCTCGACCCGCACCCGCGGCCCGCTCTGGGTCGGCGGGCCGGCGAGCGGCGCCGTGACGGTGATCGAGCCGAAGGCCGAACTGTTGGAGGTGACGCTGGTGGACCCGTCGACGGCGATCGCCCAGCTGTCGTCGACCGCCTGGGCCTGCGCGCCGGTATACCAGTCGGCGCCGGTACCGGCCGCCCTCAGATCCGCGGCGCGGACGGCGCCGGTCGTGGCGAGCACGGCCAGGCTCGCGCCGCCGAGCAGGCGGAATACTCGATGCCGATTCGAGGCAATCAACGCCGCCTCCACCATACGTTACCGATCGAATGTGCACCGATTTATGCGGGACGACGGTTAAGATTTGACTTTCATTCGACCTGATCGGAGCCGGTAAATTTTACCGATGCGGAAAGACATGCGCGCGGCCGGTCGCGGCGGGGCGGCGCCGGCCCGGTCTCGTGGCGCCGCGCCGTCGAACGGATCCGTTCGACGGCGCTGGCCAAGCCCGCAGGGTTTCCCCGTCCTCGCGTCGGCGCCGATGCGCCGGACGCCTCGGCATCGACGGGTCGATGCCGAGGCGCGAGGGTATCACGCGGCCCGGCTCGCCGGCGGCGCGGCGGCGCCGAGCACGGTGGCGAGGTCCTCGGGCCGGAACGGCTTGTCGAGCTGCAGGAAGCGGCGGGCCGCCGCCGGCAGCTGCCCGTGCGGGCTCGCCAGGATCACCCGGATGCCGGGATGGCGCTCGACCACCGCGGCGGCGAGCTGGAGGCCGGTCATCACCGGCATCGCCTGGTCGGCGATCATCGCGTCGAAGGCGGCATCGTCCCCGAGGAGGTCCAGCGCGTGCTCGCCGGAGGCGGCCTGGACCACCGCGTGGCCGAGCTCGCCGAGGGCCTCGGCGACGCTCGCGCGCACCAGGCTGTCGCTCTCGACGAGCAGGATGCGCAGGGGCGCCGCCTGCGCCGGGGCCGGGCGCGCGTCGGGCGCGGGCGCCTCGGCCCGCAGCCAGACCTCGGCCAGGAACGCCTCCTCGCCGCGCCCGTCGCAGACGAGGCGCCAGCCGCCGCCGCGCTCGCGCACGAGCTGCGCCACGGTCGCGAGCGCCCGGCCATGATCCTGCGTCCGGGACTGCGACGGGAGGCGCGGGCTCGCGCCGGAAGGCCGGCGCCCGCTCGCGAACAGGACCCGCAGGGCGGGACCGTCCGGCATCCCCGGCAGCGTCGGCGCCCCGGCCGGATGCGCCGCCGCCCCGATCGCGAAGCCGTGCAGGCCGAGGTCGCGGACGTGGACGGCGAGGTTGAGCAGGACCAGTTCGAGCAGCCGCTCGCCGCACAGGGCCTTCGGCAGCCCCTCGGGGATGCGGGTGACGACGGGCGCGTCGCGCAGGACGTTCGCCTGCAGGAAGGGCAGGAAGGCCGCGACGGTGGCCGAGAGATCGGACGCGGCGAGATCCGGCGAGGCCGGATCGCCGGCGGCCGCCTCGTCGCCCCGCACCAGGCCGAGCAGGCGGCGGGTGAGCGCCGCGCCGCGCTGGGCGCCGGCGAGCGCCGCGTCGGTCAGGGCGGCCTGGCGCGGATCGAGGGCGGTCTGGCGCCGCAGCACGCCGAGATTGGCCAGCACCACCGTCAGCACGTCGTTGAAGTCGTGGACGATGCCGTCGGTGACCCGGCGCAGGACGAGGTTGCGGCGGCGCTCGTTGGCGCCCGCCGGGGTGTCGGCCGGCTCGCCCTCCCGGATGACCCGGCTGAGGGCGTGCACCCGCGGGCGGCCGGCGGCGTCGCGGCCGCGCAGGAGCCGCAGCAGCAGGCGGCGGCCGGCCTCCGGCCCGGGGCCGCTCGTGCGCAGGACGACGTCGTGCGGGCCGTCGGCCTCGAGCGCCGCCGCGAGGGTGAGGTCGAGGAGGGGGCGGTCGGCGGGCTCGAACCGGGCGGCGAGGTCGGCGAAGGTCGCGACGCGGTCGGCAGGGGCGGGGCCGCCGCCCGCGGCGCTGCCGGCCCCGTCGGGATCCGACCACACCACCTGCCGGGTCTCGGGATCGATCTCCCAGCAGGTCCAGCCCGACATCGCCTCGAAGGTGGTGAGCCGGCCGCGGACGCGGTCGAGGCCGCTGCCGGCCCCGGCGAGCCGGGCGTCGAGGCTCAGGGTGCGGTCGCGGACGCTGCCCGAGAGCGCCGCGATCTCGCGCACCCGCGAGGCCGGCGCCGCGCCCAGGATGTCGCCCGGGGCCTCGTCGGCGACCCGGCGCAGCCGCGCCGAGACCCGCCCGCCGAGGGCGTAGCCGAGGCCGCCGGCCCCGAGCACCAGGGCGAGGCCGAGCGCGATCAGGCGCGGGTCCGGGCCCGCCGGCCCCGCGAGCGGGATCCCGGGCGCGGCGGCGGTGACGAGCCAGCCCGGGCTGGCGAGGTCGCGGCTGCCGCGGGTGGGCGCGGCCTCGTGCGGGCGCGGGTCGTCGGCGGCCGGCAGGGGCCCGAGGAGGGCGCGCCCGTCGGCGCCGGCGACCGCGAAGCGGATCCCGTCGGCCCGGCCCGGATCGGACCCGCGCAGGCCGGACGCCAGCAGGCCGGAGCCGCCCAGGCCGCGCCGGACCCGCTCGGCGATGCCGTCGAAATAGCCGGGCGCGGCCCGGAGCACGAGGCGGTCCGACCGGCCGGGCGCCCCGAGCGCCAGCGTCATCGCGAACGGCGCCTCCTCGGGGCCGGCCGTCACCGCGACCTCGGCGCCGCGGCCGGGCGCCGGGATCCGCGGCACGATCTCCCGCGGGACCGGCCCCGTCCCGCCGGAGGCGCGCAACGTTCCGTCCGGGGCGAGGAGCACCGCGTCGCGGTAGCGCGGGTTGAGGGCGAGCCAGTCCTGCAGCCGTGCGGCGCGCCAGGCATCGGAGATCGCGGCGTCGTCGAGGCGCAGGAGCAGGGCGGCGTTGCGGGCCTCCGCGATCGACGCGGCGAGTTCCTCGTCGAGGGCGTCGGCATAGGCCCGGGCGGCCTGGACCAGGGCCGGCCGCTCGCTCCCGGGCCCGCGCGGGGCGGTCGGCAGCGCGCCGCCGAACCAGGCCAGCCCGAAGGCCGCGGCCGCCACGCCGGCGAGCTGCGCCGCGTTCAGCACCTTGAGCGAGATCCGGACCGAGTCCAGCATGAACGGGTTCCAAGGGCGCCACGCGCGAGCGCCGGCCCGGAAGGCGGCTCCCACGTCGTGCAACCAGGGCAGGAATCCGCTTAAGGCCCGGTTAACGCTGTTCGCGCCCGCCCGCCGCCGGTCGGGCCGGCGCGGCGAGGCCCCAGCGCGCGCGATAGGCCGCGAGCGTCCCGGCCCCGGGGCCGGCCAGCGCCACGTAGCCGTCCGGCCGCACCAGGTAGGCCTCGTCCCGCGCGAAGCCCGCCTCCCGCGCCGCCTCGCTCCACGGGAAGACGTGGAGCGGCCAGCCGGCGCGCCGGGCCTCGGCGGCGAGGGCCGGATCGGCCGCGCCGTGGACGTGGAGCTGCCAGCGCAGGTCGGCCAGCGGCGCGAAGGTGTCGGGCCCGGCCGGCGCGGCCGCGGCGAGGTAGGGCAGGCGGTCGCCGCCCTGCACGGTCCCGGCCCGGCCGCCGCTCAGGGGGCTGTCGTGATAGGCGATGCGGACCTGCGAGACGGTGTCGAACAGGCGCCGGCGCGCCGCCGGGATGCCCCAGAGCGCCGGCACCAGGTGGGGCAGGAGCCAGGTCCGCAGCACCTGGCTGCCGAGGCCGGGCCCGGCGACCGCCCGGAACGCCCGGTCGGTGGTGGCGACGAGGCTGCGGGCGAAGGCGATCCGCTCCGGCTCGTAGGTGTCGAGGAGGGCGGGACCGGCCCGGCCGGCAACGACCTCGGCGAGCTTCCAGGCGAGGTTCACCGCGTCGCCGATGCCGGTATTCATGCCCTGGCCGCCGGCCGGGCTGTGGACGTGGCCGGCATCGCCCGCCAGGAAGCAGCGGCCGGCCCGGAACGCATCCGCCACCCGGTGATGGACGCGGTAGGTCGAGAACCAGTTCACCGCCTCGACCCGGATGCCCATCAGCGCCTCGACGCCCGGGCGCAGATCCTCGAAGGTCAAGGCCTCGGAGGCGAGGCCGCTGCGGCCCGCCAGGGCCTCCGGCACCAGGCCGATCAGGCGCTGCATCCCGGAGAGCCGCACCGGCAGCATCAGCCCGAAGCCGTGGGCGCCCAGCGTGATCGACAGGTCCTCGCGCAGGCCGCCGGCGATGCGGGTATCGGCGACGTAGAACAGCTGGTCGTAGGTGCCGCCGGGAAAGCCGATCCCGAGGCTCTCCCGCACCCGGCTGTGGGCGCCGTCGCAGCCGCAGAGATACGACGCCGCGCAGGCCTCCTCGGCGCCCCCGCGCGACAGCAGAGCCCGGACGCCCGCCCCGTCCTGCGACAGGCCGGCCAGCGCCGTGCCCCACTCGACCGCGACGCCGGCCTTTTCGAGCTCGGCCGCCAGCCGGCGCTCGTGGTCGTCCTGCGCGTAGGCGAGGACGAAGGGGTAGGGGCTCTCGCCCGCGCCGAGGTCGCCGAAGGCCACCCGCGCCACCTCCTCGCCGCCCTCGCGCAGGCGGACCGCCGGGATCTTCACCCCCTCGGCCACCACCGCCTCGGCGAAGCCGAGCTGGCGGTAGAACTCGAGGGTGCGGGCCTGCACCACCATCGCCCGCGAGGCGGTGCCCGGCCCCTCGGCCCGGTCGACGATCCGGACGCGCACGCCGCGGCGGGCGAGCTGGAGCGCCAGCACGAGGCCGGTCGGGCCGGCGCCGACGACGAGCACCTGCGGGACGGTGGACGACACGGTGCCGGGCATGGCGCTCCCCCTCGCGGCGACGACGACCGCCCGGTCAGTCTCGCCCGGGATGCGGGCCGCGGCCAATCAAGAATGACGGCGGGCTCCGGACACGCGCCGGGAGCGCCTTCGGCACCCGATCGCGCCCGCGGTAGTGGCGTTCCTGCGAAATCGCCCCCCTTGCGGCGCCCGGCGGCTGCCGGATGCGGCCCGCGTCCTTCACGAGGGCAGCGGGACCGGAATTCCAGGACTTGATGCTCGGGCCGGAAGGCAGGTCGCACGGATTCAGCGGTCCGACGCTGCCGAAACGAACCACAAGATCGCAACCGCACGAAGCGAATGCATCATGAATATCGACATATACTATCGGATGCGAGTCCACGATCAATGTACGACACAGAAATTCCACCACCCCAGCCTGTCAGAGCCGTCCACGATCGCTCGAACGACAACTCGACGACGCTATGATGACAAACTCTTGGTAATGCCTTAGAGCATATCGCCTCAAGCAGGAGCTTACGTTTTCGGGTGCCGCACGCATTTCGTATGTTCAAGGCACTTAAAAGCCTTGATTTTTCCGAAGACCAAGCTCTCGCCGTCGGCGGAGCTGTGGAGATTGCCAGAACTCCTCACAGAAGCTTTGATCGTGAAGCAACCATCGACACATTGTGTGATGGAGGTTTCGAAGAACGGGCGGCAGAACCGATTGCCGACGCGCTGCGTCACTGTTTTGTCTCTGAAAAAGTGACTGCGCAGTACGAGAGGCCAAGACTGAAAACCGCCTTGGTGAGGGGCGGGATGGCGGCCGAAACCGCGGAAGCGTTTCTCTCGGCCCTCGACGGATCCGTCGTGACACGGCGGAATGCGGAGGTGCGCAGGCCGATCACCCACCCTCCGAGCCCGGGCAGGGTGGTGATGTGCGACTTCACACACCTCGTCAAACCGGAGATGCTCAAGGAGCGGAGGGCGATCGTCATCTCCTCCCGTCTACAGTCGGTTTCCGGGCGCTGCACGGTCGTCCCGGTGAGCAAAAGCCCGCCGCGCGGAGACAGCTCATCTTATTTTAAATTCGAGCCGGGATCTCATGCCTGTTTCCACAGAACCGATCCGGTATGGGCTGTCTGCGACCACGTTTATACAGTTTCACTCGCACGGCTCTGGCGGGTGAATGTTAATCGGAGACCTGAAATGCCGTCGATTTCAGGAGATGAGCTGGCCGGCATCCGGTCCCTCGTGGGAACAGTTTTGTGCGGCGAGCGTTGACCGCCCGAGCTGCATATGCCATACGTAGCTCACGCGCTGGGGGAGGCGAAAGCCAACCTTTCAGCTGACCGAAGGTGATTTCTCACCGGAGGTCGGGGTTGTCCCAAGGGACTTCCCCCCAAACAAAAGCCCCGCTTCGGCGGGGCTTTTTTCTTATGTTTGCTTGCCCTGTCGACTCCTCGCCGTCCCGTCCGGTGCGACCGGGCCGGGCATGCGCATCGGGCCGTCGACGCCTCGGGACCGGATCGCCTCGCCGGGATCGGGTTCGCCGGCGGGTGATCGCTCGCCGATTTCGGCCAGCAGGGCAGCGCGAAAGGCGGGGTCGCGCGCGGCACGCGCCTCGACGGTATCGTGGACGCTGCGGGTCGGGGTCATCGCCACTCCGTCCTGCGCCGCTCCAAGACGGCCGACGGCGTGAGGACGGGTCAGGCCGGCATGCGCCGCACCTCCTCCGGCTCCGCCCCGTCCGCCGCCCCGAGCATGAACCACACCAGGGCCGCCGTCTTGATCGAGAACGGCGAGTCGCTGATGACGAGGAGCAGGCAGAGGTAGATCGCCATCGCGCAGCGCAGGCGCCAGCCGTCGGGGTTGCGGGCCGGCATCAGGACGAACAGGCCCCAGGCCACCAGGGCGCCGGCGACGCCGATCTGGGTCAGCGCGTAGGCGTAGCCGGAATCCGACAGGAACACCTTGTCGGGCATGATGCCCATCACGCCCTCGGGCGGCAGCGAGGTGATGAGCAGGGCGGCCCAGAGCAGGCGGCCGGCGATGTCGTTCTGCCAGGTCACCTGCATGCTCTCGTAGCCGTAGACCGTCAGCGCCAGCAGGATCGTGAAGGGCAGGGCGAACCAGAGCAGCCGCGGCAGGCGGTACCCGACGAGCATCGCCCCGGCGATCGCGACGCAGACGTAGGCCCCGAAGCGGGCATCGGCCAGGATGACCGTGAGCGCGGCGCAGAGGAACAGCCAGCCCCGCCCGCGCATGGTGCGGCGGTAGAGCGCCCAGGCGAACAGCACGGCGCCGAAATTGCCGGCCGAGACCGGCTCGAGGAAGACCGACGAGACCCGGTGCGGCCCGAGGAACGGCAGGATGGTGCGCGAATCCGGCCGGATGCCGCTGGTGAACAGCGAGCCGGTCAGCTCGCTGATCTCGGACGGAGACATGCTGCCGCGGGCCACGTAATAGCGCACGATGTTGAAGTATTGCTGGTAGGAGTCGAACAGGCAATACTCGAACAGTCCCATCACCACCACGACGACGCCGGAGGCCAGCACCGCCCGGTCGGCGTCGCGCAGGTCCGGCGAGCGCATCCCGAGATTGTAGAACACGACCGGGATCAGGAAGTCGCGCACACCCTTGACGTCGGTCGAGCCGCGCAGCGCCAGGAGCAGGAGCCCGTAGGTGACGAGCCCGGCGAGGATCAGCCAGGGCCCGGGCCGTTCGTCGAGGGAGAAGCCGAGGGTGAGCGCGATGATCGCCACCTCGGCGCCGATGACGGTGCCGCCCGAGACCGGGAACCCGGCGGTGTTGAGGAAGCACAGGGCGGCGTTGAAGACGAGCGCCGCGATCAGCAGCAGGAAGGCGGCCCGCCCCTGGTAGGGCGCGCGCCGGTCGGCCGCCGGCGGGGCGGGGGTGGCGAGCGCGCGGATCATGCCGCCCGCACGCGGCCGGGCACGGGACGCGGCGCGGGGGCGGGGGGCGGGGCAGGGGGCGGAGCGGTCGGGCGCCGCAGGGCCGCGCGCCGCGGCTCGACGGCGACGAGGCCGAGCAGGCCCGAGGCCCGGAACCGGCCGGAGCCGTCGAGGGTCTCGAGCAGGCGCTCGAGGCGGGTCCGGGTCATCCGGCCCGGGGCGACGACGAGCAGGATGGCGTCGGAGGTCTCGGGGATCGACAGCCAGCCGTCGCCGCGCCCGACGTCGCGCTCCGCCACGATGATCTCGGGCCGCATCAGCCGATCGACCCCGCGGGCGGGATCGAGGACGGCGAGGGTGCCGCGGACCGGCGCGTCGCCCCGCGGGCCGTCGCCGAAGCCGAGCCGGGCATGGGCCTGCTCGGGCACCAGCAGGGCCGGCTCGCCGAGGCGGATCAGGAGGTCGGCGAGCACCTCCGCCGCGTGCAGGCGCTCCGCGGCGAGACCCTCGGAGGCCACGGTGACGACGACCGCCTGGCTGCGGCCGGACAGCCGCGTGCGCAGCTCGCGCGCCGCGGTCACGAGGGCCTGCTCGGCGCCGGCGCCGGCGCTCCGGCCGCCCCGGCCCGGCCGCTGCAGCCGGGCCCAGACCGGCGCGCCGGCCGCGCCGAGCCCCGCGACCGTCGTGATGTTGCCGCGCCAGAGGTCGTAGAGGAAGCCGAGGATCAGCCCGAGCACGGCCCCGAACAGGCCGGCGGCGACGACCACGATCGGCGCCGGGGTGTCGGACGGCTTGAGCGGCGGGGTGGCGCGCGAGACGATCTGCGAGTTGCTCGGGTTGATCGATTCCTGCTGCTCGAGGTCCTTCGTGCGGTCGAGGACGAGGTTGTAGGTGCGCCGGATCGCCTCCGCCTCGCTCTCGAGCTGGCGCAGGCGGATGCCCTCCTGGTTGCTGCTGGTCTGGTTCTGGATCAGCCGGTCGGCCCGGTCGCGCAGCTGGCGCAAGGAGGCCTCGCCGCGGCGCAGGTCCTCCTCGATGGTGCGGCGGATCCGGTCGGCCTCGGCGGCGATCAGCCGGGCGGTCGCGGCGCGCTGGGCGGCGAGCGCGATCATCTGCGGGTGGCTCGGCCCGAGGCTGCGGGAGAGCTGGGCGATCTCCTGCAGGGTCTGGGCGTACTGGGTGCGCAGGGACACCATCACCGCCGAGGCGTCGGCCTCCGGCACCGCCTGGACCTGGCCGTCGGGGGCGCGCAACGCGCGCACCACCTCGCGCCGGGCCGCGAGCCGGGCGAGGCTGGTCTCGGCGGCGGTGATCTGGGTGTAGAGGTCCTTGAGCTGCTGCGACACCAGGAGGCCGGCATCGCCGGAGCCGATCAGGCCCTTCTCGGCCCGGTAGCGCTCCACCGCCACGTCGGCCCGGTTGAGCTGGACGCGCAGGTCGGCGGCCTGGGTCAGCAGCGCCTCGTTGGCCCGGCGCACCGCCGAGACCCGGTCCCGTGCGCCGACCTCGAAGAACTGCGCCGCGACGGTGTTGGCGATCTCGGCCGCGCGCCGCGCATCCGGATAGGCGACGGTGAGCTGGAAGTTGAACGAGTTCTCGACGCGCTTCACCACGATGCGCTTGCGCAGGGCCTCGAGCGCCACCACGCCCGGGTCGGCGCCGGGGGGCGCGCCCCGGGTCAGGACCGGATCCTCGGCGAGGCCGAGCTTCGCGATCACCGGGTCGAGGAGCTTGGCGGAGAGCAGGATCAGCCCCTGGCTCTCGAGGTTGGCGAAGTCGAGCTGGGCCGGGGCGTCCTGGCGCGACAGGCCGCGCCCGACGATCTGCAGGGCCTGCGGGTCGATCAGGAGCTCGACGGTGGCGCGGTAGGTCGGCACCTGCCTCAGCGCGTAGAGGCCGCCGAGCGAGGCCAGGACGCCGGCGCTCGCGACGATCCACAGGGCGCGGCGGCGCGCCGAGCCCCACAGGTCGGCGAGCGTGCCGCCGGTCCTGCGGGTGGCGGCCGCGGCGGGCTCTGCCGTCGTCATCTCGTGCCCCTGCCTCATGCCAAGTCCACTGGATGCCAAGCCCACCTGATGTCCAAGCCCAGCTGCTGCCAAGTCCAGCTGCGGTGCCCGCCCGCGACGTCCGGTCGATCCTGTCGCGTCGTGGACACCGTCTCCGTCCACCGCGTTTCACCGGTCGACGACACACGATTCGCGACAGTCGTCCTTCGACGGAGCGTGTCGTTCGAGCGCCCCTGATCCTCCAGGGCACGGGCAGGAACTTAGTCGTGGTTCGGTTACCGATCCCCCAGCCGTTTCCGCCGCCGGCCCATCCCAAACCGGGACAGGTCGCGGGCCCCGCCTCGCGCCCGCGTCAGCGCGGCACCAGGGCCGCGCCATGGACCGCGGTATGGGCCGGAGCGCGGGCGGGCTCCCCGGCCGAAGCGGCCAGCCGGGCGTCGTTGCGCCGGAACCAGGCCAGCGACGGGCGCTCGACGAACCGGTAGGTCAGGGCGGCGAGCGGCACCGTGGCGGCGACCAGCAGGGCGGCGACCGCGAGGTTGGCGCCGCCGGAGCCGAAATCGAGGTAGCGGTCGTGCCCGAGGATCACCGTCCGCGGCAGGCCGGTGCGCTGCTCGGCGTAGTGCATCGCGGTGGTGAAGACCTGGATCACCGGCAGGTGCAGCAGGTAGATCGAGAACGACCACCGGCCGAGGCTCTGGGCCGGCCGGGCGCGGGCCAGGTCCGACAGGGCGCCCCGCCCGTGCGAGAACAGCGCGATCGCCGCCCCGAAGACGAGGCTCGCCGCGCAGGCGCCGAACGCCTGCGGCGCGAGGGCCACCACGGCCGCGACGGCGAGGAGGGACGCGGCCTCGGCCGCCGTCGCGGCGGGCCGCCTCAGCCGCAGCGCGTCGCGCAGGGTGTAGGCGAGGGCGCCGACGAACAGGTCGAACAGGCAGCGCAGGATGCCCCAGTTCTGGATCGCGAACAGCGTGCGCGGGCTCGCCCACCACAGGGCGAGCGCGCTCAGCATCGCGAGGCCCGCGAAGGCGAGGCGGGCGCGGGGGCCCACGGCCGTCACGGCGACGGCCAGCACCATCGAGGCCCAGAACTCGACCGCGATGCTCCAGGACGGGAAGTTCCAGCTGTAATCGCCGAAGGTGCGGAAGTTGTGCAGGAACAGCAGGTGGGTGACGATCTCGACCGGCCGGTGGCCGGCGCCGAAGGGCGGGGTCGCGACCGGCGTGCCGGCATGGTGCGACAGGTAGGCGAGGCGCACCGCCTCGAGCAGGACCAGGAGGCCGAGCGTCGCGGCGTGCAGCGGCCAGAGCCGGCCGAAGCGCATCAGCACGAAGCGGGCGACCTGCCGGCCGGTCGCCAGCCGGTCGCCGTAGGCGTGCAGCAGCACGAAGCCCGACAGCACGAAGAAGATGTCGACGCAGAATTGCAGGTTGGGGAACCAGGCCTGCGCCAGCAGCGGGTGGGCCAGCGGCATGTGGAAGAAGGCGACCGCGAGCGCGCACAGGCCGCGCCCCGCATCCAGCGCCTCGAACCGGTCTCGTCCGTCACGCCCCTGCATCGTGCTCCATCCGTGCCGTTCTCGAACAACCCTGTCCGGTCCGGGGATGCCGGGCCGGGGCTCGATGGCCGGCCCGCAGGATCGGTGCCGCGCGGGCCGGAGGGCGGAACCGGCGCGGGACGGTACGAGACGATTCACCAGTCGCCCGGAACGGGGTGGATTTCCGGCGTGTAACTGCTAAGCTCAGCCCACTTGATCGAGGACGCCCGATGGCTCAGACGCAGGACATCCGCACGATTCTGGCGCGCCACGGCACTCTCGCCCGCACGATCGACCGTCTGTCCGACGATGCCTGCCTGTTCGACAACGGACTCGACTCGTTCGGCGCCGTCCAGGTGATGATGGACCTGGAAGAGCATTTCGGGATCGAGTTCCCGGAACACCTGCTCAACCGCGACGCCTTCTCGAGCGTGCGCAACATCCGCGACTTCGTGTCGGGGCAGACGATGCGGAAGGCGGCGTAGATTCGGCAGGCGGCGCAACCCGTCATCGTTCGTCCCGACGCCGTCGTCGTCTGAACCGGCTGGAAGTCCGCCCGATCGTGCTGCGCCCCGATCCGCGGCCTTGTCGGATGCGGCGGCGGACGGCTCGCGGTCACTCCCGAGCCACCTCCCCCCTTTCCCGGACGACGGGAGCGGCAGCGGAAGGAGATCCGGGATCGAGCAGGAGACGTGCCGCGAAGCGGCTCCGTATGCTGCACCGTTGCAGACAAACGGAGCCGCTTCGCGACGTCTTGTGCCGGATCCCGGATCTCCGTCCACTTCGTTGCAGTCGTCCGGGAAGGGGACGTGGCTCACGAAGGCCCGGGATGAGTTGGCCCGAGGATCAGGAGTCTCGACGAGACCCGGTTTCGTCGGCCGTGCTCCGCCAAGCACGCCGCCCTTCAGTTGAACTTCCCGCTCGCCGCCGCACCGTCAGGCCCGGTGATCTGCACCACGCCCTTCGGGGTCGCGCCGAGCGCCACCTCGGCCTCGCCGGTGAGCCGCGCCTCGGCCGGCGCCAGGACCACGCGGGCGGGCTTGCCGCCGACGACCAGGATCGCCGTGCCCTTGAAGCCGGCCGGGGACACGGCCTTCTCCTTGGCGTCGTAGACCCAGACCTCGACCCGGCGGTCCTTGGTCACGAGTTCGACGTGGTAGGGACCGGCATCGGCGAGGCGGCCGCCATGGTGGCCGACGCCCTCGTGGGCGCAGGCGCGGTGCGCGCAGAGCGGCAGGGCGACCAGCACGGTGCCGGCGGCGAGGAATCTCTGGAGCAGCATCGGGTTCTCCGGGTGTCGTGACGGAAGGATCAGAATGCGTCCGCCGGTGCGGGCGCGGCGTGGGCGTCGTCGGCCCGCGCGGCGTCGCGGGCCGCTTGGAGGCGCGCGAGCGGGCGGCGGCCGAAGCGCAGGAACAGCACCGGGGTCAGCACCGCGTCGAGGAGGGTGGCGCTGACGAGCCCGCCGAAGATCGTCACCGCGACCGGGTGCAGGATCTCCTTGCCGGGGCTCGCGGCATCGTACAGCAGCGGCACCAGGGCGATCCCGGCCGACAGGGCCGTCATCAGCACAGGGGTCAGCCGCTCCAGGCTGCCGCGCACCACGAGGTCCGGCCCGAACGGCACGCCCTCGTGCAGGGCGAGGTTGAGGTAGTGGCTGATCTTGAGGATGCCGTTGCGGGCCGCGATGCCGGTGAGCGTGATGAAGCCGATCATCGAGGCGACGGAGAGCGGCTGGCCGGCGAGCCACAAGGCCGCCACCGAGCCGACCAGCGCCAGCGGCACGCTGCCCATGACGATGAGCGCGAGCGCGCCCGAGCGGTAGCGGCTGGCGAGCAGCGCGAAGACCAGCCCGAGCGACACGAGGGAGAGCGCCCCGATGGTGCGGCTCGCCTCCTCCTGCGCCTGGAAGGTGCCCTCGAGGCTCGTGAACACCCCCGGCGGCAGGGTCTCGGCCGCCACCGCCCGGCGGATGGCGGCGACGATTCCCCCCATGTCGGCCCCGGCCGTCGTATTGGCCATCACGACGAGGCGCCGCCGGCCGTTCTCGCGCAGGATCTGGTTCGGGCCGTCGGTCTCGCGGATGTCGGCGAGCTGGCGCGCCGGCACCCAGCCGGACGGCGTCTCGACCAGGAGGTCGCCAAGGCCCGCGGTGGTGCGCTGCGCCTCGGGCAGGCGCAAGACCACGTCGAAGCGGCGATAGCCGTCGACCACCGTCGAGACGAGGCGCCCGTTGGAGAGCCGGCTGATCTGCTCGACGAGGGCCGCCGGCTGCACCCCGTAGAGCGCCGCCCGGCCGTAATCGACCCGGATCTCGAGCTGCGGGATCCGGGTCTGCTTCTCGACCTGGAGGTCGGCGAGGCCGGGGATCGCCCGCATCCGGTCCTGGAGCGAGGCCGCCACCCGGCGTAAGGAATCGAGATCCTCGCCGAAGATCTTCAGCGCGATCTCGGCCCGGACGCCGGACAGCATGTGGTCGAGCCGGTGCGAGATCGGCTGGCCGACATTGACCGAGACCGGCAGCACCGCCAGCCGCCGGCGGATCTCGGCGACGAGCTCGGCCTTCGGCCGGCCGCCGCCTTTGAGCGCCACTTCGAGGTCGGAGGAGTGGACGCCCTCGGCATGCTCGTCGAGCTCGGCCCGGCCGGTGCGCCGGCCCACCGCGGCGACCTCCGGGATCTCCATCAGGAGCCGCTCGGCGATCGATCCCACCCGGCTGCTCTCGGGCAGCGAGATGCCGGGGGCGAAGGCCATGGTGACGGTGAACGAGCCCTCGTTGAACGGCGGCAGGAAGGCCCGCGGCAGCTGCGCGGCGGCGAGCCCGGCTCCCGCCACGAGGACGGCCACGGTCCCGACGAGCCGGCGCGGGTGGCGGAACGCCACCCGGAGCGCCGCGGCGTTGGCGCGCTTGAGCGCACCGATGAACCGGCTCTCGTGCTCCTCGAGGCTCTTCATGCCCGGCAGCAGCCAGGAGGCCAGGACCGGCGTCAGTGTGATCGAGACGACGAGGCTCGCCAGGATCGACACGATGTAGGCTTGTCCCAGCGGCGCGAACAGCCTCCCCTCGATGCCCGACAGGGCGAAGAGCGGCACGAAGACGAGCACGATGATCGCCGTGGCGTAGACGATGCCCGAGCGCACCTCGTTCGAGGCCGCGACCACGACGTCGAAGACCGGGCGCGGGTTGCCGGCGGCGCGGTTCTCGCGCAGCCGCCGGAAGATGTTCTCGACATCGACCACCGCGTCGTCGACGAGCTCGCCGATCGCGATGGCGAGGCCCCCGAGCGTCATGGTGTTGATCGACAGCCCCAGCAGATGGAACACCAGTGCCGTCGTCAGGATCGAGACCGGGATCGCGGTAAGCGAGATCAGCGTGGTGCGGACGTTCAGGAGGAACGCGAACAGCACCACGGCGACGACCAGGATCGCCTCGACCAGCACCCGCTCGACATTGGCGATCGAGGTCTCGATGAAGTCGGCTTGGCGAAAGAGGATCCTGTCGGCGACGATGCCGGCGGGCAGCGAGGGCGCGATGTCCCTCAAGGCCGCCTCGATCGACCGTGTCAGCGCCACGGTGTCGACGTCGGGTTGCTTCTCGACCGAGACGATCACCGCCGGCCGGCCCTGGTAGCCGCCCTCGCCGCGCTTGGCCTTCGCCGCGAAGGAGACCTCGGCCACCTGCCGCAGGCGCACCGGGGCGCTGGCGCTCGTCCCCACCACGAGGTCGCCCAGGTCCTCCAGGCTCATCGTGCGGGCGATGTTCCGGATCAGGTACTCACGGGAATACTGGTCGGTGAAGCCGCCGCCGGCATTGGTGCCGAATTGCTGCAGGGCGGCATCGAGCTGGGCGTTGGTGACCCCGAGCGCCCGCATCGCCGCCGGGTTCGGGGCGACGCGGAACTGGCGCACCTCGCCGCCGATCGGGATCACCTGCGCCACCCCCGGCACCGTGAGGAGGCGCGGGCGGAGCACGAAGTCGGCGGTCTCGCGCAGCGCCATCGGCGACAGGGTCTCGCCGGTGACCGCGATCAGGAGCACCTGGCCCATGATCGAGGAGACCGGGCCCATCTGCGGCGTCACCCCGCGGGGCAGCTGGTCCTGGACCAGGCTCAGGCGCTCGGCGACCTGCTGGCGGTTGCGGTAGATGTCGGTGCCCCAGGCGAACTCGACAGTGACCACCGACAGGCCGACGCCGGAGACCGAGCGCAGCCGGGTCACCCCGGGCAGGCCGTTCAACCGGGTCTCGATCGGATAGGTCACCATCTGCTCGACCTCCGGGGGCGCGTAGCCCTCGGCCTCGGTCATGATGGTGACGGTCGGGCGGTTGAGGTCGGGGAAGACGTCGACCGGCAGCCGCGTGAGGCTGAACGCCCCGTAGAGCACCAGCACGAGGGCGAGCGCCAGGACGAGCAGGCGGTTGCGCAGCGACTGCGCGACCAGGACGGAGAACATGGGCGGCTCTCCCTACCGGACCTGGTCCAGGAGCTCGGCGCCCTGGACCACCACGCGGGTGCCGGGGCTCACGCCGGCCTCGACCAGCACCCGGGCGCCGTCGAGGGGCGCGACCCGCACCGGCCGCGCCTCGTAGCGCTCGGCCGCGATGTGGGCGTAGACCACGTCCTGGCCGTTGGCGGTGCGCACCACGCTCGCCCGCGGCAGGGCGAGGCCGCGCCGCTCGGCGTCGGTGGCGGCGAGCACGGTGACGAACTGGCCGATCCGCAGGCCGT
This sequence comes from Methylobacterium platani, assembly GCF_001653715.1. GTDB lineage: Bacteria > Pseudomonadota > Alphaproteobacteria > Rhizobiales > Beijerinckiaceae > Methylobacterium > Methylobacterium platani. Next base: position 26,489 of record NZ_LWHQ01000049.1, read on the forward strand.
CGGTGCCGCCCCGGATCGCGAACTGGACCGGAATCGCCTGGTTGCGGTCGGCGAGGCCGGCGCCCTGGTAGGCGAGCGGCAGGCTGCGCCCGTCGGGAAGCCGCGCGGTGGCATCGGACGCGGGCGTCAGGGCGTCGAAGCTCAGCGCCTCGACCCAGAGCTTTCGCGGATCGACGATCTGGAACACCATCTGGCCGGAGGCGGCCATCTGGCCCGCCACCGCCGCCGCCTCGGCGATCACCCCGCCCACGGGGGCGGTCAGCACCTCGGGCTCCTGGCGGATGCGGTCTAGGGCGGTGCGGCGGTCGGTCAGGCCGTTCAGCTCGTCCTGCGCCTCGTCGAGCTGCACCTGCGAGACCGCGCCGCCGGGGCTGAGCTTGCGGTAGCGGTCGACCCGGCGCTGAACGATGGCGATCTGCTGGTCGAGCTCGCCCTGGCGCTGGCGCATGTCGGAGAGGTCGACCCGCTGCACCGGCGGGGTGACGAGGGCCAGCACCTCGCCCGGGCGCACCGGCGAGCCCAGCCGCGGGAAGGTACCCGAGGGCGGCGGGGCGAGGCGCCCGCCGACGGAGGATTGCACCACCCCGCTGGCATTCGGGTCCGGGATGACGCGGCCGGGCAGGGACACGGTGCGCCGGTAGCCGCCCTCGACGGCGAGCTGCGTGCGCAGGGAGAGCAGGCGCTGCGTCGGCTTGGGCACGAACACCGCCCCGTCGGCGAGGCGCTGGGCGAGGTCGGCGGCAGGATCCGTGGGCTGGGGCACGAAGGCCGCCCGGGTCTCCGGATGACCGTGGTCGGCGCCCTCGTGCGCGAAGGCGGTGGCGCCGAGCACCAGGGTCGCGGCCAGCACCAGGATGGCGAGGACGGGCGCCCGGCGCCCGGCCCGCATCAGCCCCATGGCGGCGAGCCCCAGGGCGAAGCCCCCGGCCGCGGCGAGGCCGGCGCCCGGATCGCGGGCGGCGAGGCGGCCGCCCAGGCCCTCGGCGAGCCGGTGCGGCCAGCCCTCGCCGTCATGCCCGGCACCGGCGGGCGCGGCCGGCCCGGGCGCCGTCGGCAGCGCGACGGTGAGCGGCAGCACGTCCGCCTCGCTTCCCGCCGTCACCGTGACGACGAGGTCGAGGTGGTTCTCCCCGGCCGCGCGCGTCGCGAGCCACGGGGCGGCGAGGCGGTAGCTGCCGTCCGGCGCGGCCTCGGCCGTGGCGGGGCCGGCCGGCGTCTCGACCGCCAGGACGGCGTCGGTGACCGGCTCGCCGGTGGCGAAGCAGTCGAGGTAGAGCACCAGGACGTCGCCGCGGGGGATCGCCACCAGCTCGAAGGCGGCGGAGGCGGCCTCGCCCCGGGGCGCGACGGTCTTCGAGACCGGCGGCGGGGGCGCACCGTGGTCGTGACCCTCGTGGGCGAGGGCGAGGGTGGCGAGGAACGGCAGCGCCAGGAGAGCGAGCGCCGAGAGGGCGAGCGCCGTGGCTGGCGCGCGCGGCGCGGCCGTCGACCGGAACGGGAGCATCGGGGGAGGAGACCTTCACGAGCGGACGTCGAGGAGCGCCCGTGGCGACGGCCACCCGTCCAGGGTGGCGCGCCGGCGCGGGACGCGGGCGTCAGGCGAAGGGTCGTGGGGGGCGTGCCGGGGAATCCGGGACGATGCCGACGGGCAGCGCGTCCTCGGTCGCGGTCAGGCGCCGGGCCGGGGTGAGGGCCGGGACGGCCGCCAGGGCGTCCGGCAGCAGGCCGGGCGCGCAGCAGGAGGCGCCGGTCGCGCAGCACAGCCCGTTGCAGGGCCGGGCGGGCGTCGCCTCGTCGTCACGCGCCACGGTCAGGCGCGGCCCGTCCGCGGCGGCGCGCGCCTCGGCGAGCGTCGGCGCGGGAGCGGGGGCGGGCGTCGCGTGATGGGCGTGCCCCTGGTGGGCCTGCGCCGCGGTGGCCCCGGCCACCGACGCGCCGACGCACGCGGCGATCATGACGATCGCCACGGCCAGCAGGCGCGCGAGGGCACGGGGCAGGGACATGCCGGCAGGATACCAGATTCGGGCCGGGAGGGAAGCGGGGGCGGCCGCCCTCAGCCCGGCCCGGGCGTCTTGTCCGGGTAGCGGCACAGGTCGGCGATCGGGCAGCGCCAGCATTCGGGCTTCCGCGCCTTGCAGACGTAGCGGCCGTGCAGGATCAGCCAGTGATGGGCGTTGAGGCGGTAGGGCTCGGGCACGATCGCCTCGAGCCCGGCCTGGACCTTGTCGGTGGTCGAGCCCGGCGCCAGCGGCACGCGGTTCGAGACCCGGAAGATGTGGGTGTCGACCGCGATGGTCGGCTCGCCGAAGGCGACGTTGAGCACCACGCTGGCGGTCTTCTTGCCGACGCCGGGCAGCACCTCCAGGTGCTCGCGCTCCCGCGGCACCGCGCCGCCGTGCTCCTCGATCAGGATGCGCGAGAGCGCGACGACGTTCTTGGCCTTGGTGTTGAACAGCCCGATCGTGCGGATGTGATGCCGCACCGTCTCCTCGCCCAGCGCCAGCATCGCCGCCGGGTTGTCGGCCTTGGCGAACAAGGGCGCGGTGGCGATGTTGACGCTCTTGTCGGTGGCTTGCGCCGAGAGCACCACCGCGACGAGCAGCGTGTAGGGATTGAGGTAGTCGAGGTCGGAGCGCGGCTCCGGATTGGCGGCGCTCAGGCGCGCGAAGATCTCGGCGAGCGTCGCGGCATCGACCGGCTCGGGCGTCGTCGCCCGTGCCGTGAGGGGCTTCACCAGCGCCGCCTTCGCGGGGGCCGCTTCCGTCAGGCTCGCCTTGGCAAGCCCCACCTTCGCGGGTGCGGTGATTTTGTCGGGGGCGGCCTGCTTCCGGCGAGTCATGCGTGCCTTATATTGGGCGCATGGCGAGCGGCAAGGCACCGGACCACGCGACCGAACGGCACCCCTACGGGCGCGACCCGGACGCGATCGAGCGCCCGGTCTTCTCCGCGACCATCCGGCCGCATTGCTCGCTGTCGCGCCTCGGCTTCCGGGTCGTGATGGCGGCCTGCGGCGGCGTCGCGCTCGTCACCGGCATCGCCTTCCTGCAGATGGGGATGTGGCCGGTCACCGGCTTCTTCGGCCTCGACATCGCCGCCCTGTGGCTGGCGCTGACCCTCAACGCCCGCCGCGGCCGCTCCTTCGAGGAGGTGGTGATCAGCCAGATCGAGGTGCTGGTCGCCCGGGTCAGCCATCGCGGCGAGCGGGCCGAGTGGCGCTTCAACCCGCTCTGGACCCGGCTGCACAAGGTCGAGGACGAGGAATACGGGCTGATGTCGCTGGCCTTCGTGTCGCGCGGCCAGCGCGTGCTCGTCGCCCGCGACGCCTCGCCGACGGAACGGCAGGTGGTGGCCGACGGGCTGACGCGGGCGCTCGCCGAGGTGAAGAAGGGGTATTAGAGCCCTCGTCTTCCTCCGGCGCCCCTGTCCCGGACGACCGGAGCGTCAGCGGAGGGAGATCCGGGATCCAGGGGAGATGGGCCGCGAAGCGGCTCTGAATGCTGCACCGTTGCAGATCGGACGGACGCTTCGCGAGGTCTCGCGCCGGTTCCCGGATCTCCCTCCGCTCACGCTTCAGTCGTCCGGGGCGGGGGCGGGGAGGGACGACCTGCGCCGGGGACCGCCGGCCCGCTTCCTCGCCGGCTGCCGCAGCCACTCCGCCAGCTTGGTGAAGCGCGGCCGCGCGCCGCCCCGCACCGCGATCGCCACCGCGCGGGTCTGGGCCACCAGCACCACCAGCTTCTTGCCCCGGGTCACGCCCGTATAGAGCAGGTTGCGGGCGAGCATCGTGTAGTGCTGCATCGCCACCGGGATCACCACGGCGGGGTATTCCGACCCTTGCGACTTGTGGATGGTGATGGCGTAGGCGGGGCTCAGCGCGTCCAGTTCCTCGAACGGCCAGACCACCTCGCGCCCCTCGAACCCGGCGGTGAGCAGGCCCTCCTCGGGATCGACCCGCAGCACCACGCCGAGATCGCCGTTGAACACCTCGCGGTCGTAGTCGTTCTGGCCCACCATCACCCGGTCGCCGGGGGCGAAGACCCAGCCGAAGCGCTCGACCGAGACCGTCGGATTCGGGTTCAGCACCCGCTGGAGCGCCTGGTTGAGGTGGCGGCTGCCGAGCGCCCCGCGGGTCATCGGGCAGAGCACCTGCACGTCCTTGACCGGGTCGAGGCCGAAGCGGCGCGGGATGCGGCGGGTGACGATCTCGACGAGCTTGTCGGCGCCGATCTCGGGATCGTCGATCCGGACCACGAAGAAGTCGCCGTCGGGGGTGCCTGAGCCCTCCGGCATCTGCCCGGCATTGATCCGGTGGGCGCCCGTGACGATCCGGCTCTCGGCGGCCTGGCGAAACACCTCGGTGAGGCGTGCGACCGCAAAGCGCCCCGAGGCGATCACGTCGGCGAGCACCCGGCCCGGCCCGACCGAGGGCAGCTGGTCGACGTCGCCGACGAGCCAGAGCGCGGCGTGGCGCGGCAGGGCCCGGGTCAGCGCGTTCATCAGCGGCACGTCGATCATCGAGGCCTCGTCCAGCACCAGGAGGTCGCAGGAGAGGGGGGAATGCTCGGTCCTCTGGAAGCCGCCGTGGCGCGGATCGATCTCGAGCAGGCGGTGGATGGTCTTGGCCTCGCGGCCGGTCTGCTCGCTCATCCGCTTGGCGGCGCGGCCCGTCGGGGCGGCGAGCAGCACCGCGGCCCCCGCCTCGTCGAGCATCCGCAGCAGCGCGTCGAGGGTGCTGGTCTTGCCGACGCCGGGGCCGCCGGTCATCACCGCGACCTTGGCGTTGAGCAGCGTCGCGGCGGCGGCCGCCTGCGAGGGCGAGAGCGGCCGGCCGGTCGCGGCCTCGACCCGGGCGAGCGCGGCCCGCGCGTCGATCTCGTCCCAGGGCAGGGGCGCGTCGTCGAGGGCGACCAGCCGCTCGGCGATTGTCCGTTCCGCCGCGTGCAGGCCGCGCAGGAACAGGTGCGGCACGTCCCCGATCGTGTCCATCACCACCGACTCGCCGCCGATCTCCTCGACGAGGGCGGTGCGCAGGAGGCCCGCCTCGACCGCCAGCAGCTCGGCCGCGCGGGCGACCAGCTCCGGCACCGGCAGGGCGCAATGGCCGTCATCCATCGCCGCCTGGAGCGCGTAGGCGAGGCCGGCGCGCAGGCGCTCGGGCGCCGTCGGGGCGAGGCCGAGCTTGCCCGCGATGGCGTCGGCCGTGCGAAAGCCGATGCCGCGCACGTCGCGGGCGAGCCGATAGGGGTCCTCGGTCATCACCTGGACCGAGTCGGTGCCGTAGGTCCTGAAGATCCTGACCGCCCGGGCGGTGCCGACGCCGTGGGCGTGCAGGAACACCATGATCTCCCGCACCGCCTTGTGCTCGGCAAAGGCCGCCGTGATCCGGGCGGCGCGGGTGGGGCCGATCCCCGACACCTCGGTCAGGCGCTCCGGCGCCGCCTCGATCACCGCGAAGGTGTCGGCCCCGAAGGCCTTGACGATGCGCTTGGCCATCTCCGGCCCGATGCCGCGCATCTGGCCCGAGGCGAGGTAGCGGCCGATGCCCTCGATTCCGGTCGGCGGCGTCGCCGCCAGGGTGTCGGCGCGGAACTGCAGCCCGTGCTCGCGGTCGCTGACCCAGGCGCCGGTGGCGGTCACCCACTCGCCCGCCGCCACCGCCGGGGCGTGGCCGATCACCGCCACGAGGTCGCGCCGGCCCCGCGCCTTGACCTTCAGGACGCAGAAGCCGCTCTCGGCGTTGTGGAAGGTGACGCGCTCGATCGACCCGGCGAGGGCGTCGGGGGAGCGGGCGGGAGGACGGGCGGCGAAGGGGGCCATCGGCGCCCGTGAAGATCGGGAGGGGCCGGGGCCCTCGCAAGGGCCGGGCCGGTCCTTACGCCGCCCGCTCGAAGATCAGGTTCAGCCGCGTCTGGGCGATGCGGCGATAGCCGTGGCGGGTGAGGAGGGCGGAGAGGTCGGTCTGCCACAGGTCGGTGCCGTCCTCGACGACGAGGAGGCGCGGGTGCAGCTCCGGCGGCGCCTGGCGCAGGAACGGCTCGAGGATCAGGTCCTCGGCGCCCTCGACGTCGAGCTTGATCGCGTCGATCCGGGTCAGGCCCTCGCCGCGCACGAGGTCGAGGAGCGGTACCGCCGGCACCCGGATCGCCGCGCCCTCGTTGGTGCCGACCACCTTCAGGCTCGATTCGCCCCGGTTGCGGGGATCGACGAACAGGGTCATCTCGCCGGCCTTGTCGGCCACCGCGCAGGCCACCGCCTTGACGCGGCCGAACGGGTTCTGGGCGATGTTGAAGGCGAGCTTGTCGAACACGTCGGGCTGCGGCTCGACCGCCAGGATCCGGGCGCCCGGCCCGGCGAGGGCTGCCACGAACAGCGCGTAGGCGCCGATATTCGCCCCGATGTCGAGGAAGACGCAGTCCGGCCCGACCCGCTCCGCCAGCAGCCTGCGCTCGAGCGGATCGAAGAACTGCGGGGTGAAGAGCACCTTCTTCTCGCAGTTGTTGTTGTAGGGGTGCAGCCGCATGCGCGCGCCGTAGCGCTCGACGTCGAGGGGCCGGCCGCGCAGCAGGCGGATGGCGCAGCGCCGCAGGAGGAGCGCGAGGCGCCGCGCGCCCCAGCTCTCGTCGGGCAGGCGCTCAGTGCGCGAGACGATCCAGCGCACGAGGCCGGCGGGCGCGAAGGTGCCGAAGGGATGGGCGGCCGAGGGGTGGGCGGCCAGGGGTTGGGTGGGCTGTGTCATCATGCCGGTTCGGGACCGCGGCGTGCCGCGGCCGCCCCGCGCGGGGCGGGTGGGAGTATCGTGGCGCGCCTCATGCCACCCGCGGGCGCGGCCGGCAATGCGCGGCCTCAGGCGAGGGGGCCCGGGATCGCCTGCTCGGCCTCCTGCGTCAGCCGCGCCTCGTGCCGGCGCACGAACAGCCACAGGGCGATGCCGCCGAACACCACGACGGCGAGGAGCCCCAGCCCGATCGGCCCGACGACGTGCTCGATCGAGCGGCCGCACAGGTAGGCGCCGAAGCCCATCGACGAGGCCCAGGCGATGCCGCCGGCGGCGTTGAACAGGAAGAAGCGGCGGGCGTCGAACTGGTTCACCCCGGCGAGCAGGGCCGCGTAGGCGCGCAGCATCGCGGTGAAGCGGCCGAAGAACACGATCTTGCCGCCGTGGCGGCGGAACAGGTACTGGCCGAGCTTGAGCCGGCGGTGGTCGAGGGCGATCTTCCCCCCGTGCTTGAGGAGCAGCGGCATGCCCCAGCGCCGGCCGACCCAGTAGCCGATATTGTCGCCGATGATGGCGGCGAGCGCCGCGGCCAGCACCACGAGGCCGATGCGCAGCTGCCCGGTCGAGCCGGCATAGACCGAGGCCGAGATCAAGGCGGTCTCGCCCGGCATCGGCACGCCGGCGCTCTCCAGGGTGACGATCAGGAAGATCGCCCAGTAGCCGTACTGGGAGATCAGGTCGGCGACCGGCAGGTCGTGGAGGAAGTGCATGGGCGTGTCTGCGGACGGTCGGGGTATGGCAGCCGAGGGGAGGAGGCGCGATGTCGCGCCACTTGTCCTCAGATAAGCGTGGGGATCGTGGCTCTTCCAGGGCAACGCACGGGCGGCGTTCAGCAATCGTGAGGCAACATCGCCGTCCTACTGGCGACGCATTGCCGTGCGGAATGGGCCGGGAGGCGCGGGACCCGAGGGGCGCGGGCGACGTGCCGCAGGCGGCATCCCGCGCCGCCGGTACGACATGAGGGGCATCGCGGGGGGCGCGAGCCGCGTATCAGAGCCAAGTCTCAGAGCAGAGTCTCCTAGTCCGGGTTGTCCAGGTCGATGAACGAATTGTCTCCCATCCGGACCGACGACGCGGTCGGGTCGCCGCCCCGGCGGCGCGGCCGCGGCGTGGTCTGGCTGATCGTGCTGCTCGTGCTCGCCGGCCTCGGCTACTGGGCCACCCGCACCTACTGGCCGGACGGCTTCAAGCGGGCGGAGACGCAGCAGGCCGGCGCCGGCCGCCGCGGCGGGCGCCGCGGCGCGGGCGGGGAGGGGCCCCAGGCGGTCGGCATCGCCACGGTCGAGAAGGGCGACATGCCGGTGGTGCTGTCGGGCCTCGGCACCGTGACGCCGCTCGACACCGTCACGGTGCGCTCGCAGATCAGCGGCTACCTCACCGAGATCGGCTTTCGCGAGGGCCAGAGCGTCAAGGCCGGCGACTTCCTGGCCCAGATCGACGTGCGGCCCTACGAGGCCCTGCTCGCCCAGTACCAGGGCCAGCTCCTGCGCGACCAGGCGCTGCTCCAGAACGCCCGCCTCGACCTCGCCCGCTACCAGATCCTGAACCGGCAGGATTCGATCTCGAAGCAGAACGTCGACACGCAAGCCGCCACGGTCAAGCAGTACGAGGGCGTCGTCGAGTCCGACAAGGCGCAGATCGACCAGCAGAAGCTCAACATCCAGTACGGCCGCATCACCTCGCCGGTCGAGGGCCGGGTGGGCCTGCGCCAGATCGACCGGGGCAACTACGTCACCGCCGCCTCGACCAGCATCGTCGTCGTCACCCGGCTCCATCCGATGTCGGTGATCTTCACCCTGCCGGAGACGGTGCTGCTGCGGGTGATGGACCGGCTGCGGGCCGGCGCCACCCTGCCGGTGCGGATCTTCGACCGCCAGGACACGACCGAGATGGACCGCGGCACCCTCGACACCGTCGACAACCAGATCGACGTCACCACCGGCACGGTGAAGCTGCGCGCCCTGCTGCCGAACCGGGACGAGCGGCTCTTCCCCAACCAGTTCGTCAATGCCCGCCTCGACGTCGACACCGTGCGCGATGCCGCCCTCATGCCGGCCGCCGCCGTGCTGCGCGGCACGCCGGGCACCTACGTCTACCTCCTGACCGGCGACGACAAGGTCGCGGTGCGCCCGATCGAGATCGGCGAGAGCGACGGCGTGCGCACCGTGGTGACCAAGGGGCTGGCGGTCGGCGACCGGGTGGTGGTCGACGGCACCGATCGCTTGAAGGACGGGGCGCAGGTGCGCGTCACCGGCGGGCGGCCCGAGAAGGCGGCCGGGCCGGAGGCGAAGCAAGCCCAGCCGGACGGCGCCGCCCAGCCGAAGCCGGAGGCTCCACGTTCCGAGGGCGAGCGCCCGCACCGCCGCCGGCAGAGCCAGAACCCGTGAGCAAGACGAGGCGTGCCGCCCATACCTGTCCCCCTTCTGCGGCAGGGCTGTCCGGGGAAAGGAATCGCGCGGGTCTCTCCTCTCCCCGCCCGCGGGGAGAGGAGATCCCGCGCTTCGAATTCAGACGGGATTTTCCCCGCACAGCCCTGCCTCTGCGGGGGAGGGCTTGGCGCGCACGGCCGTCCGTGCAGAATGATCGGGCGTTCCGATGAACCCCTCCCGCCTGTTCATCCTGCGCCCGGTCGCGACCACGCTGCTGATGCTGGCGATCCTGCTCGTCGGCATGATCTCCTACTTCAACCTGCCGCTCTCGGCGCTGCCCTCGGTCGATTACCCGACGATCCAGGTTCAGACCTTCTATCCCGGAGCGAGCCCCGAGGTGATGACCTCGGCGGTGACGGCGCCGCTCGAGCGGCAGTTCGGCCAGCTCGCCAACCTCAACCAGATGACGTCGCAATCGTCCGCCGGCGCCTCCGTCATCACGCTCCAGTTCAACCTCGATCTCGGCATCGACATCGCGACGCAGGAGGTGCAGGCCGCGATCAACGCCGCCGGCAACCTGCTGCCCGGCGACCTGCCGGCGCCTCCCGTCTACGCCAAGGTCAACCCCGCCGACGCGCCGATCCTGACGCTGGCGCTCACCTCCAAGACCCTGGCGCTGACGCAGGTCCGCGACCTCGCCGAGACGCGGCTGGCGCAAAAAATCAGCCAGGTCTCGGGCGTCGGCCTCGTCTCGATGGCGGGCGGGCAGCGGCCGGCCGTGCGGGTGCGCTTCAACGCGATGGCACTCGCGGCCTACGGCCTCAACATCGACGACCTGCGCACCACCATCAACAACCTCAACGTCAACACCCCGAAGGGCTCGATCGACGGGCCGACCCAGTCCTTCACCATCAACGCCAACGACCAGATCCGCGACCCGAACGCCTATCGCGACGCGGTGATCGCCTACCGCAACGGCGCGCCGGTGCGGCTCTCGGCGGTGGCGCAGGTGGTGGAAGGGGCGGAGAACACCCAGCTCGGCGCCTGGATGGACACCACGCCGGCGGTGATCCTCAACATCCAGCGCCAGCCCGGCGCCAACGTCATCGCGGTGGTCGACCGGATCAAGGCGCTCCTGCCCCAGCTCCAGGCGACGCTGCCGGCGGCGGTCCAGGTGACCCCGCTCACCGACCGCACGGTGACGATCCGGGCTTCCGTCGAGGACGTTCAGTTCGAGCTGCTGCTCGCCATCGCCCTCGTGGTGCTGGTGATCTTCCTGTTCCTGCGCTCGCTGCCCGCCACCCTGATCCCGAGCCTGTCGGTGCCGCTGTCGCTCGTCGGCGCGCTCGCCGTGATGGACCTGTGGGGCTTCTCCCTCGACAACCTGTCCTTGATGGCGCTCACCATCGCGACCGGCTTCGTCGTCGACGACGCGATCGTCGTCATCGAGAACATCGCCCGCCACGTCGAGGAGGGCGACAGCCCGATGGAGGCGGCCCTCAAGGGCTCGCGCGAGATCGGATTCACCATCATCTCGCTCACGGTCTCGCTGCTGGCGGTGCTGATCCCGCTGCTGTTCATGGGCGAGGTGGTCGGGCGCCTGTTCCACGAATTCGCCATCACGCTCGCCGCCACCATCGTCATCTCGGGCGTGGTCTCGCTGACGCTCGTGCCGATGCTGTGCGCGCGCCTCCTGCGCCACCAGCCGCCTCAAGCCCGTGCCGCCGGCCGGATCGGCGATGCCGGGCGCCGGCTGATGGAGGGCGGCATCGCCTTCTACGGCCGGACCCTGCGGGGCGTGCTCGCCCACCAGTGGCTGACGCTGCTGGTCGCGGTCGGCACCCTGGTGCTGACCGTCCACCTGTACATCGTGATCCCGAAGGGCTTCTTCCCGATCCAGGATACCGGCCTCGTCCAGGGCATCACCCAGGCCGACCAGACGGTGTCCTACGGCGCCATGGCCGAGCGCCAGCAGCGTCTGGCGGCCGAGATCCTCAAGGATCCGGACGTGGTGAGCCTGTCGTCGTTCATCGGCGTCGACGGCCAGAACGTGACGCTCAATTCCGGTCGCTTCCTCATCAACCTGCGCCCGCGCGACGAGCGGGCGGAGAATGCGAGCGCGATCATCCGGCGGATCAATGCCCGGGTCGCCGACGTGCCGGGCATCGCGCTCTTCATGCAGCCGGTCCAGGACCTGACCATCGACACGGCGGTGAGCGCGACGCAGTACCAGTTCATCCTGGAGAACCCGGATCTCGCCGCCTTCGACACCTGGGTGCCGCGCCTCGTCGACCGCCTGAAGCAGATTCCCGACCTCGCCGACGTGGCGAGCGACCGGCAGGCGAGCGGGCTCGCCGCCTACGTCACCATCGACCGCGCCACGGCCGGCCGCTTCGGCATCACCCCGGCCTCGGTCGACAACGCGCTCTACGACGCCTTCGGCCAGCGCATCATCTCGACGATCTTCACCCAGTCGAACCAGTACCGGGTGATCCTGGAGGCCGATCCGGACCTCCAGCGGACGCTGGACTCGCTGTCGCGGATCTATCTCCCGTCCTCGACCGCCACCAACGGCCAAGTGCCGCTCACCGCCATCGCCCAGGTGAGCGAGCGTCGCGCGCCGCTTCTCATCAGCCATCTCGGCCAGTTCCCGGCCACCACCATCTCGTTCAACCTCGCGCCGGGCGCCTCGCTCGGTCCCGCGGTGGCGGCGATCCGGGCCGCCGAGCAGGAGCTGGGGATGCCCGACAGCTTCCGGCTGATCTTCCAGGGCTCGGCGCTCGCCTTCCAGGCCTCGCTCGACAACACCCTGTTCCTGGTGCTCGCCGCGATCGTGACGGTCTACATCGTGCTGGGCGTGCTCTACGAGAGCTTCGTCCACCCGATCACGATCCTCTCCACGCTGCCCTCGGCCGGGATCGGGGCGCTCGCCGGCCTGATGCTGTTCTCGCACGACCTCGACATCATCGGCATCATCGGCATCGTGCTGCTGATCGGCATCGTGAAGAAGAACGCCATCATGATGATCGACTTCGCGCTCCAGGCGGAGCGCGAGGAGGGCATGACCCCGCGGGACGCGATCTACGAGGCCTGCATCCTGCGCTTCCGCCCGATCCTGATGACGACCTTCGCGGCTTTGTTCGCCGCGGTCCCGCTGATCCTCGGCACCGGCACCGGCTCGGAGCTGCGCCAGCCGCTCGGCATCTCGATCGCCGGCGGGCTGATCGTGAGCCAGATCCTGACGCTCTACACGACCCCGGTGATCTACCTCGCCTTCGACCGGCTCGGCCGGCGCTTGAGCGGGCGGCGGGGCAGCGGGCTGGCGCCCGGGGAGGCGGTGCCGTGAGGGGCGCGACGGCCGTGCAGATTCTCACTTCCGGTCGTGTGCATCCCCTCTCCCCGCGGGCGGGGAGAGGGCTGCTGACCCCTTGTCGGGTCAGCAGCGAGGCGGCAGCCGAGGGTGAGGGGGTGTTTCCGGATGAGACTCTTCCGGCACCACCCCCTCACCCTCGCTCCGGCTTCGCCTCCGCTTGTCACGACCCCGACAAGGGGGTCGTGACCCTCTCCCCGCCCGCGGGGAGAGGGGAGAGCCTGCGGCGTGCCCCCGGGGCCACCGCGTGAACCTCTCCGCCCCCTTCATCCTGCGCCCGGTCGCGACCACGCTCCTCACCCTCGGCGTCCTTCTCGCCGGGCTGTTCGCCTTCGTGCGGCTGCCGGTGGCGCCGCTGCCGCAGATCGATTTCCCGACCATCCTGGTCCAGGCGCAGATGCCCGGCGCCAGCCCCGACACCATGGCGACCACCGTCGCCGCTCCGCTCGAACGGCGGCTGGGCCAGATCGCCGACGTCGACCAGATGACCTCGACGAGCTCCGTCGGGCAGACCCGGATCGTGCTGCAATTCGGGCTCGACCGCGACATCAACGGCGCCGCCCGCGACGTGCAGGCGGCGATCAACGCCGCGCGCGCCGACCTGCCGACGGCACTCCGCACCAATCCCACCTACCGCAAGTTCAACCCGGCCGACGCGCCGATCCTGATCCTCGGCCTGACCTCGAAGACGCTGAGCCCCGGCGCGCTCTACGATTCCGCCGCGACCGTGCTGGCCCAGAAGCTGTCGCAGCTGGAGGGCATCGGCAACGTCGATATCGGCGGCTCGTCGCTGCCGGCGGTGCGGGTCGAGCTCGATCCCAACGTCCTGTTCAACTACGGCATCGGGCTCGAGGGCATCCGGGCGGCGATCGCCAGCACCAACGCCAACTCGCCCAAGGGCGCGATCGAGGCCGGCGATCGGCGTTACCAGCTCTACGCCAACGACCAGGGCCGCAAGGCCGCCGATTACCGGGACATCGTCGTCGCCTACCGCAACGGCGCGGGGGTGCGGCTGCGCGACGTCGGCCAGGTCGTCGACGGCGTCGAGGACCGGCGCAACCTCGGCCTCGTCAACGGCCAGCGCGGCGTGCTGCTGATCGTCTACAAGCAGCCCGGCGGCAACGTCGTCGAGACGATCGACCGGTTGAAGGCGGCCCTGCCGCAGCTCAAGGCGGCGCTCCCGGGCGACACCGAACTCATCGTCACCGGCGACCGCTCGCTCACCATCCGGGCGTCGCTCGCGGAGGCCGAGCGCACGCTGATGATCTCGGTCGGCCTCGTCATCCTGGTGGTGTTCGGCTTCCTGCGCTCCGCCCGCGCGACGCTGATCCCGGCCGTCGCCGTGCCGATCTCGCTGGTGGGCACCTTCGCCGCCATGTGGCTGTGCGACTACAGCCTCGACAACATCTCGCTGATGGCCCTCATCATCGCGGCGGGCTTCGTCGTCGACGACGCGATCGTCGTCCTGGAGAACATCCAGCGCCACATCGAGGACGGGCGCTCGCGGATCGAGGCGGCGTTGCTCGGCGCCCGCGAGGTCGGGTTCACGGTGCTGTCGATGAGCCTGTCGCTGATCGCGGTGTTCCTGCCGATCCTGCTCGCCGGAGGCATCATCGGCCGGTTCTTCCAGGAATTCGCCGTCGTCCTGTCCCTGGCGATCCTGATCTCGCTCGTCGTCTCGCTCACCACCACGCCGATGCTGTGCGCGCGCTTCCTCAAGCCCGAGGCGCACGGCGCACGGCCGGGCCTGCTGGCGCGGGGGTTGGAGGGAGCGTTCTCCGGGCTGCTGTCGGGCTACCGCGTCACCCTCGACTGGGCTTTGCGCCACGGCGTCACCGTGATGCTGGTGCTGCTCGCCGCGGTGGCGCTCAACGTCTACCTCTACGTCATCGTGCCGAAGGGATTCTTTCCCCAGCAGGATACCGGCCAGATGATCGGCGGCATCCAGGCCGACCAGCGCATCTCGTTCCAGGCGATGAGCGCCAAGCTCAGGCGCGCCACCGCCATCGTCCAGGCCGACCCGGCAGTGGAGAGCGTCGTCGGCTTCACCGGCGGGCGCGGCACCAACTCGGCCAACGTCTTCGTCGGCCTGAAGCCGCTCGGCCAGCGCGACCCGATCAGCGACGTGATGGCCCGCCTGCGGCCGAAGCTCGCCGCGATTCCCGGCGCCCGGCTCTACCTGTTTCCGCGCCAGGACTTCTCGGTCGGCGGGCGCCAGAGCTTCTCGCAGTACCAGTACACGCTGCAGGGCGACACCAGCGAGGAGCTCTACACCTGGACCCCGAAGCTGCTGGAGGTCCTGCAGAAGGACCCGATCTTCACCGACGTCAATTCCGACCAGCAGCAGGGCGGCCTCGAGACGCGCCTCGTCATCGACCGGCCGACCGCCGCCCGCTTCGGCCTGACCCCGTCCCAGATCGACAACACGCTCTACGACGCCTTCGGCCAGCGCCAGGTCTCGACGATCTACAACCCGTTGAACCAGTACCACGTCGTGATGGAGATCGCGCCGCGCTTCCTCGACAATCCCGAGACCCTCAAGCTCATCTACGTCTCGACCTCCGGCGGGCCCGCCCGCGGCTCGGCCACCACCAACGCCGTCGCCGGCACCGTCGCGAGCGCCGCCACCGCGGCGAGCGGCAGCGCGGCCGCGCTCGCGGCCGATTCGGCCCGCAACGCCGCCACCAACGCCATCGCGTCCTCCGGCCGCTCCAGCGCCTCGTCGAGCGCCGCGGTCAGCAGCGCCAAGGAGACGATGGTGCCGCTCGCCGCCTTCGCCCGCTTCGAGGCCGGCTCGACCCCGGTCCAGGTCAGCCACCAGGGCCTGTTCGTCGCCACGACGCTGTCGTTCAACCTCGCGCCCGGCAAGAGCCTGAGCGACGCCACCGCGGCGATCGACGGCCACATGCGCGACCTGCGGATGCCCGCCACCATCCACGGCGAGTTCGCGGGCGCGGCCAAGAGCTTCCAGTCCTCGTCCTCGCGCCAGCCGCTGCTGATCCTGGCCGCCCTGCTCGCGGTCTACGCGGTGCTGGGCATCCTGTACGAGAGCTGGGTCCACCCGCTCACCATCCTCTCCACCCTGCCGTCGGCCGGGATCGGGGCGATCCTCGCCCTGATGCTGGCGGGCGAGGAGTTCGGGGTGATCGCGCTCATCGCGGTGATCCTGCTGATCGGCATCGTGAAGAAGAACGCCATCATGATGATCGACTTCGCGCTCGACGCCGAGCGCACCCGCGCCTTGAGCCCACGGGAATCGATCCGCGAAGCCTGCCTCTTGCGCTTCCGCCCGATCATGATGACAACCCTGGCCGCGCTTCTCGGCGCGCTGCCGCTGATTCTCGACGGCGGCGAGGGCTCGGAGCTGCGTCGTCCCCTCGGCATCGCCATCGTGGGCGGCCTCATCGTGAGCCAGGTCCTGACCCTCTACACCACCCCCGTCGTCTACCTGTACCTCGACCGGTTCCGGCTCTGGGTCGGGCGCCGCCGGCGCGGGGATTCCGCCACGCGGGCGCTGCCGGCCGAATGATTTTTTCCAGCTTTTCCAGTGCCATGAGCGATCCCGCAGCGCCGAACCCTCTCCCCTCTGCGGGGGAGGGTGCCCCGCGGAGTGGGGCGGGAGAGGGGACCGCGACGCCGATTCAGGTGGCGCCCTTCATGATGGTTGCGACCCCTCCGGAAGCGGCGCCCCCTCTCCCG
>NZ_LWHQ01000049.1:42900-61110 GCF_001653715.1 Methylobacterium platani
CCCTCGACCGGCTGATCCGCCTGATCGACGTCGACAACCAGAGCCTGCGCGCCCAGGTCGCCGCCTACCGGCAGGCCCGGGCCCTGGTGCAGGAGGCCCGCGCCCAGCTGTTTCCCACCGTGCTCGGCGCGCCCTCGATCTCCCGCGCCAGCACCGGCGGGATCGAGCGCACCACCGTGACGCTGCAAGGCTCGGCGACCTGGGAGCCCGACCTGTTCGGCCGCGTCCGCCGCCTGATCGAGAGCGACGTCGCCGCCGCCCAGGCCAGCGCCGCCGACATCGCCTCGGTGCGCCTCGCGCTCCAGACGCAGCTCGCGACGGCCTATTACCAGCTGCGCTACCAGGAATCGCTCCAGAGCCTGCTCGAGCGCACGGCGCAGGCCTACCAGCGCTCGCTCGCCATCGCGCAGAACCAGTACGCCGCCGGCGTCGCCGCCCGCTCCGACGTCATCACCGCCCAGACCCAGCTCCAGACCACCCAGGCCAACGCCATCGCGGTCGGGCTGCAGCGGGCGAACCTCGAGCACGCCATCGCGACGCTGATCGGCCGCCCGCCCTCCGAGGTGTCGCTTCCCCGCGGCAGCCTGCCGGCGCGGCCGCCGACCGTGCCGGTGAGCCTGCCCTCCGATCTCCTGGAGCGCCGGCCCGACATCGCGCTGGCCGAGCGCACCGTCCAGTCGCAGAGCGCCCAGATCGGCGTCGCGGTGGCGGCGTTCTACCCGACCGTCACCCTGTCGGCGAGCGGCGGCATCGCGGGCGATCCGGCCCGCACCTTCTTCTCGGCCGCCAACACGTTCTGGTCGGTGGCGGCCTCGGGGTCCCAGGTGCTGTTCGACGGCGGCGCCCGCACCGCCACCCTCCAGGCCGTCGAGGCGGCCTACGATGCCGCCGTCGCCAATTACCGCCAGACGGTGCTCACCGCCTTCCAGCAGGTCGAGAACGGGCTGGCCGGCCAGCGCATCCTCGCCCGCCAGCAGGGCGCGCAGGAACTGGCGGTGCGGTCGTCGCACCAGGCGGTCGAGATCGCGCTCAACGAGTACCGGGCCGGCACCCAGAACTACACCACGGTCGTCACCGCCCAGGCGCTGGAGCTCAACAACGAGGTCACGGCGCTCCAGGTCCGGCTCAACCGCTTCGCCAACGCGGTCTCGCTGATCGGCGCGATCGGCGGCGGCTGGGACACCGGCAGCCTGCCGAGCGGCGAGGCGCTGAAGCAGTTCACGCCGCTGCCGATCGATCGCGGCCAGGCGCCGCGGGTGGACGAGTGAGACGGTGTCCGCCCGATTTGTGTCGAGGCCAATCAATCTCGGGTTCTCTCCTCTCCCCGCCCGCGGGAAGAGGAGAGAACCCGCGCCACGCCTTGCATCCGCCTTGCATCCGCTTGGCCATCCCGGTTCCCGCTCACCGGGGAATGGCCTAAACCGGTCCACCGGCGCGCCGCCGCCCTAGTTTCGAGCCGATGACCGACCCGCTCCTCTCCGTCCAGGATCTCTCCGTCGCCTTCCGCCAGGGCGGGCGCGAGACCCGCGCCGTCGATCGCGTCTCCTTCGCCATCGCGCCGGGGGAGACCGTGGCCCTCGTCGGCGAATCGGGCTCGGGCAAGTCGGTGACGGCGCTGTCGATCCTGCGCCTCCTCGACGGCGCGGTGCCGGAGGGCAGCATCCGCTTCAAGGGCCGCGACCTGCTGGCGCTCTCCGAGCCGCAGATGCGCGGGATCCGCGGCGCCGACATCACCATGGTGTTCCAGGAGCCGATGACCTCGCTCAACCCGCTGCACCGCATCGCCGAGCAGGTCGGCGAGGTGCTGCGGCTGCACAAGGGGATGGGCGGCGAGGCGGCGCGTGCCCGCACCCTGGAGCTGCTGACCCTCGTGGGCATCCGCGATGCGGACAAGCGCCTCGGCGCCTATCCGCACGAGCTCTCCGGCGGGCAGCGCCAGCGGGTGATGATCGCGATGGCGCTCGCCTGCGAGCCCGACCTGCTCGTCGCCGACGAGCCGACGACGGCGCTCGACGTCACCGTCCAGGCCCAGATCCTGTCGCTGCTCGCCGAGCTGAAGGCGCGGCTCGGCATGGCGATGCTGTTCATCACCCACGACCTCGGCATCGTGCGCCGCGTCGCCGACCGGGTCTGCGTGATGCTGCAGGGGCGCATCGTCGAGGCCGGCCCGGTCGCCGAGGTGTTCGCCGACCCGCAGCACGACTATACCCGCCGCCTGCTCGCCGCCGAGCCGCGGGGCCGCGGCAACCCGGTGCCGGACGGGGCGCCGGTCCTGGTCGAGGCCGGGCCGATCCGGGTCCATTTCCCGATCAGGACGGGCCTGCTCCGGCGCACCACCGGCCACGTCAAGGCGGTGGACGGGGTGGGCTTCCGCGTGCGCCAGGGCGAGACCGTCGGGGTGGTCGGCGAATCGGGCTCGGGCAAGACCACGCTCGGCCTCGCCGTCCTGCGGCTCGTCGCCTCCGAGGGCCCGGTGGTCTATCTCGGCCGGCGCATCGACGGGCTGTCGGCGAACGCCATGCGGCCGCTGCGGCGCGAGATGCAGGTGGTGTTCCAGGATCCCTACGGCTCGCTCTCGCCGCGAATGTCGGTGGCCGAGATCGTCGCCGAGGGACTCGAGGTGCAGGGCAAGGGCCGCACCGACGCCGAGCGCCGGGAGATCGTCGCCCGGGCGCTCGACGATGTCGGGCTCGATCCCGCCGCCATGGACCGCTATCCGCACGAATTCTCCGGCGGCCAGCGCCAGCGCATCGCCATCGCCCGCGCCATGGCGCTCGATCCGCGCTTCGTCGTCCTCGACGAGCCGACCTCGGCCCTCGACATGTCGGTCCAGGCCCAGATCGTCGAGCTCCTGCGCGAATTGCAGGCCCGCCGCGGCCTCGGCTACCTGTTCATCAGCCACGACCTCAAGGTGGTGCGGGCGCTCGCCAACCGGGTGATGGTGATGCAGGGCGGCCAAGTGGTCGAGGAGGGCGCGGCCGAGGAGATCTTCTCCGCGCCCCGCACCGACTACACCCGCGCCCTGTTCGCCGCCGCCTTCGACCTCGCGGCGGCCCCGACCGGGGCGGTGAGCGAATGAGCCGGGCGCTCCTCATCGTGCTCGATTCCGTCGGCATCGGCGGCGCGCCGGACGCCGCGGATTTCGGCGACGCGGGCGCCGACACGCTCGGCCACATCGCCGAGGCCTGCGCCCGCGGGGACGGCGACCGGGCGGGCCTGCGCGGCGGCCCCCTGCACCTGCCCCACCTCGCCGGCCTCGGGCTCGGCCTCGCGGCGCAAGGCGCGAGCGGCCGGATGCCGCCGGGCCTCGCCCCGTCGGGGCCGGTCGCGGGCGCCTTCGGCCACGCGGTCGAGAGCGCGCGCGGCAAGGACACCGTATCGGGCCACTGGGAGATCGCCGGGGTGCCGGTGGATTTCGCCTGGGGCCATTTCCCGGCGACGCGGCCGGCCTTCCCGCCGGATCTGGTCCGGGCCCTCGTCGACGAGGCCGGGCTGCCGGGCATCCTGGGCGATCGCCACGCCTCCGGCACCGCGATCGTCGAGGAATTCGGGGCCGAGCACGTCCGGACGGGCCGGCCGATCTGCTACACCTCGGTCGACAGCGTGTTCCAGATCGCCGCCCACGAGGAGGCGTTCGGGCTCGACCGGCTCTACGCGCTCTGCACGATCGCCCGCCGGCTCTGCGATCCCTACCGCATCGGCCGGGTCATCGCCCGGCCGTTCGTCGGCGACGAGGCATCCGGCTTCACCCGCACCGCGAACCGGCGCGACTACGCCGTGACGCCGCCCGCCGACACCCTCCTCGACCGGCTCGACGCCGCCGGCCGGCCGGTGGTGAGCGTCGGCAAGATCGGCGACATCTTCGCCCACCGGTCGACCGGTCGCGAGATCAAGCCCGGCGGCAACGACGCCTGCCTCACCGCCGCCCTCGCGGCCCTGGCCGACCTGCCGGATGGCGGCCTCGTCTTCGCCAACCTCGTCGAGTTCGACACCGAGTACGGCCACCGCCGCGACGTGCCGGGCTACGCCGCGGCGCTGGAGCGCTTCGACGCCCGGGTGCCGGAGATCCGGGCGGCGCTTCGGGCCGGCGACCTCTGCCTCGTCACCGCCGACCACGGCAACGACCCGACCTGGATCGGCACCGACCACACCCGCGAGCAGGTACCGGTGCTGGCCTTCGGGCCGGGCCTGCGGCCCGGGACCGACCTCGCCCCTGGCCCCCTCGGGCGGATCGGCTTCCCGGCGATCGGCCGGATGGTCGCCCGCCATCTCGGGTTGGCGGAGCCCGAACCGCTCGCGTAAAGCAGGAGGGTCGCGCCACCGGAGATCCTTCGCCTTGCCCATCACGGCTTCCGGTCCGCTCCCCGTCGGCGCGCCCGAGACCGGCGTCCACGCGCCGCCGGTGCCGGCCCTGGCCGAGCGGGTCGGCTGGCTCGGGCTGCTGGGCGCCTTCCGGCGCAACACCCTGGAGGCGTTCCCCCGCGCCTGCCTCGACGAGCCGGCGGTGACGATCCCGCTGCCCGGGAGCGGCCGGATGGTGCTGCTCTCGACCCCAGCCGGTGCCCGCCACGTCCTGCTCTCGGCCACCGACGACTTCGTGCGCCTGCCCGCCGGCCGGCGGGTGATCGGGCCGATCGCCGGGAACGGCCTGGTGCTGGCCGACGGCGAGGCCTGGCGCCACCAGCGCCGGGTGCTCGCCCCCGCCTTCACGCCCCGCACCCTGCCGCTGATGCTGCGCTTCGTCGCCCGCAGCGCGGAGGCATCCTGCCGCCGGCTGGAGGCGGGGCTCGGCGCCCCGGCGGACCTGCGCGCCGAGATGCAGCGCGTCGCCCTCGACATCGCCACGACCTCGATGTTCTCCCTCGAGACCGGGCCGCTCGGCGCCGAGATCCGGGCGCTGGTCTCGGGCTATCTCGACCGGCTCGGCAAGCCGACCGTGGCCGACTTCCTGCTGCCGCCGGGCTGGCCGACGCCGTCGAGCCCGCGCCGGGCGCTGTTTCGCCGCCGCTGGCTTCGCCTCGTGCGGGCGGTGCTGGCGGCGCGGCGCGGGCAGGGCGCCTCGGGCGGGGGCGGGCCGCGGGACCTGTTCGACCTCCTCACCGAGGCCCATGGCGCGGCGTCGGGCGGGCTGCTCGCCGACGAGGTCGGCACCCTGATCGTCGCCGGCCACGAGACCACCGCCTCGACCCTGTTCTGGGCCTGCACGCTGCTCGCCCGCGCGCCGGGATGGCAGGACGCGCTCGCCCGCGAGGCGGCCGGGCTCGACCTCACGGAGGCGGGCGCGAGCGCGTCCCTGGCCCGTCTCACGCTCGCCCGGGCGGTGGCGCAGGAGGCGCTGCGGCTCTACCCCCCGGTCTACGTCATCGCCCGGCGCGCGGCGCGAACGAGCCAAGTCGAGGGGACCGCGATCCCGGCCGGCAGCATCGTGATGATCCCGACCTGGGTGCTCCACCGCAACCCGCGCTGGTGGGACCGGCCGGAGACCTTCGACCCGCGGCGCTTCCTCGACCGCCCGGAGCCGGACCGCTTCGTCTACCTGCCGTTCGGCGCCGGCCCCCGGATCTGCCTCGGGGCGCAGCTGGCGCTCGCCGAGGCGACCCTGGTGCTGGCGCGCCTGATGCGCGACTTCCGCCTCGCCCTCGACGGCGACCGGCCGGTCCTGCCGGTGGCGACCACGACGGTGCGGCCGGACCACGTGCCGCGCTTCCATCTCGAGCGACGCGCCGGTTGAGCCTGCCGCGGGCGCGAAAATGCATTATGGCAGCGGGGAGCGGCCGGCCCGGCCCCGCGAAGAGATAGAGACACGGTGCGACCCTGGCGCAGCGGCCCGTCCGACCGGCGCGGCTACCATCACGGCAACCTCAAGGAGGCCCTGATCGAGGCCGCGCGCCGCTTCATCGCGGAGCGCGGCATCGGCGGCTTCACCCTGGTCGACGCGGCCCGCCTCGTCGGCGTCTCGCCGGCGGCGCTCTACCGCCATTTCCGCGGCCGCGAGGCGCTGCTGGAGGAGGTGGCCGAGCGCGGCTTCACCGAGCTCGCCGCCCGGCTCGCCCGGGCGCTGCGCGGCCCCGGCACGCCGCTGGAGCGCTTCACCCGCATGGGCGAGGCCTACCTGACCTTCGCCGAGGAGGAGCCGGGCTACTACGCGGCGATCTTCGAGGCCCGGCCCCTCGGGCCGGACGGCTGCCCGCCGGGCGGCGGAACGCCGCAGCAGGCCCCGCGCGACCGCGACGCCTTCGGGCTCCTGGTCGAGGCCCTGCGGAGCACCTTCCCGGACGGGTTCTCCGCCGGCGTCGACCCGCGCTTCGTCGCCCTCGAGGTCTGGGCCTTGTCCCACGGCATCGCGACGCTCGCCGCCGCAGGCCGGCTGCCGACCGGCCCGGGCCTGCCGACCAAGTACGACCTCCTGCGCGCCGGCGTGGTGGCGATGGTGCACGGGGCGACGGCGCGGGCGGGGTAGGGGGGTCCGTCGCCTTCCGCGACGCACTTCACACCCACAGGGGCATTCCGGGGCCGCGAAGCGGAGCCCGGAATCCGGAAACACGGGTCGTCCCGCAAGTCGGACGGCCGCTCAATGCCCGGAGGCCACGGCCGAATCCGGCTTGCCGTGGGTGCCGAGCTTCTCGACCAACGTCGCCGAGGCCGCGTTGAGCCCGACGATCTCCACCGGCACCGTGTGGTGGCGGAACTTCAGCACGACCCGGTCCAGCGCGTTGACGGCGGTGAGGTCCCAGAAATGGGCCTGCGTCAGGTCGATCACCACGCGCTCCAGATCCTCCTCGCGGAAGTCGAAGCCGGCATGGAAGGCCTCCGCCGTGGCGAAGAAGATCTGGCCCGTCACCCGATAGGTGCGGGTTCGGCCTTCACGCGACGAGGCGACGGCGAAGAACCGGGTGACCTTGTGGGCGAAGAACAGCCCGCTCAGCACGACGCCGAACAGCACACCCTTGGCGAGGTCGTGGGTGGCGAGCACGACCGCGACGGTGCCGAGCATCACGATGCTCGACGTGGTCGGGTGGGTGACCAGGGTGCGGATCGAGCGCCACTGGAAGGTGTCGACCGAGACCACGATCATCACCGCGACGAGGGCCGCCATCGGGATCTGCGCCACGTAACGCCCGAGCACCACGATCAGGAACAGCAGGAAGGCGCCGGCCCACAGGGTCGAGAGCCGGCCGCGCCCCCCCGACGAGACGTTGATCATCGACTGGCCGATCATCGCGCAGCCGGCCATGCCGCCGAACAGGCCGGCGGTGACGTTGGCCAGCCCCTGGCCGGTGCATTCGCGGTTCTTGTTCGAGGTGGTGTCGGTGCGCTCGTCGATGATCGCCGCGGTCATCAGGCTCTCGAGCAGGCCCACCATGGCGATCGTCAGCGAATAGGGCAGGATGATCCGCAGGGTCTCCAGGGTGAGGGGCACCTGCGGCAGGGCAAAGCTCGGCAATTCGCCCGGCAACGCCCCCATGTCGCCGACGGTGCGGATGTCGAGGCCGAGGCTCATCGACACGGCGGTGCACAGCACGATCGCCACCAGGGCCGGGGGCACGGCCTTCGTCAGATAGGGCAGGCCGTAGATCAGCGCGATGCCGGCGGCGGTCATCGCGTAGACGACCGGCCCGCGGCCGATCAGCTCCGGCAGCTGGGCCATGAAGATCAGGATCGCGAGCGCGTTGACGAAGCCGGTGACGACCGAGCGCGAGACGAAGCGCATCAGGTCGCCGAGCTTGAACGCACCGGCGGCGATCTGGATCAGGCCGGTCAGGATCGTCGCGGCGAGGAGGTGGCCGAGGCCGTGATCCTTGACCAGCGACGTCATCAGCAGGGCCGTCGCGCCGGTGGCCGCCGAGATCATCGCCGGGCGCCCGCCCGCGATGGCGGTGACGACCGCGATGCAGAACGAGGCGTAGAGGGCGACCTTCGGGTCGACCCCGGCGATGACCGAGAACGCGAGCGATTCGGGGATGAGGGCGAGGGCGACGACGGTCCCGGCCAGGATCTCGCGCGTGACGTCGGGCGCCCATTCGCGCCGCAGGCGGACGAGGTTCATGGAGTCTGAGCTTTCGGAGGAGAGGCGCGACGGCGCGCGCGAGAACGATCCGCCGCGCAGGGCGGACGGGCACGAAGGACAGGCGTGGGAAGAGGACGCGGGAGAGCTGGGCGCTACGGCGGCGTGGGCCGCGAGACCGGAACGGCTCGATCCTGCATCATGGGTCCGTGCCTAGCACGGAGTTTCGCTGCGCTGCAACGGGGTAGAGGGATTAAAGTCACGACTGCTGGGCGCAATGTCATTCGCGGAGACAACCGAGAAGAGAAGAGCGCGGGTTTGCCCCTCCCCCCTCTGCGGGGGAGGGTGCCCGGCGGAGCCGGGCGGGAGAGGGGACGACGTTTCCGGAAAGGACCGAACTGTTCTGACAGGCGCCCTCTGAATCAGCGTCGCGCTGCCCCTCTCCCGGCCCCTGCTGACGCAGGGTCCAACCCTCCCCAGCGGAGGCTATCGCATTCACGCATCTCGGTTTGATCGTTCTCCCCGTTGAAAGTCGCGCGCCTCTCCTCCCCCTTGTGGGGAGGAGTTGGAGGTGGGGGTGGTGCCGGATAGACCTCTGTGCTCTACGCGGCACCACCCCCACCCCTAACCCCTCCCCACAAGGGGGAGGGGAAAGCGCCTACACTTACAAGGGTTTGGCTTTCAGAGAAGAAGCGTGAATCCGATAGCCCGCAGAGGGGGGAGGGCTCGCGCGAAGCGCCCTCCATGAAAAAAGCCCGCCCCTCGGCGGAGGGACGGACCTTGTCATCGGTTCTGCTCTCGGCCCCTAGGCCGGGATCAGCGGATCCCGCCTCGCCGCACTCTCCGGCACCCCGTCCTTGGCCTTCTGCTTCGGCGGCGGCCCGAGGAAGGCCGGCACGATGAAGAAGGCGGCCACCAGGGTGAAGAACAGCGACAGCGCGAGCAGCTTGCCCATGCTGGCGGTGCCCGGGTGGCTCGACAGCACCAGCGAGCCGAAGGCGGTGCCGGTGGTGAGCGCCGAGAAGAAGATCGCCCGGGTCAGGCTCGAGGCCAGCATATCGGCGACGCCGGCCCGCCAGGCGATCACGTAGTAGATGTGGAAGGCCACGCCCACCGCCAGCATCAGCGGCAGCGCGATGATGTTGGCGAAGTTCAGCGGCATGCCGATGAGGTAGAGCGCCTCCAGCGTCCACAGGGTGGCGAGCACCAGGGGTCCCAGCGCCATGGCGACGTCCCAGGGGCGGCGAAGGGCCACCGACAGGATGATGAAGATCGAGAGCAGCGCCAGCAGGCCCGCCTCGATGAAGGCGCCGAGGATCGTGTGGCTCGACAGGGTGGTGGCGACCGGCGCGCCGGTGGCGTGGGGGGCGACGCTCAGGACTTCCTTGGCGAAGCGGCGCTGCACCAGGTTGTCGTTCGAGTTGCCCTTGGGCTGGACCTCGATCCGGGCCTTGCCGTCGGCGGCGATCCACTCGGAGCGGATCTGCGCCGGCAGGTTCTGGAGCGTGATCTTCTCCGGCGAGAGCAGGCTGCGCAGGCGGGTGAGCAGGGCCTTGAGGTTCGGCACAACCGCGGCGGCGGCGGCCTCGCGCACCGGCGGCTCGGCGTTGGCCAGCCGCTCGAGGGTGTCGGTGAAGCCCTGGATCGTCGCCAGCGGGCCTGAGGCGTTGGCCGCCCCCTGCTGCTGCGCGCCCTGCACGATGCCGCGCAGCGCCGCCACGGCGTTGCGGATCGCCGTCACCACCTCGCGGTCGGTCGGCGGGGGAGCGACGCGGGGCGGGTTGAGCACGGGCCCGAGCACCTGGGCGGCGTCCTCGATGGTGGCGAGCTTCTGGTCCTGGTCGGCGGGCACGAAGGTGTTGATGTCGACCACCCCGGCGACGGCCGGCAGGGCGAGGAGCTTCTTGACCATCGGGTCGATGGCGTCGCGGTTGGGCACCACCACGTCGATCGAGTTCGGGCTGGTCTTCGGGTCCTTGGCGAGGTCGAGATAGGTCGCGACCGATTCCACCTTCGCGCTGCGCAGGTGCATCGGGTTCGAGTCGAAGGGCAGCCAGTAGAGCAGCGGCAGGCCCGCCACGGTGACGAGGCCGGTCAGCACCAGGACCAGCTTGCGGTGCTCGAGGATCCAGTGGTCGACCGAGGCCATGCTGGCGGTGCCGACCTCCTGCTTCTCGCCCGGCGGCCGCAGCACGGCGATCAGCGCCGGCAGCAGGGTGAGCGAGAACAGGTAGGCGACGATCATGCCGACGCCGGCGATCAGGCCGAGCTCCGACACGCCGCGGAAATCGGTCGGCAGGAACGAGAAGAAGCCGGCGAGCAGCGAGACGGCCGCGAGGGTCAGCGACCAGCCGACGCCGCGGGCGGCCGAGCGGATCGCCCGTTCGAGGTCTCCCTCGGCGAAGCGGTCGGCGCGGTAGCGCACCGCGAACTGGATGCCGAAATCGATGCCGAGCCCGACGAACAGGGCCGCGAAGGCGACCGAGATCGGGTTGAGCTCGCCGACCATCAGGAGGCCGAGCGCCGCCGTGACGATGAGGCCCGCGAAGGTGGTGATGAGGACGCCCACGACGAGGCTGCCCGAGCGCAGGGCCAGCCACAGGAACAGCACGATGGCGCCGCCGGTGACCGAGTAGTTCAGGCCGGCATCGTCGGCGAGCGTCGCGAACTCGTCGTCCGCCACCGCGACCTGGCCGGTCAGCCGCACCCGCACGCCGTTGGCCTCGGTCAGGCCGAGGTTGCGGGCGGTCTCGCGGATCAGCTGGGTCGCCTTCTCGCCGGGCTGGAGGGCGTCATAGTCGAGGACCGGCTGGGCGATGACGAAGCGGCGCAGGTCGCTCGGCTCCGCCTTGCCGCCGGAGAGCAGGAGCTGCCACGACAGCTGCGCCCGCTCGCCCTTCAGGACCTTGTCGAAGACCTCCTTCATCTGGCCCATCGGGCCGACGAGGTCCTCGGGCTTGGCCTGGCCGGCCTTCACGCCCTGGGCGCCCATCACCATCGCCTGCATGATGCCGCGCAAGGAAGGGTCGGCGGCGAGCGGCCCGAGCAGGCCCTGCTGCTGGATCAGCTTCTCGGTGGTCTGCTCCAGTTCCTTCTGGGGCATCAGGAGCAGGCCGTTCTTGTCGAAGAACGGACCGCCGTCGGGCCGGTAGACGATCGGCAGCAGGGCCTTGTGGGTCGAGAGGGCCTGGGTCAGGCGGCTCGCCGCCTCGTCGGCCTGCTCGGGCGTCTGGGCGTCGATCACCGCGACGAGCAGGTTGCTGCGCTGCGGGAAGGTCTTCTCGAACTGGATCTCGTCCTGGCGCCAGGGCACGTCCGACGTGATCAGGCGCTCGACGTCGGTGTTGATGCGGAAGAGATGCGCCGCCGTGCCGGCGCTCGCGACGGTGACCAGCAAAGCGGCCACGATGACGAGCCAGCGCCGGTGTACGGAAAACGCCACGAGCCGTTCGATCACGATGCGAAGCCTGCCTCTAGCTCGCGGGCCGCGCGGCGGATCGCGGCGGCCCGGTGAAGTCCTGACGAATCGGCCCGACGGCCCGCCGGGACGGCGACGTCCCCGCACCGGCGCGAGATCCGGCGGAGGACCAGTATAGCGCGCAGGGCGGCGGCGCCCATGGTCGCGGGGCGTACCCGGGTCGGGCAGCGCACCCCCGTCACGGCCGCGCCCTCCCGGGGCCCGTCCGTGGCGCGCTAGGTAATGACCCGCAGGCCCGATTGCAACGCATTGGCGGCAAACGGATCCCTGGTCCGGGCGGCCGCCGCGTCCTGCCGGCGCCGGCCGAGACCGCCGCAACCGCCGCGGCCGGACGGGCTTTCGCCCGGCAGGGCGGGCCCCGGGACGCCGCGGGCGGGCCGCGCCGGGCCATGGCGAGCGGCGGCCGGCGCGGGCGGCATGCCGGGAGAGCGGGCTCGCCCTGATGCCGGCCCGGCCGCGCGGCTCCCGCGCCGGGGCGGTGCGGGCCATCGTCCCCCGCGTCGCAGGTGTCACCCGCATCGTCTCCAGCGCTCGCCGGCGAGGACGGAGGGAAAGGGGACCTGAGGCGCGTCGGTCCTGCGGGCCCGCCCCCCGGGCCGCCGCGACGATTGCTGCGCTGCAGCGTCGCACCCCTCGACGATCCCCAGGCGCCCGGGCATTGTCGAGGGCGTGGGGCGTCCCGCTCCCGTCGAGTTTGGGCCACACTCGGGCACTTCCGCGCCCAGCCTGGACCCTTTCGAACCTAGCTTGCTGGAAATCCGCCACTTTTCGGGCTAATCAGCCCGCTTGGCACAGCACCCGACACGAACCACGACACAAGGAGCCTTGGTCTTGGGCATTCCTCTCCGGTACGTCGCGAAGATCGGCGGCTACATCCTCAAGCAGCACATCACCGGCCGCAAGCGCTATCCGCTGGTCATGATGATGGAGCCGCTGTTCCGGTGCAATCTCGCCTGCGCGGGTTGCGGCAAGATCGACTATCCGGACGAGATCCTCAACAAGCGTCTTCCGGTCGACGAAGCACTCGAGTCGGTCCGCGAGTGCGGCGCACCCGTGGTGGTCATCGCCGGCGGCGAGCCGCTGCTGCACAAGGACCTGCCGCAGATCGTCGACGGCATCATCGCCCAGAAGAAGTTCGCGATCGTCTGCACCAACGCGCTTCTCCTTGAGAAGAAGATCGCGCAGTACAAGCCGAGCCCGTACTTCACCTGGTCGATCCATCTCGATGGCGACAAGGAGATGCACGACCAGTCGGTGTGCCAGCGCGGCGTCTACGACAAGGCGGTGGCGGCGATCCAGAAGGCCAAGGAGATGGGCTTCCGGGTCACGATCAACTGCACCTTCTTCAACAACTCCTCGGCCGACAAGATCGCGGACTTCTTCGACAGCGTGACCCGGATGGGCATCGACGGCATCACCGTCTCCCCCGGCTACGCCTACGAGCGCGCCCCCGACCAGCAGCACTTCCTCAACCGCCGGGCGACCAAGGACCTGTTCCGCGGCGTGTTCCGCCTCGGCAAGGAGAAGGGCCGCGAGAAGTGGACCTTCCAGCAGTCGGGCCTGTTCCTCGACTTCCTGGCCGGCAACCAGACCTATCACTGCACGCCGTGGGGCAACCCGACCCGGACGGTCTTCGGCTGGCAGAAGCCGTGCTACCTGCTCGGCGAGGGCTACGCCAAGACCTTCAAGGAGCTGATGGAGACCACGGACTGGGACGCCTACGGCACCGGCAACTACGAGAAGTGCGCCGACTGCATGGTGCATTCGGGCTACGAGGCCTCGTCGGTGGTCGATTCGGTCAAGAAGCCGTGGAAGCCGGTGATCTACGCCCTGCGCGGGATCAAGACCGAGGGCGAGATGGCTCCCGAGATCTCCCTCGAGAACCAGCGCCCGGCCGAGTTCGTGTTCTCACGCAACGTCGCGCAGAAGCTCTCCGAGATCCGGGACGCCAAGGCCGACGCCAAGAAGCGCGCGACAGCGGCCTAGCGAGGCGAAGGCCGCCGACGAGTCGCGGGCGAGACGCACCAGTCCGCCCACGCTCGCCGAGCGGCGCGCCAGCGCCGACAGGACGGCGAGGATATCGGGCTCGCCGTCCGGCTTGAGGGCCTTGGCGATCGCCGCCGGCAGGGCGCGGTCGGCCGGGTCGCACACCACCCGCACGGCGCAGAACGGCAGGCCGTGCGCCTCCGCGAAGGCGGCCGCGACGTGGGATTCCATGTCGACCGCCGCGGCCCCGGTCTCGGACCGCAGCCGCGCCTTGGCGTGCGGCGACAGCACCGCCGCCTCCACCCCGACGACGTCGGCGAGCACGATCCGCGCCGGCGCGTCCGCCAGCCGGCGGGCCAGCGCCGCCACGACCCGGTCGTGCGCCGGGTGCCGCATGCCGCCGGCGCTCACCCCGGTCGCCACCACGACGTCGCCCGGCACCAGTTCCGGATCGAGCCCGCCGGCGATGCCGATGCTCATCACCGCCCGGCAGCCCGGGCCGGCGCGCCCCCTCAGGAGATCCCGCAGCCGCTCCGGATTGCCCCCGGCCCCCACCGTCGCCACGCCGGGACCTGCGGCCAGCCGCGCCTCGCGGGCGAGGCCGGTGACGGCCAGGACGGGATGGGGCCCGTTCGGGGCGGTGGTGTCCTCGACGACGATCATGCGGGGGCTCGGGCGGCTCGATGGGGGAGGAAGGTGCGGAGCCCCTCATACCAGAGCAGGTGGGGCGGTCCTGTGGCGCCCGCGACACCGACACGCCGCCGGGGGGCGGAGGCCGCCCGGGCGTCCCGTCCCCTCGCGCCGTCGCAATGGCGCCGGCGCGAGGAAAAGAGACCTTGCGGGCCGAGCCATCACCTTGGAACCGGTTCGTGCGAAGGCGCTGCGGTCACCGGGCGCTCTCGTAAAACAGAACCCGGCCTTCGGGCCGCAGTTGCTGCAGACAGTCGAAGTCAGCAACGTTGGCGGTAAGCAGGATGCAGCCGAGCCAGCGAGCTTGGAAGAACAGCGTACAGTCGATCAAGGCCTTCATGCGCCTGTCCCTGGCATAGCCCTGAAGGCGGCACAGGATGCCGGCATAGACCGCGGCATCGGTCATCACGGCTTGCACGGGCGTATGGAGACGGTGCGCGGGGATGGCGTCGAGGACGCCGCGAATGGCCGCAACGTTCGCCGTCGTCCGAGCGTCGGCGGGATCGAGGACACCGATGGCGTGCAGCATCTCCTGCACGGCAACGACGCTGTGATGAATCCGACGCCGTCTCAGGAGGTCGCCCAGCGCCAGGGGCGCTCGGCCCATGAGTTGATGGATATAGACTCCGGTATCGAGCAGCAGCAATCCTCCGGCCGAAAGAGCGGCATCATCGACGAAGGCGAGCTCGCTCCGCGGCCGCGGCGTGAGGCGCCCGAGGTCGAGACGCGAGCAGAGCGTCTCGGCGTGCTTCGAGAGCAGGACCACGCTCAAAAACCGATATCGAGATCCGGATCAAGCGTGCCGCGGGCCTCCGCGAAGACCCTCGCGAAATCGTCGTCGACGGCCACGTTGGCGAGGGCGAAGGCCAGAAGATCCGTGGTGGACCCGATGCCGGTGCGTCGCTTGGCCTGCTCGACCAGCTTGACCGGAAGCCGGGCACCCACCTGATGGGTCTCCGCATCGAGCAAACCCATCTCCGCGGCGCGGTCCATCACTGCCGGGACCATCGGTTCGACACGCGGCAACCGATCGTCCACGGCATCGACACGACCACCGGAATGCACGGCTGCCATGGGCCCGACCATCGTCGCAAAACAAAACAGCGATTTTGTTTAACATACGGGCTGCTTGCCGTTTCTGCAACGCCGACGCCCGATCAGGCACGATCGGGCGTCGGCGTTCTCGCAACCGGCCGGGCGCGTCTTGTGCGAACCGGCCCTACGGCTTCGGCGCCTGGGCCGCCGCCGCAGCGGCCTCCGCCCGCAGCTTCGCCTCGACCTCGGCGCGGATCCGCGCCTCCATCTCGGCCTTCGCCTGCGCGTCCGCCTCGGCCTTGCGCTTCGTCTCGGCGGCGGCCTTGCGCTCCGCGCTGCGCTTGCCCGCCGAGGCGGCGTAGTCTTCCGGGCTCTGGGCGAGATACGCGCTCAGCTCGGTCTCGAACTGCCCCTTCTCCGTCCCCGGCTTCGGGCAGCCCGGCACGTCGGGCGCCTTCATCTGCTCCTGGACCACCGCCTCGATGGGCGCCATCTCGGGCCGCAGCGCGGCGACCTTCGCGTCGAGGGCGGTCCGCTGCGGGCCGGTGGTGCTCACGTCGCAGGTCGCGACGGTGCGCTGGAGGAGAAGCCCGAACAGGTACGCCTCGATCCGGGCCGCGGGCGGGACCGGCGCGGCCTGCGGGACCGGCGCGGCCTGCGCCGTGGCGGGCGCGGGCGCCGCTGCCGCGGCGTCGCAGCGCTTGAGGCCGTCGAAGGCGTCGGCGAAGCCGGGGATGCGGAAATCGGCCTCGCCGTCGTCGAACTTGAGGACGATCTGCTTGCCGGTGAGCAGCTTCGGGATCGCGGTTCCCGGCAATTCGGTCGCCAGCAGCTTGCCGTCGCCGCTCCAGCCCTGCCTGGGGAAGACGACCTGCTTGTCGATCGAGAGCGGCGCCTGAACGGTCTCGTCCTTGTCCCAGTCCCAGTTCTCGTAGCCGAGAACGAGGACCATCGCGTCGCCCTTCCGGCGGGCGACGACGGCGTTCTCGGCGTTCTTGTCGTCCTTGTCCCGGTACGAATAGGCCATCTGGCAGGCATTCGGCCCCCGGTCGCCGACGTCGCGCTCGATCGTCCAGCCCCGGACGTTCTCGAACAGCGTACGCTCCGCGGCGCGGGCCGCCGGCGCGAGGGCGGTGCACAGGAGCGCGAGCGTGATCGCCGCCGACGCGGACCGGATCGTCATGGGGTGGGGCTCCAGGAAGTCTCGTCGTGCCCGTGTCGCCGGAACGGCCGGACACGGCGGCCAATCGTTCGACCTTGATCGGCATACGATCGATCCCGGGCGCCGTCGATCGGCAATGTCGTGATCGATGCGCGAAGTGTTGTGCGGCCGGCTTCGCAGCGTCGCGGCGCGGCGATCGGCGGGAGCGACTGGATCTCGACACGCCCGACACTCCGCCCGGCCCGATCCCGACTGCGCGGCCCGGACGGTGGATTGCGATCCCGGCAGCCCGCCTCTCCCGGGAGCCGGGATCCGCGCCCGACGACGCGGCGGAGCGGACGCGACGCGGCGACGGTCCGGGAAAGACCCGGTTAAGCGTGAGCGTGAAGAAAGGAGGGCCGGCTCCGGCATCTCACGCCCCCTTGCCCCCTCAGGCCCCCTTGCCCCCTCAGGCCCCCATGCACCGCAGCTCCGAGGACAACCGCAACCGGACCCTCGCCGTCCTCGCCGGGCTCGGCGCCCTGGCGCTCCTCGCCCTCCTGGTCCTGCGCGGGGTGTTGCGCGATCCGGGCCTCAACTCGCACGGGGCCCTCGCCGATGCGTTCCTGCACGGGCGGCTGTGGATCGACCGCTGCCCGGAGATCGACTGCGCCCTGTTCCAGGGCCGCACCTACGTGATCTTCCCGCCGCTGCCGGCGCTCGTGGCGTTGCCCTTCGTGGCCCTGTTCGGGTTCCCGGGCTTCAAGGGCTTCGTGCTGCTGGCGATGGCCCTCGGGGCGATCGGCCTGTGGGCCTGGCACCGGATCCTGCGGGCCCTCGACGTCGAGGATGCCGACGCGCTCTGGATCCTGGCGGCCATCGCCTTCGCGAGCCCGCTGTTCCAGGTGACGTTGCGCTCGGAGGGCGTGTGGTTCTACGCCCAGTCGGTCGCCTTCCTGATGACCACCCTGAGCCTGTGGGCGGTGATCTGCCGGCGCTCGCTGCCGCTCGCGGGTCTGTTCGTGGCGCTCGCCTTCCTGTGCCGGCAGATGGCGATCTTCTACCCGCTGTTCCTGCTGGTGCTGGCGCTGCCGCGGCACGAGAGCCGGCGCGGAGAGTGGCGCGAGACGGCGCGGGACCTCGTCCGCCCGGTGCTGCTCGCCGGGATTCCGGTCGCGCTCGCGGTCGTCGCCTACTGCGCCTACAATTACGCCCGCTTCGGCAGCCCGACCGAGACCGGCTACGCCTTCATCCACAATCCCGGCAGCGCCGGCTTCATCTGGCGGCGCATCGCCGAGGTCGGGATCTTCTCGCGCGACTACCTGCTGTTCAACACCCTCTACCTGTTCCTGCAGGGCATCCACTTCGAGTTCGGCGGGCCGTACCTGACGCAGCTCACCGGCATCGACCGCTCCGGCGCAAGCGTGCTGGTGATGGGCCCGTGGCTGCTGCTGGCGGTCTACGCCCGGCTCGACCGGGCCTTCGCGGCGGGCGCCGTCGTCGTCGCGATCATCGCCGGGATCACCCTGTTCTACCACTCGAACGGCGCCGACCAGACCGCCACCCAGCGCTACACCCTCGACTGGCTGCCGATCCTGATCGTGCTGATGCTGCGGGGCGAGCGCCCCCGGGCCTTCGCGGCGCTGCCGCTGCTCGTCACCTGGGGCATCCTCGCCAACGCGGCGGTGACGCTGCTCACCAGCTTTTACAGGATCTAGAGCATTTTCCGACGAAGTGGAAACCGGTTCGTCGCAGAAAATGTCGTAAAACAAAGATCTAGAGACCTTCGCGATTGCAACGCCACGGTACACGACACCGCGACCGCGGCCCGACCATAGGGGCGACGATCCTCGTAAGCCTCCCCCTTTCCCGGAC
>NZ_LWHQ01000049.1:61259-121716 GCF_001653715.1 Methylobacterium platani
GAGCTCGTGTCGTGGACCGTGTTGCAACGCGATCGCGACGGTCTCTAGGCCTCCGCCGGGGTGCGCCGCATCCCGAAGG
Organism: Methylobacterium platani; assembly: GCF_001653715.1. Classification (GTDB taxonomy): domain Bacteria; phylum Pseudomonadota; class Alphaproteobacteria; order Rhizobiales; family Beijerinckiaceae; genus Methylobacterium; species Methylobacterium platani. The sequence goes on from NZ_LWHQ01000049.1 coordinate 61,339, forward strand.
TCAGGATCCGGTGGCCGAAATAGTTCGACACCGCGCCGGCCGCGATGCCGGCGCCGTGGCCGAGCGCCTCGGCCGCCGGCCGCGGCAGGGCCGGCACCAGGGCGGCGAGCGCGGCGAGGAGCCCCGTGCTCACCCCCAGCACCACCCCGGCCCCGACCGCGTTGACGGCGAGGAAGACCGCGACCTGGCGCGGGAGCGGGCCGGGGCCGGCGCCCCGGAACACGAAGGTCCGGTAGAGCCAGAACCCCGCCGCCATGCCGATGCCGTAGGCGACCAGCATCGCGGCGCCGTAGGGCAGCACCCACGACAGGGCGATGCGCGACAGCCAGTTGATCGCGGCGGCCGAGCCGCCGGCGACGAGGAAGCGGACGGCCTCCGGCGACATCACAGCCCCCAGCCCGGCAGCCCGAAGGCCGCGACCGCGAAGGAGAGGCCGGCGATCGCCCCGAGGGCGAGGCTCGGCCGGTCCCTGACCGCGAAGGCGACGGGATCGTCGTTGAGCTCGTCGCGGCCCGCCAGCAGCCAGATCCGGCCCATGAACAGCACCAGCACCCCCGGGAAGGTCCACAGCGCCAGCGGCGCCGAGAGCACGGCGTGCCGGAACGCCTCGTTGGCGAGGTAGAGGATGAAGATCACGATGCTGGCGAGCCCCGCGGCGATCCCGAAGGCGAGCACCACCGGCTCGTCGGCCGGGCGGTAGCCGCGGCCCGAGAGCTGGCCGGTGCGCCCCCGCCTCGCCGCCCCGCGCAGCTCGGTGTGGCGCTTGGCGAAGGAGAGCGAGGTGAACAGGAACATCGAGAAGGTGAGGAGCCAGGGCGACCAGGCGGCCCCCACCGCCGCGACCCCGACGACGAGGCGCAGCGTGAACAGGCTGCCGAGGACCAGCGCGTCGAGCATCGGCACGCGCTTCAAGGAGAACGAGTAGGCGAGGGTGACGGCGAGATAGGCCACGATCGCGGCGAGGACCGCCGGGCCGGCGAGGCCAGCGAGGCACAAGCCCAGGGCGAGGCCGCCGAGCGTCGCCGCGAGGCCGGTCGCGAGCGGCAGCCGCCCGCTCGCCAGCGGCCGGTGGCGCTTCGACCAGTGCGCCCGGTCGTGCGGCAGGTCCCAGAGGTCGTTGAGGAGGTAGCTCGCCGAGGCGACGAGGCCGAGGGCCGCGAAGGCGAGCGCGGCCTGCCCCCAGGCCCCGGCGCTGCCGGCGAGCCCGCCCAGCATCATCGGCACGAAGACGAGGCCGTTCTTGGCCCATTGGTGCAGCCGCAGGCCCTTGGCGAGCGCCCGCAGGCGCGGCGCGGCGGCGAATTCCTCGCAGGATCGCCCGCCGGCCCGGGCCGCGCGGGCGACGCTCGCCGGGGTCTCGACCAGGATCACCCGCTCGGCGCGGGCCCAGATCGGCAGGTCGGCGGCCGCGTTGCCGGCATAGTCGAACCCGCGCGGGAACAAAGCGGCGAGGGCCTTCGCCTTGACCTCGCCCTTGAGGTTGACGAGCCCGTCGCTCGACACCGCCCGGTCGAACAGGGGAAAGCGCTCGACGATGCCGCGCGCCATCAAGGCGTCGGCCGCGGTGGCGAGCACGATCTCGCGCCCGAGGGTCTTCTGGAGCGCGATATAGGCCAGCAGGTCCTCGTTCACCGGCAGGGTGGCGAAGTCGAGGGCGGCGTGCTCGGCGACCCGGCGCTTGAAATGGGCCCGGCCGCGGGGCAGCCAGGCCAGCATCGCGAACAGCATCAGGACGTTGCGGCGCAGGATCGCCACCACGCCCTCGAGCAGCAGGTCGGTGCGCAGGAGCGTGCCGTCGAGGTCGACCACGAGGGGCACCAGCGGGCCCTCGTCGCGCCCCGGGATGGCGGCCGCGTCGACCGGAACCGGCGGAGGCGCCGGGGAAGGACTCGCCAGGGACATCGTTTCGACCTGCGCTGCTGTGATCTCGGAGCAGGCTACGACGCGGCGGACGGCTCAAGTCTTAATCGGACTTGCGACGCCGGATCCTTCGCATGCCAGGATGATCGCCCGGTTGATGCGACGGCCGATATTTCGGGAGAATATGACAAGACCTCGTTCATCATGGCGGACAAGGGCCACAGCCGGCACCCCGGCAGAACAGGCGCTCGCCGTGATTCCCACACCCTCTCCCGGACGACCGGAACGAAGTGGAAGGAGATCCGGGATCCAGCACAAAAGGTCGCGAAGCGTCCGCCCGTCTGCAACGGTGCAGTGCAAGGCGCCGCTTCGCGGCACTTCTTCCGCTGGATCCCGGATCTCCTTCCGCTTCGCTGCAGTCGTCCGGGAAAGGGGGGCCTGTGATCACCGGTACCGCCCACGGGACGAGCGGCAATCCCGGGTCATGGCCCCCGCCTCAGGCCTCCGGATCGGCCCGCGTCGAGAACCGGTCGCGCGCCGTGAACCGGTCGGCGGGGAGGCCGGAGGGCAGGGTGCCGCGGTAGATCTCGCGCGACAGGAAGGTGCGCTCGATCTCGATCTGCTCCTCGTCGAGGTCGACGTACCAGCAGCGCCGCCGCGGCGACCAGCGGTAGTTGCGGTCCTTGAGCCGGTCCTTGAGGGCGATCGGCGCGTCCGAGGCCCAGAGCCGCACGGTCGGCCGCCGGGCCGCCTCGAGGAGGGCGGCCAGCGCCAGGCGCCCGGAGAGCCGCAGCGGCCGGGCGAGGACCGCGAGCAGCGCCTCGCAATCGTCGATCGCCCGGTGGCCGTTGTGGAAATGGCCGTGATCGGCGAGCAGGTGGCCGAGCCGCATCCCCTCGTGCCCCTCCGCCCGCCAGGGGATCTGGTGGCAGGAGCAGGCCCAGTTGCGCGAGACGAAGGCCGGCCAGCGGCGCTCGCACATCTGCCGGTCGAAGCGGGCATTGTGGGCGATGACCACCCGGGCCTCGGCGGCGAGCGCCTCGACCGCCGCGTCGTCGATGCGCTGGCCGGCCACGTCGGCGTCGGTGATGCCGGTGAGCCGCACCACCGCCTCGGGGATCGGGATGGATGGCTCATGGAGCTGGTTGAACCGCTCCAGCACCCGGTAGATCCGGCCGCTGGCGCCGTACTCGAACTTGACGATGCCGAGCTCGATCACCTCGTCGGCGGTCACGTCGATGCCCGTCGTCTCGGTGTCGAGGATCAGGCCGACGAAGGTCGGCTCGGCCGGCGCCTCGGGCGGGGGCGCGAAGGGGCTCAGGCGGCGCAGCACCCGGTAGTCGCCGGTGCGCTCCAGGATGGCGGCGATGTCGTCGAGCGCGTCGGTCAAGCGGCGTGTCACCCTGGCTCAAGGGGCCGCGCGGGGCGGCGCGTGTCGTTGCTTCACGGCCCCGGCTTACCCCCGGCCCGGCCGCCCGGCCAAGAGCCGCGGCGCCACGCTCCACCGCATTCGCGAGCCGGCGAAGGAGGGCGCGTCCCGACGGGCCGGCATCCGGGACCCCGCTCCGGGCGCGCGAGGGGGCGCGCGAAAAACCCCGCCGCCGGGCCTCCCGGGGAGGGCCGGCGGCGGGGAAGTGGAGGAGATCCGAGAGACGAGCCCCGCGCCGGCAGGGGAGGAAACGGGGCCGGCGGGGCGCCGGGCGGCTCCCGGGCCGCCCGATACAGGCCCAACATCCCCTCGCTGGCCCGGTTTCGGGGGAAGCGCCGGAATGTGGCCCGGAGTAAACCTGGGTCAAGCGGAGCGCGCGGAATTCGGCCGCAAGCGCCGGGATGCGCGGCCGGCGCCGCCGGGCCAGGATGGCGCCATCGCCGACGACAAGGAGGCACGACCATGCGCAACCCGGACCCCGACCTCGCGCCCCCCCGCGGTGCCCCGCCGCTCGACGACGCCGCGCGCTTCTCCGCCATCGCCCGCCGCGACCGGGCGGCGGACGGCCTGTTCGTCTACGCGGTGCGCACGACCGGGGTGTATTGCCGGCCGAGCTGCGCCGCCCGCCCGGCCCGCCCCGAGAATGTCAGCTTCCACCCGACCTGCGCGGCGGCGGAGGAAGCGGGCTTTCGCGCCTGCCGGCGCTGCCGGCCGGACGGTGCGGGCCTCGCCGAGCGCCGGGCCGAGGCGGTGGCCCGGGCCTGCCGGACGATCGAGGCCGCGGAGGCCCCGCCGGCACTCTCCGACCTCGCCGCGGCGGCATCCATGAGCCCCTTCCACTTCCACCGGGTGTTCAAGCAGGTCACCGGCGTGACGCCGCGGGCCTACGGCGAGGGCAAAAGGGCGGCGCGGGCGGCGGAGGAGCTGCGCCAGGCCGGGACCGTCACCGAGGCGATCTACGGCGCCGGCTACGGCGCGGCGAGCCGGTTCTACGCCGCGGCGCCGGGGCGCCTCGGCATGACGCCGACGGCCTACCGCAAGGGCGGGGAGGGGGCGGCGATCCGCTTCGCGGTCGGGGCCTGCTCCCTCGGCCACGTCCTGGTGGCGGCGACGGAGACCGGCGTCTGCGCGATCCTGCTCGGCGACGATCCCGACGCCCTGCTGCGCGACCTCCAGGACCGCTTTCCCAAGGCGGCGCTCGCCGGGGGCGATGCCGGCTTCGAGGCGGTGGTGGGGCGGGTGATCGCCCTCGTCGAGGCCCCCGGCACGCCGCCGAGCCTGCCCCTCGACATCGGCGGCACCGCCTTCCAGCAACGGGTGTGGCAGGCGTTGCGGGCGATCCCGCCGGGGCGCACCGCGACCTATGCCGAGGTCGCGCGGGCGATCGGCGCGCCCTCGGCCGCCCGCGCCGTGGCGCTCGCCTGCGGCGCCAACCCGATCGCCGTGGCGGTGCCGTGCCACCGGGTGGTGCGCGGCGACGGCAGCCTGTCGGGCTACCGCTGGGGCGTCGCGCGCAAGCGGGCGCTGCTCGACCGGGAGCGCGGCCCGGCGGACAAGCCCTGACGGAGCGGCGACGGCACTGCCGGCCGCCGCTTCGCCGACGAGGCCCGGCCGATGCCGCGCGAGGAGGCCGGCGGGCGCACCTCGAACGGCAAATCGCTGTTCCGATCGGGCGCAGTCGCGCCCGGGCCGCGGGGCCGCCGTCACTTTCCCTTAAGGAAGACGCGGCGGATTCCGCATTTGGTCCGCACCCGGCATGGATCGCCGGGCCGGGATCGGCGTTCTCCTCTCGTGCCCTGCCGCAAAGGTTGCGCGGCGGGGCCAGGGTCCTGAGTCTTCACGTGCGGGCCTCCTCGGGAGCGCAGTTCCATGTCGTGCCGCCACAACGCCGTCGCTCCCCTGCCGCACCTGATCGCGACGGCGCCGTCGCACCTGCGCAAGTGGCGCCGCTTTCCCAGCACCCTGCCCCAGGCGGCCAACGACAACGTCCGCCCCGGCTCGGTCGGCGAGGCCGGCCTGTGGGCCGCGGCGCTCGGGGCCACCGCCACGATGGTGGCGGTGCTGATGGTGGGAATGATGCTGTAGCCGGGCCCGTGCCCGGTCGTCCTCAGCGACCGGTCCTCTCGCGCCAGGCCGCGAAATCGGCCTTGGCCTGGTCGTCGGTCAGCGGGTAGAGGCCGACCACGCCGCGGCCGCCCTGGACCTGCTCCAGCACGAAATCCTCGAACACCGTCATTTCGGCGGCTTCCGCGGCGACCTCGTCGGCGAGCTCCGCCGGGATCACGATCACGCCCTCCGCGTCGCCCACCACCACGTCGCCGGGGAAGACCGCGACGTCGCCGCAGCCGATCGGCACGTTGATGTCGAGCGCCTGGTGCAGGGTCAGGTTGGTCGGGGCCGAGGGGCGGTTGTGATAGGCCGGGAACGGCATGGCGCCGATCTCGGGCGAATCCCGGAAGCCGCCGTCGGTGACGACGCCGGCCGCGCCCCGCTTCATCAGCCGCGTCACCAGGATCCCGCCGGCGGAGGCCGCACGCGGGTTCTTGCGGCTGTCCATCACCAGCACCGCGCCTTCCGGGCATTGGTCGACGGCGACCCGCTGCGGGTGGGTCGGGTCGCGGAACACCGCGAGGGTGTTCAGGTCCTCGCGGGCCGGGATGTAGCGCAGGGTATAGGCCTCGCCGACCATCGTCCCGGCCTGCGGGTTGAGGGGGCGCACGTCCTGGATGACCTGGTTGCGCAGGCCGCGCTTGAACAGGGCGGTGGCCAGGGTGGCGATGCTGACGGTCTTCAGCGTCGCGCGGGTCTCGGGGCTCAGGGGCATCGGGGCTCTCCGGTCGGAGGCGAGGGCCGCGGGCGAGGGGAGAGCCGCAAGGGGCCGTACGCCCGACCCGGATCCTCCCCGCTGCACCGGACGGCTTCGCCGCTCCGCGGCCGCCCGCCGGGCGGCCTGTGACGCACATATTGAAGCACTAATGTTTTAGTACATCAACCGGGTTGTCGCAGTTCGATGGCGCGCGGAATGAACCCTCCCCCGCGGAGAGGGGAGGGTTCATGCGCGGTGCCGTCCCGTCAGGGCGAAGGCACGCGCCGGCGCCGTCTCACTTCTTGCGCGGAGCCGGCGGCGGCGGCGGTGCCGGGGGCTCGTCGCCGCCCTCGTCGGGCTCGCCGCCGCCGATGGTGGATTTCAGCGCGAAGGCGACGAGGGGGCTCGCCACGTCGACCACCTCGGCCTTGGTCAGGCCGTCCTTCGGGTCGTAGCTGCCGACCAGCATCACGGTCCGGTTCTCGGTCTTCGCCAGGTCGAGGCCCTCGCCGGAGACGGCCATCGGCTTGCCGGCGATCTCGTCGGCCTTGCGGTCGTTGGTGAACAGCACCGTGACCTTGCCGTCCTTGACCACGCCGACGTAGCAGGTCTCCTCCGGCGTGCGGCACGGGAACAGCATCGCGGCGGTCGGGTCGGGCGCGGGCGCCTCCTTCGGCGGCGGCGGGGGCGGAGCCTTCGGTCCCTTCGGGGCCGGCTGGGCGGCCGCGGGCAGGATGGCCGGCACGGTGGCCGCGAGCGCGAGCAGCGTGAGGGCAAGCGCGGAGCGCATCGGTGTCGTTCTCCAGGACAATGCCGTATCGGAAGGCGCGAAGTGGCGCGCCCGGGCGGAGCCTTCAAGGGCCCGCGGGGGTACCGGGCCTCACGCCTGCGCGAGGCCGGGGTCGAGATCGGCCGCCGCCACGAGCGCCCTCGTATAGGCCTCGCGCGGGCTCTCCAGCACCCGGTCGGTCGGGCCGCGCTCGACCTCGCGGCCGTGGCGCAGCACCAGCACGGTGTCGGCCAGCGCCCGCACCACCGCGAGGTCGTGGGAGATGAACACGTAGGCGAGGCCGTGCGCCGCCTGCAGCTCGCGCAGCAGGGCGACGATGTCGCGCTGCACCGTGCGGTCGAGGGCGGAGGTCGGCTCGTCGAGGACGACGAGGCGGGGGCGCAAGGCCAGCGCCCGGGCGATGGCGATGCGCTGGCGCTGGCCGCCCGAGAAGGCGTGCGGGAAGCGGTGGCGCCAGGCCGGATCGAGGCGCACCTCGCGAAAGGCCTCCGCCGCCCGGGCGTCGCGGGACGCGGCGGTGAGGTGGGGCTCGTGGACCCGCAAGCCCTCGGCGACGATCTCGCCGGCGGTGAGGCGGGGCGAGAGCGAGCCCATCGGGTCCTGGAACACCGGCTGGAAACCGCGGCGCAGGGGCCGCAGGGCGGCGCGGTCGAGCCGCGTGAGGTCGCGGTCCTCGAACCGCACCAGGCCGTGGGCGGCGGGTTCGAGGCGCAGCAAGGCCCGGCCGAGGCTCGACTTGCCCGAGCCCGATTCGCCGACGACCCCGAGGGTCTGGCCGGCCCGCAGGGTGAGGTCGATCCCGTCGACCGCGAGGCGCGGCGGGCCGGGCCGCCACCCGCGCCGCGGCCCCGGATAGGCGACCGTGACGCCCCGCGCCGCCAGCACCACCGGCGCCGTCCCGGGCACCGGACCTTTCCGCCCGGCAGGCTCGGCGGCGACGAGGTCGCGGGTCTCGGGGGCCCGTGGATCGCGAAACAGCCGCTCGGTCGGCCCGACCTCGACGAGGCGGCCGGCGTGCAGGACCGCCGTGCGCTCGGCGATGCGCCGCACCAGCCGCAGGTCGTGGGTGATGAACAGCAGCGCGAGGCCCAGCCGCCGCTTGAGGTCGGCGAGCAGCGCCAGGATCTGGGCCTGGACGGTGACGTCGAGCGCCGTCGTCGGCTCGTCGGCGATCAGCAGGTCGGGCTCGCAGGCGAGCGCCATCGCGATCATCACCCGCTGGCGCTCGCCGCCCGACAATTCGTGCGGATAGGCGGAAAGACGCGACGCCGCGTCGCGGATGCCGACGAGGCCCATCAGCTCGCGCGCCCGGTCGAGCGCCTGCCGCCGGCTCGCGGAACGGTGGGCGCGCAGCGGCAGGGCGATCTGGCGGCCGACCGGGAAGAGCGGGTCGAGGGCGGTCATCGGCTCCTGGAACACCAGGCCGATGCGGGCGCCGCGGATCCGGTCGAGGGTGGGGCGCGGAAGACCGGTCAGCTCGGCGCCGTCGAAGCGCACGCTGCCCGAGACCCGCGCCTGAGGCGGCAGCAGGCCGAGCGTGGCCAGCGCCACCTGGCTTTTTCCCGAGCCCGATTCGCCGACGAGGGCCAGGGTCTCGCCCCGGGCGAGGTCGAGGTCGAGGCCGGCGAGGGCCGTCACCCCGGCTTCCGGATAGCGCACGGCGAGGCCGCGCAGGGACAGCAGGGTCATGCGCCCTCGCGCGGATCGAGGGCGTCGCGCAGGCGCTCGCCCAGCAGCGTCAGGGCGAGCAGGGTGGCGACCAGGAACGCGGCCGGCACGACCAGCATCCAGGGCGCCGACTCGAGGCTGCGGGCGCCGTCGGCGATCAGCACGCCCCAGCTCGTCGCCGGCTCCTGCACGCCGAGCCCTAGGAACGACAGGAAGCTCTCGAGCAGGATGACGCGGGGCACCATCAGGGCCGCGAAGGCGACGACCGGCCCGAGCAGGTTCGGGATCACGTGCCGGCGCAGGATCGCCGCGGTGGTGAGCCCGAGCGCCTCCGCCGCCCGGACGTAGTCGCGGCGGCGGATCGCCAGCGCCTCGGCCCGGACGATGCGGGCCATGTCGAGCCACTCGACGGCGCCGACCGCCACGAAGATCAGCGCCACCGAGCGGCCGAAGAACACCACCAGCATGATGACGAAGAACACGAAGGGCAGGGAATACAGGATGTCGACGAGGCGCATCATCGCCGCGTCGACCCGCCCGCCCAGCGTGCCGGCGAGCGCCCCGTAGCCGACCCCGATGCCGAGCGCGACCGCGGTCGCCATCAGGCCGAGCGCCAGCGACAGCCGCCCCGCCATGAGAGTGCGGGTGAGGAGGTCGCGGCCGAGCGCGTCGGTGCCGGCGAGGAAGCGCAACCGGCGCAGCGGCGCCTCGACGGCGAGGCGCCGCCCGTCCTCCGAGCGCCCGAGGATGCGGGCCTCCCCGACCGTGTCGGAGCGGGAAAAGAAGGTCAGGACGCGCGGATCGACCGGCCTGTCGGCGGCCAGCGTCAGCCGCACCGCGTCCCCGGTCACGCTGACGTCCTCGGCCCGCACCCGCATCCGGAAGGCGAGCCGGTCGAGGGCGGGTCGCACGGCCTGCGGCGCCGGATAGAGCGCGAGCGAGGGCGGGGTGCCGGGATAGTCGTAGTAGAGCCGGTCGTAGGGGTGGCCGGTGACGAAGGGCCCGAGGAGGCAGGCGAGCGCGACGAGGGCCAGCACCCCCGCGCAGGCACGCGCGACCGCGTCCCCGGCGAGGCGCCGGCGGGCGCGGGCGAGGAGCGAGGCCTCGGCGAAGGCGGCGCCGGCGCTCACCCGGGATCCCGCAGCCGCGGGTCGATGAGGGCGCAGGCGAGATCGGCGACGAGGTTGAGCACGAGGACGAACACCGCGATCAGCACCACCGTGCCGAGCACCAGCGTGTAGTCGCGGTTGATCGCGCCGTCGACGAAGTAGCGCCCGACGCCGGGCAGGCCGAACACCGTCTCGACCACCACCGAGCCGGTGAGGAGCCCGGCCGCGGCGGGCCCGAGATAGGACACGACCGGGAGCGCCGCGCCGCGCAGGGCGTGGAGGGCGAGGATGCGGGGCGGCAGGCCCAGGCCCCGCAGGGTGCGCCAGTGCGGCCGCTCGAACACCTCGGCGAGGCCGGCCCGGGCGAGCCGCGCGATCACCGCGACCTGCGGCAGCGCCAGGGTGACGACCGGCAGGACGAGATGTCTCGGGGATCCGCCGTCCCAGCCGCCGACGGGCAGCCAGCGCAAGGTGAGACCGAAGGCGATCTGGAGGAGGGGGGCCACCACGAAGCCCGGCACGGTCAGCGCGAAGGTGCCGAGCGTCGTCACCGCATGGTCGAGCCAGGAGCCCCGCCGCAGGGCCGAGAGCGCGCCGAGGGCCGTGCCGAGCCCGAGCGCGAGCAGCAGGGCGAGGCCGCCGAGCGTCATCGAGACCGGCAGGCCGCGGGCGAACAGCTCCGCCACCGAGAGGTCGCGCACCGAGAAGGACGGCCCGAGATCGCCCCGCGCCAGCGCCGCGAGGTAGCGGCCGTACTGGACGAGGAGCGGCTGGTCGAGGCCGTAGACCCGGCGCAGGTTCTCCATCGCGGCGGCCGGCAGCGGCCGCTCGAGGTCGAACGGCCCGCCCGGCGCGAGCCGCACCAGGAAGAACGACAGGGTGACGACGATGAACAGCGTCGGGACGCTCTGGGCGAGGCGGCGCAGGATGGTGGCGGTCATGCGCGGGGACTCACGCGAGCGACAGCCAGCGCGTCGGCGAGACGCCGCGCAGGTTCGGCGTAAAGCCGCGCAGGCGCGGGCCGATCAGGTGCTTGTGCCGGTAATGCAGCAGCGGGATCCAGGGCAGGTCGGCGAGGAAGAGCTCCTCCGCACGGTAGAGGATCCGGGCCCGGGCGGCGAGGTCGGTCTCGCGGGCCGCGTCGCGCATCAGGGAATCGTAGGCCGGGTTGGCGTAGCGGCCCGAGTTGAAGCCGTCGTTGCCGCTCTCGACCAGGAACAGGAAGTTCTGCGGGTCGGCGTAGTCGGCGAGCCAGCTCATCCGGGCGATGTCGAACGGGCCGCCGTCGCGCAGGTAGGCGTAGTGGGTCTTGGCGTCGGTGGCGGCGAAGGCGGTCGTCACGTTGAGCGGCCGCCACATGTCGGCGATCGCCACCATGGTGTTCCGGTTGTTGTCGGTGATGTTGTAGCGCAGCTCGACCGATAGCGGCCTGCCCCCCGGGCCGTAGCCGGCCTCGCGCAGGAGCGCGACCGCGGCGTCCTCGCGCTCCAGCGGCGAGAGGTCCCGGCCCGGCATGGCGGGCGGCGGCAGCGCGTTGTCGAGCCCGGCTGGGGTCAGCGAATAGGCCGGCAGCATCGTCTCGCCCCACACCGCCTCGGCCAGGAACTCGCGGTCGAGGGCGAGCGACAGGGCCCGGCGCACCCGCGCGTCGTCGAGGGGGCGCTTGCGCACGTTGACCATCAGCGCGAGCACGCCGAGGGCGGGGTTGAGGATCACGCCGGCGCCGAAGCGGGCCTTGAGCGCCCGCACCTGGTCGGCCGGCAGGTCGTCGAGGGAATCGATCTCGCCGGCGGCGAAGCGGCGCACCGCGGCGGCGAGGTCCGGCGTCGGGACGTACTCGACCTGGCCGATCGCGATCCGGGCGGCGTCGCGGTGGTGCGGGTTGCGGATCGCCGTGATGCGGTCGTTGGGGGAGAAATCCTTGAGGACGTAGGCCCCGTTCGACACCAGGTTGCCGGGCCGGGTGAAGCCGTCGCCGAAGCGGGCGAGCGAGGGCCGGTGGACCGGCGTGCTCGCCTGATGGGCCATCAGCTCGACGAAGTAGGGGGTCGGCTGCTCGAGCCGGATCACCACCGTCAGCGGATCGGGGGCGGCGACGCCCACCGCCTCGACCGGCATCGCCCCGCGATTGACCGCCTCGGCGTGGCGGATCGGCGCCAGCACGCTGGCGTATTTCGCCCCCGTGCCCGGGTCGAGCATGCGCCGGAAGCCGTGCACGACGTCGTCGGCCACGACCGGGTCGCCGTTCGACCAGCGCCCGTCGGGGCGCAGGGCGAAGGTCCAGGTCAGGCCGTCGGCGGAGGTGGTCCAGCCCGACGCCGCGCCGGGCACCAGGGCGCCGTCGGGGCCGTAGGTGCTCAGGCCCTCGTAGAGGTCGAGGAGGATCGTCGCCTCGGCCACCGTCGAGGTTCTGTGCGGGTCGAGCGTCTCCGGATCGGCGCCGTTGCCGCGCCGGTAGGGGGCAGGGCCGGCGGCCCGGGCGGGGGCCGCCAGGGCGGCGGCGCTCAAGGCCGCCAGGACGTCGCGCCGCCGCATCGTTCGGCTCAGGCGCCGGTCTCGGCCTGGAGCCCGGCCGCCGCGATGCCGGCGAGCGCCGCCTTCTCGTCGTTGTCGGAGGTGTCGCCCGAGATGCCGACGGCGCCGACGAGCGTGCCGTCGCGCTTGATCAGCACGCCGCCCGGGACCGGGATCAGGCCGGCCGGGCCCGCGATGTGGCTCACCGCGGCGACGAAGTAGGCCTGCTCCTCGGCCCGCCTGGCGATGGCGCGCGAGCCGATGCCGAGCGCCAGCGCGCCGTTGGCCTTGCCGGTGGCGATCTCGGCGCGCTTGAGGCTGGTGCCGTCCTCCACGCCCGCCGCCTTGAGGGCGCCGCGGGCATCGAGCACCACCACCGCCAGGGGCTTCAGCCCGAGCTCGCGGCCGGCCTTCAGGGCGGCGGTCACGACGGTCGAGGCGGCGTCGAGGGTGAGGTCGGACATGGTCTTGGAACTCCGGCGACGGCGCGCGGGCGCGCGCGAGACAGCGAGCCTGGGGGCATATCTCAACGGGACAGGCAGCGCCAAGCCGTCGGCACCAAGCGGCCGGCGCTCGCCGGCGCGGGGCCCGGGCCGCCGACCGCGCCTCTCATGAGTGCATCATCATTCGGAGACGTCGACCAATCATGGCTCCCATATGACGATAGTATTTCTATTTTTGGAAAAATCTTTTTCCGCAAGGAATATGTTCCATCGGCAAGGAAGTGTTTTCTTAACTCGCAAGACCCTACTACAAAACCAGGCGCACAGGATTATTGAGCGCCATAGAGGACAACAAAAATGAGCATTCCCGGCAATATTTCCATGTGGGGCGGCCCGATCACCCGCATTCCCGCCGGCTATCTACTCTGCGACGGAACGCTCGTCAGGCGCGATGATTACAAAAATCTGTTTCAAGTGGTTGGGTTCAGCTTCGGGATGAGTCCGCCGGATGGACAGTTCTACCTGCCCGATCTGCGCGGCCGCTTCGTCCGGGGTGTCGACGACAACGCGGGACGCGACCCCGACGTCAAGGCGCGCACGGACATGCAGAACCGCGACATCAAGTCCGCGACGGTCGGCTCGGTCCAGTCGCACGCCTTCCAGAACCACGACCATGAATACACGGTGTTTCCGGCGACGGGCGGCAACATCGCGAGCGGCACGTACTGGGCGCAGGGACCGGCGCTCACGCAGCAGGTCGACGGCTCGAAGTACAATGTAAGCACGGAGACCAGACCGACGAACGTCGCGCTGCATTTCATCATCGCCTACTGAGCGTCGGACCGATGACGCGCCCGATCGGACGGCGATCGGGCGCAGCTTTCCGTCCTGTCGTCGTCCCGCCCACGACCGCCCCGGCGAGCGGGCAGGACCGGCCCGCGATCGACGATGCGGTCGGTCCGGTGCCCTCGTCGACGACCGGCCGACGCCGCTCGAAACGCCCGCCAACCCGCACCTGCGTCATCCTATCGGGAACAAACGATGCTGATCGCCCGCGACCTGTACACGCATTTCGTCACCAGCCCGATCGTCTCGTCCGAGACGGTCCTCGGCGAGACGATCATTCAATACGAAGTCAGGGCCTACAACGACGTCAGGAACCTGGGCACCGCCAAGTCCTACCTGATCACCTGCACGCAGCGACTGGTGCTGCCCAACCCGACTGCCTACAGCCCCGCGGCCGGAGCGAGGACGAGCTACCTCAACTATCCCGCGATCCTCCAAAACTCCATCAGCATCTCGGATCCAAAGAATCTCATATCGACGGTCGATCTCATCGATTATGCGCCAAGGACCCTGAACACCGCAGTCAGCACGAGCCAGAACACGTCGCAGTCGGCGAATTCATCGGTCACCCATCAGTCGACGACCGGCTCCTCGACGGCGCAAACCAACAGCTACGGCTATTCGGCGTCCATCGGCTTCTTCGGCGACGCCCTGACGGGCGACGTGTCGTCCAACGTGCAGTTCTCGACGACGAACGAGCGCTCCCGATCGCGCAGCACCGGGACCGCGGTCGATCGCGGCTCACAGCTGTCGAATTCCAGCGCGATGACGATCAAGGACTGGGGCAGCTACGCATCGATCGACACGACGACCCAGAGCCCGACCTGGGTATGGGGCCAGGAATATCCCTGGAACGTCATCCAGTTCAAAGGCACGGATGCGAACGCGAACATCGCACTGCCGGCCTTCGTCGCCTCGCGCCTGTACGACGGCAGCATCGTCTACCCGCCGTCGGAACTGTCGATTTTCGGCCTGGACTTCGTTGCCCACGCCTCCTGGCTGGTGACACCGGTCAAGGGACAGGCCGACGACGTCGGCCCCGTGTTCACGCACGTCCTGGTCTACGGGGCGGCGTCGCACAAGGTCGTCGACGGGCACCTGACGGCCGATCTCTCGACCTACCTGCCGGTCACCTACACGTCCGACCCGCTCGACCTGCCCCTCCTGGCCCTTGACCCGATCCAGTCGTCCGGGTCCGGTCCGGCGGTGCTCGGCTTCATCGCGCCGCAATTCGACGTGGCGCCGACCTCGACCGGATCGGCCTTCTCGATCACGGCGGATTCCAACGACCTGCTCGTCCGCGGCCAGGGCTTCAACGGAGTCATGAGCACGGATTTCTCGGCCGGCACCGTCGAGATGACCGTCTCCTTCAAGGTCGTCGACCCGTCGCGGACCGTGACGCTCTCGCTCCGGCACTGGATCACGACCGGAACGCCGGTCCAGCTGAGCCTCGTCGTCAACGGCGACACCGCGATGCCCCTGACCCGGTTCGTCGACGCCCAGGAGATGGGATCGGGCGGCGACAACGTCTCGACGATCACGCTGCGCAACAAGGATTTCAGCTCCAACGACTATTGCGACTACCTGCAGATGGGGCTGAACACCGTCGTCATCACGGCGACGCCGGTCGGCGGCCAAGCGAAGGCCGGCTACCAGATCATGGCGATGGCGGTCGGTTGAGGCCGGCCCGCGGCCGGGGCGGACGGTTCCGCCCCCTCCGCCGCGAGCCGCCGACACCCTCGCGATGCCGGCGCCTGCCGCAGATCGGCCCCGATGCGGCGGCGCCGGCCGACTGTACCGCCCCGACACAACGACGTTTCTCGCAAGGTGCAGGATGCCCGATCTCATCGCATTTTCATGGAACATTCAAAAATTCTCGGGCAACAAGCTCGAAAAAAATCCCAATTTGATAGAGCAGGTAGCAAAAAATATTTCGGAGATGCTGAAATCTCATTCGCAAAATCCAGACACGCCCTTCATCGGCAGCATCCTGGAGGCGAGATTCCATCACGATGATCTGGATGAATTATTTGATAGATTCACAACCGAGTTCAAAAAGCTAAACATCGAGAACGTCGACATGGAAGCCCACGAGACGGGCGGGTCTGCACATACGAATGAGCTGATCCTCAGAATCAGTCGGGGCGTCGATGTCGAAACAAAACCGATCGGCTTTCGCAAACTGGTCGATACGCATATCAAAAAAGATATTACACAATCGAAAGATAAATTCGAACAGCATAAAAATGTTTATGATACGTTCAATCTGAGGAAAAACATAAGAGATCCGAAAAATTCAACCGTACATCCGTACGCCGCTCAACAAAACCACTTCAGAGCGTCCGACAAGGGCCCGGAGTGGTACCGCGACGGCTTCATCTACGAAGTCCAGCATCTTCAAGGAACGGGCAAGGCGATCAGCATTGCGACCATTCATGCCCCCGGACCGAATTCCGGACGGGAGGAAATCGTCAGGAAGACCATTTCCGATGTGATGGCCACCCACAATCCCGATGTCCTCATAGGAGATTTAAATCTTCGCAAAAACATCACGCATGAGACGCATTTCGACCTGCGGTCCCTCCGTCCGGGCGGCACCACATTGAGGAAAAACGACCTGGAAGAAACAGGCAACAGCAGGTGGGACCAAGCTCACGTCAAGAACGAGCTCCAAGATCAAGTGTCCCCCCTGGTGTTCTCGTTAGCGAAATCCGAGAGCATCCAGAAGCTCGTCTCCGATCATGGCATGATCAGCCTGATGCTCAAGGACGACTCGGCCGTCATGGACCGCACGACGGCCCTCTCTCCGTTCGCGGGCAAATCGGACGCGGCCCCGCTCGGCCAGCCCGACAATCCCCTGCATGTCTTCGCAGGACCGAAAGCGGATGGGACGAACCTGCGGTCGCGGGAGACCTCGCCATCCGGCATCGGACCGGTGAGGGGCGGGAACAAGAGGGCAGGGGTGATCTCCCGCTACTTCACGCCTTATTAGCGCGTCGTCGGACGGGTCGGGTGTCGGGTCGTCCCGGGAACGACAGAGTACGGGGATCCGGACCCGGGTTTTCGGCTCGGGTCCCTTTCCCGGTCCGGCCCGCTGGCGGGACGGCCTCGTCATGCCGTCCCAACCCGGATCCGCTGCGGGGCAGGCGGCCGGCACGCCCCGTCAATCCGTGAACACCACCGTCTTGCGGCCGTTGGCGATCACCCGGTCCTCGAGCACGTAGCGGACGGCGCGGGCGAGCACCCGGCGCTCGATGTCGCGGCCCTTGCGCACGAGGTCCTCGGGGGTGTCGCGGTGCGAGATGCGCTCGACGTCCTGCTCGATGATCGGCCCCTCGTCGAGGTCGCCGGTGACGAGGTGGGAGGTGGCGCCGATCAGCTTCACGCCGCGCTCGTGGGCCTGGTGGTAGGGCTTCGCGCCCTTGAAGCCGGGCAGGAACGAGTGGTGGATGTTGATGCAGCGCCCCGCGAGCTTGTGCGAGAGCTCGTCCGACAGGATCTGCATGTAGCGGGCGAGAACCACCAGCTCGGCCCCGGTCTCCTCGACGAGGCGCCACAGGGCGGCCTCCTGCTGCGGCTTGGTGTCCGGCGTGATCGGCAGGTGGTGGAACGGCACCCCGGCGAGGTCGGCCGCGCCGTAGATCTCGCGCGGGTAGTTCGACACCACGGCGCAGACCTCCATCGGCAATTCGCCGATGCGCCAGCGGTAGAGCAGGTCGTTGAGGCAGTGGTCGAAGCGCGAGACCAGCAGCATCACGCGGCGGCGCTCGGCCCGGTCGCGCAGGGTCCAGTCCATGCCGAAGCGCTGCGCCACCGCCTCGAAGCCCGCGGCGAGCGCGTCCCGGCCGGGCTCGCCCCGCACCGGGTTGAAGACGATCCGCATGAAGAAGCGGCCGGTCTCGACGTCGTCGAATTGCTGCGCGTCGAGGATGTTGCAGCCGGCCTCGAACAGGTAGGCCGACACGCCGGCCACGATGCCCGGGACGTTGGTGCAGGAGAGGGAGAGGACGTAGGAGGGGGTGGTCATGCGGGCACGGACTCGAGACGATGATGGCCCCGCCCTAGGCGATCGTCTCAGGCGCGTGAAGCCCTCAGGCTCGTTTCCCTCACGAAGGCGACCCGGTCCCAGGTGACGCCGGGGCGCCCGAGCTGCGCATCCTCGTCCGTCCGGCACAGGATGCAGCGCAGGCCGTGTGCCCCGGCGAGGTCGATCGTCTCGGCCGCAGACACGTCGAACATCCGCCGCCCCGGCGGCACCGGGCCGTGGCGCAGCGACACGGCCATCACGCCGCCCGTCCGCAGCAGGGCGGCGAGGCGCGGCATGGCGCGACGGCGCTCGGCCTCGTCGAGATGCATCCAGACGGCGGTGAGCATCACGACGTCGCAGGTCTCGCCGCGACCGGAGAGGGCGGGCAGATCCGGCAGGCCGTCGTCCAGCCACGCGATCAGCGGGGACGGGTGCAGGGCGACCGCCTGCCGGCGCAGTTCGACCGTGGGCTCGACGGCGGTCACGCGGTAGCCGAGGGCGGCGAAGCCCGCGGCGTCGCGCCCGGTCCCGGCGCCGATATCGAGGACGTGGGCCGGCGGCGCCGGCAGGAGCGGCAGGAGCGCCGCGTGGATCTCCGAGAAGGCGATGCTCTCGTATTGCGAGACCAGCCTCTCGGCCTCGGCCGCGTAGCCCGCTGTGCCGCTCGCGCCCGTCATCCTTCGCCCTCCAGCTCCCCGCTCACCTCCAGCCACTCCTCCTCGGCGCTCCCCAGGGCCGCGGCGGCCTCGGCCCGCATGCGGGCGAGCTCGCCGGCCTTGGTCGCGTCGGTGCGGAAGGCGGTGCCGTCGGCGAGCGCCGCGTCGATCTTGGCGATGGCGGCGGAGAGCTTGGCCATGCGCGCCTCCACCGCCTCGAGCTTGCGGCGCAACGGCGCGAGCGCGGCGCGGCGCTCGGCGTTCGAGCGCCGCTCCACCGCCTTCGCGCCGCCGGTGGATTCCGGGGCCTTCTGGCTCTCCGTCTCCGGACCGGCGAGCACCAGGCGGCGGTAATCGTCCATGTCGCCGTCGAAGGGCTTCACGGTGCCGTTGCGCACGAGCCAGAGCCGGTCGGCGCAGGCCTCGACCAGGAAGCGGTCGTGGCTCACGAGGATCACCGCGCCCTCGTAGTCGTTGATCGCCTCGACGAGGGCCTGGCGGCTCTCGATGTCGAGGTGGTTCGTCGGCTCGTCGAGGATCAAGAGGTGCGGGCCGTGGAAGGCGGCCAAGCCCATCAGCAGCCGCGCCTTCTCGCCGCCGGAGAGCTGCGAGACCGGGGTGTCGGCCTTGTGGCCGGGAAAGCCCAGGCGGGCGGCGGCCGCGCGCGCACGCGCCTCGGGCACGTCCGGCATCAGGTCGCGGACATGGGCGTAGGCGCTCTCGGCGGGCCTGAGCTCGTCGAGCTGGTGCTGGGCGAAGTAGGCGACGTTCATCTTGCCCCAGCGCCGCACCTCGCCCGAGAGCGGATCGAGACGGCCGCCGATGAGCTTGCAGAAGGTCGACTTGCCGTTGCCGTTCGCGCCGAGCAGGGCCACCCGGTCGTCGGGGGCGAGGCTGAGGTTGAGCCCCGTCAGCACCGTGCGGTCCGGGTACCCGGCCTGGACCCGCTCCATCGCGACGAGCGGCGGCGACAGGGCGCGCTCCGGGCTCGGCAGGTGGATCACCGGCACGTCGTCCTCGATGAGGGCCGCGATCGGCTCCATCTTGGCGAGCCGCTTCATCCGCGACTGGGCCTGGCGCGCCTTGGTGGCCTTGGCCTTGAAGCGGTCGACGAAGCTCTGGAGATGGGCGCGCTCGGCCTCCTGCTTCACCCGGGCCTTGGCCTGCAGCATGCGCTTCTCGGCGAGCTGGCGGGCAAACGAGGTGTAGCCGCCGCGATAGAGCGTGAGCTTGCCGCGATCGAGGTGGAGGATGTGGTCGACGGAGGTGTCGAGGAGATCCCGGTCGTGGCTGATGATCAGCGCGGTGCGCGGATAGCGCTCGAGGTAGTCGTAGAGCCAGAGCGTGCCCTCGATGTCGAGGTAGTTGGTCGGCTCGTCGAGGAGGAGCAGGTCCGGCTCGGAAAAGAGCACGGCGGCGAGCGCCACCCGCATCCGCCAGCCGCCGGAGAAGTCGGAGCAGGGCCGGGCTTGCGCCTCGGCATCGAAGCCGAGGCCGTGCAGGATCGCGGCGGCGCGCGCCGGGGCGGAATGGGCGTCGATGTCGACGAGCCGGGTCTCGATCTCGGCCCGGCGCAACCCGTCGGCGGTCTCGGCCTCCGCCATCAGCCGCGTGCGCTCGGTATCGGCGGCGAGCACCACCGCGTGCAGGGTCTCGGGGCCGGCCGGGGCCTCCTGCGCCACGCCGCCGATCCGGGTGCCCTTCGGCAGGCCGATCGTGCCGCCCTCGGTCGGGATCTCGCCCTGGATGATCCGGAACAGGGTGGTCTTGCCGGCGCCGTTGCGCCCGACGATGCCGACCCGCGCCCGCTCGGGCAGGGCGAAGCCGGCTTGGTCGAGGATCAGGCGGTCGCCGATCCGGTAGGTGAGGTCGTTGACGCGGAGCATGGCGGCGTTGTGGGGGCGCCGCGCCCGCGAGGCAAGGGGGAGACAATGATGGGGGAGGGCAGGGGGGGCGCGCGCGCTCCCCCGCCGGCGCTACGGCGCGCGCCCGCCCACCGCCCGGGCGAGGATCGCCGCGGGATCGCCCGCCGGCCCGGCGCCTGCGAAGGCCACGAACTGGTCGGGCCGCACCAGGATCAGGTCCGCCTCGTAGCGGGCGAGATCGGCCGAGCCCGGATCCTCGATCACGCCGAGCGGCACGCCGAGCGCCGCGGCCGCCCGCGCGAAGGCGGCCGCCCGGGCCCGGCCGTCGCCGATCGCCAGGAGGGTGAAGCCGGGGCCGAGCGCCTCGTAGACGTTGCGCCCGTCGGAGAGCGGCAGCGGCGTCAGGTGGCGGCCGGCCCGGGCCGCGACGGCGTGGGTCCCGGCGGCGCCCGGGACGAGGCCGGGCTCGGCCGGCACGATCGGCGAGCCGGCGTAATGCGGCGCGTAGGCGCCGACCTCGGATTTCGCGCCGCTGCCGCGGGCGGCCCAGGCGGCCTCGAAGGCGGCGGGATCGCGGGCGGGGTCGTGGGCCTCCAGGAACTCGCGGTCGTCGCGGATCGCCCGCTCGATGAAGTCGCGGGCCGTCGAGACGAAGACCGGCCGGCGCTCGGCGGTGTAGGAGTCGAGGAGGCCCGGGCCGGCCCAGCCCTCGAGCGCGGCGGCGAGCTTCCAGCCGAGGTTGGCGGCGTCCTCGAAGCCGGTATTGATGCCGTAGCCGCCGTAGGGCGGGTGGCTGTGGGCGGCGTCGCCCGCGATGAACAGGCGCCCGGCGCGGTAGCTGTCGGCGGTGGCGAAGCGCAGGTCCCAGAAGCCGACATGCTCGATCGCGACGTCGAAGGGCGCGCCGACCGACTCGTGCAGCAGGGCGGAAAAATCGTAGTTGTCGCGGGTCGTGCCCGGCGGGACCGGGGCGTGGAAGAACCAGGTCGTGCCGAGGTCGACCCGGCCGAAGAAGCGCCAGTACCCTTTCAGCTCCGGGTGCAGCACGTTGTAGAACGACTTGCCGGGGAAGCGCTCGAGCAGCCGGTGCAGTTCGTGCGAGCGGAAGACCAGCAGCACCATCAGCCGGTCGTGGTCCTGGCGGGTCTGGGTGATGCCGGCCGCCTCGCGCACGACCGAGCGGCTGCCGTCGCAGCCGACCGCGTAGGCGGCCCGCAATTCGCGCCGTCCCGAGCCGTCCCGCGCCGCGATGTCCACCCGCACGCCGGCCGCGTCCTGCGTCGCGCCCTCGGCCGACCAGCCGTACAGGGTCTCGATCTCGGGGAGCGCCGCGGCGCGGCGGCGCAGCACCGCCTCGGTGGCGTATTGCGGCAGGCGCTCGTTGTCGGTGAAGTAGAAGGGCCGCACCAGCTCGCGCTGGAGCCAGTCGTAGGCGTGGCCGCTCAGCAGCGTGCCGTAGGCGGTGAGCCCGCCGATGCCGTAGTCGCGCGGCACCGTGCGGGCGGCGCGCAAGGCCGCCTCGCAGCCCCAGAAGTGGAAATGCTCCATCGTGCGCTGGGTCAGGTTCTGGCCGCGCGGGATCGGCTGCGGCTCGGGGTAGCGCTCGACGAGGATCGAGCGGATGCCGCGCTGGGCGAGGTCGATGGCGAGGCCGGTCCCGACGGGACCGCCGCCCACGATGACGACGTCGGAGGAGGGAGAGGAATCGGGCATGACGGTCTCGCGGGTCATCGGCCGGCGGCGGCGGGGCGGGATTGCGGGGCGGGGCGGCCGCGGGCGAGCGCCAGGGCGGCGAGCGCCGCGCAGAGCGCCGGCACGGCCGCGACCAGGAACAGCTCGCCGGTCGCCCAGTGCAGGGCCAGCAGCGCACCGCCGACGAGGGGGCCGACGATCGAGCCGGCCCGGCCGATGCCGAGCGCCCAGCCGATGCCGGTCGCCCGGATCGCGGTCGGGTAGGACGCGGCGGCGAGCGCGTTCGCGGCGATCTGGCCGCCGACGATGCAGAAGCCGGCAGCGAAGATCGCCAGCGCCGCCGGCACCACCGCGTGGGCGAAGGCGCCGATCGCCGCCACCGCGCCGGCCGCCACCAGGTAGGTCAGCGCCAGCGCCCCGAAGGAGAAGCGGTCGATCAGGCGCCCGAGCGTGATCGTGCCGGCCACGCCCCCGACCTGGAGCAGCGCGCCGACCAGGGCCGCGACCGACACCGAGGCGCCGAGGTCGGCGAGCACCGTCGGCAGCCAGTTCGACAGGAAGTAGAGGTCGAGCAGGCTCATGAAGAACACGACCCAGAGCAGCAGGGTCGTGCGCGCCCGGCCGTCCGAGAACAGGTGCGCCACCGGCATCCCGTCGAGGGCCGGCTCGTGCACGGCGAGGCGCGCTCCCGCCGGCAGGGCCGCCGGGAAGGCGCGGTGGAGGATCGCGGCGGCCCGGGACTCGTCGCGCCCCGAAGCGGCGAGGAAGCGCACCGATTCGGGCAGCGTCCGGACCAGGACCGGCACCAGCGCGAGCGGCACCGCCCCGCCGATCACGAACACCGCCCGCCAGCCGAAGACCGGCATCACCGCCGCGGCGATCAGCCCGCCGAGCGCCGCGCCGATCGAGAAGCCGCAGAACATCGTCATCACCATCGTGGCGCGGCGCCGGTGCGGGCTGAATTCCGAGGTCAGCGCGATCGCGTTCGGCATCGCGCCGCCCAAGCCCAGCCCGGTGAGGAAGCGAAGCACCATGAGGCTCGTCAGGTCCGGCGCGAAGGCGGTGGCGAGCGTGCCGAGCCCGAAGGCGGCGGTGCTGGCGACCACGATGCGCTTGCGCCCGATCCGGTCGGCGAGCGGCCCGAAGACCAGGGCGCCGAGCATCAGGCCGACGAGCCCGGCGCTGAAGACCGGGCCGAGGGCGCCGCGGGAGACCGACCAGGCCCGGACCAGCTCGGGCGCGACGTAGCCGATCGCCTGGGTGTCGAACCCGTCGGTGAACAGAACCGCGGCGCAGAGGAGGAGGAGCCGGATCTGGAAGCGTCCGACCGGCTGCCCGTCGATGAACGCGGTGACGTCGATCGGGCGCGGGGCGCCCTGGCCGACGTCGATCGGGCGCGGGGCGGCGCTCCGGGGCTGGTCCATGATCTCCTCCCGATCGTCTCGCCGACCGGTCGTTCCGCCGGTCGTGTCCGGCCCGGGCGCGGAGGCCCGGACCCGCACAGGGTCGCAGACGCGGCCGCGCCGGTCAATATTCATCAGACGTCTGATGATTGATCGTCGAGTCGGCCTCGCCTTGTCCGCCCCCGGCGCCCGGCCTATCAGGCGGCGCGCTCCCGCTTCCGGATCCCTCCCTCGACTCCCATGGCCGGCGACCCCCTCGACGACCTCTACGACCGGCCCGGCTTCATGATCCGGCGCGCGCACCAGATCGCCGTGGCGGTGTTCCTGGCCCAGACCGAGGAGCTGGGGATCACCACGACCCAGTACGGCATCCTGGTGGTGCTGCGGCACCGGCCGCGGATCGACCAGATCACGGTGGCGCGGCTGCTCGGCCTCGACCGCTCGACCGCCGGCATGGTGGTGAAGACCCTGGAGGAGGGGGGCCTCGTCGCCCGGGTGGTCGACCCGGCCGACAAGCGCCGCCGCAGCCTCGAGCTGACGCAGGCCGGGAGCGACCTCCTCGACCGGTTGGCGGCGCCGGCCGGGCGGGCCGTGGCGCAGCTCCTCGCCCCCCTCGACCCGGCGGAGCGGCCGGTCTTCCTGGCGCTGCTGCGCAAGCTGACGGGCGCCTTCGACGCGACCTCCCGGGTGCCGCTCGCCAAGGTGCCCCTCGTCCGGGAGCCCATCGTCGAGGAGCCCGTCGTCGAGGAGCCCGTCGTCGACGACCTGGACGAGCCCCGGCCCGGCCCGTGAGGCCGCCTGCCGGCGGGCGCGGCAGGAAGGTTGCGTATTATAGATTTCACAATCTATGATTGTGTCGCGTCGGACCACCCCGCCTCAGACGCGGGCGAGCGGCCGGTCCCGCCGCGCGCCGGATCCCGGCATCGCCCGCCACGCCACCGGCACGACCATGATCGATCTCCAGCCGCATCTCGGGACGCCCATCGAGGGGAGGAACGGCCAGTTCTACTACCGGGGCGACGAGAGCCGGGTCGGCCCCTACGACCACTACCTGGCCGGCATCCGGCGCGGCGCCCTCGCGTCGTGGACGGCGACGCTCGCCCGGCGCGCCCGCGAGCTCGGCCGGCGCGGCATCCGCTACCACGTCGTGGTGGTCCCGGGCGCCCACGTGGCCTGCCCGGAGGACCTGCCGGACGACCTGCGCGGCCGCATCCGGGCGCCGTTCCCCCGGCTCCAGGCCGCCCTGGCGGGCACCGACGGCCTCCGGCTGCACTACGCCCTGGCGGACCTCGTCTCGCGGGACCCGTCTCCGCCCGGCCCGGGCCGGGACGGCGCTCCCCACCGCACCTACCGCCGCAACGACACGCACTGGACGGAGTACGGCGCCTACCGGAACTACCTGACGGTCTGCCGCGCCATCGCCCGGGAGCTCGACGTCCGGGTGGTCGAGCCGGCGGACGTGACCTTCGCGACGAAGCAGGCCTTCGGCGACCTGTCGATCCTGCGGCTGCCGGAGGGGCGGCCGGAGACGATCCCCCTGGCGGTGATCCGGGGCGGGCACCGGGCCCACACGGTGTCCAAGAACACGACCGTCGTCCGGAACCGGGTGATCCGCATGCGCTCCGACACGGCGCCGGCGACCGCGGCCCTGATCTTCCACGATTCCTACGCCACCGCGCAGGCCAAGTTCTGGGCCCGCAGCTTCGGCCGCACGACCTTCGCGGGCGTCACGCACCGGGTCTACCTCGACGCGGTGGCGCGCGAGCGGCCGGACGTGGTGATCTCGATCATGGCGGAGCACCGCCTGTTCGAATGGCCGAACGACCACGACCCCTGGACCTTCGCGGACGATTTCGAGAGCGACTGCCGCTCGCCGGCCGGCCGGCGCACCGCCGACGTCATGGTCCTCTACCGGCAGCAGAAGATCGCGGCCGCGGCCGACGCCGCCGCCGGGATCGGGGCCGAGCCCGGCTTCGGGGCCTATCACGCCCGCGTCGCCGCCCAGGCGCTGATCGGGGCGCACCGCGTCGACGACGCCCTGGCGATGGCCATGACGGCCCTCTCGCTCGATCGCGAGTCCCCCTCCAACCTGTGGATGGCCGCCTATGCGTCCCTCTACGCCGGCAAGCCGGAGGATGCCCTGACCCTGGCGACCTGGGCCGCCGGGTCCGACCCGCATCACGGCGCCTGGACCGAGCTGCTGGCCTCGATCCTGATCGGCCTGGGGCGCCGGGAGGAGGCCGCACTCGTGCTCGAGCGCGCGGTCGCCGCCGTCGACGACAGCCCGGGGCTGTGGCGGCTCCTCGCCGAGACGCGCGAGGCCGGCGGCCGGCCCGGCCCGGCGCGGCAGGCCCGGGCCATGGTCGACGCGCTGACCGGCGAGGAGACGGGCCCCGGGCGGGCGCTCGATGCGTGACCCGGAGGGCGGCGCGCCCGAGTTGACAGCGCCGCCTCCCGCGCCCTTAAGCGAGGAGCATGACCGCCGAGCCCGGATCCGCGATGACGCCCTCCTGCGAGACGACGTCCCCTTCCGGGCGCCTCGGCCGGCTCCTCGCCGAGCGCCGGGCGCTGATCGGCATCGTCGGCCTCGGCTATGTCGGGCTGCCGCTGGCGCTGGCCGCGCTCCGGGCCGGGTTCCCGGTCCTCGGCTTCGACGTCGATCCCGGCCGCGTCGCGGCCCTGAACCGGGGCGAGGGGGCGTTCCACCACATCCCGGGCGAGGCGCTCGGCGCGGCGCTCGCCGCCGGCACCTTCCGGGCGACCGGCGACATGGCGCGGCTCTCCGAGGCCGACGCGGTGCTGATCTGCGTGCCGACGCCGCTCACCCGCCACCGCGAGCCGGACCTGTCCTACGTCGAGGCCACCGCCCGGGCCATCGCCGCCGTCCTGCGGCCGGGCCAGCTCGTGGTGCTCGAATCGACCACCTATCCGGGCACCACCGACGAGGTGATGCGGCCGATCCTGGAGGCCGGCGGCCTGCGCTCGGGCGACGACTTCTTCCTCGCCTACTCGCCGGAGCGCGAGGACCCGGGCAACGGCGAGTTCGACACCGCCCGCATCCCCAAGGTGGTGGGAGCGGACGACGCCGCCGCCCGCACCCTGGCGGAAGCCCTCTACGGCGCGCTCGTGGTGCGCACCGTGCCGGTGTCGTCGGCGGCGGCGGCGGAAGCCGTGAAGCTCACCGAGAACATCTTCCGCTCGGTCAACATCGCCCTCGTGAACGAGCTGAAGCTCGTCTACGACGCGATGGGGATCGACGTCTGGGAGGTGATCCAGGCGGCGGCCACCAAGCCGTTCGGCTTCATGCCGTTCCAGCCGGGACCCGGCCTCGGCGGCCACTGCATCCCGATCGACCCGTTCTACCTCGCCTGGAAGGCGCGGGAATTCGACGTGCCGGCCCGGTTCGTGGAACTGGCCGGCGAGGTCAACACGCGGATGCCCTACCACGTGGTCGAGCGGCTGGCGGCGGCCGTCGACCGGACCGGCCGGGCCTTCTCGGGCGCGACGGTGCTGGTCATGGGGCTCTCCTACAAGCGCAACGTCGAGGACACCCGCGAGAGCCCGGCGCTGAAGCTGATCCGGCTGATCGAGGCGCGCGGCGCGCGCGCGCTCTACCACGACCCCCTGGTGCCGGTGCTGCCGGCGACGCGCGAGCACCCGGAGCTCGCCGGGCGCCGCTCGGAGCCGCTGACGCCAGGGACCCTGCGCGCCGTCGACGCGGTGCTGATCGCCACCGACCACGACGGCGTCGATTACGGGCTGGTGGCGCGCGAAGCCCGGCTCGTCGTCGACACCCGCAACGTCATGGCCCGGCACGGGCTGCCGGATGGACTAACAGGTGCGACGATCGTGAAGGCGTAGAACCGGGAAAAACCGCGGCTTCCCCGGCACATGCCCCCGGCGGGGCCGGCCGGCGCCCTGGCGAGCGGGGCCGCGGCGGGCTAAGAACGCGGAGGAACGCCGCGTACGCGGGGGGTCGAGGGCAGCAGATGGGTCGGCTCGCAGGGTTTCCCTTCTTCAAGGATGCGGGCGTCGACCTGACCTCCTACGAATCGCGCTGCATCTGGCGGCGGTTCGACGCCAACGAGATCCTGGTCGACTTCGACGACGCCTCGACCGACGTCTACCTGCTCGCCGCCGGCGAGGTGCGGATCCTCAACCGGACGCAGTCGGGCAAGGAGGTGATCCTGGGCGAGATGCGGGCCGGCGAGCTGTTCGGCGAGCTCGCCGCCATCGACGGGGTCAGCCGCTCGGCCAACGTCACGGCGCTCACCCGCGGCGAGCTCTGCGTGGTGCCCTCGGCGGTCTTCCGCGAGATCGTGTTCGCCGCGCCCCCGATCGCCGACCGGCTGCTGCGGCTCTTGGCCAAGCGGGTGCGGATGCTCAACGCCCGGCTGATGGAGCACGCGGTCCTCGACCTGCGCCACCGCCTCTACGCCGAATTGCTGCGCCTCTCCGCGCCCCGGCCCGGCACCGACGGCGAGCGCGCTGTGAGCCCGCCGCCCTACCACCACGTGCTCGCCGCCCGCATCGGCTGCCGCCGCGAGCAGGTGACGCGGGAATTCACCGTGATGGCCCAGGAAGGCCTCGTCGACCGCACCCGCGGCGCCCTGATCCTGCGCCGGCCGGACATTCTCGAGGCGCGGGTGGCGGAGGCGTTGCGGGAGGACACCTAGGTGTATGGTCCCGGAATGAGGGGGCGCGGATCGATCGTGAACCGGCCCGGGTCTTCGGTCCAGGCCTGACAGATGGTTTGGAACGGGGTCTTCCAGCGCAGCGCCCTGAGGTGCTTTCCGACATCCTAGACGGCCGGTCGGTCGTGTCGGCTGATACCTAACGCTGACGGGCGATTCATGGGTCTGCTGACGATCCATCTGCGACATTCAGAATGTCCGCTGCCCGGCGATTGATGGCCTCGCCGAGGCGATCTGAAACCCTGGCCGTGCCCGCGCTTCAGAGCACAGGCCAGGCCCAAAAAACTTCTTGATCTAACATATATTAATGACCGTTATTCAGATCGACAGCATTGTCGAATAGGGTGCGGTGTGCCCAATTCGAATATTTCCCGCTCAGACAACTTGTGAGCATCGACATTTGATATTAAATTAAGGCAGATCAATGCCGTATTTTTTCTTAAATTTCAGCGAATATCGCGAGAGCTTGCCTAGCGAACCCCTGGAATTCGCCGATCTTGAACAAGCATATCTTGCGGCTTGTGGCAGCATACCCTCGATATCAAAAGAACTGCTTATAGATCGGAAGGATCCGCTTGCAGCCTTCTGTATCATCACCGACGAAAAAGGTCGAGACTTAATAACTGTGCCTTTTACGGATGTGCTTGCGCCTTCAGAGTGGCGTCGCGCACGGACGCAACAGGGTCCACATGAATGGCCTCGCTCCACTCGCAGCCGCGATGCGTTGGCTCTGGCGAGCTTTCGCCAGATGTTTGGTCCGGTCGATGCAGGCTGTGTTCTGATGACCCCCGAGATGCACATTATCGAGATGAACGAATTTGGAGCTCGTCACAGTCACGTAGATCCAGAGGCTATTCGTGGTCAGTCGATCTATTCAATATTCTGCGACCTGCGCGGCGAGCCTAAAGATAGTTTTACTGAGTTTATGTCGCTGGCACAAGCAGGGGCTGCATCACAGGTTACGGATCTCCCCTATCTTGTGCTGGACGCTGAGGGCCAAACAACTCACGGCTGGTGGAACGCGCGCACTTGGCCAATTTTCGATGACCACAATCATCTGCTCGGCTTCGTGGAATGGGCGGAGCCTTTCACGTCACCTACACGAGGAGGCAGGACGACTGTGCGGGTCACGAAGCGACAGACTTGACTGACAGCCAGCCGAACGTCGGCCGTCAGGCGTGAGAGCAAGGACCCGTCCCAACCCCGTGCGGTCATTCCGCATGTCAGGCTTGGCTGTGCGGAAAACAGGTGCCTGCCGACAAGGTGACGAGCCATGTCGACTGACGTCCTCCCCCACTTCCGACCTCGGCTGTGACACTTGCACGACAAACCCTGTCGGATTGGCAGAGCACGCGGACTCGTCTCTGCCAGGGTTTTCCGACAGGCCGGTCGGGTGCCGGCAAAGCCTCGGTCGAGCGGCCACTCGAGATCGCCCGCTCGATGCCGGTCGACGCGCTCGAGCAGCCCGGCCGGCGGCCGCCCGCTGGGCAATCGGGAGCACCCGACGGGAATGAAACCGAGGTTCGGGGTGATCGAGCCCGGGGGGCCGCCTCCCATCCCGGGCCGTCCTCCGATCGAAGGACCGGCGCTCGCCCCTACCGCCCCTCCGGCCCGTAGGCCGCCAGGAACACCCGCACCGCCTCCGCCACCCAATAGGCCGTCTCGGCCTCGGTCGGCGGGTCGCCGACGGCGAAGAGGAGGCGGCGCATCGTGGTGGCGGCGCAGAGGTCGAAGAAGTGGCGGGCGGCGAGGTCGGTGTCCATCGCGCGCAGGCGGCCGGCGGCGACCTGGGCGTCGAGATAGGCGCGCAGGCGAGCCCGGCCGAGCAGCGGGCCCGCCTCGTAGAAGGCCCGGCCGAAGCGCGGGAATTTCTCCGCCGCGCCGATCACCATCCTGACCGAGGCGATGTGGTCGGGCCGCACCATCGCCTCCATCAGGCTGG
The DNA here is from genome assembly GCF_001653715.1 of Methylobacterium platani. Classification (GTDB taxonomy): domain Bacteria; phylum Pseudomonadota; class Alphaproteobacteria; order Rhizobiales; family Beijerinckiaceae; genus Methylobacterium; species Methylobacterium platani. Next base: position 91,083 of record NZ_LWHQ01000049.1, read on the forward strand.
TACCGAGGCGGCGCAGCACGGCGGCGATGTCGGGGTCGTCGTGGTCGAGGCGGCAGATGCTCTCGGCGAGGCTCCGCTTCTCCTCGATCGTCAGCGCCTCGAACAGCGCCTCCTTGCTCTCGAAATAGACGTAGAGCGTGCCCTTCGAGACGCCCGCCGCCTTGGCGATCGCCCCCATGCTGGCGCCGTCGAAGCCGCTGGCGAGGAAGACCTCGCGGGCGCCGTCCAGGATCTGGCGGCGCTTGTCGGTGTCGGCGGGCGGGGGGCTTAAGGGAGCGTCGCTCATCGGGGTGCCATGAGGGTTGAGACCCAATGTGGGGGGTGCCGCGGCGGCGATCAATCGGACTCGCGAACGGCCTTGTGCACCGCACGCGAAGCCGATTGACCGAACGGTTCGGTCAAATTAATATCGCGGTCGTTCGAGAGCCGTCAACCGATTCGGTGCACGGTGGGGGCCTATCCCCGAGGGCGGGTGGACTACGATGGCGTTCCGAGACGATTACGCACAGGGCCGGCCGGCCGGCGAGGCGGCCGCGAAAGCCGCGCCCCAGGCGACCGCGCCGGCCATCCAGCCGCCGGCCGCGGCACCGCCGGCGAAGCGCAGGCGCCCCTTGCGCCGCCTGGTTCTGCTCGCGCTTCTCGCCGGCGGCGGCGCCTACGGGGCCTATGCGGGCCACGAATGGTGGACGACCGGCCGCTTCTTCGTCACGACCGACGACGCCTACGTCCAGGCCGACATCTCGACGCTGGCCGCCAAGGTCTCGGGCTACCTCGAGGCGGTGCCGGTGGTGAACGGCCAGGCGGTCAAGGCCGGCGACGTGATCGCGCGGATCGAGGACGGCGATTATCGCCTGGCGCTCAAGGCCGCCGAGGACAAGCTGGCGACGCAAGGCAGCGTCATCGCGCGCATCGCCCGCCAGGCCGAGGCCGCCCGCGCCCAGGTGCTGCAGGGCCAGGCGCAGATCGACGCCGCCAAGGCCGACCAGGTCAGGGCCGCCGCCGACTACCAGCGCCAGCAGCAGCTCGCGCTGTCCGAGTTCGCCGCCAAGTCGCGCCTGGAGCAGTCCCGGGCCGACCGCGACCGGTCGGACGCCACCGTGAAGGGCGCCGAGGCCAACCTGATCGCGCTCCAGGCCAACGTCGCGGTGCTGGAGGCGCAGACCAGGGAGGCCGAGAACCTCGCCGCCGAATTGCGCACCGCCGTCGACCGGGCGAAGCGCGACCTGACGTTCACGGTTCTGCGCGCGCCCTTCGACGGGGTGATCGGCAACAAGGCGACCGAGGCCGGGGCCTATGTCGGGCCGGGCTCGCGCATCGCCGCGCTGGTGCCGCTCCAGAGCGCCCGGGTCGACGCCAACTTCAAGGAGACCCAGCTCGGCCGGGTCCGGGTCGGCCAGCCGGTCCATATCCGGGTCGATGCCTGGCCCGACCGCGACATCGTCGGCACCGTCGAGAGCCTGTCGCCGGCCTCCGGCTCGGTGTTCAGCCTGCTGCCGCCCGACAACGCGACCGGCAACTTCACCAAGATCGTCCAGCGCCTGCCCGTCCGGGTGCGCGTGCCGGAGGCGGTCGCCCGCGAGGGCCTCTTGCGGCCCGGCCTCTCGGTGGTGGTGCGGGTCGACACCCGCGGCCTCGACGAGACGAAGCCGCCGGCCCCGATCGAGCCGCATCAGGCGGTATCGGAGAAGGCTGCGGCTTTGCGCACGGCGGGGCGCTGATCAAAAGAAGACAATCGTAGACCGCGGGATCCCCTCTCCCGTGTGGGAGAGGGGTAGGGGCGATCGAAGATCGCGCGAGGGTGACACGCTTCAGTGTAAAGCGCTAAGCGTGGTGCTGGTAGCGGGACGGTTCGAGCTAGATTCAGAACCGTAGCACCCTCACCCCCTACCCCTCTCCCACACGGGAGAGGGGAGTTGCGTCATAGCTTCGTCAAGACGAGACAATCATAATCGTCTATTTCTACAATCCAGCAGGCACCGAAAGACATGGCTGCGACCCCCGCGCCCGCCGACGCGCCGATCGACCGCCGCCGCATGGTGGCGTTCGTCTGCATGGTGTTCGGGATGTTCATGGCGATCCTGGACATCCAGATCGTCTCGGCCTCTCTCGCAGAGATCCAGGCCGGCCTCTCGGCCTCGGCCGACGAGATCCCGTGGGTGCAGACGAGCTACCTCATCGCCGAGGTGATCTCGATCCCGCTGTCGGGCACCCTGTCGCGGGTGCTCTCGACCCGCTGGATGTTCGTGATCTCGGCCGGCGGCTTCACCCTGATGAGCCTGATGTGCGCCACCTCGTCGACGATCGGCGAGATGATCGTCTGGCGCGCCCTGCAGGGCTTCATCGGCGGCGGCATGATCCCGACGGTGTTCGCCTCGGCCTTCACCATCTTCCCGGCCTCGAAGCGCAGCGTCGTCTCGCCGATGATCGGCCTCGTCGCGACGCTCGCCCCCACCATCGGCCCGACGGTCGGCGGCTACCTCACCGACCTGTTCAACTGGCACTGGCTGTTCCTCGTCAACATCGTGCCGGGCATCTTCGTCACGGTCTCGACCTATTTCCTGGTCGATTTCGACAAGCCGAACCTCGACCTGCTCAAGCGCTTCGACTGGGCCGGCCTCGGCCTGATGGCGGCGTTCCTCGGCTGCCTCGAATATGTCCTGGAGGAGGGACCGACCCACGACTGGTTCCAGGAGGAGGCGATCTTCGTCGCGGCACTCGTCTGCGGGGTCACCTGCATCGGCTTCTTCTGGCGGGCGCTCACCGCCGAGCAGCCGATCGTGGATCTGCGCGCCTTCTCCGACCGCAACTTCGCCGGCGGCTGCCTGTTCAGCTTCGTCATGGGCATCGGCCTCTACGGCCTGACCTACCTGTATCCGGTCTATCTCGGCCGGGTGCGCGGCTACTCGGCGCTGCAGATCGGCGAGACGATGTTCATCTCGGGGCTGTGCATGTTCGCCACCGCCCCGATCGCCGGGCGCCTCTCGGCCAAGGTCGATCCGCGGATCATGATGGCGATCGGGTTCGCGGGGTTCGCCGCCGGCACCTGGATCGTCACCGGCATCACCAAGGACTGGGACTTCTACGAGCTGCTGTGGCCGCAGGTGCTGCGCGGCTGCTCGCTGATGCTGTGCATGATCCCGATCAACAACATCGCGCTCGGCACCCTGCCGCCGGCCCGGATGAAGAATGCGTCGGGCCTCTACAACCTCACCCGCAACCTCGGCGGCGCGGTGGGCCTGGCGCTGATCAACACCGTGCTCAACGACCGCTGGGACCTCCACCTCGCGCGCCTGCACGAGCGCTTCACCTGGACCAACCCGATGGTGCTGGAGCGCCTCGACAGCATGGCCAAGGGCTTTGCCGGGCTCGCCGGCAACCCGGACGCCATGGCGCTCAAGGCGATGATGAACACCGTGCGGATGCAGGGGCTGCTGATGAGCTTCGCCGACGTGTTCCTGATCCTGACCGTGCTGTTCGTGCTGATGGCCTGCGCCACGCCGATGATCCGCCGGCCGCGCCCGGGCGGGGCGGGGGCGGACGCGCATTGAGGCCGGCCGGTCCCGCCGGGGCGGCGGCCTAAAACAAAGGCGCCCCTCCCCGGACGGAGAGAGACGCCAAGTCGACGACACGTCTCGGGAGGAGATGCGGATGCCGTCCGGGTCGAGGGACGCAGCGGACGGAATCGATGCGTGTCGCCTCATCGATACACGCGGCCGCGCAGATCCCGCAAGTCGTGACAGCATGGACCTTGGTCCGAGGAAACTATACCGCCACGCTTGACGTGAGGGGACCGCGCCTTCCCCGGCGGCTGCCGGCAGGGAAGGCAGGATGAGAAGCCGGACGGGCGGGGCCGCGGCGCGGCGCGGCGGGCCTTCCCGCGCCGGCCGTTCCCGGGCTAGATGGCGGGCCTCTCAAGCCCACGCCGCCCGGACGACGTGCCGAATCCCGCCTCCCCCACGCCCCCGCCCGCCACCGGCCGCCTCCGCTTCGAGGCGGTGTCGAAGCGCTTCGGCTCCCATCCCGCCGTCGACGGCGTCGACCTCGATCTCGCGCCCGGCCAGGTGTTCTGCCTGCTCGGGCCGTCCGGCTGCGGCAAGTCCACGCTGCTGCGCCTGGCCGCGGGCTTCGAGAGCCCGAGTTCCGGCACGATCCTCCTCGACGGGCAGGACCTCGCCGGGGTGCCGCCGCACCGCCGGCCGGTCAACATGATGTTCCAGTCCTACGCCCTGTTCCCGCACCGGGACGTGGCGGGGAACGTCGCCTACGGGCTCGAGCGGGAGGGCTTGGCACGGGCGGAGATCGCCGCCCGGGTCGGCGAGATGCTGCGCCTGGTGCAGCTCGATCCCTTGAGCGCGCGCCGGCCCGACCAGCTCTCCGGCGGCCAGCGCCAGCGGGTGGCGCTCGCCCGGGCGCTCGCCAAGAGGCCCCGGGTGCTGCTCCTCGACGAGCCGCTCGGCGCCCTCGACCGCGCCTTGCGCGAGGAGACGCAAGGGGAGCTGCGGGCGCTGCAGCGCCGGCTCGGCACCACCTTCGTGGTCGTCACCCACGATCCCGCCGAGGCGATGGTGCTCGCCGACCGCATCGGCGTGATGGCGGCCGGCCGGCTGGTCCAGGTCGGGTCGGCGGCCGCGCTCTACGAGCGCCCGGCCACCCGCTACGTCGCCGGCCTCCTCGGCGACGTGAACCTGATCGAGGGCCGGCTCGGGGAGGGCGGGGCCGGCGCCTCGCGCGGTCTCGACACGCCGCTCGGCCGCCTGCAGGCCCTCGACCATCACGGCGCCGGGCCCGCCGGGGCGCCGGGCCTGCTGGCCGTGCGGCCCGAGCGGCTGAGCCTCGCCGGGGAGGGCGCGCGCGAGGGGCTGGCGGGCACGCTCCTCGAGGCGACCTATCTGGGAGACAGGATCCTCTACCGGGTCGGGATGGCGGACGGGCGGGTGCTGCGGGCCTCGGGTCCTCCCGGCCCGGGGCCGGGCGCCGGCGCCCCGGTGCGTCTCGCCTTCTCGAGCGATGCCGCCTCGCTGCTGCCGGCGGATCCCGCATGACCGGGCGCCTGCGCGAGGCCCTGCGCCGTCTCGCCCTCCCGGCGGTGCCGCTCGCCTGGCTCCTCGCCTTCTTCGGCCTGCCGTTCCTGGTCGTCGTCAAGATCAGCCTGTCGGACCCGGCGACGGCGCTGCCGCCCTACACGCCGGTGCTCGACTGGGATGCGGGGCTCGCCGCCTGGGCCGACGTGCTCGCCGCCCTCGACTTCGAGAACTACCGCACGCTGATCGCCGACCCGCTCTACCTCGAGGCCGGCCTGACCTCGCTCGCGGTGGCGCTGGGCGCGACCGGGCTCCTGGTCCTCGTCGGCTACCCGATCGCCTACGCCATGGCGCGGGCGCCGAAGGCCTGGCAGCCGCTGCTCGTCGCCCTGATGGTGATCCCGTTCTGGACGAGCTTCCTGATCCGGGTCTACGCCTGGATCGCGATCCTCAAGGGCGACGGGCTCCTCAACCAGGCGCTGCTCGGGCTCGGGCTGGTCCGTAAGCCGGTCGAGATCCTCAACACCCCGGCGGCGGTGATGATCGGGATGGTCTACGCCTACCTGCCGTTCATGGTGCTGCCGCTCTACGCGGTGCTGGAGCGCCTCGACCGCGGCCTGATCGAGGCCGCCCGCGACCTCGGGGCGAGCCGGCTCGCCGCCTTCCGTACCGTGACCCTGCCGCTGTCGTGGCCCGGCCTCGTCGCCGGCGCGCTCCTGTGCTTCATCCCGATCACCGGCGAGTTCATCATCCCGGACCTGCTCGGCGGGCCCGACACGCTGATGCTCGGGCGCGTGCTGTGGAGCGAGTTCTTCTCCAACCGCGACTGGCCGCTCGCCTCGGCGGTCGCGGTGGCGCTGCTCGTGATCGTCGCCGGCCCGGTGGTCTTGTTCCGCGAGGCCGAGTCGCGCCGGCTGGAGCGGCCCTAGATGGAGCGGCGTTGAGATGCACCGCGCCCACCCGCTCGCCTTCGCCGCCCTGGGCCTGGGCCTCGCCTTCCTGTACGGGCCGATCCTGCTGCTCGTCGTCTACTCGTTCAACGCATCCCGCCTCGTCACGGTCTGGGCCGGGTTCTCGACCCGCTGGTATGCCGGCCTCCTCGACAACGCCCCCCTGGTCGAGGCGACCCTCGTCACCCTCAAGGTCGCCCTCGCCTCGGCGGGCCTCGCCACCGTGCTCGGCACGCTGGCGGCGCTGGCGCTCGACGGGCGCCGGCGCTTTCCCGGCCGGCCGCTCCTCACCGGGCTCGTCTACGCCCCGATGGTGATGCCGGAGGTGATCACCGGCCTGTCGCTGCTGCTGCTCTTCGTCGGCCTCGGCGTCCCCCGCGGCGTCTGGACCGTCGTGATCGCGCACGCGACCTTCACGCTCTGCTTCGTCGCCGTGGTGGTGCAGGCCCGCCTGCGCCAGCTCGACCGCTCCCTGCTCGAGGCCGCCGCCGATCTCGGCGCCGCGCCCGCCACGGTGTTCCGCACCGTGACCCTGCCGCTGATCGCCCCGGCGGTGATCGCCGGCTTCCTCCTCGCCTTCACGCTCTCGATGGACGACCTCGTGATCGCGAGCTTCGTCTCGGGCCCGGGCGCCACCACCCTGCCGATGCGCCTCTACAGCCAGGTCCGGCTCGGCGTGACCCCGGAGATCAACGCGATCTCGACGCTGCTGATCGGGGCGGTGAGCCTCGCGGTGCTGGGGGCCTCGGTGCTGACGGCGCGGCGGGGGCGTTAGCCGATCACGATATCGACCGGGACGGGACCGTCCTCGTCGCGCAGATCCGCCACGATGACGGGCAGGCGGGCGTCCACGGTCGGCGCCTCGGCACGGAGGCCCGGCACGTCGCTTTCTTCGACGTACCAGACGTCCGCTTCGGGGTCGTGGGCGATCCGGATGGTGGGCGCGGACATGGGGAGCGATCCCGGACTGTCGGGACCACCGTCGCGGATGGCGACACGGTCCGCAACAGCCCCCCGGCGGCCCCCGATCCTCACCGGGTGCGAGCAGCAGGCCTATTGAACGAGGCCACCACACAGTCCACTATCCCACTGCTCCACTTTCCTGTCGGCAACGAGTCGGAATGATGTGATGAAGGTCTCCGTTGCGGAAGCGGAAGGGCAGCTGGCCGACCTCGTGCGGCGGGCAGAGACCGGCGACGAGGTGATCCTCACCCGCCAGGGTCGGGCCGCCGTGCGGCTGGTGCCGGTGAGGGCGCCGCAATCCGTGGAGGAGCGGGAGCGGATCATCATGGCGGTCCGAGAGGCCGGCCGCGCCAAGGCAATTCCGGGACCGTCGGCTGCCCGAAGCCAGGATTTTCTCTATGACGACGAGGGTCTGCCACGGTGATTGTGGTCGATACCTCCGCGCTGATCGCCATCGCTCAGGACGAAGCACAGGCTGCGGAACGTATGGCCGTTCTCGTCGCAGAACCTCACATTCTCATCTCGGCCGGCACTTTGGCCGAAGCCATGATCGTGTCGGGGCGGCGGAACGTCGCCGAGGGTGTGAGAGCTCCGGTCGATGATCTCGCCTTCGACGTGATCCCCGTCACGGCCGCCACAGCGCATGATTGCGCGGCGGCCTACGCCCAATGGGGAAAGGGCGTGCATCCGGCCGGCCTGAACTTGGGCGATTGCTTCGCCTACGCGCTGGCCAAGGCGCGCCGATGCCCCTTGCTCTTCGTCGGCGACGATTTCGCTCGCACCGACGTCGCGAACGCGCTGCGCTCCGGCTGAAACGGCCCCGATCCTGCAAAGCCCGTCCCGGACGGCTCTTCCGCCGGCCACCGGACCCCGGAGCGTCTCGCATGGATGTCGGCGTGTTCATCCCGATCGGCAACAACGGCTGGCTGATCTCGGAGACGGCCCCGCAATACAGGCCGAGCTTTTCCCTCAACAAGGCGATCGTCCGGAAGGCCGAAGGCTACGGGCTCGATTTCGCCCTCTCGATGATCAAGCTGCACGGCTTCGGCGGCAAGACCGAGTTCTGGGACTACAACCTCGAATCCTTCACCCTGATGGCGGGCCTCGCGGCGGTGACCGAGCGGATCCGGCTCTTCGCTTCGACCGCGGTGCTGACCCTGCCGCCGGCCCTCGTCGCCCGGATGGCGACCACGATCGATTCGATCGCCCCCGGCCGCTTCGGCGTGAACATCGTCTCGGGCTGGCAGAAGGCCGAGTATGCGCAGATGGGCCTGTGGCCCGGCGACGACTATTTCGGCTACCGCTACGACTATTCCACCGAATACGTCCGGGTGATGAAGGAACTGTGGGAGACCGGCCGCTCCGACTTCCAGGGCGAGCATTTCCGGATGGAGGGATGCATGATGAAGCCGACGCCGTCCGGCCCGATCCCGATCGTCGCCGCCGGCCAGAGCGGGCGCGGCATGGCCTTCGCGGCGACTTGCGCCGACACCAACTTCGTGCTGGGCGCCGGCCTCAACACGCCGACGGCCTGCGCGCCGACCTGCGCCCGGCTGATCGAGGCCACCGCCAAGACCGGGCGCGACGTCGGCTCCTACGTGCTGATGATGGTGATCGCCGACGAGACCGACGCGGCGGCCGAAGAGCGCTGGATGGCCTATCGCCGGGGCGCCGACGTCGCGGCCCTCGCCTGGATGCTCGACCAGAGCAGCCAGGACACGAAGGCCTCGGCGGACTCGACCGCGACCTGGATGAATCTCCCCGAGGGCGCGGTGAACTTCAACATGGGCACGCTGGTTGGGTCCTATGCCACCGTCGCGCGGATGCTCGACGAGGCGGCCACGGTGCCGGGAGTGACGGGGATCATGCTGACCTTCGACGATTTTCTCGCCGGCCTCGACGCCTTCGGCACCCGGATCCAGCCGCTGATGGCCTGTCGCCGGGATCGCCCGGGGATCGCCGCGTGACGGTCTCCGACGCGCTCATCGCCCGCACCATCCTGGCCGGCACCGTCGCGGAGGCCGCCCCGGCCCGGGACCTGCCCTCGGCCTGGGAGCGCGACGCCCCCGAGCCGGCTCAGGCCGAGCGGCACCTGCGGCAGGCGGCCGAGGCGACCGGGGCGGCGGCGCCCATCGCGCCCCCTCTGCCGCCGGCCGAGGACGGGCCGCTCCACGGCCTCGGGATCGGCGCCCTCCAGGCCGCCTTCGCGGCCGGGACGACCGATCCGGTGGCGCTCCTCGCGGCGCTGCGTGAGCGCATCGCCCGTCATCCCTCCGGCCGCGACGCGGTGCTGGCCCCGGTGCCGGGCGCCGCCGCCGCGGCCGAGGAGAGCGCCCGGCGGATCCGGGCGGGCGCGGGCCGGCCGCTCGAGGGAATTCCCTTCGGCATCAAGGACATCATCGACTGCGCCGGCGCGCCCGTGACCTGCGGCTCGCGCCTGACCGGCGACCGCGTGGCCGAGGCCGACGCGACCGTGGTGGCGCGCCTGCGGGCGGCGGGCGCGATCCCCCTCGCCATGCTCGCCACCACCGAGTTCGCCTGCGGCTCGGCCCACAACCCGCGCTACGGCAGCGTGGGCAATCCCTGGGACCGGACGCGCTGGACCGGCGGCTCCTCGACCGGTTCGGGCGCGGCGCTCGCCGCCCGGCTGATGCCGCTGGCGCTCGGCACCGATACCGGCGGCTCGATCCGCGCGCCCTCGGCCTGGTGCGGCACCACCGGCCTCAAAGCCACCCGCGGGCTGGTGCCGCGCACCGGCGTCGCACCCCTGTCCTGGACCCTCGACCATGTCGGGCCGATGGCCCGCTCGGCCGAAGACCTCGCCCGGGTGATGCCCTGGATCGCCGGCCCCGACGATGCCGACCCCCACGCCGCCGGCCGCTACGACGCCTCGCGCGCCCGCGGCCTCGCCGGGTTGCGGGTCGGCGTGGCGGAGGGCTGGTTCACGGCGATGCAGGACGCGGCGGTGCTCGCCGCCTGGCAGGCGATGCTGCGGGTTCTGGAGCACGGCGGCGCGCGCCTCGTGCCGGTCGATCTCGGCCCGGTCGCGACCGCGCACCAGGACGGCTACACCATCGTGATGGCGGAACTCGCCGCGCTGCAGGAGCCCGACCTCGACCGCGCCGCCGGCCTCGATCCCGGCACCCGCGCCCGGATGGACCAGGGCCGGCTCTTTTCCGCCACCGACTACCTGCGCGCCTTGCGCCGCCGGCCGCTGGTGCTGGCCCAGGTCCTCGCCGCGCTCGGCGATGTCGACGTGCTGGTGACCCCGGGCCTCGGCGGGGAGGCGCCGTCCCTCGACACCCTCACGGTCGAGGTGGACGGCACGGCCCACCCGCTCCAGGCGGTGCTGCCGCGCAACACCATGCTGTTCGACTACACCGGTCTTCCGGCCCTGATGCTGCCGACCGGACGGGGACGGACGGGCCTGCCGGTCGCCGCGCAGGTGGTGGGCAAGCCCTACGACGATGCGTTGTGTCTGGCGGTGGGAGCGGCGTTCCAGCGGGAGACGGAGCACCATCTCGGGGCGCCGCCGGAGGCGGGGTGATCCGTTCCTCCGCCCTGGGCCCGATGAGCCATCCGCTCCCCTCGACGGGACGCGCAACCGTCGTCGTCATCCCGGGGCCGCGCAGCGGAATCCGGGATGATGCGGGATTTTCCGGCTTCGATCGACTCGCCCGATCGGGCCCTCAATACTCCCACTCCGCCCCCACTCCCACGGCCGTCCGCCCGTCGGCACCGGCCTCGCCCTGCACCTTGATCCGGCCGGTCACGTCGTAGGTGATGGTGGCTGCGCTGTCCTCCGGCCGCGCGCCGGCGCGCACGCCGACATTGACCCGCTCACTGATCGCCCGCGACAGGCCGACCGCCGCGCCGCCCTTCGCGCCGGCCTGGATGTCGAGGCTGTCGAGGCCGAGGCCCTTGCGGGCGCTCTCGAACACGTCGGGCCCGCCGGCGCCGCCGGAGAGCTGGGCGACGGCTTGCGCGAGCTGGAGCGCCTGGAACGGCGACAGGCCGCCCGAGGCCTTCTTGAAGAGCAGGCGCGACAGCACCTCGTCCTGCGGCAGCGGCGGCTCGGAGGTGAGGGCGAAGTCGGGCTGGTTCGCCGGGCCGGTGACGGCGATCTTCGCCGTGACGTCGCCGGCCTGGGACTGGGCCAGGAAGTCGAGGTCGGGCGCGGTCAGGTCGCCCGCGAAGGTGAGGCGGCCGCGGGTGAAGTCGAGGCGCTGGCCGACGATCTGGATCCGGCCGCGGCGCATCGCGAAGGCGCCGTTCGCCACCGGCGCCGCCGAGGTGCCGGTGAGGCGCAAGGACCCGCCGAGCTCCGCGTCGATGCCGCGGCCGCGCACGGTGATGCGGCCGGGCGCGTTCACCGCGAGGTCGAGGGTGGCGAGGAAGGGCGGCGCCTTGCGGGCGCGGCGCGACGCCGCCTCGCGCTTCGACCGCGCGGCGAGGCGGGCTCGCGTCTGCGGCGGGGCGTTGACGTGGCGGATGCCGGGCAGCGGCTGCACCGTCGCGGGCAGCCGGTCGGGCACCGAGACGTCGAGGGAGACGACGTCGACTTGGCCGGTGACCCGCGGGGTGCGGGCGAGCGGCCCGGAGAGCGACAGGTCGAGGCCGGTGATCAGCGTCATCAGCGGGCTCGAGACCAGCTCGGCCCGGTCGGCCCGGAGGGTGAGGGTGCCGGGGAAGCCGGCGGCCGGCTCGACGGCGACGCGGCCTTGCGCCTGCAGGGTGCCGCCGTTGCGGGTGGCGGCGGTCAGGCGCTCGATCACGACCGTGTCGCCGCGGCCGGTGACCCGGCCCTGGATGTCGGTGAGGTGCACGCCGTTCAGCGGATCGGTGAAGCTGCCGCCGGTGAGCGTGGCCGAGCCGTCGACCCGCGGGGCCTGGAGCGTCCCATTGATGCCGGCATCGAGCGCGACCCGGCCGGTCAGGCGCTGGCCGCCGGCCGCCAGGAGCGTGTTGGCGAGCGCGGCGTCGAGGGTGCCGCGGGTGCGTAAAGACAGGGCGCCGCCGGGCTCGACCGGGAGCGAGCCGGACAGGGCGAGCTGCACCAGACGGCCCGCATTCACCGTGCCGTCGAGGCTGGCGCGGCCGTCCTCGATCCGGCCCGCGGCCTTGGCGTCGATCGGCGGCAGGCCGGCGGAGCGGGTCTCGGGCGTCACGAGACGCGACACGCCCAAGGAATAGCGCCCCTCCGGGCTAGCGGCCGGGCCGGCAAGCGACGCTTCGCCGTCGAGGGTGCCGGACAGCGCGAGGCTCGGCGCGGCGATGCGGGCGAGCGACAGCGGCAGGCTCTTCAGGCCGAGCCGCAGGTCGAGGCGCCGGCCGATCGTGCCGTCGAGGCTGGCCCGCCCGGCGCCGGCCGCGACGGCGAGCCGCTCGACCGTCACGCCCTCGTCGCGAAACGTGATCGTCGCCGGTCCCGCGAGCGCCAAGCGGTCGGCGCCGCGCACGGCCGTGAGACGCGACAGGTCGAGGCGCGGATGCGCGGCCGGGACCAGCCGGGCGGCGGCGTCGAGGGTGAAGCCCCGGGCCCGGGCCTGGAGCGCGAGGTCGCTGCCCTCGGGCGCGGGCCTGGCGTCGAGGCGGACCGCCTCGATCGTCTCCGAGCCGGCGACGAGCCGGTCGGCATTGAGCCTCCCCGAGACCCGGGGGCTCTGCCAGAGATCGGTGCCGGCGAGGTCGGCATCGAGGCGCGAGAGCGCCGCGCCGGCCGCCCGCACGCCCTCGCCGGTCGCCCGCACCCGGGCATCCTGGCGGCCGCCGGCGCGGGACAGGGTGATGGCGGCGTCGAGCCGCCCGGCGAGGCGGGTCAGCGCCAGGGCCGAGAGGTCGTCGAGGTCGCCGGCCTTGAGCGACACCTCGCCCTCGGCGAGGCGCGAGGCCGGATCGGCGGCGGCGCGGCCCGTGAGCGCCACCGAGCCGAGGGTGACGGCGAGCCGGTCCAGGATCCAGTCGGCGCCGCCTCGGGCGAGGTGGAGGTCGCCGGCCAGCGGCTTGCCGTCGACCCGGCCGGCCAGGGTCACCGTGCCGTCGAGGGCGCCGGTGACGTCGGTGAGAGCCGCCCGCGCCGCGAGGTCGCGGATCGGCCGGCCCATCGCGCGGGCCTCGGGGGCCGAGACGGTGAGCGCGACGTCCGGCCGCTCCAGCGAGCCGGTGAGGCGGGCGTCCAGCCCGGCCTTCCCGGCGAGCTCGGGGTCGATCGTGGCGAGGTCGGAGAGCTCGACCCGGCCGGTCATGTCGGCCTTCGTCTCGGTGGCGCGGCCGTCGACCGTCGCGGTCACGGCGTGCCCGGTGAGACGCGCGGCCTGGACGGCGTAGCCGTCGGGGAGCCGCGTCAGGCGGCCGGTGAAGCGGGGCGCGCGGCCGAGCGTCCGGTCGAGGGCGGGGGTGCCGAGAGAGAGCGCCTCGGTCGTCGCCTCGACGTCGGCGGTGACGCCGGCGCGACCCGGATCGCCGGAGAGCAGCGCCTTCGCGGCGATCCGGCCGCCGAGCGGCCGGCCGGCGGCCAGCGAGAAGGCCGCGAGGTCGGGCAGTTCCGCCCTCAGCGTGCCCGCCACCACGTCGCGGCCGATCCGGCCGGCGTAGCGGGCGCTCGCGGTCGGCGCCTCCAGGCTCGCCGTCTCGAGGTCGGCGACGCCGTTCGGATCGATGCGGCCGGTCAGCCGAAACGCCGCCTTCGGGCCGATGGCGCGGCGCAGGGCCGGGTCGGCGAGGTGGAGCCCGTCGACATCGGCATTGGCGACGAGGCGGAAGGACTGGCCCGGCGGTTGGTCGGTTTGTGCGCGCGGCAGCGGCTCGGCGACGAGGTCGGCGCTCGCCCGGCCCAGCCGGCTGCCCGCCGCCGAGAGGCCGGCGGCCCGCAGGGTCCCGCGCACGGCCGGCGCGTCGAGGGGGCCTTTGAGGCTCGCATCGAGCACCAGGGCTTCGAGGGTCGCGTCGCCGGCCTTGGTGACGCCGCCCTCGGTCGGCAGCGCCCGGGCCTGGAGGGTCAGGTCGGCTTTGCGGGCGGCGTCGACCCCGCCGTTCAGCGCCAGCCGGGCGGTGCGCGAGGTCAGCTCGAACCGGTCGACGCGCACGGCGCCGTCGTCGACGAAGCGGAGGGTGCCGTCGAGGCGGGTGGTTCCGGCGAAGACCGCGGCGAGCGGCCCCGGCATCAGGCCCTCGACCCGCGAGGCGAGGTCGAGCACCATGCGCCGCTCGGGGCCGGCCCGGTCGATGCGGGCCTTGCCCTCGGCGCCGATGCCCTCGCCGGCCCGGAAGTCCAGGGAGGCGTTCCAGGCGTCGAGCGTGCCGCGCCCGTCGAGGTCGAGGCTGACCGGCGGCAGGCCGGGCAGGTTCATCAGCCGCGCCGCGAGGCCGCCGGCCGGCTCGTCATGGGCGAGCTTCACCTCCAGGCGCCCGCTCTCCGGCACGTAGGCGAGCTTGATCGTGACGGTGCCGGGCTTGTCGAGGCGGCGCAGGCCGACGCCGAGATCGAGGCCCTCGCGCGGGTCGCCGAGGGTGGCCTGGCCCGCCCCGGCGATGCGGGCGGCCTCGCCCACCACCGGCTCGCCGAGGGCGAGCTCGGCGAGCTGGAACGCCTTGACCACCACCTTGACGGGCAAGTCCGGCAGCAGGGCCTCCTTGTCCTGCGACGGCGGGCTCGCCGAGGGCAGGGGCCGGCGCAGCACCTCGAGGCGCCCGATCTCGAGCCGGTCGATCTCGAGGCGGCGGGAGAGGAGCGCGGTGCGGCGCCAGATCAGCCGGGCCCTGTCGAGGCGCAGCCAGACGCCGTCGCGGTCGGCGATGGCGACGTCGCGGATCGTGGCGTCGGAGGAGAGCGCCCCGTCGACGGCGCCGATCGAGACCCGCGAGGTCGGGGTCGAGAGGGCGCGGGACAGGAGGTCGCCGAGGATCGTGGTCTCGCCCTCCGCCGCCTCGCCGGTGGCGGCGTGGCCGAGCCAGGCGAGGGCCAACAGAACGACGGCGAACGCGGCGGTGAGGAGGCGCGAGGCCCGCATCTGCATCATTCAGAAGGCCTGACCGAGGCTGATGTAGAGGGCGACCGGCGGCTGCTTGAGCTGCTTGTCGGGGTTCAGCGGCACCGCGAGGTCGACCCGGATCGGGCCGATGCCGGTGTAGTAGCGAAGGCCGAGACCCGCAGCTATGCGGATGCGCTCGTCGAAATCGGGCAGGGTGCCGGCGAAGGCCGTGCCGGCATCGACGAAGGGCACGATGCCGATCGTGTCGGTGATCTTGATCCGGCCCTCGATCGAGCCCTCGAGCAGCGAGCGCCCGCCGACCGGCAGCTGGTAGGGGCCGATCGGCCCGACGGTGCGGTACGAGTAGCCGCGGATCGAACCGCCGCCGCCGGCGAAGAAGCGCAGGGAGGCCGGGATGTCGGCGAGGCTCGCGCCGCTGACCGAGCCGAAACCGAGGCGCGCCGCCACGATATAGCGGGCCTCGTCGTCGAAGGCGTAGTAGGTCGAGCCTTGCGCCTTGGCGATCAGGAGATCCGGACTGCTGCCGAGGCCCGCGTAAGGCGTGAGCGAGGCGGTGACGCGAAAGCCCTTCGTCGGGTCGAGCAGGCTGTCGGTCGAATCGTAGGTGACGCCGGCATTGAGCCCGATGAGCCCGTAATCGACGCGGCCGAGCGCGTCGCGGTCGGAGCCGACCCGGCCGTCGAGGCCGATTTGCGCCGAGAAGGCGTCGGCGAAGCGGTGGCGGATCGCGACCGTGCCGCCGGTGGCGTCGCTGAGGTAGGATTGCTGGACCTCGCGGCCGATGAAGGCGCTGGCGAGGAGGTCGTTGCGGGTGCCGAACAGGGCCGGCTTGACGAAGGTGGCGGACAACCGCCCGCCGAGCCCGTTGGTCTCGATGCCGGCGAGCTTGCGGCGGCGGGCGTAGTAGTCGGTGCCGAGCCCGAGATAGGACAGGTCGGCGTCGATCCGCAGGGTCTCGCCGCCGCCGAACAGGTTGCGGTCGGCCCAGTAGGCGCGCACGCCCGGCCCGTCGACGGTGGAGTAGCGCGCCGAGACGCCGACGATGTGCGGCGCGCGCTCGGTGACGTCGACGAAGACCGGCAGGCCCCCGTCCGCGTCGAGCGCCGTGCCCTCGCGCACCCGCACGCCCCCGAGCGCCTCGATGCGCGAGACCGAGCGGCGGATGTCCGACAAGGCCTGCGGCGAGTACGGATCGCCCGGCTCGGCGTAGATGAAGGAGCGCACCACCGCCGGGTCGAGGTTTTGCGTGCCCCGCACCGTGATGGGGCCGAGCGTCGCCGTCGGCCCCGGATCGACCACGAAGGTCACGTCCATGGCGTGGGCCGCGTGGTCGACCACCGGCTCGCGCCGCAGCACCTTGGCGAAGGGGTGGCCCTCGCGGCGGAAGCGGTCGATCAGCGCCGCCTCGCGGGCGAGCACCGCGGCCGAGCGGGCCGGCACGTCGTCGTCGAGGCGGGTGAGGCGGGCGGGCACCGCCTCGGGCGGGAACGGGAGGCCGGCCGGATCCAGCACCGTGATCCGGCGCAGGTGATAGAGCGGGCCCTGGTCGACCGCGATCCGCACCGCCACCAGGGTCCGGTTGCGGGCGGCCTCGGCGGCGCGCACGGCGGCGCGGGTGGAGGCGTCGCCGCCGAGCACCACGTCCTCGACGCGGAAGCCGATCCTGCCGTCGTAGTAGCCGAAGCCCCAGAGCGCATCGACGAGGCGGGTCGCGTCGGCCTCGGCCCGGCGCAGCAGGCCCTCGCCGTCCGGCGGCGCGTCGTTGCGCAGGCGGTAGAGGCTCGACGTGTCCTGGAGCGCGCGCAGCAGGTCCTCGTCCTCGACGCCCTGGAAGCGGACGGCGTAGGGCAGGGCGGCCGGGCTCGGGGCCGGCGGCGCCTCCTCCGAGCCGAACAGGCCGAACAGGTCGAAGGCGCGGGCCGGCTCCGCCGTCCCCAGGCCGAGCGCGAGGCCGAGCCCGAGCGCCTTCGCGACCCCGGCCCCCATCGTTCCCGCTGACGGACGCGCCTTCCGCGCGCCGCGATGGTCGACCCGATCCCGCATGCCCCCCGGCCGTGCTGCAAGGCGGCGCCCGATCGGGCGCCGCCGGATACCCAATTCACGCCACCGGCGCGCCTCGTCTCTACGCCCGTCGCGGGCTCCCGCGCCCCGCGCCGTGTCCGACCCCGTGACGAGACATCTTCCCCGAGGGACGAATGACCCAAAGGGCCGCGTGACCCAAGGGCCGCGTGACCCGAGGGTCGAGGCAATTCGTGTCCAAACCGTGTCCGTGGACCGGCCCGATCCCGGGACAAGCTAGAGCATGAGCAGGCCGAGAGGGAGCCGCGGCGATCGGAAACCGGTGCCCGGAGCGGTCCGGGACGGCGCGCTAAGCCCCTGGCACCAGGGGAAGGATCGTGGATGCCCGCGGCGCGCGGTCGCGCCTGCTTCCGGGCGCTCCGGTGCGTTGTGCGTGCTCGTGTCGTCCCCGCTCTCCACAGGGTTCCGTCCCAGGGTGTCAGCCATGGTCCCGGTCGTGTTCCATCCGGCCTACGAGGCCGTGCTGCCGGAGGGGCACCGCTTCCCGATGGGCAAGTACGGGCGACTCGCCGCCGCGATCGCGGCGCGGGGGCTCGTGCCCGACGGCTTCGTGACGCCCGAGCCCGCGAGCCCGGAGCTGATCCGCCTCGCCCACGACGCCCTTTACGTCGAGCAGGTCGTCACCGCGACGGTGCCGCGGGCGGTCGAGCGGGCGATCGGCCTGCCGGTCGATGCCGGGGTGGCGCGGCGCTCGCTCGCCGCCTGCGGCGGCACGCTGCTGGCCGCCCGGCTGGCGCTGGCGGGCGGGCTCGCCGGCAGCACCGCGGGCGGCAGCCACCACGGCCGGCGGGACGGGGGACGGGGGTTCTGCGTCTTCAACGACGTCGCGGTGGCGGCGCTCGCCCTCAGGCGCGAGGGCGCGATCCGCCGGGCGCTGGTCGTCGACCTCGACGTGCACCAGGGCGACGGCACCGCCGACTGCCTGCGCGACGAGCCCGACCTGTTCACCTTCTCGATGCATGCCGAGAAGAACTATCCCACCGACAAGGTGCCGGGCGACCTCGATGTCGGCCTGCCCGACGGGCTCGGCGACGACGACTACCTGGCGGCGGTGAACCTCCACGTGCCGCGCCTGCTCGACGCGCAGGCCCCCGACCTCGTCTTCTACAATGCCGGGGTCGATCCCCACCGCGACGACCGCCTCGGCCGCCTGTCGCTCACCGACGACGGCCTGCGCCGGCGCGAGGCGGCCGTCGTCGACGCGGTGCGCCGGCGCGGCATCCCGCTCGTCGCGGTGATCGGCGGCGGCTACGCGACCGACATCGAGGCGCTGGCGGCCCGCCACGCCCTGGTCTTCGAGGCGATGGCGGCGCGGGGATAGGCCCGGAACGGCCGAGCCGGTCGGCCGTTATTTCCAGGACAAGATCCCTCACCCCGCCACTCCGGAGGATACGATGAGCCTCATCGGCCGAATCGTCACCAAGATCCTGGGCAACGACGATCCCCGCATCCGCCCCGACGGCCGCCCCTACGACGACCGGGTCACCGACACCGATTCCGGCAACCTCGTCGGCCGCCTCGTCACCAAGATCCTGCGCCGCTGACCGCGGCGCCCCCGGCGACACGTACGAAGCCCCCCAAGCGACACCCCCGCCGGCCCCCCCGGCGGGGGTGTCGCCGTGCTTGCGACGGGCGCGATCGTTTCGGCGAAAATTCACCATCGGTGCGCTTTCGCACTTGCGAACCATCCGCGAGCGATTATCTTGTGCATTGCATGGTCGCGATGGCGTCGCGGCCCTGCTGCCCTCTTTGGGCGTTTCCTCCCTAGACTTCGGGCCGCTCGCAAGAGTGGCCTTTTTTCTTGGTGCCGGGCAGTTCTCGGTCCCGACGATGTCTTGGTGCCGGGGAACGGGCATCCCGGGCCGCCCGCCCGCGAGGATCATCCCGCCCCGTCGGCCGTCTCCAGCCACCGCCTCTGCGCCTGCGCCACCCGCGCCACGCCCCGCGCCGCCCGCGTGTCCGGCACCGATACCGCCTCGCCGGCGAGCAGGCGCCGCTTGAGCGCGACGAGCGCCGGATCGCCCCAGCGCGCGAGCAGCGCCTGGAACGCGGCGTGGCGCCCCGGGTCGTCGCCGCCCTCCGTCAGCGGGTGCGGCGGGTGCAGGTGGATCACCGGGGCGAGGCCCGGCGGGATCGCGGCCGTGGCGGCGTGGAGGCGGCCCTGGCGCAGCAGCTTGTCGAACCAGAGCGCGCGGGGCCCCGGATGGGCATCGGGCAGCACGACCTCGATCCGGGCGCGGGCATGGGCCGCCACCAGCACCGCCCCGAGCCCGGGAAGCGCGGCCCACACCGCCGCGTCGGCCGGGCGGCCGCAGGCGGCGCGCATCCCCCGAACCGCCTCGCCCCGCACCCGGACGAGGAGCCGGGCCTGGCGCAAGGGGAGGCCGAGGCAGAACAGCACGCCGTCGCGATCCCCCGCCCGCGCCGCTCCCGCGTCGGGGCCGAGCTCGCGCAAGGCCGGGGCCGGGCAGGGCGGCAGGAGGGAGACCGGCCGGCACAGGGCGAGGGCGTGGCTCCACGCCCCGGCCCCGAGCGCCGTCTCGTAGGCGACCGGCATCAGGGCGTCGGCCCCCTCCAGCACCAGGGCGCCGCGGGGGGTGACGAGGCCGGGGCGCCCGCCGCAGGGAAGGTCCGCCGGTTCGCCGGGGGCGCGCCGGAAGGTGGCGCCGGCCCCGTAGCCGCCGAGGCTCCATGCCGCGGCCGGATCGGCGAGGGCGCGAGCCAGGACGGCGCGCAGGGCGGCGCGATCCGGCGGCGGGCTCACCAAAGGGCCGCTCCCGCCTTGAGCGCAACGCAGCAAACCGCTACCTCTTCGCCGGCAGGGGGCGCCTGCCGGGATCGAGAATCGCCAATCGTGTCGGAACCCTCGCCGCTGATCCCCGATCCGGAAGCACCGGCCACCCGCAAGCGGGTCAGCGTCCGCGGCCGCCTGCGCAACTACTTCTTCACCGGCGTCATCGTCGCCGGCCCCCTGGCGATCACGATCTACATCACCTGGTGGTGCATCAGCCTGATCGACGGCTGGGTCAAGCCGCTGGTCCCCTCGGCCTACCTGCCCGACCATTACCTGCCGTTCAGCGTGCCGGGGCTCGGCCTCGTCATCGCCTTCGTGGCGCTGACGACGCTCGGCGCGCTGACCGCCAACCTCGTCGGCCGCTCGGTGGTCGAGTTCGGCGAGGTGCTGCTCGCCCGCACACCGGTGATCTCGGGCCTCTATCGCGGCCTGCGCCAGGTGTTCGAGACCCTGTTCTCGACCAGCGGCACCTCGTTCCGCACCGTCGGGCTGGTCGAGTTCCCGGTGAAGGGCACGTGGTCGATCGTGTTCCTGTCGGCCCCGGCGGGGCCCGACGTGCAGGCGGCGCTCGGCCCCCAGCACGACCATGTCGGGGTGTTCCTGCCCTGCGCGCCGAACCCGACCACCGGCTTCTTCTTCTACCTGCCGCGCGCCGAGGTGATCGAGCTCCCGATCAGCGTCGACGACGCCGCCAAGCTGGTGATGTCGGCCGGCGTCATCCAGCCCGAGGACCCGCAATCGCGCCTGCAGGCGATGGCGGCGGGCCTGCGGGTCGCGCAGGTCGGGCCGATCGAGGTGCCGGCGCGGGACCGCCAGGACGCCTGAGCCTCAGGACCCTTGAGCCCCCGGACGCCTGAGCTCCAGGACGCACGCCTGAGCCTCGAGGCGCCCGCCCTCGACAGGAACGCCCGTCCCGTGCTCCTTGTCGTCACCGGCCGCCCATAGGCCGGATGACGGGGGGATCGGCATGCGGACAATCCGGGTTCTGGCCGGCGCGCTCAGCTGCGCGCTCCTGGCATGGCCGGCCGCGGCGCGGATCACCGCGATCGAGGTCACGTCCGTCGAGCCCTTCGCCGACGGGGCGGCCTTCGGCGAGGCGGGGGCCTACGAGCGCGTCGTCGGCACCGCCCGGGGCGAGCTCGATCCGGCCGACCCGGCCAATGCCGGCATCACCGACATCGCGCTCGCGCCCCGCAACGCCCGCGGCCTGGTCGAGTACGCCACCGACCTGTTCCTGCTGCGCCCGAAGGAGCCGGGCCGGGGCAGCGGCACGCTGCTGTTCGAGGTACCGAACCGCGGCCGCAAGTTCCTGTTCAACTGGATCATGGACGCGAAGCCCGCGGCCGGGCTGACCGCGATCAACGATCCGCGCTCGGCGGCGGATGCCGGCACCGGCCTGTTCCTGCGCCGCGGCGACACCCTGGCCTGGGCCGGCTGGGAGGCGAATGCCCTGCGCCAGCAGGGCGGCATGGCGATCGACGTGCCGGTGGCGACCCGCAACGGCCGGCCGATCACCGAATGGGTGCGCGACGAGCTGGTGAGCGCCACCCGCGGCCCGCCGGAGGCGCCGTTCTACCTCGCCTTCGAGGCGGCCCAGAGTGCCGCGCCCACCCAGGACGCCGCGCCGGAGCCGGGCGACGAGGCGCAGCTCACCGTGAAGCGGCGCGAGCCGGACGTTGCCCGGCCGGTGCCGCCGCAGGCCTGGCGCCTCGCCACCCCGCGCCAGATCGAGCTCCTGCCGAAGGGCACCAGGCCCGGTCCCGGCACGATCTACCAGTTCACCTACCGGACGACCGGGCCGAAGGTGCAGGGCATCGGCTTTGCCGCCGTGCGGGACGTGGTGGCGCACCTGCGCACCGCGCCGGAGGCGGCCGGGGGCCCGATCCGGCACACCGTCGCCCTCGGCATCTCGCAGAGCGGGCGCTACCTGCGCGACTTTGTCCACCAGGGCTTCAACCGCGACGAGAGCGGCCGGCGGGTCTTCGACGGGGTGCTCGCCCACATCGCCGGGGCGGGCGGGATCTTCCTCAACGCCCGCTTCGCCCAGCCCTCGCGCACCAACACCCAGCACGAGGACCATCTCTACCCCGAGAACGCCTTCCCGTTCTCGGCCGCGGCCCTGCAGGACCCGGTGACCGGGCAGCGGGGGGCTCTCCTGCGCGGCGACGCCTCGGACCCGCTGCTGATCGAGGTCAACACCGGCACCGAGTACTGGCAGAAGGGCGCCTCGCTGCTCACCACCGATCCCCTCGGCCGCGCCGACGTGGCGCTGCCGGACAAGGCCCGCGCCTACCTGGTGTCGAGCGGCTTCCACAACGGCCGCGCCCACCTGACCAACGCGAAGGGCGCCTGCGTGAACCCGCGCAGCACGCTCAGCTCCGGCCCGGCGCTCAGGGCGCTCCTGGTGGCGCTCGAGGAATGGGTCGCCACCGGCCGCGCCCCGCCGGAGAGCCGGGTGCCGCGCCTGTCCGACGGCACC
The DNA here is from genome assembly GCF_001653715.1 of Methylobacterium platani. Lineage (GTDB taxonomy): Bacteria > Pseudomonadota > Alphaproteobacteria > Rhizobiales > Beijerinckiaceae > Methylobacterium > Methylobacterium platani. The sequence continues at coordinate 113,360 of NZ_LWHQ01000049.1, forward strand.
CTGGTCGAGCCGGAGCGGATCGGCTTCCCCTACATCCCGGGCGTCGCGGTGCCGACGGCCGGCAACGCCGTCGCGCGGTTCGCGACCTATCTCGACCCGCATCCCGAGGCCGGGCCGCAATACCGGCCGCTGGTGCCGCGGGTCGATGCCGACGGGCACGAGGTCGCGGGCATCCGGCTGCCCGCGGTGGCGGCGCCGCGGGCGACCCAGACCGGCTGGAACTTCTACGCCGACCCGTACCCGACCGGCGTGCTGTGCGACCGCGACGGCAGCGAGCTGGCGCTCGCCCGCACGAAGGCCGAGCGGGAGGCGAGCGGCGACCCCCGCCCGTCGCTCGAGGAGCGCTATCCCGACAAGGCCGCCTACGCGGCGGCGGTGGCGAAGGCGGCGGACGCCCTCGTCGCCGAGCGGCTGCTGCTGCGGGAGGATGCGGACCGGATGACGGCGCAGGCGCAAGGCGAGGGGCCGTAGCGGCACCGGCCCGGCGGGCGATCGTGCCGCGGGGGCCGCGGGGCAGGAGGCTCTCGCGGTCGGCGCGAACGATGCTATGGGGGCCGCGGGGAGGCAGACCGACCCGCCTTTCCGCGCCTCGGCCGTGGAGCGTCCGCCCGCGGCCGCCGCGACCGCGTCGAGGCCCCCCGCGACCGCGCGCCCGACAGACAGGATCGCCCCCCGCCCGTGACCGACGACACATCGACCCCCGCCGCGATCGACACGGCCGGGGACGGCCCCGCGCGGCCCGACTTCGCGGCGCTCGCGCGCGAGATCGCCCGCCACTGCGCGGCCTACCGGGATCCCGTCCCGCGGCTCGCGCTCCGGCAGGTCGCCAACACCCTGCTGCCCTACCTCGCCCTCTGCGCCCTCATGCTGTGGGCGGCGGCGCGGGGCTTTGAGCCCTGGGTGCTGCCGCTCGCCGTGCCGGCCGGCGGCCTGCTGGTCCGGCTGTTCATCATCCAGCACGATTGCGGGCACGGCTCGTTCCTGCCCTCGCGCACCGCCAACGACCGTCTCGGCCGAGCCTTGAGCCTGCTGACGGTGACGCCCTACGACAGCTGGAAGCGGGCGCATGCCCTGCACCACGCCTCGACCGGCGATCTCAGCCGCCGCGGCACCGGGGACATCCACACGCTGACCGTGCGCGAGTACCTCGCCCTGTCGCGCTGGCACCGGCTCCGCTACCGCCTCTACCGCAACCCGTTCATCCTGATCGTGCTCGGCTCGCCGCTCAACTTCCTGGTGCTGCAGCGGTTTCCCTCCGGCGTCGGCCTGCCCTGGCGCACTGCGTGGCGGGACGTGCTCGCCCTCGACCTCGCGCTCGCCGCGCTGGTCGCGCTGCTCGCCCTCGCCACCGGCGGGATCGGGCCGGTGCTCTGGGTGCTCCTGCCGGTCGTCGCCGTCGCCGCCTGGATCGGCGGCTGGCTGTTCTACGTCCAGCACCAGTACGAGGAGACCGTCTGGGAGGGGCCCGAGGCCTGGGACTTCCACCGCGCGGCGCTCGGCGGCAGCTCGTACTACGTCCTGCCGCGGGTGCTGCAATGGTTCACCGGCAATGTCGGGCTGCACCACGTCCATCACCTCAACAGCCGCATCCCGAACTACCGGCTCCAGGAATGCCTGGACGGCCACGCGACCCTCGGCGAGGTCGGCCGCCTGACCCTGCGCGACAGCCTGCGCTGCCTCGGGCTCGCCCTGTGGGACGAGGAGGCCCGCAAGCTGATCGGGTTCTCGGGGCTGCGGACCGCGACGGCGCACGGAGCGTGACCGGGCGGGGGGCCGGCGATCGCGCCGGCTCCCGCGCGGGCATGGACCGGCCTTGAGCGCCTAATCCTCCTGGGTTAATCCTCCGCCGCGATGCGGCCGGTGCGCCGCGCCACTCCAGGGAGGCTTCATGCCCGTGCGTCCGATCGGTGCCGGATTCGTCGGATTCGGTCTCGCCCTCTCCGCGGCCAGCCTGCCGGCCGCCGCCGACACCCTGCCGGTGCGCAAGGCCGGCCTGTGGGAGAGCAAGACCGTCTCGGCGGAGGGCAACGCGACCGCCCGTCAGTGCATCGACGAGAAGACCGACCAGATGGCGCAAGGAGCGCTCGGCGCCGGGCAGTGCTCCAAGCGCAGCTTCGTCAAGACGAGCACCGGCTATACCGGCGAGACCGAGTGCAAGATCGGCCCGATCTCGGCCTCCGGCACCAGCGTGATCACCGGCGACTTCGCCAGCAAGGTCCACCTCGACGTCGACACGACGCTGACCGGCGTACCCGGCATGAAGGAGCCGGTCCGGCGCAAGATGACGATCGACGCCACCTATCTCGGTCCCTGCGAGGCGGGGCAGAGCCCGGGCGACATCATTTTGCCGGACGGGAAGATCGTGAAGATGCCGCAGGGGGCGGGGCGGTAGGGGTCGCTCGGTGGCGAGGGGCACGCCTGATACCGCCGCGCCGTCGAACGGACTCGTTCGACGGCGCCGGCTGGAGCATTTTCCGATGAAGTGGATGCCGGTTCGTCGAAAAATCAATAAAACAAAGACTTAGAGAGAACCGCGATTGCAGCGCGATCGTGAAGCGCACTAGACCCGCAAGGTCCCCTCTTTCCTTGTGTCGGCGCCGATGCGCCGGACGCCTTCGATCGACATGTCGGTGCGAAGGCGCGAGGGTATGACAGGCGTTCAGCTCATGTGGCAGTCGCGCTGCAGGTCCAACGCACCACTTCGATATCGCCGCCGCTTCGTATCCGATCGCACGCCTTGCAGTCGAAACCGGCGTGAAGCGGATCGGTCCGCACCACGGCCGACCGGGAGGCGGGCGGCGATCCGCGCCCGTCTCTCGAGGAGCACTCACCGGACAGGGCGGGCCCTTGCGCGGGCGGCGCCGGAGGAGGGGCCGTCGACCGGCCCCTCGCCCGCTCGGTCGCGGCTCGCGAGGCGAGGCGGACGATCGTCCGCCTCCCGCCCGTCGAGGATCTGACCGCTCCCGCCTTCAGGCGGTCCAGTTGTTCAGGCTGGTGGCCACGTACACGCCCGCGGCGCCGAAGCCGACGATGTCGGCACGCCCGTCGCCACTCACATCCACCACTTCGCGGTGGAAGAGGTCGTCGCTCGACCAACCGCCGGCGGCCCCGCTGGTACCGAAATTGTCCAATCGAAGCTTGGCCGTCAGGAAACCGCCGCTGCCATCGGCGAGAGCCACGTAAGTACCGGCGCCGCCGAAGCCGACGATGTCGGCGCGCCCGTCGCCGTTCACGTCGGCCAGGGTACGGTGGTACCGATCCTGGCTCGACCAGCCGCCCGCCCCCGCGGTCGTCCCGAAATTCTGCAGCTTGAGCTGCGCGTCGCCGAAGCCGCCCTTGCCGTCGGCGAGAGCCACGTAAGTGCCCGCGGCGCCGAAGCCGACGATGTCGGCGCGCCCGTCGCCGTTGACGTCCGCCAGCTCGCGATGGAACAGGTCGTCGTTCGACCAGCCGCCCGCGGATACGCCGGCGCCGAAATTCTGCAGCTTGAGCTGCGCGTCGCCGAAGCCGCCCTTGCCGTCGGCCAGGGATACGTACACGCCGGCTTCCCCGAAGCCGACGATGTCGGCGCGTCCGTCGCCGTTCACGTCCGCCACCTCGCGGTGATACCGGTCCTGGCTGGCCCAGCCGCCCGCCCCCGCGGTCGTCCCGAAATTCTGCAGCTTGAGCTGCGCGTCGCCGAAGCCGCCCTTGCCGTCGGCGAGAGCCACGTAAGTGCCCGCGGCGCCGAAGCCGACGATGTCGGCGCGCCCGTCGCCGTTGACGTCCGCCAGCTCGCGATGGAACAGGTCGTCGTTCGACCAGCCGCCCGCGAATACGCCGGCGCCGAAATTCTGCAGCTTGAGCTGCGCGTCGCCGAAGCTGCCCTTGCCGTCGGCGAGAGCCACGTAAGTGCCCGCGACGCCGAAGCCGACGATGTCGGCGCGCCCGTCGCCGTTGACGTCCGCCATCGTGCGGCGATACTGGTTGTCGCTCGTCCAGCCGCCGGCGGACGCGGTGGTGCCGAAATTCTGCAACTTGAGATCGGCTGCCGAGAACGACGGGGTTATGCTCGGCGTTGTCGTAGGTGTCGAGATCAGAGTCGCCTGGATCGTGCTCGTAATCCCGTTGATCGATGTTCCAGAACCGTAGAAATCCTTGCCGTCATCCCTGGCTATATAGTTGATTGTCAACCGCCCCAAGGACATAGAAGTGACAGTGATGGAAATCCCGGAGATATTACCGTCAGCATCGATCTTGCCGTCGTTCAATGTACCTTGTGACGAGTAAGGAAGATCGATGTATCCGGACTCGTCAATTGTAAATGTTATCGGATCTGTATAATCAAATTCAGCGCAATATGTATGCAGCGTCCCCTGATATTTTCCAGCGTAATTCATCACAAGTCCCCATGCCCGATTATCGAGACGACAGTCATACTGAGAAACACACGAGTATCATGATCCGAACGGCTGCGGAAGAGCTGCCGGAGTCACATTCGAACGGACTGAAACTCTCGCGCAACACTCTACACTGCGAGACAATTTTCACAGTCGCCAAGATCACTCAGGCCAAGATCACTCAGGCCAAGACCACTCAGGCCAAGATCACTCAGGCCAAGATCACTCAGGCCGAGATCACTCAGGCCAAGGTCACTCAGGCCGAGATCACGCGCGGCGCTCGCCTGGATCGGTGTGGGCATGACAGATATCGCAGCACCTTCGAACGGACTCGTTCGAAGGTGCGGCAAGCCCACAAGGTCTCCTTTTCCTTGCGCCGACGCTGATGTGCCGGACGCCTTCGCATCGACGCGAGGGCGCGAGGGAATGACAAAGGCGTCTTTTCCTCGTCGGGCCTGCGGGTGTGGTCCGCGGTCCTGTCGCACGGTCGACTGGGATCCGGCGGCTGCCGCTTCGACGCAGCGACGGGTGGAACGATGCCGGCCGGGAGGATCCGGGGACGGTGAACGGTGGGATCCGATCGTGTGTCCCCGACTACACGGCGGAGCGGGGGAGAGCCGCTCCCCTCACGCCGCCTTCTTCCGGGTGATCAGCTTCACCAGGTCCCGCAGGATCGCCGTCGTCTCCTTCAGCCGCTCGGCCACCGTCGCGAGATCGCGGATGAACACCACGCTCATGTCCGGCCGCACCTTGGCGAAGGAGCGCTGGTCGGCGATGTAGCCGGCGAGCTTGGCCGGGTTGGCGAAGGACCGGTCGCGGAAGTGCATGACGATGCCCTTCGGGCCGGCCTCGACCTTCTCGACGTTGGTCTCGCGGCACAGGATCTTGATCGTCACGATCTTCAGGAGCTCTTCCACCTCCGGCGGCATCGGGCCGAAGCGGTCGATCAGCTCGGCGCCGAAGCTCTCGAGCTCGCGGTCGTTCTCGAGCGTCGCGAGGCGGCGGTAGAGGCCGAGGCGCACCGAGAGATCCGCGACGTACTCCTCCGGCATCGTGACCGGGGCGCCGAGCGCGATGGTCGGCGACCATTGCTCGTCGGTCGGCAGCGCGTTGCCGGATTTCAGCGCCGCGACCGCGCTCTCCAGCATCTGCTGGTAGAGCTCGTAGCCGACCTCCTTGACGTGGCCGGACTGCTCGTCGCCGAGCAGGTTGCCGGCGCCGCGGATGTCGAGGTCGTGGCTGGCGAGCTGGAAGCCGGCCCCCAGCGTGTCGAGGGATTGCAGCACGCTCAACCGCCGCTCCGCCTGCACCGTCAGGGTCTTGCCCTCGGGGGTGGTGAACAGGGCGTAGGCCCGGGCCTTGGAGCGGCCGACGCGGCCGCGCAGCTGATAGAGCTGGGCGAGGCCGAACATGTCGGCGCGGTGGACGATCAAGGTGTTGGCGGTCGGGATGTCGAGGCCCGATTCGACGATCGTGGTGGCGAGCAGGATGTCGTACTGGCCCTCGTAGAAGGCCGTCATCACGTCCTCGAGCTGGCCCGCCGCCATCTGGCCGTGGGCCACCGCCACCTTGGCCTCGGGCACCTCGCGGTCGAGGAAGCGCTTGACCTCCTCCAGGTGCTCGATGCGCGGCACGACGTAGAAGGCCTGGCCGCCGCGGTAGCGCTCGCGCAAGAGCGCCTCGCGGATCGAGAGCGGATCGAACGGCATCACGAAGGTGCGCACCGCGAGGCGATCGACCGGCGGCGTCGCGATGATCGAGAGCTCGCGCACGCCCGTCATGGCGAGCTGCAGCGTGCGCGGGATCGGCGTCGCCGACAGGGTCAGGACGTGGACCTCCGCCTTCAGCGCCTTCAGCCGCTCCTTGTGGGAGACGCCGAAATGCTGCTCCTCGTCGATGATGATGAGGCCGAGATCCTTGAAGGCGATGTTTTTTGCCAAGAGCGCGTGGGTGCCGACGACGATGTCGACCGAGCCGTCGGCCAGCCCCTCCCGGACCTTCTTCAGTTCAGTGTTGCTGACGAAGCGGGAGGCCTGCGCGACGTTGACCGGCAGGCCCTTGAACCGGGCCTCGAAGGTGCGGGCGTGCTGGCGCGCGAGCAGCGTGGTGGGCACCACCACCGCCACCTGCTTGCCCGAGAGCGCGGTGACGAAGGCGGCGCGGAGCGCCACCTCGGTCTTGCCGAAGCCGACATCGCCGCAGACCAGCCGGTCCATCGGCCGGCCGGAGGTGAGGTCGCCGAGCGTCGCGGCGATCGCCGCCTCCTGGTCCTCGGTCTCCTCGTAGGGGAAGCGGGCGGCGAACTCGCCGTAGGTGCCCTCCGGCGGCGCCATCCTGGGCGCCGACTTCAGGAAGCGCTCGGCCGCGACCTTGATGAGGGCGCCGGCCATCTCCATGATCCGGCGCTTGAGCTTGGCCTTGCGCGCCTGCCAGGCCCCGCCGCCGAGCTTGTCGAGGGCGACGTCGGCATCCTCCGAGCCGTACCGGGTGAGAAGCTCGATGTTCTCGACCGGCAGCAGCAGCAGGCCGCCGCTATACTGGATCTCCAGGCAGTCGTGCGGGGCGCCGGCCGCCGTCACGGTCTTGAGGCCGACGAAGCGCCCGATGCCGTGATCGGCATGGACCACGAGGTCGCCCGGCGCCAGCGCCTGCACCTCCAGGATCACGTCCTGGGGGCGCTTGGCCTTGCGCTTGGGTCGCACCAGCCGGTCGCCGAGGATGTCGCCCTCGGCCACCACGGCGAGCTGGCCGGCCGAGAACCCGCCCTCCAGGCCCCAGACCGCGACGCCGAGATCCTGGCCGCGCTTCATCGCCAGGATGTCGGAGAGGCGCGTGATGGTCTTGGGCTTGGGCAGGCCGTGCTCGGTCAGTACGCCGCAGAGCCGGTCGCGCGAGCCCTCCGACCACGCCGCCAGGACGACGTGATGCCCCGCCGCTTGCAGGTCGCGGACGTGCCCCACCGCCGCGTCGAAGACGTTGACGCCTTCCTGCGCGCGCTCGGGCGCGAAGCTGCGGCCGGGCGCGCCCTCGCAATCGATCAGCTTGCGCCCGGGCACCTCCGGCACGTCGAAGGGGGCGAGGCGGGCGACGGTGGCGCTCTCGATGCGCTTCGCCCACTCGTTCGGCGAGAGGTAGAGCGCGTCGGGCTTCAACGGCTTGTAGGGCGCGGTGCCGCTCTGGCGCTCCTTCAGGGCCTCGCAGCGGGCGTCGTAATACTCCTGCACCTGGGACAGGCGCTCGGCCACCGCGTCGTCGACCTGGTGGTCGAGGATCAGCGGCACGCCGGCGACGTAGTCGAACAGCGTGTCGAGGTGGTCGTAGAACAGCGGCATCCAGTGCTCGAGCCCGGCATAGCGCCGGCCCTCGCTGATCGTCTCGTAGAGCCGGTCGTCGCGGGTCGCGGCGCCGAACGCCGTGACGTAGCCCTGGCGGAAGCGCCGGATCGTCTCGGTGGTGAGCTGCACCTCGCTCATCGGCACGAGGTCGAGGGAGCGCAATTGCCCGATGGTGCGCTGGGTCTCGGGATCGAAGGCGCGGATCGATTCGAGGGTGTCGCCGAAGAAGTCGAGGCGGACCGGGTTCGGGAGCCCCGGCGGCGACAGGTCGATGATGCCGCCGCGCACCGCGTATTCGCCGGTATCGCGCACGGTGCCGGTGCGCAGGAAGCCGTTGGCTTCGAGCCAGGCGACGATCTGGTCGGTGTCGAGCGCGTTGCCGGGGGCGGCCGAGAAGGTCTCGACGGCGATGCGGGATTTGGGCGGCACCCGTTGCACCAGGGCGTTGACCGTGGTGGTGAGGATGCGCGGCTTCTCGGCCGAGGAACGGGTGCGGGCGAGCCGCGAGAGCGCCGTCATGCGCTGCGCCGCGATAGCGGGATTGGGCGAGATCCGGTCGTAGGGCTGGCAGTCCCAGGCCGGGACGCTCATCACCTCGATCTCGGGCGCCACGAAGGAGAGGGCGCTGGCGAAGGCCGCGGAG
>NZ_LWHQ01000050.1 GCF_001653715.1 Methylobacterium platani
CCCCGACCAGTACCGCCAGAAGTGGGGCCTGCCGCACGACTACCCGATGGTCGCCGCGACCTACGCCGCCCAGCGCTCCGAACTCGCCAAGAATCTCGGTCTCGGCCAGATCCGGCGCGACCGCGCCGCCGCGGCCCGCCTCGCGGCCGAGGGCGGGAGCGAGGGCGACAAGGCGCCGGCCCGTCGCGGCCGTCCGCGCAAGGGAGAGTGACGCCGTCCCGCGCGGCGGAAGCCGCAGGCTCCCCGGGCGACGGCGAGGCCGACATCCGCGCCGGCGCTCCACCGGCGCGCCCGACGCTGGGCAACCGGATGTCGCGGGAGGCGGGCGAGGACCCGCCGACGGGAGGAGGGCGGCCGCCCGCCTCCCGCGTGCCTGTGCGGGTCCGCCTGCCCGGCCGCGACCGGCGGGGCGAGCGCCCGACACGCAGAAACCCCCGCCAGAGCCCGCGGCACGAGGGCCGCAGGGTCCCGACGGGGGCCGAAGAGACCGGTCCGGGGGACCGTATCCTACTTGCGGCGCGCCTTGCGGGCGGCGTAGCGGGCGTCGCGGGCCGCCTTGCGCTCGACCTCCAGGGCCGCCTCGCGCTCGGCCGCCTCGGCCGCCTCGCGCTCGGCGAGGGCCTTGGCCTCGGCCGCCTCGGCGGCGGCGCGCTCGGTCTCGGCCTGCTTGGCGGCCTCGCGCTCCGCGGTGCGGGCGGCGCGGGCCTCGGCGATCTTCTGGCGCTCCGCCAGCCGGGCCTGGACCTCGGGGTCGTCGGCGGCGGGCCGGGCCTTGAATCTCTCCAGCAGGGCCTTCTTCGCGTCCGCGGACGTGCTCCGCCGGTCGTTGAAGTTCTGGTCCTTGAAGCCGGCCATCGTGTTGGTCTCGTCTGTCCTGCGTGCGAAGGCGCGCCTGTCGCTCAGGCCGCGCCGGGATCCGTGCTGGGTTGCCGGGCATCCGCTCCGGGAGCAAGGCGCCCTCGCACGTGCTCTAGCGCCGCCGGCGTCCGGTTTCAAAGCGAAAGACGCCGCGGAGGGCCCGGCGACCACCGGAACCTCGCCCGATCGGGCGGAATTGCCGGGACCCGGAGAGTGAGTTGTCAAGGTTTCCCCGCCACCATCGCGGGCCGTGGCGATGACCCGCCGGAGGAGACCTCATGCGTGCGATCGTCCTCGACGATGCGGAGCTCAACAACCTCCTGATGCTCGAGGCCCTGCGCCCGATCCCGGATTGCCGCCCCCGGAGCTTCACGCGGCCGGAGGAGGCCCTGGCTTACGCGGCGGCTCACGCCGACGAGATCGGCGTCGTGCTGACCGACTACGAGATGCCGGGCATGGACGGCCTCGCGGTGATCCGGGCCCTGCGGGCGCTGCCGGGCTTCGCCCACGTGCCGATCGTGATGGTGACGAGCTTCGACCAGCGCGCCCTGCGCCGCTCCGCCCTGGAGGCGGGGGCCACCGATTTCGTCAACAAGCCCTGCGACCCGGTCGAGATCCGGGCCCGCGTCACCAACCTCATGGCGCTCAGCCGCGCATACCGGGCCGAGCGGGCGCAGGGTGCGCGGCTCGCAGCCGAGGTCGCCGCCGCGGTGGCCCTGGTCGAGGCGCGCGAGCGCGAGATCGTCACGGTGCTGATGCGCGCGGCCGAGCATCGCGACAGCGACACCGGCGACCACGTCGCCCGGGTGGCGAACTACACCGCGCTGATCGCCGAGGCGCTCGGGCTGCCGCCCGGGCAGTGCCGGCTGATCACCCTGGCCTCGACGATGCACGACGTCGGCAAGATCGCGATCCCCGACGCGATCCTGCTCAAGCCCGGCCCGCTGACCCCCGAGGAGCGCCGGGAGATGGAGCGCCACGCCGAGCGCGGTGCCCGCATCCTGGCCAACAGCTCCTCCGACGTGGTGCGGCTGGCGGCCGAGATCGCGGTGAGTCACCACGAGCGCTGGGACGGGACCGGCTATCCCCACGGCCTCGCCGGCGCCGCGATCCCGCTCCCCGGCCGCATCGTCGCGGTCGCCGACGTGTTCGACGCCCTGACCAGCAACCGGCCCTACAAGCGCGCCTGGACGCTCGAGGCGGCCCACGCCTTCCTGCAGCGGGAGGCCGGGGCACATTTCGATCCCGCGGTGGTCGCGGCCTTCCTGTCGCGCTGGGACACGGTCGCCGCCCTGGTCGACCGGGCCGCGGACCGGGCCGCCTGAGATGCGGGACGCCACGGACGGGACGGACGCCCCGGGGCAGAACCGCGACCTGCGCGCCCGGCTGATCGGCGCGCCGGACGCCCCCGCCGGGACGGAGGCGGAGCGCGGCGAGGACGCCCCTGCCGCCCGGAGCGACCGCCCGTCGCGCCGCCCCCGCCTGCGGCGCGGGGACGGCGGCCGGTCGCGGGAGCCGGCCCCGTCCGCACCGTCCCCGTCCGCCGCGGCGCCCCCCAGGCCGTCGCGGGCGACGGGCAGCCTCGCGGACCGGCTCGGCCGCGCGGTGCTCGGCGCGGTGGTCGTCGCGATCGCGGCCGGCACGGCCCTCGCGGCCTGGTCCGAGGTCGATCGCTACGGCTCCGACACGCGCCGGACACTCAAGGGGCTCGCCGCGGTCTTCGCCTCCGCCGCCGCCGGGGCGGCGGCCGCGGACGATGCCGCCGGGGCCCACGCGGCCCTGCGCGCCATCGCGCGCCTGGACGGCATCGTCTATGCCGGGCTGACCCGCCCGGACGGCTCGGCGCTCGCCGAGCAGGGCACCGGCCTGCGGCTCGCCGACGACCTCGACCTCGACCAGGACGGCCTCACGCCGCTCGCCCTCGTCCTCGCCCACACCGTCAAGGTCAGCGTGCCGGTGGTGGAGAATGCCCGCACCGTCGGGCGGGTGACCCTGATCGCCGGCACCGCCGACCTCGTCGAGCGCCTGTGGCGGGTGGTGCTCAACGCCCTGACGGCGGCGCTCCTCGCCATGGCGATCGGCCTCGCGGTGGCGTTGCGCGTCGGCCGCACCCTGACCCGGCCGCTGACCGCGCTCGCCCGCACGATGGACGCGGTGCGCGAGAACCACGACTATGCCCGCCGCGTCGCCCTGCCGCCCGGGGACGCCGCCTCCGGCGACGAGGTCGGGCGGCTGGCGACGAGCTTCAACGGCCTCCTCGACGCGGTGCGCGAGCGCGACCACCGCCTCGTCGAGCACCAGGGCCGCCTGGAGCAGGAGGTGAGCGACCGCACCCACGACCTCAGCGAGGCGAAGGAGGCCGCGGAGGCGGCCAACAGCGCCAAGTCGTCGTTCCTGGCGACGATGAGCCACGAGATCCGCACGCCGATGAACGGCATGCTGGTGATGGCCGAGCTCCTCGCCGCCGCCGAGCTGCCGCCGCGCCAGCGCCGCTACGCCGAGGTGATCGCCCGCTCCGGGCAGAGCCTGCTCGCGATCATCAACGACATCCTCGACTTCGCGAAGGTCGAGGCCGGCAAGCTGACCCTGGAGCGCATCCCCGTCGATCCGGCCGAGGTCGCCGACACCGTCGTCACCCTGTTCGGCGAGCGCGCCCGGGCCAAGGGGCTCGACCTCGCGGCGATCGTCGCGCCGGACGTGCCGCGCGCGATCGCCGGCGACCCGGTGCGGCTCGGCCAGATCCTCGGCAACTTCGTCAACAACGCCCTCAAGTTCACCGAATCGGGCCACGTCCTGGTGCGGATCGAGCCCCGCGACGGGGGCGGCACCCTGCGCCTGAGCGTGACCGACACCGGCATCGGCATCCCGGCCGCGACCCTGCCGACGATCTTCTCCGCCTTCTCGCAGGCCGACGGCTCGACGACCCGGCGCTTCGGCGGCACCGGCCTCGGCCTGTCGATCGCCGAGCGCCTCGTCGCCGCCATGGGCGGGCGGATCGGGGTCGAGAGTGAGGTCGGCGCCGGCTCGACCTTCTGGGCCGAGATCCCGCTGGAGATCCCGCTCGGGATCCTGGCCGCGGCCGAGCCGGTGCGGCGCGCGCCGGGGATCGTCCCGGCGGTGCAGATCGCGGTCGCCGGCGCGGCGACCCGCGCCGGCCTCGTCGAAAGCCTCCTCGCTGCGGGCTTCCGGCCCGGCGAGGCGGGGGAGGGCGCGCATCACCTCGTCGAGGCCGGCGACCTCGCCCGGGCCGGGCGCCGTCCGGCCGGCGCCGGCCGTGTCCTGGCGCTCGCGCCGATGGGCGATCCGAGCGGGGCCGCGGTCCTCTCCTCCGGCCTTGCCGACGCCCTGCTGCGCTGGCCCCTGGCGCAGGGCGAGTGGCGGCCGGCCCTGGCGGCGCTCGCCGGCGGCGGGACCTTCGCGGGGGTCGGGGCCGAGGCCGGCCCGGTCGCGGCCCTGCCGCGCTTCCCCTCCGCCCGGGTGCTGGTGGCGGACGACAACCCGGTCAACCGCGAGGTCGCGGTCGAGGCGCTCGGCCGCCTCGGCGTGACCCGCGTCGCGACCGTGGAGGACGGCCTGCGCGCGCTCGACGCCGTCCGCGAGGGCACGTTCGACCTGATCCTGATGGACGGCAGCATGCCGGTCCTCGACGGCTTCGACGCCGCCCGGGCGATCCGGCAATGGGAGGCGGCCGAGGGGCGTCCCCGCACCTTCATCGCGGCGGCGACCGCCCACGTCGTCGGCACCGCCGCCGAGGCGTGGCGCGAGGCCGGGATGGACGGGATGCTCGCCAAGCCCTTCACCCTGGCCGACCTCGCCCGCACCCTCGCGGCGGCCCTCGGCGAGGCGGGCGCGGCACGGGCGGATACGGAGACGGAGGCGGGAGCGATCCCCGCGGCGGCCCCGGCCGCCGCGCTCCTCGATCCCGACACCCTGGCCGGCCTCGCCGAGATGGCGGAAGGCGCCGGGTCGGCCTTCGCCGAGCGGGTGCTCGGGCTGTTCACCGCGCACGCCCCCGACGGCCTGGCGGCCCTGCGGGCGGCGGCCGACGCCGAGGCCGCCGGGCGGGCGGCCCACGGGCTCAAGTCGATGAGCCTCAATGTCGGCGCCGCCGCGCTCGCCGGCCGCCTGCGCGACATCGAGCACGCGGCGCGGGTCGAGGGACGGGTCCCCGACGCGGCCGCCCTGGCGCCGCTCGACGACCTGCTCGCCGCGAGCATCGCGGCCCTGCACGGGCATTTCGGCCTCCCGGCGCCCGAACTCCTCTTGCGCGCCGCCGCCTGATCGCCGCGCGAGATCGCCGCAGGAATCCGGACCCATCCGGCCTCCCGCGGCGTTAGCCTCGGTCAGCCACGGCCACGCTCGCCGGGCAGCGGGAGACCATTATGGCCCACGAGAGCAGCGGCGCGATCTACACCGCCGCCGGCGCGAACCTGGCGATCGCCGTGGCGAAGTTCACCGGCGCCTTCTTCACCGGCAGCAGCGCGATGCTGGCCGAGGGCGTCCACTCGGTGGTCGACACCGCCAACCAGATCCTGCTGCTCGTTGGCCTGAAGCGGGCGGCCAGGCCGGCGGATGCGCGCTTCCCGTTCGGCTACGGCCGCGAGGTCTACTTCTACGCCTTCCTGGTGGCCCTGCTGATCTTCCTCGGCGGCGGCGCCTTCGCGGTCTACGAGGGCATCCACAAGCTGCAGCACCCCGAGCCCGCCGCCGACGCGGTGATCCTCGGCCGCACCATCCCGGGCTTCGTCGTCAACCTCGCGATCCTCGGCTTCGCGGTGCTCGCCGAGGGCTATTCCTGCTTCGTCGCCCTCAAGGCGTTCTGGGGCGAGAAGGGCAAGCTCCCGCCGGTCACCGCGATCCGCCGCAGCAAGGACCCGGCCCTGTTCACGGTGCTGGTCGAGGACGTGGCGGCCCTGACCGGCCTCGTCGTGGCGCTCTCCGGGGTGATCCTGGCGGAGATGCTCGAGAAGCCCGCCTTCGACGGCGTCGCCTCGATCGCGATCGGCCTGATCCTGATCGGCATGGCGATCTTCCTGATGATCGAGACCCACGGCCTGCTCGTCGGCGAGGCGGCGGAGCCGGAACTGGTCGCCGGCCTGCACGAGATCGTGCGCTCCGAGCCCGGCGTGCATCACGTCAACGAGGTGCTGACGCAGCATCTCGGGCCCGCGGACGTCCTGGTCAATGTCAGCCTCGACATCGACGACGCGCTCTCGGGCGGCGAGGTCGAGGGGCTGGTCGGCCGCCTGGAGACCCGGATGAAGGCCCTGAGCCCCAAGGTCCGCCGGGTCTTCGTCGAGATCCAGGCGCGCCACGACTCACTCGCGCGGCGGCAAGGCCGGGAGCAGCCCGCGCCGGCGGCCTGACCCTGCCGCCTCCTGTCCCCCTTCCGGGTGGCGCGGCCGTCGCCGGCAACCCGCCGGCGACAGACCAGCGCTACTCCGGCCCGCTCCGGCACTCCACCGTCCCTAGCTTTTTATGCAATTATCGGCGACGTTAGATCAAAAATTACAACCTTGAGTATATTGAGTTTGGTTGTATCGCGCTGGAATCCACAAGAACTACCTGATTTTATCGCCACGTTGCTGCTACTAGCTTGCGAACGCGCATGAGACTTGCCACGAAGTCTGAGGGATCGGGCGACCGCCCGCGCGTCGTACGCACGTGACGGCCCCGGCGAGGAACGAACCCCGACAGGAACGAGGCCGAAGACGACCTTATTCCCGAGAAGACCAAGCCCACAGAAGACCGAGAGGCGGCGCGAAGCCGAGCCGGCCCGCTCCACAGCCTCCGTCGTCCACCTCACTCTCGAAGCGGAAGCCTCATCATGTCAGACGTGGATATTCACGATCAGGAGCCGGGCGAACTCGTGATGCTCACGGCCGATATCGTATCGGCCTACGTGTCGAAGAACTCGGTTCCGGTCGGGGATCTCGGCAGCCTGATCGCCGCCGTGCACGCCTCGCTCGAGCGCGTCGCCGCCCCCCCGGCGCCCGAGCCCGAGAAGCCGACGCCGCCGGTCCCGATCCGCAAGACCGTCACGCCCGACTACATCATCAGCCTCGAGGA
>NZ_LWHQ01000051.1:0-396 GCF_001653715.1 Methylobacterium platani
CCGCCCGGGTCAACGGCACCACCGGCACCGACCACGGCACCGGCACGGTGGCGTTCCTCCTCGGCGGCGCGGTGCGCGGCGGCCGGGTGCTGGCCGACTGGCCCGGCCTCGGCCCCGCGCAGCTGCGCGAGGGCCGCGACCTCGCCCCCACCATCGACGTGCGGGCGGTCGCGAAGGGCCTGGCGGCCGACCTGTTCGGCCTCTCCCCGGCGGTGCTCGCCGGCCGCGTCTTCCCGGGCAGCGAGGGGCTGCGGCCGGTGAGCGGGCTGGTGGCATAGGCGCTCCGGCCCGGGCGTTCCGGTACTCCCCTGGTGAATCCTGTGCATGCGACAGCCGCGCCCGGACCCGTCGCAGCCCCGGAGCGTTTCCCGCACCGGACACAAGGAGCGGGGGCCG
>NZ_LWHQ01000051.1:440-871 GCF_001653715.1 Methylobacterium platani
GCCGGCCGGCGCCCTCGCGGTGGCCTTGCTCGGGCTGCGCGACACGGGCCGCCCCCTGCTGCACGTCGCCCGCGACACCCGGCGGCTCGAGGAACTGGCGGCGGTGCTGCGGGCGCTCGCGCCGGGGATCGGCGTCGCGGTCTATCCGGAATGGGACTGCCTGCCCTTCGACCGCGCCTCGCCGTCGCGCGGCACGATGGGGGCGCGGGCCGGCGTGCTGCGCTGGCTCACCGACACCGCGCACCTGCCCGACATCGTGCTCACCACCGCGCCGGCCCTGATCCAGCGGGTGCCGCCGCCGGAGACCTGGGGGAGCGCCCGGGTCGAGATCGCCCCCGGCGACGCCCTCGATCCCGGGCGCCTGACGGCGGAGCTGCAGCGCCTCGGCTACATCCTCGACGACCGGGTCGACGAGCCCGGCGAGGTCGCGG
>NZ_LWHQ01000051.1:1002-28199 GCF_001653715.1 Methylobacterium platani
GGTGATCCTCGATCCCGGCTCGCCCGTGCGCCTGCGCCCCTTCACCGGCCAGGAGCACCAGCTTCCGACGCTCTACGGCCGGCTCGTCACGGTGCTCGACTACGTGCCGGAGGCCCGCCTCGTGGTCGAGGCCGGGGCCGAGGCCCGCGCCGACGCCTTCTTCGAGCAGATCGCCGAGGGCGAGGCGAGCGAGGTCGGCCAACGCGGCAAGGCGGTGCCGCTCTACCTGACGCCCGCGGAATGGCGGAAGACCGCGAAGGCCCGTGCGGTGGCGCAGGCGAATGCCGAGGAGCGCGCGAGCGCCGGCCGGGCCCGGCCTTCTCGGCCTACCTGCGCGAGCGGCTGAGGGCCGGCGAGCGGGTGGTGCTGGCCGGCGACGGCGCCGCGCTCAAGCGCCTGTCGCGCCAGGCCGCGCGGGCGGCGGAGCGCGGCGTCCGGCCCGTCGCCGACTGGTTCGAGGCCGTCGCGGCCAAGCCCGGTGAGGTCGTGGCGCTGACCGCCCCCCTCGATGCGGGCTTCCGGGTCCCGGATTGCGCCGCCACGGTGATCGCGGCGGCGGACGTCCATGGCGGCACCTCGCTCAAGGCGGGGGCCGGCCAGCCGGTGATCCTGCCGATGGGCGAGGTGGATCTCAGGGTCGGCGACGTCGCGGTCGACCGCGACCACGGGCTGTGCGTGTTCGAGGGCCTGGAGCGGATCGGCACCGGCGACGGCGGCAGCACCGAGGCCCTGCGCCTGCGGTTCTCCGATGACGCGATCCTGATGGTGCCGGTCGCCCAGGCCGACCGGATCTGGCGCTACGGCTCGGAGGAGGAGGCCGTCACCCTCGACAAGCTCGAGGGCGGCACCTGGCCGAAGCGGCGCCTCACCACCGAGGCGGGGCTTGCCCGGGCCGCCCGCGCCATGCTGGCGGCGGCCGAGGAGCGTCGCGCGGCGAGGGCGCCGGCCCTGGTGCCGCCCGAGCGCGAGATGGAGCGGTTCGGCGCCGGCTTCGGCTTCCCGCTCACGCCCGACCAGGCCCGGGCCGTCGACGGGGCGCTCCAGGACCTCGCCGGCGAGCGGCCGATGGACCGGCTGGTCTGCGGCGATGTCGGCTTCGGCAAGACCGAGGTGGCCCTGCGCGCCGCCGCCGCGGCGCTGCTCGCCGGCAGGCAGGTGGCGATCGTGGCCCCGACCACCGTGCTGGTGCGCCAGCACCTGCGCACCTTCGAGCGGCGCTTCGCCCGCTTCGGCATCGGCGTCGCGCAGCTCTCGCGGCTCGAGGGACCCGCGGAGGCCAGGCGCGTGCGCCAGGGCCTCGCCGACGGCTCGATCCGCCTCGTCGTCGGCACCCACGCGCTCGCCGGGCGCGGCGTCGCCTTCGCCGATCTCGGCCTCGTGGTGATCGACGAGGAGCAGCGCTTCGGCGCCGCCCTGAAGGAGCGCCTGCGCACGCTGGCGGGCGACGCCCACGTGCTCACGCTCACCGCGACGCCGATCCCCCGCACCCTGCAATCGGCGCTGGTCGGCATGAAGTCGCTCAGCGTGATCGCGACGCCGCCGGCGGTGCGTCAGCCGATCCGCACCGTCCTGACCCCGCTCCACGACGACACCCTGCGGGCGGCGCTGATGCGCGAGAAGGGCCGCGGCGGCCAGAGCTTCGTCGTCTGCCCGCGGATCGAGGAGATCGGCCCGATGGCCGAGCGCCTGACGGCGCTGGTGCCGGAACTGACGACCGTCGTCGCCCACGGCGAGATGAAGCCGGCCGCGCTCGACGAGATCATGGTGCGCTTCGCCGACGGCGAGGGCGACGTGCTGCTCGCCACCTCGATCATCGAGAGCGGGCTCGACGTGCCGCGGGCCAACACCATGCTGGTCCTCGACGCCGAGCGCTTCGGCCTCGCCCAGCTGCACCAGCTGCGCGGCCGGGTCGGCCGCGGCCAGCGCCGGGGCGTCACCTACCTGCTGACCCGGCCCGACCGCGAGCTGCCGCCGGCCGCCGAGAAGCGCCTGCGGACGCTCGAGGCCCTCGACCGCCTCGGCGCGGGCTTCGCCATCAGCGCCCGCGACCTGGATCTCCGCGGCGCCGGCGACCTCGTCGGCGAGAACCAGGCCGGCCACGTCAAGCTGATCGGGCTCGGCCTCTACCAGCACCTGCTGCAACTGGCGCTCCGTGCCGCCAAGGGCGAGCCGGCGGAGGATTGGGCGCCGGAGATCCGCCTCGGCCTCGCCGGCGACGTGCCGGAGGATTACGTGCCCGAGCCCGAGATCCGCCTCGGCCTCTACACCCGCCTCCTGCGCCTCGGTTCCGCCGAGGAGGTCGAGGCCCTGCGCGGCGAGGTCGAGGACCGGTTCGGGCCGCCGCCCAAGGGCGTGCGGGCCCTGTTCGCGCTCGCCCACCTGCGCGTCGCCTGCCTCGCCCTCGGCGTCGCCCGCCTCACCGGCGGCCCGCAGGGGCTGGCCGTGGATTTCCGGCCCGGCTGCGCGCCCGCGGCGATGCCGCTCTCCGAGGAGATCACGGCCCGCGACGGGCGCCTGATCCTGCGTCGCCCCGGCGACGACCCGGACCGGCGCGGCGAGACGGCGGCGGAGTTCCTGCACCTCATCCAGGAGGCCCGCGACCATCAGGGCTGAGCGGCAGCACGTTCCGGGGACGGGATTTCATCCCGCCCCCGGAACGTTCGGCCATGGCCAAGGTTGAATCCCGTGCCCCGGACCGGGGCCGCCGACGAGCCCCCTTCCATGGACAGACACATCCCGGACCGCCCGCCCGAGAGCGACGCCCCCGGCGAGGATGCGGGCGGCGCGCCGCCCGAGGACATCGTGCTGGAGCCGCTCGCCGACTTCCCTCATATCGACCTGCGCACCCCCGGCGAGCCGTGGGAGAAGCGCCGCGCCGCCGGCAAGGCCCTGCGTGTCAGGGTGCCGCATGACGGCCACGGACCGGCGCCGGCGACGGGCGACCGGCCCGACCCGGTCGGGCTGATCGAGGCGGCGCAGGCCGGGCGCCAGGAGCGCCTGATCCCGCTGCGCGTCGCCCGGATGGCGAGCTCGCCCTTCGCCTTCCTGCGGGGCGCCGCCACGGTGATGGCGTGGGACCTCGCCCGGACGCCGACGAGCGGCATCGACGTGGTGATGAACGGCGACGCCCACATCTCGAATTTCGGGCTGTTCGGCACGCCCCAGCGCGACATCGTGCTGGATCTCAACGACTTCGACGAGGTCACGATCGGCCCGTGGGAATGGGACCTCAAGCGGCTCTGCGCCAGCATCGAGGTCGCCGCCCGCGACCTCGACGTGCCGGGCCCGGAGCGGCGCGAGGCGGTGCTGGCGGCGGCCCACGGCTACCAGCACACCATGACCGAGCTGGCGCCGCAGGGCCCCCTCGACGTCTGGCACCGCGCGGCCCGGGCCGAGGACCTGGATTTCAGCGGGATCGCGATCGACGACGAGTCCCGCGCGGTGGTGGAGCGGGCGGTCGAGAAGGCGCGCAAGCGCCACAACAAGAGCCTGCTCGCCCGGATCGGCGAGCGCCGGGTCGACGGCGGCTGGCGCTTGCGCCAGGACCCGCCGATCCTGACCTGGGTCGACGGCGACACCCGCGAGGCGGTGACCGCCGGGTTGGAGCGCTACGCCGAGACCCTGCCGCGGGAGCGCCGGTTCATGCTGAGCCGCTACCACGTCGTCGACGTCGCCCACCGGGTCGTCGGCGTCGGCAGCGTCGGAACGCGGGCCTACGTGGCGCTTCTCTGCGGCAATTCCGACCAGGACGTGCTCTTCCTGCAGGTGAAGGAGGCGGTGCGCCCCGCCCACGCGCCGTACGTCGCCGGCATGCCCGAGCCCTACGCCTCGCACGAGGGCGAGCGGGTGATCTACGGCCAGCGCCTGCTCCAGGCGGTCGGCGACCCGCTGCTCGGCTGGACCAGCATCGACGACCGGCCGTTCTACGTCCGCCAGATGAAGAACATGAAGGGCGAGATCCCGCTCAGCTGCATGCGCGGGCAGCCGCTGGTCTACTTCTCCTGGGCCTACGGCGCGCTGCTGGCCCGGGCCCATGCCCGCACCGGCGACGCGGCCGCCATCGCCGGCTATTGCGGCCGCGACCGCCACGCCGACTTTCGCGAGGCCCTGGCCGACTGGGCGCGGGCCTATGGCGACCGGAACGCGGAGGATCACCGCCTGTTCCTGGAGGCGATCCGGGCGGGGCGGCTGGAGGCGGCGGAGGACCCGCAGCTCTGAGCCGGCGCGGCGCTGCCGCCGCGCCCCCGTCCCGGAAAGGCGCCGCGACGCGAGGCTCCGAGACGGCCCCGGGGGCGGCAGAACGTGCCGCCGCGCCGGCCCGCGACGGCAGCGGCGTGCCGCGATGCGGGCGAAAACAGCGCACGCTCTTCCGGGCGAATCCCTACCCTGACGACCAGTCGATGCGGTGCATCACCTGGTCGTAATGTCGGGATACGTTCGATGGCCTCCTTCAAGCCGAAGTTCATCACCTTCGATTGCTACGGCACCCTGATCTACTTCGAGATGGCGCCGGCCGCCCGCGCGCTCTACGCCGACCGCGTCCGGCCCGAGGCGATGGACCGCTTCGTCCGGGACTTCTCGAACTACCGGCTCGACGAGGTGCTCCACGACTTCAAGCCCTACAGGGACGTGGTCGCCAACGCCCTGATCCGCACCTGCACGCGCAACGGGGTCGCGTACCGCGACGGCGACGCCGACACGATCTACGCCGCGATCCCGGGCTGGGGCCCGCATCCGGACGTGGTCGAGCCGCTGACGCGCGTGGCCCGGGAATTCCCGATCGTCGGCCTCACCAACTCGATGATCGACCTGATCCCGGCCGGCATCAGGAGCCTCGAGGCTCCGTTCCACGCCGTCATCACCGCCGAGGAGACCGGCGCCTACAAGCCGCACATGCGCGGCTTCGAGGTCATGCTCGACCGGCTCGGGGCGAAGCCCGAGGAGGTGATGCACGTCTCCTCGTCCTTCCGCTACGACCTGATGACCGCGGCCGACATGGATTTCGGCGCCCGCGTCCTCGTCGACCGCAAGCACGAGCCGCATTGCAGCGGCTACGCCACCCACGAGATCAAGGATCTCGGCGGCCTGCCGGGGCTGCTCGGCCTCTGACGGCCGGTACGATTGTGCAGGCCGGAATCACACCCTCCATCGGCATCCCGGGTTCTCGCCTCCGGCGAGCCCCAGGATGACGCGGCGTATGGCTGGCGCATGCGTCAGCTCTACGAATGTCACCATTCGAGCAGGCTTCGTCGAGCCGCGGCACAGGAGCCGCGCCCCGGCGCTTCTACCCCATCCCGGAGGTCCCCCGTGACCAAGATCGTCGACATGAGCATGCCCAACGCCTTCGTGCCGGGCAGCGTTGCGCTCTCGGCGCAGGACGAGGCGCTGGTCGCGCGCCGCGCCAGGGTGCTCGGGCCCGCCTACCGCCTGATGTACGAGGAGCCGCTGCACTTCGTGCGCGGCGAGGGCGTCTGGCTCTACGACACCGAGGGCCGCGCGTTCCTCGATGCGTACAACAACGTCGCCTCGGTCGGTCATTGCCACCCGCACGTGGTCGAGGCGATCCGCCGCCAGGTCGGCACGCTGGCCACCAACACGCGCTACCTGCACGGCCTGATCCTCGACTACGCCGAGAAGCTGCTCGCGACCTTGCCCGCAGCGCTCGGCCACGTGATGTTCGCCTGCACCGGCAGCGAGGCCAACGACCTCGCCACCCGCATCGCCCGGGCCTATACCGGCGGCACCGGCATCATCATCACCGATTTCGCCTATCACGGCCTGACCCTGGCGGTGTCCGAATACTCGCCGACGCTGGGCAACGCGGTCCATCTCGGCTCCCACGTGCGCCGGGTGACGGCGCCCGCCGCCTACCGGACGGAGGGCGACGTCGCCGCCGCCTTCGAGGCCGGGGTCCGGGCCGCCATCGCCGACCTGCATCGCCACGGCATCAAGCCGGCGATGCTGATCGTCGACAGCCTGTTCACCAGCGACGGCATCCTGACCGAGCCGACCGCCTTCCTGAAGGGCGCCGTCGATGCGATCCACGAGGCCGGCGGCCTGTTCGTCGCCGACGAGGTCCAGCCCGGCTTCGGCCGCACCGGCGACACGATGTGGGGCTTCCAGCGCCACGGCGTGGTGCCCGACATGGTCACCCTCGGCAAGCCGATGGGCAACGGCCAGCCGATCTCCGGCGTGGTGATCCGCCCCGAGGTGGTCGATTCCTTCGGCCGGAACGCCCGCTACTTCAACACCTTCGCGGGCAACGCGGTCTCCTGCGCGGCCGCCCTGGCGGTGCTCGAGGTCATCGAGCGCGAAGGCCTGATGGCCAATGCCCGGGATGTCGGCGCCTACCTGCTCGACGGGCTGAAGGGCGTGGCGGCGCGCCACGAGGCGGTGGGCGACGTGCGCGGCGCCGGCCTCTTCGCCGCGGTCGAGATCGTGGCCGACCGGGCGAGCCGCGCGCCCGACCGCGAGCTGACGAGCCGGGTGGTCAACCGGATGCGCCAGGACGGGGTGCTGATCAGCGTCTGCGGTCCCGGCTACAACATCCTGAAGATCCGCCCGCCGCTCGTCTTCACGCGGGAGAACGCCGACACCTTCGTCGACGTGCTCGACCGGGCGCTCGCGGCCCGATGAGCAGGCCCGTCCCCGCCGGCGCGGCCGGCGATCCGTCGCCGCCCGCGTCGGCCTACCAGACGCCCGCCCCGCGGGCCGATGCCGACCGCCTCGCCGGGATCGTGGAGGCCGCCTTCGGGGTCGCGGCGGATCACGTCGAGCCGCTCGCCAGCGAGCGCGACCTGACCGCCCGCGTCGTCGCCCGCGACGGAAGCGGCTTCATCTTCAAGCTCGGGAACGCGGCCGACGATCCCGAGGTCCTGGCCTTCGAGAACCGCGCGCTCCAGCACGTCCGGGCGGTCGATCCCGGCCTGCCGGTCCCGGTCGTCGTCGCGGCGCCGTGCGGGCGGACGGAGGTCGCGATCGCGCTCGACGGGCACAACCATGTCGGCCGCCTCCAGACCTTCCTGCCGGGCTTTCCCGCCCACCGTGCCCGGCGCTCCGCCGCGCAAAGCCGCGCCTTCGGGCAGGGCCTCGCCCGGCTGTCGCGCGCGCTGCGCGACTTCCGTCATCCGGCGGAGGCGCGGCCGATCATCTGGGACATGAAGCGCGCCGGCGAGCTGGAGGCGCGCACGGTGCACATCGACGATCCCGAGAAGCGCCGCCTCGCCCGCGACGCCATCCGGCGCTTCGCCGAGATCGCGGCTCGCGGCGACCGCCTGCGCCAGCAGGTGGTCCACAACGACTTCCACTTCCACAACGTGCTCCTCGACCCGGAGGACCACGACGCGGTCAGCGGCATCATCGATTTCGGCGACATCGTCCGGACGCCGCTGGTCTACGACATCGCCATCGCCCTGTCGTTCCAGATGCGGGAAGGGGAGGAGCCGCTGTCCTGCGCCATCGCTTTCCTCGCGGCCTACCACGCCGTCGATCCGCTGCTGCCGGAGGAGGCCGCCCTGCTGGTCGACCTGATCGATGCCCGGAACGCCATGACGGTGACGATCTCCGAGTGGCGCTCCAAGCTCTATCCCGAGAAGGCGCCCTACCTCCTGCGCAACAACCCGACGGCGACGTTCGGCCTGTTCCACTTCGCCCGGCAGGACCGCGAGGCGTGTCGCCGGCACTTCCTGTCGGCCTGCGGCGCCTGAGCGGACGCGCCCTTGGCGGCGGACGGTCGGTCGCGTACCGTCCGCCGCTCAAGATCGGATCGTTCGAACTCTTCGCAATCCCGGACACATCCGCGCGATGAAACTCGACAGCATGGACATCAAGATCCTCTCCGAACTGCAGAAGAACGGGCGGATGACGAATGTCGAGCTGTCGGAGATCGTCAACCTGTCGCCGAGCCCGTGCCTCCTGCGCGTGAAGAAGCTTCAGGCCGCCGGCTACATCGCCGGATACTACGCCAGGATCAACATCGCGAAGCTGGGGCAGGCGCTGACGATCTTCACCGAGATCACGCTGAAGAACCACCGCCATTCCGACTTCGCCCGCTTCCTGACGGCGGTCGAGAAGGAGGAGTCGGTGATGGAGTGCCACAACATCTCCGGCGGCTACGATTACCTGGTGAAGTTCGTCGTCAGCGGCATCGGGCATTACCAGGCGATCATGGAGCGCCTGACCGAGCTGGACATCGGCATCGACAAGTATTTCAGCTACGTCGTGCTCAAGACCCCGATCGACCGGGACGAAGCGCCGCTGTCGTCCCTGTTCTCGCGGTAAGGGCGTAGGGCCTCGCCCCCGCACGGCCGGGCGGCGCTCCTTACGCCTCCGCCAGGCAGCGCCGGTAGAGCGTGCTGCGGCTGATCCCGAGGCTGCGGGCCGCCCGGCTGACATTGCCGCCATGGGCCGCCAGCGCCGCCCGCATCGCCTCGTGGGCGATCGTCTCCAGTCGGCACGCTGCCGGGGCGGGGCGGGGCGCGGGCGCCGGCCGCGCGGCGATCCCCTCGGGCAGGTCCTCCGGCCCGAGCACCTCGCCCGCCTCGGCCAACGCCGCCAGCGCCTTCAGGCAGGCGGCGAGCTGGCGCAGGTTGCCGGGCCACGCGGCCTCGGCCAAGGCCGCCTCGCACGCGGGCGACAGGGTCACGCGGCGGGCCGGGCCGTCGGACCGGGCCCAGAGGCCGCGCACCAGGGCGAGGCGGTCGGGCCGCTCGCGCAGGGCCGGCAGGCGGACCCGGTAGGGGGCGATGCGGTAGAAGAGGTCGGCCCGGAAGGCCCCATCCTCGACCATGCGGGACAGGTCGCGATGGGTGGCGCAGATCAGCGCGAAATCGACCGGGACCGGGCGGGTGCCGCCCACCGGCAGCACCTCGCGCTCCTGCAAGGCCCGCAGCAGGCGCGATTGCAGGGAGAGCGGCATGTCGCCGATCTCGTCGAGGAACAGCAGGCCGCCCTCGGCCTGACGCAGCAGGCCCTTGGCGCCGTGGCGCGCCGCCCCCGTGAAGGCGCCGGGCTCGTAGCCGAACAATTCGGCCTCGATCAGCGTCTCCGGCAGGGCCGCGCAGTTCACCGCCACGAAGGGCTTGTGCGCCCGTGCGCAGGCCGCGTGGGCGGCACGGGCGAACACCTCCTTGCCGGTTCCGGTCTCGCCCTCGACGACGACCGGGATGCCGGCATCGATCAGCCGCACGGCGCGGGCGAGGAGCTTCTCGGTGGCGGGATCGAGGATCGGCGCGTCGGGGTTCGGCGCCTCGGGGGGCCGATCGGCCGGGAGGCGGCGCCGCACCGGGGAAGGCGTGCCCTGGAGCCGGCCGTAGAGCGGCGCCCCGCCGGCATCGCGCAGGGACAGGAGGTTGGGGGCGAGGCCGCCGCCATGGCCGGCGGCGTGCTCGGCCCCGAGATCGCCCCAGGAGAGGCCGAGCAGCGCGAGACCGTGCCGGTTGGCGCCGACGAGGCGCCGTCCTTCGAGGACGAGCACGCCCTCGCGGGGCGTCCCGAGGAGCGCGGCATCCCGGTGCAGCCGCAGCACCTCGCAGCCCGGCGGCACCGCGTCGAGCAGCCGGTGCTCGATGGCGGCGACCGCGAGCCCGACCAGCCCGAGGGCGTGGCCCTGGTGGATCGCCGCCGGCCCCGTCAGGTCGAGGACGCCCAGCACGGTGCCGTCCGGGCCGAGGATCGGCATCGCCGCGCAGCTCAGGATCCGGTGCGGCTCGAAGTAATGCTCGGGCCCCCGCACCTCGACCGGGCGGCGCTCGACCAGCGCGGTGCCGATGGCGTTGGTGCCGGTCAGGCTCTCGTTCCAGGGCACGCCGGGGCGAAGCGCCACCTGCGCGGCGCGTCCGGCGAAGGAATCGCTGCCCAGCGTGTCCAGGATCAGCCCGTCGGCATCGGTGAGGATGACGAGGCTCCCGGTCGCCCGGGCCTCGGCGTGCAGCGCCTCGATCTCGGGCCGGCAGCTCTGGCGCAGGGCCTCGCTGCGGTCGAAGGCGGCCCGCATCTCGGCGGCGCCGAGCGGCTCGACCCGGGGGCGCTGCCCGAAATCGAGCCCGAGGGCGGCGCACCGCTCCCAGGAGCGCAGGATCGGCGGCGGCGGCTCCGCCACCCCCGGCCCGAAGGCCTGCCGCCGTGCGGCGAGCAGGGTGCGGGGCGTGGTCACGCGGCTCTGCATGCGCGGCGCGCCTCCCTGTGTCGCCGCCCGTCCGGGCGGCCTGTCGCTGTTTGCGACAAGTGTCGCAGGTGTCGCGCGCCGGATCCAGCGCGGCGACGGCCGGACGGGATCGGAGTTTGGTCCAACGTCGCGTGTCGGGACGGGCAAGTTTCAGTCCCGTCAACGGCTTGCCGAGAATCGGCCTCTGCCCGGCGCAGTTCGTCGGCCGGCTGGCACGCGCGCTGCCGGGTGATCTCCCGCCACACCCCGCCGACGGGAGACGTGGGAGGAACGCATGAACAAGCCGGAACTCTTCGCCGAGGCGAAAACGAAGTCGCCCTTCTCGGCCCGCTACGACAACTTCATCGGCGGCCGGTGGGTCGCGCCCGCGAACGGCCGCTATTTCGAGAACACGTCGCCGATCACCGGCGGGGTGATCTGCGAGGTCGCCCGCTCGGACGCGCAGGACGTCGAGCGGGCGCTCGACGCCGCCCACGCCGCGAAGGAGGCCTGGGGCCGCACGGCACCGGCCGAGCGCGCCCGCATCCTGCTCAAGATCGCCGACCGGATGGAGGACAACCTCGACCTGATCGCGCTGGCCGAGACCTGGGACAACGGCAAGCCGATCCGCGAGACCACCCACGCCGACATCCCGCTCGCCATCGACCACTTCCGCTACTTCGCCGGCTGCGTCCGGGCGCAGGAGGGCTCGCTCTCCGAGATCGACCACGACACCGTGGCCTACCACTTCCACGAGCCGCTCGGCGTCGTCGGCCAGATCATCCCGTGGAACTTCCCGATCCTGATGGCGGTCTGGAAGCTCGCGCCCGCGCTCGCCGCCGGCAACTGCGTGGTGCTCAAGCCCGCCGAGCAGACCCCGGCCTCGGTGCTGCTGCTCGCCGAGCTGGTCGGCGACCTCCTGCCGGCGGGCGTCCTCAACATCGTCAACGGCTTCGGCCTGGAGGCGGGCAAGCCGCTCGCCTCCTCGCCGCGGATCGCCAAGATCGCCTTCACCGGCGAGACGACGACCGGGCGGCTGATCATGCAATACGCCTCGCAGAACCTGATTCCGGTGACGCTGGAGCTCGGCGGCAAGTCGCCGAACATCTTCTTCTCCGACGTCGCGGCGCAGGACGACGACTTCCTCGACAAGGCGCTCGAGGGCTTCACGATGTTCGCCCTCAACCAGGGCGAGGTCTGCACCTGCCCGAGCCGGGCCCTGGTGCACGAATCGATCTACGACCGGTTCATGGAGCGGGCGATCAAGCGCGTCGAGGCGATCACGCAGGGTTCGCCCCTCGATCCCGCGACGATGATCGGCGCCCAGGCCTCGTCCGAGCAGCTCGAGAAGATCCTCAGCTACGTCGATATCGGCCGCCAGGAAGGCGCCGAGTGCCTGACGGGCGGGGCCCGCAACGTGAAGGAAGGCGAGTTCGCCGGCGGCTACTACATGCAGCCGACGGTGTTCCGCGGCCACAACCGGATGCGGATCTTCCAGGAGGAGATCTTCGGGCCTGTCCTGTCGGTCACGACCTTCAAGGACGACGCGGAGGCCCTGTCGATCGCCAACGACACCCTCTACGGCCTCGGCGCCGGCGTCTGGACCCGCGACGGCTCCCGCGCCTACCGCTTCGGCCGGGCGATCCAGGCCGGCCGCGTCTGGACCAACTGCTACCACGCCTACCCGGCCCACGCCGCCTTCGGCGGCTACAAGCAGTCCGGCATCGGCCGCGAGACCCACAAGATGATGCTCGACCACTACCAGCAGACCAAGAACCTGCTGGTCAGCTACTCGCCGAAGAAGCTCGGGTTCTTCTGAGAGCGGGTGGGAGGCAGGGCATGGCCCCGCCTCTCCGACGAGCGTCTTCGTGACAGGAGTGGCGCGGGCCCTCTTCTCTCCCCGCGGGCGGGGAGATGGAGCGGCCCGCGTCTCATCCGGTACCGAGGCCGGCCGATCCCACCCAAGGATGCCCCCATGACCGAACTCCCACCCCGCGTCACCGCCACCCCGGCCGCCCTCGCCCTGATCGCGTCCCTGCGCGCCGCGCACGGCCCGGTCCTGTTCCATCAATCGGGCGGCTGCTGCGACGGCTCGGCGCCGATGTGCTACCCCGTCCACGACTTCCTCGTCGGCGACGGCGACGTGCATCTCGGGGCGATCGGCGGAGCCGAGTTCTACATCAGCGCGCCGCAATACGAGGTCTGGAAGCACACCCAGCTCATCATCGACGTGGTGCCGGGCCGCGGCGGCATGTTCTCGCTCGAGAACGGCTCGGGGCAGCGCTTCCTCCTGCGCTCGCGGGTGTTCGGCGAGGACGAGCGCGCGGCTCTCGACGCCTGAGGCCGCGCGGGCCGTGGCGGGGCCGGCGGCGGGCGTGCTAAGCGCGGAAGACCTTCAGCCGGAGCCAGGCCATGCCGTCCCTGACCCATCTCGACGCCGCCGGCGCCGCCAACATGGTCGACGTCACCGACAAGGCCGCGACCGACCGCGCCGCCCGCGCCGAGGGCGTGGTGGTGATGAACCCCGGGACCCTGCGGCTGATCCGCGAGGGCGACGCCAAGAAGGGCGACGTGCTCGGCACCGCGCGGCTCGCCGGCATCATGGCGGCCAAGCGCACCCACGAGCTGATCCCGCTCTGCCACCCGCTGCTGCTGACCAGGGTTCGGGTCGAGGCCGAGCCAGACGAGGCCCTGCCGGGCATCCGGATCACCGCGGAGGTGCGGGTCCAGGGCCCGACCGGGGTCGAGATGGAGGCGCTGACCGCCGTCTCGGTCGCGTGCCTGACCGTGTACGACATGGTCAAGGCGGCGGACCGGGGCATGCGGGTCGAGGGGATCCGGCTCCTGCACAAGAGCGGAGGTCGCTCCGGCGTGTGGGAGGCGGTGTCGTCGGAGGTGAGCGCGTGAGCGCGCTCCTTCCCGTCTCCGAGGCGCTGGCGCGCATCCTGGCGGGCGCGACGCCCGTCGAGGCCGAGACTGTCGCGATCACCGCCGCCGCCGGCCGCACGCTGGCGGCGGACGTGCGGGCGCTGCGCACCCAGCCGCCCTTCGCGACCTCGGCGATGGACGGCTACGCCGTGCGCGCCGCCGACGTCGCCGGGGCCTCGCCCGAGGCCCCCGTGCGGCTCGCCGTCACCGCCACCAGCGCCGCCGGCCACGGCGCCCGCGGGCCGGTGGGCGCGGGCGAGGCGATCCGCATCTTCACCGGCGCGCCGCTGCCTTCGGGCGCCGATACGGTGGTGATCCAGGAGGATACCGAGCGCGACGGCGACGCGGTGCTGGCCAGGGCCGGCAATCCGCCGGGCCGCCACATCCGCGCCGACGGCCTGGATTTTCGCGAGGGCGACCGGCTGCTCGCTGCCGGCGAGCGCCTCGACGGCTGGCGGGTGGCGCTCGCCGCCGCCGGCGGTCATCCGACGCTCAGCGTCCGGCGACAGCCCCGGGTCGCGGTGCTCGCCACCGGCGACGAGCTGGTGCGGCCCGGCGAGCCGGCGGCCTGGGACCAGATCGTCGCCTCGAACGGGCTGGCGCTCGCCGCGATGGCGGAGGAAGCCGGCGCCGAGGCGATCGACCTCGGCATCGCCGGCGACACCTTCGCCGACCTCGAGGCCGCGATCGCCCGCGCCCGGGACGGACGGGCCGACCTCCTCGTCACGCTCGGCGGCGCCTCGGTCGGCGACCACGACCTCGTCCAGTCGGCGCTGACGCGCCAGGGCCTCGATCTCGGCTTCTGGCGCATCGCGCTCCGGCCCGGCAAGCCGCTGATGCACGGCCGCCTCGGGCCGATGGCGGTGCTGGGGCTGCCCGGCAACCCGGTCTCGTCGGTGGTGTGCGGGCTGCTCTTCGTCCAGCCGCTGATCCGGGCGCTCCTCGGCGACCCGGAGGCCGCATCCGACCGCAGCGAGCCGGGCCTCCTCGGGCGCGACCTGCCGGCCAATGACGGCCGCCAGGACTACATGCGGGCCGCTCTCGATACCGCGCCGGACCGGCTGCCGGTGGTCCACCCGGCCGAGCGCCAGGATTCCTCGATGCTCTCGGTGCTCGCCCGCTCCGAGGCGCTGCTGATCCGCGCGCCCCACGCGCCGGCGGCCCGGGCCGGCGATCCCTGCCGCATCCTGCGGCTCGACCGGGGGCTGTGATGCCGGGGGACCGCGCGTCCCCCGGCGGCCTCCGGGTCTGTCGGCCTACTCGTCGGCTGAGGTCTTGCCGCCGGTCTTGCGGTCGTAGGCGGTGATCGCCGCCCGGCACTGGGGCGAGAGGCGGGCGCGGTTGCGCGCGAAGCAGCGCTCGACCTC
Organism: Methylobacterium platani; assembly: GCF_001653715.1. Taxonomy (GTDB): domain Bacteria; phylum Pseudomonadota; class Alphaproteobacteria; order Rhizobiales; family Beijerinckiaceae; genus Methylobacterium; species Methylobacterium platani. The sequence continues at coordinate 15,442 of NZ_LWHQ01000051.1, forward strand.
CGGGCTGTCCGGGTCGGCGCCGGCGCAGAGCTTGAAGTAGTCGCCGGCACAATTCATCTGCAGGCCCTGATCGTCCCGCTGGGCCAAAGCCGGCGTCGCGGCCAATGGGGTCAGGGCCAGGATCGTCAGGAAGGCCGCGGTGGCGGCGGGCGCACGAAGCGACTTCGGGTTCAAGATGTCATCCCCGCTGGAACATGTAGGCCCTAGGGTAGGGGTCGCGGGCGGCCGGACAAGCGCGGAGAGGTCACACCGGCGCGAGGATGCGCGCGGCACCGGTGCGTGCCGGGCGGCCCACCCCCCGACCTCGCCGCCGGCACCAGATCTTGGCCGTATTGCTGCCGCACTGCACAGTTCAGGAGGCGCGATGCGCGCGGGACGGCGCGCCTCCCAAGGCTAAGCTCGGATTAAAGTTCGCTGAATACCGGTTTCAGATCGCATTAAAATCCACGGCTTTATTGCGGCGCAGAACGAAGCACGAGGCGGCCCCCGATCGGCGCCCGCGGCTCCGGCGGACATCCCGTCCGCCGCCGCCCGGCCCCCATCAGCCGCGAGGCGATGCGGCGATGCGCGACGACGAGATCGACACCGGCGCTCCGGCCGGACCTGAGCCGAGATCCCGCGGGCGGCCCGTGGGACGGGGAGAGCTCGACGCCGAGACCCGGCGGCGGCTCGGGCGCGCGCTTCGCGCCCACTACGACGACCTGTTGAGCGCGCCGGTGCCCGATCGCTTCGCCGCGCTCGTCGCCGGGCTGGATGCCGGGATGCCGGCCGGTTCCCCGGCCGTCGCCACGCCCGCGCGAGCCGGCGCCGCGGCCGAGGACGCCGATCCCGGACAGGAGGATGCGCGATGACCCCGTCGATGACCTCCGTCGATCCCGAGATGCGCGCGCTGCTCCTCGCGGCGATCCCGGCGCTGCGCGCCTTCGCGTTCTCTCTGACCCGCGACTTCGACCGCAGCGACGACCTGGTGCAGGAGACGCTGGTGCGGGCCTGGACCAAGGCCGACAGCTTCACCCCCGGCACCAACCTCTACGCCTGGCTGTTCACCATCCTGCGCAACCTGTTCTACTCCGAGCAGCGCAAGCGCCGGCGCGAGGTCGAGGACGCCGACGGGGTGATGGCCGGGCGGCTGACCGCCCTGCCGGACCAGGAGGCGCGGGTCGAGCTGTCGGCCTTCCAGGAGGCGCTGAGCACCCTGCCGGCGAGCCAGCGCGAGGCGCTGGTCCTGGTGGGGGCGCAGAACTTCACCTACGAGGAGGCGGCCGAGATCTGCGGCGTCGCCGTCGGTACGATCAAGAGCCGTGTCAGCCGGGCGCGCGGCCGCCTGATCGAGCTGCTCGGCATGACCGGCCCCGACGACATCGGCAGCGACGGCACGACGCTGGCGGCCATGAGCCACCTTTGATGAGCCACCTGTGATGAGACACCCGTGGTGCGCCACCTGCGATCGGGCCTGCCCGTTCCGGCCTGCGCCGTCCGAGGCGCGGGCCGGGCACGCATGGGAAGACCGGCGTTCGGCGGCACGCACTCGGCTGCCTGGACCCGTCTGGTGACCTGCGGGAACCGTTTCCCGGTCTCCGGGGTTTCGACGACCCAGCGGTAGGCCGGCCCCGTCGCCGATCCGGCCGCGCCGCCGTCCCGTTCCGGAGTTGGTTTCCGATGCCCCGCCCCTACGAAGCCGTCGCGGACGCGGTCCGCACCGCCCGCGCCATCGTGATGCAGGAGGGGACCGCCCTCGCCGCGGCGGTCCGGGCCGGCGACGATGCCGCCATCGAGGCCGCGAGCTGCGACCTCGTCAGCCGGATCGCCCAGGCGATCCTCGACGCGGAGAACGAGGCGATGGGCCGCAACCTCCTCGCCGTCGATCCCTTCCCGGCCAAGCGCCTGAGCGCCTGACGTTCTGTCCGCGTCGGGCGCCCGGGATCCGCCTCAGGGGTCCGGATCGTCCGCGCTGGGCTTCGCTGCGGCCTTCGCTCCCGCCTCGATCGCCGCCTCGTAGGCCGCGAGGCTCGGCGCCGTCGCCGGCAGGACCGGCACGACGACGTCGGCGAGTTCGCCGCGGGCGGCCACCAGCGCGTCGAGCAGGAGCGCGGTGTCGCGGGTGAACGGGAGCAGCAGGCCGCCGCCTCGCGCGCGGATGCGCTCGGCCGGGGCGCCGGTGTCGAGGGCGATGACCGGGTAGCCGGCCGCCCAGACTTCCGACAAGACGTAGGAATAGGTCTCGGGCCAGACGCTCGACAGGAACACGTAGTCCGGATCGGCGTCGGCGAGGAGGCGCGGCAGGTCCTCCGGCTCGTAGGCGCCGGTCACCGTCAGGTTGCCGAGCCCTTCGATCCGCCTCGGGTCGGCGACGCGGCCGATCACCGTGAAGGCGATCGGCCGGCGCTCCCGGGCCGCCCGCTCGGCGAGCGCCACGACGAGCTCGAAGCCCTTGTGGCTGCCGATGCCGCCGACGAGCGCGACCCGCACCGCGCCGGTGCGCGGCCGGTACGGCCGGGCGGAACCGGTCGAGGCCATCGCCTCGGGATGCGGCACTACCGCGATGCCGGTGAGGCCGAGGCGGCGGGCGTAGCGCTCGGCGGTATCGCACGAGGGCGCGACCAGCCGTCGGGCCCCGCGCAGGATGCGTTCATTCGTCGCCAGCCAGCCGTCGAGGCCGCCGCCCATCAGGACGTTCTGGTCGCCGTAATCGTAGGCGACCCCCCGCACCGTGCAGTGGCGGCAGACATCCGCCGGCGGTTCCTCGCAGTAGACGTCGCGCCCGTCGACCAGATGCACCTTCGGGCAGTACCACTGGAAATCGTGGAGCGTGACCGCGTAGGGCCAGCGGCCCGAGAGCAGGCGGTCGAGGAAGGCCGCATCGTAGCCGAAGCGGGCGTTGAGGTGCAGGTCGACCGCGACGCCCCGTTCCTCCAGCGCCTCGAAGAGCCCGAACAGCTCCTCCGGCCGCAGGGTCAGGCGCGCGCCGGCACCGTCGAGGGCGAGGGCGAGGCGCGTCCCCGCGGGCGCGAGATGGCCGATCTCGTGGTCCTTCGCCCGGGCGAGCCCGCTGACCTGGTCGACGTAGCGCGTCGCGCCGCCGCCGAGGCCGTGGCCGACATGAAGGGTGAGGCGTCGGACCCGCTCGGCGACGAGGCCGGTGAGGACCGCGTGCCGCAAGGGCCGGAGCGGATCGGCGGCGATGAAGGCGTCGACCTCGTCCTGGTATTCCGGATAGAGGGCGACGAGGCGCGCGTGGTTGCGCTCCAGGATCGCCAGCCGCTCGGACCGGCCGAACGAGACCGAGCCCTCGTGCTCGACATAGGTGTCGGTGGCGGCGACGTGGATCCAGCCGAGGTCGCGGGCCTTGAGGCACCAGTCGACCTCCTCGCAATAGCCCCGGCCCCATTCGGGCGAGAGCGCGCCGACCTCGTCGAGGGCCTGCCGGTTGAGGTAGAGGCAGAAGCCGATGCCGGTCGGGATCGTCACCGGCTGCGGCGCCGCGGCCTCCAGCGCCGCGTCGATTGCCGCGGGGGAGAGCCCGAGGAGCGGTCCTTGCGCCTCCGGCATGCCGGGGAAGCCCAGGATGGTGGCGTTGTTGGAGAGCGGGGTGGCGCTGGCGATGCCGGGACGGCCGTGGCAGGCACGGGCCAGCTTCTCCAGCGCGCGGGGCGCCAGCACCGTGTCGGCGTTGACGAGGATGCAGTCCTCGCCCGGCTCCAGCAGGGCGAGGCCGCCGTTCACCGTGCCGATGAAGCCGAGATTCTCGCGGTTGCGCAGGACCGTCAGGCCCGGATGCGCCGCGGCCGCGAGCCCGTCGAGATACCGGGTGACGGCGGCGTCGGGCGAGGCGTCGTCGATCACCAGGGCGCGCAAGCGCCCGGGCGCGAGCTGCGGTAGGAGCGAGGCGAGGCAGGCCTCGAGGTCGGACAGGCCGTTATAGACCGGCACGATCGCGCAGGCCGGCGGCGGCGTGCGGCCGCTCTCCGGCGCGACCTCGGGCGCCGCCGGCTCGGCGAGGACGAGGCGCGCGCCGCCGCCGGGCCGGATCGCCGCCACCATTCGGTCGCGCAGGGCGAGGCGCTCGGCGAACGTCGCCGAGGGGTCGTCGGGCAGCAGGAGGGCGCGCGCCTCGGCCCGGGCGAGATCGATGCTGCCGCGCAGGTGGCCGATCACCTCGCCCGCGCCGATCGGCCCGACCGCCAGGTCGGTGCCGGGCTTGAGCGCGCCGGGCGGGAAGGCGAAGGCGGCCGAGTGGCGGCCGAACCGCTCCAGCAGGTCGGGCCGGGGATGGGTCTCGACCTGGGCCACCTCCTCGCCGAAGCGGACCGCCCGGATCGTGCTCGGCCGGTCGGGCCCGGCCGCGTCGAACACCCACCCGGTGACGCGGCTCGGCGCCTCGACGTGCAGGCTGGCGCGCAGCCGCGGGGCGTAGTCGCCGAGGGAGACCGCGGTGGCGCCGGCCCGCACCCCGATCGCGTGGGGCTGCCCGTCGAGGGCCCAGGCCGGCAGGGTGAGGCGGAAGCCGTTCCAGCCGCCCTCGCGGCCCCCGAAGCGCAGCTCCGGCCGGTAGAGCTCGGGCCGAACCGGCTCGCCCTCCAGGCCGTCGACCACGAGGTGGACCGCCGGCAGCGGCTCGGAGGACAGCGACGAGACCCAGCCCGTGAGGACGCCGCCGACGACGCCGTCGAGGTGGAGCGTGTGGCAGCCCGGCCCGACGGCGATCCGCCGCTGGTCGGCGCGGCCCGGCTCCGTCACCGTCAGCCGCAGGGTCGCCGCCGTCCCGAACAGCGCGGGATCGAGGGCGGCATGCAGGTAGGCGGTGCCGCCCTCGACAAAGCGGCGATCGAAGGCCAGCGCGTGCTCGCGCTCGCCGCCCCGGGCCAGGGTGAGCCCGACCTCGTCCGGATCCGCGTCCGGGTTGAGGGCGACCAGGATGCCGCACCGGTAGGCCTCGGCCCAGGCGACCGGGCCCGGGGGCGGCACGAACCACTGGCGCCCCGTCTCGGCGAGGCGCCGCGCACGTTTCAGGATCGTCACGTCGCTCAGAGTCCGCACAGAAGGAGGGAGCCGCCGGCGGGTGGGCCGGAGGCCGTCGAGACTGTTCCTAGCCGAGACCGGGACCGTCTGCGAACCGCCGCGCCGTCACGGACGGGCCGGATGTCCGCAGGAATCGTTCGAGGCCGCCGCGATGGCGGCCAGAATCCGGTCGGGCGCGATGTGATGCAGCATGTGGCCGGCGCCCTCGACCGCGACGAGTCGGCTTCCGGGGATCCGCCGGTGGAGCGCTGCCGACTGGTCGGCGTGGGAGACCAGGCGGTCGCCGGTGCCGGACAGGATCGTCACGGGCATCCGCAGCTCGCCGTAATGCGGCCGCAGCGCGAAGGCGTCCGGCACCAGCAGGGCCGATTCGGCCGCGGCGCTGCGCAGCTGTGAGGGCCGCAGCACCATCTCGACCGGAAAGTCCCGGGCGAAGCGCTCCGGCACCGGGGCCGGGCCGAACAGGCGGGACAGGATGCGCGGCCAGAGCAGGCGGCCCGCGACCGGCGCGACGGTGTGGCTGACGAGGTCGCCCAGGCCCGGCAGACCTTGCGGAGCGAAGAGCACGCCGTCGAGCCGGGGCGTGGGGAAGTAGTAGCCGGATTCGAGGATCAGGGCCCGCACTCGGCCCGGGTCCTGCAGGGCGAGCGCGATCGCCACCTGCGTTCCCCAGGAATGGCCGAGCACGACGGCCTCGCTCACGCCCAGGCTGTGCAGGGCGCCCCGGATCAGCCCGGCCTGCATCGCGGGCGTCCAGATCCGGCTGCGCGGCCGCGCGCTGTAGCCGAAGCCCGGCCGGTCGACGACGACGACCCTGTGCGTTTCAGCGGCCCGCTCGACGAGGCCGCTGACGAGCCAGTCCTGGATCAGGCTGCCGTTGCCGTGCAGCAGGACCAGCGCCGGCCCGCTGCCGCGCTCCAGCACGTGCAGCCGCGTGCCGCCGACCTCGACGAAGCGCCCGACCGGCGGCGTCGCGCGCTCGGCCGCCCTGGCCCGGCGGTTGGTCTCGACCGCGCCGGCCCCGAGCAACGCGGCTCCGGCCAGGGCGAGGCCGGCGACGGGGGAAAGGGTGGGGGAGTGGATGCGGGCAGCCATGGCGTCTCAACCGCGGGAGCGCCGGGTTGGTTCGGCGGCCCGCACCCGTCGCAGCTCGGAGTGGTGCCGCCCGCCGGGCCGCGGGACCGGCGGAGGCAGCGAGGGGAGTTCGGGTCTCCCCCTCGCCCGAATGTCAGTACGTCCGGCCCGGACGCGGGCGCGAGCCGCGCCGGCCGAGATAGGCGATCAGCCGTGGCAGGACGAAGAGCGTGAAGATCTTGCGTAGCATGGCGGGTCTCCTGTCGGATCGGCGCGGTCGGGGGTCAGCGCGAGCGGCGGACGAGCCAGCCCGCCGCGAAGGCGAGGGCGGCCAGCCCGATGAGGGTGTTGGTGCGGTGGCCTTCGGCGTAACGCGCGGCGCGCTCTCCGTAGGCCTGCCCGCGGCGATGGACCGCGCGGGCGGCGTGGCGGCCGTCCTCGACGAGCCCGTCGGCCCGCTCGCGGGCCGTGCCGGCCAGGGACTCCGCCCGCTCGCGGGCCGTGTCGGTGAAGTGCTCGGCCCGCTCGCGGGCCTCGCGGGCGAGATGGCGCCCGTCGTCGATGAGATCCTCGGCCTGGTCGCGGGCGCGGCCGTAGGTGTATTGCGCGCCGCCGGCCACCTGGTTGGCCGCGCCGCGGACCTGGCGGACGGGGTCGCCCGTGAGGCCGCCGATCGCGGTCTGCACGCGGCCCTTCAGGTGACGCGACGCGCCACGGAACTCGTCCCGGTTCATGCTGTCCTCCTGAGTCTCGGGAAACGGGCGGCGGGACGGTCCCACCGCCCGGTGCGCCCGACGTGCCGCCCTTCAGCGGCGGCCCGTCAGGCTGTCGGCGACGTTCTTCACGCCGTCCTTGACCTCGCCGACGGTGCGCTGGGCTTCGCCCTTGAGCTCCTGGGCCTTGCCCTCGGCGACGAGACGGTCGTTGCCGGTGACCTGGCCGACGCCCTGCTTGACGTTGCCGACGGCCTCGTTGGCAAGGCCCTTGAGCTTGTCGGTGGTGCTGCTCATCGAACTCTCCTGCGGGATGGCGGGTGGAGGGAGGGGGAGGGCGGCCCCCGCCGGGCGGCGGGGGCCGGACCGCCTCAGACGCGGCGGGTGGTGGTGTCGGCGCCGACCAGCTTCGGGGCGCCGAGGCGGCCGCCGAAGAAGGCGGCGGCGGCGCCGAGCAGCAGCGCGATGGCCGCGTAGAAGGCGCCCTGCGTGGCGGCCGACTTGGCGGTCACGGCCGCGGCCTCGGCCTTCTGCTTGGCGGTGGCGACCGCCTGCTCGTACTGCTTCTGGTAGTCGTCGATCTGCGCCTTGGCCTGGTCGGGCGAGATGTTCTGGGCCTTGGCGAGCGCGTCGGCGGCGCGGGTCTTGGCCTGCTCCTTCTGGGCCGCGTCACCGGTCAGCACGGCGCGCACGGCGGCGACCGCCGCGTCGCGGGCAGCCTGCGGGTCCTGGCCGGCGGCCTGCTGGCGCACCTTGTCCTCGATGCCCTCGAGCGGGTTCTGGACCTTCGACAGCGACGGGGCCGCGGCCTGGGCGGCGGTCTGCACCGTGCCGCCGACGAGGTTGCCGGCACCGCCGAGCGTGCTCGAGACCGTGCTCAGCGTGCCGCCGACGAGGCCGCTCGCCGCCGAGGTCACGAGGTAGATCACCACCAGGGTCGTCACCGCCCAGGAGACGAGGCCGTGCAGGGCGGCCGCCCCCGGCAGCGGCTTGCCGGAGAGCCGGCCCGCGATGGCGCCGCCGACGAGCGAGGCGACGATGCCCGAGACCACGAACCACAGGCCCGCCCCGGTCGACAGGGTCGAGGCGGCCGGGTTGTCGGTGGCGTTGACGCCGACCGAGGACAGCCCGACGCCGACGCCGACGAGGTTGAGGATCACCTGCGTCACCAGGGCGGTTACGGCACCGGCGAAGATGGCGCCCCAGGAGACCTGATTGAGCAGGACCGCGCGGGTATCGGCCTGGCCCGCGGTCGCGAGGGGGGAGATGGGGGTCTGAAGGGTCACGTCGTTACTCCGGGTCGTTCAACACGTGGTTCTTGGAACGGGCATCGCGAGGTCGGGACGGGCCCGGCCCCGGGCGCTCTCCCGCGCCGGGTCCGGGATGCGCGGCGTCCGTCCGCGACGAAGGGCGCGAGGTCAGTCGCGGTTGGCGTTGACCAGGAGGCCGAGGCCGAAGCCCACGAGGCCGGCGATCACCAGCGAGGCGAGCGGGTACTCGGCGACCTGGTGGCTCACCTGGCGGGTGCCGCGGCGCAGGTAGTGGCTGCCGCGCTCGTAGGCGTCCTCGGCGTAGTCCTGGGCCTGGTCGGCGTAGTCCTGGGCTCGTCCGGAGGCTTGGCCGGCGTAATCCTGCGCCCGGTCGGCGGCGTGGCGGACGGTGTCCTTGGCCTGGCCGTAGACGTTCTCCGCGGCGCCCTGCGCCTCGCGGAAGCGGCCCTCGGCCGAGTCGCGGTGCGAGCCGGTCAGGTCGCCGACGGCGCCCTGAATCTTGCCGCCGAGTTCCTTGGCGGCGCCGGTGATGCGATCCGTGTCGATCATGGGATTCTCCTCTGGTTTCGGTTGCCGTGACGCGGCGCCCACGCGGGGCGCCGGATGCCGTGTGGCGTCAGGTCTGGCGAGGTCCGGCCCCCTTCGGGTCGGTCGCCTCGTCCTTCTGGCGCCGGCCCTCGGTCTGGACCCGGACATCGCCGGTGAGCTTGCCGATGGCCTCCTTCACCGAGCCTTTGACTTTCTCGGTGGAAGTTGTTGGCGCGCGCTTGGTCATGAGCACCTCGTGACGACTGAGAAACCCCGACCGACGCGAAGATGTGGGCTCGTCGCGCACCTTCAATGGTATGAAACTACCGGTAGGCTGAAATTCAGCTACCGGATGCCTGGAGCGGGAAGCCGTGCTCGCGGCCCCACAGGATCACCTCCGTCCGGCGATGCACGCCGAGCTTGCGGTAGAGCGCGGCACCGTGGTTGCGCACGGTGTTGCGCGACAGGCCGAGCTTGCGGGCGATCCCGTCGTCGTCGAGCCCGCTGCAGATCAGGTTCAGGATCTGGCGTTCGCGCAGCGTCAGGTCCGGCACCGCGGCGCCGGGTGCCTCGCGCCCCGGCCGGCGGAGATTCGCGAGCTTCTCGATCAGGCCTCGGCTGAACCACGAGGTGTCGGCCATCACCGTCTCGATCGCGTCGAACAGCTCGCGCTCGGTGTGCTTGCGCTCGGTGATGTCCTGCAAGACCATCAGCACGAACTCGTCGTCGTTGATGGTGACGCGTTCGGCCGAGACCATGCAATCGAGGTCGGCGCCGTTCTCGTGGCGCAGGCACACTTCCAGCCCCAGGACGTAGCCGGAGCGCACGAGACCGTCCTCGAAGCGCCGGCGCTGCCCGTCCGAGACCCAGAGCCCGATTTCCGACGGCGTGCGGCCGACCACCCGGTCCTCGCCGTGGCCGAAGACCCGGCCGAAGGCCTCGTTGATGCTGGTGACCTGGAAGTCCCTGGCCCGGGCCAGCAGGGTCGGGACCGGGGTGAGGCGGAACGCCTTGGCGAAGCGCTCCTCGCTCTGGCGCAGGGCCGTCTCGGCCTTCCGCCGCAGCTCCAGGTCGGCGAAGGTGAACAGCATGCAGGGCTCGTCGCCCATCTCCATCGGCTGGCCGGCGACGATGACGAAGCGGCTGCCGCCGTCGGGCAGCTCGAGGCGCGCCTCCATCTGGGGGATCGTGCCGCCCTGGTCGAGCCGCGACACCGCGAGGTCGCGGTTGCGGGCATTGGCCAGCACGTCGACCTCGTAAACGCTGCGGCCGATCACGGCGTCGCGGGTGTAGCCGGTCATCTCGAGGAAGCCGGCATTGACCTTGACGTGGCGCAGGTCGGAGAGCCGGGTGATGACCGCCGGGGCCGGATTGGCGTTGAAGGTGCGCTCGAAGCGCTCCTCGGCCTCGAACTGGTCCGAGACGTCCTTGAGGATCAAGGCCAGGCAACTCGGGTTGCCCTCCCGGTCGGTGGCGACGAGGCTGCGCAGGGAATGCACGAAGCCGACATCCGGCTTGTCGGTGCGGGTCACCTCCACCACCACGTCGTGGAAGCGCTCGCCGGCGACCACGCGCTCGATCGGATAGTTCTCCGGCGCGCGATGGTTGCGGTAGCGCAGGGCGAAGCGCTCCCGGTAGGCGTCGACCGTCGGGCCGATCTCGTCCAGGCTCTCGGCGCCGTGCATCGCCAGGGCTGCCTCGTTGGCGTAGGCGATGGTCTGGTCGGGCTCGACCAGGATCACGCCCTCGCTGAGGCCGGCGATGATCTGCCGGAGTTCATGCCTGTCGACGCCTGCGGTCACGGCTCGCTCGATCCCCTGTCGGTCTCGCCGCCGGGTCGGCGGCGCCGATTCTGTTCCTGCATCGCCAGGCCGGCGGCCTGGCCCCGCCGCCTCTCGGGCAGCGGAGCACAAACGGATCGCGCGCTAGCGGGTTCCCTCGGGGCAGCGAGATTCACCGGTAGAATCGTATCATTGACGTAATTGCGGGCGACCAAAGATAAGTCGCGTCCCCGCCGGGCCGGCGTACTGCCCCACGGGACTAGCCCGGTGGGACGACCGGTCTAGTCCGATCGACGGATCGTTTGACGAGCCCCTGCCGTGCGAACCAACGACGCGCCGCGCGAACCGGTCGCCGCATCGGACGCCGCCATCGCCCTGATGCAGTCGCATCTCGGCATCCTCCTGCGGCAGTACTATTCCGAGGCCGCCGCGCCCGAGCCCGGCTCGCGCCTCGGCGACGTCCTGGCGCGGCTGACCCGGGCGCTCGATGCCGCCCAGGCCGGGCGCGAGGTCCCGGCCGGCTTCAAGGACGAGCTGCTCGGTGCGGTGCCGCGCCTGCGCCGCTATGCCCAGTCGCTCACCCGTCACGGCGCCGATGCCGACGACCTGGTGCAGCACACCCTGCTCAAGGCCTGGGAGCACCGGCGCCAGTTCGTCGCCGGCACCAGCCTCCCGGCCTGGCTGTTCGCGATCCTGCGCAACGGCTTCTTCAACGGGCGCCGCAAGCACCGGCTCGAGGTGCCCGATCCCGACGGCGCCCACGCCGCCGCCCTCGCGAGCGCCGCGGAGCAGGAGCACAAGGCGACCCTGCGCGACCTGCAGGGCGCCCTCGACCGGCTCGAGCCGGCGCAGCGCGAGGCGCTGGTGCTGGTCGCGGTCGAGGGCCTGTCCTACGAGGCCGCCGCGGACCTGATCGGCTGCCCCGCCGGCACCGTGAAGAGCCGGGTCAGCCGCGCCCGCGACCGGCTGGCCCTCGACCTCAAGCACGAGTTCGGCGACGCCTGACCGCGCGGCCCCGCTCCGCCCGCGCGACCCGGCGCGGGCATCCCCCATCGTTCCGGCGCTATCCCCCGAGGCGTCCGGAACGGTCGCGGGCCGGGCACGGTCCGGTTTCCCCGTCCGTGCCCGGTCCCGTCGCGGCCCCTCCGCCGGGACGACCCGTCATATCGGCTGCGCGGGGCCGTGCGCGCCCCGGACGGGGCGATCGGGGCCCCGCCGATCGACGAGATCATCACCTCGGCCGACCGGCAGCACGCGGTGCGCCTCGCCAATGCCCGCGAGACGAACCCGGCCGACGCGCCGGTGAACGCCCCGTGGCTGGTGGACGAGGGCGGCAGCCTGGTCCGGTCGCTGCGCCGCGCCGACCGGGAGGAATAGTCCGCGCCGGCATCCGGCAGGACATTAATCCGACGTCAAGCGTGTCAGCTCATGTTCGGGCGAGTTTGCCCCAACGGAGCGGCACGGTGTCCCGTCCCCATCTCGTCTCCCTCCGCCTCGACAACATGCGGATCCTCGCCAAGGCGGCGATCCCCGTCGGGCTGCTGCTCGTCCTGCTGGCGGGCCTGTGCGGCTTCTCCCTGTCGCGCATGAGCCTCATCGCCGAGACCTACCAGGGCGTGCTCGGCCGCGAGGTGGCGGCGGGCCGGGCGGCCTCCGAGGTCCAGCTCGCCCTCGCGCGCTACGGCGCCGTGGTGAACCGCATCGTCTCGGAGAGTTCGATGACCGAGCTCGACGCCCTCGAGAAGGAGACCAAGGCGATCGCGGCGGCCCTGCCGGGCCGGCTCGACCGGCTGAAGGCCCTGATGCCCGAGGCGGGCACGCAGGCAGGCCAGGTCCTGACCCGGTTCAACCAGGCCTTCGAGGCGACCGACGACGTCATCACCAAGACCTTCGGCAGCCAGCAGGACCAGGCCCTCCGGGTCGGCCGCGAGCGCGTCGACCCCGCGCTCGCGGAGGCAGGCCGGGCGCTCGCCGCGATCGAATCCAACGCCGAGGCGATGATGCGGGAGGCGAGCGCGACGGCGGCCGCCGCCGGCGAGGGGGCCCGGACGACGACGATCGCCGTGGCCGCGACGGCGGCCGCGGTCGCGCTCGTCCTCGCCTGGCTGATCCTGCAGCGCGGCGTTGCCGGCCCGGTCGTCGCGATGGCGCGCACCATGGAGCGGCTCGCCGCCGGCGACACCGCCGTGGCGGTGGCCGGCACTCAGCGGCGCGACGAGGTCGGCCGGATGGCCCGCGCCGTGCAGGTGTTCAAGGACGGGCTGATCCGCGCCCGCGCCCTGGAGGAGGACGCCGCGCTCGCCCGCGCCTCGACCGAGGCGCAGCGCCGCGCCGGCATGCGCGAGATGGCCGATGCCTTCGAGCGGGCGGTC
>NZ_LWHQ01000052.1 GCF_001653715.1 Methylobacterium platani
AGAGGGGATCCCGCGCCATATTCTTGAATATGATTTTAGCGGCTCAGTGCTGCCCCGGATACGCCGCGTCCAGCACGAACGGATACGGCCCGTCGAACGCCTCGACGTAGACCATGTGGCTCACGAGTCCCGTCTCCGGCGTGTAGCGGTGGAGCAGGTAGGCCGGGGGCTCGAACACCAGCGCCCCCTCGTGCTCCGGCGTCAGATCGAAGGCGACCTGATGGCTCACGCTCGGGGCGATCTGGGCGATCGTGCCGGCGTAGCGGGTCACGATCGGCCGGTGGTGATGGCCGCACAGGATCCGCTCGATGCAGGTCTGAGCCCCGATCAGCCGCCGGAACGGCGCCTCGCCGTCGAGGAGCCGGATCTCGTCCATGTGAACGAGGCCGCATTCGAAGGGCGGGTGGTGCATGAACACCAGGGTCGGGCGGCCGTCGCCGCCGGCGAGCGCCCGCTCGAGGAAGCCGAGGCGCTCGGTGCAGAGCGCGCCGTGGCTCGCGCCCGCCACCAGCGTGTCGAGGGCGATCAGGCGGACCGGGTGATCCTCGACCGTGTACTGGACGAAGCCCTTGGTCGCGCCCGGCATCCAGGCCACCGGCAGGACGTCGCGCATGGTCTTGCGCCGGTCGTGGTTGCCGGGCACGAGGTCGGGCCGGGGATCGAGGGCGACGAGGTGGGCGACCGCGCGGGCGACCATCCGGTTGGTCTCGGAGACCCGGTAGGCCGGCAGCCCGCGGGGGCGCACGTGCAGGTCGGTGATCTGGGCGATGAGCATGGGGCGACGTCCGATTGATTGTAGACGCGACGCCCTTTCCCGGACGACTGGAGCGTCAGCGGAAGGAGATCCGGGATCCAGCGTTAAGACTTGCCGCGAAGCGGCTCCGGCTGCTGCACCGTCGCAAACGCACGGACGCTTCGCGGAGTCTTGCGCTGGATCCCGGGTCCCATTCCGCTGTCGCTGCATGGGCCCGGGAAAGGGGAGGGTGTCAGTGCGGGGCGATCACTCCGCGCCGGGCAGGCGGAGCGCAGTGTCCTCGACGTAGGGACGCATCAGGGCATCCGCGGCCTTCTGGGCGGCGGCGAGCGCCTCCTTCGGCTGGCGCTTGCCCGAGAGCACGGCCTGCAGCTCGTCCTCGATCGCCTTGCGCACCGGCACGGTGCGGTAGGTGGCGAACCACGGCTTGGCGTTGGCGAGCTGATCCACCGCGATCTTGGCGTCCGGGTTCTTCTCCAGGAAGGCCTTCATCTCGGGTAAGTCGTAGGCCGCCTTGTTGGGGGCGAAGTAGCCCGTGGCGCGGCTCCACCAGCCCGACTTCTCGGGCGAGGTCAGCCACTGGATCAGGGTCCAGCCGGCGGCGCGCTTCTCGGGCGAGAGGCCGGTCGGCTGCACCAGGGAGGCGCCGCCGATCGGCACCGCCTGGCGCACGTTCATCGGCACGAAGGCGACCTTGAACGGGAACTTGGCGGTGTCGCGGATGAAGGTGAGCGAGCCCGTCGAGATGATCATCATCGAGGCCTGGCCGGCCAGGAACGCGCCGGTCACCGCCGGGCCCTTCTGCTCGCCGGCCGGGTGCACCTTGGCCTTGTGCACGAGGTCCGACCAGAAGGTGAGGGCGCCGAGCATCGTCGGGGTGTCGTAATAGACCTCGCCGCCGTAATCCTCGTTGTAGTAGCGCCCGCCGTTCGACATCGTCAGGGCTTCGAGGATCCAGCCGCCGTAATCGTAGTTCGAGGGCATCATCAGGCCCCAGCGGGTGGTGCGGTCGCCCTCGCGCTTCGTCAGCGTGCGGGCGGCGTCGTACAGCTCGGCCCAGGTGCGCGGCGGCTTGTCGGGGTCGAGCCCCGCTTCCTTGAAGTGGTCGGCGTTGATGTAGAGCAGCGGCGTCGAGTTGTGGAACGGCACGCCGTAGACCTGGCGGTCGATCACGGCGTTGGGAAGCAGCGCCGGAAAGAACTGGCCCATGAAGGCGTCGGGCGTCTTGCCGTCCTTGGCGATCAGGTCGTCCATCGGGGCGATCTCGCGCTCGATCGACAGGTCGGTGAGGAAGTTCGCCGACATGATGACCGCGGCCGGCGGCTTGCCGGCCTTGATCGCCGCGCGGGTCTTCAGGAGCGTGTCGTCGTAGGAGCCGGTGAAGACCGGGGTCGCCTTGATGTCGGGGTGGGAGTCGTTGAACTCCTTGATCAGCCCCGACATGTTGCGGGCGAGCGCCCCGTCCACCGGGACGGGGAAGAACAGCTCGATGTCGGTCGCATGCGCGGCGCGCGGCGCCGCGAGGCCCGCCGCCGCCACGAGGGCAAAAGCGGCGCCCTTCCACCAGGAAATCATCTGTAGTCGTCCTCTTACTTGATGCCGGAGGCGAGGAAGCTGTTCACGAACCGGCGCTGGAAGATCAGGAAGGCGGCAAGCAGCGGCAGGCTGACCAGGAAGGTGCCGGCCGCGATCAGCCCCCAGGCCTGCATGCCCTCGGCGCTGAGCGTGAAGCTCGCGAGCCCGAGGGTGAGGGGCCGCCGGTCGGGGGAGTTGATGACCATCAGCGGCCACAGAAACTCGTTCCAGTGGCTGGTGACCGAGACGATCGAGAACGCGATCAGCGCCGGCTTCGTCAGCGGCAGGTAGATGAGGCGGATGCGCGCCCACCAGCCGGCGCCGTCGATCATCGCGGCGTCTTCCAGCTCGCGCGGCACTTCGCGAAAACTCTGGCGCATCAGGAAGGTGCCGAAGGCGGTGGCGCAGTAGGGCGCCATCACGCCCGGCAGGGTATCGTAGAGGCCGAGAGCCGCGATCGTCTTCAGGTTCGGCACCAGCAGCACCACCGGCACCAGCATCAGCTGGACCAGGAACAGGGCGAACAGCAGGCCGCGGCCGGGGAATTCGAGCCGCGCGAAGACGTAGCCGGCGAGCGAGGCGGTCACGAGCTGCACCAGGAGGATGCCGGCGCAGATGGCGAGCGAATTGAGGAAGTAGAGCGGGAAATCGGCCGAGGCCCAGGCCTCGGCGAAGTTGGCGAGCGTCGGGGTCAGCGAGGGCAGGAGCGAGGCATCGGCTCCCGATCCTGCCGGCCGGAACGCCGCCACCAGCATCCACCAGAACGGCACCGCCCAGACCAGCGCCAGGCCGGCGACGACGAGGCGGGCGATGCGCGGGGCGATCTCCCGGGTCACCGGGCCGGATTGAACCTGGGCGCTCATCGGGCCGCCTCCGGGCCCTGGCCGCGGGCGAGCGACACGGCGGTCAGCGCGGCGAGCAGGCCCAGCGTCACCACGGTCGCGGCGGCGGCGCGGCCGGCATCGTAGCGCTCGGCGGCCTGCTCGTAGATGTAGAACAGCAGGAGCTTCGTCGCGTCCGAAGGCCCGCCCTTGGTCAGCACGAAGACGTGGTCGACCTGCGTCACCGCGTTGAGGAGCGCGATCACCCCGACGAAGGCGAAGGTCGGGCGGAGCGCCGGCAGCGTGACGAAGCGCAGGCGCTGCCAGGGGCCGGCGCCGTCGAGGAGCGCGGCCTCCCGGGCCTCGTCGGGGATCGCCTGCAGGCCGGCGAGGATGAACAGCATGTAGTAGCCGGCATTCTTCCACACCGTCAGCACCGTGATGGCCGACAGCGCGAGATCGGGGTCGCCGAGCCAGTTGGCGCCGGGAAGCCCGAGCCGGGCGAGGTGATGGTCGATGAGGCCGATCCCGGGCAGGAACAGGAACAGGAACAGCGCCGCTGCCGCGACCAGCGGGATCATCACCGGCAGGAAGAACACCGCCCGCATCAGCGCCCGCACCCGGCCGGCGCCGTTCAACGCCAGCGCGAAGGCGAGCGCCAGGATCAGGCTCGGCACCACCGTGCCCAGCGCGTAGAGCGCGTTGTTGAGGAGCGCGCGCTGGAAGGTCGGGTCGGCGAAGAGGGCAGCGAAGTTGGCCAGCCCCACGAAGCGGGTGCCCCGGCGCGTGACCGCGTGGGTGGCGTCCCACAGCACCTCGACCACCGGCCAGTAGGTGAACAGCGCGAGGAAGACGAGGGAGGGGCTCAGCAGCGCGAGCGGCAGGAGGAGGCCGGCGCGGGGCCGGCGCGCCGCCCGCGCGACGGAAGGCTCGGCCACGGAGGCCGCCGGAATCGAATCGAGGACGTGGGTCAAAGGGGTCCGCCGGGATGTCGTGACCGGCGCGTCATCGGGCGGTTTCGTGACAGGCGGATGAAATCGGAATCGCCCGATGCTGTATTCCGGCCGATACCCGCACCCGGCCTCCGGCCCGGGCTTCGTTTCGGCCCCGTGACGGCAAGTTGCCCGGGGTGGAATTTTATCAGCGCGACGACAACCCTCGCTGGCAGGGACCGGAGCCGGCCTGCAAGATCTTGCAGGATCGGCGCCGCGCGGCGGCGATGACGTCGCGGAACTGGGGCGCCCGGTGCGAGCGCCGCGGCGGACTTCGCACGACGGCCCTGCCGGCGGGACGACGCAGGGCAGGGGACCCGACCGCCTGATTCCGGGCCTTGACTTCGAGTGCGCTCGAACCCGTAGCGTCTCCCCATCCTGGACGAAAGGACGGTCGCCTCATGAAGATCGGCGAGCTCGCGAAGCGTTCCGGGCTCACGGCCCACACCATCCGCTACTACGAGACGATCGGGCTCCTGCCCCAAGCGAGCCGGGACCGGTCGCGCCAGCGCGACTACGACGCCTCGATCCTGACCTGGATCGCCTTCCTGCGGCGCCTCAAGACGACCGGGATGCCGATCCGCGGCATGCTGCGCTACGCGCGGCTGCGCGAGGCCGGCCACGGGACGGAGCCCGAGCGGCGCGCGCTGCTGGAGGCCCACCGCGACCGCGTCCGGGCGCAGGTCGCGGAGCTGCAGGCCTGCCTCCTCGCCCTCGACGACAAGATCGCCGGCTACGCGGCGCCACACGAGAGGACCGACGACGATGACGTCCCAATCCATGAGCGACGGCGAGAGCCGGCTCGCGCGCGGCCGGCGCGCGCTCGCTGAGATCGACGGCGAGGCCGGGCACGCGGTGGTCGCGGCGCTGGCGGATATCGCGCCGGACTTCGCCACCTACCTGTTCGAGTTTCCCTTCGGCGACATCTATTCCCGGCCGGGCCTGACCCTGCGCGACCGCGAGATCGCCACCATCGCGGCGCTGACCGCGATGGGCCATGCCGCGCCGCAGCTGCGGGTCCATATCGAGGCCGGCCTGAATGTCGGGCTCACCCGCGAGGAGATCACCGAGATCATCATGCAGATGGCGGTCTATGCCGGGTTCCCGGCCGCCCTGAACGGCCTCTTCGCGGCCAAGGAGGTGTTCGGGCGCCGGTTCCCGCCGGCGCAGGACGGCGTCAGCGCGGGGTCACCCGCATCGGCATCCCCTCCGCCGGGCGCAACGTGATGCGCTGCTTGAGCTCCGGCCGGTAGCCGGGCCTGAGCGAGAAGCGGAAGGCGCGCACCAGCACCGCCAGGATCGCCACCGCCTCGGCGAGCGCGAAGCCCATGCCGATGCAGATCCGCGGACCTGCCGCGAAGGGCAGGTAGGCGTAGCGGTCGCGGGCCTTGGCGGCCTCGGGGGCGAAGCGGCCGGGGTCGAAGCGCTCAGGGTGGTCCCACAGGGCGGCGTGGCGGTGCACGGCGTAGATCGGCAGGGTGATCGGCGTGCCGGCCTTCACCGGCGTCCCGCCGAGGTCGACGTCGCGGAGTGCCGCCCGCACCACCACCGGCACCGGCGGGTAGAGGCGCATCGCCTCGAGGATCACCTGGCGGGTATAGGGCAGGGCGTCGACGTGGTCGGCCGTCAGCGGACCGCCCCCGGTCGCCGCCTCGACCTCGGCGGCGACCAGCGCCTCGGCCTCCGGGTGGTGGGCGAGCAGGTAGAACGCCCAGGTCAGGGCGAGCGCCGTGGTCTCGTGGCCGGCGGTCACGAAGGTGAGCAGGTTGTCGGCGACGTCGCGGTCGTCCATCGCCTGGCCGGTCTCCGGGTCGCGGGCGGCGAGCAGCAGGCTCATCAGGTCGTTGCGCCCGTCCGTGCCGGTGCGGCGCCCTTCCGCGGCGAGGCGCAGGAGCTCGTCGCGCAGGTACGTCTTGGCCCGCTCGGCCTTGGCCCGGCCGGGATAGGGCATCCAGGCGGGCGCGCGCAAAAGCGTGAGGGCGAAGATCCAGCTCGTCGATTCGAGGTAGTCGGTGATGCCGGTCTCGACCCGGGCGGCGTCGATGGCGCCGTGCCCCGACAGCATCGTCTCGACGATGATCTCGAAGGTGGTGCGCATCATCGTCTGGGCGATGTCGACCTCGGCGCCGGCCTCGGCGGCGAGCGCCTCGCGGGTGCGCTCGGCGGCGGCGATCATCGCCGGCACGAAGCTGCGGATGCGCTCGGCCCGGAAGATCGGCGCCGCCGCCCGGCGCTGCCAGCGCCAGCGCGCGCCGTCGGCGGTCAGGATCGCGTCGCCCAAGGCCGGCGAGAGGGCGCGGCGCAGGACCTCCGACTTCTCGAACGCATCGGCCTCGTCGACCATCACCTGCCGGATCAGGTTCGGGGCCATCACGAACAGGCTGGTATTGCCGAGAAACTCGGAGACGTAGAGCGGCTCGCGGTAGATCGCCTCGGGCCAGGCCTCGAGCGGGTTGCGCACGATGGTCCGGAACAGGCACCACGGCCCGAGCGGCCGCGCCGGCGGGGTGATCCGGGCGAGGTCCGGCCGGGGCCCCTCGGGGGCCGGACGGAAATGGGACGGGTGCGCGTTCATGGCTCGCCTGGGTTCGGTCCCGACCGACCGGGAGCCTCTCTGGCCTTGTCCTACCCCATCTGGGCACGAGCGTGACGGGGAAACGCGCGCGGCCCGGTGCGCGTTGGCACGGACGAGACACGGAGTTCCGTGATGCAGGCCGCCTTCGACCGCGCCACCCTCGACCGCCTGATCGCCCTCGGCAAGGACCGGGGCGGCCTCGGGCCCGACGACCTGCGGCAGGCCCTGCCGATCGACCGGATGAGCGCCGAGGACATCGCCCTGGTGCTGATCGAGCTGGAGGAAGCCGGGATCCCGGTCGATCCGGACGAGATCCTGCTGCAGCACGGCCGCACGCTGCCGCCCGCCGGCGCGGTCCGCCTGCCGGAGCCGCCGGCGCCCGAGGCCGCGGCACCCGCGCCCGAATCGCCGCCCGCCGCGACGCAGGCCGCAAGTCCCGGTCCCCGCGCGGCGCCCGGTCCGGCAGGGGCAGGCGGCGCGCACCGGGCGGTGGTGTGGGCGGGGCTGGCGGCCGTCGTGCTCGCCGTCGTCGTCCTGGCCCTGTGGGCGATGCGGGGCTGACGGCGTGGCCGGCCGGCCGCCGGCCCCTATATCCCCGCGCTCTCGGAGAACCCCGCATCCATGACCGGCCCTGCAACGACCGGCTCCGCCTACCGCTTCGGCATCGAGGAGGAGTTCTTCCTGGCGGATGCCGCGACCCGCGGCACGCCGCGCAGCGGCGTCCAGGGCTTCCACGCCGCCGCCAGGGCCCTGCTGCCGGCGGCCGAGCGCGAGCTGCTGCAGAGCCAGATCGAGATCGCGACGCCGCCGGCCACCGAGGCCGAGGAGGCGCGGGCGGGCCTTTCGGGACTGCGCCGGGGCCTGGCCGAGATCGGCCGGGCGCACGGGATCCTGGTCTTCGGCGCCGGCACCCATCCGGGCGCCGCCTGGGACGCGCAGGCGCCGACCGACGGGGCGCGCTACCACGGCATCCTCGACGAGGTGCGGATGGTCGGGCAGCGCACCCTGGTCAGCGGCATGCACGTCCATGTCGAGGTGGAGCGGCCGGACGACCGGGTCGACCTGATGAACCGGCTGCTGCCGTTCCTGCCGGCGCTGCTCGCGCTCTCGGTCTCCTCGCCGTTCTGGGAAGGGCGCGACACCGGCCTGTGCGGCTACCGCCTCAGCGTGTTCGGCGAGATGCCGCGCACCGGCCTGCCGGACCTGTTCGCGAGCGAGGCCGAGTTCGAGCGCTACGTCGCGGTGATGCAGGCCGCCGGCGCGATCCGGGATGCGAGCTTCCTGTGGTGGCACCTGCGGCCCTCGATCCGCTACCCGACGCTCGAGCTGCGCATCGCCGACAGCTGCACCCGGGTCGACGACGCGGTGGCGATCGCCGGCCTCTACCGCTGCCTCGTGCGCGCCGCCGAGCGCCGGCGCGACCTCCATGCCGGCCTCGACGGGGTCGCCCGGGCGGTGATCCGCGAGAACCTGTGGCGGGCCCAGCGCGACGGCGTGCGCGCCGCGCTGATCGATCCGCAGGCCGGGCGCGCGGTGCCGTTCACCGAGGCCCTGGAGGGGCTGCTGGCGCTCGTCGCCGAGGACGCGGCGGCGCTGGGCTGCACGGACTCCCTCGACGAAGCCCGCCGCATCGCCCGCGACGGCACCAGCGCCGACCGCCAGCGCGCGGCCTACGCCGCGGCGCGGGGCGCGGACGGCGCGGACGAGGCCGGCATCGCCGCGGTGGTCGACGCGCTGGCCCGCGAGACCGAGGGGCGGGCGGCATGAGGCGGAGACATGGGGAGGGGCAGGGGCAGCAGCGGGGGCAGGGCGCTCATCCCCGCCCGGCCCCGATGAAGTCCACGAAGGCCCGCAACGGCGCCGGCAGGTAGCGCCGGCCCGGATAGTACAGGAACGGCCCGGAGAAGCGCGGCCACCACGGCTCCAGGACCGGCTCCAGCGCCCCGCTCTCGAGATGCGGCCGCAGCCAGTCCTCGAACAGAGTGACGACCCCGACACCGGCGAGCGCCGCCTCGACCGCGAGGTCGGTCGCGGTGCCGACCCGCACGGTGAGCGGGCCGCCCGGCTCGATCCGCACGGTCTCGCCGTCGCGCTCGAACGCCCACTCGGTCGCGGCGCCGCTGGCGAAGCGTCCGCGCAGGCAGGCATGGTCGAGGAGGTCGCGCGGATGCGCCGGCCGCCCGCGACGGTCGAGATAGGCCGGCGCCGCGGCGGTGGCGAAGCGCTGCTCGCGCGGGCCGATCGGCACCGCGATCATGTCCGGCTCCAGGCGCTCCTCGTAGCGGATGCCGGCGTCGCAGCCCGCCGCCAGCACGTCGACGAAGCCGTCCTCGGCGACGATGTCGAGGTGGATGTCGGGATAGGCGGCGAGGAAGGGCGGGACGATGGCCGGCAGCACCAGCCGTGCCGCGCTCACCGGCACGTTGAGGCGAAGCGTGCCGGCCGGGCGATCGCGAAAACCGTTGACCACGTCGAGGGCCGCCGCGACCTCGCCGAGCGCGGGTTTGAGCCGCTCCAGGAGCCGCGTCCCGGCCTCGGTCGGCGCGACGCTGCGGGTCGTCCGGTTGAGGAGCCGGACGCCGAACCCCGCCTCAAGCCGGCGCAACGCCTCGCTCAGGGACGAGGCGCTGACGTTGCCGATGCGTGCCGCCTCGCGAAAGCCGCCGGCCTCCGCCACCGCCACGAAGGCGGACAGGTCGCCCAGATCCAGGTCGCTCGACTTCGCCGCCATCGTTCGCGATCCCGCACAGCCCGTTCGGATTGCACCGGCTTATCACGCAGCGCGCCGGCTTCTAGATCCGGATCGTCATCGACGAAGGAGACGGACCATGAGCGGGATCGAGACGGCGGGGACCTACGCCCTGGGTGACCGGCGCGTGACGCGGCTGGGCTACGGCGCGATGCAGCTCGCCGGGCCGGGCGTGTTCGGCCCGCCGAAGGACCGGGACGAGGCCGTCGCGGTCCTGCGCGAGGCGGTGGCGCGGGGCGTCGACCACATCGACACCAGCGACTTCTACGGACCCCACGTCACGAACGCGATCATCCGCGAGGCGCTGCATCCGTATCCGGACGGCCTCGTGATCGTCACCAAGGTCGGGGCGTCCCGCGGCGCCGACGCCTCGTGGAACCCGGCCTTCTCGGCCGAGGCGCTGACCGCGGCGGTGCACGACAACCTGCGCCATCTCGGCCTCGACGTGCTCGAGGTGGTCAACCTGCGGGCGATGTTCAGCGTGCACGGGCCGGCCGAGGGGTCGCTCGCCGCGCCGCTCGAGGTCCTGGCCGACCTCCAGCGCCGGGGGCTGATCCGCCGGATCGGGCTCAGCAACGTCACCGCCGCGCAGGTCGCCGAGGGGCGGACGATCGCCGAGATCGCCTGCGTGCAGAACCACTACAACCTCGTCCACCGCGCCGACGACGCCCTGATCGACGCGCTGGCCGTCGACGGGACCGCCTACGTGCCGTTCTTTCCGCTCGGCGGCTTCAGCCCGATCCAGTCGCAGGGCCTGTCCGAGGTGGCCCGCTCCCTCGGCGCGACGCCGATGCAGGTGGCGCTGGCCTGGCTCCTGCGCCGGTCGCCCAACCTCCTGCTCATCCCCGGCACGTCCTCGCGCGGGCACCTGCGGGAGAACCTGGACGCGGCCGCGCTGGACTTGCCGGACGACGCGCTGCGGGCGCTCGACGGTCTCGCCGCCGCCGGGGCGCCGGCGCCCGGGCATTGACGCGGCCACGGGCGGGGGAGGTCGGCACCGTGCCGATGCCCCGCGCCCATGGTCGTCCGGGGCCCGGGTCAGGTGCGCGATGCGGGGGCCCGGCCCCCGTACACGCGATTCGCATAATGTATCTTATGGAACCGGAAGAGCGATCCGAGCGCCTGGGCGCTGGCCGCGATGGGCCCGAAGCGCCGCGGTTTCCCTTCTGGTCGGCGCCGATCCCGTGCATCATGGCACGATGACCGACCTTGTCGAACTGGTGATCGCACGCCTGCGCGAGCTGCCGCCCGACGCGCAGGACGAGATCGCCGGCGCCATGCTGGCGCTGGTCGATGCCGCCTCGGAGCCGGTCGCCCTCAGCCCCGAGGACCGGCCGTCTCCCGCCGAGTCGCTCGAACAAGCCGCTCGGGGCGAGTTCGCCAGCGACGAGGACATCGAGGCGATCTGGGCGAACCATGCCCCCGATCGCCAGCCGCCATCGACCGCCAGCCTCTTCGCCGGCCTGCCCGCGACGGCCGAGGCCGACGAGCGGATCGATATCCTGATGCAGGCCCCGCAGGCCCGCATCGAGCGGATCGTCTCGACCGGCCAGGCCAGCCCGCCGGGCTTCTGGTACGACCAGCCCTGGGACGAGTGGGTCGTGCTGCTCGCAGGTTGCGCCGGCCTGCGCCTGGACGGCGAGACGGAGTCCCGCCGCCTCGGCCCCGGCGACCACCTCACGATCCCGGCGCATCGGCGCCACCGGGTCGAGTGGACGAGCCCCGACCGAGCGACGGTCTGGCTCGCGGTGCATCTCGCGCCCGTGGATCAGCCGTCGACCGCGACCGACAGCCCGTCATAGGCCGGCACCACGCCCGGCGGCAGGCGCCGGCGCAGGGTCTCGTAGTCGAGGTCGGTGTGGAGGTTGGTCAGGATGGCCCGGCGCGGCGCCACCTCCTCGATCAGCGCCAGGGCGTCCGAGACCGAGAAATGCGTCGGATGGGGCGAGTCGCGCAGCGCGTCGACGATCAGGAGGTCGAGGTTGCGCAGCTGCGCCTTGGCGGCGTCCGGCATGGTGCTGACGTCGGGCGCGTAGGCCGCGTCGGCGAAGCGAAACCCTAAGGCCTTCTCCTCGGGCCCGTGCTCCATCACGAAGGCCGTCGCCGTCACCGGCCCGCCCGGCCCCTCGACCGTCACCGGCGCGCCGGTCTCGAGCGCGTGCAGGTCGAGGATCGGCGGGTAGAGGCTGCCCGGCCGCGAGGTGAAGCAATAGGCGAAGCGGGCCCTGAGCAGCTCGGAGGTCGTGGCGTCGGCATGGACCGCGATGCGCCGGCGCATGTGGATCACCAGCGGGCGCACGTCGTCGATGCCGTGGGTATGGTCGGCGTGCGAGTGCGTGAAGAGGATGCCGTCGAGGCGCGTCAGGCCCGCGTCGAGGAGCTGCTCGCGCAGGTCCGGCGAGGTGTCGACGAGGAGTGTGGTCGCCTCGCTCTCGGCGTCGCGGCGCTCGACCAGGAGCGAGCAGCGCCGGCGCCGGTTCTTGCGCTCGGCCGGGTCGCAGGCGCCCCAGCCGTAGCCGACCCGCGGCACGCCGCCCGAGGAGCCGCAGCCCAGGATGCGAAGGGTCAGGGTCGGCATGCGGGAAAACCCTCAGCGGTGGGCGGCGGCCTTGTCGAACAGGCGGTAGAAATTGGCGGTGGTGAGGGCCGCGAGGTCGTCGGCGCTCACGCCCACGGTCTCGGCCAGCACCCGGGCGGTGTCGGCGACGAAGGCCGGCTCGTTCGGCCGGCCGCGATGGGGCACCGGCGCCAGATAGGGCGCGTCGGTCTCGACGAGCAGGCGCTCGCGCGGCACGGCTCGCGCGATCGACCGGATCTCGTCCGAGTTGCGGAAGGTGACGATGCCGGAGAACGACACGAACAGGCCGAGCTCCACCCCGATCTCGGCGAGGCGCCGGCCCGACGAGAAGCAGTGCAGGACCGCCTTGAACGTCCCGCGCGCCATCTCCTCGGTCAGGATGGTCGCCACGTCCTCGTCGGCCTCGCGGGCGTGGATGACGAGCGGCAGGCCGCTCTCCCGCGCCGCCGCGATGTGGGTGCGGAAGACGCGCTGCTGCACGTCCCGGGGCGCGTAATCGTAATGGTAGTCGAGCCCGGCCTCGCCGATGCCGATGCAGCGCGGATGGCGCGACAGCGCGACGATCTCGTCCGCCGTCACGTCGGGCTCCTCGCCGGCCTGGTGCGGGTGGGTGCCGATCGTGAACAGCACCTCGGGATGGGCCTCGCTTAAGGCCCGGTAGGTCTCGAACCGGGCGACCCGGGTCGAGATCGTCACCATCCGGTCGATCCCGGCGCTCCTTGCGCGGGCCAGGACCTCGGGCAGCCGCTCGGCGAGGCCGGGCGAATCGAGGTGGCAATGGCTGTCGACCAGGCTTGCGCCTCGGGGGCTGTCGACCAGGCTCACGCCTCGGGCTCCACGTAGCGCGGGAAGATCGGGCTCGGCGCCGGCAGGCTCGTGCCCGGCACGAGGCGATGGCCCGGCCCGACATCGGCCAGTTGCCGCGCCTCGGGCGCCACCGCGAGCAGGTCGAGGAGCCGGGCGGCGGCCGTCGGGATGAAGGGCTGGACCAGGATGCCGACCGCCCGCAGCACCTCGGCGGTGGTGTAGAGCACCGCCTCCATCCGGGCCGGGTCGGTCTTGCGCAGGGCCCACGGCTCCTGGCCGGCGAAGTAGCGGTTGGCCTCCGCCACCACGGCCCAGATCTCGGCCAGCACCGCGTGCAGGGCGAGGTCCTGCATCAGCCCCCTCGCCTTCCCGGGCAGCGCGTCGGCGAGGGCGAGCAGCGCCCGGTCGGCGGCGGCCGGCTCGCCGGCTTGCGGGAAGGGTGCGGGGATCTGGCCGCCGCAATTGCGGGCGATCATGGTCAGCGAGCGCTGGGCGAGGTTGCCGAGGTCGTTGGCGAGGTCGGCGTTGAGCCGGTTGACGATCGCCTCGTGCGAGTAGCTGCCGTCCTGGCCGAACGGCACCTCGCGCAGCACGAAGTAGCGCAGGGGATCGACGCCGTAGGTGTCGGCCAAGCCGACCGGATCGACGACGTTGCCGACCGACTTCGACATCTTCTCCCCCTTGTTGAGGAGGAAGCCGTGGCCGAAGACGCGCTTCGGGACCGGGAGGCCGGCCGACATCATGAAGGCCGGCCAGATGATGGCGTGGAAGCGGATGATGTCCTTGCCGATGACGTGGAGGTCGGCCGGCCAGTAGCGCCAGCGCGGATCCGCCTCGTCGGGGAAGCCGCAGGACGTGATGTAGTTCGTCAGCGCGTCGACCCAGACATACATCACATGGCCGGGCTGGCCCGGCACCGGCACGCCCCAGTCGAAGGTGGTGCGGCTGACCGCCAAGTCCTGCAGGCCCGAGCGGACGAAGCTCAGAACCTCGTTGCGGCGCGAATCGGGGCCGATGAAGTCGGGATGGGCCTCGTAATGGGCGAGCAGGCGCTCGGCATAGGCCGAGAGCCGGAAGAAGTAGCTCTCCTCCTCGACCCACTCGACCGGCGTGCCGGTCTTCTCGGCCCGGCGGCTGCCGTCGGGGGCGGTGACCAGCTCGGCTTCGTCGTAATAGGCCTCGTCGCGGACCGAGTACCAGCCGGCATATTTGGCGAGGTAGATGTCGCCGTTCTCCTCCATCCGGCGCCACAGGGCCTGCGCGGAGGCGATGTGGTCGGCATCGGTGGTGCGGATGAAGCGGTCGAAGGAGCAGTCGAGCCGCTCGGCCATGGCGCGGAAGCGCGGCGCCATGTCGTCGACGAAGGCGCGCGGGCTGATCCCGGCCTTGGCGGCGGTCTGCTGGATCTTGAGGCCGTGCTCGTCGGTGCCGGTGGTGAAGAACACGTCGTAGCCGTCGAGGCGCTTGAAGCGCGCGATCGCGTCGGCGGCGATCACCTCGTAGGCGTGCCCGATATGCGGCACCCCGTTGGGGTACGAGATGGCGGTGGTGATGAAGTACGGCTCGCCCGCCACGACAGGTTTCCCGGAATAGGAGGCTTCGGATCGGTCGGGGCGCCCGCGCGGCGGCGCCCTCTCCCGAGCCTTAGAGCAAATTCGGGCAGCGGTGCCCACCCCTTCCGCAGCCGTTTCCGCGTCGCTCTCAGGCCCCCACCGCCCATTGGCACGGCTCGTCGGTGCGGGCAGCGGCGTGACGCGCCGCGCGGTCGAGGCGGACCGCGTGGTTGATGATCGCCATGTGGGTGAAGCCCTGCGGGACGTTGCCGCGCTGCTCGGACGTCGCGGCGTCGATCTCCTCGGCGAACAGGCCGAGGTCGTTGCCGCGGGCCAGCAGGCGGGCGAACAGCGGCTCGGCCTCGTGCGTGCGCCCGGCGAGCGCCAGGCAGCCGACGCGCCAGAAGGCGCAGGCCGCGAAGGTCGCCTCCGGATGGTCGAAGCCGTCGGCGTTGCGGTAGCGGTAGATCAGGTCGCCGTCGCCGAGCCCGGCGCTCACGGCTTGAAGCGTCGCGGCGACCCGGGGCGACTGTGCGTCGAAGGCGCCGAACAGCACCGTGCGCAGGACCGCCGCGTCGAGGTCGTCGGAGCCGTAGGCCTGGGTGTAGGCGCCGACGCGGGCATTCCAGCCCTTCTCGTGGTACTCGGCCCGGATCTCGGCGGCGACACGGCGCCACTCCTCGACCGTGTCGGGGCTCGCCACCTCCACCTCTTGCGCGATCTGCACCGCCCGGTCGAGGGCGACCCAGAGCATGCCCTTGGTGTGCAGGATCTGGCGCGTCTCGTCGCGCAATTCCCAGATGCCGTGGTCGGGCGCGTGGCGGCAGCGGATGACGTGGTCGGTGAGATGCCCCAGCACCTCGGCCAGGTGGTCGTTGACCTTGACCGGCGGGTCGTAGTCGACGGCGTCGAGGAAGGCGTGGAGCGCCACCAGGAACTCGCCGTACATGTCGTACTGGTGCTGGCCCGATGCCGCGTTGCCGATCCGCACCGGCCCGACCCCGCGCCAGCCGCGCAGGTGATCCAGGATCTCCTCCTCCGGGACGGTGCCGTTGATGCCGTACATCAGCTTCAGGTCGCGGCCGCGGGTCCCGTCGGCGTCGCGCAGGAAGCGCAGGAACTCCGCCGCCTCGCGCACGTAGCCGAGATTGACGAAGGCCGTGACGGTGAAGCTCGCATCCCGCATCCAGACGTAGCGGTAATCGAAGTTGCGGGTGCCCGGCACCGCCTCCGGCAGGCTGGTGGTGGCGGCCGCGATGATCCCGCCGGACGGCGCGTGGGTCAGGAGCTTGAGCACGAGCGCGCTGCGCAGCACGTCGTCGCGATGGGCCCCGTCATAGGTGCAGCGGCCGGACCATTCCTCCCAGTAGCTTTCCGTCGCCGACAGGCTCGCGGCGGCGTGGCGGACGTCGCCGTCGTCGTCCTCGCGGTGGGAGAGGACCAGCGACGCGCCCTCCCCGGCCGCCAGGGAGAACGCCGCCTCGACCCGGTCGCCGGCGATGGCGAGCGGCACCGTGGCGGCGATCCGCACGGCCTCCGGCTTCGAGCGGCGCCGGCACAGCACCGTGCCGCCCGCCTCGGGCTCGAGGACCGCGCCGTCGCGGGCGTAGTCGAAGGTCGGGCGCACCCGGAAGCGGCCCGTCACCGTGCCGGCCTCGCAGGCGGCCAGCCGCACGATCCGGCCGTGGGGGGCGCCGTCCGGCCCCTCCTCCGGCACCGCGTCCAGGGGGTGGAGCGGCATGAAGTCGGTGAGCGTCAGGCGGCCGGTCGCGGTGACGAAGGTGGTCTCCAGGATGGTGGTGCCGGGGCGGTAGCGCCGGTGCGTCTCGCGCAAGCCCTCGAGCAGGATCTCGCAGGCGCCGCCCCTGTCCTCGTCGAGCAGGCGCAGGAACACGGCCGGGCTGTCGTGGCAGGGCCAGCACAGCCAGTCGATCGATCCGTCGCGGGCGACGAGCGCCGTCGTGCAGGTATCGCCGATGATGGCGTAGTCCTCGATCGGCCGGTCCGTCACGTCGCCTCGCTGCCAACATGGGTTAAAGCGCGGGGGTAACGAACCGCCGGGAGGCGGGTTTCGGGGCGCGACGGTATGTGCCGCACGGCAGAACGGGGCGCGAGGCTTCCGGCCGGGTCCCGTCCAGCCAAGCCTCATCCAGCGACGTCTAATCCAGCCACGCGCAGGCGACGGCCAGGGACGCGACGGCGAGGACGCTCCGGCCCTGGTCGCGGATGGTGACGAACAGGTTCAGCCGGTCCTGGCGGCGGGCCTCGTCGCGGGCGATGTCGGCCAGGATCCGCAGGGCGTGCGCCCGGGCCGCGTCGCGGCTCGGCCACTCGCTGCCCTCGTCGTCGCGATGGGACAGGTCGTGGTCGTTGATGTCGAAGAAGTAACGCGGCACGGGTTGCCCCAATGATGTGTGAGGGCGTCCGGGCCGAGCACCCGGGGACCCACCGGTCGGCCTTGCCGACCGGGACCTTCGCTCCGATCCTCTAGGGCACGGCGGCAGGTATTGCCCTTGCATTTGTTTACTTGAACCCGATTTCCCCGCACCAACAAACAAGTACTCTTCCTACCAGATTGCAGCTTCGTCTCGCGCCGCTGCTGCCGCGGGGGACGGGCGGCGATCACGGAAGGGCGCGAAACGACGGCGGAGGTCGCGGCGAAAAGCTTGCTCGCGACCGGATGGCGAACGAGGCTTTCTTCCCAGATCCGCCCGCGATGGGCTATAGACGGATCCCGCTGTCGGGGTCGGAGGGCGCCCGGGCGGCTTCTCCTGGGGAGGACGGCGCCCTGCGGCTCTCGCTCTACACCGACCTGTCGCTGCGGCTGCTGCTCTATCTCGGGGCGGCGGAGGCCGGCGCCTGGACGACGACGCCCGCCGTCGCCCGCACCTTCGGGGTGTCGCTGAACCACCTGCAGAAGGTGGCGCGCGGGCTTACCGCCTCGGGCTACATCGAGGCGCGGCAGGGCCGGGCCGGCGGCGTGCGCCTGGCCCGCCCGCCCGCGGAGGTGCGGCTCGGCGCCGTGGTGGCGGAACTCGAAGGATTGGGCTGCCTCACCGAATGCGGGCGCGGCCCCTGCCCGCTCGCCGGGCGCTGCCTGCTGAAGTCCGCCCTCGACGCGGCCGAGCGCGGCTTCATCCGCGAGCTCGACCGCTTCACCCTCGCGGACGTGCTCGCCAGCCCGACCGGGGCGGCCCTGCGCGCGCTGATCGGGCGCGCGCCCGACGACGCCGGGCCTGCGCCCCCCTAGCCCGGCCTCAGGCCGCCTCGCGGGCGGCCCGGCGCTCGGCCGCGGCGGCCTGCCAGATCTCCCGGGCGGCGTCGGCGTTCATCGCCGCGATGCCGAGGCCGACCACCAGGTCGGGCCAGGGAGCGAAGGCCGGCCAGGTCGACAGGGTCGCGGCGGTGACGAGCCCGGCCGCCACGATCGCGACGTTGGCCACCGCGTCGTTGCGGGCCGACAGGAAGGCCGCCCGGGTCAGGCTGCCCTGCCCCTCGCGGTGGCGGGCGAGCATCAGCGCGCAGGCGAGGTTGACCGCGAGCGCGCCGAGCCCCGTCAGGGTCAGCGGCACCGGCGCCGGGGCCGCGAAGGCGCCGAGCTTGTGCCAGGCGGTCCAGAGCGCGGCGAGCCCCGGCAGGAGCAGGATGCCGGCCATCACCGTGCCGAGCCGCGCCCGCGCCGCCGGCCGCCAGCCCAGCCCGGCGACGATCAGCAGGTTGAGCGCCGCATCCTCCAGGAAATCGACGCTGTCGGCGACGAGGGCCACCGAGCCGATCGCCACCGCCACCGCCGCCTCGATCCCGAAATAGCCGAGATTGAGCAGGGCGACGCGGCCCACGGTGGCGCGCAGGCCGGGATCGGTGTCGGAGGAGATCACGGGACGGGCCTCGCGGACGGGAACGACCCGGCGTCTATGCCCCGATCGGCGGGATCGGGCCATCCGGCGCGTCGGACCTGCGGCGTCCCGGGCGGAGCCGGGGCCCCCTTGCATCCCTGCCGTGCCGGCGCCTGGTCATGCCGTGCCGGCGCTTGGCCATGCCGTGCCGGCGCTTGGCCATGCCGTGCCGGCGCTTGGCCATGCCGTGCCGGCGCTTGGCCATGCCGTGCCGGCGCTTGGCCATGCCGTGCCGGCGCTTGGCCATGCCGTGCCGGCGCTTGGCCATGCCGTGCCGGCGCTTGGCCATGCCGTGCCGGCGCTTGGCCATGCCGTGCCGGCGCTTGGCCATGCCGTGCCGGCGCTTGCCCCGCACGGCGGCGCCGGCTTGACTGCCGTCATCCGCCGACGAACAGGCGGCAGGGAGGACACGGCATGACGCATTCGTCACGGATGCCGCGCCGGCTCGTGCTCGGCGGGCTCGCCGGCCTGGCGGCGGCCTCCGCCGCCGGGGACGCCCGCGCCCAGGCGGGAACCGGCGCGCCGGCGGCGCCCTCGCGACCGACGCCGCCGGGGCCGCGCAATCGCCGCCTGTGCTGCGGGCGCCGAACGGCGTCGTCGCCGATGCGCAGGAGTACTGGCAGACCGGCAAGGCGCTCTACGATCCCGGCGAGATCCGGGTGCCGACGCTGGTGATCCACGCCGAGTGGGACGCCGACCTGCCGAGCTACCAGGCCCAGGAGTACTTCGCCCGGCTCACCCGCGCGCCCTACAAGCGCTTCGTCGAGCTCGGCGAGGGCACCCACACGGTGATGATGGAGAAGAACCGGATGCAGTTCTTCCGCGAGGTCGCGGCCTTCCTCACCGAGGCGGAGCCGCAGGCGCTGAACTGATACCGCCGCGCCTTCGAACGGATCCGTTCGCAGGCGCAAGGCAAGCCCGCAAGGTTTCCGTGTCCTCGCGTCGGCGCCGATGCGCCGGACGCTTTGGCATCGACGTGTCGATGCCAAAGCGCGAGGGTATGACGGGGCAGACGGGACGAGCGCCGCCCCGGTGGTCCGGGACGGCGCTGCCGAGGAGCCGGCCCGACAGCCGGGTCGACGCGAGCGCCGGCACCGACCCGGACGCGGCGGATCAGGCCGCCCGGACCCCGTCGAGGAAGCGCGTCACCTCGGCCGAGAGATGCTCGGACTGGCGCGACAGCTCGGAGGCCGAGGCGAGCACCTGGGCGGCCGCCGCACCGGTCTCGCCGGCGGCCCGCGCCACGTCCGCGATGGTCGTCGTCACCTCGCCGGTGCCGGCGGCCGCCTGGGAGACGTTGCGGACGATCTCCTGCGTCGCCGCGCCCTGCTCCTCGACCGCGGCCGCGATCGAGGTCGCCACGCCCGAGATCTCCTCGATCCGCGCGGTGATCCCGCCGATCGCGCCGACCGCCTGGCCGGTGGTGGCCTGGATCGCCGCGATCTGGCTCGTGATCTCCTCGGTCGCGCGGGCCGTCTGGCCGGCGAGTTCCTTGACCTCGGCCGCCACCACCGCGAAGCCGCGGCCGGCCGCCCCGGCGCGGGCCGCCTCGATGGTGGCGTTGAGGGCGAGCAGGTTGGTCTGGCTGGCGATCGACGAGATCAGCCCGACGACGTCGCCGATCCGGGCGGTCGCCTCGGTCAGCGCGTGGACCTGGGCCGCGCTCGCGCCGGCCTCCCGGACGGCGGCGCCGGCCAGGCGCGCCGAGCCGTCGACCTGGCGGCCGATCTCCCGGACCGAGGCGCCCAGCTCCTCGGCCGCCGCCGCGACCGTGCCGACATTCGCGGCGGCCTGCGAGGCGGCGGCGGCGACGCCGCCCGACTGGCCGGCGGTCTCCCGCGCGGTCGCGGTCATGACCTGGGCGGTGGCCTGGAGCTCGGTCGCCGCCGCCGTGACGGCGCCGACGATGCCGCCGACCGCCCGCTCGAAGCCGTCCGCCATCTCGCGCATCGCCTGCCGGCGCTGCGCCTCGGCCCCGGACCGGGCGAGCACGGTCTCCTCCTCCAGGCGCCGGGTGCGGATCAGGTTGTCGCGGAACACCGCGAGCGCGCCCGCCATCGCGCCGAGCTCGTCCCGGCGCCCGGCGCCCGGCACGGCGGCCTCGGCGTCGCCCGCGGCGAGGCGGCGCATCGCGCCGGTCATGCGGCCGAGGGGCCGGACGATGCCGAAGAGGCAGAACAGCACGGCGCCGAGGGTGACGAGGATCGAGACGCCGAACATCGCCACGGTGACGCGGGTGGCCTCCGCCCGCTCGGCCCGGGCCGCCTCGCCCGCCGCCTTGCCGGCGGCGACGTTGAGGCCGACGAGCTTGGTCGCCGTGTCGACCGTCGCCCGATAGGTCTTGTTCATCGGCCCGCGGAAGAAGGCGTCGACCTCGGCCCGGTTCGGGAGCGCCTTGAGGCGGGCCCAGTCGGCCCGGAACGCGGCGAGCTTCGCCGTCACCTCGTCGAAGATCTCCCGCTCGGCGGCGGAGCTGATCAGCGTCCGGTAACGTGCCGCGCCATCGTCGAGCGCGGCGTCCATCTCGGCGAAGCTCTTGGCCGAGAGCGCCTTCTCGGCCTCGCTCTCCGCCGTGATGAAGCGGAACTGCCAGAGCCGGGCGCGCATCACCAGGGTGTTGAGGGCGTGCGCCTCGGTGATCGACGGCACCGCGTCGTCGGCGAGCGTGGCGATGCGGGTCTCGATCGCGTCGAGCTTCCACAGGGAGACGGCGCCCTGCGCCAGGGACAGCAGCAGGAGGATCCCGAACAGGCCGCTCAGGCTGCTCTTCAGGGACATACGCATGACGAGGACCGCTGGTAATCGCTTCGGAAGACGTCACATCCTTCCGTCCGACATCGCTAAAATTCAATTAAAAGGCCCAAAACTTTCAATTCTGCTGCCGTGAAGATGAATTCAAGTCGTAGCAGTGCCGGATCGGCAGGTGAGATGGATCGACACGCACTGACGCTGCGGCATGAAAAAGTCCGGATGACGATCCCGGTGATCAGATGGACTGCGCACGACGCCGCGCTCCCGACGATGTGATCCGTCGTGGCGCCCCGGGGCCGCCGTGCGGGCCAAATCCGCGGCGCCTCATCCCGCGGCGCCTCATCCTTTGGGCTTTCCGACCTTTCGCCACTGGATTTCCGCCCCCGTCCCGTGCGACCCCGAGGACCCCGGCCGGGGCGGCGGCGCCGCGCGCGCCCGGTCTCCGCGGCCGCGCAACCATGTCTGACCGGGAGCGACGCCGATGATGCCCGAACTGCGCGTGCTGTACTTCGAGGACCTGAGCGTCGGGCTGTCCGAGACGCTCTCGAAGACCATCGCGGCCTCCGACGTGGTCGGGTTCGCGGAGATCACCGGCGACCGCAACCCGATCCACCTCTCCGAGCACTTCGCCGCCCGCACGCCGTTCGGCACCCGCATCGCCCACGGCCTCTACACCGCCGGGCTGATCTCGGCGGTGCTCGGCACCCGCCTGCCCGGCCCCGGCGCGATCTACATCAGCCAGAGCCTCAACTTCCGCGCCCCCGTGCGCATCGGCGACACGGTCGACGTCACCGTCGAGGTGGCCGAGCTGGTGCCGGAGCGCCGGCGCGCCCGCCTGACCTGCACCTGCTCCGTCAACGGCGAGACGGTGCTCGACGGCGAGGCCCTGGTGAAGGTGCCGACGAAGGCCGAATCCGATCCGCTGGCCGCCCGCAAGGGCTGAGATGACGCCGATCCCGATCGACGACCCCGACGACCCGCGCCTTCACGCCTATACGCGGATGCGCGAGCGCGACCTCGTCGGGCGCGAGGGCCGGTTCATCGCCGAGGGCGAGGTGGTGCTGCGGGTGCTGCTGTCGCCCCGGGCGCGGTTCCGGGTCGAGTCGGTGCTCGTCTCGCCCGAGCGTCTGCCCGGCCTCGCCCCGGTGCTCGCCGGCCTCGACGCCCCGGTCTACCTCGCATCGAAGACCGTGATGGGGGCGGTGGCGGGCTTCCCGATCCATCGCGGCGTGCTGGCGGTGGGCTCCCGCGGGCCGGATCCCGCCCCCGACGCCCTGGTGCCGGCGGGCCCGGCCCTGCTCCTCGGCCTCGTCGGGCTTTCCAACCACGACAACGTCGGCGGGCTCTTCCGCAACGCCGCCGCCTTCGGGGCCGACGCGGTGCTGCTCGATGCCGAGACCTGCGATCCGCTCTACCGCAAGGCGATCCGGGTCTCGGCCGGCACGAGCCTGACCGTGCCCTTCGCCCGGCTGCCCGCCGGCGACGACCTCCTCGCCCTCTGCGAGCGCCAGTCCCTCACCCCCGTCGCCCTCTCGCCCCGGGGCGAGGACATCGGGGGGCTGCCGCCCCTGCCCCGCGCGCTCCTCATGCTCGGCACCGAGGGCCCCGGCCTGCCCGAGGCGCTGATGGCCCGCGCCCGCCGGGTGGCGATCCCGATGGCGCCGGGGGTCGATTCGCTCAACGTCGCGGTGGCGGGCGCGGTGGCGCTGCACCGGCTCGGGGGCAAGCGGCTGGCGGGGCCTTGAGCGCGTCCTCGTGAGCGGCCGGGCCTTCGTCCGGTAGCCCACCACCCCGCCACACCCGGCGGAAAACACTCCTCCCGCCCCCACCGCGACAATGCGCAGCCATTGCCGGCTCACCGCCGCGCGCCACAACTAGACCATACGCACGGGTGACCGTTTCGGTCTGGCAGGAGGTGGAACGTTGTTGCAGCCGCGGGATGGGTACCGCACCCTGTCGGGGCGCCGGGCGGTGGTGGTCGGGGCGGGGCCGGGCGGCCTCGCGGTGGCCTTGATGCTCGCCCGCGACGGCGTGCAGGTGACGGTGATCGAGAAGGAGGAGAGCGTCGGCGGACGCACCCGCACGGTCACGGCGCCCGGCGGCTACAGGTTCGACATCGGGCCGACCTTCTTCCTCTACCCGCGCATCCTGGCCGACATCTTCGAATCCTGCGGCGAGCGGCTGGAGGACCACCTCACCCTCGAGCGGCTCGATCCGCAATACCATCTCGTCTTCGAGGGCGGCGGCGAGATCCGGGCGACGCCGGACGTCGCGCGGCTCGAGGCCGAGATCGCCCGCATCGCGCCGGACGACGCGAAGAACGTGCGCCGCTTCCTCGACGACAACCGCCGCAAGCTCGCGGCCTTCATCCCGGTCTTGCAGCAGGCCTGCGATTCGCTCCGCAGCTTCGTCTCGCCTGCGATGCTGGCGGCCCTGCCGCTGTTGCGCCCCCACGCCACCGTCGACCGCGACCTGACGCGCTACTTCAAGGACCCGCGGGTCCGCCTCGCCTTCTCGTTCCAGACCAAATATCTCGGGATGTCGCCGTTCCGGTGCCCGAGCCTGTTCACCATCCTGAGCTTCCTCGAATACGAGCACGGGGTGTACCACCCGGTCGGCGGCTGCGGCGCGGTCTCGGAGGCGATGGCCGGCCTCGCCCGACGCCTCGGCGTCGAGATCAAGCTCGGCACATCCGTCGACCGGGTGCTGTTCGAGGGCAAGCGCGCCGTCGGCGTCGAGGCCGGGGGCGAGCGCATCGGTGCCGACGCGGTCGTCATCAACGGCGACTTCGCCAAGGTCGTGCCCGAACTGGTGCCGGAAGCTCGCCGGCCGCGCTGGCGGAACGCCAAGGTGGCGAAGGCGCGGCTCTCCTGCTCGACCTACATGCTCTATCTCGGCATCGACGGACCGATGCCGGAGAGCCTCGGCCACCACACCATCCTGCTGTCGGAGGATTACGCCCGCAACATCCGCGAGGTCTCCGACGGGGTGCTGCCGATGCAGCCCTCGATCTACGTCCAGCATGCCGGCTACACCGACGGCGGCATGGCGCCTCCCGGCCAGACCAGCCTCTACGTGCTGGTGCCGGTGCCGAACCTGCGCGCCGGGATCGACTGGGCGAGCGTCGGCCCGTCCTACCGGGCGCTGGTGCTCAAGCGCCTGGAGAAGCTCGGGCTGACCGACATCGAATCGCGCATCCGCTACGAGCGCGTGGTCGATCCGACCCAGTGGCGCGACGAGTTCGCGGTGCACGAGGGCGCGACCTTCAACCTCTCGCACGATCTCGGGCAGATGCTCTACTTCCGGCCCCACAACCGCTTCGGGCCCGGGCTCTACCTCGTCGGCGGCGGCACCCATCCGGGCTCCGGCCTGCCGGTGATCTACGAGGGCGCCCGCATCACCGCGCGGCTGATGGCCGAGGACCTGGCGCTCCAGCCCGCCCCGGCCCGCGGGATGCCGCTCGCGGCGGCGAGCCTCGGGGAAGCCTCGTGAGGCGCACCCTCCCGGCGCTCGCGGCCGTCGTCCTGCTCCTGGCGGGTCCTGCCGCCGCGGCGGACCTCGCGGTCGAGGTCGACGGGGTCGAGCCGGGGGCCGGCCGGGTCTTCGTCGCGCTCTGCACCGGGTCGCTCGCCGAGGAGGCCTGCCGCATCGGCCAGAGCGGGCCGGCGGCGGCCCCGAGCCTGCGCTTCGGCTTCACCGAGGTGCCGCCGGGCACCTACGCGGTCGCGGCGTTCCAGGACCTCGACGGCGACGGGCGGCTCGGCCGCACGGGCCTGGGCCTGCCGACCGAGCCCTACGGCTTCTCGAACGGCGCCGGCCGCCGCGGCCGCCCGGATTTCTCCGCCGCCGCCCTGCGCCTCGCCGAGCCGGGGTCGAGCGTGCGGGTGCGCCTCACCCGCGCCCTGCCGGCGCGGTAGCGCGTGCCGCGGTCGGTGATCCTTTCGAAAGCCGCAAAGCCCTGCTGTCGTGACGGGATGACGCCCGACCCCGCGGCGGAGGTCCGCGACCTCGCCTTCTCGTACCGCAGCCACCGGATCCTCGACGGGATCGACCTCGCCCTGGCCCGGGGCGAGACCGCGGCCCTGCTCGGCCCCAACGGCGCCGGCAAGACCTCGCTGATGCGTCTGCTCGCCGGGCGCCTCGTCCCGCAGGCCGGCCGCGTGCGCGTGGCGGGGGGCGATCCGGCGCGCGAGCCCGGCATTCGCCGCGCCATCGCCTGGGTGCCGCAGGAGATCGCCCTCTATCCGCGCCTGACCGCGCGGGAGAACCTCGAGGTGTTCGCCCGCCTCCTCGGCCTGCCCCGGGCGGCGCGGGCGCCGGCGGTGGCCCGCGCCCTGGCGCGGGCCGGGCTCGAGGCGGCGGCGGACCGGCTCGTCGGCGTGCTCTCCGGCGGCTACCAGCGCCGGGCCAACATCGCGGCCTCGCTCCTCGGCGAGCCCGCCCTGGTGCTCCTCGACGAGCCGACGCAGGGGGTCGACCAGGCCGCCCGGGCGGCGATCCACGCGGTGCTCGAGCGCCTGCCCGAATCCGGGGCGGCCGTGCTGATCGCCACCCACGACTTCGCCGAGGCCGAGCGCCTGGCCGACCGGGTCCTGGTGCTCCAGGACGGCGCCCTGCGCCTCGACGGGCGCCTCGCCGACCTGCTCGCCGGCCTGCGGGCCGGCCCGCCCGAGCACGAGGTGGCGCTCGCCGAGGCCGCCGGCCCGGCGGCGGCCGCCGCCCTGCGCCAGGCCGGCTTCCATCCGGCCTCGCCCCTCACCTGGAGGGCCGGGAGCACCGTGGCGGGCGGGCGCGACGGCGCCGCCCTGCTGGCGCACCTGCGCCGCCACGGCGTGCCGGTGCGGGAGATCCGGGTGCGCGAACCGGGCCTCGACGGGCTCTACCGCGACGTGACCGAGGCGGCCCCGCCCGATCCGGTCGGCGCGGATCTGGAGATCCCGGCATGATCGTGGCGTCGTTCCGGGTGATGTGGCTCACGCTCTGGCGCGACCGGGCCGCCCTGGTGATGGCCTTCGTGCTGCCGACGGTGATCTTCTGCGTCTTCGCGGCGATCTTCTCCGGCGCCGTCGGCGAGCGCATCCGCATCCAGGTCGGGCTCCAGGACCGGGCCCGGACCGCCACCACGGGGCGCCTCGTCGCGGCGTTGCGGGCCGATCCGGCCCTGCGCACGACGGAGCTGCACGGCGATCCCGTCACGGCGGTGCGCCGGGGCGAGGTCGACGTCGCCCTGGTGCTGCGCGGCGACCTCGCGGCCGGAAGCACGGCCGCGGACGCGCCGATCCTCGTCGTCGAGAGCCCGGCGCGGGCGCTCGCCACCCCGATCGCCCTCGGCCAGGTGCAGCGGGTGCTCAACGAGGCCCTGCCCGACGTGGTGCTGTCGCGGGTCGTCGCCGACGTCGAGCGCACCGGCAAGATCGGCCCGGACGAGCGCGCCTTCCTGGATCGCGCCTTCGCCGAGAGCCGCGAGAAGCGCGAGGCCTTCTCCTTCGCGGCCCTGGTGGCGCGGCGCTCGACGGCGGAGGGCCGGGACGGCCAGGACGGCGGCAACGCCCGCGTCGCCTACTATGCCGGGGCGATCGCCGCCGTGTTCCTGCTCTTCGCCGCCATGCAGGGCGCCCTGTCCCTGGTCGAGGAGCGCCAGTCCGGCATCGCCGACCGCCTCGCCGCCGCCCCGGGCGGCCTGCCGGTGGTGGTGCTCGGCAAGTTCCTGTTCCTGGTGCTCCAGGGCACCGCGCAAGGGGCGCTGATCTTCGCGGCCGCCGCCTTGGTCTACGGCGTCTCGGTCGGGGCGCATTTCGCGGCCTGGCTCGTCACCGGGGTGCTGGTCGCCGCCATGGCGGCGGGCCTCGGCCTCGCCGCCTGCGCGGCGGCGCGCTCCCGCCAGCAGGCCCACCTCGTCTCGACCTTCGGGGTGCTGCTGCTCTCGGCGGTCGGCGGCAGCATGGTGCCGCGCTTCCTGATGCCGCCCTGGCTCCAGAGCCTCGGCTGGCTCACCCCGAACGCCTGGGCGATCGAGGCCTACCAGGCGGCCCTGGCGGAGGGGGCCGGCGCCGCCTGGCCGGCCTGGGCGGTGCTGGCGGGGCTCGCCGCCGCGGGCCTCGGGCTGGCGCTGGCGCTCACGGCGCGGCCGGCCCCGGGGCCGGCGCGGGCGTGAGCGATCGCCTCGCGGCTCAGCCCTTCAGCCGCTTGTTGCACTCCGAGTAGTAGCCGCCGCCCTTCGCGATCCAGTTCAGGCCGCCGTTGCCGGCCCCGCCGGCCGCCTTGTTGGCGTTGTACTGGTCGAGGCAGGTGTGCTGGCGGGCGGTGCCGGGCGATTCCTTGGCGTATTTCGGCGCGATCGCCGTGGGGTAGATCGCGCCGGCGGCCGGGGCCGTCGCAGCCGGGGCTGCCGGCTTGGCGGGCACCGCGGGCGGGTTCGGCGGCAGGCCCTGATTCGGAAGGCCCTGACTCGGCTTGGCGGCGCCGGGGCCGAACGGGTTCGGGGCCGGGGCGGTCGTCTGGGCGAAGGCCGGGGCGGCGAGCGCGCCGACGAGCAGCAGGGAGGCGAGGGAGAGGCGCATCGGTGGTGTCCGGACTCGGGTGGCGCGAGCTTAGCAGCCCCGGGGCGCAAGGGCGACATATGACGCAGCGACATATGACGCAGCGACATATGACGCCGCGGGACCCGAGGCCGCTGGATCCGGCGCGGCCTCGGCCTTGCGCTTACGCCTTGCGGAGGAGCCCACTCCCTTTTGCGACGCTCCGCCCGGGCCGGGGCGCGGGTTAAGCAGGGCGCCTGCGAAGGCTGGGCCGGGCGTCCGGCCCCGCGATCCCGGGAGTGTGAAGGCCGATGCTGATCGCCACCAGCGCCCTGCTGATCCTCCTCGCCTGGCATTACGGCCCGCGGCGCTTCATCGAGGGGGTGGTGGTGGCGCGCGCCTCCCTCGATCCGGTCTTCACCCTGACGAAGTTCGGCGGCCTCGACGAGATGGGCGTCGGGGCGTCGGTCAACCTCGCGGTGCTGGTGGTGGCGGCGGCCTGCGTGGCGACCCGGCCGCGGGTGAGCCCGGTGCCGGCCTTCGTCCTGTGGCTGCCGCTCCTCCTGGTCTGCTTGGTGTCGACGCGCGTCACGCCCGACCCGGCCAACGCGATGCGGCTGCTGATGCTGCTGGCGACGCATGCCGCCTTCTGCCTGCTCGCCTTCTACGTCGTGCGCGACCTCGCCGACCTGCGCCGCATCCTGCTGCTCATCGTCGCGAGCTCGATCGCGCCGACGCTCTATGCCGGGCTGCAGCTCGCCATGGGCTGGGCGGTGTTCGGCGAC
Organism: Methylobacterium platani; assembly: GCF_001653715.1. Lineage (GTDB taxonomy): Bacteria > Pseudomonadota > Alphaproteobacteria > Rhizobiales > Beijerinckiaceae > Methylobacterium > Methylobacterium platani. The sequence goes on from NZ_LWHQ01000052.1 coordinate 28,355, forward strand.
GACGGCATCCGGGTCTTCGGCACCTTCACGCACCCCAACATCTACGCCTTCTACCTGATGACGATCCTGGCGGTGGTCCTGACGCTGCTCGCCGGCCCCGCCTTCGGCCTGAGCCCGCGGCTGCGCCGGACGCTGGTGCTCTACGTCCCGGTCCTGCTCGGGCTGATCCTGCTGACCAAGACCCGCAGCGCCTGGGCGGGCGCCGCCCTGATCCTGCTCACCCACGGGCTGTTCTTCGACCGGCGCACCCTGCTCTACTTCCTCGGCGTGCCGGCGGCCCTGGTGGCGATGCCGGAACTCGCCGAGCGCTTCGCCGACCTGCAGCAGGGCAACACCGCGGGTGCCTACGAGACGCTGAACTCCTACGCCTTCCGGTTGATCCTGTGGCAGAGCGCCCTGGTCTGGTTCTGGGAGCGCCCGATCTTCGGTTGGGGCCTGTCGAGCTTCGGCCACTACGTCACGCAGTTCTTCCCGCTGCCGATCGAGGGCGACACCTTCGAGTCGCACAGCGTCTACGTGCAGCTGCTGTTCGAGACCGGGGTGATCGGGCTGTGCGCCTATCTCTGGCTCTACGTGCGGGTCATCGCCAGGATGGCGACGCTGATCCTGCGCGGCGAACGCTGGGCCGGGATGCTGCTGGCGATGATCGCCGCCTACCTGCTGATGGCCTATTCGGACAACATGCTCTACTACCTGGTTCCGACCTGGTACATGTGGTTCGTCCTCGGCGGCGCCTGCGCGGTGCTGCGGCAGCGCCGGGCGGTCCGCCGGCGGCCGGTCCCGCTCCCGGCCTGAGATGCGCGCCCGTCAGCGCAGGTGGACGGCGATCCAGAGCACCGCGAGGGCGACGAGCCCGGCGACGAGCCAGCGCAGGACGCGGGATCCGGGAACCGGCCGCAAAGGCCCGCCCTCACTCGGCCGAGCGCCTGACGGCCGCGCCCGCGATGATGGTGGCGAGCGCCGCGGCGCCGAGCCCGTCCTGCAACGCCCGCACCGGCTCGTCCGGCATCGCCAGCCACCACAGGCCGGCCGTGGCCGCGATGCACACGGCGACGGCCCCGAGGATTCCCCGCCCGATCACGCTCAAGACCCGCCTCCGCCCGAAGCCCGACATTGCCCAGGGGGGCGAACGTCCCCCCTGGGCCTTGGTCTCGCTTAAGCCAAGCGGGCCGGCTTGGACAGCGCGGGGCCGCAACGGTCCCGCGCCCCGGGGCCCGTTCCCGGTTCCGATCCTTGACCCTCCGCACCCGCTGCCGATTGAATTCCCCCGCGGCATGACGAATCTCAGCCGCAGATGATTCGGCGTTCGCCGGGGCATCGTGCCCGGAGCCGGCCCGACGCGGGGTCCCGGCGGGCGGCGGAGACGGTGATGGCGAAGCCCCTGGTCGTCGTGATTCCCCACCAGCTCGGCCGGGCCGAGGCGCGGCGGCGCATCGAGGCCCGCCTCGGCCAGGGTCGCGACCTCGTGCAGAAGGCCGGCCTCACCATGCAGGACCCGGTCTGGGAGGGCGACACCCTCGCCTTCGTGCTCGGCGCCATGGGCCAGACGGTCGGCGGCACCATCGCGGTCGAGGACGAGGCCGCCCGCGTCGAGGTCCGCCTGCCGCTGCTGCTCGGGATGTTCTCGGCCAAGGTGCGGCAGGTCATCGCCGAGAAGGGCGGCGAGCTGCTGGCGGCCTGAGCCCCGCTCCCGGGCGGCGCGCATCCGCCGCCGGGCGCCGCGCCTCTATGAGATCTTGATACCGCGTCCCGGCCGGCCGCATCGTTTCCCCCTGCCCGCGATCGCAAGACCCCCCGGTCGAGCCGCACGCGGGGGGATGCCGGATGGAGGGGGGGCACGGCCGGCGCGCGCGCGCCATGGCGACCGGACACGCGCGCCGCGGCGCGCCGGGCGACCTGCGGCGGGCGCCCCTGTGCCCCGTGCGCGCCGCCTGCCGGCTCTGCGGCTTCCCCGTCCGCGGCTTCCTCGCCGGCACCACCTGCGTGCTGCAGGTCGACGACCGGGCGCTGCGCGCCGCGTGCCGCGAGGCCGCGGACGGCGCCGGCCGCGGGGAGCACGCCTGCGCCGGCCTGCAGGAGGCGGTCCGGGCCGCGAGACGCCCCTGACGCCGAGGGCCCGCCCCGGTCTTTATGCCGCCTTTATGGCGCGGCGCTCCGGCCCCTCTCGAATCCCTATGCGTTCGGGAGGATGTCCCCGTGGTCGGGGCCGCGACGCGGCCCGATCCGATGCGGCGCCGGCCCGGCGCCCGATGGGGACACCCATGTTCGATTTCCTGATGCTGGCGGCGGGCCTGGGCTTCTTCGCCCTGTCGCTCGGCTACGTCTCCTTGTGCGAACGCCTGTGAGGAGGCCCGCGATGACCCTCGATTACGGGCTCGGCGGCCTGATGACCCTCGGGCTGCTCGCCTACCTCGCCTACGCCCTCGTGCGGCCCGAGCGGTTCTAGAGGAGCGCCGACATGACACTCGCCGGCTGGATCCAGATCGCGCTGTTCTGCGCGATCGTCCTCGCCCTGGTGAAGCCGCTCGGTCTCTACATGACCCGGGTCTTCACCGGCGCCTCCACCCCGCTCTCTCCCCTGCTGCGCCCGGTCGAGCGCGGCCTCTACCGCCTCGCCGGCATCGACGAGCGCCACGAGCAGCACTGGCTGACTTACGCGGGCGCCATGCTGGTCTTCCACGCCGCCGGGTTCGTGCTGCTCTACGCTATCCTGCGGCTGCAGGGCCTCCTGCCCCTCAACCCCGCCGAACAGGGCGCGGTGGCGCCGGACCTCGCCTTCAACACCGCGGTCAGCTTCGTCACCAACACCAACTGGCAGAATTACGGCGGCGAGAGCACCCTCTCCTACCTGTCGCAGATGCTGGGGCTGACGCACCAGAACTTCCTCTCGGCGGCGACCGGCATCGCGCTCGCCGTGGCGCTGATCCGGGGCTTTGCCCGGGCGTCGGCCCGCACGGTCGGCTCGTTCTGGGTCGACCTGACCCGCTGCACCCTCTACGTGCTGCTGCCGCTCTGCATCGTCTACACCCTGTTCCTGGTCTGGCAGGGCGTGCCGCAGACGCTCGCGCCCTACGCCGAGGCCACCACCCTCGAGGGGGGAAAGCAGACCATCGCGCTCGGCCCGGTGGCGAGCCAGGTGGCGATCAAGATGCTCGGCACCAACGGCGGCGGCTTCTTCAACGCCAACGCCGCCCACCCGTTCGAGAACCCGACCGCCTGGTCGAACCTGATCCAGATGGTATCGATCTTCGGCTTAGGTGCCGCGCTCACCAACGTGTTCGGCCGCATGGTCGGGGACGAGCGCCAGGGCTGGGCGATCCTCGGCGCGATGGGCGTGCTGTTCCTCGCCGGCACCGCCGTCACCTACTGGGCCGAAGGCGCCGGCAACCCGCTGCTCAACGCACTGGGCCTCCAAGGCGGCAACCTCGAGGGCAAGGAGATCCGCTTCGGCATCCCCGGCTCGGCCCTGTTCGCGGTGGTGACGACGGCCGCCTCCTGCGGCGCGGTCAACGCCATGCACGACGCCTTCACGGCGCTCGGCGGCCTGATCCCGCTCGTCAACATGCAGCTCGGCGAGATCATCGTCGGCGGCGTCGGCGCCGGCCTCTACGGCATGCTGGTCTTCGTGGTGGTGGCGATCTTCGTCGCCGGCCTGATGGTCGGGCGCACGCCCGAATATCTCGGCAAGAAGATCGAGGCCCGGGAGGTCAAGATGGCGATGCTCGCCATCCTGTGCCTGCCGCTGATGATGCTCGGCTTCACGGCGCTCGCCACCGTGCTGCCGGCGGGTCTCGCGGGACCTGCCAACGCAGGGCCGCACGGCTTCACCGAGATCCTCTACGCCTTCACGTCGGCGGCGGCGAACAACGGCTCGGCCTTCGCGGGCCTGTCGGGCAATACCCCGTTCTACAACCTGACGCTGGGGGCCGGCATGCTGGTCGGCCGGTTCTTCGTCATCATCCCGGCGCTCGCCATCGCCGGCTCGCTCGCGGCGAAGAAGACGGTGCCGGCCTCCGCCGGGACCTTCCCGACCCATGGCGGCCTGTTCGTCGGCCTGCTCGTCGGGGTGATCCTGATCCTCGGCGGCCTGACCTTCCTGCCCTCGCTGGCGCTCGGACCCATCGTCGAGCACCTCGCGGGCTCGGCCGGCCAGACCTTCGCGGCGGCGGGGGGCTGACCATGACCACCCACGCCGACCGCCTGCGCCGGGGCCTGTCCCGGCACCGGCCGCGCTCCGCCCCGCTCGCCGACCGCTCCGCCTTGCGGCCCTGCGACATCGTCCTGGCGCTCACCGGCCTCGCGCTGCTCGGCTCCGGCGCGCTCTGGGCGGCGATCATGCTCGGGAGCGCGGCGCTGGCGCCGTGACGGCGTACGCTCCCCGACCCAGTCCGACGATCCCGGCGGCGCCCGCGCGCCGCCGCCCTCCCGGCTCATCCGGATCCCAAGGTCATGGCCCACACCCCGAAATCCTCCCTCCCGAAATCCTCCCTGCTGAGCGCCGGCCTGATCGGGCCGGCCTGCCTCGGCGCGGTCACCAAGCTCGACCCGCGCCAGATGGTGAAGAACCCCGTGATGTTCGTGGTCGAGGTCGTGGCGGCCTTCACCACCCTGCTGTTCGTCCGCGACCTCGTCACCGGCGGCCAGGACCTCGGCTTCACCGGCCAGATCATCCTCTGGCTGTGGTTCACCGTGCTGTTCGCCAACTTCGCCGAGGCGGTGGCGGAAGGGCGCGGCAAGGCGCAGGCCGATTCGCTGCGCCGCACCCGCACCGAGACGACGGCGAAGCTCCTCGCCGGCCCCGCCGCCGCGCCCGGCGGCCCGCGGACTCCTTACGAGACCGTGCCGGGTGCCGGGCTCAAGGTCGGCGACGTGGTGCTGGTCGAGGCCGGCGACGTGATCCCGTCGGACGGCGAGGTGATCGAGGGCATCGCCTCGGTCAACGAGGCGGCGATCACCGGCGAATCCGCCCCCGTGATCCGCGAATCCGGCGGCGACCGCTCGGCGGTGACCGGCGGCACGCAGGTGCTCTCCGACTGGATCCGGGTGCGGATCACGGCCGCCGCCGGCTCGACCTTCATCGACCGGATGATCGCGCTCGTCGAAGGCGCCTCCCGGCAGAAGACCCCCAACGAGATCGCGCTGAACATCCTGCTGTCCGGCCTGACCATCGTGTTCGTGTTCGCGGTGGCCTCGATCCCGAGCTTCGCGGCTTATGCCGGCGGCGCGATCCCGCTGGCCGTCCTGGTGGCGCTGTTCGTCACCCTGATCCCGACCACGATCGGGGCGCTGCTCTCGGCGATCGGCATCGCCGGCATGGACCGGCTGGTGCGCTTCAACGTGCTGGCGATGTCGGGCCGGGCCGTCGAGGCGGCGGGCGACGTCGACACGCTGCTCCTCGACAAGACCGGCACGATCACGCTCGGCAACCGCCAGGCGACGGAGTTCCGCCCGGTGCGCGGCGTCACCCCGGGCACGCTGGCGGATGCGGCCCAGCTCGCCTCGCTCGCCGACGAGACGCCGGAGGGCCGCTCGATCGTGGTGCTCGCCAAGGAGGCGCACGGCATCCGCGCCCGCGACATGGGAAGCCTCGCCGCCACCTTCGTGCCGTTCACCGCGCAGTCGCGGATGTCGGGGATCGACCTCGACGGGTCGTCGATCCGGAAAGGCGCGGTCGAGGCGGTGATCGCCAGCCTGGAGGCCGCCCCGGCCCTGGTCGGAACCGGCGCCGCCGCCCGGGTGCTGCAGCCCCGCCTCGACCCGGCGGCGGCGGCGGAGGTCCGGGCCATCGCCGAGGAGATCGCCAAGGCCGGCGGCACGCCGCTCGCGGTCGCCCGCGACGGCCGGCTCCTCGGCGTCGTCCACCTCAAGGACATCGTCAAGGGCGGCATCCGGGAGCGCTTCGCGGAGCTGCGCCGGATGGGCATCCGCACGGTGATGATCACCGGCGACAACCCGATGACCGCCGCCGCCATCGCGGCGGAAGCCGGCGTCGACGACTTCCTCGCGCAAGCCACGCCGGAGGACAAGCTGGCGCTGATCCGGCGTGAGCAGGCGCAAGGCAAGCTCGTGGCGATGTGCGGCGACGGCACCAACGACGCGCCCGCGCTCGCCCAGGCCGATGTCGGCGTGGCGATGAACACCGGCACGGTGGCGGCCCGCGAGGCCGGCAACATGGTCGACCTCGATTCCGACCCGACCAAGCTCATCGAGATCGTCGAGATCGGCAAGCAGCTGCTGATGACCCGCGGCGCGCTCACCACCTTCTCGATCGCCAACGACGTGGCGAAGTACTTCGCCATCATCCCGGCGATGTTCGTCGGGCTCTACCCGCAGCTCCAGGCCCTCAACGTGATGGGGCTCGCTTCGCCCCAGAGCGCGATCCTGTCGGCGATCATCTTCAACGCGCTGATCATCGTGGCGCTGATTCCGCTGGCTTTGCGCGGCGTCAGCTACCGCGCCGTCGGCGCCGCCGCGTTGCTGCGGCGCAACCTCCTGATCTATGGTCTCGGCGGGATCGTGGTGCCGTTCGCCGGCATCAAAGTGATCGACCTCGCCGTGAGCGCCCTCCATCTGGCTTGAGAGACCCCGCCATGCTCCGGCACCTCCGCCCCGCCCTCGTGCTCCTCACCGGCCTGACCCTCGTCACCGGCCTCGCCTACCCGCTCGCCATGACGGGAGTCGCCGAACGGCTCTTCCCGGCGCAAGCCCAAGGCAGCCTCGTCCGCAACGCCGACGGGACGCTCGTCGGCTCCGCCCTCATCGGCCAGGCCTTCACCAGCGAGCGCTACTTCCACGGCCGCCCCTCGGCGACCGTGGCGCCCGATCCGGCCGACGCCGCGAAGACGGTGGCCGCCCCCTACAACGCCGCCAATTCCGGCGGTGCCAACCTGGGGCCGACCAACCCGGCGCTGATCGACCGGGTGAAGGCCGACCTCGCGGCGCTGAAGGCCGAGAACCCCCACGACCCGGTGCCGCAGGACCTCGTCACCACCTCGGGGTCGGGCCTCGACCCCGACGTCTCGCCCGAGGCCGCCCTGTTCCAGGTGCCCCGGGTGGCAGGTGCCCGCGGCATCTCCGAGGACGCCCTGCGCGCCCTCGTCGCCGGGCAGGTGCAGGAGCCGAGCCTCGGCTTCCTCGGCGAGCGCCGGGTCAACGTGCTCGCCCTCAACCGCGCCCTCGACGCGCAAGCGGCCCGATGAGGCGAGCGGCCCGATGAGGCAAGACAGGCCGCGCGAAGGCCTGCGGCCCTCGCCCGACGCGCTCCTGGCGCAGGCGCGCCGGGAGGCGCCCGGGCGCGGGCGCCTCAAGATCTTCCTCGGCGCCGCGCCGGGGGTCGGCAAGACCTACGAGATGCTGACGAGCGCCCATGCCCGCCGGCGCGAGGGCGTCGACGTGGTGGTGGGCGTCGTCGAGACCCACGGCCGGCCCGAGACCGAGGCCCTGGTCGCCGGGCTCGACGTGCTGGCGCGCCGCATCGTGCCGTATGGCGGCGGCACGTTCGACGAGATGGATCTCGACGGGCTGCTGGCCCGGAAACCCCAGCTGGCGCTCGTCGACGAGCTCGCCCACACCAACGCCCCGGGCTCGCGCCACCCGAAGCGCTACCTCGACGTCGAGGAGCTGCTCCAGGCCGGCATCGACGTCCACACCACCCTCAACATCCAGCACGTCGAGAGCCTGAACGACGTGGTGGCGCAGATCACCCGGATCCGGGTGCGCGAGACGGTGCCGGATTCGATCCTCGACCGGGCCGACGACATCGAGGTCATCGACCTCTCCCCCGGCGACCTGATCCAGCGCCTGCGCGAGGGCAAGGTCTACCTGCCGCGCCAGGCCGAGCGGGCGCTCAGGCACTACTTCTCCCCCGGCAACCTGACGGCGCTCCGCGAGCTCGCGCTCCGCCGCACCGCCCAGCAGGTCGACGACCAGCTCGTCACCCACATGCGGGCCCACGCGATCCCGGGCCCCTGGGCGGCGGGCGAGCGGGTGCTGGTCTGCATCAGCGAGGACCCGCGCTCGGCGAGCCTCGTGCGCACCGCCAAGCGCCTCGCCGACCGGCTGCGGGCGCCGTTCACCGCGCTCACCATCGAGAGCCGGCGCAGCGCAAGCTTGAGCGAGGCCGAGCGCGACCGCATCGCCGACACCCTGCGGCTCGCCGAGCGCCTAGGGGCCGAGACCGCGACCCTGCCGAGCCAGGGCCGGATCGCCGACGACGTGGTGGCCTTCGCCCGCGAGCACAACGTCACCCACGTGGTGATCGGCAAGTCGACCCGCTCGCGCTGGTTCGAGCTCCTCAACGGCTCGGTGGTGCACGACCTCCTGCGCCGCTCCGGCCCGATCAGCGTCCACGTCGTGGCCGGCGAGGAGATCGCAGGCGCACCCGCCCCCCACAAGGGCGTGCGCACCGCCGCCCCGCCGACGCCGAGCGCCCTGCCCTACGCCGCCGCGCTCGCCGCGGTCGCGGGCGCGCTGGGCCTCGGGCTCGTGCTGCAATCCTCGCTCGGGCACGAGAGCACCGACCTCGTCTTCCTCACCGCCGTGGTGGCGGTGGCGGTGCGCTTCGGGCTCTACCCGTCGCTCGCCGCGGTGCTGGCCTCCTCGCTCGCCTACAACTTCTTCTTCCTGCCGCCGCTCTACACCTTCACCATCGCCGACCCGACCAACGTCGTCGCGCTGTTCTTCTTCACCCTGGTGGCGGTGGTGGTCTCGAACCTCGCCGGCCGGGTGCGGGCCGAGGCGACGATCTCGCGGGCGCGCAGCCGAGCGACCGAGGCGCTCTACGGCTTCTCGCGCAAGCTCGCGAGCTGCGGCACCCTCGACGACGTGCTGTGGGCCACCGCCTACCAGATCGCCCTGATGCTGCGCCTGCGGGTGGTGCTGCTCCTGCCGGAGACGGGTGGCGTGAATGCAGGCACCGTCACCGTGATGGCGGGCTACCCGCCGGAGGACTTCCTCGACGAGGCCGACCTCGCGGCGGCGAAATGGACCTTCGACCACGGCCGCCCGGCGGGACGCGGCGCCGACACCCTGCCGGGGGCCAAGCGCCTGTTCCTGCCCCTGCGCACCGGCCGCGGCATGGTCGGGGTGGTCGGGCTCGACGGCGACAAGCCGGGGCCGCTCCTCACCCCCGACCAGCGCCGGCTCCTCGACGCGCTCGCCGACCAGGGGGCGCTCGCCATCGAGCGGGTCCACCTCGTCGAGGACCTCGACCGCGCCCGGCGCTCGGCCGAGACCGACCGGCTGCGCCAGGCGCTGCTGTCGTCGCTCTCGCACGACCTCAAGACGCCGCTCGCCGCGGTGCTCGGCGCGGCCACGACCCTGCGCGACCTCGGGGACGCCCTCGACCGGGAGGCGCAGGGCGACCTGCTCGCGACCATCGTCGACGAGGCCGAGCGGCTGAACCGCTTCATCGCCAACCTGCTCGACATGACGAAGCTCGAATCCGGCGCGGTGGCGCCGAACCTCGCCCCCCACGACCTCGCCGAGATCGTCGGCACGGCGCTCGAGCGCACGGCCAAGATCCTGGCCCATCACCGCGTCGCGCTGGCCCTGGATGCCGGCCTGCCCGTCCTGAGCCTCGACGCGGTGCTGACGGAGCAGGTGCTGTTCAACCTCCTCGACAACGCCGCCAAGTACGCCCCCGAGGGCAGCCTGGTGCGGATCGAGGGGTGGCGCGAGGGGGACACGGTCTCCTTGACGATCCTCGACGAGGGCGAGGGCCTCCCGGTGGGCGACGAGGAGCGGATCTTCGACACCTTCTACCGGGTGAGGAAGAGCGACCGGGTCCGGGCCGGGACGGGCCTCGGCCTCGCCATCTCCCGCGGCTTCGTCGAGGCGATGGGCGGGCGGATTACCGCCCGCAACCGCCCGGACCGGACCGGGGCCGCCTTCACCCTGACGCTGCCGGTGCCCCGCGCCGCCCTGGAGGACGCCGCGTGACGAACGACCCCCGCATCCTGGTGATCGACGACGAGCCGCCGATCCGCAAGCTCCTGCGGGTAGGCCTCGGCAGCCAGGGCTACGCGGTGGCGGAGGCCCAAAACGGCCGCACCGCCCTCGACCTCCTGGAGCGCGAGGCCTTCGCGCTCGCCATCCTCGATCTCGGCCTGCCCGACATCGCCGGCCACGCGCTCCTGGCGCAGATCCGCGCCCGCCGGCCCGACCTGCCGGTGATCGTGCTGTCGAGTCGCGACGACGAGGCCGGCAAGGTCGAGGCCCTCGATCTCGGGGCGGACGACTACGTCACCAAGCCGTTCGGCATGAACGAGCTTCTGGCCCGGATGCGCAACGCGCTGCGCCACCAGCTCGCGGTCGGCGGCGAGCGCCCGGTCTTCCGGGCCGGCGAGCTGTCGGTCGACCTCGTGCGCCGGATCGTGCGGGTGGGGGAGCGCGAGGTGAAGCTGTCGCCGAAGGAATACGACGTGCTGCGCCTGCTCGTGCTCCATGCCGGCAAGGTGCTGACCCACGCCCACCTGCTGCGCGAGGTCTGGGGCTCGGCGGCCGACCCGCAATACCTGCGGGTCTACGTGCGCCAGCTGCGCCAGAAGCTCGAGCCGGAGCCGGAGCGCCCGCGCATCATCCTGACCGAGACCGGAATCGGCTACCGGCTGCGGGCGCCGGATTGAGGCGGCGGCGCGGGACGCTCCTCCGGCGCGGGCGGCGCACGCCGCACCCAGGCGTCGAGGGCCCAGCCGATGCCGCGACCGGCGGCGGCCACGAAGACCAGCGATCCGGCGAGGTGGAGGAAGAGCGGCGCGTTCGACGCGGGCGCCAGCAGGGCGGGCAAGGTGGCGGGCAAGGCGGCGGGTTCCTGGACTCGCGTGGAGGGGATCTCTCGGGAGAAGCGTCCGGCGGACATCATGACCGCCGCGCCCCGCCCGGCCGCCAGTGCTCCGGCGCCACAGGGCCCCGGGCCGCGACGCCCGCCCGAGGGGAGCGGCGGCGGACGGGGCCGCCGGTGTGGCGGCCGCGCCTCAGGCTGGATGCACCCGCGGCCGGCGCGGAAGGGGGATCTCGCGAATCAGCGCGGGGCGGCCGCCGCGGGCGCCCACGGCGTGAGCGTCGCCGCCAGGATGGCGCAGCAGCGGATCGGCAGCGGGCAGTCCGCCCCGGCGCCGCGGTGGCAGAGCCGGCGGGCGGGTGCGGGCGGTCCCGCGTCCCCGGCCTCGCCGGCCAGGACGGCGAGCAGCCGTTCCTCCTGATGGTACTCGAGGCCGAGGGACACCCGCATGCCGCGCAGGACGTTCCGCTCGGTCTCGGTCGAATGCCCGTCGCGCTCGCGGGTCTCGATCAATGATGCCTGCCGAACCGCCCGGTCGCACGTCGCACCGATATTGGACTGGACTTGGGTCAGCAGCCCCCGCACGTCCATCGCTTCCCCTCGCATTGTCACGTCCGCGGATCTGTGGCCGTCCGCGCTTGTCTCGACTTGATCCCAGTCGATGCGGCCGGGGAAGGGAGATCACGGTTAAATGGGAGCGGGGCCGGCCCCCGATGTGGCGGGTGTGCATCCTCCGAGGGTCGTCGGCGGTGGTGCAACCGGGCACGGATGGCGGGCGCGGTGCGAAAACCCGCCGCCCGCGGTCCCGGCGCCCCACAAAAAGCCATGCTCGGCTGTCTCCATGGCCTGCACGAGTCGCAAGCGCGCGAGAGACCGACGACGATGATGCAGATTGCCGCCTTCCTGGTGTTCCTCGCCATGGGCGTGACCAACCTCCTGGCGGTGCAGGCCGGGCTGACGGCGGTGCTGGGCGTGCCGGTGCTGCTCGCCCTCGTGGTCGCGGTGCCGGTCTTCTACTTCCGCTTCGTCGGCTCGGCGGCGGGCATCGTCGGGGCGATCGTCGGCTGGCAGATGTCGCCGCCGCTGGCGGTGCTGCTGTTCTGCTGGCCGGTGCTGGTCTACGGCTTCCTGCGCGGCGGGGCCGAGGCCCGGACCTTCCTCGCCCGGCGCGCCGCCTGAGCCGCCCGGCCCCGCGCGTCCGGCACGCGCGACTTGTCACGCCCCGGCCGGTCGTCGCCGTCGCGAGGCCCGAGCGGGCCGGCTCCTCCCTGCACGATGCCGCAGGGGCAGAACGCAAGGGCGCTTCGCGGCCATCCCCAGGTTTTTTCATCTAAGTCTTTGTCGCGGATGCACTTTCCACCGGGATGAGGGCATACTGGCTTCGTCGCGCCGAGGGTTGCGCAGAGCGGGGCGGTGGAGCGTGCGGGACGGAAACGGGCGATTCGGCCTCGGCCTGGCGGCACTCGCCGCCGTCGCCATTCCGTTCGCCGTGATCGCGGTCCTCGATCCGCGCATCGGCCTGCTGCGCCCACGCCCGGCGGGCGAGGCGGCCCAGGCTCCCCTCACGGCCCCCGCCGACGCTCCGGCCCGCCGGCCGCCGCGCGAGGCCGGAGCGGACGAAGCCGGATCTGAGGCCAGGACGTCCGAGGCCAAGACGTCCGACACGAAGTCCCCCGACGCCCCAACCTCCGCCATCAGGCCCTCGAACACCTGGACCGAGAGTCCCGGGCGCCCCTGCCCGATCTGCACGGCCACCGAGCCGGCCCCGCCGATCCGGGGCACGCTGCCGGATCCCGACATCCAGATCCCCGACGTGGCGGCCGAACGCGCCGCCCAGCGCGCGCGGCTGATCGGCTGGACCGCCCATCCCGACCGGGTGTCGGGCTCGGCCACCGCCCTCGACCTGATCGGCCTCGTCTTCACCGCGCCGCGGGAGGCCGGGGCCGGCTACCGGCCGCTCGCGATCGATCTCGCCGGGGCGCCCGACCGCGCCGTGGTGGTGGTGACCGAGCAACCGGTGACCCTCGCCGTGACGAGCGTCCCGCCCGACCGCGCCGGGGCGCTCGGCGTCGAGTCGAGCGCCGCCTTCGGGCTGGCGGACGGGCGCTCCGGCCTGCTCGCGGGGTTCCGCGCTCTGCCCTACGGCGCCGCCGCGGTCGCGCCGGTGCTCGATCCGCTGCGCTTCGGCCCCGGGACCCTGCGCGGCTTCTGCGCGGCCCTGCGGCTGTGGGCCCTGCAGTTCGGCCTGCCGACCGGCCGCACCCGCTACACCCTGATCGAGAACCCGACCCGGATCGCGCTCGCCGGCGAGGCGCTGCAGACCGACGGCACCGCCCGCGGCCGGGTCTCCGGCCGGCGGCTCGCCCGGCTGTGCCGGGTGTGACGGCGCCGCTCGACCCCGCCACCGGACGCGAGAACGCCGGCCCCTCGCGGGGCCGGCGCATCGTGTCGCGCTCGAAGGATCAGCCGTTCTTCGTCTGCAGGCCGATCGCCACGAAGCGGGTGCCCTTGTCGTTCTTGATCCGCATCAGCACCGCCTTGCGGCCGTCGCTCTCCGCGGCGCGGATGCGGGTGGCGACGTCGGACAGGGTCGAGACCGGCTGGCCGCCGACGTCGAGGATGACGTCGCCTTCCTGGATGCCCTTGGCCGCCGCCGGGCCGTCGGGATCGACGCCCATCACCGCGACGCCCTCCTGGCCGGCGCCGACCTGGGCCGCCGGGGCGAGGTTCAGACCGAGCCGCGGCTGGCTGTCGCCGCGGCTGCCGCCATTGTCGTTGGCCGCCACCTTGGTGTCGTTCGGCAGCGTGCCGAGGGTCACCTGGGCGTTCTCGGTCTTGTTGCCGCGGACATAGGTGAGGTCCACCTTGGTGCCGGGCTTCAGCGAGGCGATCTTGCGGGACAGCTCGCGGGCGTCGGTCACCGGCTCGCCGTTCACCGCCTGGACCACGTCGCCGGACTTCAGGCCCGCCTTGGCGGCGGGCGTGCCGTCCTGGGCGCTGTTCACCAGCGCGCCCTTGGCCTTGTCGAGGCCGAGGCTGTCGGCGATGTCCTTCGTCACCGGCTGGATCTGCAGGCCGAGATAGCCGCGGGCGACCTTGCCGTCGGCGCGCAGCTGGTCGACCACCGCCTGCACCGTCTCGGACGGGATCGCGAAGGCGAGGCCGACGTTGCCGCCGGACGGCGAGGCGATCGCGGTGTTGACGCCCACCACCTCGCCGGAGACGTTGAAGGTCGGCCCGCCGGAATTGCCCTTGTTGATCGGCGCGTCGATCTGCAGGAAGTCGTCGTAGGGGCCGGCGCCGATGTCGCGGCCGCGGGCCGAGACGATGCCGGCGGTCACCGTCCCGCCGAGGCCGAACGGGTTGCCGATCGCCACCACCCAGTCGCCGACCTGCGGCGCGCCGTGGGCGAGCTTCACGTAGGGGAAGGGCGCGCCGTCGGTGACCTTGAGGAGCGCGAGGTCGGTCTTCGGGTCGGTGCCGATGATCTTCGCCGGCAGGGTGCGGCCGTCGTCGAGGGTGACCTCGACCGACTTGGCGTTGTTCACGACGTGGTTGTTGGTCACCACGTAGCCGTCGGCCGAGATGAAGAAGCCAGACCCTTGCGCCGCGCCGCCGCCGTGGCGCTGCGGGCGCTGCATGCCGCCGCCCGGGCCGCCCTCGCCGAAGCGGCGGAAGAACTCGCGCAGCTGCGGCGGCACGTTCTGCGGGGCCTGCTGGCCGCCGCCCTCCTCGTCGTCCGAGGCGTCGTCCTTCAGCTTCACCTTCACCGAGACGACGCCCGGCTTCACCCGGTTGACGATCGGCGCGAAGCTGCCCGGCGGGTGCTCGGCCGCGGTGATCGGGGTCTGCGGCAGGGCCTGGGCGTAGGCCGGGGTGCTCGGCGGCAGGAAGGCGGTGCCCAGCGCGCCGGTGGCCACCAGGGTGACGGCCGCCACGGAGGTAAGGGCCTTGCGGTGGAAGCGGCGGGTCGCGGAGGCGGTGTCGCGGGAATGGTCGGTGGTCTGGGACATCGGGGTTCTCTGAGGCTCCGTCTCACGATGGCCGCGCCGGCGGCCGTTCGATGGGGCCATTATGGCCGGCGGCCCTGACCGGCCCGTGGCGCGAAGATTACGGTTTCGTCAGGCGCCCCGCGCCCGGCCGCCCCGCCCTTCCCGGAGCGCAATCCACCTCTGCCGCGAACCGGAAGGCCCGGCTGGTGTTGAACGCTTCGGAAAGAGCCGGAGAGGTCGAATGTCGATGCCGTTGACCCGCGCCGCCACCCTGGCGGCAGCGGCCGGAATCCTGGCGTGTCTGGTCCCCGCCGAGGCGGGCGCCCAGGGCACCGAGCGGCAGCGCCTGGCCTGCATGACCGACGCGATGACGCTGTGCTCGCGCGACGTGCCGGACACGCGGCGCATCGAGCGCTGCCTGCGCCGCAACTACGCCCGCATCAGCGCCCCCTGCCAGGGGGAGCTGGACGCGGCCGCCGGGACCGCGCCGAGCCCGGATGCCGGCGGGGCCGTCCCGTCCGGGCGCTAAGCAGATCTCGCCGAAGTGATTACCGGTTCGGCGCCAAGAATCTGCGACAAAACAAGAACCCAAGCGGGCGAAGCGTTGGCCTGCCCACGGTCCACGACACGAGCTCCGTCGCCCTGCGGTCGGCCTCGCGGCCCATCGTTGGCCGACCCCCTTTCCCGGACGACTGGAGCGTCAGCGGAAGGAGATCCGGGATCCAGCCTGAAAAGTCGCGAAGCGTCCGCCTGTCTGCAACGCTGCAGACTATCGAGCC
>NZ_LWHQ01000053.1:0-11365 GCF_001653715.1 Methylobacterium platani
CCAGCATGACAAGTCGCGAAGCGTCCGCCTGTCTGCAACGCTGCAGAATATCGAGCCGCTTCGCGGCACTTTTTCCGCTGGATCCCGGATCTCCTTCCACGTCGTTTCAGTCGTCCGGGAAAGGGGGAGCTCGCGAGGATCGTCCGCCCCTATGGTCGGGCCGAGGTCGCGGTGTCGTGTACCGTGCGGCATGGGACCGCTGCGCTCAGGCGCTCGCCGGGTCCGGATCCGCTGCCGGCTCCGCCCGCACGGTCCGCCGCGCCAGGGCGACCGCCTCGCGGATCACCTCCGGATCGCCGACCTCGTGCGCGAGGATCAGGACGAGGCGCCGGGTCATGGCCGCGCTCCCGGCCTCGTCGAGGCCGTGAAACCCGCGGACCAGGATCTCGTAGACGTCGTCGGCGCGGCCGGAGAAGCCGTCATCCTGCCGGAGGGGCATCACGCCGCCTCCCGGATCGCGGGATCGGGACGGCCGGTGGCGCGGGCGAGCGCCCGGGCGATGGCGGCCTGATCGGGAGCGGGGAGGCGCGCCGCCACGTGGGCGTCGGGCCGGATCAGGTAGGCGGTGCCGGGAGCAGCGCCGTAGCGCGCGGCGGCGAGGCCGTGGGGATCGTGCAGGATCTCGGCCCCGGGCACGCCGAGGGGAGACGGCGCGACGACGACGACCCGCAGATCGCCCCCTATGCCGAGACCGGCGAGCGACGTGAGGTCCGGTGCGGTCTCCCCGGCGAAGACGAGGAGCGTGAACGGCCCGCCGAGCCGGTCGAGGAGCCAGGCGGGACGGCCGTCCGCGTCGGTCACCGGGGCGTCGGGGCAGGCGGTGCCGGGCTCGGGACCGGCCGCGAACGGGGCGGTATCCGGGGTCTGCAGCGACAGGCCGGCGAGGCTGCAGGGGCGCGACAGCCGGCCGGCATTGAGGAGCGCGCGGGCGAAGGGCGCCTCGGCGGCGAGCGCCAGCACGGCGTCGCGCAAGCCGCGCTCGGGGCCGCTCTGCGGGGTCATGAAGGCGGTGGTGCGGCTCGATTGCCGGATGTTCTCGTCGGCGGCGTGCCCGCGCTCCTCGTCGTAGGTGGCGAGCAGCGCTTCCGGCGCCCGGCCGGCCAGGACCAGGGCGAGCTTCCAGCACAGGTTGTCGGCATCCTGGACGCCGCCATTGCCGCCCCGCGCCCCGAACGGGCTCACCACGTGGGCGCTGTCGCCGGCGAAGATCACCCGGCCGTGGACGAAGCGCGCGAGCCGGGCGCAGCGGAACGAGTAGACCGAGCACCAGGCGAGGGAGACCGGCGTCTCCTCGCCGACCACCGCCCGCACCCGCCGCATCACCCGGTCCGGCCGGCGCTCCAGCTCGGGGTCGGCGTCGGGCCCGAGCTGGAAGTCGAGGCGGAACACGCCGTCGGGCTGGCGGTGCAGGAGGGCGCTCTGGCCGCTGTGGAAGGTCGGCTCGAACCAGAACAGGCGCTCGGTCGGGAAGCCGGCCTCCATCGTGACGTCGGCGATCAGGAAGCGCTCCTCGAAGCGCTGGCCGGGGAAGGGCAGGCCCATCCGGGTGCGGGTGGGCGAGCGGGCCCCGTCGGCCGCGATCACCCAGGCGGCGTTGATCCCGTAGGTCCCGTGCGGGCAGTCCACGGTCAGGCGCACGCCGTCGCCGGTCTGGACGAGGCCGGTGACGGCGCTCTTCCAGCGCAGCGCGATCAGGTCCGGGAAGTCGCCGGCCCGGTCGATCAGGAATTCCTCGACGTAGTATTGCTGCAGGTTGACGAAGGCGGGGCGGCGGTGCCCGCCCTCGGGCAGGAGGTCGAAGCGGTAGAGCTCGCGCGCGCCGTGGAAGACGCGCCCGGTGTTCCAGGTTACGCCCTTGTCGACCATGCGGCTCCCGACGCCGAGCCGGTCCCAGATCTCGAGGGTGCGCTTGGCCCAGCAGATCGCCCGGCTGCCGGTCGCGACGGTGTCGTCGTCGTCGAGCACCAGGACCGGCACGCCGCGGGTCGCGAGGTCGAGGGCGCAGGTGAGGCCGACCGGACCGGCGCCGATCACCACGACCGGCCGGCGAGGACCGTCGCCATCGAGGTCCGGCGGTGCGGGCGAGGCGTAGCGGGGCGTGCTCATCGGCGGCCTCTCCAGTGTCTCCTCGAAGGACGCGCCCGGTTGATCCGGGCGTCGTCCAGGCGTGCCGGCCTCGGGAGCGTCACCCCTCCAGGGCGCGCCACATCTCGATGTCGCGCGCGGCGGTCCAGATCCGCGGCGTGTCGATGCCCTTCGCCTCGTCGTAGGCGCGGCTGACGTCGAAGGGCATGCAATGCTCGAAGATGACCCAGTGCCCATAGGTCGGCCTCATCTCGCCCATCGCCCGGGCATAGACCGCCTTGAGGTCGTGGCCGGCCGCCACGCCCTCGCGGGCGATGGCGTAGAGGTCGCGCAGGAAGGCGCGGGTGCCCTCCAGCCCCTCGCGGATCCGCTCCGGCGTCGTCAGCGCCTCGCCGCGGCCGGGCACCAGGGCGGCGGCCCCGAGCGCTTCCAGCCGGTCGAGGGTGGCGGGCCAGTCCTGGAAATGCGCGTCGCCGCAATAGGGGGTGGCGCCGTACTCGACGAGGTCGCCGGAGAACAGGACCTTCTCCTTCGGCAGCCACGCGATGGTGTCGCCGGCGGTGTGGCCGCGCCCGGCATGGACGATCCGCACCTCGCGCGAGCCGAGCCACAGGGTCATCTCGCCGTGGAATGTGAGCGTCGGCCAGGTCAGGCCCGGGATCTCCTCGCGCCCGCGGAAGAGCCGCGGGAAGCGCTGGATCTCGGAGTCCATGTCCTGTTGCCCGCGCTCGACGATCATCGCCCGGGCGACGTCGCTGGCGATGACGTTGACCCGGTCGGGGTAGCCGGCGACGCCGAGCACCCGCACGGCGTGGTAATGGGTGAGGAGGATGTGGCGGATCGGCTTGTCGGTGACCTCGCGGACCCGGGCGACGAGGTCGCCGGCCATGCGCGGGGTGGCGCGGGCATCGATCACCAGCACCGAATCGTCACCGACGACGATGCCGGAATTCGGGTCGCCCTCGGCGGTCAGGGCATAGACGCCGGGGGCGAGTTCGGAGAAGGTCTCCTGCTTCTCGGCGAGGTCGCCCTGGCTGGCGAAGCCCTTGCTCATGCGATTCGCTCCCGTGATCGTCTCGTGCCGCAGCCGTTCCGCCGCGACCGCGCGTTGTTTGTTGCGCTTGCAACTTTATGTAGGGTGTTGCGAAAGCAACCGTCAAGGGGCGCGACCCGGACCCGATGGACCGTCTGAACCTGCTCAGCTTCTCGCCGTTCCGGCTCAACCGGCTCGCCACCGAGTTCAGCCAGGCGCTGGCGGCCGACTACGCGCGCTTCGGCATCGACATCCCGGAATGGCGGGTGCTGGCGACCCTGGGCCAGCACGACGACCCGCGCAGTGCGGCCTACGTCGTGCGCTGCACCCGCACGCACAAGTCGCGGATCAGCCGCGCGGTGAGCCACCTGATCGAGCTCGGTCTCGTCGAGCGCCTCGAGGGCGGCGACGACCGGCGCGAGATCATGCTCCGGCTCACGGCGACCGGGAGGGCGACCTACGCCGAGCTGGTGCCGATCCTGCGGGCGCGGGAGGACGCGCTGCTCTCCGGCTTCAGCGAGGCGCAGAAGCGGGATTTCGAGCGGCTGCTCGGAGTCCTGGAAGAATCGCTCGGGCTGGTGCGGGATCGCGAGGGGTGAGGGGGCGGGCCGGCGCTTACGCGCGCGCCACGTAGGCCGTCAGCACCACGAAGACGAGGACCGTCAGGGCGTTCCAGGCGAGGTACCGGCTGCGGTCGATCAGGGCGCGGGTCTTGACGGCGGCGGGCATGGACTGGGCTCCTCGGGGAGGGGCGAGCGGCGCCCGCGGGATCGTCGGCGGGCCGGCCGCGACGCACCGGCCCGCCCGTGCATTGAAGCCGGGCCATGGCCGGCGGTCAACGGATGCCGATCCCAAAGAGCCGCCGGATCGGAGACGTTTCATGCTGCGATGACGATTTTTTGCAGCACGATCTTCTCCTCGACCACGGACGGCACCGTGCGGCGGAAAAATCGGTTCTCCGGCCCCCGGGGTCTACCGGGCGGGTGCCGATGCGTCGACGCGCGGGGGCGAGGCGACGGGACGGAGGCGCTGCTCCTGGGCCCGGGTGTCGATCCGCGTCTCGCGGGTGAAGGGCTCCAGGGTCACCGAGCCGCCGCTCTCGAGCGCCCGCACGATGCCGTCGAGCACGCGGAGGTCGGCATAGCCCTCCTCGGCGTCGGGCTCCGGGTCGCGGTCCGCCAGGATGCAGTCGGAGAAGTACTTCAGCTCGCCGCCGAACTGGTCGGTGGCCTCGAACCGCTCGTGCTCGCGCTCCCCGCCCAGGACGGTGACGAGCTCGAGCGGCCTGCCGAAGAGATAGCCGGGATCGGCGGTGAGGCGGCCTTCCGTGCCCAGCACCGTGTAGGCGTCGTGGGCGTGGCCGACATAGGACACCACGAGCTGCGCCAGCCGGTCGCCGGGAAAGCGCAGGGTCGCCGCCACGGTGTGGTCGAAGTCGCCGAGGCCCGAATCCGGGCTGCGCGACCCGACCGCGGCGACCACCTCCGTCGGCTCCGCCCCGAAGATCGCCCGCGCGGCGTTGACCGGGTAGGGGCCGAGATCGAAGACCGGGCCCGCCGCGACGCCGTTCCGCGCCCGGTGGTTGTCCGGCGAGAGCCGCTGCGAGAAGGTCGAGGTGAAGGCCAGGACGTCGCCGAGCCGGCCGGCGCGCACGCGGTCGAGAACGGCCAGGGTCGCCGGCTCGAAATGCAGCCGGTAGGCGACCATCACCTTGGCGCGCGAGGCCCGGGCGGCGTCGAGGATCGCCCGGCAGCGGACCGGCGAGACCTCCAGCGGCTTCTCGACCAGGACGTGGATCCCCGCCTGCAGGGCCGGCACGGCGAACTCGGCGTGGCGCCAGTTCGGCGTCGCGAGGTAGATCGCGTCGACCGCGCCGGAGCGCAGCATCGCGCCGAACTGCTCGTAGCAGTAGGTGGCCGGGACGCCGTAGCGCGCGCCGAGCGCCCGCGCCTTCTCGGGATCGCCCGTCACCAGGGCGGCGATCTCGGAATTGCCCGTATGGGCCACTGCCGGCAGCATCGCCCCCTGCGCGATGTCGCCGAGGCCCACCACGGCGTAGCGGACCTTGCGGGCCGGGGTCAGACCGAGGGCGCCGGCGATGCTCCCGGTGATGCTCATGGGGCGGGTTCCTCAACGGGCAAGGGGTGCAGGCCCGGACGGGCCTGCGCCACCAAGCGCGCGGGTGCCCGCCGGTTCCGTCACGGCTTGCAACGGGCGGGTCTCGAAACCGAGAGCCGGGCGACCGAGGCGGCCGTTCCATCGCCGCGAGACGCGATCCATCGCGCGCGAGACGATCGCGCGGGAACGTCGGCGGGGCCGGGCCGTTGCCGCAGCGGCGCTCCCCAGCGTCGTCCCGACAGAACGAGGCCCGCCCCGATGCCGTCACCGGTTCGCTTCGATCCCTCCCTGGAGACCGTGCAGCCCGACGAGGCGGAGGTGCAGGCCGAGATGATCCGGGTCTTCGCCGGGATCCAGGAGACGACGCTGAAGGATTACGGCCACGCGGTGCGCGGCGTCCACGCCAAGAGCCACGGCCTGCTCACCGGCCGGCTCACCGTGCTGCCCGACCTGCCGACACCGCTGGCGCAGGGCGTGTTCGCGGCGCCGGGCGGCTACGACGTCGTGCTGCGCCTCTCGACCAACCCGGGCGACGTCCTCGACGACAGCGTCTCGACGCCGCGCGGCCTCGCCCTCAAGGTGATCGGCGTGCCCGGCGAGCGGCTGCCGGACGCCGGGGGCGACACCCAGGATTTCGTGATGGCGAACGCCCCCGCCTTCACGGCGCCGGACGCCAAGGCCTTCCTCAAGAGCCTGAAGCTGCTCGCCGCCACCACCGACACGCCGCAGGTGCTCAAGAAGGTCGTCTCCGCCGCCCTGCGGGGGATCGAGACCGCGGTCGAGGCGGTGGGCGGCAAGAGCCCGACGCTGATCGCCCTCGGCGGACACCCCGAGACCCATATCCTCGGCGAGACCTTCTACAGCCAGGCCCCCCTGCGCTGGGGCGACTACGTCGCCAAGGTCGCGCTCGCCCCGGTCTCGCCGGCGCTCACCGCCCTTACCGGTGCCGCCCTGACCGTCAACGGCCGGCCGAACGGCCTGCGCGAGGCGGTCTCGGCGTTCTTCGCGGCGCATGAGGGCGTGTGGGAGCTGCGCGCCCAGCTCCTCACCGACCGGGAGGCGATGCCGGTCGAGGACGCCTCGGTCCCCTGGCCGGAGGAGGCGAGCCCCTACCTCCCGGTCGCCCGGATCACGGTCGCCCCGCAGGAGAGCTGGAGCGACGAGAAGGTCCGCACCCTCGACGACGGCCTCGCCTTCAGCCCGTGGCACGGCATCGCGGCGCACCGGCCCCTCGGCTCGGTGATGCGGGCGCGCCGTGCCGTCTATCCGCGCTCGGCCGGCTTCCGGGCCGAGCGCAACGGCTGCCCGATCCACGAACCCACCCGCCTGCCCGGAGCCTGATCGCCCATGGTGT
This sequence comes from Methylobacterium platani, assembly GCF_001653715.1. GTDB lineage: Bacteria > Pseudomonadota > Alphaproteobacteria > Rhizobiales > Beijerinckiaceae > Methylobacterium > Methylobacterium platani. Next base: position 6,591 of record NZ_LWHQ01000053.1, read on the forward strand.
TCCCGTCCCTGACCGCCGGCTACGGCGCCGTGCTGGCGCTCCTCTTCGCCGGCCTCTCCGGCTGGGTGATGGCCCGGCGGCTCTCCGCCAACGTGCTGCACGGCGACGGCGGCGACGCCGTGCTGCTGCACCGCGCCCGCTCCCAGGCCAACTTCGCCGAGTACGTGCCGTTCATCCTGCTCCTCGTCGGCCTGCTCGAGGCCCACGGGGCGAGCCGGACCCTGGTGCAGGGCCTGCTGGTCGTGCTGCTGGTCGGCCGGGTGCTGCACCCGTTCGGCATGACGGCGCCGCCGAACTCGCCCCGGCAATTCGCCTGCCGCGGCGGCGGCATCCTGGCGACCTTCGCGGTACTGATCGTCGCCGCCGCGGCGCTGCTGCTGCGCCTCGCCTGACCCGTCAGGCGGCCGCGGCGAAGTCGAGCCGCACCACGGTGCCGGGGCCGCCGGCATAGGTCAGCGTGCCGTCGAGCTGGGAGGCGAGGCCCTGCGCGATGCGCATCCCCAGGCTGCGGCTCGCCTCAGGGTCGAACCCGGCCGGGATCCCGCGGCCGTCATCCGCGATGGTGAGCGCCATCCGCTTCGGCGCGGTCGCCTCGATGCGGATCGTGATGGTGCCGCGGGCGCCGTCCGGAAAGGCGTGCTTGAGGGCGTTGGTCACCACCTCGACCACCAGCAGCGACAGGGTGGTGAGCCGCGTCAGGTCGAAGCGCACCGGGGCGACGTCGACGAGGCAGACGATGTTGCGCGCGCCGGTCGCGTCGAGGAGGTCGCCGCAGAGCTCCTGCAGGTACTGGCCGACCGGCAGGCTGATCCGCTCCGGGTCGTAGAGCCGGCGGTGGATGCGCGAGATCGTCTCGAGCCGCACCCGCGCCTCGTCGAGGGCGGCGAGCGCCGCCTTCGGGTCGTCGCCGACCCGCCGCTTCTGCAGCGTCAGGAGCGCGGCGACGAACTGCATGTTGTTCGCCACCCGGTGCTGCAGCTCCTGGAACATGGTGCGCTGCTGCTCGTAGAGCCCGGCCGTCACGGCGCGCTCGTGGCGCAGCCGCTCGCGCGCCCTGTGCATGATGTGGATCAGCGCGATGTCGACCGCGACGATGAAGACGTAGAAGGCGAGCGCCAGCGCGGATTGCGCCGAGAGGATGAAGGTCTGGCTCGGCGGCAGGAAGAAGTACCAGGCCGACAGCCCGCTCAGCGCCGCGCAGGTGATGCCGGGACGCAGGCCGCAGAAGAACGTGGTGAGGATGACCGCCGGGAAGAAGGTCAGGTAGGGAAAGCCCGGCGGCAGCACGTCGTCGACGGCGAGCCGCAGGGCCAGGGCGACCGCCGTCGCGGCGAGCGCCACGCACTCGCCGAGCCAGGGGCGGGTGCGCAGGGACTCGGTCGCCTGGAACGCGGCCCAGAACCGGCTGCGCGGCGGGCGATGGGCGGTCGATTCGGCGATTGACAGCGGGGCAGCTCCTCGATCGAGACGTGAACCTAGGGCGGTTCGCGTCCGCCGGCGCAGGAAACGCCCCGCGATCGAACGACGGATGAACGATCTCCCGTCACCGTGACTTTGCCGCCGCGGTCGAGCCCGCGCGGGCTAATCATCGCCGCACGGCAGGCACGGATGGTCCCCCGCCTATCCCCGCCGGATCGGCGCGCCGCTGCCGGCCTGCGCCGTCACCGCGTCGCCCTCGGCGATCACCCGGCCGCGGCAGAGCACCGTCTCGGGCCAGCCGGTCAGGGTGCGGCCGGCATAGGGGGTGAAGCCGGTGCGGTCCTCGACCATGTCGTCCGAGAGCGTGACGCGCCGGTCCGGGTCCCAGACGACGAGGTCGGCATCCATCCCGACCGCCACCGAGCCCTTGTTCGAAAGGCCGTAGATCCGGGCCGGCGCCGTCGCGGTGATCTCGACGAACTTCCTGAGGCCGAGCCGCCCGCCCGACACCATGGCGTCGAAGAGCAGCGGCAGACGCATCTGCAGGCCCGGCATGCCGTTGGCGATCTCCTTGAAGGTCGCGGACGGCCCCGCCTTGAGCTTGCCGGTCTCGTCGTAGCGGTAGGGCGCGTGGTCCGAGGACACGGTCTGGAGGTCGCCGAGGTCGAGGGCGCGCCACAGGGCGTCCTGGTCGCGGGTCTCGCGGAGCGGCGGCGAGCACATCCACTTCGCCCCCTCCAGCCCCGGCCGGTCGAGGTCGGATTCGGTGAGGAACAGGTATTGCGGGCAGGTCTCGGCATAGACCTTGGCGCCCTCGCCGCGGGCCCGGCGCAGGATCGCGGCGCCTTCCTCGGTCGAGACGTGGAAGATCATCACCGGCTGGTCGAGATATTGCGAGAACCGCACCACCCGCTCGAACGCCTCCGATTCCGACAGGCGCGGGTGGCTGGCGGCGTGGTACTTCGGCGCGGTCTTGCCCTCCTTGAGGAGCTGCCGGCTGGCGAAGGCGATCAGCCCGTGATTCTCGGCGTGGACGCAGACGAGGGCCCCCACCTCCTTGGCCGCCGCCATCAGGTCGAGCAGCGCCTCGTCGGCGAGCCGCAGGCGGTCGTAGGTCATGAACGCCTTGAGCGAGGTGTGGCCCGCCTTCGCCAGCGCCGGGACGTCCTGGCCCAGGGCCTTCTCGGTCGCGTCGGCCACGATGAGATGGAAGGCGTAGTCGATCACCGCGCCGCGTGCGGCAAGCGCCGTGTAGTCCTCGACCACCTGCGCGAGATCCATGCCGACGTGCTGGGCCGCGAAGGCGATGACGCTGGTGGTGCCGCCGAGCGCCGCCGAGCGGGTGGCGCTCTCCCAGGTGTCGGCGTTCATCAGCCCGGAGGCCGAGAGCTGCTCGATATGGGCGTGGCTGTCGATGCCGCCCGGCAGGACCAGCTTGCCCGTCGCGTCGATCTCCTGCCGGCCGGCGGCGAGACCGAGGCCGATCGCCGCGATCCGGCCGTCGCGGATGCCGAGATCGGCGGAGAAGACGTCGCTCGCGGTGGCGACGGTGCCGCCGCGGATGACGGTGTCGAAGGCGGGCTCACTCATACAAACGCTCCTCGTCCGAAACTTGCTAGTCTGAAGGTCTGACACACCCGGAGACCATCATGCAGAAGACCGATTCGGCTCGCGACCGGCGCATCCTCGTCGTCAACCCGAACTCGAACGACGTCGTGACCCGCGGCCTCGATCGCGCGCTGGCGCCGCTCGCCCGTCCCGGGATCGTCGTCGAGTGCCGGGCCCTCGCCGAGGGGCCGTTCGGCATCCAGTCGCAGGCCGACGTCGAGCAGGTGGCCTTGCCGCTGCGCGACCTCGTGCGGCGCGAGGCGGCGGATGCCTATGTCATCGCCTGCTACTCCGATCCCGGCCTGCACGTCTGCCGCGAGGCGACCGACCGGCCGGTACTCGGCATCGCCGAGTGCGGGGTGCTGACGGCGCTGGCGCGGGCCGACCGGTTCGGCGTCATCGCGGTGGCGAGCCGGTCGATCCCGCGCCACCTGCGGGCCTTGCGCCAGATGGGCGTGATCGACCGCCTCGCGGGCGAGCGGGCCCTGGAGATGACGGTGGCCGAGACCGCGAGCGGCACGGACACGCTCGCCCGGATGATCGCCGTCGGCCGCGACCTGCGCGACCGGGACGGGGCGGGCGCCGTCGTGATGGGCTGCGCCGGCATGGCGGTTCACCGGCGCGGGCTCGAGCAGGAGCTCGGCATCCCGGTCATCGACCCGAGCCAGGCCGCGGTCGCGATGGCGATCGGCATCGTGGCGGTCGCCTGATCTCGGCTGGCCTGACGTCACTCGGGCATCACCGCGCCGGTCTGGGCGGTGATGCGGCCGTAATGCTCGGGCCTGCGGTGGCGGGCGAAGTCGAAGATCGTCTCCTTGCCGAACCGGGTCTCGTCGAGGTCGCAGGCGTGCACGATCACCCCGTCGGCCTCGCCGGGAAGCTCGGCGACGATCTTACCGTTCGGATCGCAGATCAGCGTGCCGCCCATCAGCGGGTGGCCGTCCTCGTCCCCGGCCTTGGCCACCGCCACCACCCAGGTGCCGTTCTGGTAGGCGCCGGCCTGGACCGAGAGGCGATGGTGGAACAGCCGGTCCTCCAGGCCCTCGGCGCTGCGCTGGCCGTTGACCGACGGGGTGTTGAAGCCGAGCACGACCATCTCGACGCCCTGCAGCCCCATCACCCGGTAGGTCTCGGGCCAGCGCCGGTCGTTGCAGATGCACATGCCGAGGATGCCGCCGAGCATTCGCCAGACCGGGAAGCCGAGATCGCCCGGCTCGAAGTAGCGCTTCTCGAGGTGCTGGTGCGAGCGCTCGTGATCGAACTCGACGTGGCCTGGCAGGTGGACCTTGCGGTACTTGCCCACGATGGTGCCGTCGCGGTCGACCAGGATCGCGGTGTTGAAGTGCCGTCCCTCCGGCGTCAGCTCGGCGTAGCCGAACGACATCGCCATGCCGTGCTCGCGGGCCCGGGCGAAGAGCGGGGCGGTCGCCGGGCCCGGCATCTCGCGCTCGAACCAGTGGTCGGCCTCGGCGCGGTCCTCGTGGTACCAGCGCGGGAAGAAGGTGGTGAGCGCCAGTTCCGGATAGACGATCAGGTCGGCGTCCTGGCGTTTCGCCTCGTCCATCAGCGCGATCATCCGGGCGACGACGCCGTCGCGGTCCTCGGCCTTCTGGATCGGCCCGAGCTGGGCGGCGGCGGTGCGGATCACGCGCATGGGGATTCCTCGAAGATCAGAACGAATTGACGGAATGGCGCGGGTAAGCCCCTCCCCCCTCTGCGGGGGAGGGTGGCCCCCGGAGGGGGCCGGG
>NZ_LWHQ01000053.1:11442-11817 GCF_001653715.1 Methylobacterium platani
CCCCGCAGAGGGGGGAGGGGTTTCCCCGCGCCACTTTTTTCCGGGCAGCGCTGCTGCCCGAGGGGAGAGGAGGGACGCACACGATCGTGGTTGGAAGCCTCACGCCGCCGGCTCCGCCGCCAGCCCCCGCGGTGCGCCCGGCCGGAAATGCGGGATCGCCGCCAGCAATTCCCGCGTGTAGGCGGTGCGCGGCGCCCGGAAGAGGTCGCGGCTCGCGCCCTCCTCGACCACGCGCCCGCCCTGGAGCACCAGGGTGCGCTCGCACATCATCCGCACCACGTTGAGGTCGTGGCTCACGAACAGGAAGGCAAGGCCGTCCTCCCGGCGCAGGTCGTCGAGGAGGCGCAGCACCCCGGCCTGGACCGAGACGTCGAG
>NZ_LWHQ01000054.1 GCF_001653715.1 Methylobacterium platani
CTAAGCCGAAAACGCTCTAGCGTTGCCCGAGAGATTGAGCTTGAAGCTCTTGTTAATGTCCTTGGCGGTGCGCTTCAGCGCGTCAAGCTGCTTGAGGAACTTCTGTGCCTCCGACTGGCCGGAGACCTTGAACCCCAAACGAGCGACAAGCTCTTCCAGTATCATCAGCGACGCCTTCCTTGCTGTCGTTGCTGCTCACGTGCTTTAGCAATGTCGCGTTCGTACCGCTCGACCTCGGCCTGTCGCAGGTCCAATGTCTCGTGGAAGTCCGCGAGATCGTCGATCGTGTAAATCGTCCGCAACTCGTGCAGCGAGCACAGCGGCGGGTTGGAAAACAGCTGAGTTGGCCTCAGCAGATAGATACGATCGGATAGGTTCGGCGCGAGTGCCTTGAACTCGCGGTCAGATAGCCCGCCCCGGCCTACGCTTCCTGAGACGCGGGCAGCTTGGACAGGCTTGCGACCAAAAAATCCTTGAAGTTCACCTCCAGGGCAAACCAGGCGACCGACACCAGATCCTCGATCGACTGCGGCTTTACCCCGACCACACAGGGATTTCCGCCGGTGGTGCAGGACTGCGCCAGATCGGTCAGGAGCGCCTGCGTCTCGGACGGATCGACATCCGTGCCCATGCAGGTTGCGAGGAAGGCGGACGGCGCGTCGCTCGCGTTCGAGACGATCGACAGCAGCATGGCGGGGGCGGCCCCGAAGAACCTCGTGACCCGCAGAAGCAGGGGAAGCCCTTCAGTCGCCGGCAGCTTCTCGCACCGATAGACGTGCGCGCCGATTTTGCGCTCAGAGGCCATAGCGCGGGTCCCTCCAGTCGATCGAAACGACCGGGTCCGGGTAAACGACGTGCCCAGGCATGGTCAGGTTTGGCAGCCGCGTGACACTCGCGAGAGTGCTGCGGTCATAGCCATTGCCGACCCCGAAGGCCGCGTCTTCACATCGCCGGAGCGCGGAATAACCCTGCTGCCGGTTGTGCGCGTCGGCCCGCTCGCACCGTTCGATGATTTCGGACAGCTCCTTGACCACCGGGAAATAGCGGTCCTTGAGCAGCTTCACGCAGGCTTCGTGCTCGGCCTTGGCGATCCCGAACAACCGCGCGGACTCTGCCTCCCGCTCCGCGGCCTGAACGGTCGTCAGGCGGGCTTCCAGGCGCTCCCTGGCGGCAGCGAGACGCTTCTGGGCGAAGGTGGCCCGGATGAGCGCCGACTGCGCTTCCTCGACCTCGCTGGCCGGGGTGAGCGGATCCAACGCGCGGACCTCGACCCGCCGCGCCTCGTCGGCCGCGGCAGTCGTCTCGGCGTCCACATCGCGCAGCAGGTTCGAGACGGCGGCGGAGGTGGTGGAGCCGGTGAGGATCGCGGCGATGCGATTGAAGAGGGAGGGCTGCGCCTCCACGAGAGACAGGTTGGCGGCCATCAGCGGATGCCCCCCGACAGGAGGCGGTGCTCGGCGACGGCAACCTGTCCGTCGAGGAAGCTGGCGGCGTCCTTGCAGGCCACCTTGTCACTGTCGCCGATCATACCGGGCGCCGAGTAGGCGCCATCTGCATACATGCGAAGCTGAGCGGCAATGCCGCGCAGCGCCTGAATGCCCTGCTCAACTACGAAGCGGCTATCGGATGCCGTGTAACCCTGAGCATGTCGGGCCTTGTGCATCAGCTCATGCGCTCGCGGGTGATTGCTCTTGGCGAAGGCGTCTTCAAGGGTCATCGGCTGTGCTCCCGTAGCATGGTCGGAGAAATGGAGGGACGTGCTGAACTTGTGTCCGTCCCGGAGTTGGCCGCGCGCATCGAACTTGTGCTCTTGGCCGGCGAGGTGCTGGCGGCGCCGAGCAATGTGCGCAATCTCTTCATAGGTGAGTTGCATGGGACGGCCCTGCGGTCTGTCTAGTTGTGACAGTGGCAGGCTTTCGCGCAGATCCCTACAGCGAAAATTTCGATATTTTCGCTTCTGTTCATTCTGACGATTATGTCAGATCCCACAGCGCTTGAAGTAGTGCCGGACCCGATCGCCGTAGCGGTCGCCGCCGAGGTAGGCGGCCAGGGTCTCGGCGTCGTCGTCCAGCAGCATCAGCAAGGCGGGCTGCGAGATCATCCACGCCCCGCCGCCGACGCGGCGGCCGATGTGGTGCTTGGCCGCCCACCCTCGCATGGTCACGGTCGACTTCTTGGCGAGGAACGCGGCTTGCGTGATGGTCACCGCCTCGTCGCGGTTCCAGGGGATCAGGACTTGCGGCGCCATCAGAAGCCGCGACCCTGGTTGATGAACCAGCGATCGAGCCGCCGATCGGCTTCCTGACTGGCCTCGCTGTCGTCGTACAGATCCATCAGCCCCGCGCCCCCAGCGCCCGCGCAGCGGATCAGGGCGCCGGCCGCAGCGTTCGCCACGTCGTCGTGATGGCCCTTCGGGTGATCGATGCTGTCCCGTCCGCCCGGGTTGGCGGTGCGCTCAAGGCTGGCGAGCTGCGAGCGCAGCTTCGGCACGTCCAGCAACCGCACCCGCCGGCTGTTCAGCGCCGGCACCAGCGCCTGGTAGATCTCGGACCGGCTCTTGTCGGCGAGCACGTACGTGATCCCGTGCTCGCGGAAGCGCTCGCGGGGCCACTCGCCGGCGTAGCGGTCGCCCTGCACGCTGCTGACGCGGTAGGCCTTCAGCAACTCAGCGAACTGGATCGTCACGCTCTCGGGGGAGAAAGGCGGCGATACCTCCCGCACCGCGTCTAGCATGCCAACGCCGTCCGGGCCGCGATGGGCGATGGCGAGGGTCATGCCGTCCTGGCCGGAGCCGCCGGCCGGGTCCACGAAGGCGTGATAGGTCGTCCACCGGTCGGGCGGCACCTCTTTCACGCCGGCTTGGGTGCAGGCGTCCAGGGTCTCGGGGCTGATGTAGTCCGACACCCCCTCACGAAACTCAGCGCCGTATTCGGTGCGTGCCGCGACCGGATCGCGCTCCATCGCACGCGCCACCTCGCGCGCCACGCGGGGGCTGGTGTTCATGGTGAGCGTCGGCGCCTTCGCCACCAGGACGCGAGGATCACCATCCGGGCCGTAGTGCCGACGGTAGGTCGCGTACAGCTCGCCCTTCTTGGCGTAGGGCGAGGACAGGATCAGCAGCGGCCCGCCAGTGGTGGCGAGCGTCGGGCGCACCGCGTCCAGGATCTCGCGGTCCGGGTTGGCTGAGCCCTCGATGCGCCAGAACGCGACCTCGTCTGCGATCACTGCCACCGCCGTGAAGCCACGGCTGGTGCGATAGCTCGCCGGGCGGACCTGGATGTCGACACCGACGTCCAACTCGATCGTGTCGGACGTCATGTGGTCGACGTGCGCAGCGAAGCGCGGCACCTCCGTAAACACGCCGCGCAGGTAGCCGAAGGCCTCGCCGGCCTCGCGGGTGCCCTGGGCCATGATGGGCAGCAGCAGGCGCTGACCAGGCGCTCGCACCTCCTCATGGTCGACCAGTACCGCGAAGTACGACGCGGCCACGCTCAGCGCCCGGGTCTTGCCGCCGCGCCGGCCGATGATCGCGCAAAGCTCGTCCACAGGCTCGCTGGGCTCGCGCTCCCGGCCGGTCAGGCTGGTGAAGACGGCGCGCTCCTCGGCGGTCAGAGGCTCGCCCAGGGCGCCGATCAGCAGCGTGCGCCAGTTCGCCCAGCTCTCGCCGGGGAGGATGCCGCCGAAGATGGACGGCTCCTCCAGCGCCTCGCGCATGCTCATCAGCCGCTTCATCGCTGAGGCCCGCGGCTCGATGCGTACTCACGGGCGCTCAGGGTCTTGTTGGCTGTCTTGGGCTCGCCCATCCGACGCGCCTGGCGGTCCATCCTGTCGGCGAGCTGCCCGAAGGCCTCCGCGTCGATCGCCTGTCCGGCAGCGCGGTCGGCCTCCATCGACTCGCACTCGACGGCGAGCGCCGCATACCGGCGGATGGCCTGGGCCTGCGTGATAGAGACCGCCGCCGTGCCGCCCCGCTCGGCGGTGAGATCGTGAACGAGATCGGCGAAGCGGCGGCCCGCTTCCGTGCGGCCGTCCACCTGCCTGATATGCAGGCGTGAGCCGTTGCTGAGCCCGTTCCTCAGCTTGTCGGGGCGGCGCTTCATGGCGCCGCGCTCGGTACTCGCGGCCCTCATGCGTGACCAACCTCACCGCGGCTGCCGTCGGCGAGGGCGCACATCCGATCATGGAAGGCGCGCAGCGCGGACTCGGTGGCGAAGGCCTTGGCTTCCTCGGGCACATCGTAGTGCCGAAGTGCCTCGTCCATGGCCGCCATGATGGAGCGGAGGATGTCGCGGGAGACTTCGTCCAGGTCGCGATCGATCGGCTCGGGATCGGCCCAGACGGTCTCGGCGAAGGCGTTGGCGCCGCTCACGCCAAGGGCGAGGAAGCCGTCGAACTCAGGACCGAAGATCTCTCGGCCGCGCTGGCGGATGTGGGCTGAGGTCATGCTGCCACCTGAATTGATTGCGCCCTCCCCCAGCTTGTCCGCCTGTCTTCGTAAAGTGCGGGCCACGGAGCTGAGGTTCCCGTTGTTGGATGGGGCGCGGCACCCTCGAAAGGACGGCCCGCGAAGCTGTCTATCCTCTGAATATCACAATTGATAGCACTTTGGTTCCGGTTTGCAACGGCTGTGCTCATTCTAATATAGCCGATTATTCTATAAAGATATCTATCACTGAGTCACATTGGATATCACTGGGCGTGGTTCATACGCTTGTAAGAACCCACTGCGCCTGCAAGGCCTGCCACTCGCTACTACGGTCAGCATCAACTGCTGTTCAGGCGCCAGGACGTCCCCGTGGTCGGCCGTAGAAACCGGCGCGTGCCCTTGGTCATGGCCAATGCGATGCAGGCTTGTGATTGAGGCGGGGAGGCCGCAGGTTGCGGGCGCGACCGCGGCGATCGCCGCGCCGTGCTCAGGCGGAAAGAACCATGCGCATCCACAAAGACTTTTCAATCAAAGAGAAGCGGCACGCTGAACCTGGAGAGCTGATATATATTGATGCTCACGGTATGAATTCGCCCGCAATCGTACTGCAGAACGACCCAGTTGGCGGTAAATTCTTTCTTATATTACAATCAGAACATCCAATCAAGCATCCGTTCTGTTTACACGATCCGCGAGCGGACGGTTTTATAACGACATATGGATGTGAGTGGATCTTAGATATATCAGATGCAGCAAATGCAAGATTTGAAGAATTTGGCTCGACTACCGATTATGGCTTGATCTTGTTCTCTGAAGCGCAGGCATATATGCGCACTGGCGGCGTGGATCAGAGTAGCGTCCTAAACACTAAATCCGTAAACCTGAACACGTTCGGGTTCGGCGCCCCTGCCCTGATGGGGAACACTCTATGCGCTAAATCGTGGAGGATCTGGCGTTCGGCGGAGCAGATGAATACGCCGGGCGCGACGCCGTTCTTCAGCTTCACTGTGAAGTAGCCATCCGCCGGCTTGGTAGCGGCGAGCGGCGCAGCGCCGCTGCCGAGCACGCGGCGGAGATTGACCGGCGGCAGGGAGTGCAGGGCGTTGTGCGCAGGTTAGGTGCCGAGGCGGGCTAGGAGCCGCTGAACCTGAATTGCCTGCCACTCGCCACCGCGGGCGGCAGGGATGCCCTTGGCGTTCAGGGCGGCAGCAATGCCGCTGGCAGAGGTGATGTCCTCGGCCTTGAGGGCTGCGATGGTCGGCGCGAGGTCAGCGGCACGGGAACGCGCACGGGCGGCGCCTGCGGCCCTGCCAGCCTCGCGGGCGGCATCGGTGACGACGCTGCCCCGATTGCCCCCCAGCTTCACGCCGCGAGCCCTGGCGGCCTTGAGGGCGGCCTTAGTGCGATCGGAGATCAGGCCCGCCTCAAGCTCGGCGACGGCAACCATCTGGTTGAGCATGAACCGGCCCGCCGGCCCCTCGACCTGGGGGAGGTCGCAGAACCGGACATCGACGCCGCTGGACAGGATCTTGGTGAGGAAGGCGACGGAGCGGGTGAGGCGGTCCACCTTGGCGACCACAAGGGGGGCGCGGTGCAGGCGGGCAGCGGCGAGGGCTTCGTCAAGCGCCGGGCGGGCATCGTTCCGGCCGCTCTCCACCTCCACGAACTCGGCGATGATGTGCCACTTGCCGCCGTTGAGGTAGGTGCGCACCGCGTCGCGCTGAGCCTCCAGGCCGAGCCCGCTCTTGCCCTGCCTGTCCGTGCTCACTCTGGTGTAGGTGACGAACCCGCCGCGAGCCATGGCCTTGCCTTACAGTGCAGTCAACGAGCGTTGACACCAATGTAAGACGACGTGAGCGCAGAGGCAAGCGCCGCGTTGCAGGTTGCGCCAGTCATCGCAGCGCCACATCTTGTCTTGCTAAGTTGGCGTCCTGTCACCGCCGGAGCCGATCGCTGAACCAGCTCAGATTTTTGATACTTCCCGGCGGAGGCGGCGCGTATAGATCCCCCGACAATTTTGCGGTGTCCGCTCTACGCAGCGGATGAACCCGCCGCCCTGAACCCCACGCCTCGCATCTCCATCGATTTCGGAGCGGAGTAGCTGCCCTCTACCATCGCACCTGCAACGATCTGGAGCTGGACAAACCGGACAAACCGGACAAACGTCCCGGATGTCCCAAATGTCCAGAAACCGGACAAACCGGACGGACAGGACACGATCTCTAAGAGAGTGTCCTGTTTGTCCGGTGTCCGTCCGGAGGCTCATTCCTGTCCGCCCGCGACCAGCCAAACGTGATCCACGCCCCCGATTTCCCGCGTGGCGACCAAGCCCCGGTCCATCGCGGTCTTGAGCGCGCGAGTGAAGCCTTTGCGCTTGGCATCGGCCTGCTTCTCAGCGGTCTCCCCCGACACCGGATAGGCGCGGCAGAACTCATCCCTCAGTGCGCTGACGCGAGCGGCGAGCACCTTCGGCCCCTCGCTGCCGAACGGCCAAGCATCTTTGCCGTCATCGATCAGCACCGTGCTCAAGGCTGTCCGGAACACGCGCAAGGACTGCGGCCATCGTTCCTTCGCCTTCGTCGGCTGCGGGGCCTGCTCCGCCTGCGTCTGCCACGTGACGATGCACGTCGTTACCGGTTCGTCGTCCTCGTCGAGGCCGAGGGTGACGACTTCCAGGTTGTACGGGATCTCATAGCCGCTCCGGGCGCCGCGGACCTTGCGCACCGCCATCCTGGTGTTGCTGATCTCGCCGGCCTCGCTGCGGGTCGCCAGCATCGCGAGCACCACATCGGCTGCGGCCTCCTTCGCCGACGATCCGCGGGTGCCAGTCTCGGACACCTTGCCGAAGTGGTCGACGCCGAGGACGAACGCGCCGGTCTCCCGACTGAGCGTCCCCATGGCGTCCATCACCTTCTGCGTCTCGGATGCGCTGTTCTCGTCCTCGAACCCGGCGCCGGCCGCCACGGTATCGATCACCACCAGAACGATGGGCACACCGAACCGGCGATCCATCTCGGCCGCGGCTGCCTTCGCAGTCGCAATCAGCCGGTCGAGGCTGCCGGCCTTGGTGAGCGGCGGGCATTCCTCGATCCACACGAACGGCAGATTGTCCGGATTGATCGGCGGGCCGCCTGTGGCAGCCCGAGCCATCGCAGCGCCGCGCAGCTTGCCCTCAACCACGCCGCGGAGCCGAACCGGGATCTCAAAGGCGCCCTCGGGCGCAATGAACAGCACGCCGCCGGTGCGCATCACCTTCCGGCCAGCGAACGGCTCGCCTGTCATCACAGACCCGCTCATATCGAGCACGCCGAACGTCTTGCCCGCACCCCACTGCCCCGCCACCAAGCCCTTGCCGGTCTCGAATACGAGGTGTCGGATGAGCCATGCCCGATCCGCGTTCGGGTCAGCCTCACCGTGCCAGTGCAGCTCAATGGGTTGTGGCGGCTCGGCCTGACGTGCGACGCGCTGGCGCTCGCCGGAGTGGGCGCGCTCGCGCGGCCCGTCCGTCTTGTCATAGCACCGGTCGATTTCTTGTCTCAGTCGACCGGAGAACTTCTCGGCGATGCCCTCCGGATACGCCGAAAGCAAACTCTCGATTTGGCTTGGCGAATAGCCGTCACCCTTGAGCCAGCCGACGACGTGGTGGAATTCGTCACTACGCTCGCCGATCGGAGCGCCGTAGCGGATTATGCGCTCAAGCTGCGGGTGCAGATTGCCGGCCTGCGGCTCGTACCAGTCATCGGAGCGCCGGCTGCGCTGGCACTCCACCTCCCGTTGGCGGTTCCTCTCCGCCCGCTGCCGATCCTTCTTAGCCTTCGCTGCCGCGTCGAGGTCGGCGATCGTCTCATCAATCAGGATGTCGAGGTCCGCCAGCTCGGCGGAGGCTTCCTCAATCACGTTGCCGGTGACGACGATGTAGCGCTTGGCCTGACGGTAGGTCTCAAGCCTTGCGCCATTTGAATTCGGCACAGCATGGGCACGGTGGACGTGATCACCAGCGGCGCGGCCGAGAATGCGCAGCCCGCTGCCGCTGACAGTCACCTCGACGTAGCTGCACGCCCGCTCGATGAGGTCGAGGGCCCACCGGTCGATGCGGCCGGTCGCGGGATCTCTGCAGTCGTCGAGGTCGAAGGCGGCGATCTCACTCCCCATGAGGGCGTAGCCGATACCATCTGCCTTACCCTCTGCCGCCGATCGGGAGGCACTGGCGAAGCTGCCCCATGTGGCAGGGTTGTCGCTCGCGGCCTTCCGATCGGGTGCATCGGCGCGATAAGGCACCTTCGTCGGTTTGCCCGTCGTAGGGCTCGGCTCCCACCGCCACACAAGCCACCGACGCTCGGTCATCATCGGGGCGAGCGCCGCCGGCAGCGACGGAGTCTCTACCTGGAAAGCGGCGGTCATCGGTCGTCCTCCTTCGCTGCCGGAAGCATCGCCAGGATGCCGACGGCCTGACGCATGGCGGCGACGGCTTGGCGGGTTGCATAGTTGAGCCCGGCGTCGTCGGGGATCGCCGCGTAGTCGGTCGCCAAGGCGGCGTAGAAGCTGACCATGTTCAGACACTCTGCCGCGCACTCGCGCAGCATCTCGGTGCTACCGTGGGCAATGTGATCGGTGTTCCGAAGGGGCGCGTTCATGACCTGCTCCCCTGCTTGGGAGCGAGCGGGCGGTGCAGCGCCGCGAACGTCGTCAGCACCTTCCTGCGATCCAAAGAGGCGAGCCGACCCAGTTCATCGACGGAGCGCCGCAAAGCGGCGGCGTCAAATTCCGCCTGATCAAGCGTCGCGACCAGTTCGGCGCCGTGAGTGCCACAGACGAGATGCACGATGGCTCGCAGGCACCTGAGGCGAGCGCGCCGCTCGGCCGTGCTCAGTCCATCGGCCCACGGTCCATATCGATCGGCCGGCCGGAGAGCCGGTGTGGAGGTGGGGGCGCTCATGCGCGCCTCCCGGTAGCGGCGAACGCTAACTCGGCGACGGCGAGCGCGCGTTCTGGCGAGAAATCGAAGCGGGCAAGCAGTCGCCGGATCTGGATTTGAGAGGCGATTTGCGCTACTTCGGAGATGTCGGCGCCCAAGCAGACATCTTCCGAAGCCCGTCGGCGAGCCACCGCCGCGCGGGCTTCGACGTTCATAGCCATAAGCGTTACGCGGCCTCCTGCTGCGAGGACTGGCGAGTTTCGAAGCTCACAAGATCCGTCACGCGCCAGTAGCGGCGGCCGTTGATGCGGATCGGCTTGGGAAAATCCAGCTTGGGATCTTTCTCCCAGCGCCAGAGAGTCATGTCGCTGATAGCGTACCGCTGGCGCACGTGAGCCGCCGGCAGCATCTCGCCGGGACGACTCGTCTTATAATGTGGCATCGCGTCGTTCCTTGTTAGGGGACGCTTGCCATCATGAGCAGATGCTCGGCTAAGTCATTGCTTTTGAATGCAGAATAATCGACGCCGCATTTTTCCGCATTTCACCGCGGGGCCTAACCACGCCCCTTGTGTTTATTCTTGTACCGTTCGGCCAGGCGTCGCCTACGGTGCGTTTCGGCGCCTCGGATTTTGCCATCTCTATCCAGTGTAATGATAGCGTCTCCGACATTCCCAGCCATATTGCTCTCTAGAAGCGCATCTATTTCCAGGCACAATTTCAGATCATGATCGGCAAGGCCCGATCCTAACGGGCGACCCACACTTTTTTTATCAATAGTTTCTTGATCGAAAAATTTAGCGCCATCTGTCGAAGACGCTTCTTTTTTCGAAACAAGATTTGAGGGAGAAACAATGGAACGCATAGCGTTAGGCACGCAGGATGCGTACCATGGCTGTTCACACATCCACTTAATTGCCGATAGACGTTTCGCTTGGATTTCGTATGGTTCAGCCTCTGGTCCAAAGCTAATGAAATCACTGATCCAGCGACCGTGGAATTCTAGCCTATCGTCACTGCAGGATATCCAATCGCACTTCGATTTAGCAGCCGATATGAATGCACTCCGCAGCTGTGTGGCGAGGCTTCCATTCTGAAATGCGTTATGAGCGGCCCGCCAATCTGCACCTGCCTCCGCCTGCTTAGCAAGATGTAGTGACAGAAGATCGATTGTGCGATTAATATCTTCGCATTCGTCCTGAAGCCATCCTTGGAAGTATTCAGCGCCGCTCGCATCCGAATAAGCAACCAGAAATATTTCTGCCTCAGAAATCAACTCAAAAGTTAGATCCGGACGAAGGACTGAAAAATCGTGAAAAATGCTATTCCTTAGGATCAATCTTACCATGCCCGCCCGTATATTGGGCGGTTGGCGCGATGCTGATTTTGCACTCTGGAGTAATTGCTCCTTGAAGGCTCCAGTTTTGCTTTCTGGCGATCTGCTCATTCTGCAAGCCTCGCGATATACTGCGCCCACGCCTCCAGCGCCGCACGCTTCTCGTCTAGATAGGCGTAGCGGTTGTAGACGGCAGCCACGCCGCTGATCGTGCCGGAACGATGGTTCAGGACCGCTTCGATGACGTGCGGGGTGACCTTGAGCCGTGCCATACCGGAGCTGCAGGTTCGGCGCAGATCGTGGAGTCGCCAGGGAGGGAGGCTGAAGGCCTTCGGGTCCCTCCCCTGCTGGGCCGCCTCCTTCTTGGCGATCGACAGTATGGCGGCGTCCAGGCGCTTCTTGCCAGCCGAGTAGTCCGCTGCTGGCGTGGTGCCGCTCCGCGTGAAGACGAAGCCAGCACCAGCGATGCGAGGGACTGCGTCGAGGATCGCGCAAACCCGCGGCGCTAGCGGCACGACGTGCTCAAGAGAGTTCTTCGTGCGCACCGCCGGGATGGTCCAGACCGAGCCATCCAGCTCCGGCCAGACCATCTTGCCGACCTCGTCGCGTCGCTGGCCGGTCAGAAGAAGCAGCTGGACCATCGGGCCGAACGGAAAACCAATCTCCTCCGCCGCGAGCCACACCAGCCTGATCTCAGCATCGGTCAGCACGCGATCGCGGCTGGTCTCCGCCAGCGGCGGCTTGAGACCAAGGAACGGCGTGGTCGGGATCATCCCCCGTGCGAGCGCGAAATTGAACATCGCCCGCGTGGTGGCGAAGACGCGGTTCGCCCCGGTGGTCATGCCCTTGTCTGTGAGGGCATCGACCAGCGCGATGACATCGGTGCGGCCGATGTCGCCGATCCGGCGATTGCCCCAACGTGGCAGCACGTGGTTCGTAATCAGCGCTGCAGCAGTCTCGGCATAGCCCGCCTTTGCATTCGGCTTGAGATGCCGCTCCACATAGAGGGTCGCGACGTGAGCGACACGATCCTTCTCCGCGACGTGAGCCGCTGCGGCGGCTGCCTTCTTCTCCACGTAGGGATCGCGGCCGAGGGCAACCATCTGCAGCGCCTCGCGAGCGCGGGCCCGTGCTGCTCCTAGGTCGAACAGCGGATAGGCGCCTATCGTGTACTTCCGGGGCTGCCCGTTGATGCGGTAGCGTACCGCCCACGACTTCGCCCCGCTCGGCTGCACGACCAAGTAGAAGCCTGGCAGCGTCGCGTCCGGGATCTCAAGCCGCCGCTCAGGGTTCGGCTTGTGGCGTTCTACACTCTGCACGGTGAGCACCTTCGCTGTCACGAGATGCGCTCCAGGGGTAACACGGGGGTACGCCAAAATGCCCGTTAAGGCGTGTTTGGCAGTGTTACCCTGAGTGGCGCTTTCCGACAAGAAAGCTAAGTGCTGCAAGAGCTTTGAGGCCTGGCGATCGGCCGAACTGTTAGGCCGCGTTAGCCCCCATCACAGTTCTTAAAATCTTGCGACCTCTGGTCGTGCGGGTTCGAGTCCCGCCGTCCGCACCAGTGCACCATAGATGCCAAAATCTTTCGCTTGCGGCTTCACTGATTTTTATTTCGCGCTCAAACCTGAATTGATAATCCCACTCCCGACCTCATCCCAAGGTGCCAGTCCATCTTGAATGGACTGGCCTCGAAGAAGGGCTCCAGAGGTCGCCGTAATTGCTGCAGCCCTCCTTCGAGGCCAGCCGATCTTCGATCGGCCAACCCCTCAGGATGACGTTGTCGTTGGGACAGGCACTAGCCGATGAATGCCGCGAGGATCTTATCGACTCGGACTAGCTGCTCATTGCTCAATCGGGATATCTTGCTTTGGATTTTTGACAATAGTTGTGATCGATCCCCGCCAGCTGCGAAGAACAGGCCACCACCGAACAGCGCCACCTCCGGGATTTCCAGCACCTCCGACAGCTTCTCGATATTCGCGAAGGACGGCGACGCAACGCCGCGCTCGATCTTGCTGATCATTTCCGTCGAGAGCGAAACCTGATCGGCCAAGGCGGACTGCGTCATCCCCTTCAGTTTCCGGTGATGACGCAGGTTCGTTCCGAAAATGATCGCAAGCGACACGCTGCACCTCCGGAAACCATCTGTCGGAGGTGAGAACCGGAATTTGAAGGAACTGGCGTTACGAGTATCGTGAAACTCGTAATTTGCTTCCTATTCCTGAATCTGCTTCGCGCGTGATAGCTACGACGTCGATTGCACGCAGCGACCGGTAATGATCGACTGACTTTGGGCAGGCGTCAAATTCGCAGCGATCGCGATAGCCCTCGCCCCCATCGCAATCGCCATCGGCTGGACGCTCCTCGAAGGACTCATCCTCCCCCGGCTGATCCCGCGCGAGGCCATCGATGCGCTCGCCGAGGCGGTGATGCGGGAGCATCCCGAGGATCCGGAGGGATGGGCGTTCGGGGAGGAGCATGCGGCCTGGGTCCGCAGCCGGGCCGTCGAGCAGGGCCGATGGCGGCGGGTGCGGCGGCGGATCAGGGCGAGGCTGCGGGAGGATGAGGCGCGGGTGTCCCCCTCTCCCCGCGGGCGGGGAGAGGCCTGAGCTCCGAAGGGGCTCAGGGAGCGGCGAACCGCAGGTTCGCCGCGAGGGTGAGGGGGTGGTGCCGGAGGAGCCTCATCCGGAGAGACCCCCTCACCCTCGGCTGCGCCTCGCTGCGTCCCCTGCACGGGGACACAGCCCTCTCCCCGCCCGGCGGGGAGAGGAGAAGACCCGCGCCGCTTCTTTCACGGTCGATCCAGGGAGATAAGGGTCGGAGACGCGACAGCGTCAGGCGAGCGCCGGAATCAGCGCCCCGACCTCCGGCGCCCGCATCACCGCCCCCATCACCGCCACGGCCGCGGCGCCGGCCTCGCGGCAGGACGGAGCCGTCGCCGGGTCGATGCCGCCGAGCGCCACGGTCGGCAGAATCGCGGCCGCCGCGCGCACAGAATCCAGCCCCAGGGCCGGTCCGTAGCCCGGCTTGCTGGCGGTCAGGAAGATCGGGCTGAGGGTCGCGTAATCCGCCCCCGCCTCCCGCGCGGCCCGCACGTCGTCCAGCGAATGGGCCGAGACGCCGAGCGGCACCCCGCGCCCCAGCCGCACCCGGGCCGCCGCCACGTCCGCCGCCGCGCCGAGCTGCACGCCCGCCGCGCCGACCCGAGCCGCCAGCTCGACATCGCGCCCGATGGTGAGCGCCCCGCCCACCCGCGCCACCCGCCCTGCCAGATTCACGGCGAGGGCCGCCCGCTCCGCGTCCGGCAGGTCGCGGTCGCGCAGCCAGATCCAGCGGGCGCCGGCGGCGAGGCAGGCGGCGACGCGGGCCTCCAGGGGCTCCGGGCAGCCGTGCCGGTCGGTGACGATCAGCAGGCGGGCGGGCAGGCTCACGAGCCGACGAGGCCGAGCTGCGGGCTCGACGGCTCGGCGCGCGCCCGGCGCGGGATGCGGCCGGCGAGATGGGCGAGGCGGCCGGCCTCGACGGCGTGGCGCATGGCGCGGGCCATCCGGACGGGATCGTCGGCCTTCGCGACGGCGGTGTTGAGGAGCACCGCGGCCGCCCCCAGCTCCATCGCGATCACCGCGTCCGAGGCGGTGCCGATGCCGGCATCGACGATCACCGGGACGGGCGAGCGCCGGCAGATCAGTTCGAGGTTGGCCGGGTTGGCGACGCCCATGCCGGAACCGATCAGCGAGCCCATCGGCATCACGGCGGCCGCACCCAGATCGGCGAGCCGGCTGCACACGACCGGATCGTCGTTGCAGTACGGCAGCACCGTGAAGCCGGACTCGACGAGCTGGCGGGTGGCCTCGATCGTCTCGGCGACGTCGGGATAGAGGGTCTCGCGGTCGCCGATCACCTCGACCTTGATCCAGGTGGTGCCGAGCGCCTCGCGGGCGAGCTCCGCCGTCATCACGGCGTCGCGGGCGGTCTCGCAGCCGGCGGTGTTGGGCAGGAAGCGGGCGCCTTTGAGCCGCGCCACGGTGTCCGAGCCGTGGCCGTGGAGCGAGATGCGGCGGATCGAGACCGTCACCACCTCGGCGGCGCTCGCCCGCACCGCCTCGCTCATGATCGCCTGCGTCGGGTAGCCGGCGGTGCCGATGAGGAGGCGCGAGGACAGGCTCGTGCCGGCGATGACGAAGGGATCGTCGGGGGTGTCGGTCATGGGAGTTTCTCCGGAGTCTCTGGTGTCTAGCCGCCCTGCATGGCGCGCACGATCTCGACGCGGTCGCCTTCGCTCAGCGCCGTGCCGGCCCAGTCGCGCTGGCGCACCACCGCACCGTTGAGCGCGATGGCGAAGCCCTGCGGGCCGGGCAGGTCGAGGTCGGCGGTCTCGTCGCGCCACAGGGCGTCGAGGGTGGCGGCCGCGCTGTCGCGGAGCTCGCCGTTGACGTGGATCTTCATCGGGTCTCCCGGGCGGAGGTGAAGCGGGCGAGGCCGAAGGGCGCGGCCACCGGCAGCGTCTCGCCGCGCAGGATCAGGGTGGAGACGGCCTCGGCGGTGACGGGCGCCAGGAGGTAGCCGTTGCGGTGGTGGCCGGCGGCGAGCACGAGACCCGGCAGCGCCTCGCCGAGGATCGGGGCGTCGTCGTCGGAGGTCGGGCGAAAGCCGCTCCAGACGCCCGACACCTGCATCTCCTCCACCCCCGGCAGGGCCCGCCGCGCGCCCTCCAGCAGGGCGTAGAGGCCGCCGGCGGTGAGGTGCGGGTCGAAGCCGGTCTCCTCCACGGTGGCACCGACGATGAGCGAGCCGTCGCCCTTCGGCGCCATGTGGACCTGCTCGGTCCAGACCACGTGGGAGAGGGAGCCGCTGCGCGGCGTCATCTGCAGCGCCATCGACTGGCCCTTGAGCGGGCGCACCGGCAGCGCGAGATCGGGCACCAGGCTCCCCTCCCCGGCCCAGGCACCGGAGGCCAGCACCACGGTGCCGGCCCGCAGCGCGCCCGACGTGGTCTCGATGCCGGCGACCCGGCCGCCCTCGCGGGCGAGCGCCGTGACGGTGCAACCCTCGACCAGCCGGCCGCCGGCACCGCGGAACGCCGCGCGCAGGGCCGCCATGACGCGCGCGGGATCGACCTGATGGTCCTCGGGGCAGAACAGGCCGGCGGTGACGGTGGGGCGCAGGCCCGGCTCGCGGGCGCGCACCGCCGGACCGGACAGCCACTCGGCGGACAACCCGTCGCGGCGCTGGAGGTCGTGGCGGAAGCGCAGGCGCTCGACCTCGTCGCGGCCGAGCGCGATGACGAGGGTGCCCTCGCGGCGGTAATCGATGGTCAGCCCGGATTCGGCTTCCAGCGCATCGCGGAACGGGTGCCAGAGGCGCTGGCTCTCGAGGCAGAGCGGCGACAGGGCCTCGGCCCCGGGCTCGTGCTCGGCGGCGGCCGCCAGCATGCCGGTGGCGGCGAGGCTCGCCCCGTCGCCCGCCCGGCCCCGCTCGATCACCGCGACGGCGAGGCCGGCGCGCGCCAGGCGCCACGCGACCGACAGGCCGATCAGCCCGGCGCCGATCACCGCCACGTCGGCCCGCTCGGGCAGCCGCTCGCCCTCGGCAATGTCGGCCGGTCCGCCTCGCCGTCCGATCGTCTGCGCGTGCACCCTTCGTCTCCGCGGTGGCCCGAAGAGAGTGGACTGCGCCCGGTTGCCGGATGATGCGCGGGGGTCTTCGCGGACCCTGTCCAATCCCTACGCCGGTATGAGCCGGATCAGGTTCGAAGGATTTCCGCGCCGACCGGGGCCACGGGGCCCCCAGTCCAGCGGTGTCTCAGCCCCTTGCCGGGGATCTCCCTGGAACGGCCGGAATTTGGCGAGCCGGCCCGCTTTCGTCAACCTCTTCAGCCGCCCTTGCCCGGGCGATAGATCGCCATCTCCTCGGCGATGCCGTCGAGGGGGTGGGTGCCGAGCAGCTCGGGGTCGCCCCACAGGAAGTCGACGAAGGGCTTCGACATCAGCAGCGGCTCGGACAGGACCTTGTTGAGCTTGGCGAGCCGACTGGCCAGGTTCACGTCGCGGCCGATCACCGTGAAATCGAGCCGGGCGCCTGAGCCGACATTGCCATAGGCCGCCTCGCCGTGATGGAGCGCGATGCCGACCTCGATGCGGGTGGGGAAGCGCCCGGCGCGGTTCGCTTCCTCGACGCGGCGGAGCGCGGCCTGGGCCGCCGTGAGCGCCCCTTGCGCCGCGCCGCCGAGGTCGTCGCCGCTCTCGCGGAAGATCGCCAGCAGGCCGTCGCCCATGTATTTCAGCACCTCGCCGCCCTCGCTCTCGATCGGCGGGACGAGGCAGTCGAAATAGGTGTTGAGAAGCTCCACCGAGGCCTCGGGTGCGAGCGCGTCGGTGAGATGGGTGTAGCCGCGCATGTCGGCGAACAGGATCGCCGATCGGATCCGCTCGACCTGGCCGCGGCGGATGAAGCCGGCGAGGATCGCCTGGTGCGGCCCGTCGCCGACATAGACCCGCAGCACGTGGTCGAGCCGGGCGTTGAGGCCGCGCATCTCCATCACCGCCGACAGGGTCGGGATGATGAAGCGCAGGATCGCCAGGTCGTCGTCGCCGAAGCCGCGCGGATCGCGGGTGGCGAAGGTGACGCCGTTCTTGGTACCGTTGGTGAAGAACAAGGGCACGGTGATGTAGTGGGTGTAGCCCGCGCCTTTCAGCTCCGGGACGATGCTGTAGAGGTCGTCCGGCGTCTCGCGCAGGTCGAGGATCAGCCACCGGCCGGTGGCGTAGACATGCGCGAAGGGGCTGCGGGCCAGCGCCTGCTCGGTGACCTCGCCGTGCGGGAACAGGCGGAAGCTGACGCCGTCCTCCCGGGTCCAGAACCGGCCGACGCCGGAATAGTCCGAGTGCAGCGCGTCGATGGCGGTGGTGGCCCGGTCGACCGGCACGCCGAGGTCGTTCAGCCGCTCGGCCATGCCGGCGAGGAGATCGCCGGATTCCGGCAGCCGCGCGCCCTCGCTGAGGAGCCAGTCGCGAAGCGCCACGCAGTCGCGAAACAGGCCGATCGGGATGTCGCTCGCCTCCGACCCGTCCGCCGCGGCCGTGGGCGTCGGGGCGGGGTCCTGGCGAGGCTGGTCGTGCATGGCTCTGACATGGGCGCTGCCGGGCGGGACGGCAAGGCTTGGCTATGGGGCGACGGGGACGCGCATCCGGCATGCGACCCGGGGGCGGCTCCCGCTACCTGCATATAACGAGGAAGGCCCGGGAGGCGGTACCTCCCGGGCCTTCCTGCCTGGCATTCGCAGAACTCAGTTGTCGAGGAAGCTCCGCAGCTTCCTGGACCGGCTCGGATGCTTGAGCTTGCGCAGGGCCTTGGCCTCGATCTGGCGGATGCGCTCGCGGGTCACCGAGAATTGCTGGCCGACCTCCTCGAGGGTGTGGTCGGTGTTCATGCCGATGCCGAAGCGCATGCGCAGCACGCGCTCCTCGCGGGGGGTGAGCGAGGCGAGCACCCGGGTGGTGGTCTCGCGCAGGTTCGACTGGATCGCCGCGTCGATCGGCAGGACGACGTTCTTGTCCTCGATGAAGTCGCCGAGGTGGGAATCCTCCTCGTCGCCGATCGGGGTCTCGAGCGAGATCGGCTCCTTGGCGATCTTGAGGACCTTGCGGACCTTCTCGAGCGGCATCGCCAGCTTCTCGGCCAGCTCCTCCGGGGTCGGCTCGCGGCCGATCTCGTGCAGCATCTGGCGCGAGGTCCGGACGATCTTGTTGATCGTCTCGATCATGTGCACCGGAATGCGGATCGTGCGGGCCTGGTCGGCGATCGAGCGGGTGATCGCCTGCCGGATCCACCAGGTGGCGTAGGTCGAGAACTTGTAGCCGCGGCGGTACTCGAACTTGTCGACCGCCTTCATCAGGCCGATGTTGCCCTCCTGGATCAGGTCCAGGAACTGCAGGCCGCGGTTGGTGTACTTCTTGGCGATCGAGATCACCAGCCGCAGGTTCGCCTCGATCATCTCCTTCTTGGCCTGGCGGGCTTCGCGCTCGCCCTTCTGGACCATGTGGACGATCTTCCGGTATTCCTGGATCTCCAGGCCGGTCTCGGAGGCGAGCGAGATGATCTGCTCGCGCAAAGTCAGGATGTTGACGGCGCCGCGCTCGGTGAAGTTCTTCCAGCCCTTGCCGCCGAGCTTGGCCACCCGCTCGACCCAGTGCGGATCGAGCTCGTAGCCCTGGTAGTGGCGCAGGAACTCGTCGCGGGCGACGCCGTGGTTCTCGGCGAGCCGCATCAGGCGGCCCTCGTGCGAGATCAAGCGCTTGTTGATGTCGTAGAGCTGCTCGACCAGCGCCTCGATGCGGTTGGCGTTCAGCGACAGCGACTTCACGTCGGCGACGACGGTGTTCTTCAGCTCGGCGTAGCGCTGCCCCTGCGACTCGGAGGCCGCGGCCCCCTTCAGCCGGGTCTCGGCCTGCTCGGCCTGGACCTTACGCAGCTTGCGGTAGTTCTCGGCGATCGCGTCGAAGGTCTCGAGCACGCGCGGCTTCAGCTCGGCTTCCATCGCCGAGAGCGACACGTTGTTCTCGAGGTCGTCCTCGTCGCCCTCGCCCTCGGGCGGGGTCTCGCCCTCGGCCTCGCCGTCCTCCTCGGTCTCGCCTTCGCCCTCGGCGGGGCCGGCGCGGCCGTCGGGGCCGGCATAGGTCGCCTCGAGATCGATGATGTCGCGCAGCAGCACCCGGCCGTCGACGAGCTCGTCGCGCCAGATGATGATGGCCTGGAAGGTCAGCGGGCTCTCGCACAGGCCGGCGATCATCGCCTCGCGACCGGCCTCGATGCGCTTGGCGATCGCGATCTCGCCCTCGCGGGAGAGGAGCTCGACCGAGCCCATCTCGCGCAGGTACATCCGGACCGGATCGTCGGTGCGGTCGGTCGGCTCCTTGGTGGTCTCGGCCCGGAGCGCGACGGGGCGGGCGGCGGCGACCTCGGCGACTTCGCCGCCCTCGCTCGCCTCCTCCTCCTCGCCCGCTTCCTGGGGCGCGGCCTCGCCCTGCTGCTCGTCGGCCTCCTCGGCCTCGACCACGTTGACGCCGAGCTCCGACAGCTGGCCCAGCACGTCCTCGATCTGCTCGGAGGTGAACTCCTCCTGAGGCAGCACCTCGTTCAGTTCGTCGTAGGTGACGTAGCCACGCTTCTTGGCGAGCTTGATCATCCGCTTGACGGAGGCATCCGTCAGGTCGAGGAGCGGGCCGTCGGTCTGCTGCTCGGGGGCCGCCTCGGTCTCGTCTCGTTCCGTTGCCTTCGTCGCCATGCTCAGCCTATGCTTCCCGGTGTCGGCAGTGCCCGGGCGGGGGAGACTCCCGCCGTGCCGGCACCGTGATGTCTCGTCGGACGGCGCACGAGCCGCCCCAGGATCTCACGCAAATGTGCAAGCCATTCGATCGACTTGCCGTTAACTAGTCTGGAGGCAAGCCGCAAGCGGCGCGTCGCGTCAGGGCGATTCCATGTCCTCGGCCGCCTCCGTCTCGCCCTCTGCGCCAGCGACGACGGAGAGGCGGGACTTCACGTCCCGCAGCCAGGCGAAGTTGGCCTCCGTCTCCTCCTCGGCCAGGGCGCGTTCTGCGGCCCGGAGTTCGCTATGTAGCGTTCCGGCCTTGCGGTGCAAGATCACGGCCTGCCGGAGCGCGTCCTCCAGCCGCACCGGATCGGCGTGCGGATCGAGCACCCAGCGGTCGCCGGGCCGCACCAGCCCGGCGACGCGGCCGGCCGCGGCGGCGAGCCCCGCCCGCTCGAGCCGCGCGTCGAGCAAGGCCGCCTCGCCCGCCCCGCCCTCGGCGGCGAGGTCGAGGAGCGCGCCGCGCAGGGCCCGGGCATCCGCCCCCTCGAACGCGACCTCGGCCAGCTCCTCGGCCTCGCGGGCGAGCAGCTCGGGATGGACGAGGAGCGCGGCGACGATCAGGGCCTCGCGCGAGGACGAGCCGCCGGAGAACAGCGACGAGCGGGC
The DNA here is from genome assembly GCF_001653715.1 of Methylobacterium platani. Lineage (GTDB taxonomy): Bacteria > Pseudomonadota > Alphaproteobacteria > Rhizobiales > Beijerinckiaceae > Methylobacterium > Methylobacterium platani. Next base: position 20,653 of record NZ_LWHQ01000054.1, read on the forward strand.
GAGCAGCGGGCTCGCCCGGGCGGTGAGGCGCGGCGAGACCGGGACCGGCGGCGCCCCGCGGCCGCGCGGCACGAACGGCGCGCGCTCGCGGTACGGGCGCTCGGACCCGCCCTCGCGCCGTCCGCCGCCATTGGGGCTCAACCCTCGCAGGCGCGCCTCGATCTCGTCGCGGTAGTAGCGCTTCAAGGTCTCGTCGCGGATGCCGCCGACGATCTCGCGCAGGCGCTGGGCGAGGCCGGCGCGGCGCTCCGGCGTGTCGACCGGGCTCATCTCGGTCTCGCGCGACCACAGCACGTCGACGAGGGGCTTCGCGCCGTCGAGCACCCGGTCGATGGCGCCCGGTCCCCCGGTGCGCAGGAGGTCGTCCGGGTCCTGGCCCTCGGGCATCAGGGCAAAGCGCAGGGATTTTCCCGGCTGCAGTGCCGGCAAAGCCACATCGAGGGCGCGGTAGGCGGCGCGCCGTCCGGCGCCGTCGCCGTCGAAGCACAGGATCGGCTCGTCGGCCATGCGCCAGAGCAGGCCGAGCTGGTCCTCGGTCAGCGCCGTACCGAGCGAGGCGACCACCTCCGGGTGGCCGGCCAGCGTCATGGCGATCGCGTCGACGTAGCCCTCGACCGCGATCACCCGGCCGGTGTCGTGGGCGGGCTTTCGCGCGGCGTGGTGGTTGTAGAGCATCCGCCCCTTGTGGAAGAGCGGCGTCTCGGAGGAGTTGAGGTATTTCGGCTTGGCATCCGGGCTCATGCCGCGGCCGCCGAACGCCACGACCTTGCCGCGCACGTCGCGGATCGGGAAGATCACCCGGTCGCGGAACCGGTCGAACGGCACCTTGATGTCGTCGCCGGTGGTGAGCAGGTTCAGTTCCACCATCAGCTCGGCCGGCACGTCGCGGGCGGCGAGGTGGTCGCGGAGCGCGTAGCGCTCGGGCGGGGCGTAGCCGAGGCGGAAGGTGCGGCGGATCTCGCCGTCGAGCCCGCGGCCGGCGAGATAGTCGCGGGCGCGCCCCCCGGCGCGGCCGGCGAGCTGGTCCTCGAAGAAGGTGCAGGCGAGCTCCATCACCTCGATCGCGCCGCGCCGCCGCGTCTCGCTCTCGCGCGAGGCCTCGGTGGCGACCGGCAACGCCACCCCGGCCTCGGAGGCGAGGCGCTCGACGGCCTCGGGGAACGAAACCCCTTCGGTCTCCATCAGGAAGGTGAAGATGTCGCCGTGCTTGCCGGACGAGAAGCAGTGATAGAACTGCTTCTGATCGTTGACGTAGAAGGACGGCGACTTCTCGGCGTTGAACGGCGACAGGCCGCGCCATTCACGCCCCGCCTTCTTGAGGCGCACGCGCCGCCCGACGACCTCGGAGGCCGGCAGCCGGGAGCGGATCTCTTCGAGCAGGTGGGGCGGATAGCGCAAGGGCGGGGTCCGGTTGAGGAGCCCGCCTTGTAGCGCGTCTTGGTCAGCGGAGTCCTAACGATCGAGCGGATCCCCCCTCTCCCGTGTGGGAGAGGGGATCCCGCGTCATGCCTCGCACCGAGACAATGCTACTCCGCGGCGATGCGCGGCGCGTAGCCGAGCCGCGCGTTCAGCTCGGCGATCAGCTCGGACGCCGCCTCGGCGATGACGGTGCCGGGCGGGAAGATCGCCGAGGCGCCGGCCTGGCGGAGCGCCGCGAAGTCGCCCGGCGGGATCACGCCGCCGACGACGATCATCACGTCGGGCCGGCCGGCCTCGTCGAGGGCGCGCTTCAGCTCCGGCACCAGGGTGAGGTGGCCGGCGGCGAGCGACGAGACGCCGACGATGTGGACGTCGTTCTCCACCGCCTGGCGCGCCGCCTCCTCGGGGGTGGCGAAGAGCGGGCCGATATCGACGTCGAAGCCGAGATCGGCGAAAGCCGAGGCGATCACCTTCTGGCCGCGGTCGTGCCCGTCCTGGCCCATCTTGGCGACGAGGATGCGGGGGCGTCGCCCATCCGCCTCCTCGAAGGCCTCGACCAAGCCCCGCACCCGCTCGACCGCCGCCGACATGCCGCCCATCTCCCGCTTGTAGACGCCCGAGATCGCCCGGATCTCGGCCCGGTGCCGGCCCCAGGCCCGCTCCAGCGCCTCCGAGATCTCGCCGACCGTGGCCTTCTCCCGCGCCGCCTCGACGGCGAGCGCGAGGAGGTTGCCGGAGCCTTTGGCCGCCTCGGTCAGGGCCGCGAGGCGGGCTTCCACCGCCTGCCCGTCGCGCTCGGCGCGCAGGCGCTTCAGCTTGTCGATCTGGAGCGTGCGGACATTGCCGTTGTCGACGCGCAGGAGGTCGATCGCCCGGTCGCCGTCGGGCTTGAACCGGTTGACGCCGACGATGACCTGCTGGCCCGAATCGATCCGCGCCTGGGTGCGGGCCGCCGCCTCCTCGATGCGCAGCTTCGGGATGCCGGCCTCGATCGCCTTCGCCATGCCGCCGAGCGCCTCGACCTCGCGGATATGCTCGGAGGCCCGGGCGACGAGGTCCTGCGTCAGCCGCTCGACGTAGTAGGAGCCGCCCCACGGATCGATGATCCGGGTGGTGCCGCTCTCCTGCTGCAGGAACAGCTGGGTGTTGCGGGCGATGCGGGCCGAGAAGTCGGTGGGCAGCGCCAAGGCCTCGTCGAGGGCGTTGGTGTGCAGCGACTGGGTGCCCCCTTGCGTCGCCGCCATCGCCTCGACGCAGGTGCGGGTGACGTTGTTGAACACGTCCTGCGCGGTCAGCGACCAGCCGCTCGTCTGCGAATGGGTGCGCAGCGCCAGGGACTTGTCGGATTTCGGCGCGAACTCCTTGACGAGGGCGGCCCAGAGCAGGCGCGCCGCCCGCATCTTGGCCACTTCCATGAAGAAGTTCATCCCGATCGCCCAGAAGAACGACAGGCGGGGCGCGAACTTGTCGATGTCGAGCCCCGCCGCGAGGCCGGCGCGAATGTACTCGACGCCGTCGGCGAGCGTGTAGGCGAGTTCGAGGTCCTGCGTCGCCCCAGCCTCCTGCATGTGGTAGCCGGAGATCGAGATCGAGTTGAACTTCGGCATGTGCGCCGAGGTGTAGGCGAAGATGTCCGAGATGATCCGCATCGACCCGGCCGGCGGGTAGATGTAGGTGTTGCGGACCATGAACTCCTTGAGGATGTCGTTCTGGATCGTGCCGGCGAGCTTCTCGGGCGGCACGCCCTGCTCCTCGGCCGCGACGATGTAGAGGGCGAGCACCGGCAGCACCGCGCCGTTCATCGTCATCGACACGGTCATCTGGTCGAGGGGAATCCCCGAGAACAGCGTCCGCATGTCGTAGATCGAATCGATCGCGACGCCCGCCATGCCGACGTCGCCCGACACCCGCGGGTGGTCGGAATCGTAGCCGCGATGGGTGGCGAGGTCGAAGGCGACCGACAGGCCCTTCTGCCCGGCCGCGAGGTTGCGGCGGTAGAAGGCGTTCGAATCCTCGGCCGTGGAGAAGCCGGCATATTGCCGGATCGTCCAGGGCTGGGTCGCGTACATGGTGGGATAGGGCCCGCGCAGGAACGGCGCGATGCCCGGATAGGAGCCGGCGAGATCGAGCCCGTCCCGGTCCTGCGGGCCGTAGGCGCCCTTCACCGGAATGCCCTCCGGGGTCATCCACGGCTCGGCGGCGGCCGCGCTCGCGGCGGCGGTCGACGTGGCCGCCGCGTAGGCGATCTCCGAGAAATCCGGGATGCGGGTCATCGGCCTGGGGCTCTCGTTGCTGGCGTTCCTTAACGCCGACTTATAGGCTCCGGTGCCCCCGCGGCCAATGGGTGGAAGGTCGGAGGCCAGGGCGATTCAGAGAATGCGATTGAGGGGGTGACGGCGCGCGGCGATTGATTCATTCAGGATCTGGA
>NZ_LWHQ01000055.1:0-394 GCF_001653715.1 Methylobacterium platani
CGTCCGGTTGCAGAGCGGGCTCAACGCGATCGAGCACAGTAAGTTCTTCTCGACACCCGACGCGACCCGCCACGACGTCCTCATAGAGGGCGGCAACTATATGATCGTGAACTGCGCCACGGGGACCGCAAAGACAGCCAACCTCAAGGACAGCATCAACTGCGAGCGCGGCAACTACGTTATTGGTGGACTTTTCCCTGGCGTTGATCTCGTTAGATGCTCCGTACTCGCCGCGCCGACGCTGCACAATATCAATAACCCACTCAACGCGACCGAAGGTCTGGACGTCTACAATCAGTCCCTCGACGCCCACGCCGGCCTGAATGTGGATGGTCCGACGAAGATCACTGGGCCATTTCTCAATGCAGGTGGAGTGAAAGTCGCCGCCTCCGGC
>NZ_LWHQ01000055.1:689-856 GCF_001653715.1 Methylobacterium platani
ACCCCTGACAATCCGGAGATCACCGATGGACCACGCCTCCGCGCGTGCGGCCGCCGACGCCGGCTACCTGCCCTTGGCCGCCTACCTCGACCTGTGTCGCGCGAACGGCTGGACGCCCGATCCGCGCCTCGTCGCTGCCTGATCCGACCCCTGACGATCCGGAGATC
>NZ_LWHQ01000055.1:1078-1253 GCF_001653715.1 Methylobacterium platani
CGAGCGCCGCGCCGAGCCCGAGCAGCCGGCGTGGCTCGCCCTAGCGGCGCACGAGGTCGGCACTCACGAGGGCGTCGGCAAGGCGAACAACCCGGTGGTGCTCGCCTACTTCAAGGACGCAGGCTTCGGCGGGATCCGCGAGGACAGCGTGGCGTGGTGCGCGGCGTTCGTCGGC
>NZ_LWHQ01000055.1:1538-1665 GCF_001653715.1 Methylobacterium platani
CCCACCACCATCGCCGGCGCCCAGTCGGGCGTGAGCGAAGCCTGACACCCCGGATCTCTACGGGGCGAAGACCCGAGCCGGCCGGGACAGCCGAGCATCTGAAAATCAGGACACCATCATGAACCGC
>NZ_LWHQ01000055.1:1872-24820 GCF_001653715.1 Methylobacterium platani
CGCCGGGCCGGCGCTCGCCGCCGAGGTCGCCACCGTCGGCGGCACGTCGATCGATCTGCCCTGGGGCGCTTGGCTCGCTGCGGCCATGCCGTCGGTCGCGTCGGTCGCCGTCACGATCCTGGGCGGTGTCGCCAGCGCCGCGCTCGCGAAGCTGGCGCCCTGGGCGACGCTCTTCATCAGCCAGAAGCGCATCGAAGCGACGATCCAGACCGGCCTCGACTACGGCATCAACGCCGTGCAGGGCGCCACCAAGGACGCCAAGCTGACGGTGCCGGTCGGCTCCCAGGTGCTCGCCGTCGCCCTGCAGCGGATCATCGACAGCACGCCCTCCAAGATCATCGACGCGGTGGGCGGCCCGGCCGAGATCGCCAAGCGCCTGTTCCGGGCGATGCACCTCGACGAGAACTCGTCCGCGGCGCTGATCCTGGAGCCGATCCTGGCGCGCCTGCCGGCGACGGCACGGTAGGCGCGAGCCTTGAAGGTCTACGATTCCGATCCGGCGATCAACGAACGGATCCGCCGCGCCGTCCGCTACGGGCAGACGCGGTGGGCCGAGGTGTGGTTGTCGTTGATCATGGTGACGTTTGGGGCAGTCCTGCTCTACCCCGAGCCCACCTTCGTCGGCCCGGCTTGGCGGGTCATTGCAGCCCTCGTGACGGAGCAGCAAGCCGGGGTCATCTCCATCACCTTCGGCGTCGTTCGCCTCACGGCCTTGTGGGTCAACGGGCGCCGCGGACGGGAGACGTCCCTGCTCCGCACGGTCGGCTGCGTAGCGGGGTTCTTCTTCTGGGCAGCGCTCTCGATCGGCTTCGCTGCGGCTTTCCCGCCGCTCTCCACCGGCATTGCGGTCTATGGGGTGCTCGCCATCGCCGAGCTGCACTCTTCCGGCCGGGCCGCGAGCGACATGGCGGCGGAAGACACCTTCGGCCTGCGCAAGCGTCGGCGGATCAACTTGGCAGCGGAGGCGGAGGAAAGGAGGCGGTCGCGTGGCGGATCCGTTGGCAACCCTCGATAGCTGGCCCGCCATCGCGATCGCAGCCACGGCGGCGGTGGCCGGTGCTCTGGTCCCTCTCAACGGCTTCGTGAAGACCCTCTTGGACTACCGGCTGGAGGCCAAGAAGGCGGAAGCGCTCCAACCTCAAACGGCTCGGGACATCGCGACGACGGCAGGCGGGGCGGTGTTCGACAGCATGGCAATTGCTGACCTCACTGCCGCCGTGAAGGGGCTTTCGGCCGCGATCGCTGCGGGCACTGCTTCTGACCAAGCCCGCCACGCTCAAGAGGCCGAGGTCTTGAATGTGAGGATCGCCGATGCCCTCGAGCAGTTGGCAGAGCAGAACCAGGGGCAGCACCGTCCGAGCCGCCCGCATCGGTGACAGGAACCACCTGACCGTCGATCCGTTGGCCGGTGTCTCATTGGAAACGAGGCTCCTACTTAAGCCCCGCCGGCGGTTGCCGAGCGGGGCTTTTTTACTCCTGCTCCCGAGCGCAGCTTCATCGTTTCGTCATCGAGCCGGCTTAGCGGTGACGAACTACCCGAGAAAACTTCAGCCCGCCCGGGTCACCCCGCGGCGGGCTTTTTGCTGTCCGGTCCCCACCGATCGGGCTACGGCACGTCCTGGCCGATCACGAGGCGCAACCCCCCATGCGTTAGCTGAAGTGGTGGATCGAGATGTAACACCGCAAGGTTGCAGAGCCCTCATTGGGGCATGTTCGATCCGACTAGCCCGCCCGGCTCTGTGCCGTGGCGGGTTTTTCGCTTCCTGCCCCTCACCCGCCGCTCACCTGCTCGGCGAAATCCTCCGGGATCTCCCCGAAGGTGCGAGGATCGTCACGCTCTCGAGCTCGCCCGTCGCGTCGTCCGCTACGATCCGCAACGCCGCCGCTCCCGGCATCCGCCCCGAGATCGCCTCGGCGCGCTTGATCACCCCACTTTCCGTTGGCGCTACGTCCCGCACGCTCGGCTGCAGCCACTTCCGGACGGCGTCGAATCGACATCTGAGGGTTGCCTTGACGCCTGTCATGAACTCATAAGCCAGACACGCACCTTAGCTCCGGCGACCGCTCACATGGCTGTCCCGGGGTACGACCGGAGGATCTGTGCAGGGTGAAGCCCCCTCATGGGAACGAATACCTATATCGAATTTGGCAATAAATTGACACATTGCATTCCGTTATGCAATGATATATTTTGGAAAATTGATGCGCCAGCCATATAATGCGACGGTATGCCCCTTTAATACAGAGTTTTATGCCAGGGGCTTGGAGAACATCGGTCAGGTCGAGATGGATCCAGCGTTCCGGATCCCGGTCTTACGTCGGTCCATCGATGGAACCGCACTCTCAGATGGCGTTGGCCCTTGGCCTTACCTGTGGATCGAAAGTGAAGCCGACATCACGAAGCTTTATGAAAGCTTCCGCCATCTAGTGACACTCTCGGTCGTGACGCAACCCGGCTACGTTCCAAAGGCAAAAGGCGGCGACGCCAAACTCTTGAAACAGCACTATGTCTATGACCCGAGCCTGCCCCGTCGCCCTCTTAGCCGACGTGCTCGTGAGCGGCTCTTGCGTTGCGAGGCGCATGCCGCCTTCGAAGTCATATCGGACAAAAAACAGCAGATGGAGATCGTTGGGCTCTATGAAGGCCTCAAGCATAGACGGGCGTTGACCGGCGGTCTCTTCGATCACAGCGCACGACACTTTGAGACCATATCTGAATTAAATAACGGGATTTTTTTTCGCGTAACAGACAAATATGGAGTAGGTGCAATCGCGTGCGGAGTTGCATTTGCTGGAATTCTTCAAGTTCTACATACAGTAATTTCTGAACATGGCCTTCGTTGGAATGCATCCTATCTCCTCATGCATGGCTTGCAGAACTACGTACACACCCATGGGCTGCGTCTGCTGACCGGCGGGATGCCGGATGCAGGTGCAGACGGACTTCGGACATTTAAGGAGCGCTGGGCGAACGATTTCACACCGGTTTACCTGCTGCGCATCGTCAACGATCAGCGTCGGTATGCAGAACTCTGCTCCGGCAAGAACGGCGACACCTATTTCCCAGCTTATAGGCAAAAATAATGCTCCAAAGACCTGATCCACGTTCACGCCGTGTATTTCTGATTTGGGCGCCCCCCTACACACATCGAAGCTCTGGGGTTAGGGCGCTCTATCGGCTATGCCATCATCTTAACGAGGCTGGTTACCCAAGCGCCATGCTTGCGGGTGAGGGCGATTCGGCTCACGAGTGGAATGCTCCGCTCCATGCGGGGCAGATTGACGATGCCATTGTCGTTTATCCGGAGATCGTTGCCGGCAATCCTTGCAATGCACGTAGGGTTATTAGATGGGCCTTGAACGAGCCTGGCCTCCTCGGCGGCGATGCTTCGTATGCGGAGGAAGAAATGGTCTTCGTCTACGACCCGCAGAAACTTGGAGTCGTCAGTAGGGCGGTCGGGCAACCGCTTGGACCGCGCCGGGTGCTATGGCTTGGGCTGGTTGATCCAGCACACATTTATCCTTCAATTGCGTTCGAAAGGACGATGAATTGTTCATTTACAAACAAAGGATTTGGGCTGCACAAGCGTTTCCCTCGTCATCCCGACGAAGGCATCGTTCCGATTGAAGACATCACTCCAACGATGGCCAGTCTTGGGGATGTTTTGCGTAGGACACGCATCTTATATTCATACGATCACTATAGTAATATTTTACGAGAAGCTGTGATTTGTGGATGTAATGTTCTGGTTATTGACGAAAATGGCAATTGGCATGACCCGCAAACGTGTGGATGTAAAAAAAATATCTTATGGCATGAGGGATTTCGCCAAAATTACGCATATCAATTCCATAATAGAAAGTTTGTAAAATCCTTCATTGCAGAAATCCGCACGAAGTGGATTGTTCCGGCGCCAGTGATAAATAGTGTATGATAAGTCTATACACTGGATCCGCCATGATAAAAAAATTATAATGTTTTTTTCGTCGTATTAAATATCAAAATATTCTGTGGTTATGAGATAATTAATTCCATCATTATTCCAAATAGTGGCATATTATTTGGTCCGTGCATCAGCATATCGTCTGCCTATCTATATATGCAAGCTTCACTTGATTGATTTTTAGCAGCAGGCTGCTCAATGTAGTGATGTATATTCAATGGTAGTCTATGCCATATTCAAGGGAGTCGAGGAACTACGCCCACATCTGAGCGCGTTGAGAGACCCGGCCAAGGACACCTCTCTGCGCCCGGGTCCGCCCCTTCATTTACATCACGCCCGTATTTGTGCGGAGGAGCGTCCTCCGCTTCTGATGGATTGGGGCCGTGTGCACCATGACCCTGGTGCGCGACTTCAGTCCGATTTCCTGAACCCAGCATCCCCACTCAGCACAGGCCCGAAGCTCGGCCTTGACCGGGAACCGCAAGCCTGTTTGTTCTCTTTCCGTTCTAACAGGGAGGGCACACGTGAGTCTCTATCGGGTCGGTGCGGCGGCGGCGGATGCGGGCGGGCTCGTGCGGATCCCGTTCATGCTCCCGACGCTCTGCGCCGGTTTCCCGAGCCCCGCCGAGGACTTCATCGAGGGCGCACTGGAGCTGCCGCGCTGGCTCGTGCCAAACCCGCCGGCGACCTTCATCTGGCGCGTCCGCGGCTGGTGCATGAAGGGCGCCGGCATCCACGACGAGGATCTGGCTGTGGTCGATCGCTCGCTCTCACCCTCCTCGGGCGCAGTGGTGGTGGCGGTGGTCGGCGGTGAGATGAGCCTGAAGCGGCTGGTGATGACCGGCAACCGGCTGTCCCTCACGTTCGACAACCCGGAGATGGACGAGGAATTCGCCCTCGAGGATCTCGAGGAAGGCCTGCTCTGGGGCGTGCTGCTGTTCTCGGTGCGCTGGCACCATGTGAAGGCCCGTGCGAGCCTCGTGCGATGAGCCGTGCGATCGCGCTGATCGACGGCAACTCCTTCTACTGCTCCTGCGAGCGCGTGTTCGACCCGAAGCTAACCGGCGTGCCGGTGATCGTGCTCTCGAACAACGACGGCTGCGCCATCGCCCGCACCGCCGAGGCCAAGGCGCTCGGGATCAAGATGGGCGAGCCCTACTTCAAGATCCGCGACCTGTGCCGACGGCAGAAGGTGCGCGTCTTCTCCTCGAACTACGCCCTCTACGGCGACATGTCGGCCCGGGCGAATACCGTCTACCGCCAGTTCGCGCCGGACGTGGAGATATACTCGATCGACGAGAGCTTCCTGGACCTTTCCGACGTGCGCGAGCGCGACCGGGTGGCGCTCGCCCGGGACCTGCGCTCCACGGTGCGGCAGTGGACCGGCCTGCCGACTTGCGTCGGGATCGGGCCGACGAAGACGCTCGCGAAGCTCGCCAACCACATCGCCAAGACCATCCCGGAGCTCGGGGGCGTGTGCGACCTGTCCGACGAGGCGGAGCGCGCCGCCTGGATGGTCGGGATCTCGGTCGGCGAGGTCTGGGGCATCGGACGTGCCTCGCTGGCCCGCCTCACCGCCATGGGCGTCGATACGGTGGCGGACCTGCGCGACCTTGATCCCCGGCCGGCCCGCCAGTCGCTGACGGTGGTGGGTGAGCGCATCATCCACGAGCTGCGCGGCCGCGCCTGCCTGCCGCTCGAGATCGTGCCGGCCCGGCGCAAGGGCTGCGCGGTGACCCGCTCGTTCTCCAGCCGGATCACCGAGCGGACGGTGCTGGAGCAGGCGGTGGCGGCGCACGCCACGCGGCTCGGCGAGAAGCTGCGGCGCGACGGGCTCGCAGTGTCGGCGGTGACTGTCTTCTATCACACCAGCGAGCACGACCGCGGCGACCCGATGCGCGCGGTCTCGAAGGTGGTGCACCTGCCGGAGGCGACGAACGACAGCCGGCACCTCATCCAGGCGGCGCTCCACGGCGTCGCGAAGACTTGGCGCGAGCAGGGGCCGACGCCTTGGCGCTACAGCAAGGCGGGGCTGGTCACGAAGGATCTCGTGCCGCTCGACGGGGCGCCCCGGCCGCTATTCGGTGCCCTCGACCGGGAGAAGTCCGGTGCGCTGATGGCGGCGATGGACGCCTGCAACAGCCGGTTCGGGCGCGGCGCCGTGGTGCCGGCGCGGGCGGGGCTGGTCGAGAAGCGCACCTGGTCGACGAAGTTCGAGATGCGCTCGCCGCGGTTTACGACGCGGTTGAGCGAGGTGCCGAGGGTGTTTGCGGCACAGTAAGCGTCATTGTCAAGATTGCGGAACTAAATATCTTTTAGTAAATAAAATTATGTAATCCATACTGATGACGCGAGCAAACTCGAATTCCCACATAGAGAATGTTGCGCGTGTAGTTAATGACGAGCGTTCGCGTAGCTCGATTGCAATAATCAATACCCTGGGAGGGAAAGATGCGTATGCTAAGTACGTCGCTCTCGGCACTAATGATGATCGTTTGTGCTGTGCCGGCATTAGCGCGCTGTCAGCTGTATCTTCCAATGCGCATCGGCCCCACGACTGGAAATCCGGAAAAGGATACGATTGGGCTGTTCTGCGCGCAGCCTGACGCTTCCCCACCAGTAGTATCCGCCGCTGGCAGGCGCCCGTTGGTGCAAGTAGGCTCATCTACAGGGAACGTGGAAAAGGACACTGTAGGGTTCGCCCTCTCATCAGGTAGGGAGCAAGCCGCGCGGTGATCAAGGCATCGATCCCTGGATGAACTCCCGTGCCCCTTTGCGCGCGATCTCGCCAACGCCGGCCTAATGGGTATTGTCCAAATCCTTCTAGGCCGGGCAGCCCTGGATGTGGTGGCGGGTGAGATCGTGAAGTTCGCGTGCGATGACGTCCATGGGCTCAGGGTCGGTGGGAGGGTGAGTCATTCCTCCACGCCATAGAAGATGACCCGCTCCAGCGCTTCCTCGAAGGTCGCATGCTCGCCCGCGATCGGCTCGTAGAAGGCCTCGACCATTCGCTCGGCCGTAAACCACTCACGGGTCAGACCGCTCGGCTCATCCTTCTGCCAGCGGCGCACACGCCCGATCGATGCGTGGTCGAGGTAGACCTGTCGCGTGCTCGATTGCCTGTCCAGCCCTGGGAGCCAGGCTTCGTCGAAGGTGATCGGGATCGACATCAAGGCTCCTCTCGGGCTGCAGGCTACGCCCGCGCGCAAAGATGCAGCAAGCGCAGAGAGGCGTTCATCCGATGGATGCCAGCAGCGACTACGCGGGCGAAGCGTCGCGCTTATCAGAGGCATCATCAGCAGCAGCCCCGCTACCCGCCACCTGCTCAGCCGGTGAGAAATCAGCTAGTTGGATTTCGAGCAACCTACCCAGGTAATCCGCCATCGGGCTGAGATCGACAGATCCGGCGGCAAATGAGTTATCAAGTTTTTTCAATGCGTCATAGTATGGAGCCCTCTCGTCAGTAATAAGATCGATGACAGTGATATCTCCCGGCAGCCAAAATCCAAGCTTAAGGCAAAGGCACAAATACGAGAAAGCTCTAGCAGTACGTCCATTCCCATTTTTGAATGGATGCACCCAATTTATCCTCCATAGGACAAACCCAGCCACCGACAGCGGATCAGTAACATTCCATATATGATGGAGTTGCAAAAAGAAATCTTGCATCAAACTATCGACCTCTTCAAAAGGAGGCGGTTGATGTATTACTTTTGTAGCATTGCCAACCGCAACATTTGAGGTTCTGTAAGTTCCAGCGCTAGACAAAAGAAATAATGTCGCAGATCTATGAAGTTCGCTCAGTACAACATGGTTTGGTGTGATTGATGCGCCAGCCTTTTTAGCTTCGAGAGCGAGAATTTTTACCGCCGCTTCAAGTACGTTTGTCTGGTTTACGTAAAACAAAGGCTCAAGTTCATGAGCCAATTCGCGCCCGACACCATCCCAAAAAGTATCGACCATGATGACACCGCCGCAAAGAAAAACCGCCCGGCTTATGGCCGGGCGGTTCCATTAACGCATGATTGCGAATGAAGTTGCAATCAGACTGAAGCGGTTGTGCGTGACGGAGCGCGGCCGCTGCCGTTCATGTAGTCGACTGCGGCCTCGGCCTCCTCGCGCGTCATGTTAGAGTCGCGCGATCGAAGCCCCATGGCAAGGCTGACGCGCTGACGGCGTCGCTCCTCGGGTGACATCTGATGCTGCCGAGCCCGCTCGATAGCCTGCTGCAACGTTAGAGAGACCATAGGATCCCCTCCTCCTGAGCCCAATAGCCAAACCGCGCCGCACACCTTCTGGGTCGGCGGGGCTGCGTGGAATGGCCGAGTTCGTTTTGCCGATCCGTAGCCTGATATCGCTCTGGCGGCAAGCATGTTCCAGGGGCGGCATGGATCACAAGCGTGCCTTTGTCACTGTCGTCGTCGCCGCAACAATGTTCGTCAAGCGAATGGCGTGTCTACGTAAGCGCCACAATCAAAAATTATATAGCAGCGACAGGCACTTCGACCAGCAATTAGGCGGATGAGTGATCTGCACAGCAATAATGATACGAAAATTCATAGATATTCGACGCATAACCACTGTCTTATTTCAGGACAAGAAGAAATACTCACCGCGCCATCTGATGAAAACTCAGCAACAGGCGTGTCTCACCCCACCGGCGCTAGCAGGATCGCCGTCTTCACCGAGTTCCGCCGCCGGGCCGGCGTCGCATCCTCGACCGCGAGCTCGTCGGCCGACCACTGGTGCGCCAGGACGGCCGCGGCGACGTCGAGGCGGCTCTTTCCGATCTCCAGCACCACCGGCTTCGACGGGTCGGCGAGGTAGGCGGAGATCGCCGCGTCGAGGGCTTCGTCGGTGAGGAGGCCTTCGCGGTAGAGGTTGCCGCTGGTCTTCATCGCTTGCTCTCCCAGATCGGCACCATGCCCGCCTGCTTCACCGGCTCGTGCCGGTATGCGGTCCACCTCCCGAGCTTGATCCACTCGGGCGTCACCTCGTGCACGTCGACCGACAGGGTGACGAGGATCCCGCTGTAGTCCCCGCGGATCGTGCCGAGCTCCGGGTGGATCCCGAACAGCCGAAGCGTGTCCCAGCCGGCCGCGTCAGCCTGGACGCCCCACCGCTCCACGAACTCGCCGCACCGCCGATGGGTCTCACGCCACTCGTCAGGCCGGAGCCCGCGGCACGGGACGACGCCCGGCGACAGGCTGGCGAGACCGCGGGACCAAAAGAGAACGGTGGGTGGAAGGGTGGTTTCGGGCACGCTCGCCATCTAGACAAGGAACTGAAAAAAACGAGTTAGTTCAAGGACCGTCTAGACGCATCCGAATGAGCCTAAGTTCTTGTTTCTAAACATGTTATTGGCGGACTCTGACTCCGTTAGTCGTGGTTCGAATCCACGTCCCCCAGCCACCGTTCTTCTTCGAGCATGTGTCGACGATCCCATCTTACCAGGGGTCTGCCGGCTGCTCCCGGCCTCGGCATCGGACAGCCGCGTTCGAGCGGGCCCATCGCTCCTCCTGTCGACGAAATTCTCTTCCTGGGCACGGCCGACGTCGGACGTTCCGGCACGCCGCATGCGGAACGCGACCGGCTCACGGCGGTCGGTGCCGGGGCGCGAGGCCGCGGCGAAATTCCCGCGGCGCGTCGGAACGGATCGAGCGCCGGATCGTCATCCGGGCGGACGCGGCTCGCGCGATCGTCGCCCGACGAGGCGTTCCTGGGACCTGACAAGTCATGCTGCTCGACGAAGTGACGGACGCGCTCGGCGTCGGCGGCCTGTTTCGCGACGTGATGAAACCGCTCGACGTCTATCTGTCCAACGGCGAATGCGAGGCCGGGCACGCGACGGTGCGGGCCGCGGCCGGGCCGGCCACGGCGGACCGCGACGGCGTTGCCCGCCGCGAGACCGTCCGCCGGGTGCCGGAGGCGGTCTCGGCTCGCCGGTGATCGCCCCCGGGCTCGCGGCGTTCGCGTCAGGCCGAGCCTGACCAGTTCGAGCCTGACTCGGAGGAAACGATCTTGCGGTAGCAGGCCACCAGGGCGTCCGCCCCCTGCTCGTCGAGGTCCGCGACGACGATCTGGCTTCCGATGAACACCGTCCAGCGGCCGTCGTAGGTCTTCTCCGTGCGAACGTCGGGCATGCCGTGGCTCCTCGCTGTTCTAGGAAACGCCACAATGCATCGTTTGTGCCGCCGGCCGCACCCCTTCCTTAGCGCCCCTCGCGCGGCCGAAAGTGCGGATCGTAGGCGACCAGGCGTCCATCGGGCGTATCCGGGACGCGCCGCACGACGCGGTCGTTGATACCGTCGCGCCGCGGGAAGTGCGGATCGAAGGTGTCGGCCGGCGGCTTGCGGTGGGTCGCAGGTGTGCTGCCGGCTTCGGTCCGTGCGTGCCGTCTCTGCATCATCGATCCTCGCATGACGAAGACGCTACGCCGAGAGGATGAGCGATGCCTTAACCAAGCGCGTGCGACGGGCGGTCCTGCCGTGCGAGGCGCGCCCCGGGCTCGCCGGCACCGGAGCCGCGCTCCGGGACCGCATGCCGGTCCCGGCCCGGCCGGACCGCGGGTCGCCTGCGACAGGGAGGCGTCGGCGCGCTCTGTCCGCGGTCCCGTGGATCCGGCGGGCTTCAGCCCTCCGCCGCCCGCAGCGAGCGGGCGCAGGCCGAGAGGATCGCCCGGGCTCGGTCCGGATAGTCGTCCTGCAGCACGGCCTCGAGGGTGCCGACGGTCTCGGCCAGCAGCGCCTCGCCGTCGGCGACGCCCTGCTTGTGCAGCGCCACCGCGAGCGCGGTCGCCAGCGTGGCGAAGGCGACGCCTACATCCTGCTCGGTCATGGGAGACATCCTCGTCGTCGAGGCCCTGGTCGTACAGGCCGTGCCGTTCGACGGACAGATCCGGGATAAGGTGCGGTGATGGTGGGCGCGACAGGGATCGAACCTGTGACCCCTACGATGTCAACGTAGTGCTCTCCCGCTGAGCTACGCGCCCATCGGCCACCGCATGACGCCGCGCATCGCGACGCCTGCATGCGAGCCGGAACCGGCCCCGGAAACCGCGGGCCGTCTTACTCGTCACTGAACCCGGACCGTTCGGTCCGGCACCGCTCCGCTGGGAAAAGCCCCGACATCCGGAGTGGTGATGGTGGGCGCGACAGGGATCGAACCTGTGACCCCTACGATGTCAACGTAGTGCTCTCCCGCTGAGCTACGCGCCCTCGGTGCCGCGTGGCGCGGCGCCGGTGTGAGAGGGCGTATAGAGGCTGCCGCAGCGGGTGACAAGCCGGTTCCTGCGCCAACTCAGTTTTCCATTTCCGGCCCTCGACGCCACCGCCCCGCCGGCCGAGCCTGGCGGCCGGCTCGCGGGCGACGAATCGCGGGCGGCGCGGGGAGCGGACCATGGATCGGGAGGACAAGGCGTTCCGGCATTTCTGGGGCAAGGCCCGGCCCGAGGCCGGCGCGGCCCACGCCTTCCACCCGGCCTGGGCCCACGGCCTCGACGTGGCGGCGGCCGGCCGGGCCCTGCTGCGGGCGCGGCCGCGGGCGGCCCGGGCCCTGGCGGCGGGGCTCGGGCTCGACGGGCCGGCCTTCGAGGCGCTGTGGCTGCATCTCCTGGCCCTGCACGACATCGGGAAGTTCTCGCCGCTGTTCCAGGCCAAGGTGCCGGCGCTCGCCCCCGTCCCGCCGCTGCCGGGCGAGCGCGATCCCGGCCATCCGGCGGCGGGCCTGCTCCTCGTCGGCGGGGTCCTGGTCGGCGGGCTCCCCCTCGACCGCGCGGCGCCCTCCGGCCTGATGCGCGGCTGGCGGGGCCCGGCGCGCCACCGCCTGCTCCAGCCGATCTTCGGCCATCACGGCCGCCCGGTGGCGCTGCCGGACAGCTGGCAGCCGGAGGATTGGCGCGCGCTGTTCCCGGGCGAGGCGGCCGGGGCGGCCCTGGACTACTGGGAGGCGGTCGAGGCGCTGTTGCCGGCGCCCGAGGTGCCGGCTCCCGCCGAGGACGCCGCCGCGCGGGCGAGCTGGCCGCTCGCCGGGCTCACCGCCCTCGCCGACTGGATCGGCTCGAACCAGGCCTGGTTCCCCTACGCCGCGCCGGAGGCCGACCTTCCGGCCTACTGGGCCGAGGCCTGTGCCCGGGCCGAGGCGGCCCTGCGCGAGGCCGGGCTGGTGCCGGGGGCGCCCGGCCCGCGCCTGTCCTTCGCCGGCCTGACCGGCCTGTCCCTGCCGCCGACCGCGATCCAGGACTGGGCCGGGGCGGTCGCCCTGCCGGACGGGCCGCTGCTGATCCTGATCGAGGACGTGACCGGCGGCGGCAAGACCGAGGCCGCCCTGATGCTCGCCCACCGGCTCCTCGCCGCCGGCCGGGCCGACGGGCTCTACCTGGCGCTGCCCACCACCGCGACCGCCAACGCGATGGTCGACCGCCTGCTCCCCCTCGCCGCCCGGCTCTACGCCGACGGCGCGCGCCCGTCCCTCGCCCTCGCGCACGGCCGCGCGGCCCTGCATCCGCGCTTTCGCGCCGCCGCCCAGGGGTTCTCGCCGGCGGGACCCGCCCGGGGCGAGGAGGCGGATTCCGGCGCGGTCGCCCCGGCCTGGCTCGCCCGCGAGAGCCGCCGGGCGCTGCTCGCCGATCTCGGCGTCGGCACCCTCGACCAGGCGGTGCTGGCGGTGCTGCCGAACCGCTACGGCACCGTCCGCCTCGCCGGCCTCGCCGGCAAGGTGCTGATCGTCGACGAGGCCCACGCCTACGACGCCTATGTGAGCGCCGAGCTCGCCCGCCTCGTCGCGTTCCACGCCGCCGGCGGCGGCACCACCCTGGTCCTGTCCGCCACCCTGCCGGCCGCCGCCAAGGCCGAGCTCGTGACGAACTGGCGCCGCGGCGCCGGCGCGGCGGCCGCCGCGCTCGACCGGTCGGACTATCCCCTGGCGACCCTGCTCGCCCCCGGGCAGGCCCCGGTCGAGGCGCCGCTCGCGGCGCGGGCCGACCTGTGCCGCACCCTCGCGGTCGCCCGGGTGCCGGACGCGGCGGCAGCTCTGGCGCGGATCCGCATCGCGGCGGAGGCCGGGGCCTGCATCGCCTGGATCCGCAACAGCGTCGGCGACGCCCTCGACGGCGCGGCCGCCCTGCGCGCCGCCGGGCTCGATCCCGACCTGTTCCACGCCCGCTTCGCCGTCGCCGACCGGCTCGCGGTCGAGGACCGGGTGCGGGCGCGCTTCGGCAAGGCCTCGACGCCCGACATGCGCCGCGGCCGGGTGCTGGTGGCGACCCAGGTCGCCGAGAGCTCCCTCGACCTCGATTTCGATCTCGTGGTCACCGACCTCGCGCCGATCGATTCGGTGCTCCAGCGCGCCGGCCGCCTGTGGCGCCATGCCGGCCGCGACCGGCCGATCCCCGGCCCCGAGCTCGTCGTGGTCTCGCCCGATCCGGCGGGCGCGGTCGGCGCCGACTGGGCCTCCGCCGCCTTCCCGCGCGCGGCCTTCGTCTACCGCGACCACGCGATCCTCTGGCGCACGGCGCGGGAGCTCGCCGCCCGCCCGGCCTTCCGCGTGCCGCAGGACGTGCGCCCGGCGATCGAGGCGGTCTTCTCCGCCGACGAGACCGACCTGCCCGCGCCGCTGCTGCCGATCCACTTCGCGGCGGTCGGCCGGGCCGGCGCCGAGCGCGCCGCCGCCCGCGGCGCGCTCCTGGCCTTCGCGGAGGGCTACCGGCCCGACGGCCAGCCCTGGCCCGACGAGGGCACCGTGCCGACCCGCCTCGCCGAGGAGAGTCGCCTCCTGCGCCTCGCCCGGGTCGAGGACGGCCGGCTCGCGCCCTGGGCCGAGGCGGCCGACCGGCCCCTCGCCTGGGCCCTCTCCGAGGTCTCGGTCACGGTCCGCCGGCTGCGCGGCCACCTCGCCCCCGCCCCGTCCTGGCACGCCGCCGTCGCGGCGGCCCGCACCGGCTGGAGCCGCTTCGAGGACGACGTGATCCTCCTGCCCCTGGAGCCGCAGGCCGGCGGCACGTGGCGGGGCACGCTGGTGGCGGAGGATGGCGGGACGCTGACGCTGACCTACGGGCCGCGGCTCGGCCTCGTCCTCTGACGACCCTGGCGCCCGGCGCCGATCTGGGGCATCACCGGACCGGCTCCGGGCGCCGGATCGGGCGGCCGGAACGGAGCGGAAACGTCGGTGCGCTGTTTGACATCGTAAAAGGCGAGGCGGATCAATCGCTTCCAGAAGGAGTGTTCCCCGCAGGCGCGGGGATGAACCGCAGATGGTGAGGAACGCGGCGCCGGCATCGCCGTGTTCCCCGCAGGCGCGGGGATGAACCGAACCCGGGCGAGGGCCGAACCGAGCTGCGCCAGTGTTCCCCGCAGGCGCGGGGATGAACCGTCCTGACACGTACAATGAGTACATCAGAATAGGTGTTCCCCGCAGGCGCGGGGATGAACCGCCTGAGGAGCACGCGATGCCGACGACCTTACCGTGTTCCCCGCAGGCGCGGGGATGAACCGGACCCGGAAAGCTACTTCCGGTCCGTCAGCGAGTGTTCCCCGCAGGCGCGGGGATGAACCGACCTTCAGGCTGCAGTCACCCTGCACCACAAGGTGTTCCCCGCAGGCGCGGGGATGAACCGGCGTTCCGGTGGTACTACAGCACCGAGTGCCCGTGTTCCCCGCAGGCGCGGGGATGAACCGGCCTTGGCCTCCTCGTACTCATGATTGGCGATGTGTTCCCCGCAGGCGCGGGGATGAACCGTGTAACGAGTCCGGAATCCGATTCCGCTGGTGGTGTTCCCCGCAGGCGCGGGGATGAACCGTACGCTCACGCGAGCCTTGATGATCTTCGGCAGTGTTCCCCGCAGGCGCGGGGATGAACCGCCCGCTTCCTCGTCGCCCGCACGCCCGACGGGGTGTTCCCCGCAGGCGCGGGGATGAACCGAGGTGGTGATCGGCATCCCGGCGGATGCCCCGGTGTTCCCCGCAGGCGCGGGGATGAACCGCATTTGTCGACAAGATGGGAGGCGGCGATGTCGTGTTCCCCGCAGGCGCGGGGATGAACCGGCCTCGCGCACCGCCATCTCCTGGATCTCGGCGTGTTCCCCGCAGGCGCGGGGATGAACCGTTGTTAGTCGCCACACAGGGGCGACCCAAGCCGTGTTCCCCGCAGGCGCGGGGATGAACCGCGGAACGACGTTGCTGCCCAACGGCTCGGCAAGTGTTCCCCGCAGGCGCGGGGATGAACCGACCAGGAGCGGAGTTTTGACAAGGCCGAAAGCGTGTTCCCCGCAGGCGCGGGGATGAACCGGCCGAGGCGCGCTGCTGGATCGCGACGGTGTCGTGTTCCCCGCAGGCGCGGGGATGAACCGCCCTATCCAGGTCCCACCTCCCGGACGCCGCGGTGTTCCCCGCAGGCGCGGGGATGAACCGGCGCGGCCATTGACGCAGTAAAGCACCCGGGGGTGTTCCCCGCAGGCGCGGGGATGAACCGAGCGCGGCGAACGCCTCCCGACCGTGTACGGTGTGTTCCCCGCAGGCGCGGGGATGAACCGGTCCCTCTGGTCTGGTAGACCGTCACCGTACAGTGTTCCCCGCAGGCGCGGGGATGAACCGCGGCCGGAGAGCGGCGCCAGCCCGACCACGCGGTGTTCCCCGCAGGCGCGGGGATGAACCGATCGAGGCGCCGGACGTCGCGTTGAGGGGCACGTGTTCCCCGCAGGCGCGGGGATGAACCGTTCGGCTGTCAGGTACGCAAGAGCCGAAGCGCGTGTTCCCCGCAGGCGCGGGGATGAACCGTATGCCTTCCTGCGCGCCATCCGCTCAGCGATGTGTTCCCCGCAGGCGCGGGGATGAACCGCCGCTCACGCCACCGAGCGACACCGCGGCGTCGTGTTCCCCGCAGGCGCGGGGATGAACCGTCCGGGCGTGGGTCGGCGACGCAGAGGGCGCCGTGTTCCCCGCAGGCGCGGGGATGAACCGGTCTTGCGCACTATTGACGGATTTTTGTCCGCGTGTTCCCCGCAGGCGCGGGGATGAACCGCCGCGCGAACGCGGCATCACGCGCGGCCTCGGGTGTTCCCCGCAGGCGCGGGGATGAACCACCCCTCGACAGGATGCGGGAGGGAGGTATGCTGCGCGGCACCGCTCGCTACGGTGTTCCCCGCACGCGCGGTGATGAACCGACAGTGCCGGTCACGGTGGCTGGTTCAGCGGCGAGTTCCCTGCAGCCGCGGGGTTGAAGACAGTGCCGGTAACGGTATGACGCTTTCGCGGAACGTGGAAGGGTCGGTAGACTGACGGCGCGGCGCACCCGCCGCTCCGGTGCGGCCTTAGAGGGGAGTGTTCCATGTCCACGACGTGCAGTCTCAGTATTGCCCATAAGATCCGGATAGACATGTCGCGCTCGTCGCCGCAGCCGAACACGATCGTTCTGTCTCAATCGTCCAGGATCTCGATCAGGAGATAGCATTTCGGGGGCGAACCATCGCGCCGGCAGATGCGCCGGTCGTCCGCTCGATCGGTCCGGTCTATCGCCGCCCCCGCGAGCATGGCCTCCAGATGGAAAACAGTCTTCCGTCGGAGCGCGTCGGTCCGCCCTTGCCGTTACGCTCCGACCCGTGCAACCTTGGCCTGAGACGATCCAAGAACGATTCGCCCAGGGAGTGCCGTGGTCTCGCCCTTCTCCCTCCTGACCGAGGCCTGGATTCCCGTCCTGCGGGCGGACGGCGCGTTCGACACGATCCGGCCGGCCGACATCACCGCCGGTCTCGACAGGAATCCCGTCGTCGCTCCCGCCTGGGGCCGGGCGGATTTCGATGCGGCGACGCGGGAATTCTGGATCGGGCTGCTGGCGGCGGCCTGCGGCGCGCGGGTGGCCGCCGGCTGGTCGGACTGGTTCGAGGCGCCGCCGGAGCCCGCCGCGCTGGCCGCGGCCTTCGCCCCCCTCGCCGACGCCTTCGTGCTCGACGGTGACGGGCCGCGCTTCGGGCAGGATGCCGAGGAGATCGCCGGCGAGGCGGTGCCGGTGTCGCAACTGCTGATCGAGGCACCCGGCGCCAACACGGTGAAGAAAAATCTCGACCACTTCGTCCGCCGCGGCGGGGTCGAGACGCTGTCGCGGGCCGGGGCCGCCATGGCGTTGTTCACGCTCCAGACCTACGCCCCCGCGGGCGGCGCCGGCCACCGCGTCTCGGTGCGGGGCGGCGGCCCGCTGACCACGCTGCTGATCCCGGGAGCGCGGGATCGCACGGCGCCGGTGCCGCTGTGGCGCACCCTCTGGCTCGCGGTGCCGCGGCCGGAGGACGACGCGCCGCCGGCGCCCGGGCGGGTGTTTCCCTGGCTCGCCCCCACCCGGGTCTCGGACAAGGGCCGGACGACCACCGACAGCGACGTCGACCCGCTCCAGGCGTTCTGGGGCATGCCGCGGCGCATCCGCCTCGTCTTCGAGGCGAACCCCGAGGGGCGCCCCTGCGACCTCACCGGCCGCATCGACCCGGTGGCGGTGCGCGGCTACCGCACCCGGCCCTACGGCGCGAGCTACGTCGGCTTCCAGCATCCGCTCTCGCCGCATTACGCCACCAAGCCGGGCGAGCCGCCCCTGCCCGTCCACGGCCAGCCCGGCCGGATCGGCTATCGCCACTGGGTCGGCCTCGTCGTCGACGGCGAGGAGGACAAGACGAAGCGGTTCGTCGCCAAGGCGGTGCGTGCGGGCCTCGAGCGCCTGAAGGAGATGGACGATCCCTCGGCCCGCCTCGGCACCCGGCTGATCGCCGCCGGCTACGACATGGACAATATGAAAGCCCGGGACTTCGTCGAGAGCGAGATGCCGCTGCACCTCGCCGGCAAGGCCGAGTTCCGGCCCTACGACGCCACCGTGCGCCGGATGGTGCGGGGCGCCTTCGACGCCGAGTTCATCCTGCGCCTCGCCCTGAAGCAGGCCCTGTCGATCGAGAAGGGCGGCCTGCTCGATCTCGGCCGCGGGCGGTTCTGGGAGCGGACCGAGGCCGCCTTCGGGGCGACCCTGGCCGAGCTGGCGGGCCTCCTCCCGGTTGCGGGACTGGCCGCGACCGCGGTGCACCGGCCGACGCTGGAGGGCTGGCTCGCGGCGTTGCGGGCGGCCGTCACGGCGGTGTTCCGGGAGTTGGTACCGATCGAGGATCTCGCGGATCTCCGCCAGTCGGTCGTGGCGGACCGCGTCAAGGCCGAGATGGAGCTCGACCGGACGATGCGCGGCTACGGCAAGCTCGGCCAGACCCTGTTCAAGGCCCTCGACCTTCCCCCGCCCGAGACTGGGGCCGGCGCCAAGGGCACGGATAAGGGCAAGGACAAGGGCACGGACAAGGGCCGGGCCGGACCCGACGACGGCACAGCCAAGCCCGGCAAGGCCAAGGGAGGCCGCAAGTGAGCGCACGAGCGAGCGCAGACGCGCCGCGGGCGGATGGGCGCCCGCCCGCCGATCCCGACGACGTTCCGGAGATCCCGTACGACCGGCGCCGGAGGATCCGGCGCTGGTGGGACCGCCTGCCGCCGGGCCGGGCCGGCCTCGAGCCGCACCTCCTGTTCGACCGCGGCGCCCGGGCGCGCCTGCGCCGCGCCGCCTCGCCCCTCGACGTCCTCGACGAGGAGGTGGTGCACCATCTCCATCACGGCCTCGGCTACGGCCGGTGGAACGCCGCCGACACCCTGGTGCCGGTGGCGGTCGCGGCCTGCGTGCTCGCCCGCGTCAAGGCCGACAACCCGGCCCGGCCCCTCGCGGCCGTGCTCGGCCCGCCCTACGGCGTCAAGGACGCCCAGCCCCTGCTCTCCCCCCTGCGGCTCAAGCGCCTGACCACCGCCCGCGATCCCGACGACCTGCTGCGCCAGATGCGCCGCGCCGTCGACCTCGCGGGGGACCACCCGGTCGACGTCGCCGGCCTCGGCGAGACGATCCTGGCCTGGCTGGATTCCGAGCACGGCGACCGTGCCCGGGCGCTGTTCGCCTACGAGTACCACGCCGCCGCCCACCGGCCGCCCGGGCGGGCCTTCGCGCCCGCGCCCCCCGCCGCCTGACGCCTCCCTCCTGTCCCGAGCCGGTCATGACCACCTTCGTGCAGCTGCACCTCCTCACCGCCTACCCGCCCGCCAACCTCAACCGCGACGATACCGGCCGGCCGAAGACGGCGCGGTTCGGCAATGTCGACCGGCTGCGGGTGTCCTCGCAGGCGCTCAAGCGGGCCTGGCGCACCTCGGCCGGCTTCCGGGCCGCGCTGGTGGGCCATCTCGGCGCGCGCACCCAGCGCCTCGGCGAGGAGATCGAAGGCCATCTCTTGAAGAACGGTGTGGCGGAAACCGCGGCCCGCAAGGCGGCGCGCGAGGTCGCCGACGTGTTCGGCAAGATCAAGGGCGAGGCGGAAAAGTACCCGACCCGGATCGAGCAGCTCGTCTTCGTCTCGGCCGAGGAGCGGGCGGCCGCCCTGGCGCTGGCCGAGCGCATCGCCGCCGGCGAGAGCGTCGATCTCGCCAGGACCCCGCTGCTCAAGGCGGTCGACGGCGCGGTCGATATCGGCATGTTCGGCCGCATGCTGGCCGACGACCCGGATTTCAACCGCGAGGCGGCGGTGCAGGTGGCCCACGCCGTCACGACCCACCGGTCCGTGGTCGAGGACGATTACTACACCGCCATCGACGACCTGAAGACCCCGGCCGAGGATGCCGGCGCCGGCTTCGTCGGCGAGGCGGGGTTCGGCGCCGGCACCTTCTACCTCTATCTCTGCATCGACCGCGACCTCCTCACCCGCAACCTCGGCGGCGATGCCGACCTCGCCAAGCGCGGCCTCGCCGCGCTGATCCACGCCGCCGCGACGGTGGGGCCGAAGGGCAAGCAGGCGAGCTTCGCCAGCCGGGCGCTCGCCAGCTACGGCCTCGTCGAGGTCTCGGACGCCGCTCCCCACACCCTGGCGGCGGCGTTCCTGAAGCCCGTCGGCGGCGAGGACGTGCTGGCCGGCTCGATCGCGGCCTTCGAGGCGACGCGCGACGGCTTCCGCGCCGCCTACGACCTGCCGGAGAGCCGGCGCGACCGGGAGCCCGACGGCTGGCGCGGCAACGACGATCCCTGGCCGGTCTTCAACGTGCTCACCGGCGAGGGCAGCCTGAAGCGCCTGATCGCCTACGCGACGCGCTGATGCCCGCCGGCCTCGCCTTCACGCTCTACGCGCCCCTCGCAGGCCTCGGCGACCTTGCGGTGGGCGAGCGGCGCGGCGGCTTCGACCGCCCGGGCCGCTCGGCGATCCTCGGCCTCGTCGCGGCGGCCCTCGGCTACGACCGGACCGCCGAGGCGGAGCACGCCGCCCTCGACCGGGGCTACGCCCTCGCCCAGCGCGTGCGGCGCTCAGGCTCCCTGATGACCGACTACCACACCGTCCAGGCGCCGGGCGCCGAGCGCAAGTCCGCCTGGGCCACGCGGCGCGAGGCCCTGGACCGGCCCTCGCACCGGCTCAACACCCTGTTGTCGAGCCGCGACTACCGCGAGGACCTGTGGGTGGAGGTGGGGCTGGTGCACCTCCGCGACACCGAGGGCCCTCCCCCGGAAAAAATCGCCGAGGCCCTGCGGCGGCCGGCCTACACGCTCTATCTCGGCCGCAAGTCCTGCCCGCTCGGCCGCCCGCCGGCGCCCCGCTGCCTCGACGACGTGACGCGCCTCGCCGCCCTTCTGGACCTCGCGGGCGAGCCGACGTATCTGATGACCGATCGCGAGCCCTACCCGTTCGCGCCGCTGCGCTTGAACGAGGACTGGCACGAGGCCGTGGTCTACGCCGACCGCCACCCCGACCTCGAACCCCTGCTCGCCCCCGATTACGAGGCGATCCGCGTCGAGCGCCGCCGCGACCGGGTGACGAGCCGGGTGCGCCGGCAATTCGGCCTGCGCGACGAGATCGTCGCGACCCGCACGCGCCCGCAGCCGGAGGCCGACCGGTGAGCCTCTTCCTCAGCCGCGTGCGCCTGCGCCACGCCCCCGACACCGCCGCCCTCGCCCGTCTGCTGCTGCCGGAGGACGAGGACGCCCGCATCGCCGCCGGCCACCGGCTGATCTGGTCGCTGTTCGCCGACCATCCCGACCGCGAGCGCGACTTCCTGTGGCGCGAGGACGGCGGCTCGGCCTGGCAGCGCACCACCTTCCTGGTCCTGTCGGCCCGCGCGCCGGCCGGTGGCGGCGGCCTGTTCGAGGTCGAGAGCAAGCCCTTCGCCCCGGCCCTGGCGGAGGGCCAAGCTCTGCGCTTCCGCCTGCGGGCCGCCCCGTCCTTCAGTGTCCCGTCGAAGACGAAGGGCGAGCGGGGCAAGCGGGTCGATCCGGTCTGGCACGAGATGAGGAAGGACGAGCATCGTCCGAAGACCCTGTCGCCCGATGACCGGCAGGTGCTGCGACTCGAGATCGAACGTCAGGTCATCGGCGACTGGCTCACCCGCCAGGGTGCGGCATCCGGCTTCCGCCCGGTGACCGCGCCCGATGCGGCCGGCATCGTGCGGCCGGTGCTGACGATCGACGGCGACATCCAGCGCCGCCTGCCCTACGACGCCAAGCGCCTGCGCGAGACGCCGCGACGCAAGCCGCTGATCAAGCGGCGAGAGCACGATCACCCGGCCGTCGCCTTCACGACCTTCGACCTCGAGGGCGAGATCGTCGTCGAGGATCCGGCAAAATTCCTCGCCCAGCTCCCCAAGGGCTTCGGACGCGCCAAAGCGTTCGGCTGCGGCCTGATGCTGATCCGCCGGCCGTGAGCGCCTCCGCCCTCCCCGGCCTCGCCCCGCCGAAGCCGATCCCGATCCACGACCGCGCCTCCCTGGTCTTCATCGAGAAGGGCCGGCTCGACGTGCTCGACGGCGCCTTCGTGGTGGTGGACGAGCGCGGGGTGCGCACGCAGATCCCGGTCGGCGGGCTGGTCTGCCTGATGCTGGAGCCCGGTACCCGGGTCAGCCACGCGGCGGTGGCGCTGGCCGCCCGGGCCGGGACGCTGCTGGTCTGGTGCGGCGAGGCGGGGGTGCGGCTCTACGCGGCCGGCCAGCCCGGCGGCGCCCGCTCCGACCGGCTGCTCTGGCAGGCCCGCCTCGCCCTCGACGAGTCGGCCCGGCTCAAGGTGGTGCGGCGGATGTTCTCGCTGCGCTTCGACGAGGAGGCGCCCGAGCGCCGCTCCGTCGACCAGCTCCGCGGCATCGAGGGCGCGCGGGTGCGCCGCTTCTACGAGATCCAGGCGCAGCAGAACGGCGTCGAGTGGCGCCGCCGCGCCTACGACCGCGGCGACTGGGACGCCGCCGACATCCCCAACCGCTGCCTCTCGGCCGCGACCGCCTGCCTGCACGGCCTCGCCGAGGCCGCGATCCTCGCCGCCGGCTACGCGCCCGCGATCGGCTTCCTGCATTCCGGACGGCCGCTCTCCTTCGTCTACGACGTCGCCGACCTGTTCAAGTTCGAGACCGTGGTGCCGGTGGCGTTCAAGGTCGCCGGGCGCTCCGCCAAGGGGCTGCCGCTCCAGGGCTCCGTCGAGGGCGTGGTGCGGCGCGAGTGCCGCGACGTCTTCCGCAGGACGAAGCTCCTGGAACGCCTGATCCCGAGCATCGAGGACGTGCTGGCCGCCGGCGGCCTGCCGCCCCCGGGCGAGCCCGCCGACGCGCAACCCCCCGCCTTCACCGAGACCCCGTCCGGCGACGGGGGGCATCGCGGATGAGGGTATCGCGCGGATGATGGTCGTGGTGGTCGAGAACGCGCCGCCGCGCCTGCGCGGCCGCCTCGCGGTCTGGCTCGTCGAGGTGCGGGCGGGCGTCTATGTCGGCCAGTATTCCCGCCGCACCCGCGAGCGGATCTGGGCCGAGGTCCAGGCCGCCATCGGCGACGGCAACGGCGTCATCGCCTGGACCGCCCAGACCGATATCGGCTACGCCTTCGATACCTGCGGCCGGAACCGCCGCATGCCGGTCGACCTCGACGGCCTCCCCCTGGTCGCCTTCCACCCCGACGAGACGCCGCTCTGACCGGCTCCGGAACGGAGCGGAAACGTC
>NZ_LWHQ01000055.1:24922-52020 GCF_001653715.1 Methylobacterium platani
CCCGCAGGCGCGGGGATGAACCGACCGAGGCCTGATTGGCGGCGCCGACCGCGACGTGTTCCCCGCAGGCGCGGGGATGAACCGGTCGCCGAGGCGTTCCAGCAGGTCGTTTCCGAGTGTTCCCCGCAGGCGCGGGGATGAACCGCGAGCGCATGAAGTCGCGCCGCTTGTTGATCTGTGTTCCCCGCAGGCGCGGGGATGAACCGGTAGCGCCGCTTTACCGCCAGCGGTTCTGGGAGTGTTCCCCGCAGGCGCGGGGATGAACCGACAGCAGTCTTGCCGGGCTCCACCGTCGTACGGTGTTCCCCGCAGGCGCGGGGATGAACCGGCCAGGGCGAGCCGGCGCATCACTTGAACACCGTGTTCCCCGCAGGCGCGGGGATGAACCGCACTGTGATGTCGGCGCCCCGTACCTCTCAGGGTGTTCCCCGCAGGCGCGGGGATGAACCGCTGATGGAGGCCGGCACCGGGTAGGGCATGCCGTGTTCCCCGCAGGCGCGGGGATGAACCGTCGACGAAAAACTTCATGAGGTCGACTTTCGAGTGTTCCCCGCAGGCGCGGGGATGAACCGTTCCAGGCCGAGACCTTCATCCTGCACGTCCCGTGTTCCCCGCAGGCGCGGGGATGAACCGAGGCCGGCCTGCCCCTGACGTGCGCCGGGGATGTGTTCCCCGCAGGCGCGGGGATGAACCGATGATCGGTATGAGATCGAATGGCTCGGCCACGTGTTCCCCGCAGGCGCGGGGATGAACCGCGGTGTGCGGTACATTTCGCAGTATTACGCCAGTGTTCCCCGCAGGCGCGGGGATGAACCGGGCGGCGGCATTTCCATCGACAGCGCTATGTCGTGTTCCCCGCAGGCGCGGGGATGAACCGACGGAGTGACCGCCATGGCAAACGTCAGCCATGTGTTCCCCGCAGGCGCGGGGATGAACCGGCCAGACGGCCCAGGCGAGCACACCGAATATAGTGTTCCCCGCAGGCGCGGGGATGAACCGGTGCCGCCGGAAATCTGAAACCCGTTTCCAGCGTGTTCCCCGCAGGCGCGGGGATGAACCGGTAGCACCGATCTACCGCCGCAACTACTGGGAGTGTTCCCCGCAGGCGCGGGGATGAACCGGTGCGCGTGTGCATCGGCCAGAAACCCGTAACGTGTTCCCCGCAGGCGCGGGGATGAACCGATCGGGGCCTGCTGGATGTAGCTCTGGATCCGGTGTTCCCCGCAGGCGCGGGGATGAACCGCCGTGCACGGTCACGACGAGACTGCCGTCGGGGTGTTCCCCGCAGGCGCGGGGATGAACCGCCCTCATCGCCGGCATGGGCGCTCGCTTCGTGGTGTTCCCCGCAGGCGCGGGGATGAACCGAGCGCTCCGGCGGTCGCCTCCTACGACCTCGTGTGTTCCCCGCAGGCGCGGGGATGAACCGTTCGCGACCGGGCTCGCGAGCCAGGATTACGGGTGTTCCCCGCAGGCGCGGGGATGAACCGATCGAGGCTGGCCGCCAGACCGACGATTGGGAGTGTTCCCCGCAGGCGCGGGGATGAACCGCACATGCAGTCCCTTACCGAGGACCAGACCAAGTGTTCCCCGCAGGCGCGGGGATGAACCGGCGCTCCGCAACACGTCGGTGCTCCGGGCCGTGTGTTCCCCGCAGGCGCGGGGATGAACCGATCGACGGGCACGGCAGCGACCAGTCGATGATGTGTTCCCCGCAGGCGCGGGGATGAACCGTCAGCTCCGCCGATTATCGAGAGCAATTCGACGTGTTCCCCGCAGGCGCGGGGATGAACCGACCTGCAGCGCCGGCATGGACGACAGCAGGGGGTGTTCCCCGCAGGCGCGGGGATGAACCGGCCGTGTCCTACGAGGTCGACCTCGGGCACCTGTGTTCCCCGCAGGCGCGGGGATGAACCGCCGTTCGAGACGATCGCGAACCGAGCGATCGTGTGTTCCCCGCAGGCGCGGGGATGAACCGGTGCCAGTTCCAGATCAGCGGGGCGTTGGGCTGTGTTCCCCGCAGGCGCGGGGATGAACCGCCCCGCTACGGGCGGTTCGCCGGGCCGATGACGTGTTCCCCGCCCACGCAGGGACGGACCTTGCCAGCCGCTTCGCCCCCCTGCTAGACCTCCGCCCGCGAGACTCGATCTAACCAATTGATTTCATTGACGATGCCGAGGCCGGTGCGCGCCGGTGCCCGGCATCGGGAGGCGCGAGGACCGGTGACAGCCCAGACCCCCCTACCGGCGCCGGCCCCCGTCGCGCCCCTGCGCGCGTCGCTGCGGCTCGGGCGCGGGCGCGTGGTGACGCGGGACTTCGCCCGCCTCCGGCTCGACTTCGGGGTCGAGGGCCTGAGCCTCGACGTGGCGGATCTCGGGCTCGGCGGGCGCTGGGTCTCCATCGCCTTCAAGGACGAGAACCACGGCGCCTTCTGCCGGGTCGAGCTCACGGCGGTCGCGGACGGGGCGGAGGGCACCAGCCTGTCGGAGCGCGCCTTCGGGCACGGGCGCTTCACCTGGCTCGGGCGGCTGCCGGCCGGCACCCGGTCGCTGCGGCTGACGCCGATGCTCGGCGAGCCGGGCCTTGCCATCGCCGAGTTCACCGTCACGACGCGGCGGCGCCTCGCCCTCGTCGGCCGGGCGGCCCTGCGCCGGCCGGTGCTCACCGCCCAGGCCCTGTTCTGGCGCGCGGTCGGCAAGCGGGTGCGCTCGCAGCACCGCCTGGCGAGCGCCCTCGTGCCGCCGGGGCTGACGGGGTACGACACCTGGGTCCGCCACTTCGACACCTTGAGCGAGGCCGACCGCGTCCGCATCCGGGCCGAGGTGGCGCCCTGGCGCGACGCACCCCTGATCTCGGTGGTGATGCCGGTCTACAATCCGGGTCCCGGGGTGCTGGAGGAGGCGCTGCGCTCGGTCCGCGCGCAGCTCTACCCGCACTGGGAGCTGTGCATCGCCGACGACGCCTCGACCGATCCGGCGGTGCCGCGCCTGCTCGCCCGGGCGGCGGCGGAGGATCCCCGCATCCGCGTCGCGCGCCGGTCCGAGAACGGCCACATCGCGGCCGCGACCAACACCGCGCTCGCCCTCGCGGGCGGCTCCTACGTCGCCTTCATGGACCACGACGACGTGCTGCCGGCCCACGCCCTCTACGAGGTGGCCAAGGCGATCCGGCGCGAGCCGGATCTCGACCTGATCTACAGCGACGAGGACAAGATCGACGCGAACGGGCGGCGCTTCGAGCCCCACTTCAAGGGCGACTGGAACCCCGAGCTCCTCTACGGCCAGAACTACCTCAACCACCTGACGGTGGTGCGGCGCAGCCTGGTCGAGGCGGTGGGAGCGTTGCGCCCCGGCTTCGAGGGCAGCCAGGACCACGACCTGCTCCTGCGCCTGAGCGACCGGCTCGACCCGTCCCGCGTCCGCCACCTGCCGGCGATCCTCTATCACTGGCGCACCGCGATCGGCTCCGGCACCTTCTCGGATGCGTTCCTGGCGCGGGCCGAGGCGGCGCGGCTGCGGGCGCTCGAGGAGCTGGTGGCGCGGCGCGGCTGGCCGCACCGGGTCGAGCGCGGCCCGCTCGGCTTCAACCGGCTGGTGCGCGCCCTGCCCGATCCGGCGCCCCGCGTCTCGGTGGTGATCCCGACGAAGGACCGGGCCGAACTCCTGCGCGTCGTCCTCGACGGGCTCCTGGCCGGCACCGCCTATCCCGACATCGAGGTCGTGGTCGTCGACAACGGCAGCACCGAGCCCTCGGCCACGGCGCTGCTGGCGGAGGCCGCCGCCGACCCGCGGGTGCGGGTGCTGTCGCGGCCCGGCCCGTTCAACTTCTCGGGGCTGTCGAACGACGGCGCGGCGGCGGCGAGCGGGCCGCTGCTGCTGTTCCTCAACAACGACATCGAGGTGCGCGAGCCGGGCTGGCTCGCCGAGATGGCCTCGATCGCGGTCGAGCCGGGGGTCGGCGCGGTCGGCGCCAAGCTGTCCTATCCGGACGGCACGCTCCAGCACGGCGGCGTGGTGCTGGGGGTCGGCGGCGTCGCCGGCCACAGCCACCCGGATATCGGGCCGGACGACCCGGGCTATTTCGGCCGCATGGTGATC
This sequence comes from Methylobacterium platani, assembly GCF_001653715.1. GTDB lineage: Bacteria > Pseudomonadota > Alphaproteobacteria > Rhizobiales > Beijerinckiaceae > Methylobacterium > Methylobacterium platani. The sequence continues at coordinate 29,017 of NZ_LWHQ01000055.1, forward strand.
GCCCAGGAGGTCTCGGCGGTGACCGGCGCCTGCCTGATGATGCGGCGGGAGGTGTTCGAGGCGGTCGGCCGGTTCGACGCCGAGCGGCTGGCGGTCGCCTTCAACGACATCGACCTGTGCCTGCGGGTGCGCAGGGCCGGCTACCGCGTGATCTGGACCCCGCACGCCGCCCTGACGCACCACGAATCGAAGAGCCGAGGCAAGGAGGACACGCCCGAGAAGCGCGCCCGCTTCGAGGCCGAGGTCGCCACCATGACCGAGCGCTGGAGCGCGGAGCTGCGCCACGACCCCTACTACAACCCCAACCTCGCCCGCGCGAAGGCGCTGTTCCGCCTCTGGTGAGGGCCAAGCTCCGGTGAGAGACGGGGGCGGGCGCAGCCGTTGCCCGTTTTGCACCGCAACGCTACAGCGATGCGCGAGGGGGACGGCGCGGCGCCGCGCCGCTGCCGGGAGGACGTGAGATGCGCGTTGCGATGGTGGGGGCGGGCTATGTCGGCCTGGTCTCGGGGGCGTGCTTCGCCGATTTCGGCCACACCGTCGTGTGCGTCGACACCGCGCCGGAGAAGATCGCCGCCCTCAAGGCCGGCCGCATCCCGATCTACGAGCCCGGCCTCGACGCCCTCGTCGCCGAGAACGTCCGCCAGGAGCGCCTGACCTTCACGACGAACCTCGCCGAGGCGGTGGCCGGGGCCGACGCGGTGTTCATCGCCGTCGGCACGCCGTCGCGCCGCGGCGACGGCTTCGCCGACCTGACCTACGTCCACCAGGCCGCCCGCGACATCGCCGCCGCCGTCACCGGGCCGACGGTCGTCGTCACCAAGTCCACCGTGCCGGTCGGCACCGGCGACGAGGTCGAGCGGATCGTCCGCGAGGTGCGGCCCGGGATCGCGATCGCGGTCGCCTCGAACCCGGAATTCCTGCGCGAGGGTGCGGCGATCTCGGACTTCAAGCGTCCCGACCGCATCGTCATCGGCGCCGACGATCCCGCCGCAGCCGCGGTGGTGAGCGAGCTCTACCGCCCGCTCTACCTCAACCACGCGCCGATCCTGGTGACGTCCCGCCGCACCGCCGAGCTGACCAAGTACGCGGCGAACGCCTTCCTGGCGACCAAGATCACCTTCATCAACGAGATCGCCGACCTGTGCGAGCAGGTCGGCGCCGACGTGCAGGAGGTCGCCCGCGGCATCGGGCTCGACAACCGCATCGGGCGCAAGTTCCTGCATGCTGGCCCCGGCTACGGCGGCTCGTGCTTTCCGAAGGACACGCTGGCCCTGGTCAAGACCGCGCAGGATGCAGGCAGCCCGGTACGCCTCGTCGAGACGGTGGTGGCGGTCAACGACCAGAGAAAGCGCGCCATGGCCCGCAAGGTGGTGGCGGCCTGCGGCGGGGCCGTGCGGGGGAAGCGGATCGCGGTGCTCGGGCTCACCTTCAAGCCGAACACCGACGACATGCGCGAGGCGCCCTCGCTGGCCATCATCGCCGGGCTGCAGGACGCCGGCGCCGCAGTGGTGGCCTACGATCCGGAGGGGGTCGAGCAGGCCCGCGCGCTCCTCGCCGGGGTGGACTACGCCGCCGATCCCTATGCCTGCGCGCAAGGGGCGCACGCCCTGGTGATCGTGACGGAGTGGGACGCGTTCCGTGCCCTCGACCTCAGGCGCCTGCACGGCGCGATGGCCGAGCCGGTCCTCGTCGACCTGCGCAACGTCTACCGGCCCGAGGACGTGCGCCGGCACGGCTTCACCTATGCAAGCATCGGGCGGCCCTGACCGGCCGACCTCTCATACATCTTATTCCAAGACCGAATCGTCGCAGAGCGCCGGGAGCGAGCCGATGCAGACCTTCTTCGTCGAGATCAAGTGCCGTCTCGGCAAGACCTACACCGTGGCGAGCGCGCTCGCCGACCGCGAGATCGCCTCCGAGATCTATTCCACGGCCGGCCATTACGACGTGCTCGCCAAGTTCCACGTCGATGACGGAGTGGATATCGGACACTTCGTGGCGGAGCACGTGCAGACCATCGCGGATATCCAGGATACCCGCACCATCATCACCTTCAAGGCGTTCTGACGCGGGTCGGACGGGCGGCGGGAATCCTCCCGGCCTGCCCCATTGCGACCCGATTCATCAGGTCTAACGCATCGAGCGCGCTCCGGCCCGGCCGGGACCGCGATCAAGCTTAACCGGATCGTATGCAATGCCGGGCATGTCTATCGGATGACAATGTTGTGTCGTTGCTCCGGCACTGGACCGGGACGTGCGGCAGAACTTCGACTGATGAAGGCGTGTCACAGGTGGACCACGTCTTGCTCGTCCGGGGTGGGGGGTGCCCGTCCGGGGTTGGCGCGATGCGGGCCTCATACTATGGGTTGGGTTGAATTGCCCGGGCACGGCGTCGCCGCGCCCGGTCCTCCGTAAAGAGCGTGTAGCGAATCGAACGTGATACAGCGTCCTGACATCGCGATCATCGGTCGGGCCTGCCGGCTTCCGGGCGCCTCCGGCGTCGACAGCCTGTGGCAGATGCTCATCGAGGGACGGTGCGCCGTCTCCCGCATCCCGGAGGACCGCTGGTCCCTCGAGCGCATGGGGCATCCCCGGGCGCAGGAACGGGGCAAGAGCTACACCTGGGCGGCGGGCGTCATCGACGATCCGTGGTCGTTCGACCCGTCGGTCTTCGGCATCTCGCCCCGCGAGGCCGAGCAGATGGACCCGCAGCAGCGCCTGCTGCTGGAACTGACCTGGGAGGCGCTGGAGAGCGCGGGCCTGCGGCCCTCGGCGGTCGCCGGCACCCAGATCGGCGTGTTCGTCGGCGCCTCCTCGCTCGATTACGGCAACCTGCGGGTGCTCGACAGCGCCTCGGGCGACGCCTACGCGGCGACCGGCAACACGCTGTCGATCCTGTCGAACCGCATCTCGTACATCTTCGACCTGAAGGGGCCGAGCTTCACCCTCGACACCGCCTGCTCGTCGTCCCTCGTCGCCCTCGACGCCGCGGTCGCGGCGATCGCCTCGGGGCGGATCGACACGGCGGTGGTGGCGGGCGTCAACCTGCTGGTGAGCCCGTTCAACTTCGTGTCGTTCTCCAACGCCTCGATGCTGTCGCGCACCGGCCTGTGCCAGGCCTTCTCGGCCAGCGCCGACGGCTACGTGCGCGCCGAGGGCGGCGTCGTCCTGGTGCTGCAATCGGCGCAGGCCGCCGCCCGCGCCGGGTCGACGGTGCGCGGCGTGATCGCCGCCTCGAAGGTGAATTCCGACGGGCGCACCACCGGCATCTCGCTGCCGTCGGGCTACGCGCAGGGCGCGCTGCTGGAGGAGATCTACCGCGAGGCCGGCGTCTCCCTCGACGCGATCGCCTTCATGGAGGCGCACGGCACCGGCACCCCCGTGGGCGATCCGATCGAGGCCGGCGCCATCGGCAACAAGCTCGGCCGCGGCCGCGCGACGCCCCTGCCGATCGGCTCGATCAAGACCAATATCGGCCATACCGAGCCGGTCTCCGGCCTCGCCGGCCTGCTCAAGGCGAGTCTGGCGCTCGAGCACGACCTGCTGCCGCCCTCGCTGCACAGCGCCGAGCTCAACCCGGCGATCCCGTTCGACGAGCTGAACCTCGCGGTCAACCGCGAGTTGCGCCCCCTGCCCCGCACCGGCGCCGAGCGCTTCGCCGGCGTGAACTCGTTCGGCTTCGGCGGCACCAACGCCCACGTCATCCTGACCGACCCGGCGCCCGTCGCCGCGGCGCCCGTGGTGTCGGGGACCGCCCCCGAGGTGCTGCTGGTCTCGGCCCAGACCAAGGCGGCGCTCGCCGACCTCGCCCAGGACTACGCCGCCCGCCTCGACGGCGCGGATGCGGCCGAGGTCGCCCGCGTCGCCGCCGCGGCGGCGCATCGCCGCGAGCGCCTGCCGGTGCGCGCCGCGATCGCGCTGCGCGACCTCGCGGCCGGGGACGTGGTCGAGGCCCTGCGCACCATCGCCGAGGGCGAGGAGACGCAAGGCGCCGTCGTCGCCACCGCGGTCGAGCGCGCCGGCGGCGTCGCCTTCGTGTATTCGGGCAACGGCAGCCAGTGGGCCGGCATGGGCCGGGACGCCTACGCCCTCAACCCGGTCTTCCGCGCCCGCTTCGACGAGGCCGACGCCCTGTTCCGGCCGCTCGCCGGCTGGTCGCTGAAGGAGGCGCTGCACGCCGACGACCTGGAGGAGCGGCTCGCGCTCACCAGTGTGTCGCAGCCGCTGATCTTCGCCATCGAGGCGGCCTCGACCGCCGCGCTGCGCGCCGTCGGCCTCGTGCCGACCGCGATCGTCGGCCACTCGGTCGGCGAGATCGGCGCGGCGGAAGCCGCCGGCATCCTGACCCTCGAGCAGGCCGTCAAGGTCATCTACTACCGCTCGAAGCACCAGGAGGCGACCCGCGGCCTCGGCACCATGGCGGTGCTGCTCGCCCCCGTCGAGGAGGTGCAGGCCTTCCTCGCCGACTTCCCCGAGCTCGACATCGCCGCCTACAACAGCCCGAAGGCCGTGACGGTGGCGGGTCCGGTGGCGGTCATCGACGCCGCCATGAAGGCGCTGACGCGCAAGCGCCGCCGCGGCCGCAAGCTCGACCTCGACTACGCTTTCCACGGGCGGCTGATGAACCCGATCGAGGCGCCGCTGCGGCGCGACCTCGCCGGGCTCGCGCCCTCGTCCGGCACGGTGCCGCTCGCCTCGACGGTGACCGGCGACGTCCTCGACGGCCGCGCCTTCGACGCCGGCTACTGGTGGCGCAACATCCGCGAGCCGGTGCGGTTCAGCGCGGCGATCCAGGCCGCGGCGCAAGCCGGCGCCCGGATCTTCGTCGAGGTCGGCCCGCGGCCGACCCTGCTGCCGCATGTCGGCGACTGCCTCGAGCCGCTCGGCCTCGACGGCGCCACCGTCGGCGTGCTGCCCAAGAAGGCGCTCCCGGCCGATCCGTTCCGGCGCGCGCTGGCCGCGGCGCTCGCCGCCGGCGCCGCGATCGACGAGGACGTCGCCTTCGGCGCCGATCCGGCCGGAACGGTCGCGCTGCCGCACTACCCCTGGCAGCGCAAGGTCTTCCGCCTGCCCGAGACCGCCGAGGCGATGAACCCGGCGAGCGCCCGGCCCTACCACCCGCTGATCGGCGCCCGCCAGGGTCCGGACGGGCTGGAATGGGTGGCGCATCTCGACGTCGCCACGGTCCCCGAGCTCGACGACCACCGCATCGACGGCCAGGCGATCCTGCCCGGCGCCGGTTTCGCCGAGATGGCGCTGGCGGTCGGCCGCGAAATCGTGCGCTCGGACTCCGTCACGCTGGCGGATCTCGAGATCCAGCAGCCGATGGTCTTCGCCGAGGACGCGGTGCGCGAGGTGCTGTCCCGGTTCTCGCCGGGCGCCAACCTGGTGCAGATCCTGTCCCGCCCGCGCCTGAGCCAGGCGCCCTGGCAGCTCCATGCCGTCGCCAAGCTGGTCGAGGGCGAGACGCCGCCGCCGCCGCGCCTGTCGGGCCGCGAGACGGCGCCGCTGCCCTCCGAGACCACGGTCGAGGGCGAGGCGCTCTACGCCCGCGCCACGGCGTCGGGCCTCGGCTTCGGCCCGTCCTTCCGCCAGGTCGCCCGCTCGGCCCGGCTCGACGACGTCACCATCGTCTCCGACCTCTTGCCGGCCGAGGACGGCACCCGCTACGGCCTGGCGCCGGCGCGGCTGGATTCCTGCTTCCACGGCCTGATCCTGCTCTTCGCCGACCTCCTCGGCGAGGCGGCGAGCCGGGCCTACGTGCCGATCCGCTTCGGCGAGATCCGGCTCGTGCGTCCCGGCGCGGCGATCGCCCGGGCGGTGATCCGCACCCGGCGCTGCAACGAGCGCAGCATCCTGGCCGACTTCACCCTGGTCGACGAGGCCGGCGAGGTGATCGCCACCTTGCGCGAGGGCCGGTTCCAGGCCCTGCGGATGAAGGCGGGCAACGACCTCGACGCCTTCGCGATCCGCCAGTTCACCGAACTCGCCACCGAGCCGACGGCGATCGCCCTCGAGCCGCAGCCGGCGGTCGCCGCCCTGGTGCGCCGGCAGGCCGGCGCGGTCACGGCGACCGGCGAGGCCGCTCTCGGCGCCGGCCACATGCTGCTCGAAGGCTGGGCGACCTCGCTCGCCGACCGGCTCGCCCGCGGCCTCGCGGTCGGCGGCGTGGTCGACGTCGCGGCCTCGCGCCGGCTGCCGGCGGCGTTGCGGCCCTGGCTCGTCAACCAGCTCCTGGCGCTCGAGGTCAGCGGCCTCGCGGACGCGGCGGGCGACGGGCGCTGGCGCCTGCGCGCCGACGTGACGCTGCCCGAGCCCGACGAGATCATGCGCTGGATCGCGGCGGATCATCCCGAGCTGTCGGCGGAGCTGCTGCTCTGCGCCGATCTGGGCGCCGTCGCCTCCCGCATCCTCGCCGGGACGCTCTCCGACGCCCCGTCCCTGCCGCAGGCCGCGCTCGACGCCTTCTGCCTGCGCGGCGCCACCGTGCGGGCCTCGGCCGATGCGGTGATGCGGCTCCTCGCCGACAGCGCCGCGTCGCTCCCCCGCGACCGTGCGCTTCGCCTGCTCCAGGTCGGGTTCGGGCCGCTCTCGGCCCAGGTCGCGACCTTCGCCGGCCTCAACGAGGCGCGCCTGACGGTGTTCGAGGCCGATCGCCGCCTCGCCGAGCGGGCCCGCCTCGCCCTGCCGGCCGGCGTCACGATCGTCGAGGATCCGGCGGCACTCGGGCTCGCCGCCTTCGACGCGGTGCTGGCGAGCGACGTGCTCCACCGTGCCTCCCGCGATCTCCTCAGCCCCCTGGCCTCGAGCCTCGCGGCCGGCGGCCTGTTCGCGGCGGTCGAGCCCGGCGCGTCGCTGTTCCGCGACATGGTGTTCGGCCTCAATGCCGGCTGGTTCGAGACCGTCGGCGAGGTGCCGGTCGGGCGGCTCGACGACGTCGCGGCCTGGCAGCGCGCGTTGAGCGCCGTCGGCCTCGTCAAGGTCGCGGCCGACCGCGCCGTCACCCGCAACGGCAACGACCTGCTGCTGCTGGCCGAGGCTCCGCCCCGGCCGAAGGCGGCCGCGGGCCAGACCTTCGCCTTCGTGATCGGCTCCGAGGACGAGTTCGCGGCCGAGACCGCCTCGTCGCTGGCCACCCTGCTGGTCGCGAGCGGGGTCCACGTCTCGATCATCCTCGATTCCGAGGCCTCCTTGAGGGAGCTGGAGCGCGAGACGCCCGACACGGTGGTCTATCTCGCGGGCGCCTTCAACCGCGGCGGCGAGCCGGCCGAGCGGCTGCGCGAGCGCTGCCTCGGGCTGAAGCGCTGCGTCGAGCATCTCGGCAGCCGCCCGACCCGGCTCTGGGTCGTCTGCCCCGGCGCCACCCGCGACCGCGGCGGCCTCGCCTGCGGCGTCGAGGCCGGCGTCTGGGCCTTCACCCGGACGCTCGCCAACGAGGTGGCCTCGCTCGACGTGCGCCGCATCGATCTCTCGACGGCGATCTCCTCGAAGCGCGCCGCCGAGCGCCTGCGCGACCTGATCCTGTCCGGCACGCCCGAGACCGAGATCGTGGTCGACGACGACGCCACCCGGGTGGTGCGCTTCTCGCAAGGTGCGCGCTCCGCCCGCCGCTCCGGTCCGGCGGCGCCGGCCGCGCGGCTCGAGCGCAGCACGACAGGCGGCCTCAACGAGATGCATTGGGGCCCGGCCGAGCGCGTCGCGCCCGGTCCCGGCCAGATCGAGATCGCGGTCGAGGCCACCGGCCTCAACTTCCGCGACGTGCTCTGGGCGCTCTCGATGCTGCCCGAGGAGATCCTCGAGGACGGCTTCGCCGGCCCGCGGCTCGGCCTCGAATGCGCCGGCCGCGTCGCTTCCGTCGGCACGGGCGTGACCGCCTTCAAGCCCGGCGACCGGGTGGTGGCCTTCGCCCAGTCGGGCTTCTCGACCCACATCGTGGTGCCCGAGATGGTCGTGGCGGCCGCTCCGCAAGGGCTGTCGTCCGAGGCCGCCGCCACCACGCCGGTGGCGTTCCTCACCGCCTTCTACGGCCTCGTGACGCTGGCCCGCCTCAAGGCCGGCGAGTGGGTGCTGGTCCATGGCGGCGCCGGCGGCGTCGGCCTCGCGGCGCTCCAGATCGCCCGGATGCGCGGCGCCCGGGTCATCGCCACCGCGGGCTCGAACGAGAAGCGGGCGCTGGTCAAGGCGCTCGGCGCCGAGCACGTGCTCGATTCCCGCTCGCTCGCCTTCGTCGACGACATCCGCCGCATCACCGGCGACGGCGTCGACGTGGTGCTGAACAGCCTGTTCGGCGAGGCGATGGAGCGCAGCCTCAATGCGCTCAAGCCCTTCGGGCGCTTCGTCGAGCTGGGCAAGCGCGACTACGTCGCCAACACCCATATCGGCCTGCGGCCGTTCCGCCGGAACCTGTCGTATTTCGGCGTCGACCTCGACCAGCTGCTCCAGTTCCAGCCCGACGAGGGCAAGCGGCTGTTCCGCGAGGTGATGGCGCTGTTCACCGACGGCAGCCTGAAGGCGCTGCCCTACCAGCCCTTCGCGGCGGAAGAGGTCTCGGACGCCTTCCGGCTGATGCAGCAATCGGGTCACGTCGGTAAGATCGTGATCGCGCCGCCGAAGGCCGGCACGATCCCGGCCGAGGCGACGAAGCCCTTCGTGGTGGCGCCCGACCGCGTCCACCTCGTCACCGGGGGTCTCGGCGGCTTCGGCATCGAGGCGGCGCGCTGGCTCGCGGATCGGGGCGCGCGCCACATCGCGCTCGTCGGCCGCAAGGCGCCGTCCGGGGAACCGGCGCTCTCGACCATCGCCGACCTCAAGGCCCGCGGCGTCGCCGTGCAGGTCGAATCCTGCGACATCACCGACCGCGCCTCGGTCCAGCGCCTGCTGGAGCGGATCGAGGCCGGCGGATCCAAGCTCGCCGGCATCATCCACGGTGCGATGGTGCTGCAGGACGGCCTGATCGCCAACCTCGATGCCACCGCCCTCGAGGCGGTGATCGCCCCGAAGGTGACAGGGGCCGGCCATCTCGACGCGCTCACCCGCGACCGGGCGCTCGACTACTTCGTGCTGTTCTCCTCGGCCACGACCTTCATCGGCAATCCGGGCCAGGGCTCCTACGTCGCCGCCAACGGCTTCATGGAGGGCCTCGCCCGCCAGCGCCGCCGCCTCGGCCTGCCAGCCCTGGCGGTGGCCTGGGGAGCCATCGGCGATGTCGGCGTGCTCGCCCGCAACAAGGCGGTGATGGAGACCCTGGCCGGCCGGGTCGGCGTGACCCCGGTCGATGCCCGCAAGTCCCTCGACCTGATGGCCGAAGCCTTGAGCGTGCAGGGCACGGCGCCCGACGACGCGGTGATCGCCATCGCGGCGATGCACTGGGGCAAGGCGCGCGAGCGCCTCGCCACCCTGCGTTCCCCGAGCTACGCGAGCCTCGGCTCGGAGCAGCAGGCGGAGGCCGGCGGCCAGGTCGCGATCAGCATCGCGGGCCTGCTGCGCGCCCACGACCTCGACGACGTCCGCAAGACCGTGGCGGATGCCATCGTGGAGGACATCGCCCGCATCCTGCGTCTGCCGAAGGACGACATCAGCCGGGTGCGCCAGCTCTCGGAGATCGGCCTCGACTCGCTGATGGGCGTCGAGCTCGGCGCGAGCCTGCAGGAGCGCTTCGGCCTCGACGCGCCGCCCTCCGGCGTGTCGAGCGGCCAGACCGTGACCGAGCTCGCCGACACCCTGATCCAGTCGGTGGCGGCCCCGGTCGACGACGGCGCGGCGGCGGTGGTCAGCCTGTCGCAGCGCCACGGCGGGGTCGAGTCGGTCGACGCCGCCTCGCTCCAGTCCCTCCAGGCGCTGGTCGAGCAGAACAGCCAGGACATCAAGGTCATCACCCAATGAGCAGCGGATCCTCCCACGGCGCGGGCGGGCGCGAGGCCCTGGCCGGCTTCGTCGCCGCCCGCCTCGGCAAGGCTCCCGTCCGTCCCGCTCCGGCCCGCCCGGAGCCGAAGCCCGCGCTGGCCCAGGCTCAGAGCTTCGACAGCCTGCCGGCCTACAAGGAACTGAAGCTCCAGCGCTCCGCCGCCGACCTGATCGGCCTCGGCAACCCGTTCTTCCGCGTCCACGACGCCAAGGCCGGCGCGACGACGCGGATCGACGGCCGCGACTTCACCAACTTCTCGTCCTACGACTATCTCGGGCTCAACGGCCATCCGGAGGTGAACGCGGCGGCGCAAACTGCGCTGGCGGAGTACGGCACCTCGGCCTCGGCGAGCCGGATCGTCGCCGGCGAGCGCCCGGGCCACCTCGTCCTCGAGAAGGCGCTGGCCGCGCATTACGGCACCGAGGCCTGCGTGGTGATGGTGAGCGGCCACGCCACCAACGTGGCGACCATCGCGGCCCTGCTCGAGCCCGGCGACGTGATCTACCACGACGCCCTGATCCACAATTCCGTGGTCACCGGCGCGCAACTCTCGGGCGCCCAGCGCCGCAGCTTCGCCCATAACGACCTCCAGGCCCTGGAATCGCTGCTCCACGCGACGCGCCACGAGCACCGCCGGGCGCTGATCGTGATCGAGGGCCTCTACAGCATGGACGGTGACGCCCCCGACCTCGCCGGCGTCGTCGCCCTCAAGGAGCGCTACGGCGCCTGGCTGATGGTCGACGACGCCCACGGCCTCGGGGTGCTGGGTAAGGACGGGCACGGCCTGCACGAGCATTGCGACGTGCCCGCCGGCAGCGTCGACATCTGGATGGGAACGCTGTCGAAGACGCTGTCCTCCTGCGGCGGTTACGTCGCGGGCGCCGGGGCGCTCGTCGAGCTCCTGAAATGCACCGCGGGCGGCTTCGTCTACTCCGTCGGCCTGTCGCCGCCGCTCGCCGCCGCCGCCACCGCGTCCCTGGCGCTGATGCGCCGCGAGCCCGAGCGGGTGGCCCGGCTGCGCCGCAACGGCGCCCTGTTCCTGTCCGCGGCGCGCGAGCGCGGCCTCGATACCGGCACCAGCCTCGGCCTCGCCGTGGTGCCGGTGATCCTCGGCGATTCGCTGAAGGCCGTGACCCTGTCCGACCGGCTGTTCAAGCGCGGGATCAACGTGCAGCCGATCATCCACCCGGCGGTGCCGGAGCGCTCGTCGCGCCTGCGCTTCTTCATCACCTCGGAGCATACCCCCGAGCAGATCCGCGAGACCGTGACGGCGCTCGCCGACGAACTCGACGAACTGAACCAGGGCGGTTCGCTGGTCGAGCGGCTGATGTCGCGGCGGGCCTGACGGCCCGCCTACGGCCTGACGGCCCGCCTACGGCCTGAGCGACAGGCTCAATGCCTCGCGCCAATCCCCGGCATCGACGAGCCTCCTGCCTCGCCGCTTCAGGTCGCGCAGCTGCGCCGGACTGGGAAAGCCGCAATAGGGCAGGACCGGCACGCTCCGCCCCTCCGGCAGCCCGCCCCTCCGCTCGGCCTCGGCCAGGATTCCCTCGAGCAGCGGACGCCCGGCCTCGTGCAGCAGGATCGCCGCCCGCGAGGCGGTGACGTCGGCGGGCAGCGTCGCCGGCGCCTGCGCCAGGATCCCGCCGGCATCGATCGCCGGGGCGAGCCGGTGCACGGTGACGCCGAAATCGGGCTGGTCCTCCAAGAGCGCGTGCAGGGTCGGTACCGGGCCGCGATGGCGCGGCAGCAGCGAGGGGTGGACGTTGAGCCCGCCCCACGGCGCCGCCGAGAGCGTTGCGGCGTCGAAGATCTGGTCGAAGTGGAACGACAGGAGCAGGTCGGCCCGGTGCTCCCGCAGGAGCCCGGTCGTCTCCGGCCCGTTCACGTCGGTGATCGTGGCGTGCGGCAGGCCGAGGCGCCGGCACAACGTTCGCAGCGGCGTCGCCTCCGCCACGTCGCGGCTGCCGGCGAGCGCCTGGGTCGCCGGGGCGAGACCCCGGGCGAGGTCGGGCAGGCCGAAATTCACCGCGAGATACGGCAGGAAGCCGGGCCCTGAGCGGATCAGGTGGCGCCGCACCTGGCCGGTCAGCCCGCCGGTGCTCGGCCGCTCGGGGTCGGACAGGCCCACGAAGGCGATCCGGGCGGCGTTGTCGGCGACGAAGCGGCGCACCGCCCGGGCGTTGGGCAGGGCCTCGAGGGTGAACAGGGCGATCCGCACCGGGGCTCTCCTTTTACCGCGCGACGGGGCCGGATTCAGCGCTGCTGGCGCTCGCTCATCCTGAAGCTGAAGCCGCGCATGCCGAGGCGGCGCCAGGATTCTGGGATGAGCGCCGCGCCCCGCGCCGCCGCGGCGAGGAGGCCCGGGAAGGCGATCACCGCCTCGTCGCGCGACAGCCCCTTGGCGATGCGCTTCGCGGCCGCCTCGGCGCTCATCTCGAGCGGGCGCCAGCCCTCGTAATCGGCGCCCATCGCGGTCTTCACGTAGCCGGGGCAGACCACGTTCATCCGCACGCCCCGGGGCGCCAGCTTCTCGCGCAAAGCCAGGCCGTGGGCGAGCAGCGCCGCCTTGGTGCCGCTATAGGCCGGCGCGTCGGGGAGCGGTGCGTAGGCGGCGAGCGAGGAGATCAGGGCCACCTGGCCCCGCCCCCGCTCCGCCATCCGGGCGACCGCCGGCAGCGCGACGTTGAGGGCGCCCATCAGGTTGACGTCGAGCACCAGGAAGGCGGTCTCCTCGGTCTCCAGGCCTCCGTCCGGATGGCCGCCATTGACCCCCGCATTGGCGACGACGAGGTCGAGGCCGAGTCGCGCCGAGACGTCGTCGATCCAGGCCCGCACCCCGTCCCGGTCGCGCACGTCGAGGGCGCGCGCCTCGACCGCGGCGCCCTTGCGCCGGCAGGCCTCCGCCACCGCCTCGAGCCGCTCAGGCCCGCGGGCGTTGAGCACCAGGGTGGTGCCGGGGGCGGCGTAATGCTGCGCCAGGGCCGCGCCGATGCCGCTCGAGGCGCCGGTGATCAGGATGACGGGCATGGCTCTCCTCCCGGACGGCCGGAACGCGGCGGCACGGCCGCGCCTGTAGCACGGCGGCTCCGGCCGGGGCGCGAAAAAATCCGATCGCCGCGGGACCGGAGAAATCAGAACGACTTTAACCGGAACCGGGGCAGGACGGGTGCCCGGTCGTCCGGCGCCCGCTCCCGCGCGCGGGGTGTGCGTGCTTGACGGGGCTGGGGTGATGTGGAACGGCCCCTGCTCCGGGTTGCACGACCGGGGCGGCTCGGTCCGCAGTGAGTGAGAGGCGGATGGATCGCGGCAAGCTGAAGCGGTTGTGGCCCCGGATGCCGTCGGAGTCGGAAGGCCCCGGCCCGCGGCGTTCGCGACGCCTGGGCAGCGAGCCGACCTCGCGGCGGGTGCGCCTGAGCGACCGCTGGGACGAGGGCTTCCTGCGGCTCGGCGACGCCCGTCCCGGGCGCGCCTTGAGCTACATCATCGACGGACTCGGCATCCACTACGACGCCACGGCGCCGAGCGAGCTCGAGGTGATGCTCGAGGAGGGCGGCTGGGAATCCGACGAGCTGATGGCCCGGGCCCGGGCCGGCATCGCGCGCCTGCGCGAGCGACGGCTCAGCCTCGACAACGACCCCCGTCGCCGCGACCTGCCGGCGCGCGAGGCCGGCCGCCGCCGCGTCGTCATCGTCGACCAGGCCGTCGGCGATCCGACGGTCGGCTTCGGCCTTGCCGGGGCCAGCGCCTTCTCGGCGATGCTGGCGGCCGCCGCCGCGGACGCGCCGGAGGCCGAGCGGCTGGTGGTGATGGACCCGGCCGCGCGGATCGGCCGGCGCGGCCATATCGACGCGGCGGCGGCGGAGGCCGCCGGCGCCCGCCTCGTGAGCGACCCCGTCACCGCCTGGTCGGTGGTCGAGGATTGCGACCGGGTCTACGTCGTCTCGGCCCATGCCGGCTTCGAGGCGGCACTCGCGGGCACGCCGGTGACCTGCTTCGGCCTGCCCTTCTATGCCGGCTGGAGCTTCACCGACGACCGGCTGCACCTGCCGCGGCGCACCCGCCGGCGCCGGCCCGAGGAGGTCTTCGCTGCCGCCTACCTGGTCTGCTCGCGCTACTTCGACCCGTATACCGGCGCGCCGGCCCGGTTCGAGGACGCGGTGACGATCCTCGACCTCGTTGCCTCGCGCTGGCGCGAGAACGCGGTGCCGACCCTCTGCGTCGGCTTCTCGGCCTGGAAGCGGGACTGGATCACCCGGACCCTGTCGGCGCCCGGCAGCCGGCCGGCGGTGCGCCGGGGCGACGCGGCGGTGACGCCGGGCGAGCTGGCGGAGGTCCGGCGCGTCGTGACCTGGGCCAGCCGGATGCCGGCGGGCACCGAGGCGGCGTGCTGCGAGGCCGGCCTGCCGCTCCTGCGCATGGAGGACGGCTTCCTGCGCTCGATCGGGCTCGGCGTCGCCCTGCGGCCGGGCGCCTCGCACGTCCTCGACGCCGCGGGCGTCTACTACGACGCCACCGCGCCGAGCGATCTCGAGCGCCTGCTCGAGACCGCGACCTTCCCCCCCGATCTCCTCGCCCGGGCGGCGTCCTTGCGCGAGGCGGTGGTCGCCGCGCGGGTCAGCAAGTACAATGTCGGCAGCGCCGCGATGCCGGCGATGCCGCGGCCGGGCCCGGTGGTGCTGGTCGCCGGCCAGGTCGAGAACGACGCCTCGATCCGCCTCGGGGCCGCCACGGTCGCGGGCAACGCGGCGCTCCTGCGCCTCGCCCGCGAGCGCAACCCCGGCGCGGTGATCGCCTTCAAGCCGCATCCCGACGTCGAGGCCGGCCTCAGGCCCGGCTGGGTGCCGCCGGACGAGATCAAAGCCCATGCCGACGTGGTCCTGCGCGACGTCTCGGCGGTCGACGCCATCGAGGCGGCGGACCGGGTCGAGGTGATGACCTCGCTGATCGGCTTCGAGGCGCTGCTGCGCGGCAAGCCGGTGACCACCCACGGCCTGCCGTTCTACGCCGGCTGGGGCCTGACCGAGGATCCCGGCTGCCCCCGCCGCACCCGCCGCCTCACCCTCGACGAGCTGGTCGCCGGCGCCCTGATCCTCTACCCGCGCTACGTCGATCCGCGCACCGGCCTGCCCTGCCCGCCCGAGGTGCTGGTGCAGCGCCTCGCCGAGGGCGACCCCGAGCTGGCGCGGCGCGCCCTCACACCGGAGGCGGTTGTCAAGCAGGTCTGGTCGCTGATCTGGCGCCGCGTGTTGCGGCGGGGCTGAGGGCCTCTCAGGTCCCGGCCGGCACGGCGACGCGCCGGCCGGGCGCCAGCTTGCCTCGGCCGCCTGCAGGCGGTGCCCTGAAACGCGAAACGGGGCCGTTCCGGCCCCGTCTGGTCGTCCGTCCCGTGTTGTCGTCGCGGTCAGGCGTTCTGCAGCGCCTCGATGCCCGGCAGCTCCTCGGCCGTCTCGGGCGCGGTCCGGGCCCGGGAGCGGACCTCGAGCCAGGCGCCCTGCGTGAGGTCGAGGCGGGAGGCGGTCGCCTCCACCGCCGCCGCCATGCCCTCGCCCTTGTAGTAGACGCCGCGGACCTGGATGTTGGCGACGATCGCCTTGATGAAGGCGTCCCAGAGCTCGCGGCGGGGCGGCTCGGCCTGCGTCCAGAACGTCTCGAGGGCGCCCTGATAGGTCAGGCCCTGGATGTCGTAGATCGCGGCGCCGAGCGTCATGGTCGGGATGTTGGCCCGCATCGACCACAGGCCGACGGTGCTGTTGACCGTGACGACGCCGCGGCAGCCGTCCAGCATCGCGCCGAGGTCGCCGCCGTCGGCGAAGTCGACCCGGTCGGTCACGCCCCACTTCTCCGCCGAGCGGCGCACGATGCGCGCCCAGTTGCGGATGCCGGGATCGAGGGGATGGATCTTGACGAGCAGGCGCGACTCCGCCGGCGCGTGCTCGGAGAACGAGCGGATCACCGCGTGGATCGGCGTCTTCAGGTCGAAGAACGGCGAATAGGCGCGCAGCTGGAAGTCGTTCTCCATCTGCAGCGGCAGCACGTAGTAGGTGGTGCCGGCCTCCCGCAGGCGGCGCACCAGGGCGTCGACCCGCGGCCCGGTGCGCTTGGCGCGCAGCATGTGCAGGCCGGTGCCGAGATAGATCAGGGCGTTGTGGTGCACCTGATGCGACTTGTAGCCGGGATAGAGCCACCAGAGCCAGTTGCTCATCAGGTGGTAGGCCATGTCCCACACGGCCTGGAGCTGGAAGCTGTCGCGGTAGCGCGGCACCAGGTCGGGCTCCGGCGCCTGGGCGGCGAGCGCCATGACCGCCTCCGGATCCTTGGGAAAGCAGCTGTCGCCCGACATGCCGTCGCGCTCCAGCGTGATCCAGTCCGGCCGCAGGTAGCCGAAATCCGTCACTGTCACGTTCAGCCCGCGGGCCTTGGCGGCGGCGACCGCGACCTTGTGGTAGTAGCGCTGCTCGCCGAGCAGCATCAGGTCGGTCACGCCCTCGCGGTCGATCAGGTCGGCGATGAAGGCCGGCCAGGTCTCGCGCGTGCCGCGGAAGTTGACCCCGCCGGCCCGGCGCCAGAACATCCAGTCGCCGAAGCAGAGGTTGACCCGCAGGCAGCGGTGGCCCCGCGCCTCCAGGGCGTCGGCGACCCGGGCGAAGAACGGCGTGATCGGGCCCTGGAGGAACAGGAAGACCTGACGCCGGCCCGGACGGATCGGCTGGTTCGGCTCGACGATTCGCGCGGGATCAGCTCTCACGGACACACCTCGGGTCTGGGCGGGAGCCGGCGGCCGATCATGTCTGCCGGCGGGGCCCTGGGACGGCGAAGGCCCGAGCACGCTGCGGTCAGCCTGCCCGGACGGATATTCGGGGCGCGCGGGTTGCGCGCGAGCCGCTGACGACGCGGACAGTATCGGCCGGCCCTCGCCGGACAATGGCAAATCCGCAACACGTGCGATAAAAATCGCAGCGTTTCCAACGAGCCGTCGCCGCGCGGATCCGGGCGACCGTCGCCATAAGGCCTGCGATCTGGGCAGGAACGTGGAGATTCCGGGGTCGTGCCCGGGATTCACACGTCCGGGCGCCCGGATCCGTCCGGCGCGGCATCCGTGCCACGGGCGGCGTCCTACCGCCACGCTCGCGACGCATTTGCGGTCGAGGGCCTTCGGTCCGGGCAGCCCGCCGTCCTGCATGTGCCGCAGGCCCATCGTGGGGCCTGTGCAACACGCGCGCCGCTTGTGCACACCGGAGCGTCCCGCGGGGCTGCGTTCATTCGATCGTAGCGATCCGGGGTGCTAGAGGAAGGGTGGCGAAGCGTGGCCGCGTGCGGCCGCGCCGGCGCGCGCCCGCCCGGTCGGCGCGGCGATACGGCCGGCTCGCCTGCAATCCGCGGGCGGTCGAGGTGGAGAAGACCGGGAGGGACCGTCGCGGACGGTCCGTCGTGTGGTTCGGAGGGTGGTGCATGGTGCGCGTCGGGATGCCAGCGGTTCTGGCGGCGGCTTGCCTCATGGCGGGTTGCAGCAGCTTCCTGCCCGCGGCGGGGCCGACGGCGAGCGCGGTCGCGGAAGGCGCCGACATCGCCACCGACCAGGGCCTGCTCGCCCGCTACGAGATCGTCGACGTCGACGCCGCCGTGGTCGAGGCCCTGCGCGGCCGGCCCCTCGACAGCCTGCTCGCCTCCTTCGGCGATCGCCGCCCCGCGGTGCAGCCGGTGATCGGCGTCGGCGACGGCGTGACGGTGACGATCTGGGAGGCCGGCAGCGGCGGCCTGTTCTCCGGCCCGGCCATCGCCGACCGCTTCTCCACCGGCTCGAAATCCTCGAGCATCCCCGAGCAGATCGTGGCCCGCGACGGGACGATCTCGGTGCCCTATGCCGGCCGCATCAAGGTGGCGGGCAAGCGCGCGGCCGACGTCCAGGCGCAGATCGAGCAGGAGCTCGCCGGCAAGGCGATCCAGCCGCAGGTGCTCCTCACCGTCAACTCGCCCCTCAGCACCAGCGTCACGGTGCTCGGCGAGGCGGCGGCCGGCGGGGGCGGCGCGGCACGCCTCGCCGCGGCACGCGGCGGTCCGGCCTCCAACCTCGGCGGCGGCCGCGTGCCGTTGACCGAGAAGGGCGACCGGCTGCTCGACGTCATCGCCACGGCGGGCGGCGTCGCGGCGCCGGTCAACGAGACCTTCGTGCGGCTGTCGCGCGGCACGACCACCGCGACGGTGCCGCTCACCGCCGTCGTCTCCAACCCGCGCGAGAACATCTTCCTGCGCCCCGGCGACACCCTGACCCTGGTGCGCGACCCCCAGACCTTCCTGGCGGTCGGCGCGACGGGGGCGAATTACGAGATCCCGTTCTCGGCCGAGGGCATCACGCTCGCCCAGGCGCTCGCCAAGTCCGGCGGCCTGCGCGACTTCCAGGCGGATCCGGCCGGCGTGTTCGTGTTCCGGTTCGAGCCGGCCTCGGTGGTGCGCCGCCTGCACCCGACGAGCCCGCTGCTGTCGTCGAACTTCGTGCCGGTGGTCTACCGGATCAACATGCGCGACCCCAACAGCCTGTTCGTCTCCCAGGCCTTCCGGATGCGCAACCGCGACCTCGTCTACGTCTCGAACGCACCCTTCACCGAGGTCCAGAAGGTGCTCAGCGTGTTCTCCACCGTCACCTCGCCGATCGCCTCCGGCGCCTCGCTCTACTCGGCGACCCGGTAGATCGGGGACGACCCGGACATGAAAAAGGGCCCCGCGGGGCCCTTTTTCATGTCCGGGATCATGCCAGAGGGGCGGCGCCGGGGCGCCGCCCCCGATCCGCCGCTCAGCGGCTGAACTTCTTGTACTTGATCCGGTGCGGGATGGTGGAATCGACGCCCAGGCGCCGCTTCTTGTCCGCCTCGTAATCGGCGAAGTTGCCCTCGAACCACTCGACGTGGCTGTCGCCCTCGAAGGCGAGGATGTGGGTCGCGATCCGGTCGAGGAACCAGCGATCGTGGCTGATGATCACCGCGCAGCCGGCGTAATCCTCCAGCGCCTCTTCGAGCGCCCGCAGGGTGTCGACGTCGAGGTCGTTGGTCGGCTCGTCGAGCAGCAGCACGTTGGCGCCGCTCTTGAGGATCTTGGCGAGATGGACGCGGTTGCGCTCGCCGCCCGAGAGCACGCCGACCTTCTTCTGCTGGTCGGAGCCCTTGAAGTTGAAGGCGCCGCAATAGGCTCTGCTGTTGATCTCGCGCTTGCCGAGATACAGAATGTCGTTGCCGCCGGAGATCTCCTGCCAGACGGTCGCGTCGGGGTTGAGCGCGTCGCGGGACTGGTCGACGTAGCCGAGCTTGACGCTCTCGCCGACCCGGATGTCGCCCTTGTCGGGGGTCTCCAGCCCGTTGATCATCCGGAACAGGGTGGTCTTGCCGGCGCCGTTCGGGCCGATCACGCCGACGATGCCGCCCGGCGGCAGCTTGAACGACAGGTCGTCGATCAGCAGCCGGTCGCCGAAGGCCTTCTCGAGGTGGTCGAACTCGATGACGTTGTTGCCGAGCCGCTCGGCGATCGGGATGACGATCTGGGCGGTCGAGGGCCCCTTCTCCTGCGACTTGGCGACGAGGTCCTCGTAGCGGGCGATACGGGCCTTCGACTTGGCCTGCCGGGCCTTCGGCGAGGCCGAGACCCATTCCTGCTCGCGCTCGATGGTGCGCTGGCGCGATTCCTCCTCGCGGCCCTCCTGGGCGAGGCGCTTCTGCTTCTGGACCAGCCAGGACGAGTAGTTGCCCTCGTAGGGGATGCCCCGGCCGCGGTCGAGCTCGAGGATCCAGCTCGTGACGTTGTCGAGGAAGTAGCGGTCGTGGGTGACGATCAGGATCGCGCCCGGATAGGTGCGCAGGTGGCCTTCGAGCCAGCCGACCGTCTCGGCGTCGAGGTGGTTGGTCGGCTCGTCGAGGAGCAGGAGCTCGGGCTGCCACAGCAGCAGGCGGCAGAGGGCGACGCGGCGGCGCTCGCCGCCCGACAGGGTCGCGACGGCGACGTCGTCGCCCGGGCAGCGCAGGGCGTCCATCGCCTGGTCGACCTTGGAATCGAGATCCCACAGGCCCTTGGCCTCGATCTCGTCCTGGAGGCGGGTCATCTCGTCCGCCGTCTCCTCGGAGTAGTTCATCGCGAGCTCGTTGTAGCGATCGAGGATCGCCTGGGACTCGGCGACGCCCTCCATCACGTTCTCGCGGACGGTCTTGTCCGGATCGAGCTGCGGCTCCTGCGGCAGGTAGCCGACCCGCGCGCCCTCGGCCACGAACCCGTCGCCGTTGAACTCGGTGTCGATGCCCGCCATGATGCGCAGGAGCGTCGACTTGCCGGCGCCGTTGACGCCGAGCACGCCGATCTTGGCGTCCGGGTAGAAGGACAGGTGCACGTTGTCGAGCACCTTCTTGCCGCTGGAATAGGTCTTGGTCAGACCCCGCATGTGGTAGATGAATTCACGGGCCATGGCGGTGATCCTTCAGGGTTCTGGCGCGCGGTCCGTCATCCGATGGTCCTGGCCGGATTCGGGCCGGCTCCCGGGAGACGATCGTGACCGCCGGGCGCCGGCGCGGGCGGCCGCGCGTGGGAATGGGGAGTGCTCCCGCGCTTACCAGGGCCGCCGGGGGGGTGCAAGGCGGCGTGAGGGCGCCCGGTGACCCCCATCGGCGTCCCCGTCACCCGAACGGGTTCCTGACCTCCTGCGTCGCCACCCGGACCTCCTCCGCCCGCTCCGGAAGGTCCGCCTCGCCTTCCAGCGCCGCGACGATCGCCGCCAGGGCCTCGGCCAGCGCGCGTGCCCGCTCCAGGCTCTCCCGGTCGCGGGCGAGGTCGAGCGAGCCGTGGAGCGCGATCCGGGCGGTGCCGTTCTCCAGGGTCAGCCCGCCGAGGGTCTGGACCGCGTCATCGTCGGCGAAGGGGGTGAAGGCGGGCGTCGCGTGCGCGGGCGGCTTCTTCTCGGACATGGGCGTCCTCTCAGAACAGCGAGCGGAGGAAGTCGCGCCAGGCGCGGCGGGCGGCGCGGCGCAGCTCGGCCGCGAGCCAGTCGAGGAGGCCGGGCTCGCGGCGGCTGCGCGGGCCGCCGGCATATTCGTCGCGCCTGGGCTCGGGCAGCGGCATGATCCGGCGGCGGACGGAATCCGGCAGGTCCGGAAAGGCGACGATGCCGCCGATCGCCGCCAGCTGCTCGAGGGAGATCGCCTCCCAGGCCTCGCCCGGGGCGTTGCGGGCGAGGTAGACCCCCGCCTCGCCGCGATTGGCGTCGTAGACCGCCTTGAACAGCCGGGTCGGGATCAGCACCCGGCCGCGCAGGGACTGCACGCTCGCGCCCTCGAACAGCGGGCCGGTTACGACGAAGAGGTCGCCGCGCTCGACCGCCAGCGCCCGGACGCTGCTCTCGATCCCGGCCCAGAGCCGGCGGTTGTCGTCCGGGTTCTGCGGCACGATGTTGGCGAGGGTGAAGGACTCGGCCTGCGCCGTCGGGGTCGGCATGTCGCCCGACGGCGCCATGTGGCCCCGGTCCCAGCCGCTGCCGGCGTAATCCGCGAGGGTGGATTGCGCCGCCTCCGGCAGCCCCTCCTCCTCGTGGAAGGCGTCGACCCGGTCGACCCGGCGGGCGGCCTCGACCCGCGCCGCGGTGAGGTGCTCGGCGGCGTAGAGCGGCGTGCGCGAGAGGCCCGAATAGAGGACCGCGAAGGCCTGGTAGCACAGGAGCGTGGTGTCGGCGGACAGCCGCGGATTCGTCAGCACCGGGAGCGTGCCGCCGGCGAAATGCTCCGGGCAGCTGCGCGCCGGCGCGGCCGGGGCGGCTCCCGGCAGGACCAGGAGGAGCGCCAGGAGGAGGCTGCGGGCCGGCGGCGTCACGGGGCAGACCACCTTTCCGATCACCCGCAGATCCGCACCCGCCGCAGCCCGTCCGGCGTCGGCCGCAGCCGCCAGGTGCAGACCGGCACCCGGCGCCGCGAGACGATGTCGCAGGTGCGGTCGGACCGCGTGCAGGTCGGCAGGTGGGGCAGCCAGGCGGGGTCGAGGGCGGGATAGAGGGGCAGCGCCCGCACCTGACCCGGCACCGCCAGCAGGGTGCCCAGGATGAGCGCGCGCGCCGCTATCGACCGTCCCATCTGACCTCCGCGCGGGGATGCGTATTGGCGAGATCGCGCCCTACCCGGCCACTCTAACGCATCCCCGTGCAGCTGTCGCCTCGCGGCCGGAATTCACCGTGAGTTCAGGATGTTCTTGGGAGTTGTTGCCCTGCGCACAGGCGCAACCGTGGGGTCCGGCAGGCGCCGATGGCGCGATCCGTCGCTTGCGGTATAACGGCCGCCATCTGCGAGGACCCCGGGCCGCGATGCCCGGCGGGGTCCGTCCTCGAAATGAGCGAGTGTCACCACGTGTCCGACCTGGTTCTTCCCCTCCTCGACCGCGTCCGCATTCCCGCGGACCTGCGCCAGCTGCCCGAGAGCGACCTGACGCAGCTCGCCGCGGAGCTGCGCGCCGAGACCATCGACGCCGTCTCGGTCACCGGCGGCCATCTCGGCGCGGGCCTCGGCGTCATCGAGCTCACCGTCGCCCTCCACTACGTCTTCAACACCCCCGACGACCGCATCATCTGGGATGTCGGCCACCAGGCCTACCCCCACAAGATCCTCACCGGACGCCGCGACCGCATCCGCACCCTGCGCCAGGGCGGCGGCCTCTCGGGCTTCACCAAGCGCGCCGAGAGCCCCTACGACCCCTTCGGCGCCGCCCACTCCTCCACCTCGATCTCCGCCGGCCTCGGCATGGCCATCGGCCGCGACCTGTCCGATGCCTCGGCACGAGCGCGCGGCGAGACCCCGCCGCGCCGCAACGTCGTGGCCGTCATCGGCGACGGCTCGATCTCGGCCGGCATGGCCTACGAGGCGATGAACAATGCCGGCGCGCTGAAGTCGCGCCTCATCGTCATCCTCAACGACAACGACATGTCGATCGCGCCGCCCGTCGGCGCGATGTCGTCCTACCTCGCGCGCCTCGTCTCGGGCGACACCTACCGCAGCCTGCGCGACACCGCCAAGCAGTTCGGCCGCCTGCTGCCCAAGGCGATCTACGACACCGCCGCCCGCGCCGAGGAATACGCCCGCGGCATC
>NZ_LWHQ01000056.1 GCF_001653715.1 Methylobacterium platani
AAGAGTCCACACCGCCTAGCGGGGCGCGGCCTCGAACGCGGTCGCGAGCCGCCAGCGTCCCTCGCGCACGAGCGCGGCGATTTCCGTGCGCACGAGGTCGGCTACCGCCGCGCTCGCGACCGAGGCCGGTGTCGCGGTGGCGGAGGCCAGCACGACCTCGCGGGAGATGCCGGGCGGCGCGAAGGCCGCGATCTCGAGGCGGTCCTGCTGCAGCTCGGCGTGGATCGCCGAGGGCGGCAGGATGGTGTAGCCGATCCCCTCCTCGACGATGTTGGTCAGGACCCGGAAGGAATCGGCCTCGACCACGACGTCGACCGCGAGCCGCTTGCGCTCCGCCGCCTTCTCGACGAGGCGGCGCAGCCCGTGCGAGTGGCTCGGCAGGGCGAGCTTCTGGCCGATGAGCCAGGCGAGGTCGACGGGCGCGCGCTCGGCCAGGCCCGACCCTTTCGGACCGACCGCCACCAGCTCGTCGCGTCCGAGCGTCTCGACGTCGAGATGCAGGTCGACCGCCGGACCGTAGATGATCGACAGATCGACCCGGCCGCGATGCAGCCACTCGACGAGGTGCCCGCCGTAGCTCTCGACGATCCGGAGCGCGACGCCCGGCAATTCGGCGACGGCGCGCCGTGCGACCCGCGCCGACAGCACCGCGCTCACCGTCGGGACCACCCCGAGCACGACGCTGCCCGACGGCACCCGGTCCAGCGACTGCATGTCGTCGCGGACCTGCTCGATCTGGCGCAGCAGGCTGAGGCTGCGTTCCAGGAGCAGGTGTCCCGCGCTCGTCAGCACCATGCCGCGTCCGTTGCGGACGAAGAGCTCGGCCTTCAGCTCGTGCTCGAGCAGCTTCATCTGTCGGCTGAGCGCCGGCTGCCCGATGCGAAGAAGATCCGCCGCCTTGCTCAGGCTGCCGAGCTCGGCGATGGCATGGAAGGTCCTGAGCGCGCGAAAGTCCATGGAGAAGCCCCATCGACCGACGCATCGTCGGGCGCCCGGACGATTTCTGCCGAAACGATATCATACCAATGCCCGACGGAGATGGGGCGGCTCGCTTCGGCAGCGTGGACTGCTCCAGATCTCGAATCGCGATCAGCCCCGGGGCAGCCCGTAGAAGCGGGCCGGGTTCTCGACCAGGATGCGGTGCTGGTCGGCCGGGTCGGGAGCGTAATCGGCGATCAGGTCGAGGAGCGCCCCGACATCGGGCCGGGCCCCGGGCTCGTAGAGCCCGACATGCGGCCAGTCGCTGCCGAACACCACTTGGCGCGGGCCGGCCTCGAGCAGGGCGCGCATGAACGGCACCGTGTCGGCGAACGGGTAGGCCTCCCCCGAGAGCCGGAACGCCCCCGACAGCTTCACGTAACAGCCGGTCTCGCGCACGAGGCGCAGCACTGCCTGGAAGGCGGGGGCGTCGATGCCCTCCGGCGCGGCGCACCAGCCGGCATGGTCGATCATGAACGGCACCTTGAGGGCCGCGAGCCGGGGGACGAGATCGGGGTAGAGCGGCCCCTTGGCGGCGACCTGGATGTGCCAGCCGACCTCGGCGCAGCGGTCGGCCATGCGTTCGAGCTGCGCCATGCCGACGCCGCCGCCGACGATCTCGAGCAGGCGGATCCCCGTGACGCCCGCATCCTTCAGCTCGGCGATCTCCCGGTCGCCCGTCTCCGGCCCGATCACCGCGACGCCGCGCAGCCGGTCGGGATGGGCGCGCAGGGCCTGCGCGAGCAGCCGGTTGTCGGTGCCGTGGACGCTGACCTGGACCAGAACGCCGTAGCTCAGCCCCACGGTGTCGAGCATCGCGAGGAACGCCTCGGCCGTGGCCGGCGGGGCGGTGAAGTGCCGGTCGGGCACGAGGGGATGCTCGGGCGGGGCCCCGATCACGTGGGCATGGGTGTCCCAGGCCCCGGCCGGGACCGCGATCCGGCGCGGCCGGGTCGCGGGCCGGGGCCCGAGGCAGTCGCGGATGGTGCCGTCGTAGTGGAACATGGCTCACGCGCCTCCGGCGAGCAGGAAGGGGACGCCCGACCCGGCCGCGACCCCGCGCACGGCATCGAGGAAGGCGTCGTTGAGCGGGATGCCGCGGGCGATCCGCTCGGCCCGGGTCCGGAATTCCGGCGTCCCGGCGACGAGGACCGGCCGGTCCGGATCGGCCGGCGGCGTCGCCTCGAGCGCCGCGAGGATCGCCGCCGCCTCGTCCGGGAAGGCGTCGCCGTCGCGGAACGCCGCCGGCTTCAGGGCGAGGAAGAAATGGCCGATATTGTCGGGCGCCCCCGGCCCGGTCCCGCGGGCGCGGAAGGGCGAGAACGAGCCGCCCGCCAGCGTGCTGCCGAGGAGCTGCGCCATCACGGCGAGCCCGTACCCCTTGTGGCTGCCGGTCTCGCGCGAGCCGCCGAGCGGCATCAGCCCGCCGACCTCGCCGTCGAAGCAGAGCGTCAGCCCGCGATGCGGGTCGGTCACGGGCTGCCCGGTGCCGTCCACCACCCAGCCGACCGGCAACGGCGTGTCGTGGTAGGAATAGACCTTGACCTTGTTGGCCGCGACCGCCGAGGTCGACATGTCGAGGAGGAACGGGTCGCGTCCCGTCGCCGGCGCCGCGAAGGCGATCGGGTTGGTGCCGAGCACCGGCGCCGCGCCGCCCTCCGGGATCACCGCGACGGTGCGGGCCGACGAGGTGACGAGGGCGATGCAGCCGCGCCGCGCCGCCATCTCGGCATAGAGGCCGGCAGCCCCGAAATGGTGCGAGTTGCGCACCGCCACGGCGCCGACGCCCATCCGCTCCGCCTTGTCGACCGCGAGGGTCACGGCCCGGATCGCGGCCGGATGGCCGAGACCGGCATCGGCGTCGAGGAGGGCGATCGCCTCGCCGTCCTGCACGATCCGGGGCCGGGGCCGCAGGTTGAGCCCGCCGGCCCGCCGCATCCGGTCGTAGAGGGGCAGCATCGATGCCCCGTGCGATTCGATCCCGCGCAGGTCGGTCTCGACCAGCATCGCGGCGACCGCGTCGCGGTCGTCGGGCGCCATGTCCCAGGCCGCGAGGACGAGGTCGATCTGGTGGCGCAACGCCTCGGCGCTGACGACCGTATGGCGCCCGCGGTCCTTGCCCGAGTCAGTCATTCCCGCCCTCCGTCCCGGATCTCTCGGCGCGCGCGAGCCACGCGATGCCGGCATCGGCATCGAGCGCCCCGTCCGGCAGGGGCGCGGTGCCGGCAAGCGCGACGGTGCGCCGGTAGCGCGCGATCGCCGCGCGGGTGGTCAGGCTCGGCACGCCGAGGGCGTCGAGCTGGCCGGCGGCCTCCTCCATCTCGACCAGCCGGCGCCCCGCATGGGTCGGGTGGGTGCGCAGGTACATGGCGATGTGGTTGGCGAGCGGCGCGCGGTCGTAATCGGCGAGCAGGCCGACGAGATCCGCCCGCAGGCCGAGGCGCTCGGCGCCCAGCATCGCCTCGACGACGACGGCGTCGAGGCCCTTGGTGAAGACGCTGCGCAGGAGCTTCAAGGCCGAGGCGTCGCCGACCCGCGCCGCCGGGCGGGCCTCGATCCGGAAGCCGAGCGGGTTGAGGGCATCGGCCAGCCGTCCCGCCTCCGGCCCGGCGGCGAGGAGCGGCGTTCCCGCCCCGTGCAGGCTCACCGCCCCCATGATGGCGACGTCGACGAAGCCCGGGCCGACGCGCTCGGCGGCCTCGCGCACCTGGAGCGGGGCGGCGGCGGTGCAGTCGGCCACCAGCGTCCCCGGGGCGAGGTGGGGCAGAAGCGCGGCCGTCACGGCGGGCATGCTCTCGCCCGTCACGGTCAGGAGGACGATGTCCGCTCCCGCGACGGCCTGCGCGAGCGGGACGAGCGGCAGGCCGAGCTCCGCCGCCGCGCGCGCAGCCCGCGGGCTCGCCCGGGAGGTGGCCTCCACCGCGACGCCCCCGCGTCGCAGGGCCTGGGCGAAGACGGTGCCGACCTCGCCGAGCCCGACGACCGCGACCTTGCGCGGTGCGCTCGCGCCGTCCCCGTGCGGGGCGCGCGTATGCGTCTCTCGTCGGGCGCTCATGCCCGCACCAGGGGGCAGCCGCCCTGGCCGAGGGGGCGGAACGCCTCGTCGCCCGGGATGGTGCCGATGGTCTCGAACAGGTCCCAGGGGCCGGTCGATTCGGCCGGGGTCTTGATGCGGTAGAGCTGCACCGGGTGGATGAAGCGGCCATCCGCCCGCACCCGGCCCTTGCCGAGGAGCGGATCGTCGATCGGGATCGACTTCAGGTACGCGACGAGGGCGCGCCCGTCCCGGGCCGAGCCGACCTCCCGGACCGCCCGGAGATAGAACAGGACCGAGGAATACACCCCCGCCTGGAGCGCATCCGGGTAGATGCCGTTGTTGCGCTTGGCGAGCGCCGTCGCGAAGGCCCGGGTGGTGTCGTTGTCGGTCCAGTTCATGCTGCCGACGGCCAGCATCCCTTGCGTGTTCGCCAGCCCCGCCGCGTGCGCCACCGCGAGGTTGAATTGCGGCGCGACGATCTTGTAGCGGCTCGTCGTGATGTCGAATTCCCGCGCCTGCTTGACGGCGTTCGACAAGTCGGTGCCGCCATTGGCCAGCACGATGACGTCGGCGCCCGAGGCCTGGGCGGTGAGGAGGTAGGAGCTGAAATCCGGCGCGCCGAGCGGGTGGCGGACGGCGCCCGCCACCGTGCCGCCCTGTGCCTGCACGAGCGCCGAGATGGTGGTCTCGAGGCTGGTCCCGAAGGCGTAGTCGACGGTGATGAAGAACCACCGCTTGCCGCCCTGCGCGAGCACGCCCTTCACCAGAGCGTTGGCGTTGCCGTAGGAATCCCAGGTCCAGTGAATCGTGTTGGGCGAGCATTGCGGGCCCGTGAGGTCGGTCGTGCCGACGCCCGAGGGGACCATCACCTTGTTGCGCTCGCGCGTGATCGGCACCGCCGCCAGGGCACAGGCCGAATTCGCGAAATCGAACACCGCATCGACCCCGTCCTGGTCGTACCACTTGCGCAGGATCGCCGAGGCGACGTCGGCCTTGTTCTGGTGGTCGGCGGAGACGACCTCGATGCGCCGGCCGCCGACGCTGCCGCCGAAGCGTTCCACCGCCATCCGGGCCGCCTCGACCGAGCCGTTGCCGGTGAGGTCGGCGAAGATCCCCGTCATGTCGGTGAGGACCCCGAGCCTGACGACCTCGTCGCTCCCTCGGACGCGGACTTCCTGGGCGCGAGCCCGGCCACCGGTGAGGCAGGCGGCACCGGCGAGCGCGGCGAACGTCCTTCTGGTCAGGGTCATGCTGGATCCTCCCTCGGGTGTCGTTTTCACGGCATTGTTTTTTTGGCGCTCGTTGCTCCGGCTTGTCTGGCCGTAACGATTCGAAGTGCAGATGGTGTCGCTGCCCCGACAACGACCTCATCCGTCGAGGCTCCTCGCGGTCACCCCCCGGGATGAGGTGGGCGGGTCGGACCGCCCCGGTGCCTCCTGTCTTCACCGCGAAGTTGCGGTCAAACAGGCATTCCCGCCGATGCTGCTGGCTTCAGGTCGACGACGCGCTGGTCGAGGTATTCGAGCTCGCGCCGGATGATCTTCTCGGTCTCGGTCCGCGGAATCTGCGTCACCCGCTCGGCGTAGCGCGGCAGCATGAAGGCCGGCAGCACCCGGGCGAGGCTCCCGCGCAAGGATGCGAGGTCGAAGCCGTCCTCGGCGACGATCGCGGCCTTGATCTCGTCGCCCATGATCGGGTCGGGAACGGCGACGATTGCGCAGTCGAGGATGCCCGGGAGCTTGCGCAACTCGGTCTCGAGCTCCTGCGGCGCGATCATCTCGCCGCCGCGGCGGATGATCTCCTTGGTGCGGCCGTGGAAGGAGAGATAGCCGTCTGCATCGAAGCTGCCGACGTCGCCGGTATGGAACCAGAGATTGCGGCAGGCCTCCCCGAACGCTTCGGGCTTGTTGTAGTAGCCCAGCAGCATCAGGTTCGGCCGGCGCGGCCGGACGACGATCTCGCCGCGCTCGCCGGTGGGCACCGGCGCGTCGCCGGCATCGACGACCGCCACCTCCATGTCGGGCCGGACCCGGCCCGCGGAGCCGAGCCTGTGGTCGTCCGCCGTCGCCCCCGAGACCCAGCCGCCGATCTCGGTCATGCCGTAGAGTTCGTGCACCTTGACGCCGAAGCGGGATTCGATCGTCTCGGCGAGCGCCCGCGTCGTGCCGCCGCCGATCGCGAAGCGCAGGGCGTGGTCGCGGACGGGTTCCCCGTAGCGGGCGGCCAGGATGGCGAGCACGGTGCCGACGAAGGTGCAGCCCGTCGCCCCGAGCCGCCGGGCGTCGTCGAAGAAGGCGCCGGCCGAGAAGCGCGGCGCGATCGCCAACGACGCCCCGGCGGTGAGGGCGCCCATCAGCGCGTACATCTGCGGGTTGGTGTGGAACAGCGGCAGGTAGACGAAGATCCGGTCGTCCTCCGACAGGGCGAGGATGCGGGCGGTCTCGCGTCCGGTGGCGAGATAGCCGTCCTGCGCGCACATCACGCCCTTGGGCAGTCCCGTCGTGCCCGAGGTGTAGAGGATCGTGCAGAGGTCGGCACCCGCCCGAGCCGCCGGCTCGGCCTCGGGGATGTCGGCCAGGACGGCATCGAGCTCCGCATCGGCGGGAAGCCGCAGGCGGGGCAGGGCGGCGCGCGCCTCGCGCAGGTCGCCCGCCCGGGCCGCGAGCCAGGCCTCGTCCGCGACGACGAATCTCGCATCCGACTGGCCGACCAGATAGTCGATCCGCTCGCCCATCACCTGGTTGTTGAGGCAGACCGCGACGGCGCCGGCCGCCTGGATGCCGAACCAGGCGACGAGGTAGCCGACGGAATTGCCGGCGATCAGCGCGACGTGGTCGCCCGGCCGGATGCCGGCCTCGGCGAGACGGGAGGCGAAGCGGCGCGCCAGGCTCCAGACCTGGGCGTAGCCGTAGGCGCCTCCGGCCGTGACCGCGAACGGGGCGTCCGGCCGGTGCGCGGCCTGGGCGGCGAGGAGACCCGCGATCACGACGCCGCCTGCTTGACGATGTACTTCGCGAGCGTGTTCCTGAGCACTTCCGTCGAGCCGCCGCCGATCTCGTAGGTCTTGGCGTCGCGGAAGAAGCGGTTGAACGGCGCGTTGACCATCGTGCCGTAGGCGCCGCAGACCTGCACCGCCTTCGAGGCCACCTCGGTGGCGACCTCGGCCGCGACGAGCTTGGCGGCGCTGGCGTAGCGCAGGACGTCGGCGTGGTCGGGCGCGTCGAGCGCCTCGGCCGCGCGGGTGACCAGCAGGCGGGCCGCGTCGATGCGGGCCAGCATGTCGGCGAAGTACCACTGGATGCCCTGGAACTCGATCACGGTCCGGTCGAAGGCGACGCGGCCGCGCGTATGGGCGAGCGCCGCGTCGAAGGCCGCGCGGGCGATCCCGATGCTGATCGCGGCGGCCAGCGTGCGGGAATAATCGAGGGTGGTGACCGCCTGGCGCACGCCCTTGCCGTCCTGGCCGATCAGGTGGTCGAGGGGCAGGCGCACGCCCTCGAGCCGGATGTTGACGTGGGGGCCGTTGCGCAGGCCGAAGGTCGCCGAGTTGTGCCCGATATAGGCCGTGAGCCCCGCGCTCGCGCGCGGTACCGCGAAGGCGGAGACGCCGCGGTCGGTCTCGGCCAGGATCACGAAGAACTCGGCCTCCGAGCCCGAGGTGATGAAGGACTTCTCGCCGTCGAGGATCCAGGACTCGCCCTCGCGGCGCGCCTTGGTGTCGAGCGAGCGGATGTCGCTGCCGTGCGAGGCCTCGGTCAGCGCGTAGGAGGCGATCATGCCGTCCGCGAAGCGCGGCAGGTAGCGGTCCTTGAGGCTGTCCGAGCCGAACAGGCGGATGATCGTCTGGGCCTGGAAGATCGTGATGAGCGAGATCGCGACGGCGGCGCTGCCGTAGCCGACTTCCTCGCAGACCGCCGCCGCCGCCGTGTAGGGCGCGCCGGCGCCGCCGTAGCGGGCGGGCAGGCAGATCGTGTTGCAGCCGAGCGAGGCCAGCTGCCGGACGATCTCGGTCGGGTAGAGGTCCCGCTCGTCGATCTCGTGGGCGGCCGGGACGATGGTCTCGGCGACGAACGCCCGCACCCGGCGGACGAGGTCGTCGTCCGCACGCGCGGGCCAGAAGCCCTGTGCCGTATCCATGAGGTTTCCTTCCCGGTCTCGACGCTAGTTTGTCGTCTCTTGATCGTCAATCGGATTAATAATATCATATTGATGATAATGGAGGAGCCGTTGCCTCGTACCCGAACCGCCAAGGCTGCAGGCGTCACGGTCAAGTCGTCGATGCGGACGCTGGAGATCCTGGAATATTGCGACGCGGTGCAGCGGCCCGTGACGGTGTCGGAACTCGCGGCGCGGCTCGACTATCCGCAATCGAGCACCTCGACCCTCGTCCAGAGCCTGGTGAATCACGGCTACCTGGTGCTCGGAGCCGACGGGCGCGGCGTCAAGCCGAGCAGCCGGGTCTCGGCGCTGGGGCGATGGGTCGACCCCGCCGCGCCGCGGGCGGATGTCCGCGCGCTGATGGACGAGGTCGCGACGGCGACCGGGCACACGATCCTGCTCGGCGTGCCCTCCGATCTCTGCGTGCGCTACGTCGACGTGATCCCGAGCCGGCACCCGATGCGCCTCGAGATCAAGGTCGGCGATCGCCTGCCGCTGGTGCGCTCGGGGATGGGAATGCTGCTGCTCTCGCGGATGCCGGACGCGGCGGTCGTCCACGTCGCGGCGCAGACGCGGGAGCGGGTCGCGGCCCGGGGGGCGCCCGGCGTCGGGGCGACGGCTTTGGCCAATCTGTGGAACGACGCGCCGGTCGTGCCCGACGATGCCGACCTCCTCGACGCGGTCGCCGCCATCCGCCGCCGCGGCTACGCGCTCTCGCTCGGCCAGGTGACGCACGGGGCCGGCATCCTCTGCCTGCCCGTCCCGCTCTCGCCCGAGAGCCAGGGGCTCACGGGCCTCGGAATCGGCGGCCTCTCGAGCCTGATCGCGCGCGACGAGGCGGCGATCCTGGAGGCGGTGGACGCCGCCGCCCGCCGCCTCGGCATCGCGATCCCGATCGATCCGCCACGGTAGGCGTCGAGGGCCCTTCCGTCAGACCTGGGACGGCCCCCCGGTCCGCCTTCGGCCGCCGCCCTCTCCCGGACGATCGCGGCGTCGGCGGAAGGAGATCCGGGAGAGGGTGGTGTCGTGTACAGCGTCCGCCTGTCGGTTTCGCAACCGGCCGCATCGGATCGTCGTCGTGCACGGGCGGCGCCCTGCTCAGGCCTCGTCCTTGAACAGGCCGGCATGGTCCGACGAGCGGACGAAATGCAGGAAGTCCGCGATGCCCTCGGACAGGAGCGAGACGTGGTGGGCCATCCGCTCCGCCGCGGCGGCCGCGTCGTTGCGCAGGATCGCCGCGAGGATCGCCGCGTGCTCGGGCTGCGATTGCGGCATGCGGCCGGGCTGGAAAGTGATCGCCCGGCGATACGGCGCGGTCTTCACCGACAGGCGCCGCAATTCGTCCTGGAGGACCCGGTTGTGGCTCGCGGCCGCGATGGCGTCGTGGAACCGGATGTTGGCGTCGTAGAACGCATCGTAATCCCCCTCCGCGATGGCCGCGCCGCAGGCCGCGTGCGCGGCCTCGATCACGGTACGCTGCTCCTGCGTGATCCGTCGCGCCGCCTGCGAGGCCGCCAGCGCTTCGAGCGACGCGACGACGCTCAGGGCGTCGAGGAGATCGGCCACCGAGAACTGCGCCACCTGCAGCCCCTGGCGCCCGCGGGCGCTCGCGAGCCCGCTCGCCGAGAGGCGTTGCAGGGCCTCGCGGACGGGGGTGCGCGAGACGCCGTAGCGTTCGGACAATTCGCGCTCGTCGAGCCGCTGGCCCGGCCGGATCGTGCCGCGCAGGATGTCCTCCTCCAGGCGGCGCGCGACGTCCCCGGCGAGCGAGGTGTCCTCGACGATTCCCGCCTCCGACAGGTCGAGCCGGCGCGCCCTCTGCGCCGTCCTCTGGCTCATGGTCTCAAACCCCTCACGCTGGGTCCGCCGAGAAGATCCGGTTGGCGGCGATCTCACCGAGCGCGACCAGCCCGTACAGCAGCAGCCCGCACACGCAAAGGACGACGATCGCGGCCATCGATACCTCGGTATCGGCCCGCGCCGTCGCGAAGATGATGAGGTAGCCGAGGCCGGCCTGCGCGGTGATGAATTCGCCGATGATCACCCCGATGATGGCGAGCGTGATCGCGACCTTCATCCCGCTGAAGATGTGCGGCAGGGCGGCGGGAAAGCGGACATGGGTGAAGACCTGCCACTCGCTCGCCGTGAGCGACCGGCACAGCCGCAGCATGCCGCGATCGACGCTCGCGAAGCCCGCGCTCGTCGCGATCACCACGGGAAAGAACGCGATGAAGACCGCGAAGGCGACCCGCGACTGCATGCCGATCCCGAGCCAGATGATGAAGAGCGGCGCGAGCGCGATCTTCGGGATCAGCTGGAAGAAGACGAGATTCGGGTAGAGCGCCTCGCGCGCCAGGGTCGAGTAGGTGATCACGATGGCGAGCAGGATCCCGAGCAGGGTCGCCAGGACGAAGCCGATCGCCGATTCGAGCGTCGTCGGGATCGCGTGGGTCAGGAGGATGTCCCAGTGCTCCACGATGTAGCGCAGGGTGGAGACCGGCGAGGGGAGGATGACCGGCGGGATGTTGCCGATCACGACGACGGCCTGCCAGGCGGCGAGGGCCGCCACCGCCAGGGCGACCGGCAGGAGCACGGCCCGCACGCCGAGAAGGCCCGATCCGAGCCCGGCGCCGAGCCGCGGGGTCTGCCCCGGACCGGCGAGCATCGCGCCGGTTTCCGTTCCGATTGCGCCCGCCATGTCCTACTCCCCGCCTGCGCCGCGGCCCGTCGGCGCCGTGCCGTGGGCCTGCTCGATGGTCAGCCGCAGATGGCGGACGACCCGGCCGAATTCCGGATTCTCTTCGATCGCCAGACGGCGCGGCCGCCCGAACGGCATGCGCTCGTCGAGAACGACGTGGGAGGGGCGGCCGCCCATCACCACGACGCGGTCGGACAGAAAAGCGGCCTCGCGGATCGAGTGCGTGACGAAGATCACCGTCTTCGCCGTCTTGTCCATGATTTCCGACAGCGCCTCGTTCATCTGGTCGCGGGTGATCGCGTCGAGGGCGCTGAAGGGC
>NZ_LWHQ01000057.1:0-30319 GCF_001653715.1 Methylobacterium platani
CCTGGAAGATCAGTTCCGCGCAATGGCGGCGCCCCTCCTGGTCGTGGTCGGCGACGAGGACGACCATTGCCTGCAGCCCGGCCTCTTCCTCAAGCGGACGGTCCCGGCCTCGGGCCTCGCGGTCCTGCCGAAGACCGGCCACACCCTGAACCTCGAGGAGCCGATGCTCTTCAACCAGCTCCTGGCGGAGTTCATCGTCCAGGTGGAGAGCGGCCGCTGGGGCCCGCGCGACCCGCGCGCCAACCCGGCCGAAATCATGCGGACGCGCTGAGCGTGGCGCGCCCGTCGGATCACGTCGACGGCGCCCGCCTCTGGCGGCGCCTGATGGACCTCAGCCGGTTCGGCGCCCGCCCGGATGGCGGGGTCGACCGCCAGACCCTGACGCCGGCCGAGATCGCCGCCCGCGCCGATCTCGTGGCGCTCGGCCGCTCGCTCGGGCTCGAACCGTTCACGGACGCGGCCGCGAACCTCTTCCTGCGACTGCCCGGCCGGCGGCCGGACCTGCCACCCGTCATGGCCGGCTCGCACATCGATTCCCAGCCGACGGGCGGGCGGTTCGACGGCGCCTTCGGGGTGCTGGCCGCCCTCGAGGCCGTCGAGGCGATCCGGGCGGCCGGCCTCGTGCCGGAGCGCCCGATCGAGGTCGTGGCCTTCACCAACGAGGAGGGATCCCGCTTCGCTCCGGGCATGACCGGCTCCGACCTGTTCACCGGGGCGAGGGCGATGGCGGAGGTGGCGGCGATCCGCGACGCGGAAGGGATCGCGCAGGGTGAAGCCCTGGCGGCGGTGCTCGCCGCCGACCGGGACGTGCCGCAGCGCCCGTTCCAGCGCCCGGTCGCGGCCTTCGTCGAGCCCCATATCGAGCAGGGCCCGGTCCTGGAGCGCGACGGCGTCCCGATCGGGGTCGTGACCGGCATCCAGGGCACCCGCCGCTACCGCGTGCGCGTCACCGGCGCGGCCGCCCATGCCGGCACGGCCGAGCGCCACGAGCGACGCGACGCCCTCATGGCGGCGGTCCGGATGGTCGCCGCCATCGACCGGGCTGCCTCCGACCCGTCCGACACCAAGCTCACGGTGGGCCTGTTCGAGGTGACGCCGAATGCCCCTTCGGTCGTGCCCGCGGAAGTGCTGTTCTCCATCGACCTGCGCCACCCCGACAATGCCGTGGTCGACCGGCTCGATGCCGCGATCCGGGCCATCGTCGAGGGCGAGCGCGGTCCCTGCGCCGCGTCCCTGCGGCAGATCCAGCACAATCCCTCGCTGACGTTCTCGCCCGTCATACGGGGTGCAATCGCGGCCGCCGCCGGGGGGCTCGGCCTCACCCATCGCGACATCCTCTCGGCCGCGGGCCACGACGCGCGGCAACTCCACGACGTCTGCCCGACCGGCATGATCTTCGTGCCGTGCCGCGACGGCATCAGCCACAATCCGGCGGAATGGGCCGAGCCCGACGACCTCGCCGCCGGCGCGCGCGTGCTCGCCGACGTGCTGTGGCAGCTTGCCAACGGCGACGGGCCCGGTGCCGACGCATCCGGAGACCCTGGTATCCCCCGTTGACGTCGGAGTCTGTTCGAGGGTCTCGTCCCATGGGAAGCCGGAGACCCGGAAGCGCTCGCGCCGCCGCTGGTACCCCCCGCGTCATCTCGGCCGACGCATGAGGGCTACCTGCGCGATGTGCTCACGCGCATCGCCGATCACCCGGCCAAGCGCCTGGCCGATCTGCTGCCTTGGAACGGGACGCCGACCGGCTGGGCCGAGAAGGCCGCCTGACCGGCCGCTCCGTCACGGAGCGCTTACCCTGGCAACGCCGTATGACCGACCACAGTCGAGATCAGCCGACCATTTCCGTCTGCAAGGCGCCGCTGGTCAGGGCCACCCGGTTTCGGCCGCCCCGCTTGGCCGCGTAGAGGGCCTGATCGGCCCGCTTGAGCAGGCTGTCGATGCCGTCCCCCTCCACCCACTCGCTCAGGCCGACGCTCACGGTGAAGCGAAGATCCGGATGGGTGCGCAGCGTCGCGGCGGCGCACTGGCTGCGGACGCGGTGCGCGATGACGGCGGCGCTCCCGAGACCGTGATCCGGCATCAGCAGCGCGTATTCCTCGCCCCCCAGACGTCCGGCGATCGCTCCGGTCTCCCGCAGGATCCGGCCGACGCGACGGATCACGCGGTCGCCGACATCGTGGCCGAAGCGGTCGTTGATCGCCTTGAAGTGGTCGATGTCGATCTGAAGCACGGTCAGAGGGGTCTCGGCCGAGGCGGCGGCCAGAGCCGCCGCGGCCTGCCGCATCAGGGCGCCCCGGTTGAGCAGCTGCGTCAGGTGGTCGGTGTCCGCCTGCTGGATCAGCGCCTGCTGCAGCTTCAGCACGCGCTCGGCCGCGCGAAGGCGGCCGTGCAGCTCCCGTGCACTCGGGGGCTTCATCAGGAAGTCGTCCGCGCCGGTATCCAGGACCTCCTCGAGGGGCCGGTCGTCGCGCGCGGAGGACATGACCAGGATGGTCAGCGGGCGACGCTCGTCGGCGACCGCGCGCAGCGACCAGCACAGCTCCAGCCCGCAGAGCGGCTGAACCTCCAGGCTGGTGAGGACGCAGGTCACGGACGGCTCGGCACTCACATGCGCCAGCGCCGCGGCCGAATCCGCGAAGGCGATGACGGTGTGGCCGCCCGCCACCAGCATGTCGGAGACGGTCTTGCGGATGACCCGGCTCGGATCGATGAGAGCGATGTGCATGTCGAACCCTCGTCGGTGGTCGATAAGCGATGCGGGAAGGGGGAGGGCCGGTCGGCGACGTGCGGGGGGGCGCTCTACCCTCGCCTCCCGGCATCGAAGGCGACGCCGGCGAGATCGCCGCGGCGCCAGCGCAGGTGGACCGTCACGGTCCGCAGGTCCTCCGCGGCGATGACCAGGGGAAAGACGTCCGGCAGGCCCACCTCGGGGGCGACGCGGATCTTGGCCCCGCACCACGACAGGTCGAGCACCGTGCAGGCCAGCGACCGCTCCGGGCCCAGGACGATGCGGCCCTGCAGCAGGACGCGGTAGCGCTTGGCCGCCCGCACCACATGCATGCACGGGCTCCGCGACGAGCGGTCCGTCGGTTCGATGAGAGCGAGGGGCACGGCGGGCTTTCGTCAGCGGCGGGTGGCGGTTCGCAGGGAGAAGGCGGCCACCGGCCGGAAGGCGCCGACGAGCGCGGCGTCGAGGCGCCCGGTCATGCCTTCCAGGACCGCGTAGGCCGCGTCGCTCGTCATGGGGGACTTGTAGGG
This sequence comes from Methylobacterium platani, assembly GCF_001653715.1. GTDB lineage: Bacteria > Pseudomonadota > Alphaproteobacteria > Rhizobiales > Beijerinckiaceae > Methylobacterium > Methylobacterium platani. Next base: position 3,262 of record NZ_LWHQ01000057.1, read on the forward strand.
CCGCCGCTCGATCAGGGCCGCGTGCAGGTCGCAGATGGTCACGAGCCGGACGAGGTCGGGGATCTCCAGCGCCTTGAGCCCGTCCGGATAGCCGGACCCGTCGAGCATCTCGTGGTGCGAGCGGACCACCTGCAGCATCTCCGGCTCCAGATCCTGATCGGCGAGCATCCTGTAGCCCTTCTCCGGATGCCCCCGCATCACGGCCGTCTCGGCGTCGTCGAGCCGGCCAGGCTTGTTGAGGATCGCGGCCGGGACATGGATCTTGCCCACGTCGTGCAGCAGGGCCGCCTTGGTCAGGCGGTGACACTCCCGCGCGCTGAGACCCAGGCTCGCCGCGAAGGCCGCCGCCAGCCCGGCGACGAGCAGGCAGTGCTGGTGCGTGGCATCGTCGAACCGGCGCACCGCCCGGACCCAGTCGCGGATGCCCGTGTCGTTGATCGCCAGGGCGATGGCCTGGGTGCCGGTGTCGATGACCCCGGACGTGATCGGCCGGTCCGGCACGAACACCCTGGCGTAGAACGAGCGCACCTCCGCGGCGACACGCACGGTCGCGGCGGCCAGCGGTTCGGCATCGTCCTGCGCCTGGTGCCCGACCGCCGGCCGCGAAGCGCCGGCCATCTCGCGGAGGCGGCTCACGTCGAAGGGGGCATGGAGGGTATGCGTGGCGCCGATCATGATCCCGAGCATCCGGGCCCGCGGGCTGTTCGCGTGGCAGAGGACGACGAGGGGGGCGTCGCCGCGGATCCGCGCCAGGAGCCGGATCAGCCGGCCGACGGCCTCGGTGCCGAGATCGCGGAGGTCGGTCACCAGCAGGGTCGCGCCGCAGGCCGGCGCCTCGTCGGCGTAGAGGTCGTGCAGCACGCAGGGCAGGCTGCCGGAGAGGGCCCGCGCCAGACCTCGGCTGCGTCCGGGGTCGTCCGTAATGAGGATCGTCTCGTCCATCGGCGGCCTCCCACCGGCGCTCTAGGCGAACAGGCTGTCGACGGCGTTCTGCGAGACGCAGGCGTCGCCCGGCAGGACGGGACCGTTCAGCAGGGCCGCTTCCGCACCGCGCTCGGCGCGCGCCGGCCTCGACGGCGCGGGCGTCTCCGCGGGGCCCGACCAGAGACGCAGCATCGCGGCGATCCGCTCCTCCACCAGGACGATGGTGCGCACGACCTTCGAGATCCGCTGCCCGGTCAGGTCCTGGAAGTTGCAGGCCTCGAAGACGGCCTGCATCTCGGCCTGGATGGCCGCCGCCTCGGTCCGGGTCGCATCGTCCTGCGCCCGCCCGGCGATCCGTCGCGCCAGGGCGTCGACGGTCTCCGCGGCGGTGAGGATCGTGTTCGTGGCCTGCTCCGCCCCCTGCACGACGGCGTACAGCTCGTCGCGGGCGCGGCCGGTTTCCTGGTCCCGGTGGAGCCCGGCGATCTCCCGGCGGGTCCGGGTGACGGCTTCGGCGATCGCGATCAGATGATGCCGCAGCAGCACCGCCCTCGGTGCGGCGGCATCCGCCCCCGGGGTGCCGCAATCCATGACCGATCCCTTCTCCAGCAAGGCGATCCTGCGGGCGAGACCGTCGACGGTGTCCGCGGCGGTCAGGATCGTGTCGATGGTCCGCATCCCGGCCGCATGAGGCTCGTCGCGATCGCGGTCGATCTCCGGCGCGTGCCGCAGTTCGGCGATCTCCCGGCGCGTCCGGGTGATCGCCTCGGCGATCGAGGCGACGTGGCCCCGTATCGAGGCGCCCGGTTCGTCGGACGAAGGTATCGGAGTGTGATACATGACAGAATATTCCGGCAATTATTGCGATGGCGGTTCGAATTCAAGATTCGATGGAAGTCGTCATATTTGTTTCGACGTATCGAATTCCGGCAACGACGTATTCGGCTGCGGCCGGCTCAGAAGATACCCCTGGACCTGAACGACGCCTTCGGCGCGCGCGAGGGCGAGCTGCTGGGCTGTCTCGATCCCCTCGACGACCGTCGTGATGCCCAAGCTGACGCCGAGGCCCGCGACGGCGCGGATGATGGCGCGCGCATCCGCGCTCGTCTCGGCCTCGCTCATGAACGAGCGATCGATCTTGATCTTGTCGATGGGGAACCGGCGCAGGTAGCTCAGCGACGAGTAGCCGGTCCCGAAATCATCGAGCGCGATGCGGATGCCCGCGCGGTGGATCACCGCGAGGTTCTCCTGCGTCACCTCGCTCTCCTCGAGCAACGAGGTCTCGGTGATCTCGATCTCCAGGCGCGAGGCGGCCAGGCCGGTCTGCGCCAGCACGGCGAGCATGTCCGCTCCGAAGCCCCGCTGGCGCAGCTGGATGCTGGAGACGTTCACGGCGACGACGACATGGTCGGGCCAGGCCAGGGCATCGCGGCAGGCCCGCTCGAGGACCCAGCGTCCGAGCGGCACGATCAGGCCGGTCTCCTCCATGATCGGGATGAAGGACAGAGGCGGGATCAGGCCGCGCTCGGGATGGCGCCAACGCACCAGCGCCTCGACGCCGGCGACGTGTCCGGCCCGCGTATCGACCAGGGTCTGGTAGTGCAGCTCGAACTGCTCGTCCGCCAGGGCGACCTGAAGCTCGGCCTCGATCTGGCGGCGCGCCTCGAAGGCCTCCGACATGCTGGCATCGAAGACGCTGACGATGCCGCGGCCCTCGGTCTTCGCGTGGCGCAGGGCGAGATCGGCATCGTGCAGCAGCGGATCCATGTCGAGATCCTGCACCGCCCGGATCGCGACGCCGATGCTGGCGCCGATATGGACCCGGCCGCTCGCGACGTCGCACGGCTCCGACAGGACGGCGATCAGGCGCTGGGCGGTCGCGGTCGCCGCCGCCTCGTCGGGCACGCGCTGCACGACCGCGAACTCGTCGCCGCCGAGGCGGGCCACGACGTCGCCGTGCCGCGTGTTCTTCCGCAAGCGCGCGGCGACCTGCTGCAGGAGTTCGTCGCCGGCCGCATGCCCGTAGGTGTCGTTGACGAACTTGAAGCGATCGAGGTCGATGTAGAGCACCGCCAGCAGCGGCTGCTCGGCATCGTTCGCCTCGATGAGGGCGCGGTAGCCCTGGCGCATCGCCCGGGTATTGGCGAGGTCGGTGAGGGCGTCGTGATGGGCGAGATGGGCGATGCGCTCCGCGCTCCGCCGCTGCTCGGTGATGTCCTCGAAGGTCGAGACCCACCCGCCGCCTTCCATGACGCGGTAGTTGATCGACAGGGTGCGTCCGTCGGCGAGGTCCCGGGTGATCGGGGCGTGCTCGGTTGCATGCAGGGCCACCCTGGTGCTCCGCTCGATCTCGTCGAGGGTCACCTCCGGCGAGTAGAGGCCGAGCGCGACCAGTTCTGCGCAGATCTCGTGCTGGGCGAGCCCCGTGAGAACGGTGTCCTGCGGGATGCCGAAGATGTCCCGGTAGCGCTGGTTCGAGACCACGAGGCGGGACTGCGCATCGAACATGCACAGGCCCTGGTTCATGTTACGAAGGGCGGCCTCGAACAGGCGAACCTGCTCCGCCAGTCCATGGTTCGACACGAATTGATCCTTGTGGCACCGGACGGATGCCGTCGTCGCACGGCCGGCTCCGTCCTTTCGGCGGGGAGCCGTTCGCGTCGTCCGCCGCAGGACCGCCCCGTCCTCGAGGGGGCCGGAGGAGTCGGCGGGCCGGATTTCGGGTGGCATCATGGCTTTTGCCTCGACGAGGGATCGATGGGTCGGGGGGAGGACGCGCCCCGCCGGGAGCGGGACAGGGCGCGCCGGGTACTAGGCGGCCATCTGGAAGGCGGCCTCGCGGACCTGGCGGGTCGCCGCGTCGAGGGCCTGCGTCGTCCCGGCGATCTGCTCCATCGCCGCGCCGATCTCCGTCACCGCGCCGGACATCGCCTGCATGCTCGTCGAGATCTCCTGCGCCACGGCGGACTGCTCCTCGACCGCGGCCGAGATCGCCCCCGAGATCTCGTTCACATGCCCGATCGTCCCGGCGATGCCGGTGATCGCCGCGGCCGCCTCCTGCGCCGCCGACTGCATCTGCCCGATCTGATCGCGGATCTCCTCGGTTGCCCGGGCACTCTGGCTGGCCAGCGCCTTGACCTCGCTGGCCACCACGGCAAAGCCGCGGCCGGCCTGTCCGGCACGCGCCGCCTCGATCGTGGCGTTGAGGGCGAGCAGGTTGGTCTGGCTGGCGATGCCCGAGATCAGCGTCACCACGTCGCCGATGCGCTGGGCGGCGGCGGCGAGGCCCGTGATCACCCCCGAGGTGGCGTTGGCCTGCTCCACCGCGTTCCGGGTGACCTGGAGGGCGCGGGCCACCTGCTGGCTGATCTCGCCGACGGAGGACGCCAGTTCCTCGGCGCCGGCCGAGACGGATTGCGTGTTGTCGGAGGCGTCCCGCGCCGCCTTCGCGGCGGTCTCGGCCTGCCGGGCGGTGTCCGACACGGCGGTGGCGACGCGGTCGATCTCGCCCTGCAGCTCGGCGCGGCGCATGCGCTCGTTGACGGCGGCGGTGACGTCGGTGGCGAACTTGACCACCTTCACCAGCCGGCCGGCGGCGTCGAAGACCGGATTGTAGCTCGCCTGCAGGTAGATGTCGTGGCCGTCCCGGGCGATGCGGCGGTACTCGGCGGCCTGGAACCGGCCGGACCGCAGGGTCTGCCAGAATAGTTCGTAGTCGCGGCCGTCCCGCTCCTCCGCGGGCATGAACAGGCTGTGATGCCTGCCCACGATCTCGCCGAGGCCGTAGCCGACGACGGCGAGAAAATTGGCGTTGGCGGCCAGCACGGTGCCGCCGACATCGAACTCGATGATGCCCTGGGCCCGGTCGAGGGCGCTCAGCTTGCCATCCGCGTCGGCCCGCTTCACCTCCTGCCGGGTCACGTCGGTGGCGAACTTGATCACGCCGTAGGGCTTGCCGTTGCGGCCGATCAACGGGTTGTAGGAGGCCTGCAACCAGATTTCGCGCTTGTCCTTGGCGATGCGCTTGAACACCGCGGCCTGGTACTCGCCGGCGCGCAGGGCCGCCCAGAACGCATCGTAGCCGGCCCCGCGATCGGTCTCATCGACGAACATCGAATGGTGCCGACCGACGATCTCGCTCAACCCGTAGCCGATCGTGGCAAGAAAGTTCTCGTTCGCCCAGACGACATTGCCGGAAAGGTCGAACTCGATGACGGCCTGCGACCGGAAAGCCGCATTCAGCTTCGCCATGATCTTCCCAAAGCGAAAAACATCCATGGCCATTGCAGATTCTCCTGAGAGTAATTCTTCGCTTTTGCGCAGTGACTGGCAGAATTACTGCTCTCGAATTCTTATCTAGAACATGCCGAGGATGTTAAAAATTTATGATTTGCACTTTTCATTTGCCGGCAATAGGACTGCAGTTTACAATCGTTCTAATGAATATTCATGGTACGATTGATTTATCGGTTGTTCGTACACCTTGGGATGGTCGTACGATCATGAATTATGGAGGCGCCCGGCGTCGCCGGTAACATATCGTTAATACCTTCGCGCGCTGATCACAGCGGGTCGCGTTCTGCGACAAGCGCCCGAGAACGACGCATGGCTGGGATGCAAAAGCTCGATTTTCCGAGGTCATCCACACAAATGCATCGGCGCACCGCAGACTGCCGGCCGGATCGGCCACTCACGAATCGGTGCCTGCCGCAACGATCGTCGGACCTGCCCCTGCGGCGGGGGCGCATCTCGATCTCGGGCCCGTGGATGTCTTCACGGATGTCGCCCATGATCGTACGATGGCGGCGGGTCTTCCCCCGGGACGCCTTTCCCCGGAACGTCTTCCCCTGGGACATGGTCTGCGCATCGCTCGATCAGCGATGGCGGGGCGCCGGAAGGGCACAGTGTGGAGGGCCTGTCGCGTCCACCCGCCGCGGATATGCGTCTGGGTGATGGAGACGCGACCGGACCGGACCTACCCCTCTCCGCTCCGGCCGCCCCGGAGCGTGATCGATCATACGGGCCCGAGCCCTCGGCCCAAGCGCCCGCGCGAACCGAGGCTCCGAGCGGGACGAGTTGGTGAGGATTGCCGATGCAGACGATTTTCCACTCGGGCAGGCTGACATCGCGAAAAAAATTCCAGATCTATCGTGAGATGATCGGCGACCATTTCATGCCGATCGACTGCAGGCAGATGGGCGATGCCGTTTTCAAGGCGCATCTGGAGGCGGCCAGCATCGGGGGAATGACCGTCACACGGGCCACCGTCAGCGGGCAGTCGGTCAATTTGACGTCCGAGGCGGCGTCGCGTGGCAACAAGCACGACAAGCTGACGGCGACCATCCGGCTGTCGGGCACGACACGCAGCAGCCAGAACGATCGGGCCGCGATCAGTCATGCCGGTGACGTGATCGTGTTCGATGGCCGCGCGCCGCTTGCGTTCGAGCACACGGAGCTGACGAGTTCGGTGACCATCGAGCTGCCTCGGGAGCGAATTGAAAGCGTGCTTGGACCCGCATCGCGATTTGCAGGTCTGAACATCGGGAGAGATCTTCCCGAGACGACTCTGGTCCAGACCTTCTTCAGCGACCTGATCGGCATGCACGAGCAGCTCGGACCGGACATCGCCGACCGCATGGCCGGCATCGGCGCCGACCTCATCGTCGCCGGCCTCGCCGCGCGCCTGGGGCGGGGCACGCCGCGCGATCTCCAGGGCAACGTCACGGTGCAACGGGCCAAGGCCTACGTCTCCGCCAACTTGAGCGACCCGACCCTCGACCCAGCCCGGATCGCCGCGGCGGTCGGGGTCTCCCTGCCGCATCTGCAGCACCTGTTCCACGAGCGCGGGCGCGACGTCCCGGACTGGCTCCGGCAGCGCCGGCTCGCCCTCGCCGCCCGCAGGCTCACGGATCCGAGGTACGCGCATCTCTCGATCGCAGCCCTCGCCGAGCGCTGCGGGTTTCCCAGCCCGACCCGATTCAGCCGCCAATTCAGGGGCCGCTTCGACGTGCCGCCGGGCGAGTACCGGCGAGCCTCGCTGCAATCGATCGGGCGGAGCACGACACCAGCCTGAACGGCGCCGCCGATCTCGCGGCCTGGTGCCAGCGCTGCCATCGCGAGCACGATCGCCCCGAGCAGGCGCGGCGGCGACGGCCGACCGACCTGCGCCGCCGGGCACTGGGCGACCTGTTCCTTGGACCCTGCCCGCTATCGCAGGGCCAACGGGTCGGTCCCGTTCGTTCGCGCCATGTCCGACCGGGCCCGCACCCGGTGCGTGATCCGGTATTCGCTCGCCGTCATGCCGTGCAGGGCCTTGAAGCGGCGCGAGAAATGCGCCTGATCGGCAAAGCCGCAGCCCTGGGCGACGGCCCCGATCGACAGGTGGGCGCATCCGGGATCGACGAGGCGCTTCTTCGCGGTCTCCAGCCGACGGAACCAGATGTAGTCGGAGATGTTGCGGTCGTGCTCGGCGAACAGCTCCTGCAGCCGGCGCAGCGACAGGCCGATCGCGGCGGCGAGCGTCGATGGATCGAGGCTGCGATCGCCGAGATGGGCCTCGATGTAGGCCTCGGCGCGCTGGACCGCGACGGTGCCGTGGAGCGGCCGGGGCACCTCCTGCGCCAGGCGCTCGGCGATGCTGGCCACGATCAGGTCGACGGCGACCGAGGCCATCCGGGTTGCGCTGTCGGCCGCGAGCTGCGGGCCCAGCCGGACGAGGTTCTGGACGAAGCTCGACGCGAGCTTGGTGGATCCGAGGTTCGCTCCGACCGTCAGCGCGGTGTAGCGTCGGGGAGAGCCGAGCGAGCTTTCGAGGCGCTCGCGCGGCACCTCGACGAACAGCGATTGGCTGGTGGTGAGCGTCGTCCGCACCACGGGGCACCAATCGAGGACGAGAAGATCGCCCGACCGCTGCACGGACTCGCGGTCGTCCTGGACGCTCGCCGATTCGCCGTAGCTCATGAGGAACACCCCGACCGTATCCGGCTTGTCGTGGCGTCGGTGGGCCGTCGACGTCGTATTGGATCGTAGAGCGCTCTGCGTGATACGAGACAGACGAAGCTGGCCGATTTTGGTGGCCTCGAACCTGGCCTGGAACGGGCCGTCGTCGAGCCGCGCGATCTCGACAGGGATCAGTTGTGCGTCCAGGGTGTCCCGCCACAGCTTGAAACCGTCTTTGGATGAGCGGCCTGCACTTGAGAAAAGTTCCTGCACGCTCGACACCCGCCACACGCATCGCCGCCACCCGGCTTTGACAGAACACGGCCGACCTAACGCAGTTTCCTCGGTGCTGCAGCGATTTGCGACCTCTTGGTAAAGTCATTTCTGCCGCAATGCCGGACAGATCGAAGGGAGCATCACGGGTGGGCATGATTCCGCCCCGGCGGGCCGTTCATCGGGCCCGTACGGTGAGGGAGGCCCGATACTCGCCCGGCGTCATGCCGTGCAGGGCCTTGAAGCGACGCGAGAAGTGCGCCTGATCGGCGAAGCCGCAGCTCTGCGCGACGGCCCCGATCGACAGGTGGGCGCATCCGGGATCGGTCAGGCGCTTGGCTGCGGTCTCCAGCCGGCGAAACCAGATGTAGTCGGAGACGTTCCGGCCGCGCTCGGCGAACAACTCCTGGAGCCGGCGCAGCGACAGGCCGACCGCGGCGGCGAGCGTCGGCGGATCGAGCGTGCAGTCGCCGATATGGGTCTCGATGTAGGCCTTGGCCTGCTGGACCGCGACGGTGCCGTGCAGCGGCCCGGGCACCTCCTGCGCCAGGCGCTCGGCGATGCTGGCTGCGATCAGGTCGACGGCGATCGAGGCCATGCGGATTGCGCTGTCGGCCGCGAGCTGCGGGTTCAGCTGGACGAGGTTCTGGATGAAGCTCGTCGCCATCTGGGTGGATGCGAGGGGCGCTCCGACCGTCAGGCTGGTGTAGCGGCGCGTCGATCCGAGGGCGTTCTCCAGGCGCTCGCGTGGCACTTCGATGAACAGCGCCTGGCTGTCGGTATGCGTGGTCACCACGGACGGGCGCCGGTCGAGGAGGAGGATATCCCCCGCGCGCTGCACGGATTCCCGACCGTCCTGAACGCTCGTCGCCTCTCCGTGCTGCTTGAGGATCACCATGACCGTGTCGGGTCTGGCGTGGCGCCGGAGGCCGGCGGCATTCGTCTCGGACAGCAAGGCTCCCTGTCTGAGGCGGAAGATCGGAAACGGGCCCAATGCGCAAGCGGCGAACTCGGCCTGGAAAGGGCTGTCGTTCAGACGCTTGACCTCGATCGGAGTCAGTTGCTCATCCAGCAGGTCCTGCCAGCGCTTGAAGCCGTCCCGGGACGAGTGATCGGCGGTTGAGAAAATCTGCTGCATGCACGTGACCATTCGGCCCAGCGTCCCCTGTTCCGGCATGGCCGAACAGGATGCGGATTGTCCATCCTTCAAAGAGACGCATGATGCGCGATCAAGTGCTCAAGTTTTGGCTTCTATCTGACGTTGTGGCAGGCGGATCGAAGACGGTCATCACCGGGCGGAATGCCTGGACCAGTTCGGCGTCGAGGCGGCCGGTCATCGATCGCAGAATAGCGAAGGCCTCTGCGCCCGACATCGGCGCGCGGTAGGGCCGTCGTTCGATCAGCGCGCCGTAGATGTCGCAGATCGTCACCAGCCGCACGAGATCGGGCACTTCGGCCTCGCGCAGCCCGTCCGGGTAGCCCGAGCCGTCGAGCATCTCGTGATGCGAGCGCACCACCTGCAGCATCTCGGGCGAGAAGTCGCCCTGGACCAGCAGGTCGTAGCCGAGCGCCGCATGCGTGCGCATCACCGCCATTTCCTCCTCGGTGAGCCGCCCGGGCTTGTTCAGGATCGCCGACGAGATCCGGGTCTTGCCGACATCGTGCAGCAGTGCCGCCTTGGTCAGGCGGTAGCAGTCGAGGTCGGCGAAGCCGAGCCGGGTGGCGAAGGCGGCCGCCAGGCCGGTGACCAGGAGGCAGTGCTGCTGCGTCGCCTCGTCGAAGCGCCGCACGGCCTGGACCCAGTCCCTGATGCCGCAACGCTGCACGGCACGGGCGATCAGCCCGGTGCCGGTGCTGGCCAACTCAGGCGTCACCGTCTGTCCGGAGAAGAAGGTCCGGCCGAAGAACTGCCGGGCCTCCTCCGCCAATCTGGCCGCGGCAGTGGAGCCGCCCTCTTCCTGCAGCCGATCGATCCGGCCTGCCACCCGCTCGAACACGGACAGGGCCGGCAAGATGTCGTTCGGGTCGAGGAGCCTAGCCTGCGCCTCGGCACGGGCGGCGTTGCCGTGCGTCAGGACCAGGAACGGCGCCCCTGCCGCCCGCACCGGCTCCAGGATCCGCTTGAGGCGCCGGAGTGCCTCCGAGGAGAGCTGGGCGACATCGCCGACGACCAGGTCGGGCTGGCTCGCCGGCATGGCATCGTCATAGAGGTCATGGATGGAGCATCGCCGGACCGGACCGAGCGCATGCGCGAGGCGCATGGTCCGGGGAAGATCGTCGGAGATCAACAGCAATCCACCCAAATCAACCTCCTCTGCCCACGAAATCAGACAAGCATGGCCGTCAAGAGGGGGTGACAACTTGCCCTGAGACAAGGAACACTACCGCTGAACCGACCGGTATGGACTTGAAGATCTTGCCGCCGCCGCCGATGCCCGCTGCGAAAGCCCCCGGATTCACTCGGTAACCTTGCGCCATCAAAAGATAACGGAAGCCCTACCTCGACTGCGTGATCCGGGGTTATCGGGCGATATTCACAACATGCGTCGTGCGTATGCCCCCTGTGTCAAAGCCCGACCGCGCGAGCGATCCCGGCCTGCCGGCCCCGGCCCATGATGTGCGCGAGGCGCCCCCGAGTCTTGCTACGTCACGAAGTCGCGTTGGCGCTGCGAGTGTCGGAGCCATGCCCGAGGGGCAAGGCCGGGGTGCCGGACGACGTCAGTTTCCGCACTCGGCCCGAGATCGCCCGCGATCAGATCCGGGTCGCCCTTGATGCCGGCACCCCAGGCGGGACCGTGCTGATGGATGCCGGCTACGGCACCGGCACCGATCCGCGCACCGCCCTGACCGACCTCGGCCTTGCCTCCGCAGCCGGCATCCAGCCGCACACGACCGTGTGGCCGCCGGGACAGGGGCCTTTGCCGCCCAAACCGTGGTCGGGCCGGGGACGGCCAGCGAGCCAGTATCCCCGCGGTCGGACAACGCTCCAGCGTGCGCACCGCCCGATCGATGCCCGATCGCTCACCCTGCCCGCGCCGCCGCCACGAGTCCCACGACCGGGCTGGTGAGCGGGCGTCGGTCCTCGGGGAGCAGGGCGGCGGCGCCCGCCATCGAGACCTGGGCCAGGGCGACCCGTGTCGCCCCGGCCTCCCTCGCCGCGACGGCGGCGCGGGCGACCAGGATCCGGTACCGGTCGAGGTCGCCGGCCTTGAACGCCGCCCAGGCGTGCGGGACGACCTGCACCTCCACCGCCGCGCCGGTCGCCCGTGCCGCGTCCTCGAACAGGCGTCGGGTCGGCGCGACCGTGGTCTCGACGGCGCACAGCACGACCACCCGGCCGCCTGCCTTCACCGCCGCGCGCGCGAGGGCCGCATCGACCCGCATCACGGGGACCGTGGCACCCGTGGCCGCGTCCTGCGCGGCCGGTCCGAGGGTCGAGCAGGTGAGGAGCACCGCGTCGGCCCCCGCACAAAGGCCTTGCAGGACGGCGACGGTCTCGGCGGCGATGTCGGGGGTGAGCCCGCCCTCGCGCTCGGCGGCGGCGAGCAGGTCGGCGCGCACGGTGTGGTGCAGGCTCACATCGGTGAGACGAGCGGTGTCCCGTGCCGCGTCGAAGATCGCGGCGTTGCCGTCGCTCGTGTGCAGGCAGGCGATGCGGGGCATGGACGGGGCTCCGGGGCAGGCTTTCCGCGCTAGCCCGGCAGCCGCGCTTCGACAAGGCCGGGCCGGCCTGTCCCGCCCGCTACAGGCACCGCCTGGCCAGCCGGCGCCCGTACGGGTCGTCGACGCCGCGCGGAGGCGGGAAGCCGTAATAGCTCGGCTTGCCGAGGCCGAAGGGCGAGCCGACATAGGTCGGGTCGTCGGGCGCGTTGGTCGGCACGAAGTCCTGGCAGGCGGCCTGAACCCGGCGGCCGGACGAGGCGTCGCTGTCGCCGCGGGGAAAGTAGCGGGGGAGCGGGGGCGGTCCCGGCGCGGGCCGCGCCTCCGGCCAGAAGCCCGGTTCCGGCAGGTCGGCCGCCATGACCGGGCCTGAGATGACCGGGCCCGAGACCGGACCCAGGAGGCCGGCGGCGATGATGCCCGCCAGAAGCCTCGCGCCGTTCACCATCGCCGACCGCCCCGCCCTTCGAACCCGCATCAGCCTTGGCGGATCGTGGTTAACGAGGCGTGTCCGTCAGGTCACGGCCTCGATCCGGGCGCCGGTGGCGCGCACGAGATCGTCGGGCTTGAGCCGGAGCTGCAGCCCGCGCTGGCCGCCATTGACGAAGATCGCGGGGAGCCCGAGGGCGACGGCATCGACGAGGGTCGGCACCGCCCGCTTCTGGCCGAGGGGGCTGATGCCGCCGACATGGTAGCCGGTCAGCCGCTCGGCCTCGGCCGGCCGCATCATCGCGGCGGATTTGCCATGGAAGGCGGCGGCGAGCTTCTTCAGCGATACCTCGCGGTCGGAGGGCACCAGCACGCAGACCGGCTTGCCGTCGACCAGGGCCATCAGGGTCTTGAACACCTCGCCCGGATCGACGCCCATCGCCTCCGCCGCCTGGAGGCCGATGCGGGGCGCCTCCGGGTCGTAATCGTAGGCGTGGACGCCGTGCGGGATGCCGGCGCGGGTCAGGCTTTGCGTGGCGCGGGTGGTCTTCGACATGGGGGCGGGCGCGAGGGGGTGGGAGCGTCAGGCGCCCGGAAAGCTCCGGGCGATCAGCCGGCCGACCTCGGCATGCAGGGCGTCGCGGGCGGCGGGCTCGGCCGGAGATCCGGTCAGATACACCGCCGCGAGGATCGGCGCACCGTCCGGTCGGTGGATCAGCGCCACGACGTTGGCGGTGCCGTTGTCGCCGGTGCCGGTCTTGTCGCCGGTCCGCCATCCCTCCGGCAGGCCGGCGCGCACCCGCTTCAGGCCGGTCGTGCTCTCCTGCATCCAGCCGATCAGCCGCGCGCGCGATTCCGCCGAGAGGGCCTGGCCGAGCAGCACGTTGTCGAGGAGGCCCACCATCGCCGCCGGGCTCGTCGTGTCGCGCGGGTCGCCGGGAATCGCGGTGTTCAGGGTCGGCTCGGTGCGGTCGAGGCGGGTGACGGTGTCGCCGTGGGCGCGGGCGAAGGCGGTGATGCCCCCGGGCCCGTCGAGCGTGTCGAGCATCAGGTTGGCGGCGGTGTTGTCGCTCCACACCACGGCGGCGGCGCAGAGCTCGGCCAGCGTCATGCCGGTCTCGACATGCTTCGACGTCACCGGGGCGTAGCTGAGGAGGGCATCGCGGCCGTAGGAAATCCGCCGGTTCAGGTCGTCCCGGCCCTTGTCGACCCGGGCCAGTACCGCGGCGGCGGCGATCGCCTTGAAGGTGCTGCACAGCGGGAAGCGCTCGTCGGCCCGGTGGCCGAAGCGCCGCCCGGTCGCGGTGTCGCGCACCTCGACGCCGAGCATCCCGCCGTCGCGCCGCTCGAGCTGCGCCAGTCGCGCCGTCGCGTCCTCGGCCGCCGCCGCACTGCGGACCGCGCAGGCGGCCAAAGCCGTGCCGATCAGGGCGGCGCGCCGGGTGAGGCCGGGCTGAAGAAGGGCGGGGTGGGACATGACGGGCTCCCTGCGCACGGTTCGTCAGGGACGCTCTCTTGATGAGAGACCTTGGCAACAATGCGCTGGGGCCGTGACGGGAACGGGGTGAGGCGCCACCCGCCCGGCGTTTTACGGAAAACATCCTTGACGGCGGATGCTCCCCGCCATGGTCGGGCGGGCGCCGCTTCGCCTCAATGCGACCGGGGCGAACGCCCCTTGCGGTCGGGGTCGTGGGTATGGTGCCGGTCGCGCTCGCCGCCGCCGCCCGAGACGTGGGAGCGGCTGTCGCTGGTCGCCTGGCCCGGGTTCGGGCCGGCATGGGCGGTCGGGTCGGGCCGGTCGGGGGCCTGGTGGCTGCTGCCCGGGCCGCCGTGATGGCGGTTGGCGGCGTCGGTCTTGTCCGAATTGCTCATGCGGCTCACCGGTCCTGCTGATAGCCCTGGTTGGTGGTGTTCACCTTCGCATTGCCGGCCTGGCCGATCTTGTCCGGGTCCTTGGTCTGGCCCGATCCCTTCGGCCCGGTCTCGGTCGGCGCGCGATCGGCGCCGCCAGGGCCCTTGTCGGAGCGGTTGTCCGGCGGCACGGGAGGCGGTGATGCGGTCATGGCTGGTCTCCCGGAGGTTCGCGGCGAGGTTCGGGGCCTCGCCGGTGGAGGGCTGACAACGTCGGCCGCCTTCCGGCGTTCCGGGCCGATCCGGCCCCCTCGGATACTTTTTCATAGTATGGGTATCTGGCACGAACCGTCCCCGGCGGGGGGGCGTTGGCCCGGGCGACAGACAGGCCGCCCGAACTCCGGCGTGAGACCCTGCCCCACCCCCTGCCGACAGGAAGGAGCCCCCGATGGCCGAGGACATCCGCTCGCTGTACGTGACCGCGCTGAAGAACACCCACGCGCTCGAATTGCAGGCGCTCCAGATCATGGAGCGGCAGGTCGAGCGGCTGGAGCGCTATCCCGACATGGAGGCGGCCCTGCGCCGGCACATCGCCGAGACGCACGGCCAGCGCGACCGCCTCGACGAGGCCCTGACGGCGATGTCCGAGAGCCCCTCGACCCTGAAGGAGGGCGTGCTCGGCTTCATGGGCAACATGGCGGCGCTCGCCCACGCCCCGGCCCAGGACGAGATCCTGAAGAACGCCTTCGCCAACCGCGCCTTCGAGAATTACGAGGCGGCGGCCTACGACGCGCTCATCACGCTCGCCGAGGCCGCCGGCCAGAGCGCCCGGCTGCCGGCCCTCGAGATGTCGCTGCGGGAGGAGCTGGCGATGGCCCAGACGATGGCCGACCTGGTGCGGCCGACGACGCGCCGCTACCTCGAACTGACGCTGAGCGGCGACAAGGCCGACCGGTAAACCGTCAGAGCCGGAACAGCCGGCCCCCGCCGGCGATCCGGCCGGGATCGGCGCCGGCGGCCCGCAGAGCCGCCCACAAGGTGACGGCGATCGAATCGAGGACCGGGATGCCGAGCTCGGCCTCGAGGTCCTCGACGAGCGCCGTTCCGGCCATGTTGGTGCAGACCACCGCCACCGCCTCGGCGCCCTCGGCCGCCACCGCCCGGGCCATGGCGGCGACCCGGGCCTCGGGCACCTCCGCGAAGGAGAAGTTGTCGGACAGGCCGCAATGCCGCTCGGCCGTGCAGTCGAACCCGGCCGCCCCCCAGTTCGCCCGGATCGTCGCCTGCACGTCGCCGGTATAGGGCGTGACGAGCCCGACCCGGCGGATGCCGGCGCGGGTGAAGGCCTCGCGAAAGCCCAGCACCGCGGTCGCCGCCGGGATGCCGGTGGCTTGCGTGATCCGGGCGCACAGGGCCTCGTCGCGGGGGAATCCGAGCCAGGCGGCCGAGGTGCCGTTCCAGGCGATCGCATCGACCTTGGCGTCGGCCAGCAGCGCGGCGGCGGCGAGGACCGGCGCCTCGTCGAACTGGCCGAGCCCCGCGGCCGACAGGGTGATCTCGGTGACGCGGAAGCGCGAGAAATGCGCGCTCACGTCGGGCGTGTCGCGCAGGAGCGCCGCCGTCGCCGGCTCCAACCGGGTGTTCGACGACGGGGTCAGCATCCCGAGCCGGATCATGCCGCGGCCCGCCTGGTCGATTCCTCGCGGATCATCGCGAGGACGCGGCGCTTCATGTCATTGAACTCGGGGCTCGTCACGTCCCGCGGCCGGGGCAGGCCGAAGGGGATGAACTCGCGGATGCGGCCAGGGCGCCGGCTCATCACGGCGATGCGGTTGCCCAGCACCAGCGCCTCGTCGACCGAGTGGGTGACGAACACCACCGTGGCGCCGACCCGCTGCCAGATCGTGACCAGCTCCTCCTGCATCTCGATCTTGGTCTGGGCGTCGAGGGCCGCGAAGGGCTCGTCCATCAGGATCACCGCCGGATTCATCAGGAGCGCCCGGGCGATGCCGACCCGCTGGCTCATGCCGCCCGACAGTTCCGCCGGATAGTGCCGCTCGAAGCCGGCGAGCCCGACGAGGTCGATGTAGGTCTTCGCCCGCTCGTGCCGTTCGGCCTTCTTCACCCCCTTCAGCTTGAGGTGGAAGGCGACGTTGTCGATCACGGTGAGCCAGGGCATCAGCGTCGGCTGCTGGAACACCACGCCGCGATCGGCGCCTGGCCGCTCGACGCGCCGTCCCGCGACGCGGACCTCGCCGGAGGTGGGCGCCTCGAAGCCGGCGATCATGTTGAGCAGGGTGGACTTGCCGCAGCCGGACGGGCCGAGCAGGCAGACGAACTCGCCCGCCTCGATCGTGGCCCGGGTGCGGTCCACCGCCACGAGGTCGCGCCCGTCGCGGTCGCGGAAGACTTTCTGGACGTCGGCGAGGTCGATCGCGCTCATGGAATCCTCTGTGGGGAAGGGGAGGGGCGGCTCACCGCCCCTGCACCGTCGTGCCCTTCTGCCAGTGCAGCACCGAAGCCATCAGCGCCTTGAGGCCGAGATCGGACAGGTAGCCGAGCAGCCCGATCGAGATCATCGCGGCGAGCACGATGTCGTAGCGCAGGAAGTAGTAGGAATCCCACAGCACGTAGCCGAGGCCGCTCTTCACCGCGACCATCTCGGCGGTCACCGTCAGCATCCAGGCCGAGCCGATGGCGATGCGCAATCCCGAGAAGATCGACGGCAGGGCGGCGGGCAGCACGATGTCGGTGAGGAGCTGGCGCTCGGAGGCGCCCATCATGGAGCCTGCCCGGATCAGGTTGCGGTCGACCCCGCGCACGCCGTGGATGGTGTTCATCAGGACGGGGAAGAACGCCCCGAGGAAGACCAGGAAGATCGCCGGCTTGTCGGCGATCCCGAACCAGATGATGGCGAGCGGGATCCACGAGACCGGCGGGATCGGCCGCAGCATCTGCAGGGTCGGCTCGACGGTGCGCTCGACGAACCGCCACCAGCCGATCGCGACCCCGAGCAGGATCGCCGAGACCGCCGCGATGGCGTAGCCGGCGGCGACCCGGGTGAGGCTCGCGAGCGCATCCGCCACCCAGTGGCCGGAATAGGTCTGGGTGCTCTCGTCGAGGCCGAGCAGCCAGTCACCGAGCGCGTGCAGCACCGCGGTCGGGGCCGGCAGGAGCGCCGCCGGCAGGGCGCCGGAGCGGGCGAAGGCCTCCCAGCCGGCGACGAGGAGGAGCGGCAGGGCGGCCCGCTCGGCGAAGGCGACGAGGCGCCGGGGCAGCCGGCGGGGCGCGACCGCGGGGGCGAGCGGCGCCGTCTCAGTAGCCGAGGCCATCGCGGGTCTTCTTGGTGGCGGCCTCGAGGAACGAGAAGTCCATGTGCTTCTCCACGTCGGCCGAGACGTCGCGGCTGATGTATTTCAGGTCCCGCATCATCGCGGCGATCGCCAGGGTCTTGGCGCGGTGCATGCGGTAATCGGGCTCGGCGTTCCTGATCGCCGCGGCGGCGACCTCCTTCGACAGGCCGGTCTTCTGGTTGATCACGTCGACCCAGATCCCCTGGTCGGCCTTGAGCTTCTCGACCAGGGCGACGTCGGCATCGACCACCGCCTGCACGCCGGCGCGGTTCCTCGCGATCACGTCCGAGCGGGTGACGATGAGGTTCGTCAGGTTGCCGGCGGCCTGGTCGTAGGGCAGCACGAAATGCGCGGCGGCGCCCGCCATGCGGATCTGCGAGGCGAAGGGCTCGACCGAGCAGACCATGTCGATCTCGCCGCGCTGCATCGCCGCGAGGTGGTCGGACGGGTTCGGGATGTTGACGAACTGCACGTCCTTGTTCGGGTTGATGCCGTGCTTGAGGAAGGCGCCGCGCATGTGGATGTCCTGCGCGTTGCCGCGCGACGCCGCGACCTTGAGCGGCGTGCCGGCCGCCTTCGCCGCCTCGACCGCGGCCTTGAAGCCGGCCCAGTCCTCGGCCTTGAGGTTCAGCGCCTTGGCCGACAGGCATTCCGAGCCGCCGTTCACCTCGCCGGCGACCGCCACGAGATCGAAGCCCTTGTCGAGGGCGGTGACGTAGTGGAGGTAGGTGACCTGCGCCACGTCGAGGCTCTTCGCGATCAGGGCCGTCAGCACGTCGTTGCCGGAATTGAAGCCGGTCACGTCGATCGTCGCGCCCTTGGCGAGACCCGGCAGCAGGGCGACCGGCAGGCAATGGGCGCATTTGGCGTAGCCGACCTTCACCGGCGCCTCCTGGGCGGAAGCCGGTGAGAAGGACCAGAGGGCGGCGGCCAGCAGGGGGCCGAGATGGCGGCGCATGGTCGGTGACCTCGCTCGTGAGGGCGCGCCGGCATCGGTCCGGGCGCGGCGGCGGCTCTGGTTGCGGGCGACGGGCAGCACCGCGAGACCAGGGTGGGACGGCGCCCGGGACGGCGCAACGCATTTCTGGTGCTCTGCATGCAATTGATGCCAAATGCCGAGTCAGGCAGCAGAATTGCCCGGAATTGATGCGCCCGTCGCCGTGCCGGCGGGCTATGGTCCGGATCCGACGACGATGGAGAGGACACGCATGGACCCGGTCCGGCGCCCACCTGGACGTTCCCCTGGGCGCCCGCGCAAGCCGGTGCTGCTGGAACCCGCCGGCCTCGGCCCGCGGCGCGGCCTGCACGACCGGGCGGTCGAGCGCCTGCGCGCGCTGATCGTCGAGGGCACGCTGCCGGCCGGCGCCGCGCTCGTCGAGACCGAGCTGTCGGCGGCCCTCGGCATCTCGCGCACGCCGGTGCGCGAGGCGCTGAAGCTGCTGGCCGTCGAGGGGCTGGTGGAACTGCGCCCCAACCGCTCGCCCCGGGTCGCGGAATTGCGGCCCGACGCCGTGGCCGAGCTGTTCGAGGCGATCGCCGCCATCGAGCGGGCCTGCGCCGAACTCGCGGCCTCCCGCATCGCCCCGGCGGAGCTGGAGCGGCTGCGCCGCTACCAATCCGAGATGGAGGCGCACCACGCCGCCGGGGATCTCGCCCCCTACTTCGCCCTCAACCAGCGGATCCACGCGCTGATCGTGGCCTGCGCCGGCAACCGCCCGTTGCGCGAGGCGCACGAGGTCCTGCACGCCCGGGCCGAGATCGCCCGCCGCCGCGCCCTCGACAGCCGGGCGCGCTGGGACGAATCGGTCGCCGAGCACCGGGCGATCCTGGCGGCCCTGGAGGCCCGCGACGCAGGGAGCGCCGGGCGTCTGCTCGCCGACCATGTCGGCCATACCGGCACGGCGCTGCTCGCCGGCCTCGCCAAGCCCGACACAGAGCCGGGCACCGAGCCCGATGCCGACCGGCACGTCGAGCCCGACGCCGCCTGACCCTTCGAGAGAGTCCCGATGCGCCTGCTGCTCCTCAACCCCAACACCAGCCGCGACGTCACCGAGCTGATGCGCGCCACCGGCTCGGCCGTCGCCGCCCCCGGCACCGAGATCCTGACCGCCACCGCGCCGCGGGGCGTGCCCTACATCGCGACCCGGGCCGAGGCGCAGATCGGCGGCGCGATCGCCCTCGAGATGCTGGCCGAGGCGCCGCCGGTCGATGCCGCGATCATCGCGGCCTTCGGCGATCCCGGCCTCTTCGGCGCCCGCGAGCTGTTCGACTACCCCGTCGTCGGGCTCGCCGAGGCGGCGATGCTGTCGGCCTGCCTGCTCGGCCGCCGGTTCGGCCTCGTCACCTTCGCCCGCGCCCTCGTGCCCTGGTACGAGGAGACGGTCGCCGCCCACGGCCTCGGGCAGCGCTGCGCCGGGGTGCGGGCGCTGGAGGGGCGCTTCTCGGCCCTCTCCGGCGTCCAGGAGGAGAAGGAGGCGCAGCTGATCGACCTCGCCCATGCGGCGGTCGAGGAGGACGGCGCCGACGTGCTGATCTTCGCCGGCGCCCCCCTGTCGGGGCTCGGCCCCCGGGTGCGCGACCGGGTGCCGGTGCCGGTGGTCGATCAGGTCGTGGCGGCGGTCAAGCTCGCCGAGGCGCTGGCGGCGCAGCGGCCCCGCAAGGCGACCGCCGGCACCTTCCGCCGGCCCGACCCGAAGCCGAGCACCGGGCTCGCGCCGGCGCTCGCGGCGCGGATCGGGGGGGCGGGCTGATACCAAGGGTCGTTGAAAACGACCTTCGGTTCCGTTCTCGAATTGTCGTCAAGCCTCTGGCCCGGCATTGAAAATTCGAGACGGTTCGATGGCCCGATGCGTCGGCATCCCGGGCCATTGGTATCAGGCGGCGTCCCGCGCCGGGGCGGCCCCGTGCGCCGGCAGGCCGGCGAGGAGCCGGGCCTCGGCCGGCCCGGCGGCCAGGGCGAGGCCGAACTGGCTCTCGTCGCTCCAGATCACGTGCCCCCGATACGGCGCGCCGCCGAGCTCGAGCGTCACCGCCGTGCCGACCGCCAGGGGCGGGCCGAACGCGGCGAGGCGCGCGCCGGTCGCGCTGACGTCCTGCAGCACCGTGCGGTGGCGCATCCCCGCGACCGTCACGAAGGTCTCGGCCGCGGCCGGAAACCGCTCGCCGCCGCGCCGGTCGGCGATCTCGACCACGAGCTGGTTGATCTCGCCGTGGACGAGCCCCGCCGCGCCGCTCAGGTCCGTCGCCATCCCGGCGAGCCGCGTCGCGAGGGCGTCGGTCTCGCTGGCGAGATGCGGCAGGGTCGAGATGCCGGCGATCGCCGTCCGGGTCCGATCCGCCACCGTCTGCATCATCTGGGTGATCTCGCCCGTCGTCGCGCTCTGCTCCTCGACCGCGGCGGCGATCGCGGTGGCGATGTCGGCGATCGAGTCCACCGTCGTGGCGATGCCGTCCACCGCGCCTAGCACGCTGCCGGAGGCGGTGCGCAGCGCACCCACCTGCCGGTCGATCTCGTCGGTCGCCCGGGCGGTCTGGCCGGCCAGAGACTTCACCTCCGCGGCGACCACCGCGAAGCCCCGCCCCGCCTCGCCGGCGCGTGCGGCCTCGATCGTGGCGTTGAGCGCCAGCAGGTTGGTCTGGCCCGCGATGGCGTGGATCAGGCCCGTCACGCTGCCGATGCGGTCGCTCAGCTCCGACAGCTGCGCCGCCCGGGCCCGCGCCGCGGCGGCCTGCGACCGCGCCTCGCGCATCGCCTCGGTCGATTGCGCCGCCCGGCCGGCGATCTCGTCGATCGAGGACGACAGCTCGGTCACCGCGCTCGCCGCGCCGGCGACCTCGGTGGCGGTCCCGTCCAGGTCCAGGACCGATCGCGACAGGCGCTCGCGGGTGTCCGTGGCGTGGCCCTGCACGCCCGCGGCCGCGTCCTGCATCGTGCCGGCGACGGTCTGGAAGTGGCGCACGCCGTTGCCGACCGTGTCCCGGATGCGGTCGGCGACCTGCGCCATGAACCGGCGCTCCTGCTCGACCAGGGCCTGGCGGTGCTCGTCGTCGCTCGCCCGGGCGATCCGCTCGACGGTCCGGTCGCGGAAGTGGACGATGGCGCGGGCCAGGGCGGCGATCTCGTCGCCGCCGCGGGCTTCCGGCACGTCGGCGTCGAGCGACTGGTCGGCCAGCGCGCGCACCCGCCGGTCGAGGGAGCCCAGGCTGCGCACCACCGAGCGCGTCATCAGGAAGGCGAGCAGGAAGGCCAGCAGCGTCACCGAGCCGGCGATCCCGAGGGCGGCCACCAGATGGGTGTGCAGGCCGGCGATCCGCGCCGCCAGGAGGCGGTCGAGCGCGACCGCGCTCGCCGACCACAGCGCGTCGGCGCGGGCGACGAGGTCGCGCGAGGCGCGCTGGAACGGCGCGAGGTCGGCCGTGCCCTGCCGGCCGGCCGCATGGGCCTCGGCGAGGACGGTGGATTGGCGGCCGAGCCCGTCCATCGCCTCGGCGAGGGCGGCCGCCTGCACCGACAGGGCGGCCTGGACGGCACCGTCGGCATTGGCCTTCGACGCCGTCTTCAGGGAGGCCTGGAGGCCGTCGGCGCTCGCCCGGAGCTTGCCCTGCTCGATCAGGAACCGCGCCGCGTCGCCCGCGGTCAGCGCCGGCTTGGCACGCAGCTCCACCGCCAGGGCCGCCAGGGCATCGGCCTGCTGGAGCATGTCCGGCAGCTTCGCGACGACCGCGTCCGTCACGTAAAAGGAATCGAGATCGGGATCGAGGATCAGGTTCGACCCGTCGCCGATCTTCCCGATCAGGGTCCGGGCCGCCTCGACGATCGCGGCGGCGTCCTTGCCGCGGGCGAGAGCGAGGTCGCGGGAGGCCTCGCCGGCGCCCATCGCCGCGTCGTGCCGCGCCTGCGCCGCCGCGAAGGCGGCAAAGCCGTCATCCCCGGCCGGGGCGGTGGACATCCGGGCCGTCACGCCGGAGCGCAGCACGGGCCAGACCGCCTGAAGGTACGCGACCCCGGCCTGTTCCTGGCTGGCGAAATCGATGTCCTTGCGCGACTGGTTCACGAACAGGGCGGACAGCAACGTGATCGGTATCAGGAATAAAATCACGGTCGAAGCAAGCTTCGTCCTGATCGTCAGACGCATCGACATCAGCGTTCCTCACGGCCGATCGAAAGATCTTGCTCGACTCGTTCGAGCGATCCGGGCCGAATACAATCTGCCATCGTGCGACGACGGCAACTGTCGGTCGAAATATCGGCCTTGATATGATAATAAATGCTGAGAAGTTGATGAAATTATAACACTCAAACGATAACAAGTCACGCGAGGAGAGGCCTAGTCCTTCTTGGGTACACCCGGATTTCGCTACGACAAGTTGCAGGGTCCGGCGGGTCGTGTCGGAGGCGACCCGCCGTGCGGGGCTCAGCCGCCGCTGCCGGCCTCGTCCTGGCAGCGGATCAGCTTCGTCGCGCCTGCCGCCCGGTCGGGCTCGGCCAGCCGGAACTCGCCGGTCTCGGGATCGCGGATGCGCAATTGCCCGGTGGCGATGCCGAAATGCGCGCCGTGGAGCTGCAGCTTGCCCCTCTCCACCAGGATCTTCACGCAGGGGAAGGTCATCAGGTTGCGCAGGCTGTTCGTGACCGTGGCGAATTCGAGCTGCTCGAGGTAGTCCGGCCCGCGCGGCTCGTCGCCGAGCGCCTCCGCCGCCGGGCGGATCAGCGAGACCCAGCGGCCGATGAAGTCGCCGGGCGAGAGCGGCGCCGCATCGTCCGCGTAGGCGCGCACGCCGCCGCAGCGGGCGTGGCCGAGCACCACGATGTGCTTCACCTTGAGCGCCTGAACGGCGAACTCGAGCGCCGCTGAGGTGCCGTGATACTCGCCGCCGGTCTCGAAGGGCGGGACCAGGTTGGCGACGTTGCGCACCACGAACAATTCGCCCGGCCGCGCGTCGAAGATCACCTCCGGCGAGACCCGGCTGTCGCAGCAGCTGATGATCAGGATCTCGGGGCTCTGCCCCTCGGCGAGGCTGGCATAGCGGTCCTGCTCGCGCACGAACCGGTCGTCGAGGAAGGCGCGGTAGCCCTCGGTCAGCGATTGCGGAAACGGGGTCGCGTCGGCCATGGATTCGCACTCCTTCGGTGAACTCAGACAGGATTACGCCGCGCCAGGGCCCCAGGACAACGTCACGACCTCCGGGATCGCCTCGCCGGCCACGAGCCTTTTGGCCAGGGCGGCGAGCCCCTGCGGCTCGACCCGCTCGTGGGTCGCCGCGAGCTCGTCGAGGGGCCACCAGCGGGTGCCGTAGACCGGGTTGTCCTCGGTCTCGGCGAGGCGGCCGGTATCGACCCGGTCGTCGGGCAGCCGGACCACGAAGTAGCGCTCGCGGGCGAAGCGCGGCTTGTTGAACAGCGTGAAGGCGCCGTCGCAGCGGGCGACCTGGGGCCCGAGGGGCGCATCCTCGACCCCGATCTCCTCCTCCAGCTCGCGCCGGCAGGCCTCCTCCGGGGTCTCGCCGGGCTCGATGCCGCCGCCGGGCATGAACCAGAAGGTCCGGTCGCCCGGCCGGCCCGGATCGACGTCGCGCGAGGCCTCGTAGGCGATCAGCAGCAGCCGGCCCTTCGGGTCGAGCACCAGGGCACGGGCGATGTCGCGGGTGGCGAGATCGGTCGGGATTGCGGTCATCGGGGGGCCTCGCTGGGGGGAAGCGTCCAGATCGCGGCCGGCAGGCCGTGGGCGTCGCGCTCCGGCGGATCGGGATAGGGCACGCCGCGGCCCTTGGCGATGGCCCGCGCCACGGCGAACGCCGCCAGCGCGTCGAGGAGGTCGTCGGGCTTGGCGCCGCGCGGGGCCGCGAGGTCGACGGGCAGGCCGGCCTTCGCCAGGAGATCGCGCCGCAGGGCCGCGCCGGCGGGCTTGCGTTTGGACTCGGGCAGGGGTGTGCCGCCGTTGAGGCCCTGGAAGGCGAGTTCCGGATGCACCTCGTAGACCCGCGCCTGCAGCTCGGGCCGGGCGCGCAGCAGGCCGTCCGCCTCGCGGATGCGGGGAAAGATCGCCTGTGCGGGCGGGGAGGGGGCGAAGGGCTGGGTCTCGGGCCGGCGCGACAGGGCGATGGCGGCACTGTAATCGGGCGCGTAGACGACGCTGCGGGAAGAGGTCGGGAAGACCGAGGCGCGCCGCGGTCCGAGCAGCGCCCGCACCAGCACCTCGGCTTTGCGGCCGCCGGGCCCGACGCGGTCGGGCAGGCCGATCGGGATGTCGACCGCGACGACGGAGGGGGCCTCGGCGGCGTCGCAGATCGCCGCCAGGCTCGGCAGGACCCGGGCGCGGATGTTCTCGGAGCCGCCGCCGTCGCGCGGTCCGAAGACCGCGACCCAGCCGCCCGGGCATCCGTCCACGCCCGCGACCCACGTCATCTCGCGACCCACGTCATCCCGCCACCCGCGTCATTCCCCGCTCGAGACGGGATCTAGCGCGGGGGCTGTGGTTGTCGCGGCGGCGTCACGCCGCCCGGGCGTAGCGCGATTCGGCCAGATCCTGATGGTCGATCTCCGGCGCCCGGCCGCCGATCAGGTCGGCGAGGAGGCGGCCCGAGCCGCAGGCCATGGTCCAGCCGAGCGTGCCGTGGCCGGTATTGGTGTAGAGGTTGTCGTACGCGGTGGCGCCGACGATCGGGGTGC
The DNA here is from genome assembly GCF_001653715.1 of Methylobacterium platani. Classification (GTDB taxonomy): domain Bacteria; phylum Pseudomonadota; class Alphaproteobacteria; order Rhizobiales; family Beijerinckiaceae; genus Methylobacterium; species Methylobacterium platani. The sequence goes on from NZ_LWHQ01000057.1 coordinate 28,360, forward strand.
CGTCCGGGGTCATCGGGCGCAGGCCGGTCCAGAACTTCGCCTGGGAGACGTCGCCGCCCTGCGGGAAGAGGTCGAGGACCGAGCGCTCCAGGGTCGCCCGGCGCGGGCCGCGCAGCGCCTGGCTGAAGCCGGCCAGTTCCGCCGTGCCGCCGACCCGGATGCGGTCGCCGAGCCGGGTGATCGCCACCTTGAAGGTCTCGTCCATCACGGTCGAGACCGGGGCGGCCTCGGCATCGGTGATCGGCAGGGTCAGGGAGTACCCCTTGACCGGATAGACCGGGATCTCGACGCCGAGCGGCTTGAGCATCGCCGGGGTGTAGCTGCCCATGGCGGCGACGTAAGCATCGGCCGTCAGCACCTCGCCGCCGGCCAAGCCCACGCCGGCGATCCGGCCGCCCTCCTGGCGAAGGCCGGTGATCGTGGCACCGTAGCGGATCGTGACGCCCATGCGCTCGCAGATCGCCGCAAGGCGTTGGGTGAACAGATGCGCGTCGCCGGTCTCGTCGCCCGGCAGGCGCAGGCCGCCGACGAAGGTGCCGGAGACCCGGGCGAGCGCCGGCTCGGCCGCGATGCAGCCCGCCGGATCGAGCACCTCGTAGGGCACGCCGTACTCGTCGAGCACGCCGGTGTCGTCGCCGACATGGTCGAGCTGCTTCTGGGTGCGGAAGAGCTGGAGCGTGCCCTTCTCGCGGTGATCGTAGGCGATGCCGGTCTCGGTGCGCAGGTCGCGCAGCACGTCGCGGCTGTACTCGGCGAGCCGCACCATCCGGCCCTTGTTGCGGCGATACGCATCCTCGGTGCAGTTCGCCAGCATCTTCGCCAGCCAGCCGTAGAGCTTGGGCTCCAGGCTCGGCCACAGCACCAGCGGCCGGTGTCGCATCATCAGCCACTTCATCGCCTTGACGGGGATGCCCGGGGCGGCCCACGGCGCCGAGTAGCCCGGCGACACCTGGCCGGCATTGGCGAAGCTGGTCTCGAGCCCGGCGCCCGGCTGGCGGTCGAGCACCGTGACCTGGTGGCCGGCCTTGGCGAGGTAATAGGCCGAGGTGACGCCCACCACGCCGCCGCCGAGGATCAGAACGCGCATCGCCGAAATTCCCTGTCGCGCCCTGCTTCGTCCGGCCCGACCCGGCGCCCGGTCAGTGGATACAGTGTCGCGCAAGGATCGCCGAATTTCCCGCCGGATCGTCGCAGGATCCGCGACTTCGTGCTACGACCCGCACGAATCTGCAGCCTGAAGACAGGATCTTGCGCGGTGGCGGGACGGGACGAGATCGACGCGCGCATCCTGCGCGTCCTGCGCGACGACGGGCGGATCAGCAACGCGGATCTCGCCGCCAAGGTCGGCCTGTCGCCCTCGGCCTGCCTGCGCCGCCTGCGGTTGCTCGAATCGAACGGCACCATCCGCGGCTACACCGCCCTGATCGAGGCCGACGAGCGCGAGGCTCACCTGGTGGTGCTGACCCAGATCACCCTGGAGCGGCAGACGGAGGAGTCGCTCAACCGCTTCGAGGCGGCGGTGCGCCGCTGCCCGGAGGTGCGCGACTGCTACCTGATGACCGGCCTCTCCGACTACCTGATGCGGATCGAGGTCTCGGATGCCGGCGATTACGAGCGCCTGCACAAGGAGGTGCTGTCGCGCCTGCCGGGGGTGGCGCGGATCCAGTCGAGCTTCGCGATCCGGACGGTGGTGGGACGGGGGTAGGGCTGCGGGGAAGACCACTCGTCATTGTCAGAAACAGGGTAGGACACCCTCCATGTCATTCCGGGCTCCGCTTTCGCGGCCCCGGAATGACGCGGAGTGTGGTCGGGCTGGGTTGGGCAATTCCCGAGACGATGCTCGAGCCGGCTGTGTCGCCGGCACTTCCCTTGAGTTATGGGAAAGGTGTGTTCGAGGGACGGAGGCGCATGTCACGGTACACGACACCGCGACCGCGGCCCGACCATAGGGGCGGACGAT
>NZ_LWHQ01000057.1:30490-34570 GCF_001653715.1 Methylobacterium platani
GACCGCAGGGCGACGGAGCTCATGTCGTGGACCGTGGGCGCATGTTGGTGAACGACCCTATCGAAGTCATCGCACAGCGAATTCCGCTGCATCCGATCGCCGATGACGCGCAGTACGAGGCGGCGATCGCTGCAATGAACGGCCTCATCGACGTCGGTGCGGGTGACGAAGGGCATTCGCTAGCCCCGCTCCTTGGTCTCCTCGGCGAGTTCATTGCCGGTTACGAGGCGACCGGGTTCTCCCGACTCGAAGTGCCACCGGCCGAAGTGCTGCGCCTGCTGATGGAGCAGCATGGTCTCAAGCAGAGCGACCTGCCCGAGATCGGCAGCCAGGGCGTGGTCTCGGAATTGCTGAGCGGCAAGCGCGAGCTGAACAAGAACCAGATCTCGCGCCTGTCGGAGCGCTTCAACGTCAGTCCGGCGACGTTCTTCTGATCACGCGCGTCACGCGAAATACGCCGGCCACCGCGCCCGGATCTCGTCACCGAGCGCGATCGACTTCGACAGGTGATCGCGAAGAGCCTCCTGCGCGGCATCCGGCGCGCCCTCGCCGAGCGCCGCCACGATCCGCCGGTGATCGGCCACGATCTGCTGCGCCTTGCCCTCGACCGGCAGGTGCAGGCGGCGCAGGCGGTCGATATGGCCGCTGCGGCGGCGGATCAGGTCCCACAGATCGGGGACGGACGCCGCCTCGCATAGCGCCCGGTGAAAAGCCTCGTCGCTGGCGGACAGCCGCGCGAAATCTCCCTCCTCGGCGAAGACCGCCTGCTCGGCGACGAAGGCCTGGAGGCGGGCCAGCAGCGCCCGGTCGGGCGCCTGGGCCAGGGTGCGCACCACCTCCTGCTCGACGGCGCGGCGCAGGAACTGCGCCTGGCGGGCGGCGGCGAGATCGATGCGGCTCACCACGGTCGCCGATTGCGGGAAGATGTCGACCAGGCCCTCCTCCTGGAGGCGCAGCAGCGCGTCGCGGATCGGGGTGGCGCTCAGGCCGAAGCTCGCCTGCAATTCGGGTCGCGACAGCACCGTGCCGGGCGCGAGATCGAGCGAGACGATCTTTTCCCGGATGAGGTCGAAGACCTGCGGGGCGGCGTGGCGCGAGCGGTCGCGCAGACGCTGCGCACCGGCGAAGACGGCGTTCATGACGGTCGGACTCGTGAGACGGCGCGGGGCCGCCGGGGCGGCCCCTGGGGCAGCCTAGCACGGCCCGCCGCGGGTTGACATACTAATGCATTACCATTTTAGTGCAGAGGTCAGGCCAGAGATCAAGAATCGGCCGGCAGGCAGGGCCGCGCGCGCCGCGGCATCGGGAGAACGCCCATGATCCACTCGCCCGCGCGCCGCGCCTTCGCGGCGGGCCTCCTCGCTGCCGGTCTTCTGGCCGCCGCTCCGGCCCTCGCGCAGCAGAAGAGCGAGATCGCGATCACGCGCCAGCCCGGCATCATCTACCTGCCGACCCACATCATCGAGAAGCAGGGCCTGATCGAGAAGCATGCCGAGCGGCTCGGCGTGCCCGGTCTCAAGACGAAGTGGCTCACCTTCACCGGCGGCGGCAGCCAGACCGACGCGCTGCTCGCCGGTAATGTCGACATCGTCAATACCGGCACCGGCAACCTGCTGCTGCTCTGGGACCGGACGCGGGGCGGGGTGAAGGGCATCGTCGCCACCTCGGCGCTGCCGCTGCTGCTGGTCAGCCGCGACCCGAAGATCAGGACGATCAAGGACATCGCGCCCGGCGACAAGATCGCGGTGCCGACCGTGAAGGTCTCGACCCAAGCCATCCTCCTGCAGATGGCGGCGGGCGAGGCCTACGGCGCCGACCAGTCGAGCCGGCTCGACGCCAACACGGTGCAGCTCGGCCATCCCGACGCGGCGATCGCGCTCGCCAACCCCACCCACGAGATCAGGACCCATTTCGCGGCGCCGCCCTTCCAGTACGTCGAGTTGCGCACCGTGCCGGGCGCCCACATCGTCGCCCGCTCGCCCGACATCATCGGCGGGCCGCTGACGCAGGGCCAGTTCTTCACCACCACCAAGTTCGCCGACGCCAACCCGAAGATCGTCCAGGCGGTCCGCGCGGCCTCGGAAGAGGCACAAAATCTCATCCGCCAGGATACCCGCCAAGCGGTCGAGATCTACCGCGAGGTGACCGGCGACAAGACCAGCGTCGAGGATCTGCTGGGCTACCTCAAGGAACCCGGCATGATGGAGTTCAACCTCCAGCCGCAAGGGACGATGCGGTTCGCCGAGCATCTCGGGCGGATCGGCACGTTGCGGACCAAGCCGAAGGCCTGGACCGACTATTACCTGCCGGTCGCCCACGACCTCAGCGGCAGCTGACGGGAGGACACGCCATATGAGTACCCTCCTCGACGTCCGCGGCGTCACGCTCCGCTACAAGACCCCCAACGTGCTCGTCACCGCGACCGAGCGCGTCAGCTTCCAGGTCGATACCTCGGACCGCTTCGTGCTGCTCGGGCCGTCGGGCTGCGGCAAGTCCACCCTGCTCAAGGCGGTGGGCGGCTACCTGCACCCGAGCGAGGGCGAGATCCGCATCAAGGACCGGGCGGTCAAGGAGCCCGGGGCCGACCGGATGATGGTGTTCCAGGAATTCGACCAGCTCCTGCCCTGGAAGACGGTGCTGGAGAACGTCACCTTCCCGCTCCTCAATGCCCGCAAGATGAGCCGCCGCGCGGCGGAGGAGCGCGCCCGGGCCTATATCGAGAAGGTCGGCCTGACGCGGGCCGTCGACAGCTACCCCCACACCCTCTCGGGCGGCATGAAGCAGCGCGTGGCGATCGCCCGCGGCATGGCGATGGAGCCCGACATCCTCTTGATGGACGAGCCCTTCGCGGCGCTCGACGCGCTGACCCGGCGCACCTGCCAGGACGAGCTCCTGCAGCTCTGGGAAGAGACCAAGTTCACGGTGCTGTTCGTCACCCACTCGATCGCCGAGGCGATCAAGATCGGCAACCGCATCCTGCTGCTCTCGCCCCATCCGGGCCGGGTCAAGGCCGAGGTGCTCGACGTCGACAAGGTGTCGGCCCAGGACGGCAGCGCCGGCCAGCTCGAGCAGCAGATCCACGACCTGCTGTTCGCCCACGAACCCGATCACCACTGATGCCGGCCCATCCCTGATCGACCGTCGAGGAGGCACCCCCAATGAGCACCACGACGAGCACCACGACGCGCCCCACGATGCCGGCCCGCATCATCATGAGCGACGCCGCGCCCGCCGCCGACGGCGCGGTCGAGCGCCAGCTCGGCACCGCCGAGATCCTGTGGAACAGCGGTTTCGTCCGCAAGACCGTGATCATCGTCGCGCTGGCGCTGGTCTGGGAGGTCTATGCCCGGATCCTCGACAACCCGCTGCTGTTCCCGACCTTCTCCGACACCGTCACGACGCTCTGGCAGCAGACGGTCGACGGCACGATCCCGAGCCGGGCCCTGTCGTCGATCAAGGTGCTGCTGATGGGCTACGTCGCCGGCATCCTGCTCGCTGCGACGCTGACCATGCTGGCGATCTCGACCCGCATCGGCACCGACTTCCTCGAGACGATGACGGCGATGTTCAATCCCCTGCCGGCCATCGCGCTCCTGCCGCTGGCGCTGATCTGGTTCGGCCTCGGCAACGGCAGCCTGGTCTTCGTGCTGGTCCACTCGGTGCTGTGGGCGGTGGCGCTCAACACCCATTCGGGCTTTCGCGGGGTCTCGAACACGCTCAGGATGGTCGGGCGCAATTACGGGCTCAAGGGGCTCCCTTATGTCACCAAGATCCTGATCCCGGCGGCGTTCCCCAGCATCCTCACCGGCCTCAAGATCGGCTGGGCCTTCGCCTGGCGCACGCTGATCGCCGCCGAACTCGTCTTCGGCGTCTCGTCGGGGGCGGGGGGCCTGGGCTGGTTCATCTTCGAGAACCGCAACCTCCTCGACATTCCCGCCGTCTTCGCCGGTCTCCTCACCGTGATCATCATCGGCCTCGTGGTCGAGAACCTGATCTTCCGCACGCTGGAGCGGCGGACGGTGCAGAAATGGGGCCTGCAGCACTGACGCCCCAACCCTCCCCCCTCTGCGGGGGAGGGTG
>NZ_LWHQ01000058.1 GCF_001653715.1 Methylobacterium platani
CAGCTCGCAAAAAGGGCAAGGATTCCATGCGCCTTGCCCTCAAAACCGCAGGCTGGGACGACGACTACCTCGTCAGGCTCGTTGCCCCATGACACTTCACCCGATTGCCCTGCGGGTTTTTGCGAGCCGGCTCCATGACGGCCGGGTTTCGACGGCCGGGTTTCCCGGCCGGATCGCGGTTTTGCCGCCGGATCCTGTTGCGGAGCCGGGGCGGGCTCTGCTAGAGAGCCCTCGTCCCCGGGTTGTCCGCCCGACGCCGGGGAGACGGTGCAGCCGGCCCTTCCAGGCCCGGCACGCCCGATCGTCGGCCCAAGGCCGACCCGGATGGCCTCGTGGCGGAGTGGTTACGCAGAGGACTGCAAATCCTTGCACCCCGGTTCGATTCCGGGCGAGGCCTCCAATTCTTCCCGTCTTCTTCCAGGTTCGACCGGGCCGGGCGACAGGTTCGCCCTCGGTTTCCGTCGCCGAGCGCCCCGGGTCGATCCGCTCCCCGGCGCGATGCGGGGCGGATCCCCCGATCCTTGCCTTTTCGCCGACGATCCACCACAACCGCGTCGCCCGACGGCTTGACCGTCGCTCAAGCTCCCCAGAGACGTTCATGCTCGACTACGCGCAAGCGCGCCGCCTCATGGTCGATTGCCAGCTCCGCACGTTCGACGTGACCGACATCGCGCTCCTCGACGCATTCGACGCCGTCCCGCGCGAGCGGTTCCTGCCGGCGGACCGCGCGGCCTTCGCCTATATCGACCAGCCCCAGGCGGTCGGGACCGAGGACGGCGAGACCCGCTTCATGCCGGCCCCGATGGTGCTGGCGCGCCTGATCCAGGCCCTGTCGCTCAAGCCCGGGAACCGCGTCCTCGATGTCGGGGCCGGCCTCGGCTACGGCGCCGCGATCCTGCACCGCCTCGGCGTCGAGGTCGTCGCCCTCGAATCGCTCCCCGGCCTCGCCGCGGCGGCGCGCGAGCGCCTCGGAGACGGCGCGACGGTCGAGTCCGGTCCGCTCGACAAGGGCGCCGCCGGACGCGGCCCCTACGACGCGATCCTGATCGAGGGCCAGGTCGAGCAGCGGCCGCAGGGCCTGCTCGACCAGCTCGCCGACGGCGGCCGGCTCGCCTGCGTCCAGGGCCAGGGCCGCCCGGCCAAGGCGACCCTGTGGGTCCGCTCGGGCGACGCCTTCGGCTCGCGCCCGCTCTTCGACGCCGTCCTGCCGCCCCTGCGCGCCTTCGCGGTCGAGGCCGGCTTCGCGTTCTGACGCCGCCTTCGGGCGCGGATCCCCGCGCCCGAAGGCCCCCGGCCGGGCGGCACCTCCGGAAGAGGTAGGCCCTCCGCCCAGGGCCCTCCGCCGAAGTGAGGCGCCGGCCGCCGCCCTCCGTCCGCACCGCCGGGCGGAATTTCCTTGGCCGCCCGTCCGGCCGCGCCCATCACGGCGGCGCGGCGCCGGCCCGGAGCGCGGGGCCGCCCCCATCGCCACGATCCGCGACCCCGTCGGGAAGCCCGTCCGCCATCAAGGACTTGCCCGGCCCGGGCGCCGCGCCGGGCCCCGGCGCCGCGATCGCGAATCAGCCGGCCCGCACCGCCGCCCGACGCCGGGATTTCCCCAGAGGCACGTGTCGCTTTTTTGCGGCACCGGCGGCCAAACACGGTCGTCCACAGCGCGGGGCCGGTGCCCCGGGAACCGCCCTCGGTTAATGTCACGCTCGAGGTGGGCACAGCGATATGACGAACCGGTTCCGCGGCCCGCGGCCAGGGCCGGCCGATTGTGAGCTAGCCGCACAGGGTAGACAGGCGTGACTGACACAGGAACTCGGGCGTTCCGCGGGCTTCGGCTGGGCGGGTTCGCCGCCGTGGCCCTCGCCATGGCGGGCCAGGGCGCGGCTGCGGAAACCCTGGAGAGCGCGCTTGCGCGAGCCTATGCGGGCAACCCGACGCTGAACGCACAGCGCGCCGGCCAGCGCGCCACCGACGAGAACGTGCCGCGGGCGCTGGCGGGCTACCGCCCGACGGTCACCGGTTCGGCGAGCGCGGGCGTGTCCTACGTCTCGGGCAAGCTCAGCGTCCTGGCGGCGGGCACGGGCGGCGGCGGCGGGCAGGAGACGCTCTACCCGCGCTCCGTCGGCATCGGCGTGCAGCAGACCCTGTTCAACGGCTTCCGGACCGACAACCAGACCCGCCAGGCCGAGTCGCAGGTGCTGGGCGGCCGCGAGACCCTGCGCAACACCGAGATGCTGACGCTGTTCTCGGCGGCGCAGGCCTACATGAACGTGCTGGCGGACACCGCCACGCTGGAGCTCAACCGCAACAACGTCGAGGTGCTCGAGGAGCAGCTGCGCCAGACCCGCGACCGCTTCAACGTCGGCGAGGTCACCCGCACCGACGTCGCCCAGGCCGAGGCGCGGCTGGCCGGCGCCCGGGCCCAGGTCAGCCTCGCCGAGGCCAACCTGCGCACCAGCATCGCGACCTTCCGGCAGGTGATCGGCATCGAGCCGCGCCAGCTCGCCCCCGGCCGGCCGATCGACCGCTACGTGCCGGGCACCCTGACGGCGGCGGTGGATATCGGGCTGGCCGAGCACCCGGCGATCCTCTCGGCCCTCCACGCCGTCGACGCGGCCGAGGCGCAGGTGAAGATCGCCGAATCGTCGCTCTACCCGACGGCGACGATCTCGGGGAACGCGGCCCAGACCCTCGACCAGCAGATCGCCGGCACCCGCTACTTCGCGGGCTCGATCGTCGGCCAGCTCACCGTCCCGCTCTACCAGGGCGGCGCCGAATACGCCCAGATCCGCCAGGCCAAGGAGCAGGTCGGCCAGGCCCGCCTCCAGGCCGAGCTCACCCGCGACCAGGTCCGCGCCGGCATCGTCACCGCCTGGGGCGCCCTCGAGGCGGCCAAGGCCCGCGTCATCGCCTCGCAGGCCCAGGTCCAGGCCAACGAGGTGGCGCTGAACGGCGTGCGCGAGGAGGCCCGGGTCGGCCAGCGCACGACCCTCGACGTGCTGAACGCCCAGCAGGAGCTCCTGACCGCCCGCGTCAACCTGATCGCCGCCCAGCGCGACCGGGTGGTGGGCTCCTACCAGGTGGTGCAGACCGTCGGCCGCCTCACCACCCGCTTCATCTCGGTCCCGGTGGCGCAGTACAGCGCCAAGCAGCACTACGACCAGATCAAGGACCTCTGGTACGGCGTGCGCACGCCCGACGGCCGCTGACGGCGGCGGGAGGTCCGCCTCCCTGTGAGTTCGGGGCCCGCCTCGCTTGTGCGGGGCCGGCCCCGTGGAATACTGCGTAATTCGACCCCCCGATCCTCTGCACTCGAGCGTTGAGCCGGATGAGCGCCGCGAGCCCCAAGACGCAGGACAAGACGCAGGAACCCTCGATGGAGGAGATCCTCGCCTCCATCCGCCGCATCATCGCCGACGACCAGAAGCCGGCCGAGCCGCCCGCCGCCGGCTCGCGGCCGGTGGCCGTGCCGGATCCCGAGCCGGACGAGGACGACGTGCTCGACCTCGCCGAGATCGCCCCGCCGCCGCCGAAGCCCGAGCCCAAGCCCGAGCCCAAGCCGGCCACGAATCCGGTCGCCAAGGCGCCGCCCGCGCCCGAGCCGAGCTTCGACGACGCATTCGACCCGATGTCGGAGATCGCCTTCCGGGACGAGCCGATGGATTTCGACGCCATCGAGATCGAGCCGGAGCCCGCCCCGGCGCCGCCGCCCGAGCCCCCGAAGGCCGCGGCCCCGCCGCCTGCCGCGCCGCCGGAGCCGCCCCGCCCGGCGATGGAGGACCGGCTCCTGTCGCAGGCGACCGACGCCACCGTCGGCCACGCCTTCGACCTCCTCGCCAGCACGGTGCTGACCCGCAACGCGCGCACCATCGAGGACCTGGTGCAGGACATGCTGCGCCCGATGCTGAAATCCTGGCTCGACGACAACCTGCCGGTCCTGGTCGAGCGCCTGGTCCGGGCCGAGATCGAGCGCGTCGCGCGCGGACGCTAGATCCGGGCGCGCTCCGGTTGACGGAACGGTGCGGGTCCGCTTGAAAGCGGGCTCGGGAGCCGGTCGCTCGCGCGGCCGGCCTTTTTTTCGTTTTGACGTTCCGGCGTCCCCGGGGAGCCTCGTCCGCCGGCGGGACGCGCCCCGGGGCGCGCCGTGCGAGTGGCTGTGTCAGCGATGATGGACAAGACCTTCGATCCCGCCGCCGTCGAGGCGCGCATCGCCGCCGAATGGGAGGAGGCGCAGGCCTTCCGGGCCGGGCGCCCGGACCGTGCCGGCGCCGAGCCCTACAGCATCATGATCCCGCCGCCGAACGTGACGGGCTCGCTGCATATGGGCCACGCCCTCAACAACACGCTCCAGGACGTGCTCGCCCGCTTCGAGCGCCTGCGCGGCAAGGACGTGCTGTGGCAGCCCGGCACGGACCATGCCGGCATCGCCACCCAGATGGTGGTGGAGCGCCGCCTCGCCGAGCAGCAGCAGCCCGACCGGCGCTCGCTCGGCCGGGCGGAATTCGTCCGCCGGGTCTGGGAGTGGAAGGCGGAATCCGGCGGCACCATCGTCAACCAGCTGAAGCGCCTGGGCGCCTCCTGCGACTGGTCGCGCGAGCGCTTCACCATGGACGAGGGCCTGTCGAAGGCCGTCCTGAAGGTGTTCGTCGACCTCCATGCGCAAGGCCTGATCTACCGCGACAAGCGCCTGGTGAACTGGGACCCGAAGTTCCAGACCGCGATCTCCGACCTCGAGGTGCAGCAGGTCGAGGTGAAGGGCCATCTCTGGCACTTCGCCTACCCGGTGGTCGACGAGGCCGGGAACGAGACCGGTGAGACCATCACGGTCGCCACCACCCGGCCCGAGACGATGCTGGGCGACACCGCGGTCGCGGTCCACCCGGAGGACGAGCGCTACCGGGCGCTGGTCGGCAAAAGCCTGCGCCTGCCGCTGGTCGGCCGGCTGATCCCCGTCGTCGCCGACGAGTACTCGGATCCCGAGAAGGGCACCGGCGCGGTCAAGATCACCCCGGCGCACGACTTCAACGACTTCGAGGTCGGCCGCCGGCACGGGCTGTCTCAGATCAATGTCCTGGATGAGGAAGCCCGCATAAGCCTCGAGGGCAACGCGGACTTCCTGGAAGGCTCGGCCCCCGAGCCCGAGGCCCTGGCGCTGCACGGCCTCGACCGCTTCAAGGCCCGCGAGCGGGTCGTCGCGCTCATGGAGGAGCGCGGCCGGCTCGTGACCATCGAGCCCAACACCCATGCGGTGCCGCACGGCGACCGTTCGGGCGTGGTGATCGAGCCCTACCTCACCGACCAGTGGTACGTGAACGTCAAGCCGCTGGCCGAGCGGGCCCTGCAGGCGGTGCGCGACGGCCGCACCCGCTTCGTGCCCGAGACCTACGAGAAGACCTACTTCCAGTGGCTCGAGAACATCGAGCCGTGGTGCATCTCGCGCCAGCTGTGGTGGGGCCACCAGATCCCGGCCTGGTACGATCCGGAGGGGAACTGCTTCGTCGCGAGCAGCGAGGAGGAGGCCCTGGCGCAGGCCGCCGCGAAGCACGGCCGGCCGGTGGCCTTGCGCCGCGACGAGGACGTGCTCGACACCTGGTTCTCGTCCGGCCTGTGGCCGTTCTCGACGCTGGGCTGGCCCGACGCCACGCCGGAGCTGGCGCGCTACTACCCGACCAGCGCGCTGGTGACGGGCTTCGACATCATTTTCTTCTGGGTTGCCAGGATGATGATGCTCGGCCTTCACGCGCTGGACGAGGTGCCGTTCCGCACGATCTACATCCACGCCCTCGTCCGCGACGAGAAGGGCGCCAAGATGTCGAAGTCGAAGGGCAACGTGGTCGACCCCCTCGACCTCGTCGACCGCTACGGCGCCGATGCCCTGCGCTTCACCCTCGCGGCCATGGCGGCGCAGGGACGCGACATCAAGCTCTCGGTGCAACGCGTCGAGGGTTATCGGAACTTCGCCACCAAGCTCTGGAACGCCGCGCGCTTCGCCGAGATGAACGGCTGCCGGCTCGATCCCGCCTTCGTGCCGGCCGGCGCGACCCAGACCCTGAACGCCTGGGCGCTCGGCGAGGCCGCGCGCGCCGTCGCCGAGGTGACGGCCGCGATCGAGGCCTACCGCTTCAACGACGCCGCCAACGCCGCCTACCGCTTCGTCTGGAACGTGTTCTGCGACTGGTACCTGGAACTGGCCAAGCCCGTGCTCCAGGGCGAGGACGGGCCGGCGAAGGAGGAGACGCGCCGGACGATCGCCTACATGATCGACCAGATCTGCGTGCTGCTGCACCCGTTCATGCCGTTCCTCACCGAGGAGCTGTGGGCGACGAAGGCGCGCGAGGCGGGGATCGAGCGCGGGCTGCTCGCGCTCGCCGCCTGGCCTGATCTCGGCGCGCTGGCGCGGCCCGAGGCCGAGGCCGAGATCGGCTGGGTCGTCGACCTCGTGTCGGAGATCCGCTCGGCCCGCTCGGAGACGAGCGTGCCGGCCGGCGCCCAGATCCCCCTGGTGCTGGTGGCCCCGAGCGAGGCGGTGCGCGAGCGCGTCGGCCGCTGGGGCGACACGGTGCGGCGCCTCGGCCGCATCGCCTCGATCGCGATCGCGGAGGCGAGCCCGCGCAACGCCGTGCAGCTGATCGTGCGCGGCGAGGTCGCGGCCCTGCCGCTCGAGGGCGTGGTCGATCTCGGCGCCGAGGTGGCGCGGCTGACGAAAGAGGACGCCAAGCTCGGCGGCGAGGTCGCCAAGATCGACGCCAAGCTCGGCAATGCCGACTTCCTCGCCCGTGCCCCGGAGGAGGTGGTCGAGGAGCAGCGCGAGCGCCGCGAGGCGGCGATCGCCCGCCGCGAGAAGGTGCGCGAGGCGCTGACCCGGCTCCAGGGCTGAACCCTCGACGGGACCGGTCCGGGCCTCTCGCCCGGACCGGTCCCGTCGGAATGACGACGCTTGCGGGGAAAGGGCGCCGGCATGCGTCCGGTCTCGGGACGATCGGCCATCGACGCGCGACAGGAGGCGATGCGCGGCAGGAGGCGATGCGCCGAGCGCCGGCCCGGAGACAGCCCAGGCATGAGCCCGAGTTCCACACCGTCCCGCCCGACGACGGCCCGCGACGACACCGCGACCGACGTGCCGTCCGTCCGCTTCAACGATGCCGCCGGGGCGACGCGCCGGGAGGCGCGGCCAGGTATCGTCGTCGCGGACGACGACGCCGGGAGCGCGACGGCGACGGACATCCGCGAGGCTGCGCATGGGTGGCTGGCGGCCGACCAGGACCTGCATTGGCGCGCCATGGCGGCCTGATCGTGGCCCGCGCCCTGAGCCTCGCCCGGCGCGCCGCAACGCTCCTCGCACTCCTCCTCGCCGCCGTCCTCCTGGCGGCCTGGCTCACCGCCCGGCCGGGCGATCCGGCCCTCTACCCGCCGGCCCCCGGCGAGGCGGCGGTGACGGTGCGGCTCGTCGCCGATGCCTGGCATTCCGGCCTGCTCCTGCCCCGCGACGCGCTCGCGCAGGCGGCGGCCGAGGCCGGGGACGGAGCCTTGCTGGAGGTGACCGGGCGCTTTCGCGCCTATCCGGCCCTCGAGATCGGCTGGGGCGATGCCGGCTTCTACCGCGCCGTGCCGACGATCGAGGCCCTCGACTGGCGGCTGGCGCTCCGGGCCCTGTTCACCCCCGGCGGGCGTCCGGCGGTCCTGCACGTGGTCGGGGTCGCGCCGGAGCCCGGAACCGCCTTTGCGGGCTCCGAGATCGTGAGCCTGCGGCTGTCGCGGGCGGGCTTTCGCCGGCTCGCCGCCGCGCTCGGCCGCACCTTCGCGGCGCATGACGGCCATCCGGTGGTGCTGGGGCCCGGCCTCTACGGGCCGAGCCTGTTCTACGCGGCCGAGGGGCGCTTCAGCCTGCTCGCCGTCTGCAACCACTGGAGCGCCGGGCTGCTCCACGCCGCCGGGCTTCCGGTGACGCCGCTCCTCGACACCCTGCCGCGGGGGCTCGTCCTCGATCTGGCGTGGCGGGCCGGCGCGTCCGGGCCTCACCCGCCCTGACGATCGGCCGGCGGCGCGGGCCGCGCGGCGGGGCGCCGCCGGAAGGCGCGCCCCAGGCGCTCGCGCCAGGGCGTCCGGCCGCTGCGGGCGAGGTCGCGGCCGCAGGCCCGGGCGGCGGTGCGGTCGAACTGGAACGCGATCTCGGTCCCCTCGGCGAGCCGCAGGGCGAGGGCGGGCACGCCGCGGGCGACCTCGCCGGCGGTCCAGCCGAGGACCGGGAAGAAGCAGTTCTCCACCCGCGTGCCCGCCGGCACGTCCTGGGCCGCATCCGCCGCCACCGAGGCGGTGGCGAGCAGCGCCAGGCCGAGCTCGGCGGCCTCGGCGGGCGCGAGCCGGACCGCGTAGTCCCGCGACCCGAACGCCACCACCAGTTCGACCTCGTCCGGACCGGCGGTCACGACCGAGAAGCGCGGGGCGGGGCCAAGTGCCGCTCCGGGAGACGGTGCCGCTCCGGCAGACGGTGCCGCCCCGGGAGCGGGCGCAGCCTCGGCAGGACGCGAGATCTCGGGAGACGCAGCCTCGGGACGGTCCGACGCCTCGGCGGGTGCGGCTTCGGGAGACGCGGTCTCGGAAGAGGTCATGCGGGGCCGGTCGCTCGCGTGCCGTGGCGGGATCGTCCCGCCAACCGTAGCGTCCGGACTTTCGTCGGGGCAAGCGCTGACGCTGTGCGTCAGCGCACGGCGTCGCCGGCGGTGCCGGCGGGCGTGTTGGCGGCCTGCCGGGCCTTCCTGCCACCCTCCCGACCCTCCGCCCTGATCCCGACCCGCTGGTCCTGGCGCAGGAGCTGGAGGTGATCGGTGGCGATCCGGTCGCCGGCCGCAAGGCCCTTCAGGATCGCCGTGCGATCGCCGAATTCCTCGCCGGTGGTGACCGGCGCCATCGACACCGTGCCCCGATCGTCGACGCGCCAGACGATGCGCTGGTCGAGCTGGGCCGAGAGCGCGACCGTCGGCACCAGCAGGCGCTCCTGCGTACCGACCTGCACCTGCGTGCGCACGAACTCGCCCGGCAGGTAGCGCTCGTCGGCGTTGGGCAGCCAGGCCCGGACAAGGCGGCGGGCGGTGCGGGGGTCGAAGCGGTTGTCGAGCTTGTACAGGGTCGCCCTGCGCTCCGGCCTGCCCTGGGCGTCGAGGGTCCGGATGAAGGCGCGATCCTCCTTGAGGGCGGCGCGCACCGCCTCCGAATCCTCGGTCGAGAGCGCCACCTGCACCTCGATCGGGTCGACCTGGACCACGCTGACGAGCTGGGTCGCGTTCGCGTTGACGTGGTCGCCGACATTGACGTCCGAGAGGCTGGAGCGCCCGTCGAAGGGGGCGCGGATCACCGCGAAGTCGAGGTTGAGCTTTTCACGCGCGATCGCGGCCTCGGCCTCCTGCACCCGGCTGCGGGCGACCTGGCGGTTGCTCTCGAGCTGCTGGTAGCGCTGCTCGGAGGCGTAGCCCTTGTCGGCGAGGGTCTGGGTGCGGTCGACCTCGGCATCCGCGAAGGAGAGCTGCGCCGCGGCCTGGGCGCGCTGGGCCTCGGCGGTGCGCAAGGCCACCTCGAAGGGGCGCGGGTCGATGCGGAACAGCACCTGGCCCTGCTTGACGTGGCCGCCCGGCTCGAACGGCCGCTCCACCACCACGCCGGTGACCCGGGGCTGGAGCGCGGCGTCCTTCGGCGAGATCACCGTGCCGGTATAGGAGAAGGCGACCGGCACGGTCTCGGTCGCGGCCCGCGCCACCGCGACGTCGAATTCCGGCGCCGCGGGCTCCTTTTCCGGTGCCGCCCGTGGCGCCAGGAACGCCGCCACCGGACCGGGCAGGACACCGGAGAGGCCGGCGGGCAGCGGATGGCCGAGCTCCCACCACAGGCCGGCCCCGGCCGCGACGGCGGTCAGGCCGATGAGGCCGTAGCGAAATCCTGCGCGCACGATGGTGGATCCCCTGTCGACGGGCAGGCCCGCCCGGAGGAATGCCCGCCCGGGAGGACGATAACGAAGAACGATGCGGCACGGTTGCCGGACGGTGTCCGCAAGGTAACCGTGAGGGGAACTCCGTCGAGCGCGATCGCGTTGCACGTGAGATCCTCACCATACCGTCGCAGGCCCCGGGGCCCGACCCCGAGCCGGGCTCGCGGGCGGCCCCGGCGGCGGCCCGGCGGCTCACCGGGACGCCGGATGTTCGCCACCTTCGTCGACCGGCCCGTCCTGGCGGGCGTGATCTCGGTGCTGATCACCCTGATCGGGGCGGTGGCGGGCCTGTCCCTGCCGATCGCCCAGTTCCCCGAGATCGCGCCGCCGATCATCAACATCCAGGCGACCTATCCGGGCGCCACGGCGCAGCAGGCCTACGAGGCGATCGCGATCCCGCTCGAGCAGGAGATCAACGGCGCGCAGGACCTGATCTACATCAGCTCGACCAGCAACGCCGACGGCAGCGTCAACCTGGACGCGACGTTCGAGGTCGGCTCCGACCTGAACGCGGCGGCGGCCGACGTGCTGACCCGGGCCCAGCGCGCCGAATCGCGCCTGCCGCAGGCGGTGCGCGACCAGGGCCTCGAGATCGTGAAGTCGTCGCGCCAGCGCCTCGGCAACGTCGTGCTCTACAGCGACGACAACCGCTACGACGAGCTGTTCCTGTCGAACTGGGCCGAGACCCAGGTGATCAAGCCCCTGCGCCGGGTCACCGGCATGGGCCGCATCGTCAACTTCTCGAACCAGCGCTACGCGATGCGGGTCTGGCTCGATCCGGCCCGGATGGAATCGCTCGGCATCGGTCCGAGCCAGATCGTCCAGGCGGTCGAGCAGCAGAACGCCCAGATCACCGTCGGCTCGCTCGGCAAGGAGCCGGTGCGCGACGCCCCCGCTTTCGAGCTGCAGATCGTCACCAAGGGCCGGCTGACCGAGCCCCGGGAATTCGCCGACATCGTGATCCGGGCCAATCCCGACGGCTCGGTGGTGCGCATCCGCGACGTCGGCCGGGTCGAGCTCGGCTCCGAGCAGTACGGCAGCCGCTCGACCTACGACAACAAGCCCGCGGCCTCGCTCGGCCTGTTCCAGAACCCGGAGGCCAACGCCGTCGAGGTGATGAAGGGCGTGCGCGCCACGATGGCGGATCTGGGCAGGCGCTTTCCGCCGGGGTTGCAATACCGGATCGCCCTCGACCGCACCGAGTTCGTCACCGCCTCGATCCACGAGGTCATCAAGACCCTGATCGAGGCGATCGTGCTGGTCGTCGTCATCACCTACCTGTTCCTCCAGAGCTGGCGCGCGACCCTGATCCCGGCGATCGCGGTGCCCGTCGCCCTCATCGGCACCTTCGGGCCGATGGCCGTGCTCGGCTTCTCGTTCAACACCCTGAGCCTGCTTGGCCTCGTCCTGGCGGTCGGCCTCGTCGTCGACGACGCGATCATCGTGGTCGAGAACACCGAGCGGCTGATGGAGGAGGGCAAGCCTCCGCGCGAGGCCGCCGGCGAGGCGGTGACCGAGGTGGCGGGGCCGGTCATCGCCACCACCCTGGTCCTCGCCGCCCTGTTCGTGCCGGTCGCCTTCATCCCGGGGCTCACGGGGCAGCTCTACAACCAGTTCGCCCTCACCATCGCGATCTCGGTGCTGATCTCGGCGGTGGTCTCGCTCACGCTCACGCCGGCGCTCTGCGCCCTGCTGCTGAAGCCTCACGACGAGGCGGCGCATCGGAGCCGATGGCGGGCGCCGTTGCGCGGGTTCAACGCCGTCCTCGACCGGGCGACGGGGTTCGCGGTCGGCTCGGCGGGACGCCTGTCGCGCCACCTGATCGCGACGGGGGTCGTGTTCCTGGGTCTAGCCGGGCTGACCGCCTGGATGGTGGCGAGCCGCCCGAGCGCCTTCGTGCCGCAGGAGGACCAGGGCTACTTCTTCGCCGACATCGCGATGCCGAAGGGCGCCTCCGTCGGCCGCACCGCCGCGATGGTGGAGGAGGTGGGGCGCGCGGTCCTCGACCAGCCCTCGGCCGCCGGCACGATCGGGGTCGCCGGGCGCGGCATCCTGGCCGACGTCACGGCGCCGTTCTACGGCTTCCAGATCCCGACCCTGAAGCCCTGGGACCAGCGCGAGGAGACGGTCACCGAGGTGATCGGGCGGCTCCGAAAGCAGTTCAGGAACCACCCGGACGGGGTCTTGCGCATCGTCGACCCGTCGCCGCTGCCGGGTCTCGGCTCCCGCGGCGGCCTGACGCTGGAACTGCAGGACCGCAGCGGCGCGGGCGGCCTCACGCTCGCCAAGACCGCCGAGGGCTTCATCGCGCAGCTGAAGAAATTGCCGGAGATCGGCGGCGCCACCGCCACCACGAGCTACGGCGTGCCGCAGCTGCGCCTCGACATCGACCGCGCCAAGGCCGAGCAGCTCGGCGTCAGCCTGCAATCGCTGTTCGATGCGCTCGGCACCTATGTCGGCTCGTCCTTCGTCAACCTGTTCAACAAGTTCGGCTTCGTCTACCAGGTCTACGTCCAGAGCGAGTCGCAAGGCAGGCGGACGTTCCAGGACCTGGCGCGCCTCACGGTGCCGAACAACCGCGGCGAGCCGGTGCAGATCGGCGCGCTCGTCACGCCGCACTTCGTCAGCGGGCCGACGGCGGTCCTGTCCTACAACACCTACCCGGCGATCGAGATCGCGCTCGACACCGCCGAGACGGCGAGCTCGGGCGCGGCGATCGCGGCGGTCGAGCGCCTCGCCGACACCGCGCTGCCGACCGACTACGCGGTCGAATGGACCGAGGTCGCCTACCAGGAGAAGATCGCCGGCGGCTGGGCGCCGCTGATCTTCGGGCTCGGCGTGGTGATGATCGTCCTCTTGCTCGCCGGCCAGTACGAGAGCCTGCGCCTGCCCTTCGTGGTGATCCTGGTGACGCCGCTCGCGCTGTTCGGCGCCGTCGGGGCGCTCGCCCTGCGTGATCTCCCCCTCGACATCTTCGGGCAGATCGGGCTGCTGCTCCTCGTCGGGCTGGCGGCCAAGAACGCGATCCTGCTCGTCTCCTTCGCCCGCGACCTGACGGCGAAGGGCGAGGACGCGGTCGCGGCGGCGAAGGGCGCGGTGCGCCTCAGGATGCGGCCGATCCTGATGACCTCCTTCGCCTTCATCCTCGGCTCGGTGCCGCTCGCCATCGCGAGCGGAGCGAGCGCCAATGCCCGGATCTCGATGGGCACGGTGGTGATCGGAGGCCTTCTCGTCGCGACCCTGCTCACCCTGTTCGTCACCCCGGTCTTCTACGTCGCGGCCGAGCGGCTGGGGACGACGCGGGGGCGCACAGGGACGGACGAGGAGACGGACCGGCCCGCCGGGACGCCGCAGCCGGCGGAATAGGGCACGCGAACCCTGTGGACGGCGGTGGACGGGACTCGCGCCGGAACCACCGTTACGCTTTCATTTACGCAAGGCCGGCAGGGTCGTCCCCGAGTGCAGCGTAACCCTGTGCGGCCCCGGAGCCCGCCACCCAGCCCGTCCGGGCGGGCGACGGCCGGGGCGGCACGGGATCCGAGGGGTCGATGGCGGGATCTTCGAAGAGCGGTTCTCCGCGGCCGGCGACGGAGCGGGGGGCCCTCCGGCCGATGCCGGTCGTGCGGTGGGCCGCGGTGGCGGGAATCGCGCTGGCGGCGGCCAATTGCGCCGGGCCGACGCCCAAGACCCTCGCGGCGAGGAGCGGCGGGCGCGAGATCGACCCGAAATACGGCGTCGCCGCGAGCCCGCGCCTCTACGGCGAGAACGACAAGATCCCGAAGGGCGGCGGCCGGCAGATGACCGGCAAGCCCTACGTGGTGGCGGGGCGCACCTACGTGCCGCGCCAGGATGCCCGCGGCTACGTCCGCGAGGGCCTGGCCTCCTGGTACGGCACCGCCTTCCACGGCCGCCAGACCGCCAACGGCGAGATCTTCGACCGCTTCTCGGTCGCCGCCGCCCACCCGACCCTGCCGCTGCCGAGCTACGCCCGGGTCACCAACCTGCAGAACGGCCACTCGATGGTGGTGCGGGTCAACGACCGCGGGCCCTACCACGCCGACCGGCTGATGGACGTGTCGCAGGCGGTGGCCGAGGCGCTCGACTTCCGCCGCCGCGGCACCACCAAGGTCCGGGTCGAGTATGTCGGCAAGGCCTCGGTCGGCGGCAGCGACGACCGCAAGCTGATGGCCACCCTGCGCACCGACGGCACGCCGGCCGGCTCGCCGATGGGCGCCAACATCATGGTGGCGGATGCGGGCGACGACGCGAAGCCGTTCGCGTTCCGCCGGCCCGAGCCGGAGGCCGTGCGCCCGATCGTCGAGACGCCGCGGGTCGCCGCCCCGGTGCAGGTCGCCCCGGTGCGGGTCGCCGAGGCCGAGCCGGCGATCCGCCGCCCGGCGCCCGTGCGCGTCGCCGCCCCGGTCCATCCGGCCGTCCGGGTCGCCGAGGCGCCGGCGCGCCTGCCGGCTCCGGCCCCCGTCCGCACGGCCGCCATCGACGGCCTGAACCCGGGCCTCGCCGCGTCCCGCACGGCCAAGCCGGCCGTCGCCGCGGCCCGCAAGCCCGCCGCGCCGGGCCAGGCCCTGGCCTTCGCCCCCCATCCGGCGACCGACCGCGCCTCGCTCGCCCAGGCGATGCACGCCGCCGCGATGCCGGCCAAGGCCGCACGCACGACCGTCGTGGCGAAGGGCGGCCCGCTGCCGGTCGCGCCGCCGCTGCGCCTCGCCGGCGCCCAGAAGGGCGACAGGCAGGATGCCAAGGAGACCGGCCACAAGCCCGGCACGCCGCCGCGCTCGAAGGTGGCGGGGATGTATTGAGGGCGGGCGCAGCCTTCGGGCAGGCGAGGGCGGCGGTCTCCGGCATCCTACCCGCGCCCTCATCCCGAGGTGCCCAGCGATCGAGGCCCGCCCTCGAAACGGTTCCCCCTCCCGCACTGCGGCACAGGCGCGGTTGCGCGGGCCGGAGCGGAACGGCACAGTGCGGCAGGTCTCCCGGTCGGCAGGTTTTGCGATCTGCCCGGGCTTCGAGCGGTACGGGCAAGGTGGCAGGGTTATGCGTGTGACAGCGACCACCGGGACGGGCAGGGCGCTCGCGCGCCACGCCGCGGCCTTCGCCCTGGCGGCGATCCTCGGAGCCGCCGTCGCGGGCTCCGCCGCGCGGGCCCAGACCTCCCAGGCGCCGGCCTTCCAGACCCTGGCGCCGCACGCGATCCTGATCGACGCCGATACCGGCGCGGTGCTGTTCGAGAAAGGCGCCGACGAGCCGTTCTCGCCGGCCAGCATGGCCAAGCTGATGACCGTCGAGGTGCTGTTCGACGAGATGCGCAAGGGCAAGCTCGGCCCCGACACCGAATTCACCATCAGCGAGAATGCCTGGCGGCGCGGCGGCGCGGGCGGCGGCGGCTCGTCGATGTTCGCCCAGCTCAACAGCAAGGTGAAGCTGCCCGACCTCCTGCGCGGCATCGTGGTCCAGTCCGGCAACGACGCGGCGATCGCCGCCGCCGAGGGCGTCGCCGGCACCGAGGACAACTTCGCCCAGATCATGAACCGGCACGCGCGTGAGATCGGGCTCGACCGCTCGACCTTCCGCAACGCCACCGGCTACTCGGCCCCCGACCAGAAGGTGACGGCCCGCGACCTGTCGAAGCTCGCCATCCACCTGATCGAGACCTATCCCGAGCAGTACAAGCTGTTCGCCGAGCGCGAGTTCACCTGGAACAAGATCCGCCAGCAGAACCGCAACCCGCTCCTCGCCCTCGATATCGGCGCCGACGGGCTGAAGACCGGCTACCTCGAGGAATCCGGCTACGGCCTGACCGGCTCGGCGGTGCAGAACGGGCAGCGCCTGGTCCTGGTGGTGAGCGGCCTCAAGACCGCCCGCGACCGGGCCGCGGAATCGCGCAAGCTCCTCGAATGGGGCTTCCGCGCCTTCGAGGCGCGCCAGATCTTCAACGCCGGCGAGACCGTGGCCGAGGCCGAGACCTACGGGGCCGAGAAGGGCCGGGTGCCGCTCGTCACGAAGAAGCCGGTGCGGCTGATGCTGCCGCGGGGCAACGGCGACCGGCTGGTGGCGCGGGCGACCTACCAGGGCCCCCTGACCGCTCCGGTCGAGGCGGGGCGCGAGGTCGGCCGGCTCAAGGTCACCCGCGGCGAGCAGGTGGTGCTCGACATGCCGCTCTACACCGCCGAATCGGTGCCGGCCGGCACCATGACCCAGCGCGCCCTCGATGCGGCGCTCGAGGTCGGCACCGGCTGGTTCCGCCAGGCCCTCAGCCGGATCACCAGCAAGTCGTGACCGGCGATCCCACGGGGGCCGGTCGTCCCGGCTGCTTCATCACCTTCGAGGGCGGCGAGGGCGCCGGCAAGTCGACCCAGATCGCCCGCCTGGCCGCCTCCCTGCGCGCCGGTGCGGACGGCAGGGCGGGGGCCCGCGAGGTGGTGACCACCCGCGAGCCCGGCGGCTCGCCCCGGGCCGAGCGGATCCGCAGCGCGGTGCTGTCGGGCGTCGCCAAGCCCTACGGCCCCTTCGCCGAGGCGCTGCTGTTCGCTGCCGCCCGCCTCGACCATCTCGCGACCCTGATCCGCCCGAGCCTCGCCCGGGGCGCCGTCGTGCTGTGCGACCGCTTCGGCGACTCGACCCGGGCCTACCAGGGCGCCGCCGGCGGGGTCGAGCCCGGAACGCTGTCGGCCCTCGAGCGGGTGGTGGTCGGCCCGACCCGGCCGGACCTGACCCTGATCCTCGACCTGCCCCCCGAGATCGGCCTCGCCCGGGCCCGCCAGCGCGACCGCGCCGCCGCCCGCGGGCCCGACCGGTTCGAGGCCGAGGCCCTGGGCTTCCACCAGCGCCTGCGGGCGGCCTTCCTGGCCATCGCCGCGGCGGAGCCGGCGCGCTGCGCCGTCATCGACGCCCAGGGCAGCCCCGACACGGTCGCGGCGGCGATCCGCGAGGCGGTCGCCGCGCGGCTGCCGCACCTCGTCCGCGGAGCCGCCGATGCCGCCTGAGACGAGGGACGACGAGCTCGAGATCGGCGAGATCCCGGGGGTCCCGCGCCCGCGCGAGCGCCAGGACCTGCTGGGCCAGGAGGCGGCCGAGCGCGCCTTTCGCGAGGCGATCGGCGCCGGGCGGCTGCACCATGCCTGGCTCATCGGCGGGCCGAAGGGCATCGGCAAGGCGACGCTCGCCTTCCGGGTCGCCCGCCACCTGCTCGCCCGCGGCGACGGGCAGGGCGTGCCCGACACCCTGGCGCTGCCGCCCGGCCACACGGTCGCCCGGCAGGTCGCGGGGCTGGCGCATCCCAACCTCGTGCTGCTGCGGCGCCAGAAGGCGCCGGGCGCCAAGACGATCCCGACCCAGATCGGCGTCGACGCGGCGCGGCGCGCGCTCCACCTGTTCTCGGCGACCTCGGCCGATGCGGGCTACCGGATCTGCATCGTCGACTGCGCCGACGAGCTGAACCTCGCCAGCGCCAACGCGCTCCTGAAGGTGATCGAGGAGCCGCCGCCGCGCTCGCTGTTCCTGATCGTCAGCCACGCCCCCGGGCGCCTGCTGCCGACGATCCGCTCGCGCTGCCGCCGCCTCTCCCTGAAGCCGCTCACCGTCGGGACGGTGGCGCAGGTGCTGCGCGGCTTGAGCGGCCCGCAGGCCGGGCACCCGCCGGCGCTGGTCGAGCGGGCGGCGGGCCTGAGCGAGGGCTCGGTCGCCCGCGCCCTCGAGCTCCTCGACCCCGACACCCTCGCGGTCGTCGACGAGGTCGAGGCGCTGATGGCGCAGGGCGAGCGGCCCGACTGGCGCCGCGCCCTGAAGCTCGCCGAGCGGCTCGCCGGCCGCGACGCCGACGCGCTCTACGCCGCCGCCCTCGACACGGTGCAGCGGCGGCTCGCCGCCGCGATCGAGGAGCGCCAGGGCGAGCCGCCGGCCCGCCTCGCGGCTTTGGCCGACGCCGCCGAGCGCGCCGCCCGGGCCGCCCGGGAGGCGCAGGTCTACAACCTCGACCGGCGCCCGGTGGTGCTGTCGCTGTTCGGCGCCTGAGGGATGCGCCTCTTCCCGCTCTCCGACCTGCATCTCGAGCGCCGGCCGCTCGCCGCCGTGCCGCCGCCGACGCAGCCCTTCGACGTGATGGTCTGCGCCGGCGACGTCTGGGAGGGCGAGCCGGAGCGGGGCCTCGCCGCCCTGCTGCGGCTCGCCGGCGAGCGCCCGGTGGTGCTGGTGCCGGGCAACCACGAGCGCTACGCGCCCGACGGCGATCCCCGCACCGCCCCCGAGCTGCTGGCGGCGCTCCGCGCCGGGGTCGAGGGGATCAACCGCGCGGCCGGCCGCGAGCGGGTGGCGCTGCTCGAAGGCGGCGGGACCTGGATCGTCGACGGCGTGCGCTTCGTCGGCGCCACCCTGTGGAGCGACTGGCACCTCGCCGGACGCTGGCTCGCACCGGACGCCCCCGGGCGCCCCGCGGACCCGGTCGCCTACGCCGCCGCCCGGATGACCGACCCGGCGACCGGCTCGCGCGAGTACCGGGCGATCCGGCTCGGCGACGGCGCGCCCTGGACGCCGCAGGCCGCGATGGCCGCCCACGCCGCCGACCGGGCGGCCCTGGCGGCGGCGCTCGCCCGGCCGCATCCGGGCCCGACCGTGGCGGTCACCCACCACCCGCCGATCGCGGAGGCCGCCGACCGCTACCGCGATGCCCCCGGCGTGCCCTGGTGGGTGCCGGCCTTCTACGCCACCACCCTGCTCGCCGACCTGCCGGCGGCGCACCGGCCGGCCCTGTGGGTCTCGGGCCATTTCCACGCCGCCCACGACCTGCGCCTCGACGGCACCCGCTGCCTCGCCAACCCCGTCGAGGGCCGCACCTTCGATCCGGAGCTGGTGGTGGCGATGACGGCCTGAGCGGACCGGACGAGAGTCCGGGTGGGCCGTTCGCCGCCGCGCCCCATCATCAC
Source organism: Methylobacterium platani (assembly GCF_001653715.1). Lineage (GTDB taxonomy): Bacteria > Pseudomonadota > Alphaproteobacteria > Rhizobiales > Beijerinckiaceae > Methylobacterium > Methylobacterium platani. The sequence continues at coordinate 18,907 of NZ_LWHQ01000058.1, forward strand.
CCTGCGAGCGGAGGGCAGGGCGATGAACGGCTTCCTGGCGGTGGTGCTGATCTGCGCCCAGACAGTCCCGGTGCAGGATTGCGAGGAGGCGACCGCCACCGACGTGTTCAAGACCCGGGTCGCGAGCGAGATCGGCTGCGCCACCGGCTGGCAGGAGATCATCGCCCGCTCGGAGGTCCGCGAGGGGATCGGGCGGACGGCCTATCTCAAGACGCAGTGCCGGCGGGTGAAGGCGGGCGGGTGAGGCGCATTCCGCCCCGGATCGCCCCGGTCGACCGCGGGATTCAGCCCTTCGTCTCATACCCGGCGGTTGCAGGCGATCGCACAGCGCCACCCCTGCTCTTCTTACTGTTACATCTCTATCCAATACGGCCTAGGATGGACTTGCGCGGCCCGGGAGTGGACTTCCGCCTCGTTAGATAACCGTCAACGGACACGCCATCATCTTGCGGACGAGAGGTTGGCCCGCGCCATGGGGCACGGCCCGGACGTCGCCCGACGGGGATTGCGATGACGGACAGACGGACTGCATGCATCGTCGGCCTCCTGTCCTTCATGCTGGCCGCCGGCACGATCCACCTCACGAGCGACGGCCGCGACATCGCCACCGTGTGGCCGGCCAACGCGGTCGTCCTCGCCGCCCTGCTCGACCGGCGCCCGGGGGCGTGGACGGGCCTGCTCGGCGCCGGCTACCTGGCCGGCGTGGCCGCCAACGCGGTGACGCGCGGGTTCGGAGCGGGGCCGCTCCTCTTCGGCGCGTGCAACCTCCTCGAGCTCTGCGTCGCGGCGAGCCTGCTCCGGCCCGCGCTCGAGGGCGGGGATCGGGGAGCGCCGGGCGCCGGCCTCCTGGCGGCGCCCGCCGTCGTCGGCCGCTTCATCGTGGTCTGCGGCCTCGTCGCCCCGGTGCTCAGCGGGCTCGGGGGCGCGGCGACCGCCCGGCTGCTGTTCGGGCAGGACCTGGCGACCGCCTTCGGCACCTGGGTCCTGAGCGACGGGCTCGGCCTCCTGATCTTCACGCCGTTCTTCCTCGCCGTCCTGCGCGGCGATTACGGGCGGTGCTTCGCGAGCCAGGACTGGCGGCAACGCGCGGAGGCCGCCGGGCTCCAGGTCCTGACAGCGGCGGCGGCCTACGGGGTGTTCTTCGTCGCCGCGCGGCCGCTGCTGTTCGCGCTGTTCGGCCCGGTGATGCTGGTGACGTTCCGGATCGGGCGGCTCGGCACCAAGGCCGCCGTGATGGTCGTCGCGGTCATCGGCACGATCGCGACCCTGCGCGGCCAGGGCCCGATCGCCGCGATCACGCCGGACCCCCACGAGCAGGCCGCCCTGTTCCAGGGCTTCCTCGCGTTCCTCCTGCTCACCTGCCTGCCGGTGGCGGCGGCGCTCGCCGCCCGGGGCGCCCGCTTCGCCGCGCTGTCGCAGAGCGCCGAGGCCCTGCGGGAGCGCGGGGCCGAGCTCGCGCGGATCGCCGCCACCGACGGCCTGACCGGCGTCCTCAACCGGACGGCGTTCCGCGAGACCGCGACGGCGGCGATGCAGGCCTCCCACGCGCCGCCAAGCCTGATCGCGATCGACCTCGACCTGTTCAAGCAGGTCAACGACCGGCACGGCCACCGGGTGGGGGACCGGGCGCTGGTCCACCTGGTGGCGGTCCTGCGCGCCGGCCTGCGCGAGCCCGACGCGATCGGGCGCATCGGCGGCGACGAGTTCCTGGTCCTGCTTCCCGGGACCGATCCGGACCGGGCGGAGAGCGTGGCGGAGCGCCTGCGCGAGGCCCTGCGCCGCGCGCCCCTGGCGCTCGACGACGGCACGCCGCTCCTGCTCTCGATGTCCTGCGGCGTCGCCGGGCACCGGCCGGGGATGGCCTTCGACGACCTCGTCCACGCCGCCGACACGGCGCTCTACGGCGCGAAGCGCGCCCGGCAGGAGTCCCGCCCCCGATACGACTCCCGCACCCGCCGCGCCGGCCTCATCGGTCGTGCTTGATGTAGGCGAAGCGCGGATCGCTCGGCGTGCCCTCGAGCGCGCCGCCCTCCAGCCCCGGCTGCCAGCCGACCACCTCCTCGATCTTGCGCGCCAGGGCGAAGTCCTTCTCGGTCAGGCCCTTGGCCGAGTGGGTGGTGAGCCGCACCTCGACCCAGGCGTAGGAGGCGGTGAGGTCCGGATGGTGCCAGGCCGCCTCGGCGAGGTGCCCGATCGTGTTGATCACCATCAGGGTGCCTTTCCAGCCGTTCGTCCGGTAGGTGCGGCGGATCCAGCCGTCGGCCTCCGTCCAGGCCGGCAGGTCGGCGAGGCGGGCGGCGATCGCGCCGGGGTCGAGAACGGGGTCTTTCGGCATGTCGTCCTCGTCCTGACGAGAGTACAAGTGACCGCGGCGGCGGACCTGCCCAGGGTGCGGCCTCGCAACCCCGCGCGCAAGCGGTGGACGCCGCTGCCTGCGCCACCTACCTCTCCGGGGGAACGGCCGGCGACACGGCCGGGGACAGGAGGAGGGGGCCATGCTCTCACGGCGCGGATTGATGGCGGCGGCCGGGCTGTGGCCGATCGCGCTCCGTGGGGCGCAAGCGCAGCCGGCCTCCCCGCAGACGTCCCTCAAGGTCGGCCTGCTGCCGTTCGGCACCGTCTCGTGGGAGGCGGCGGTGATCAAGGCGGAGGGGATCGACGCGGCCGAGGGGCTGTCGCTCGAGGGCGTGCGCCTCGCCGGGAGCGACGCCGCCCGCATCGCCTTCCAGGGGGGCCAGGTCGACACCATCGTGTCCGACCTGCTCTGGGCCGCGCGCCTGCGGGCCGAGGGGCGGGCGGTGAAGTTCCTGCCCTATTCCTCGACCGAGGGCGCCCTGATGGTGCCGGGCAGCAGTTCCCTGACCACCGTCGCCGGCCTCGCGGGCAAGCGCCTCGGGGTGGCGGGGGGCCCGCTCGACAAGAACTGGCTGCTGCTGCGGGCCCGCGCCCGGGAGAAGGACGGGTTCGACCTCGAGCGCGACGCCCAACCGGTCTTCGGCGCGCCGCCGCTCCTGATGCGCAAGCTCGAATCCGGCGAGCTCGACGCCGCGCTCCTGTACTGGACCTTCTGCGCCCGGCTCGAGGCGCGGGGCTTCCGCCGCCTGATCGGCGCCGACGGCATCGCCGAGGCGTTCGGCGTCACCGGCCCGATCGCGCTCCTCGGCTACGTCTTCGACGAGGCGCTGCTGCAGCGCGCCCCCCGGGCGGTCGCCGGCTTCGCCCGCGCCTCGTCCAGGGCCAAGCAGGCGCTCGCGGCGACCGATGCGGCCTGGGCGCCCGTGCGCCCGCTGATGGCGGCGGAGGACGAGGCGACCTACGCCACCCTCAAGCACGCCTTCCTGGAGGGCATCCCGCGCCGCCCGGCGGCGGCCGAGCGCGCGGATGCCGAGCGCCTCTACGCGGTGCTGGCGCGCCTCGGCGGCGAGCGCCTGGTCGGCGCGGCCGCGACCCTGCCGGCGGGGCTGTACTGGGACGGCGGGCCGAATGGCTGAGCGAAACCCGCGCGCGTCCCTCGCCTGATGGCCCTCCTCGCCCGTCTCGGCTCGGCCCTGCTGCTCCTCGCCCTCTGGTGGGCGGCGAGCCGCAGCGTCGATCCCCGCACCCTGCCGTCGCCGGAGGCGGTGGCGGCGTTCCTGGTGCGGGAGGCGGCCTCCGGCGACCTCCTGCGCAACGTCGGCATCACCTTGTGGCGGGTCGCGGCCTCGTTCTGCCTCGCCATGGCGACGGGGGCGGTGCTCGGCATCGCGCTCGGCCGCTCGCGCACCGCCGACCGGCTCCTCGACACGCCGCTCCTCGTACTGCTCAACACCCCGGCGCTCGTCATCACGGTGCTGGCCTATATCTGGCTCGGCCTGACCGAGACCGCGGCGATCCTGGCGGTGGCGCTCAACAAGATGCCGAACGTCGCCGTGATCCTGCGCGAGGGCGCCCGCGGGCTCGATCCGGGCCTCGAGGAGATGGCGCAGGCCTACCGCTACGACCGCCGCACCTGGATCCGCCACGTGCTCCTGCCCCAGCTCGAGCCCTTCGCGGTGGCCGCCGCGCGCTCGGGCGTCTCGCTCGCCTGGAAGATCGTGCTGGTGGTCGAGCTGCTCGGCCGGCCGAACGGCGTCGGCTACGCGATCTCGTATTATTTCCAGCTCTTCGACGTCGCGGCGCTGATCGGCTACAGCCTCGTCTTCAGCGCCGTGATGCTGGCGGTCGACGCCGTGCTGCTGCGCCCCCTCGACGCCCGGGCCCGCCGATGGCGCTGAGCCCGCCCGGCGCCGACCTCCGCCGCGCGGCGGCGACCCCGATCCTGACCCTGACGGTGCGCCGCAAGGTCTACCGCCCGGACGGCGCCGAGCCGGTCGAGGCGGTGCGCGACCTCGTCGTCGCGGTCCGGGCGGGCGAGACCCTGTGCCTGATCGGCCCGTCGGGGGCGGGCAAGACCACCACGCTACGCATCCTGCTCGGCCTCGACCGCGACTTCGAGGGCAGCCTGACCGCCGATCCGAACTTGCGCATCGGCATGGTGTTCCAGGAGCCGCGGCTCCTGCCCTGGCGCACCGTCGAGGAGAACGTGCGGCTCTCCCTGCCGCGGCCCGAGCGCGGGCAGTCGCTCGACGCGCTGTTCGAGGAACTCGGCCTCTCGGCCTGGCGCGGGCGCTATCCGCGGGCCCTGTCGCTCGGCATGGCCCGCCGGGTCGCGCTCGCCCGCGCCCTGGCGCTGGCGCCGCGCCTCCTCGTCCTCGACGAGCCCTTCGTCTCCCTCGACGACGCGGCGGCTTCCTCGCTGCGGGCCGCGGTGTTCGGCAGCGCAGGCGCCCGCGGCGCGGCGGTGCTGATGGTGACCCACAACGTGCCCGAGGCGCTTGCCGTGGCCGACCGGCTGCTGCTGCTCTCCGGCCGCCCGGCGAGCCTGGTGGCGGAGGTGCCGCTGCCGACGCCCAAGGGGGAGCGCGGCCGCGACTGGGCCGAGGCGATGCGGCGGGACCTCGCGGCACGGTATCCCGGAGCGGTCGCGGAGGGGTGACGCGAAGCGGGCAGGGGTTGCACCGGAAACGCTCCTCGCCGGCCCGCCCGGCTGCTACAGCACCGGCAAAGCCATAAGATCCGAGGAACGCCCGTGCCGACCCACGCGATGCCCGCCGACGGGCTCGATTCCGCCGCCGCCTGGCGCCGCCTCGTCGTCTCCGTGCTGCTGACCACCATCGGGGGCGTCGGCATGTGGTCGGTGGTGGTGGTGCTGCCGGCCGTGCAGGCGGAGTTCGGCGCCGCCCGGGGTGCGGCCGCCTTGCCCTACACCCTCACGATGGTCGGCTTCGCCTTCGGGGGCGTGCTGATGGGCAAGCTCGCCGACCGGTTCGGCATCCTGATGCCGCTGGTGCTCGGCGGGATCTGCCTCTTCCTCGGCTACGGCGCCACTGCGCTCTCGACGAGCCTGTGGCAGTTCGCCCTCGCGCACGGGATCCTGATCGGGCTCCTGGGCTCGTCGGCCGCCTTCGGGCCGCTGATGGCCGACATCTCGCTGTGGTTCGCGCGCCGGCGCGGCATCGCGGTCTCGGTCTGCGCCGCCGGCAACTACCTCGCCGGCACGATCTGGCCGCCGCTCGTCCAGCACGCGGTCTCGGCCTATGGCTGGCGCACGACGCAAGCCGGCATCGGGCTGTTCTGCGTCGCCACGATGCTGCCGCTGGCGCTGCTGATGCGCCGGCGCCCGCCGGTCCAGGCGGTGGAGCGCGTCGGGCGGGCGGGGGCGGGCGGCACGCTGGGGCTGCCGCCCTCCGTCCTCCAGGGCCTGCTCGTCGTCGCCGGGCTCGCCTGCTGCGTCGCGATGTCGATGCCGCAGGTCCACATCGTCGCCTATTGCGGCGACCTCGGCTACGGCGTCGCCCGCGGCGCCGAGATGCTGTCGCTGATGCTCGGCTTCGGCATCGTCAGCCGGGTGGCGTCGGGCTTCCTCGCTGACCGGATCGGCGGGCTGCCGACGCTGCTGGTCGGCTCGGTGCTCCAGGGCGTGGCGCTGCTGCTCTATCTCGCCTTCGACGGGCTGACCTCGCTCTACGTGATCTCGGCGCTGTTCGGCCTGTTCCAGGGCGGCATCGTGCCGGCCTACGCGATCATCGTGCGCGAGCTGTTTCCGGCGAGCGAGGCCGGGGGCCGGGTCGGGGTCGTCATCATGGCGACGCTGTTCGGCATGGCGCTCGGCGGCTGGCTGTCGGGGGTGATCTTCGACCTCAGCGGCTCCTACGCGGCGGCCTTCGCCAACGGCATCGGCTGGAACCTGCTCAACGTCGCCATCGCCCTGTGGCTGGTGCAGCGCCGGGCCGGGCAGGGGCGGGCGCTCCCCGCCTGACGGCGGGGACGGCCGGCAGGGAAGATCGGGCGCAGTCGAGGGCCCGCGCGGCCCGGTTCGTCTGCGTGACACTGCGGCAGGAACCCGCCGGGATTTTGGCCGTTTGAAGTTCGTCGCAGTCCAGTTACCCGTCGGAACCAATCGAGGCCGGTCCCGACCCGGCCGCTCCGCCAATCCCGTCCCGCGGTGACTCCTGTCACCGGGGCGTCGCGTCCGCGTGTTTACCGTTTTTCCAACGGACACGCCGCCGCGGCGCAACTCTTCGGGCGCTCGCGACTTATCCATGGCAAGAGAGAGCGGTCCAGAGCCACCTCGCCGGACATTGCCGCTCGGCATTCAACCGATGGGATCACCGATCATGCGCGCGCGTCCCTGCGCCCGACTGCCCCTGCTCGCCCTGCTGGCCGCCCTGGCCACGGCCGGCGCGCCGCTCGTCGCGAGCGCCGCGCCCGCGGTCGACAAGGCGCCGAAGGCCGGATCGGGTCCCGCCCGCGACGTCGCCGCCACCGCGAGCGTCACCGCCCCCGCCGCGGAGGCCGACGACGCCCAGTGCTCGACCTCCCGCAAGAAGCTCTTCGTCGACGGCGAGGGCTGGATCGTGCGGCGGGTGACGACCTGCCGGTGACCGCACGCGACTGACACGCGGCCGAACGGTTTTCGGGGCCCGTCTCGCCGAGGCGGGCCTTCGTCGTTCGCGAGGCTGCCTTCCCCGCGGCACGGATTCATCAGCGCTGCCGAGAGTCGCGCTGCCAAGAATCCGGCTGCCAAGAATCGGACAGCCAAGAGTCCGGCTGCCGAAGAGAGGTCCTCCACGTCGTCCCGGGGTCGCGAAAGCGGGCCCCGGCATGACGTCGAGGATCGAGGCGACGTCGGATCGCACAAAGACAAAGGCGCCCGCAGCATCCGCCGCGGGCGCCTCTCGTCCGTTACCTCGTCCTCAACTCAGCGTGCGGCGGTGTCCCGCTCGTCGAAGATGTCCCGGTCCTTGGTCTCGGGCACGAAGAGCAGGCCGAGCACGAAGGTCATCAGGGCGATGACGATCGGGTACCAGAGGCCGTAATAGATGTCGCCGGTCTGGGCCACCATCGCGAAGGCGGTGGCGGGCAGGAGGCCGCCGAACCAGCCGTTGCCGATGTGGTAGGGCAGGGACATCGAGGTGTAGCGGATCCGGGTCGGGAACAGCTCGACCAGGGCCGCGGCGATCGGGCCGTAGACCATCGTGACGAAGAGCACGAGGACGAAGAGCAGCCCGATCACGCCGGCGACCTGCGGCCGGAAGATGTCGAACGGATTCGCCATCTTCACCACCTGGGAATCGCCCGCCTTCGGGTAGCCGGCGGCCTGGAGCGCGGTCGCCGCGGCCTTGTTGAACTCCGCCGCCGGGGCTCCTGCCGCGAACGGGACCTCGGTGCCGTTGATCCGCACCACCGTCGGCTGGCCGGCCGGCGCGGCCTCGGTGGTGTAGCGCACCGAGGACTTGGCGAGGTAGTCGCGGGCGAGGTCGCACGGCGCCGAGAACACCCGGGTGCCGACGGGGTTGAACAGGCTGCCGCACTGGGCCGGATCGGCCACCACGGTCACCTTCACGGTCTCGATCGCCTTCTCGAGGGCGGGGTTGGCCAGCGTGGTGATCTGCTTGAACACCGGGAAGAAGCTGAGCGCCGCGATCAGGCAGCCGGCCAGGATGATCGGCTTGCGGCCGATCTTGTCCGAGAGCCAGCCGAACACCACGAAGAAGCCGGTGCCCAGGAGCAGCGCCCAGGCGATCAAGAGGTTCGCCGTGTAGCCGTCGACCTTCAGGATCGATTGCAGGAAGAACAGGGCGTAGAACTGGCCGGTATACCACACCACGCCCTGGCCGGCGACGAGGCCGAGCAGCGCGATCAAGGCGATCTTGGCGTTGCCCCACTGGCCGAACGCCTCGGTGAGGGGGGCCTTCGAGGTCTTGCCCTCGTCCTTCATGCGCTGGAAGGCCGGCGATTCGCTGAGCTGCAGCCGGATCCAGAGCGAGATGCCGAGCAGCAGCACCGAGACCAGGAACGGGATGCGCCAGCCCCATTCGGCGAAGGCGGCCTCGCCGGTGAAGCTCCGCACCGCCAGGATCACCACCAGCGACAGGAACAGGCCGAGCGTCGCCGTGGTCTGGATCCAGCTGGTGTAGAAGCCGCGCCGGCCCTGCGGCGCGTGCTCGGCGACGTAGGTCGCCGCCCCGCCGTACTCGCCGCCGAGGGCCAGGCCTTGGGCTAGCCGCAGCACGATCAGGATGATCGGCGCCGCGATGCCGATCTGCGCGGCGTTGGGCAGGATGCCGACGATGAAGGTCGACAGGCCCATGATCAGGATGGTGACCAGGAAGGTGTATTTGCGCCCGACGATGTCGCCGACGCGCCCGAACACCAGGGCGCCGAACGGCCGCACCAGGAAGCCCGCCGCGAAGGCGAGCAGCGCGAAGATGTCCCGGGTCGCCGGCGGGTAGGACGAGAAGAACTGCGCGCCGATGATGCCGGCGAGCGAGCCGTAGAGGTAGAAGTCGTACCACTCGAACACGGTGCCGAGGGAGGAGGCCAGGATGACCTTCTTCTCCTCCCGCGTCATCGGGCGCGCGGCATCGCCGGTTGTCCCGAGGGCGGCTGAGCTTGCCATGGGGGTTGTTCCTCCTTGGGGGAGCGTTTCCGTGAGGGACGGCACGCATCGCCCGCGCGAATCTTCGCCGCGTCGGGGATGGCGCGTTGGGATGAACCTGGGTGTCCGCGGCGGCCCGGCCGGGCAGGGGGATGGAAACCGCCCGCTCGCGCGTGATCCGCCGCTGACGAATCGTTAAGCCAGCCGTGCCGTCCGGCCCATCCGACAATTCGTCGTGAGACTTAGGTCGTGAGACTTCCGTCGGGGGCGAGACCGCCCGAAGGGCGGCCGAGGGTGGAAGCGGGCATGGCGCATGCCGCCATGCTCACGACGTGCGCGTTACGAGCGCCGCCCCGTCCCGGCCGGCGGCGCCTCGACCGGCTGCTGTCGGCTCACCTGTTCCACCCGGCGCGGCAGCTCGCGCAGGAGCGCGGTGCGCCGGTATGGCGTGAGCTTCCGCCAGGCCTTGATCTCCGGCACGGTCCGGCCGCAGCCCAGGCACCAGCCGGTCTTCCCGTCCCACGCGCACACCCCGGTGCAGGGGTCGTCCTTCTTCATGCTGGAGCATTTTCCGACGAGGTGGATGCCGGCTCGTCGCAAGACGATGCGGCGGAATCAATGACCTGGAGCAGCGCCCGGTTGCAGGGCGATCGGGTGCGGCTCCAGGATCTCCGTGCCCCGGGCGCCATTCGTGCTCGACAATCGATAGGGTACCCCCCTATATATCCACTCACGCGCGAAAGCTGCCCCCATGGCCCATACGATCAAGGACAAGACCAAGCTGCTGGCGCGCGTGCGCCGGATCAAGGGACAGGCGGAGGCGGTCGAGCGCGCATTGGAGGCGGAGATCGGCTGCGCCGACGTGCTGATGCTGGTCGCCTCGATGCGCGGGGCCATCAACGGCCTGACCGCCGAGCTGATGGAAGACCACATCCGCCACCACGTCGTGAACCCGGACAGCGAGCCGGATCCCGACCGCGCCAGGGGAGCGGCCGAGCTGATCGAGGTGGTGAAGACCTACCTCAAGTAAGGAAGGCCCATGCCATGACCCCTTTGACCGACCTGCTTCAGCAGGGGACGGCGCACGCCTGGCTGTTCGTGCCGACCGCGATCCTGCTCGGTGCGCTGCACGGCCTCGAGCCCGGCCACAGCAAGACGATGATGGCGGCGTTCATCATCGCGGTGCGCGGCACGGTCATGCAGGCGGTGCTCCTGGGGCTGGCGGCCACCCTCTCGCATACGGCGGTGGTGTGGGCGATCGCCCTGGGCGGACAATATGTCGGCCGGCACTACGCCGGGGAGGCGTCGGAGCCGTACTTCCAGCTCGCCTCGGCGGTCCTCATCGTCGGCATCGCGCTCTGGATGGCGTGGCGGACCTGGCGCGAGCAGCACCACCACCATGACCACGATGACGCCGCGCACCCCGTCACCACCGGCACCGGCCTGCTGACGCTGGCGGTGTTCGAGGACGGCGTGCCGCCGCGCTGGCGCGTGCGCAGCGCGCGCGGCACGCTGCCGGAGGCCGGGGCGCTGACCGTCGAAACCCTGCGCCCGGACGGCACCCGGCAGGTATTCGGGTTCGTGCGCCGCGGCGACGTCCTCGAGAGCCTGGACGAGATCCCGGAGCCGCATGCCTTCACGGCCCGGCTGCGCCTCGACGCCCCGGCCGGGACGGAGATCCACGAGGTCGCGTTCGAGGAGCACGACCACCTGAATCACGATCACCCGGACCTGGGCGACGAGGACGACGCGCATGCCCGCGCCCATGCCGACGACATCCGGCGGCGCTTCGCGGGCCGGACCGTGACCACCGGGCAGATCGTCCTGTTCGGCCTGACCGGCGGCCTGATCCCGTGCCCGGCGGCGATCACCGTCCTGCTGCTGTGCATTCAGCTCAAGCAGTTCAGCCTCGGCTTCGCGCTGGTGGTGTGCTTCAGCATCGGCCTGGCGCTGACGATGGTGTCGGCGGGCGTGCTGGCGGCGCTGAGCGTCAAGCACGTCGCCTCGCGCTGGTCCGGGTTCGGCAGCGTCGCCCGGCAGGCTCCCTACGCCTCGGCCGTGCTGATCGTGCTGGTCGGCCTCTATACCGGCTGGCTCGGGTGGCAGGGCATCCGGCACGGCGCGGCGGACCATGCGGCCGGGACCGGCATCGCCCGCGCGGCGTGAGGCCGGCTGTCGCGCTTCCGCCGTCATCGCCCCCTTGCGCCTGCGCACTCCGCCACGGCTGGCGCGGCTCCCCCGCGGGAACGAGGATGCCGGGCCGGCATTGACCGTTCCGAGTGCCGGGAGCCGGGAAGACACACCATGCGTCGCGACCTGATCGTCCTCACCCTCGCCGCCAGCCTCCTGGGCGCCGGCGCCGAGGCGCAGCCGCTGCGCGGGTCCGGTCCGGCGGGTCACGGCGGCGTCGCCCAGGCCGGGCGCCTGCAGTTCCAGCCGGTACGGGGCGGCCGCGCCGCGATCTACGACCTGCGCGGGCGCCACGGCCGGGGCGGGGCGTTCCACGGCCGCCGGTTCGCCGGCTACGGCGGCACCACCTTCGCGGCGCCCCTGGGGCTCTACGGCGCGGGCCTCTACGGCGCGAACGGCGCCCTCGAGCCCGGCCTCGTCGCCGAGCCGTATTTCAAGCTGCCGCGGCCGAGCGAGCTGGTGCCCTCCGCCTGGGGCGAGGGCACCTACGGCATCCCGACCGTCTCGGGGATTCCGCCCCAGCCGAAGGCCGATCCGGTGCTCTACGTCATCAACGGCGGCGAGCGCCCGGTCGGCGGCGCCCGGGTGGTCTCGGTCCAGGCCCCGCGGCGGTAAGTCCCGGGAACCGGCACGGGACAGCGCCGGCGCGGACGGGACGGGCGCTCGCCTGCCCGGCCGCGATTTGGTATGGCATCCGGGTGATGCAGACCTCGCCCCACGCGCCGCCGATGCCGCCGATCCGGATCGATCCCGGGCGCATGGGCGCATGAGCGGTCCGGTGACGAGGCTCGCCGAGGTCGCGGCCGCCGATCCGGCGGACGAGGCCGCCGCCCTGCGCCGGGAGGTCGCGTCCCTGCGCCGGGCGCTGGCCGAGCGCGACGCCTTCCTGGCCGGCGTGGCGCACGAATTGCGCAACCCGATGACCCCGATCCTCGGCCAGGTCGAGCGCCTGCTCGCCGCCGCCGAGCGCGACGCGCCGGAGGGCCGGGTGGCGCAGGGGCTGGCGCAGCTGCGCTGGCTCGTCGAGCGCTACGTGCGCCGGGCGACGACCCTCCTCGACGTCTCGCGGGTCCAGGCCGGGCAGCTCGCGCCGCTCGCCGCCCCCGTGCCGCTGGCCGAGGTGGCGGGCGAGGTGGCGGCGGCCCTGCAGCCGATGGCGGCCCATGCCGGCAGCGCGATCAGGGTGAGCGTGCCGGACGACCTGGTCCTGTCCTGCGAGCGCCTCGCCCTCGACCAGATCCTCGACAACCTGATCACCAACGCGATCAAGTACGGCGATGGCAGCGAGATCGCGGTCTCAGGCATCCGGGACGGCACGATCGCGCGGATCCGGGTGAGCGACCGCGGCGTCGGCATCGCGGAAGCCGACCAGGCCCGCATCTTCGAGCGCTTCGCGCGCGCGGTCGCCGATCCCGGCACGGCGCCGACCGGCTTCGGCGTCGGGCTGTGGCTGGTGCGCCGCCTTGCCGAGGCGATGGGCGGCGGCGTCGCGGTCGAGAGCCGCCCTGGCGACGGCGCGACCTTCACGGTAACCCTTCCCCTCCACGCATAGACGAGACGGCGACCGAGCATGCGGATGACGGGGACGGGACCCAGCCTGGGACAGGCCGGTGCCTATGGCGGGCTGGAACGGGTCCCGACCGGGATCGCCGGTCTCGACGCGATCCTCGGCGGCGGGCTGTTTCGCGGCGGCGTCTACATCGTCCAGGGCACGCCCGGCTCCGGCAAGACCATCTTCGGCAACCAGGCCTGCTACACGCATGCCGCGGAGGGTCGTTCCGGAGGCGGCGCGCCGGAGCACCGGGCGCTCTACGTCACGCTGCTCGCCGAGAGCCACGCCCGGATGCTCGGCCACATCGCGCCGCTCGGCTTCTTCGACCCGGCACTGATCCCCGACCGGATCACCTATCTCAGCGCCTTCCGCACCCTGCAGGACGAGGGGCTGTCCGGCCTCCTGACCCTGCTGCGGCGCGAGACCGCCGCCCGGGAGGCGAGCCTCGTCGTGCTCGACGGCCTGGTGGCGGCGGAGGAGACCGCCTCCTCGGCCCTCGAGTTCAAGACCTTCATCCACGAATTGCAGACCCAGGCCGCCGCCACCGGCACCACCGTGCTGCTCCTCACCAGCGCCTCGGCCGGGGCCGACATGGTGGCGGCCGAGCACACGATGGTGGACGGGCTCATCGCCCTGTCGAGCCGGCTCGTCGGCCGCCGGGCCGAGCGCGAGCTCGAGGTGCGCAAGTTCCGCGGCAGCGGCTTCCTGCGCGGGCGCCACGCCGTCCGCATCACCGACGCGGGGGTCCGGGTCTTCCCGCGCATCGAGGCGTGCTTGCGGGTGCCGAGCCGGCGCGACCACGTCGAGGGACCGCCCCTCACCACCGGGCTGCCCGCCCTCGACGCGATGCTGGGCGGCGGCCTGCCGCACCATTCCACGACCCTCGTCGGCGGCCCCGCCGGCATCGGCAAGACGACGCTCGGCCTGCAGTTCCTCGGCGCCGACCCGGAGGCGCCGGGCCTCGTCTGCGGGTTCTACGAGAGCGAGGCCGCGATCCTCGCCAAGGCGCGGGCCCTGAGGCTGCCGGTCGCCGGCCTGATCGAGAGCGGCCGGGTCGCGGTGATGTGGCAGCCGGCGACCGAGGGGCTGATCGACGAGACCTGCGCCGATCTCCTCGACGCGATCCGGAACCGGGGGGTCCGGCGCGTGTTCATCGACGGTCTGGACGCGATGAGCCGGATCGCAGGGGATCAGGACCGGATCGTCCGCATCTTCGCCGCTCTCACGGCGGAGCTCAGGGCGCTGGGCGTGACCGCGATGTACACCCGGGAGACCGACCTGCGCGGCACCTTCCTCGATGCCCCCTCCGGCGAGCCGTCGCTGCGGCAGACCTCCAGCGTCGCCGAGAACGTGGTGCTGATGCGCTCCTGCGTCCTGCGCTCGGGCGTCCACCGCCTGATCGCCGTCGCCAAGGCGCGGGATTCGCAGATCGACCCGCGCCTGCGCGTCTTCGACATCCGGCCGGGCGGCCTGGCGATCGACGACGGCCCGGACCGGGCCGAGGCGATCCTGGCCGACCGCGACCTCACGAGAAGCGGCGGGGAATAGGCCCGTGGCGACGGTGCTCATCGTGGACGACGAGTTCGGCATCGCCGAATTGCTGGACGCCGTCCTCTCCGACGAGGGCCACACCGTGGTCACCGCGGCCAACGGCCGCCAGGGGCTCGCCCGGATCGCCGCGAGCCCGCCCGACCTGATCTTCCTCGACTTCATGATGCCGGTGATGGACGGGCCGGCGATGCTGGCCGCCCTGATCGCCGCGCCGGCGACGCGGGCGATCCCGGTCGTGATGATGAGCTCGATGCCGGAGGAGACCGTGCGCGAGCGCGCCTCCGGCCACGCCGCCTTCCTGCGCAAGCCCTTCCGGATCGCCCAGGTCCGCGCCCTCGTCGAGGCGCTGGTGGCGGGCGCCGGAGATACTTGACTGAGTCAACCAACCGGACGATCCTGCCCCCGGATACGAGGAGGCGGGCCGATGGGGCGCGACGAGGCGGTCGATCCGGCGACGGTCGGGGCGGTGCGGGAATTCGGCCGGTTCTACACCCGGCAGATCGGCCTCCTCGAGGAGGGGCTGCACCGCAGCGCGTTCTCGCTCACCGAGGCGCGGGTGCTCTACGAGCTCGCCCAGCGCGATCGCCTGACCGCCTCGGTCCTCGGCCAGGATCTCGGGCTCGATGCCGGTTACCTGAGCCGCCTGCTCAAGCGCTTCGAGGCGCAGGGCCTGGTGACCCGCCGCACCGCCGCGGGCGACGGGCGGCGCCAGGTCCTGGCCCTGACGCCGGCCGGGCAGGCGGCCTTCGCGCCCCTCGACGCGGCGTCGCGCCGCGAGGTGGAGGCGCTGCTGGCCCGGCTCGCGCCCGCCGACCGCGCGGCGCTCGTCGGCGCGATGGCGCGGGTGCGCCGGCTCCTCGGCGACCCTGCGCAGGAGCGGGCCCCCGCGATCCTGCGCGATCCGGCCCCCGGCGATCTCGGCTGGATCGCCCACCGCCAGGGCCTGCTCTACGCCGCCGAATACGGGTTCGACCTCTCCTTCGAGGCCCTGGTGGCCGAGATCCTCGCCGGGTTCGTGCGCGACTTCGATCCGGCCCGGGCCGGAGCCTGGATCGCCGCGCAGGAGGACGGCGTGTCGGGTAGCGTGTTCCTGGCGCCGCAATCGGACACGGTCGCGAAGCTGCGCCTGCTCTACGTCGAGCCCGCCGCCCGCGGCCAGGGCCTCGGCCGGCGCCTCACCGAGGCCTGCATCGCCGGGGCGCGGGAGCGCGGCTACCGGCAGCTGACGCTCTGGACCAACGACGTGCTCACGGCCGCCCGGCGGATCTACGCGCAGGCGGGCTTCCGGCTCGTCGAGAGTGCGCCGCACCGCTCGTTCGGGCGGGACCTGGTGGGGGAGACCTGGGTGCTGGACCTGTGAGGGAGCGCCCTCACACCTTCTCCAGCGCCATCTCCAGGAAGCCGAGCGCGTCCTCGACGGCGCAGCGCCGGACCTCGGAGCGGCCGAGATCGCCGTAGCGGCGCTCGATGTGCCGGGTCGCCCGGCCGGCGGCGACGAGGCCGAAATGCACGAGGCCGACGGGCTTCGCCGCCGTGGCGCCGCCGGGGCCGGCGATGCCCGTGATGGCGAGCGCCACGTCGGCGCGGGAATGGGCGAGCGCCCCTTCCGCCATCGCCCGGGCCACCGGCTCGCTCACCGCGCCGTGGGCCGAGATCAGGTTGAAGTCGACGCCGAGGATCTCCGCCTTGGCCTCGTTGGAATAGGTGACGAAGCCGCGCTCCACCACCTGCGAGGAGCCCGCGACCTCGGTGAGCAGGGCGGCGACGAGGCCGCCGGTGCAGGATTCGGCGGTGACGAGGCGGGCCTGGCGCTCGCGATAGGCGGCGATCAGCACGCTCGCCCGGGTGATGAGGGCGGCATCGAACATCAGGCACGCGCCTCCGGCAGGCGGATCGTGGCGGCGGCCTGGGCGGCGAGGCCCTCGGCCCGGCCGACGAAGCCGAGCTTCTCCGTCGTGGTCGCCTTGATCGACACCGCCGAGAGCGGCACCCCGGCGATCTCGGCGATCCGGGTGCGGATCGCCTCGCGATGGGCGCCGATCCGCGGCGCCTCGGCCAGCACCGTGATGTCGAGGTGATCGATCACCCCGCCGCGCTCGCTCACCCGGCGCACCGCGTCGGCGAGGAACTGGTCGGAGGAGGCGCCGCGCCAGCGGGGATCGCTCGGCGGGAAATGCACGCCGATGTCGCCGTCGGCGAGCGCGCCGAGGATCGCGTCGGTCAGCGCGTGCAGCACCACGTCGCCGTCCGAATGGGCGAGCACGCCGCGATCGGCCGGGATGCGCACGCCGCCGAGCCACACGTGGTCGCCCTCCGTGAAGGCGTGCACGTCGAAGCCGGTGCCGAGGCGGGTGAGAAGGGTCATGGCAGCATTGTCCTGGGCGGCGCCGGAATCGGGCGAGAAGGCGCGGTCCGCCTCGACGAGGTCGGCGGCCTGAGTGATCTTGCGGTTGCGGAGGTCGCCGGGGAAGACCGCCACCGGCAGGCCGGCCCATTCGGCGAGCGCCCCGTCGTCGGTGAAGCCGTCGCGGCCCTCGGCCTCGGCGCGCGCATGTGCCTGCGCCAGGAGCGCGAAGCGGAACGCCTGCGGGGTCTGCACCGCGCGCAAGTCCTCGCGCTTCGGGGTCTCGCGCACCCGGCCGTCCGGCTCGACCACCTTGATGGTGTCGCTCACCGGCACCCCCGGCACGGCGGCGCCGTGGGCTTGCGCCGCCGCGATGGCCCGGTCGATCAGGGCCCCGTCGACGAAGGGGCGGGCGGCGTCGTGCACCAGCACCAGCTCCGGTTCGGCCTCGCGCGCCAGCGCCGCCAGCCCGGCCCGGACCGAGGCCTGCCGGGTGGCGCCGCCCTCGACCGGCCGGGCGAGCGTGGCGCGCATCTCCGGCGCGAGGTCGCCCAGGCATTCCTCGTAGAAGGCGGCGGCGTCGGCGGCGATCACCACCTGGATCCGCGTCACGCCCGGATGGGCGGCGAGCGCCGCCAGGGTCCGGGTCAGGACCGCCTGGCCGCCGACGCGGCGATACTGCTTGGGCGTGTCGCCGCCGACGCGGATGCCGCGCCCCGCGGCGACGACCACCGCGGCGATCTGGGGAAGGGTCAAAAGGGTCGCTCCCGGGGATTGCCCGCTCCTTAGCCGGGGCGGCCGGGCGAGGCAAATGCACCGGGGGAAGGGGGGTGCCGCGTGGGCAGGGGGCGTTCCCGGCATCGCCCGGTCTCCCGATCGGGCCGGATCTACCTTTTGGGCCAAGCCCAGGACGGCGGGTCGTGGTCGGGCGCCAGGGTCTCGCCGAGGCGCTTCTCGAGGGTGATGCGGGCCGCGCCCTGCCGCTCCAGGGCCGCGACCAGGGGGGCGGCGTGCGAGACCACCAGAACCTGCGTGCTCTCCGCCGCCCGCGCGACCAGCGAGGCCAGCGGCGCCAGCAGGTCGGCATGCAGGCTGGTCTCGGGCTCGTTGAGCACCATCAGGTCGGGCGGGCGCGGCGACAGGAGCGCCGCCGCGAGCAGGATGTAGCGCAGGGTCCCGTCCGAGAGCTCGGGGCCCCGCAGCGGCCGCAGCAGCCCGTGCTGGCGCAGTTCCAGCGAGAACTGCCCGTCGCTCGCCGCGACCGCGAGGGTCGAGCCCGGGAAGGCCTCGGCGATGGTCGTATCGAGGGCGGCGTGGTCGCCGATCTCCTGGATGGTCCGGATCGCCGCCGCCACGTCGGCGCCGTCGCCGGCGAGCACCGGCATGCGGGTGCCGATCTGCGGCCGGCGGGCCGGCGCGTCGCGATCGGTGCGGAAATGGTCGTAGAAGCGCCAGGCCCGCATCCGCTCGCGTAAACGCAGCACGTCGAGGGCGTCGCGGGGATCGGCGCCGTGGGTCATCAGGCTGTCGAAGGGCGCGAGGTCGCGAAGGGTCTCGGTCCAGGCGCCGGTGCCGTCGCGCAGGCGCACCAGCGGCCCGCGCCGCTCGGCGAAGACGTTCGCCCGCCCGATCGTCGGCCCGGTCCAGACGCTCTCCGCCTTGATCTCGGGGTCGTGGGCGAAGAACGTGCCCTCGTAGGACGGTGCCGGCAGGCCGAGGGCGATGGCGTAGCCGACATCGTCGCCGGAGAAGCCGAGCTTCAGCTCGACCGGGTTCCGCCGCACCGTGCCCTCGACCCGGTGCGCCCCGGACAGGACCCGGCGCCCGAACGTCTCCGGCCCGGCCCAGAGCGCCGAGGCAAAGCCCCCTTCGCGGGCGAGCGACGCGACCGCCCGCCCCTGCGCCACCTCGGCGAGGAGGCGAAGCGCGCGGTAGAGGCTCGACTTGCCGCTCCCGTTCGCCCCCGTCACCACGGTCAGCCGGTCGAGGCCGAGGACGGTGTCACGGAGCGAGCGGTAGCCGGAGACGGCGAGGCGGTGGATCGGCATGGGATCTCGCCGTGCTTATCAGGGCGCGACGGCCGCCGGTCGTCGGCGCGGTCGGGCCGCATCATCGCAGCCCGAAGTTTGCGCCGACGTGACGAACCGGCACGATTCCCGCCTGCCGTCCGGTACAGGCGGGAGACGTCTTATATCCCCGCGCCTTGGCATCGACACGTCGATGCCAAGGCGTCCGGCGCATCAGCGCCGACGCGAGGACAGGAAACCTTGCGGGCTTAGCCCGCACCCTCGAACGGATCCGTTCGAGGGCGCGGCGGTATTATCCGCCCCCCCGCAACCGCCGCGCCGCGCCGAACCGGTTGAGGAAGCGCGGCTCCTTCTCGGGCGCGACCCGGACCACGAGGTGCATCGCGCCCTCGGAATCCTCGCGGCGGTCGAGCACCTCGGCGTTCTCGTAGAGCCAGTGCAGCTCGGCGCCCTGGGCCGGCTCCAGGATCACCGCGAAGCTCGTGCGGGTCGCGGCGATGCGGGCCTCGATCCGGCTCATCAGGCGGTCGATGCCCTCGCCGGTGAGCGCCGAGAGCAGGACGGGCCTCGGCGTCTCCGTCGATCCGTTCGGCCGGCTGAGGTTGAGCAGGCGCTCGCGCTCCGCCTCGTCGAGGAGGTCGGACTTGTTCCAGACCTCGATGATGCGGTCGGCGTCGGGCTCGATGCCGAGCTCGGCCAGCACCTGCGCCACGTCGGCGCCCTGCGCCTCCGCGTCCTCGTGGGCGATGTCGCGGACGTGGAGCAGGATGTCGGCCTCGATCACGTCCTCGAGCGTCGCCCGGAAGGCGGCGATCAGCATCGTCGGCAGGTCGGAGATGAAGCCGACGGTGTCGGACAGGATCGCGGTCTCGCCGTGCGGCAGCTTGATCGCGCGCGCCGTCGGGTCGAGGGTGGCGAACAGCATGTCCTCGGCCCGCACCTCGGCCTGGGTCAGGCGGTTGAACAGGGTCGACTTGCCGGCATTGGTGTAGCCGACGAGCGCGACGATCGGGTAGGGCACCCGGCGCCGGGAGCGGCGATGCAGGCCGCGGGTGCGGGTGACGGTCTCGAGATCGCGCTCGATCCGGGTCATCCGCTCCTGGATCATCCGCCGGTCGGCCTCGATCTGGGTCTCGCCCGGGCCGCCGAGGAAGCCGAAGCCGCCGCGCTGGCGCTCGAGGTGGGTCCAGGACCGCACCAGCCGGCTGCGCTGGTAGGCCAGATGCGCGTGCTCGACCTGCAAGGTACCCTCGCGGGTCGAGGCGCGCCGCCCGAAGATCTCCAGGATCAGGCCGGTGCGGTCGATGACCTTGACGCCCCAGGCCTTCTCCAGGTTGCGCTGCTGCACCGGCGAGAGCGCGCAATCCATCACCACGAGGCGGATGCCCTCGGCCTCGATCCGCCCGCCGATCTCCTCCACCCGGCCCTTGCCGAGGAAGGTCGAGGGCCGGATCTGCTGGACGGTGACGAGGAGCTTGTCGGCGACGTCGAGCTCGATCGCGGCGGCGAGGCCCACCGCCTCGTCGAGGCGGGCGAGGGGCGGGCGGGGTTCGCCGGCGGCGTCGCGCCTGGTCTGGTAGGGGCCGATCACCAGCGTGCGGGTTTCGGCCGCGATCGCGGCCTCCGGCTCGGCCTGGCGCTGCAGGCGGATCTCGCCCGGTGTCCGCGGTTCCATCGTCTCTCCGGCTGCTCCCGGAATCGGTCGGGAGTCCATCGGACAGAGGTTGGATGGCGCCGTGCGATAATCAAGCGGCCGGGCGCATCCGCGGCCCGGGATTCGCCCGCCTCGGCATCGAAAGACCGGCGGGACCTGACCGATGAAAAACCCTGGCCGATAAAAAACAGGCCGCGAGACGCGGCCTGGACACTGGCATGGGGCTCAGGGCGCGGCGGTCCGAGCGGGGCCCGGACGACCGGGCCCACGGCGCTCGCGCCGGCTCCTTGGCGGCGGGATCAGGCCTTCTCGGCCCCTTCCTCGCCCTGCTCGAACAGCTGCACGGGATGGCCCGGCATGATCGTCGAGATCGCGTGCTTGTAGACCAGCTGCGAGTGGCCGTCGCGCCGCAGCAGCACGCAGAAGTTATCGAACCAGGTCACGACACCTTGCAGCTTCACGCCGTTGACCAGGAAGATCGTCAGCGGAATCTTGTTCTTGCGAACGTGATTGAGGAAGGTGTCCTGCAGATTCTGAGCGCGTTCGCCCGCCATTCTTCTTGTCCTTTGAACCCGCTGCCAGTCCTGTCGACGGGTCGGTCCGTGTTGTCGTTGTGCGGGAGGCGCGACGCGCCGCCCCGGGATCCGGCCGCCCCATTACACGGTGAAGCTCGTCCGGGCGCAAGTGCAGACTGGCCGCAGGGGTGTTCCCCCGGGCCGCAGATCCCGCCGCGTCCGGCCGTGCCCGCGATCCTGTCGCGTCCCGGCCACAGGCTGCCTTAGCAGAAAGGCCGGAGCCTGGCACTCACAAATGCGGCGTCGAGCTCCGGTCCCGCCGTCAGGCGCCGATACCGAGGGACTTGAGCTTCCGGTGCAGCGCCGAGCGCTCCATGCCGATGAACTCGGCGGTGCGGGAGATGTTGCCGGAGAACCGGGCGATCTGCGCCACCAGGTACTCGCGCTCGAAGATCTCGCGCGCCTCGCGGAGCGCCAGGCTCATCAGCTTCTCGCCGCCGGCGCCGCTCGGGGTGGTGGGCACGAGCGCGCCGACCTCGCTCGGCAGCATCTCGGTCGTGACCTCGGTCTCGGGATCTCCTTGAGTCAGGATCATCAGCCGCTCGACGTTGTTGCGCAGCTGGCGCACGTTGCCGGGCCAGTCGTGCGATTGCAGCACCGCCATCGCGTCGGCGGCGATGCGCCGCTGCGGCAGGCCGGTGGCGGCCGAGATCTGCTCCATGAAGAACGCGATCAGTTCCGGCACGTCCTCGCGCCGCTCGGCGAGCGAGGGGATGCGGATCGGCACCACGCTGAGGCGGTGGAACAGGTCCTCGCGGAAGCGCCCGCCGGCGATTTCCTCCGCGAGGTCGCGCGACGACGACGAGATGATCCGCACGTCGACATGGACCCGGGTGGTGCCGCCGACGCGCTGGAAGTTCTGGTCGACGAGCACCCGCAGGATGCGGTTCTGGGTCTCGCGCGGCATGTCCGCGACCTCGTCGATGTAGAGGCTGCCGCCATGGGCCTCCTCGAGCGCGCCGACCCGGCGCGGCTTGCCGTCGGCCGCCTCGACGCCGAACAGCTCGGCCTCCATCGTGTCGGGGGTGATCGTGGCGGCGTTGATCACCACGAACGGCCCGTTCGCTCGCGTCGAGGCGGCGTGGATGGTGCGGGCCGAGAGTTCCTTGCCGGAGCCCGGCGCGCCCGAGATCATCACCCGGGCGTTGGTGGGGGCGACGCGCTCGACGGTCTGTCGCAGCTGGTTGGCCGCCACCGAGGCGCCGACGATCCGGCTCGCCTGGCCGGAGCGCGCCTTGAGGTCGCGCACCTCGCGCTTGAGGCGCGAGGCCTCGAGCGCCCGCTCGGCGACCAGGATCAGCCGGTCGGCCTTGAACGGCTTCTCGATGAAGTCGTAGGCGCCCGCCTTGATCGCCGAGACCGCGGTCTCGATGTTGCCGTGGCCCGAGATCATCACCACCGGCAGGTCCGGGGCCTGGGCCTTGATCACGTCGAGCACCTGCAGACCGTCGAGGCGCGAGCCCTGGAGCCAGATGTCGAGGAAGACGAGGTGGGGGCGGCGGGCCTCGATCGCCGCCAGCGCCTCGTCGGAGGAGCCGGCGGTGCGGGTGCGGTGGCCCTCGTCGTCGAGGATGCCGGCGACGAGCTCGCGGATGTCGGCCTCGTCATCGACGATCAGAATGTCGGCGCTCATGGCTCAGGGCCTCCCCGCGACGCGGGCGGCGGGCCTGACGGCCGCGCACCCGGCGCTGTGTCGAATTGGGCTGTGGCGAAGGGGTGTGTCGAACCGGGCCGGGCGCGTCACGCGGCGGGCTCCGGCGAGGTCTCGGGAGAGGTCTCCGGGGCCGGCCGGGCCGGCCGGGCGCCGCCCTCCGGGGGCGCCTCGCGCCGCATCTCCCTGAGGACCCGCATCCGCACCTGCCCGCCGCGCCCGCGCGGGTTGTCGTTCAGCTCGATGCCGCCGCCGTGCTCTTCCAAGACCTTGCTCACGATCGCCAATCCGAGGCCCGTGCCCCCCTCGCGGGTGGTCATATAGGGTTCGAGCAGCCGCTGGCGCCCTTCCTGGGGGAATCCCTTGCCGGTATCGGTGATCTCGATGACGGCGGCCTCGCCCTCCTCGTAGAGGCGCACCGCGACCAGGCTCTCGGCCCGCACCTCCTCGGGCACCGCCTGCACCGCCTCGACGGCGTTCTTGAGGATGTTGGTGATCGCCTGGGACAGGAGCCTTGTGTCGAAGGCGGCGCTGACCCGGGCCTCGCCCTCCTCCAGCGTGAAGGTCACGTCGGGGTGCGCCACCCGCATCATGAACAGGTTCTGCTTCACGATCTCGGTCAGGTCGTTGCGGGCGATCGCGGGCTTCGGCATCCGGGCGAAGGACGAGAACTCGTCGACCATCCGCTTGATGTCGTCGACCTGGCGCACGATCGTGGCGACGCACTGCTCGAAGATCTCCTTGTCGGCGGTGATCACACGCCCGTACTTGCGCCGGATGCGCTCGGCCGAGAGCTGGATCGGGGTCAGCGGGTTCTTGATCTCGTGGGCGATGCGGCGGGCGACGTCGGCCCAGGCCGAGGTGCGCTGGGCCGTCACCAGGTCGGTGATGTCGTCGAGGGTGACGACGTAGCCCCGGTCGCCGTCCGGCGACTGTTCGCTCGTCGTGCGCACGTCGATGGTGCGCTCGCGGCCGCTGCGGGCGATCTGGATCTGCTGCTGGGTCGGGCGGGCGCGGGAATCGCCCGGCAGGGCGCCGAGCTCGGGCATCGCCGCCTCGAGGGGCTCGCCGACGAGGTCGGCGACGGAGCGCCCGAGCATCCGCTCCACCGAGGGGTTGGCGATGGTGATGAGCCCGCGCCCGTCGACGCCGATGATTCCGGCCGGCACCCCGGCGAGCACCGCCTCGGTGAAGCGGCGGCGGCTGTCGATCTGCTCGCTCTGCTCGATCAGGGTGGCGCGCTGGCGACTGAGCTCCTGGGTCATCTTGTTGAAGCTCTCGCCGAGGTGCTGCAGGTCGCCCTCCGTCTTCCGGAACGGGACCTGGGCGTAGTAGTTGCCCGACGCGACCTGGTCGGCGGCGTTGATCAGCCGGCGGATCGGCGCCACGAAGCGGTTGGCGAAGTTGAGCCCGAACCACACCGCCGAGAGCAGCGCGATCAGCGCGATCAGCGCGAACATCGTCGCGAAGGCGATCTGCACGCTGCGCCGCCCGGCATCGATGGTCAGGAACTCGGTCGCGGCGGCCCGCGACACCCCCGGGAACTCGACCGCGAGCCGCGTCACCTCGCGCTCGACCAGCAGGAAGGCGTCGTCGTAGGCCGGCAGCTTCATCAGCGTGCCGAACACCCGGCCCTCCCGCGGCAGCAGGCAGGTGGCGTCGGCGGATTTCGACGCCTCCTCGAAGTCGTTGGCCGAGGGCAGCGGCGGGTCCTTGAGGATGTCGATGTTGGCCCGCGCCACGGTCTCGGTCGGCGAGCGCATGATCCGGGCGATCGGCAGGCCGAGCGAGGCGGCCCGCGCCGTGAGGAAGCTCTCGAACCAGGCCCGCTCGACGTCGAAGGCGGGCCGGGCCCGGGTCAGGTCGTCGGAGAGGATGCGCGCCTCGCGGGCGAGGCTCTGGCACTGGTTGGTCAGGTAGGCGTCGGCCACGTCGACCGACATCAGCACGACGTTGCGCATCCGGTCGGAGAACCAGGGCGACAGGCCGCGCTCGAGCGTGATCGAGGCCACCACGGCGAGCAGCACCGTCGGCAGGGTGGCGATCAGGCTGAACAGGCCGACGATCCGGGTGTGGAGCCGGGCGGCGGCCGCGTTGGTCTGCCGGGCGCGCAGGAAGACCCGCGCCTCCCAGGCGATGACCACGACGAGCAGCAGCACCAGGGCGACGTTGCTGAGCAGCAGCGTCACCACCACGGTATGGGTCGGCGCGATCGCGGTGGCGCCGACCAGGATCAGGAAGGTGGCCAGCGCCAGCGCCAGGGCGACGATGACCGCCAGGGCACCGAACCAGCCCGGACCCCGCGGAGCGGCATCCGGAATCGGGCCGGGCGGGGTCGGCCCGGGGGATCGGCCGGCCGCGCCGGAGGAGGGCGCCGAAGCCCGGGGGCGTCGTGTGAACAGCATCCGTGGTGCAAGGCCACTACAGTGTGGCGAAATTAATACGGATGCCGGTGCGGCGGCAATCGGGCCCGGCAGCGTTCGGGCTGCCCGGCCGGAGCGATTCCAGAGAGCCGCGACGATCCGTGCCGGTCAGGCGGCCTGGGTCGAGCGCGGGCGGCGGACCACCGGCTTCTGGCCGAGGCCGATGCTCTTGGCGAGCTCGGAGCGCTGGGCGGCGTAGTTGGCGGCGACCATGGGATAGTCCGGCGGCAGGCCCCATTTCTGGCGGTACTGCTCGGGCGTGAGGCCGCGGCCGGCGAGGTGGCGCTTCAGCGTCCGGTACCGGCGCCCGTCCTCCAGGCTGATCAGGTAGTCGGGCGAGACGGTCTTCTTGATCGGCACCGGCGGGGTCAGCCGCTCGGGCTCCGCCGGGGCGGCCGAGCCGAGGCGGGCCACCGCCTCGTGGACGCTGCGGATCAGGCTCGACAGCTCGCCCACCGGCACGCTGTTGTTCGACACGTAGGCCGACACAATATCGGACACCAGGCCGATCATCTGAGGCGTTTCGACGTGGTCAGCTGAGCTCATTGCGGTCCTCGAGAAGTGCGGGCCCCCGTCCGAGGTGATGGATGTTACGCCAGTCTCCGTCAACCGCAAGGTGTCCGGTTCAACACAAGAGATGGATCTGCTTTAGTGAAATTTGTTTCCGTAGGGTCACCGGCGCCGCCGAATGCGGCGGCCCGGTGCCGGCGGGCACGGCGGCGGGATCGCGAGCCGGCCGCTGCCCGGGACGGTCGATCCCGGCGGAAACCCTTTCTTCCTCAGTTGCTTGCGGCGTCTCCCGGGCCTCCCCGGCGCGGCGGGCGGCGCGGGACCGGCGATGCACCCGGACCCGCTGAGCGGTTTTGTGTCATCACTTAAACAAGGGTAAAGACCGCGATCCTATACGTTCCAGGCCGATTTATCGGCGCGCAGATATCCAATCCAGGCAGGCTCCGGTCGCGCGCCGCACCGGCGGCTGATCGGTCGAAACCGTGGCGCCGGTGCAGGATTCCGGTCGCGGCCGTTCGCGATGCCGGCGGCGCAACGTGATCGCGAGAACAGGCGAGGTCTTCGGACCGCGGACCGACCTTGCACGACTTCGCGCCGCGCCGGATGGACACAGGAAAAACTTCCCGGCCCGCTGCATCGCGCGGCGGGAGCCCGGACGGCACGGCGCGAGGCCGAGCTTGAGCGCGCGCCCCGCGCGGCCCGGCATCGCGCCGGCGCCGTTGCGCGGATGACCAAAAACGAGCCAGACCGGCCCGCGTCCCATCCGGGCCTGCCGGATTATCCCGAGCGAGGTCCCGTCGCGAAGGGCGGCCCCGGCTCATGCGTCGGAATGCCGCGCATGGCCGGGTCGGCTTTCGGCGTCGCCGCCCGGGCGTCGCGGGTCTAGCGCGGGGTGCGGAAGACCTGCAGGTCGAGGTCGCGCACCTTCTTGCGCAGGGTGTTGCGGTTCACGCCCAGCAGTTCCGCGGCGCGGATCTGGTTGCCGCGGGTCGCCGCGAGCGCCGCGCCGATCAGCGGGCCCTCGATCTCGCGCAGGATGCGGTGGTAGAGGCCGGGCGGCGGGAGGGTGTCCCGGTAGCCGGAGAAGTACTCCGACAGGTGCCGCTCCACCGCCGCCGACAGGCCCTCGGAATCGCCGTTCCCCTTGCGCGCCGTCCCTCCTTGCGCGGGCGCGGCGAGCGGCAGGGTGTCGAGCTCGGCCTCGATCACCGGGCCGGTGATCGTCTCCTGGGGGTAGAGGGCGGCGAGGCGCCGGACCAGGTTCTCGAGCTCGCGCACGTTGCCGGGCCAGCGGTAGCGCTTGAGCTTCTCCATGGCGTCGCCGTCGAGCTGCTTGCGCGTCAGGCCCTCGCGCTCGACCAAGACGAAGAAGTGGCGCACCAGGTCCGGCACGTCCTCGGAGCGCTCGCGAAGCGCCGGCAGGCGCAACGGCACGACGTTCAGGCGGAAGAACAGGTCCTCGCGGAAGATCCCCTGCTGGATCGAGACCCGCAGGTCCTTGTTGGTCGCCGCGATGATGCGGACGTTGGTCTTGATCGGCACGCGGCCGCCGACGGTGGTGTACTCGCCCTGCTGGAGGACGCGCAGGAGCCGGGTCTGGGCCTCCATCGGCATGTCGCCGATCTCGTCGAGGAACAGCGTCCCGCCCTCGGCCTGCTCGAAGCGGCCGGCCGAGCGCGCGGTGGCGCCCGTGAACGCCCCCTTCTCGTGGCCGAACAATTCGGATTCGATGAGGTCGCGGGGGATCGCCGCCATGTTGACCGGCACGAACGGCCCCGAGCGGCGGCGGCCGTAATCGTGGAGGGCGCGGGCCACCAGCTCCTTGCCGGTGCCGGATTCGCCCGTGATCATCACGGTGAGATCGGTCGGCATGAGCCGCGCCAGCGAGCGGTAGATCTCCTGCATCGCCGGCGAGCGGCCGACGAGCGGGATGTCCTCGTTCTCCGGCGGCGCGCCCGGCGCCGCGCTGCCGCGCGGGCGCGACAGGGCGCGGCCGACGATCGCGGTCAGCTCCTTCAGGTCGAAGGGTTTTGGGAGATACTCGTAGGCGCCGCGCTCCGACGCCCGGATCGCCGTCATGAAGGTGTTCTGCGCGCTCATCACGATGATCGGCAGGTCCGGCCGCACCCGCTTGATCCGCGGCAGCAGGTCGAAGGCGTTCTCGTCGGGCATCACCACGTCGGTGATGACGAGGTCGCCCTCGCCCTGCGCCACCCAGCGCCACAGGGTGGCGGCGTTGCCGGTCGAGCGGACCTCGTAGCCGGCGCGCGACAGCGCCTGGTTGAGCACGGTGCGGATGGCGGCGTCGTCGTCCGCCACGATGATGTGTCCGTTCGGCATGGCGCTCACTCGGTCTCGGCGGAGGATTCGCGCCCGTCGCGGGCATGCGACATCGGCAGGAGGACGCGGAAGGTGGTGCGGCGGGGGGCGGGGTCGCACTCGACGATGCCGCCGTGGTCGCCGACGATCTTGGCCACCAGCGCGAGGCCGAGGCCCGACCCTTGCGCCTTGGTGGTGACGAAGGGGTCGAACAGGTCCGGCAGGAGCTCGGCCGTGACGCCCGGGCCGTTGTCGCGCACCGCGACCTCGATCGGCAGGCTGACCCGCTCGCGCGAGCCCGGCACCTGGAGGCGAAGTCCCGTCCGGAAGGCGGTCGACAGGATGATCTCGCCGTCGACCGCGTCGGCGCCGATCGCTTCCGCCGCGTTCTTGACGAGGTTCAGGATGACCTGGATCAGCTGGTCGCGGTTGCCGAGCACCGGCGGCAGGGACGGATCGTAGTTCTCGACGAAGCGGATGTGGCGGGCAAAGCCCGACTGGGCCGAGCGCTTCACCTGGTCGAGGACGCCGTGGACGTTGACCGGCCCGCGCTCGACCGGGCGCTCGTCGCCGAACAGCTCCATCCGCTCGACGATGCGCACGATCCGGTCGGATTCGTCGCAGATCAGCCGGGTCAGGAGGCGGTCGTCCTCGGCGGCCGACTGCTCGAGGAGCTGGGCCGCGCCGCGGATGCCGGCGAGCGGGTTCTTGATCTCGTGGGCCAGCATCGCGCCGAGCGCCACCATCGA
Organism: Methylobacterium platani; assembly: GCF_001653715.1. Lineage (GTDB taxonomy): Bacteria > Pseudomonadota > Alphaproteobacteria > Rhizobiales > Beijerinckiaceae > Methylobacterium > Methylobacterium platani. Next base: position 47,411 of record NZ_LWHQ01000058.1, read on the forward strand.
GCGGGCCGCCCCCCGATGGGTGAGCTGGCGGTTCATCTTGTCGGCGATGGTGCGCTCCTGGAGCATCAGCACCACGAGGTCGTCGTCGAGATGGGTCGCGAACACGTCGACGCTGCGCTCGAGGCCGGTGCGCGGCGAGGCCAGTTCCACCCGGTACTCGCTGACGCTGGCCCGGCGCCGGCGCACCTCGTTCACCAGCGCGATGATCGGCGAGGAGAACGGGATGATGTCGCGCAGGCGCTGGCGCTGCATCATTCGGCGCGAGTAGTCGAAGAAGTGCTCCGCCGCCATGTTGACCTGCAGGATGCGCTCGTCCGGACCGATGGTCAGGACGGGCAGCGGCAGGGCGTTGATGATCATCTCGCTCGTCGGGTCGCTCATGAACGACGCCTTCCGGGTGCGGGCGGCAGGGGGGGCTGGCGCATCGCTCATCCTCATGCGGCCTGGGAATCAGGCCGTGCGGCCTGGGATGCAGGCCGTGCGGCCGGGGCCTCGAAGGCGCGGCGCAGGAGCCGCGCGGCCTCGTCCGGGTCGGTGGTGGTGACGAGCCGGGTCCGCTCGGGCGCAGAGAGCCCGCCGGCATGGTCGGCATAGGCCGCCAGGTGCTTGCGGGCGTGGCGCACGCCCATCCGGGCACCGTAGAGCGCGAGCAGCCCCTCGTAATGCTCGGCGGCCAGCTCCGCCTTGGCCGCGGCGTCGGGCTCGACGATCGTCTCGCCGACGAGGCCCGCCGCGACCGCGGCGACGAGCCAGGGCCGCCCGACCGCCGCCCGCCCGATCATCACCGCGTCGGCGCCCGACGCGCCGAGGCAGGCCCGGGCATCGTCGAGGCTCGCGACGTCGCCGTTGGCGACGACCGGGATCGCGACCGCCTCCCGGACGAGGCGGATCGCCGCCCAGTCGGCCCGGCCGGTATAGAATTGCTGCCGGGTGCGGCCGTGCACCGTGACGGCGGCGTAGCCGAGCCGTTCGGCCCGGCGCGCCAGGTCCGGGGCGTTGCGGGTGGCGTCGTCCCAGCCGAGCCGCATCTTGACGGTGACCGGCACCGACACCGCCCCGCGCACCGCGGCGAGCAGGCGCTCGGCATGGTCGAGGTCGCGCATCAGGGCCGAGCCGGCCTGGCCGCCGGTCACGGCCTTGGCCGGGCAGCCCATGTTGACGTCGATCACGTCGGCGCCGTTCGCCGCGGCCAGCCGCGCCCCCTCCGCCATCCAGCGCGGATCGCAGCCGGCGAGCTGGACGATGTGGGGCAGCACGCCCTCGCCCTCGGCCCGCAGGCGCGCCTCCTCGGTACCGCGGGCGAAATCCTCCGCCGCCACCATCTCGGACACGGTCGCGGTGGCCCCTAACCGGCGGGCGATGCGGCGCATGTGCAGGTCGGTGACGCCCGACAGGGGTGCGAGAAGCGCCCCGCGCGCCAGCAGCGCGCCATGCGCGCCCAAGGGCGGCGCCAGCGCCGTCCCGGCGGACGCCGGTCCTGTTGGCAGCGCTGCCGGCTCGGCCCCCGACGCCTCGGCGCTCAAATAATGGTCAGTCGTCATTGTGCACAGCAAATAGCCAAAACCCGGTCATACGCAAGCGCGATCGGCTTCCGGCCACCGAATTGCTCCCGATTCGCGCGATGGAGGGCCGCGCCTCGCGGCCGGCGGGCGCCGGTGGACCCTCGCACACGGTGGCGTTCCGCGCCGGTCGGACTCGGCCGGGGCAGGATAGCGGCGCATCGCCGCGGAAGGGAGGCGGCGGAGACAGGTCTGTGTTGCAGTGCGGGAGGAGGCCGGGCCTCAGGCCGCGGCGGCGGCGAAGCGGCGCCCGCGCAGATGCGCGGCGAGACGGCGTCGCACCAGGAGCAGCGCGCCGGAGATCGCCAGGCAGTACACGCCCATCCCGGTCACGATGGCGGCGAAGGACACGCCGCGGTCGATGAGCAGGCCCGACAGGCCGGGGCCCACGGCCGTGCCCAGCACCATGATCGCCACGATGGCGCCGCGGATCGCCCCGAGGTGGCGGGTGCCGTAGACCTCCGGCCAGAGGGCGCCGAACAGGGTGAGGGAGATCCCGTCGGTGACGCCGTAGAGCAGCATGAAGGCGAAGGCGGCCGAGCGCGCCTCGACCCCGCCGAGGACCAGGCAGCCGAGCCCGAACGGCACGAGGTAGACCGGCAGCAGCGCCAGGGCGGAGAACCGGTCGACGAGCCGGCCGGCCACGAGCAGGAAGACCAGGGTCGCGACCGCGTAGGGCGGGAAGGCGGCGGCCAGCACCTCCGGCGGCCAGCCCCGGCTCTCGGCGAGATGCACCTGGTGGAAGAAGATCGTGTTGCTGATGAACGAGGGCGGCAGCATCGCGGCGAGCAGCCCGTAGAGGAGCGGATCGGCGAGGGCCTGGGCGCGGGTCGCCCCCTCGGCCGGGCCGGAGCGCGCCGTCTCCGCCGGCACCCGCTCGCGCCGCACGAGGCGGCGGGCGAGGGGGAGCGCCCCGACGAGGACCAGGGCCGCGACGCCGAGCCAGGCCCCGCGCCAGCCGACGAGCGCCGCGGCGGCCACGAATCCCAGCGGCAGGCAGGCCTGGCCGGCATTGAGCCCGGTGGCGGCGACCGACACCGCCCGGCCGCGCTCCGCCGAGAACCAGCGCCCGAGAAGCGTGTAGGCGGTCTGCAGCATCAGCCCCTGGCCGGCGAGGCGCAGCAGGAACAGGCTCGCGGCCAGCGCCGGGAGGTTCGGGGCGAGCCCGAGCCCGGCGGCCCCCGCCGCGAGCAGGAGAGCGGCGAGGCCCGCCACCCGGGAGGCCGGCCAGCGGTCGAGGAGCCCGCCGAGCCCCGCCAGCACCACCGCCGAAGCCAGGGTGACGCCGGCATAGAGCGTCCCGAACGCCCCGTCCGACAGCCCGAACTCCCGCCGGATCGCCCCGCCCGACAGGGCGACCACGAAGGTCTGCCCGAAGCAGGAGCAGAACAGCAGCAGGAACCCGGCCGCGAGCCAGCGCAGGTTGGCCTTGAGGAAGGGGATCATCGGGTCCGGCCCCTGCCGCGGGAGGCCACGTCGAGGCGCGCGGCCCGGGCGATCCCCGGGCCGCGCATTCATCACTTACTGCGAGCGGCGGCCGAACGAAATCGCGTAGGCCTGGACCCGGGCGTCGATCAGGGGATCGTCCGAGACCTCGACGCCGTCCGGCAGGTTGTTGGGCATGAACAGCAGCGTCTTCTCGACGGTCTGGCTGTCGGGCACCGCCTTGGTCAGGGTCAGGGTGCCGAGATCGACGAAGCGGCGGTCCTCCGGCCAGGGGATCGTCGAATCCTTGGTCGAATCGCCCGGCTGGGCGATCTGCGCCTCGACCCGGAACGCCACCGGGGCCTTGGCGAGGTGGGCCGGCATCTCCTCGACGAGGTAGTTCGGGGCCTTGGCCTTGGCGTCGTCGGCGCTCAGGAGCTCCTCGCCGGCCACCGGCACGATGCGGTAGCGGAAGGCGTTGCGCTTGCCGGCGGCGTCGACCAGCACGAAGGCGTTGACGCCGTTATAGACCTGGCGGCCGAAGCTCGACGGGGTCCTGGCGGTGGCGAGCGCCTTCGGGGCGGTCGGGTGCGCCGCCATGAACTGCTCGACCGGGGTCGGCTTCGCCGTGCCGGGGCCGCTCCGGGTGATCGCCACCAGGAGATCGCGGAACTCCTCGCCGGTCGCGACGGGGAAGAACTTCAGCGAGTTGGTGACGACGTCCATCTCGGAGCCGTCGGCGGGCTTGAACTTGATCGACAGGCCGTGCGGGTTGGCCTCGGGAGCGCCGTCGGGGATCTGCGGCAGGCCGGTCGCGTCGGAGAAGCGCACGGTCACCGGCACGGCGGGACCGGCGAACACGCCCGCCTTGCTCAGGGAGGCGGCGTCCTTCGACGGGGTGAAGCTGCCCTCCACCACCACGCCCTTGGCGTGGTTCGAGCGCTTGCCCGGATGGTCGCCGAAGATCTTGGTCATCGCCGCGATGGTCTGCTCGGCGGTGGACGCGGCGTCCGGAGCGGCCGCGTTCTGCGCGAAGGCGACCGAGACGGCGGCCGGCGCGGCGAGCGTCAGCACGGCGCCGACGAGCGCGCGCCGGATGGGGGCCCGATTCGGGAAAGCTTGGTTCGCGAAGGCCTGGGTCATGGTCGGTGATCCCCTCACAGGGCCGATTCGGCCCGGCGCGACATGACCCGACAATTCGATTGCGCGCAAGCGATCGCGCATCAAAAATGCGTCAGGGGCCGAACCGGGATGCCGGTCACGGCCGGGATCACAGCCGCTTGTGCATGAAGGTGCAGGGCTCCGGCACGCCCGCGGGCGAGCAGGCATAGTCCGGCACCACGCCGGTGACGGCGTAGCCCAGCGAGCGGTAGAGCGCCTCGCCGGCATCGTCGGCGCGGGTGTCGAGGATCAGGAGCGAGCGCCCCTCGTCGGCGGCCACCCGCTCGGCGGCCAGCATCAAGGCCCGGCCGAGGCCGCGGCGGCGCGCCCGCGGATGGACCAGCACCTTGGTGATCTCGGCGCGGTGGCGGCCGTTCGGCGGGCCGGCGAGGCCGACCTGGGCGCTGCCGACGACCAGCCCCTCGTGGCGCGCCGCCAGCAACCGGCGCGCGCCGCTCCGCAGGGCCGGCAGCCCGTCGCGCCAGAACGCCTCGGCCTCGGCGAGGCGGAAGGGCAGCACGAAGCCGATGCTGGCCCCGTCGAGGACGCAAGCCAGCAGCAGGGCGGCGAGGTCCGGCAGCGCGGCCTCGGCCTCGGCGGGGGAGAGGATCGCGATCGAGGGGATGGGCGACGTCATGTCCTGGTCTCTCACGGCCGGCAGATCGCGATGAGGTAGCGGGCCTCCGGGCCCGGGCAGGCGAAGCGCGAGGCGCCGGCGAGCAGGTAGCGCAGGCAATCCCCCGGCGAGAGGGCGTGGGTGACGCCGTCGAGGGTGAGGTCGAGCCGGCCCTCCAGCATCCAGAGGTGATGCTCGAGGCCGCCGACCGGCGGCGCCTCGTACGGGATGGCCGCCCCCGCCGGCAGGGTGCCGAGGACGAGCTCCGCCGCATATCCCCGGGCCGGCGGCGAGACGCCCCGGCGGCGGAAGCCGGTCTCGGGATCGACCCAGACGGCCTGGTCGTCGTGGCGCACCACCTGGGCCGGATCGGCCTCGATCTCGGCGAGCAGCCGCGACATCGGCCGGCCGTAGACGGTGCAGAGCCGCCCGAGCAGCGAGGCGGTCGGGCTGGTCTCGGCCCGCTCCAGCCGCGACAGGGTCGCCCGGCTGATCCCGCTCGTCGCGGCGAGCGCGTCGAGGGACAGGCCGTGCTCCTGGCGCAGGGAGGCGAGCCGGGCGGCGAGGCGCAGGTCGATGCCGGCGGCGTCGGGCAGGGGGTCGGTCACGGGATCGGGCGCACGAGCATCTCTCATAAATGAGAAATTCTCTCACGATCAGACGGAGGTCAAGCCCGGTCTCCCGGGCCTCCGGAAGCGCGCCGGACCGGCGCCCTTCGCATCGGTGCCCCGCGAACCCTCCGCGTCAGGGCGGCCGCTCCCGGACGATGCACGGCGCAGGCTCCGTCACGGCGCGCTCGGCCGCATCATCCATCGTCGGCCTGCGTGGTCGGGCCGAGGTCGCGATGTCGCGCATCGTGCGAACGACAGGCCGACTCTCCATAAGGACGCCGCCCGTCAGCGCTCCCGCCGCTTCACCGCGACCCAGGCCGCTTCCATCGCCGCGAGCCCGGCCTCCGGCAGGGTGCGGCCGGCCTGCGTCACCTCCGCCTCCATGGCGGCGAAGCGGCGCTGGAACTTCAGGTTCGCCCGCCGCAGGGCCTCCTCCGGATCGACGCCGGCGTGGCGGGCGAGGTTCGCGACCGAGAACAGGAGGTCGCCGATCTCCTCGGCCACCGCCTCGGGGCCTTCCCCGGCCAGCGCCTGCGCCACCTCGTCGGTCTCCTCGCGCACCTTGGCGACGACCTCGGCGGCATCCGGCCAGTCGAAGCCGACGGCGGCCGCCTTGCGCGAGATCTTTTCCGCCCGGGCGAGGGCGGGCAGCGCCAGCGGTACGCCGGACAGCGTCCCCGCCGGCGCGGCGCGGCCGGAGCGGGTCTTGTCGGCTCGCTCCTGCGCCTTGATCGCCGCCCATTGGGCGTTCACCGCCTCCGGATCGAGGCCGCGGACCTCGCCGAAGATGTGGGGATGGCGGCGCACCATCTTGTCGGCGATGGCGGCCGCCACGTCGTCGAAGGCGAAGCGGCCGGCCTCCTCGGCGATCCGGGCCTGGAACACGACCTGGAACAGGAGGTCGCCGAGCTCGTCGCGCAGCTCCTCCGGGTCGCCGCCCTCGACCGCGTCGGCGACCTCGTAGGCCTCCTCGATCGTGTAGGGGACGATGCTGGCCGGGGTCTGCGCCAGGTCCCAGGGGCAGCCGCCCTCCGGGTCGCGCAAGCGCGCCATGATCCCGAGGAGCCGCGCGATCGGGGTGGTGCTCATGTCCGGCCATCCGTCCACGCCGCACCCGGCGGCGCCTCGGGCCCGCTCATAGGCGCCGGAGACGCCGTGGTGAAGCACCGCCAGGGAAGAGGAGGGCAAGGCAGGGCAGGGACCTGATCTTCCTCGTTTATTCCGTAAATTCCGCAGTCAGGAGGATTGTATCCAATCGGCGCCGAAGGCGCACCCTATCGTTCGTCAAAACGAACCCTGTCTCGGCCCTATAGGTGACTTATCAGTCATGGATTCTCAGAGAGTCAGTTATGTGGATTATATGGAGGGGCGAATTCCGCTGTCCCAACAGAGGCTTGCGGGGTGGTCGCGCATACGGCTCTGCGTGGATCGGCATCGGACTCTGCGTGGATGCGCATCGGATTCTGCGGGGATTCCGGGGGTTCGCGCATCGGATTCGGCGTGGCCGCGCATCGGATTCGGCGTCGGGGCCCGCCCAACCCCTCGGAATCCGGCCGGTTTCGATCCGCCCCCGCGTATCGAACTCTGCGCGGGAAGCCGGCCCGCGACTCCGCCCCGTATCGAACTCTGCGCCGCCCGTGCACCGGGTCTCCACCGGCTCGGGGGGCTTCAGCCCACAGGGATCGCCACAGGGATCGCCACAGGCTGCGTCCCGCCCGTCCCACAGGGCCATGCACAGGCCGCCCACAGGCCCGTCCGGGCGGGGAGGGCACTCGAGCGCGGGTCCCATCAGGGCGGGGGCCTCGATCGGGCTCCACGGGGCTCCCGGGCCCCTCCACGCGCCGTCGCGGGCGGCCCGGTCGGAATCTCCGCGGGCCAACGGGCGGGATATCGGGCGGGATATCGGGGACGAGTGGTGGGAATCTTGGGATAACCCACCCCCGGTTACGGAATCCGGGGAGCCGAATCGTGCATGAAGGCTTGGGACCGGGACCGGCGGGAGCGCCGCGGCATCCGGCAGGCGTCAGGCAAGACCGTCAGGCATGAGCATCGAGGCGAAGATCGCGGCGATCCACGACGAGGATCTGCTGGCCGAGCTGGAAGCGGCCCGGGGCGGATTCCTGTTCGCGGTCATCGTCGAGCACATCGCCCACCGCCAGGCCCTGCGCGACGCCGAGCGGGCCGAGTCCGGGCGCCGGCAGGAGACCCGCGCCGCGATGGGGCGCGACCAGCGCCGGCGCGACGCGGTGCGGATGGTGATCGAGGCCGAGCCGGTCACCCCGGACGCGATCCAGCACATCCATTCCGTCCTGGCTTTGTGCGGCTTGCCCTACCGCGACCCCGGCGACGAGCGGGAATTCTTTCGGGAGTACGGCCGCAACACGCTCAGCATCCTGGCCGGGCGGCTGAAGAACCCGGCGACCGGCCAGATGGAGCTGCAGGGCCTGCCCTACGGCCCCAAGGCCCGGCTGGTGCTGCTGCATCTCTGCACCGAGGCGGTGCGCCAGCGCAGCCCCACGGTCGAGGTCGCCGACAGCCTGTCGGGCTTCATGCGGGAGATGGGCTTTGCCGTCACCGGCGGCGAGCGCGGCACGATCCGGCAGTTCAAGGAGCAGCTGCACCGGCTCGCCGCCTGCACGATGCAGATCGGCCTGTGGGACGGGCAGTCGCGCTCCTCGACCATCACCATGCCGCCGTTCCGCCAGCTCGACCTCTGGCGTGCGAGCGGCCAGGACGGCATCGCCTGGTCGAAGACGGTGCAGTTCCACCAGGATTTCTACGACAACCTGGTCCAGCACGCCCTGCCGGTCGACATCCGGGCCGCCCGCGCCTTCTCGGGCTCGGCGCGCAAGCTCGACCTCCTGTTCTGGATCGGCTACCGCCTGCGCAGCCTGCAGCGGCCGTTGCGCCTGAGCTGGGACACGGTCCACAAGCAGTTCGGCGCCGACAACGCCTCCCTGCGCAGCTTCCGCCAGGCGTTCAAGGCCGACGTGGTCCACGTCAAGGAGGTCTTCCCGAAGCTGCCGATCAGCCTCGACGAGGCCGGCCTGCAGCTGATGCCGACCGATCCCGGCTCCCTCCTGGTCCCGCCGAAAGCCGCCCGCCGCAAGGCCGCGGCCGCCGGGGCAGGGGCGGCCTGACGGCGCCCGCCCCGATTCCGGGGCGGACAGCCATCCGGTCCCGGACCGCGCTGCGCGGCCGCGCGCGGAGGGCCGTCGCGCGTCAACCGACCCCGCGCCGGACGATCCCGGCCTTGCCGCGAGGGCGCTCCTCGAGAGGGGGAGGGGCGTGCGCCCGGTCGTGTCCTCGGTCTGCCGGTTCGTCGGCCGCGCCCGGACCTCGCATCGTGTCGCCGGAGCCGCGCCGTCGCCGGCGGGGGCCGATCCGGGTCCGGATGGAACCGTCCCGTGCGCGGTGAACCGGTCTGCGTGCCGTCGAGACATGGCCGGCCGCGCGGGGACCGGTTCGGCCGGCACGGTCACGCGCCGGCGGGCGCCCCCAGGACACGGACGAGGACAGGGCCGGCCGCGACGGTGAAAAACGTCCGGGGCATATGGAATGTTTCGCATTCATTCAAGGAAACAGACGAGGACCAGCCGCACGGCTGCCGGGGAGGGGGAACACCCCGGCTCCACCGAGGGCGGACGTCACCGGCGCACGCGACACCGGGCTTGCACCCGTGCGGAATATTCTTATTCTAGGAATTCCCGGCACGCATCGAGTGATGTCGGAATTTCAGAATATTCCAAGAGGGCGGCATGTTCCTGTCGGAAGCGGAAACGGAGGCCCGGCTGGACGACTTGCGGCGCCGGCGCGCCGCCCTCGACCGGGCCATCGCCGAGCACGAGCTCTACCTCGATCTCGGCCGTCGGCTCGCCCGGCCGGATGCCGCGGAACCGGCCTCGGCCACGCCCGCGCCCGCCCCGGCGGAGCCGCCCCGCCCGGACCCGGCACGGCGTCCCGAGCCGCCGCGGGCCGCACCCGCACCCGAGGCCGAGGCCGCGGGCGCCGCGGCGCGCCGGGAAGGCCGTCGGCTAATCGAGGCGGCCGAGGCGATCCTGGCCGAGGCCGGGCGGCCGATGCACGCCGCCGAGATCTGGGAACGGCTCGCCGCCCGCGGCCTGACCCTGCCGGGCCACGATCCGGTCGCGGCCCTCAACACCCGGCTGTGGAAGCGCGCGCAAGGCGGCAGCGTCTTCCGCCGCCTCGGCGACGCGGTCTACGGGCTCGCCTCCTGACGCCGGGGGGAGCGGGGGCGGGACGCGCCGGCGACCGCGAGGTCCGGCCCGGACGGACGGTTCACCACCGGGCAACGCTGGTCCGCGGCGGAATGCCGCCTATCTCCGGTCCGGCAACGCTCGCGGCGCCGTGAGGCGCCGCCCGGACCAGGAGCTCCGCCGCCCGCCATGACAGCCTCCCTCCTCGGCCGCCTGCGGCTCCTCGTGCTGGCGCTCGGCCTCGCCACCACCCTCTCGGCCTGCGACGCGGTCAACCGGGTGCCCACCCTGGAGGAGGCCGCCAAGTCGCGCTGGGGCGAGGTGCAGAACCAGTACCAGCGCCGCGCCGACCTGATCCCGAACCTCGTCGAGACCGTGAAGGGCTACGCCCAGCAGGAGAAGGACGTGCTGGTGCAGGTGACCGAGGCCCGCGCCAAGGCGACCTCGGTCAAGGTCGATGCGTCGACGGTCAGCGACCCGCAGAAGTTCCGCGAGTTCCAGGACGCCCAGAACCAGCTCTCGGGCGCGCTCGGCCGGCTCCTCGTCACCGTCGAGCGCTATCCCGACCTGAAGTCGAACGCCAACTTCCTCGCCCTGCAATCGCAGCTCGAGGGCACCGAGAACCGCATCGCGGTGGCGCGGCGGGACTACATCCAGGCGGTGCAGGCCTACAACACCGAGATCCGCACGATCCCGGGCCGCTGGATCGCCTCCACCCTCTATCCCGACGCCAAGCCGATGGAGGCCTTCACCGCCACCCCCGACGCCGCCCGCCCGCCGAACGTGAAGTTCTAGCCGGATGCGCAAGGCCCCGGGCGCCGCCCTCCTCGCCCTCCTGGCGATCCTCTGGGCCGGGGCGGCGGCGTCCCTCGACCTGCCGCCGCTGACCGGCCGGGTGGTCGACGGCGCCGGGCTGCTGCAGCCCGAGGACGCGGCGGCGCTCGCGGCCCGGCTGAAGGCGCACGAGGACCGGACCACCGACCAGGTCGTCGTCGCCACCGTGCCCTCGCTCCAGGGCACCTCGGTCGAGGATTTCGCCAACCGGCTGTTCCGCGCCTGGGGCCTCGGCACCGGGGCGAGGAACAACGGCGTGCTGTTCCTCGTCGCACCCGCCGAGCGCAAGGTGCGGATCGAGGTCGGCTACGGCCTCGAGGGCGCGCTGACCGACGCGCTGTCGAAGGTGATCATCGCGAGCGCGGTGGCGCCGAAGTTCAAGGCCGGGGATTTTCCCGGCGGCATCCGGGCCGGGGTCGACGGCATCCTGGGCATCCTCTCCGGCGACGCCGCCGAGTGGCAGCGCAAGGCCGAGGTGCGCGAGGATTCGGCCGGCGGCCTCGACCCGATCCTGGTGGTGATCCTGCTCGTGGTGATCGGGTTCATGCTGGTGCGGCTCCTGGCCGGGCGGGGCGGCGGCCCGGGCCGGCCGCACCGCCGCCCGGGCGGGAGCTGGATCGTCGTGCCGGGCCCCTCGGGCGGCTTCGGCGGCGGCTTCGGCGGAGGCCTGGGGGGAGGGATGGGCGACGGCGGCGGCTTCTCGGGCGGAGGCGGCTCGTCGGGCGGCGGCGGCGCCTCGGGAGAGTGGTGATGCCGGACGAGACGAGGCCCGCCCTCCTGACGGGGGCGGAGCGCACCCGCATCGCGGCGGCGGTCGCGGCGGCCGAGCGCGGGACCGCGGGCGAGATCGTCGTGATGGTGGCGGCCCGCTCGGGCGCCTATCGCAGCCTGCCCCCGGCGCTGGCGCTGGCGGGCGCCCTGCTGGTGCCCTGGCCGCTGATCCTCCTCACCGGGCTCTCCGCCACGAGAATCTTCCTGCTCCAGCTCGTCGCCGCCCTGGCGCTGCTCGCCGGCCTCGCGGCGGCTCCGAGCCGCGCCCGCCTGGCCCGCGTCCTGCCCCGCTCCCTCCGCCGCGCCCGCGCCCGCGCCGCCGCCCGGCACGAGTTCCGGTCCCGGGGCCTTGCCGGCACGCGCGGCCGCACCGGCGTGCTGATCTACGTCGCCCTGGCCGAGCGCTACGCCGACGTGGTGACGGATGTCGGGGTCGGCACCGCGCCGGAATGCTGGCGCGCCGTGATCGACGACCTCGTGGCGGCGCTCCGCCGCGACGCCCTGGCCGACGGGCTCGCACGGGCGGTCGAGGCCGCCGGCACGATCCTCGCCGAGGCCGCCCCGTCCCTGCCCGACGACACCGACGAATTGCCGAACCGGGTGATCGTGACCGAGTAGGCGGGCCGATCGCCCGTCCGGCCCGGAAAGGGGCTTGCGCCGAGAAGGGGCTTGCGCGGAACCGAGCGCGGCGCTAATACCCCGCTCGCCCTCTCGGGGCGTCGGAGCGTAGCGCAGCCCGGTTAGCGCACTAGTCTGGGGGACTAGGGGTCGGAGGTTCGAATCCTCTCGCTCCGACCATTCAAAATCAAGCACTTAGCCGGGGATGCGGGTGCTTTTGGCTTACCGGAAATTCGCGTTGGTAAGCAGATAGTAAGCCAGCATTGTCGATTTGGGGGCTGCAGGCGAAGGCGGATCGCCCCCTGCTGCTTGGGCGTAGCTTTAAGCGATCAGATGCTCCCGACCGACCCGCAGCACTGCGACCACCACATCCCGCCGGCGCGTGGCTGCCTCGAGCGCCATCAGATCGGCGCCACAGGCCTCGAACGTGCCGGCCACCAGCGCTTCGCACCGCCGGGGCTCGCCCTCGCCGATCGTCTTCGTCCTGGTCGCCGATCACCGTCCACAAGGCCGCCTCGAGGTCCAAGCCGACGCCGCATTGGCGGCTCCAGATGCCGGGCGCGGCGTATATAGGGCGAGCAGGGCGTCCAGCACCTCGGCCGCCGCGTACGGGGCGAGGTCCGCGACCACAGCGGCGCTGTTGTCCTCTACCCAATCGGCTTGGCCATGTGGGGGACTCCTTTCGACCCTTTGCAGACGCTCAGAAGGTCCGCTTCCCTGCGAGCTTGGTGCGCAAGACCCACGATCAGAATGGGCGATGCCGGAGGTGCCACGCTGGGTGACAACCTTTCGGGCGGTGTGTCATATGAAGGTATGAGGAGATTATATGGCTAAGCTTCCCACCCCTGAAGAGAGCGGCAGACTGGTTCTCAATATCTACGCTCACTTCAATAGCCGCCCCGGCCATGTGCTGCGAGCGAACAACTTTGTCGCTGTTGCTTCTCGGCAACGTATTCACATGGAGGATATTCAGCAGGGCTTAGATTACGCAGCTAGCCAGAAATGGATCGAAGAAACTGACAATGGCTGCCTACGCCTGACCGAACTTGGCTTTAGGGAAATGCCTTAAAACAGCTGCGGGTTCAAATATGTCTGATCGGATAGCGAATATCAGTCCGGAGCATTTCTCTTGGCTTGTCGAAGGACGCTCTGCAAACCAGCAAAGCACCTTAGAGCTTTATAGGATTATTGTACAAAGTGAGAAAAAATTAAACAGCAATGTAGAGCTTCAAGATGCCGCGCACGAGCTTACTGGGGTAGCGTTTTCTCTTTGGAGGGCTGTTTTTCTTAGTGATGTAAGCGAGGAATATCTTGACGAGCTCGCAGATATTAAAAAGTTCCTGGTAAGTCTTATATCTGACAATACGGTGTTGTATATTACAGATAAAAATGCCCGTAATTGGTCATTTAGATACTATCTCAGAAACGCCCAGCAGCGACTGAAACTGCTTTCGGAAAGCAAACTATCACTTGTTGATGCCTCTGACTTACTGGTCCCGGCCGAGACCGATAAGGATGACTGGGCTAGCAGTCAAAAAATACTTGATGAGGCTATTCGGCGCTTTGGCGCGGCAATAGAGTAGGCTCTTATGAAGATTTCAGCCCGCGAGACTCTTTCCAGGAACACGTTAAGTCGAGTTTGGAGCGTCCGCTCTGGGCTGGAATGCCAAGCTGCGCTTCCCACCCATTGCGGCGGTTCGGACGGTCAGCTTCCAGGCAGTCGATCTGACAGTGCTAGAGCGTTTTCAGTTTTG
>NZ_LWHQ01000059.1 GCF_001653715.1 Methylobacterium platani
TGTCCCGGACGACTGGAGCGTCAGCGGAAGGAGATCCGGGATCCAGCATGACACGTCGCGAAGCGTCCGCCTGTCTGCAACGCTGCAGACTATCGAGCCGCTTCGCGGCACTTTTTCCGCTGGATCCCGGATCTCCTTCCACGTCGTTTCAGTCGTCCGGGAAAGGGGGGAGACTCACGAGGATCGTCCGCCCCTATGGTCGGGCCGAGGTCGCGGTGTCGTGTACCGTGTGGCCTGCCAACGCAAGTCTGCTCAGGGAACCGGCGGCACCGCCTTTGCGACCAGCCCGCGCCGGGCCTCGATCGCCTGCCAGGCCATCAGCGCCGGCACGCCGAGCACCACGTCGGGCACCCGCTTGACCAGCGAGAGGGCGAGCGCCGTGCCCGGATCGATGCCGAACAGGCTGCCGAGGAGCACGAAGCCGCCCTCCTGAACCCCGAGCCCGCTCGGGACCGGAAAGGCGGCGGACTTGATCGCCTGGCTGAGCGATTCGAGCACCACCGCCTCGGCGAGTGTCACGCCCTGGACGCCGATGCATTGCAGCGCGATCCAGATCTCGAGGGCGCCGAGGAACCACGCCGCGAGGTGGAGCGCGAAGCCTTGGGTCAGGGGCAACCAGCGCCGCCGGTCCCAGACCGCGTCGAGGGCCGCCTGCACCCCGCCGCCGCCCGGGGCCGCACCGCCCTCGGCGGCGAAGCGGCGGGCGAGCGCGGTGACCCGGCGCTCGACGAAGGCCGCGCCGCCGTAGCGCTGCACCGCGAAGAAGGCAGCGAGCACGAGGCCGGTGAGAACCAGGCCCTTGGCGCACCAGGCGGTGAGGGTCGCGGCCTCCTCGCCCTCGATCCGCGACAGCAGCACCACGCCGGTCAGGGCGAACAGCGCCTGGGTGAAGACCTGGAAGAACATGTCGACCAGGATGCCGGCCGCGCTCGCGGCGCCGGTGACGCCCCAGAAGGTGAGGAGGCGCGCCCCCAGCACCTCGCCGCCGACCGAGGCGACGGGAAGGAGCACGTTGACGCCCTCGCGCACGAAGCGCAGCACCACGAAGGGACCGGAGGCCACCGCCACGAGCCCGGACAGCACCCGGGCCCAGGCGAGGCCGCACAGGCCGATGATCGCGACCCGCACCAGCACCACCGCGAGGATGCCGAGCACGCCGACGCGGCCGAAGGCGTCCGCCACCGCGCCGACGTCGTTGGCGGCGACGAGCCAGAGCGCCAGCACGATCCCGAAGGCGGCGCCGAGGAGCGGCACCCGCCGCAGCAGGCGGCGGCCGAGGCCGGGGCCTGGCGCGGTCACGGCCGGTCGGTCCGCGCCGGCAGCAGGGCGTCGATCATCGCCGCCGGCTCAAGGGCGGGGTCGAGCACCAGAAGGCGGCCGGCCCCGAGGGAGCCCGCGGTGGCGAGCGTCAGGCTGCGCTTCGGGCACAGGCCGAGGCAGCCGGTCTGGACCACCCGCACCTTGCGGCCGCGCGGGTCCGCCTTGAGGGCGCGCTTCAGCCCGCCCCGGACCGCCTTGGCGCCGAGGCCCTGCCGCTTGGCGCACTTCGCGCACACCATCACGATCTCGGCGAAGGGGGCGGTCGCCGCCTTGGCGGGCCCGCGTTTCGTCGTCGTCGCCTTGCTCACCGCGTTCCCGTCTCCCGTCGCGCGACCCGTGTCCGGGCCGGGGTTATCCTCCGGCCGGGACGGGTGCAACGCGGCATGACGCGGCGTCGCGTCCCCCCGCGGTATCAGCTCTTGCCGACGAGCGGGCAGCCGCCCTGGTTCATCGGCTTGAACGCCTGGTCGCCGGGGATCGTCGCGAGCTTGTTGTAGACGTCCCACGGGCCCTTCGACTCGGACGGCTTCTTGACCTCGAACAGGTACATGTCGTGGATCGTGCGGCCGTCGGCGCGGATCATGCCCTTGCCGAACAGCGGGTCGTCGGTCGGGTTGTCCTTCATCCACGCCATCACGACCTTGGGGTCCTTCGACTTCGTCGCCGAGACCGCCTTGAGGTAGTGCATCATGCCGCCGTAGACGCCGGCCTGGTTCATGCTCGGCATGTTGCCGTTCGCCCGCTTGGCGAAGCGCTGCGAGAAGGCCCGGGTGCCGTCGTTGAGGTCCCAGTAGAACGCCTCGGTCAGCACCAGCCCCTTGGCGGTCTCGAGGCCGAGCGCCTTGGCGTCCTGGGCGTAGAACAGCAAGGCCGCGAGCTTCTGCCCGCCCTCGGTGAGGCCGAATTCGTGCGCCTGCTTGACGGCGTTGATGGTGTCGCCGCCGGCATTGGCGAGGCCGACCACCTTGGCGCCGGATCCTTGAGCCTGGAGCAGGAAGGACGAGAAGTCGCTGGCCGGGAACGGCACCTTGGCCGAGCCCAGGACCTTGCCGCCGTTGCGCGTCACGACCGCCGCGGTCTCGTTCTGCAGCGATTGCCCGAAGGCGTAGTCGGCGGTGAGGAAGAACCAGGTGTTGCCGCCGCGCTTGACCATCTCGCCGCCGGTGCCGTTGGCGAGCGCGTAGGTGTCGTAGGTCCAGTGAACCGTGTTGGGCGAGCATTGCGAGCCGGTCAGGTCGGTGGTGCCGGCGCCCGAATTGATGAAGATCTTGTTCTTCTCGCGCGTGACCTGGCTGACCGCGAGCGCCACCGAGGAGGTCGGCACGTCGAAGATCGCGTCGACGCCGTCGCGGTCGTACCATTGCCGTGCGATGCCGGCGCCGACATCCGGCTTGTTCTGATGATCGGCGGAGACGATCTCGACGTGAACATTCTTGTCGATCGCCGCGAAGTCTTCCGCCGCGAGTTGCGCCGCGACGACCGATCCCTTGCCGCCGATATCGGAATAGACACCCGACATATCGTTGAGGATGCCGACCTTGACGTTCGTCTGGGCCGACACGGGTGCCAACGACAGCAGGAGACAACCCGCCGACAACAGAAGTCGCTTCACGCCCATCAAGACATCCTCCCGGTTTACGCTTGTTATCGGCGCAGTAGGAGCCACCCGGGAGGCGTCGTCAAGCGCGACGAAGGAATGCGCCGATCTCCTGCACGGTTCAGGCGGCCGGCACGCCGAGGCGGATGCAGCGGGCGGCGTGGCTCGGGCCAGCCGCCAGGCTGGCCGGCAGGCCCTCGCGACAGGCCGGCACCGCGAAGGCGCAGCGAGGCTCGAACGGGCAGCCGGGGGGCGGGTCGGCGAGGTCCGGCGGCGAGCCCGGGATGGTGGGCAGCCTCACGCCCTTCGGCGAATCCGGGGTGATGCGGGAGGCCAAGAGCCCCTGCGTGTAGGGGTGGGCCGGCGCCCCGATCACGTCGCCGCTCGCCCCGACCTCGACGAGGTGCCCGCCATACATCACCGCCACCCGGTCGGCGACCTGCACCGCCACGCCGACATCGTGGGTGACGAAGATCACCGCGAGGCCGAGGTCGCGCTGCAATTCGCGCAGGAGCAGCAGGATCTGGATCTGCACCGTGGCGTCGAGCGCGGTCGTCGGCTCGTCGGCGAGCAGCACCTTGGGCCGGCACGCCAGCGCCAGCGCGATCATGGCGCGTTGCCGCATCCCGCCGGACAGCTCGTGCGGGTAGGCGTCGAGGCGCCGGGCCGGCGAGGGGATGTGGACGCGCTCGAACAGCTCCAGCGCCCGGGCGCGGCCTGCGGCGCGGGACACGCCCTCGTGGCGCATCACGGCCTCGGCGATCTGGTCGCCGATGCGGTAGACCGGATCGAGGGCGAGGCCCGGATCCTGGAAGATCATCGCGACCGTGCCGCCGCGATAGGCCGACAGCGCCTTGCGCTTGAGGGCGAGCACGTCGTGGCCGTCGACCCGGAGGTGCCCGGCGATGCGGGTGCGGGATTCCGGCAGGAGGCGCATCAGGGCGCGCAGGGTCACGGACTTGCCCGAGCCCGATTCGCCGAGCAGCGCCAGGGCCTCGCCGGCGCGGATCGACAGATCGACGCCGCCGACCGCCCGGACGGCTTTTCGGCCGCCGAGGAAATCGACCGTGAGGCCGCGGACCTCGATCAGGGCGTCGTCGGCGGCGGCTTCGGGGTTGCGCAGGGGTGCGTTCATGAGGGCCTCACGCCGCCATCGGGACCGGAGGAGCGTCCGGGTGGCCGGAGCCCGGCGACGCCATGTGGCAGGCCGCGAAATGGGCCGCCGCCACCGGGTCGAGGCCGGGCTCGCGGGTGCGGCAGACCTCCGCGGCGAAGCGGCAGCGGGTGTGGAAGCGGCAGCCCGGGGGCGGGTTGATCGGGTTCGGCGGGTCGCCGGTCAGCGGCGCCTCCTCCAGCCGCGCCTCCGGGTCGGTCGAGGGCTGGGAGGCTAGCAGGGCCGCCGTGTAGGGATGGCGCGGCGCCCCGAGGATCGCGTCGGCCGGGCCGATCTCGGCGATCCGGCCGAGATACATCACCATCACCCGGTCGGACATGAAGCGCACGACGTTGAGGTCGTGCGAGATGAAGATGTAGGTCAGGCCGAATTCCTGCTTGAGGTCGGTGAGCAGGTTCAGGACCTGCGCCTCCACCGACTTGTCGAGGGCGGAGACCGCCTCGTCGAGGATCAGCAGCCGCGGTTCCAGCGCCAGGGCGCGCGCGATGTTGACCCGCTGGCGCTGGCCGCCCGAGACCTCGTGGGGATAGCGCCCGCCGAAGCGCCGCGGCTCGAGGCCGACCCGGCGCAGCAGGTCGTGGGCGCGCGAGAGCGCCGCCGCCGCGGACAGGCCGTGCGCCTTCGGCCCGAAAGCCACCGATTCCTCGACCGTGAGCCGCGGGTTGAGCGAGGCGTAGGAATCCTGGAACACCATCTGCACCTGGCGCCGATAGGCCTTCAGGTCGAGGGCGCGCGAACCCAGCAGCTCGCCGTCGAAGACGATGTCGCCCCGGTCCTGCCTGGCGATCTGCATCAGCAGGCGCGCCGTCGTCGACTTGCCGCAGCCGGACTCGCCGACGACGCCGAGCGTCTCGCCCTTCATCACCGAGAAATCGACGCCGTCGACGGCGCGAACCGCAGGTCCCTTGCCGAGGAAACCGCCCTTGCCGGGGAAATGCTTCACCAGGCCGTCGACGGTGAGGAGCGGCTGGGCCGGGCCGCCGCGGTCGCGCGGGTCGAGATCGGTCACTGGCGCACCTCCATGGCCGAGCGCAGGCCGTCCGACAGAAGGTTGAACGAGATCGAGGTGATGAAGATCATCACGCCGGGCAAAGCCGCGACCACCGGGTTGACGTAGATCGCGGTGCGCAGGGTGTTGAGCATCAGGCCCCATTCCGGCTCCGGCGGCTTCACGCCGAGGCCGAGGAAGGACAGGCCGGAAGCCAGGATCATCGAGACCGAGATCAGGCTGGTGGCGTAGACGAAGACCGGCCCGAGCACGTTGCCGAGCACCTGCACCCGCACCACCGTGAACGGGTTCGCGCCCGAGACCCGGGCGGCCTCGACGTAGTCGCGGTTGCGGATCTGCACCGTGACGCTCTCGGCGACGCGGGTGATCTGCGGCACGAACACGACGGTCAGCGACACGATCGAGTTCAGGATGCCGGCTCCGAGCGCGCCCGAGAGCGCGATGGCGAGCAGCACCGAGGGAAAGGCGAAGAACACGTCGACCACGCGCATGATCAGCGTGTTGACCCAGCCGCCGGCATAGCCCGCCAGGATTCCGAGGCCCGACCCGACGAAGAACGCGATGACGACCGGCAGCACGCCCATGAACAGCGACAGGCGGCCGGCATAGAGGAGGCGGGTGAGCATGTCGCGGCCGAGCTCGTCCGAGCCGAGCCAGTAGGTCGCGTCGCCCACGTGGCGCAGGCGCCGGACCATCGAGCCCTTGAACGGGTCCATCGGGGCGATCAGCGGCGCGAAGATCGCCGCCAGCACGATCGCCAGGATGACGCAGGCCGCGGCCATCGCCACCGGATCGCGCACGAGGCGGCGCAGCACGCTGCCCCAGTAGCCGCGCGAGGCGACGGCCGGGATCTCGGGGGCGGCCACCGCCGCGACGGGGTCGCCGGTGGCGAGGGAGGTCTGGATCGACATCGGATCAGGCCCTCTCGATGCGGGGGTCGAGGGCGGTCTGCACCACGTCGACCAGGAGGTTGAGGGTGACGAAGAACATCGCCAGGACCAGGATCGTGCCCTGGAGCAGCGGCAGGTCGCGCTGGAAGATCGCGGCGTTGAGGAGGAAGCCGGTGCCCGGCCAGGCGAACACGGTCTCGATCAGGATCGAGCCGCCGAGCAGGTAGCCGAGCTGCAGGCCCATGATGGCGATGGCGGTCGGCGCCGCGTTCTTCACCACGTGGCGGAAGACGCCGAATTCCGACAGGCCCTTGGCGCGCAGCGCCTGGACGAAGTCCTGGTGCAGGATGTCGCCGACGAGCGCCCGGACGGTGCGGGAGATCACCCCCATGGGGATCACCGACATGGTGATGGCGGGCAACAGGATGTAGCGCAGGTGCTCGATGTCCGGGACCCAGTTGCCCGAGCCCTGCGGCCCCGCGCCGGTCGGCGGCAGCCAGCCGAGGGTGGCCGAGAACACGATCACCAGCACGATGCCGAGCCAGTAATGCGGCACGCTGACCCCGAACACCGCGATCGACGAGGCCACCCGGTCGAGCCAGGAGTCGCGGGCGTAGCCGGCGACGAAGCCGAAGAACGTGCCGAAGGTGAAGCCGATCAGCGTCGCCATGGAGGCGAGGATGAGGCTGTTGCCGACGGCGCGGCCGACTTCCGCCAGGACCGGGCGGCCAGTGGCGATCGAGGTGCCGAGGTCGCCGTGCAGCACCTTCCAGAGCCACAGGCCGTACTGCACCGGCAACGGCTTGTCGAAGCCGTAGGCCGACCGCATCTGCGCCTGCATCTCGGCGGTGGCGTCCACGGGAAGGATCGCGCTCAGGGGATCGCCGGGGGCGAGGTGGACGAGGAGGAAGCACACCAGGCTGACGCCGAGGGCGACCGGGGCGGCGTAGCCGATGCGCTTGAGGATGAAGAGGATCATGAGCGAGAGGATCCCGGGGCTGCGCCGGTTGTCGGTGTCGTGGTCCCCCCCGGCACGGGCCGGGCGGGAGATCGGTCAGACGCTCACTCGGTCCGGTGATCGTTTGGCCATGGTGATCACTTGGCCATGGTGATCGGCGAGAAGTCCTGAAACCAGCTCTGGGCCTGGACGAAGCCCTGCACCTTCTTGCTCATCGCCCGCGGGTTGACGTCGTGGGTGACCATCAGGAACAGGGCGTCGTCGACGAACTTCTCGTGGATCTTCTGGAGCACCGCGACCTGGTCCTTCGGCTCGAAGGTGGTGCGGACCTCGTCGAACAGCTTGTCCATCGCCGGGTCGCAGTAATAGCCCCAGTTGGTGCCGTTCGGCGGCGCCAGGTTGCACTGGGCGTGGCGGATGAAGGCGGTGAACGGATCCTGGATCAGGTAGGAATAGTTCATCGCGGTACCGCCCCGCGCGCTGTCGGACTTGGAGCCGGCACGCCAGATGTTGATGAGCGTGTTCCACTCCACGACCTCGTAATCGACCTTGATGCCGACCTCGGCGAGGTTCTGCTGCAGGAACTCGTTCATCGGCAGCGGCTGCATCTGGCCGGAGCCCGAGGCCGAGATCAGCACCTTGGTGGTCAGCGGCTTGTTCGGGCCGTAGCCCGCTTCCTTGAGGAGCTTCTTGGCCGCCTCCGGATCGTACGAGAGCTTGAAGCTCGGCTTGCCGAACCAGGGATGGCCGGGGGTGAGGAAGCCCTCGGCCGGGGTGGCGAGGCCGCCCAGGAACTCCTTCAGGCCCTCGCGGTCGATGGCGAGGTTCGCGGCCTTGCGCACCCGCACGTCGTTCCACGGCGAGCCCTCGGCGCGCGACAGGTGCCAGGTCCAGTTGTGCGGGTAGAGGTTGGTGACGAGGGCGAAGCCCGCGGCCTTGAGCGAGGGCACCGCGTCCGGCGCCGGCGCCTCGATCCAGTCGACCTGGCCGGAGCGGAGCGCGGCGACCCGGGCATTGGCCTCGGGCAGCGGCACCAGGACCATGCGATCGAGCTTCGGCACCCGGCCCTTGTCCCAGTAGGTCGTGTTCGGCACCAGCTCCAGGCGCTCGCGCGGCACGAAGCCGGTCACCTTCCACGGCCCGGTGCCGGAGGGGGCCTTGGCGACCGCGTCCCAGCTCTTGCCCTGCTTCTCCCAGTTGGCGGGAGACGACATCAGGATCCAGGCGATCTGGTAGGGGAAGGTGGCGTCGGGGGTCTTGGTGACGACCTCGACCGTCATCGGGTCGACCGCCTTGTACGAGGCGACCGCCGGGATGCGGGTGCGGCCCTGCGCCGACTGGCGCGGGTCGAATTGCGGGCTGTCCGACTTCAGGAGCTTGTCGAGGTTCCACACCACGGCGTTCGCATCGAAGGCCGAGCCGTCGTGGAAGGTGACCCCGGGCCGGAGCTTGAAGGTCCAGCGGGTCTTGTCGGCCGGGTCGATCGTCCAGGAGGTGGCGAGGCCCGGCGTCAGCTCGGAGGCCTTGTCGGCCCGGCTGAGGTCCCAGTTGATGAGCGCGTCGTAGACCGTGTAGCCGGTGAAGCGCATGCCCTCGCCGCCATTGTCGGCCTGGCCGGTGGTCAGCGGGATGTCGGAGGCGGTCATGCCGATGCGCAGCACGCCCTGCGCGCTCGCTGTCCCTGTCAGCGCGAGGGCGAGGGCGAGCCCCGACAGGGTCCGCCCGAGCGGGCGCAGGGGCAGGCGGGTGAGCAGCGGCATCGTGGGACATCCCCGTGGTGATCGACGGGGAGGGGGCTGCAAGAGCCCTGCCAACTTGCCCGGGGGCGGGACGCCGGATGCCACGCGGCAAAGGTGCCTAAATTTTAGGCTGCCTCATTCGAAGGCGAACGATCCACGGCAGTGGTGATGTCATGACAGGCAGGCCTCGGCCTGCGTGGCGGCGAGGTGGACAGGGTGGTGGTCCAGGACCCGGCCTCGCCTCTGGTCCATGATCGGCGCCTCTCTCGGGGCGCTGGTGATCACCGGATTGTTCACGCTGATGCCCGGGCGGATCATGGGGCACGTCGTGTTCGGATGACCCCTTACGGCAAGGCCCGCTCCAGCACCGTCTCGGTCACCGCCCCGATGCCGTTCGCCCCGTAGGTCGCCCGCTCCCGGGCGAGCCGCGTCGCCGCATAGGCCTCGGCGAGGGCCGGGGGTGCGCAGGTCGCCAGCGCCGCCGCGGCGGCCAGGGTCGCGAGGCGGCCGGTGGCGAAGCGGGCGCGGGCCTCGGCGTCGGGGGCCTGGAGCGCAGCGACGATGTCGGCCGCGGCCTCGCGCACGCCCGGCAGCCCCTCCGCCTCGTCGGCGAGCTCGGCGACGAGGGCGACGACCGCCTCGGGGGCGCGGCTGGCCGCGCGCAGCACGTCGAGGGCCATGACAGTGCCGGAGCCCTCCCAGATCGCGTTGACCGGCGCCTCGCGGTAGAGCCGGGGCAGGGGGCTCTCCTCGACGTAGCCGTTGCCGCCGAGAGCCTCCATCGCCTCGTAGACGAAGCCGGGCGCGGCCTTGCAGACCGCGTACTTCACCGCCGGGGTGAGGAGCCGGGTGCGCAGGGTCTCGCCCCGGTCGAAGGCGGCGGCGAGGCGGAGGGTGAGCGCCGTCTGCGCCTCGCCGTCGAGGGCGAGGTCGGCCAGCACCCGGCGCATCGCCGGCTGGTCGACGAGGGGCTTGCCGAACACCCGGCGGTGGCGGGCATGGTGGAGGGCGAGCACCAGGGCCATGCGGGCGAGGCCCGCCGAGGCGACAGCGCAGTCGAGGCGGGTGAGCTGCACCATCGCCAGGATGGTCGCGACGCCGCGGCCCTCCTCGCCGACCCGCCAGCCGAGGGCCTGCCGGAACTCGACCTCCGACGAGGCGTTCGCGCGGTTGCCGAGCTTGTCCTTGAGCCGCTGCAGGTGCAGGGCGTTGACGCTGCCGTCCGGCCGGTGGCGCGGCACCAGCAGGCAGGTCAGGCCGCCGGGGGCCTGCGCCAGCACCAGGAAGCCGTCGGACATCGGCGCCGAGAAGAACCACTTGTGGCCGGTGAGGGCGTAGCCGTCGCCTCCGGTCGGCGCGGCCTGCGTTGTGTTGGCGCGGACATCGGTGCCGCCCTGCTTCTCGGTCATCCCCATGCCGAGGGTGACGCCGGCCTTCTCGTACCAGGGCCGGAAGGACGGGTCGTAGCGCCGGCTCGCGATCCGCGGCAGCCAGGCGGCGAGGTGGTCGGGCGCGTGGCCGAGCGCCGCCACCGCCGCGCTCGTCATGGTCATCGGGCAGAGATGCCCGCTCTCGACCCCGGCCGCCATGAACACCCTGGCCGCCCGGGCGAGGTGGCCGTGCGCCCGCGGCCGGCCCGGGTCGGCCCCGTCCCAGATCGCGGCGTGCAGCCCGTCGGCGACGCTCGCCGCCATCAGGGCATGGTAGGCCGGATGGAACGCGACCCGGTCGGTCCGGTGCCCGCGGGCGTCGTGGGTGTGCAAGACCGGCGGATGCGCGTTGGCGAGGCGGCCGAGGTCGAGGCGCTCGGCCGAGCCCCAGGCGGCGCCGAACGCCGCGAGCCCGTCCGCCTCCGCCGCTTCCCCGAGGGCCGCGAGCGCTCCGCGCAGGGGTGCATCGATCGCGAACAGGTTCGCGTCGCCGAAGGGCGGGCTCTGGTTGAGGACCTCGTAGGGCTCGGCCGTCATCGGGCGATGGTGCCCCGGGGCCGCGGAGGGCGCAACGGTCCCTCGCCTTTCGGCGGTGATGAGGCGGCCGGTGCCGGGCTGCTACCATGGCGTGCGGCCGGCGCGACCGGCCGGTCCGGCGGGGAGGAATCCGCGATGGCGGGGCGCATCGTCGTGGTGGGAGGTGGGTTCGCCGGCCTGTGGGCGGCCGCGGCGGCGGCGCGGGCCCGCGACCTTCTCGGGCGCGACGACGCCGTCACCCTGGTGGCGCCCGGCCGGTCGCACGTCGTGCGGGTGCGCTGCTACGAGACCGACCTCGCGCCGATCCGCGTTCCCTACGACGACGTGCTCGGCCCGATCGGGGTCGCGCAGGTCGACGCGACGGTCGCGGCGATCGATCCGGTCGGGCGCCGGGTGGTGCTGCAGCCCGATCCGGTGGGCGAGACGCCCGTCTCCCTCGGCTACGATCGCCTGATCCTGGCCGCCGGGAGCGCGCTGCGGCGCCCGGACGTGCCCGGGGCCGATGCGGCCTTCGACGTCGACACCCTGGCGGGGGCGCAGCGCCTCGCCGCCCATCTCGAGCGGCTCGTCCGCGCGGCGGCCGGCAGCCGCCAGGCCGGGCGCTGGGACGCGGTCGTGATCGGCGGCGGCCTCGTCGGGCTCGAGATCGCCTGCGAGCTGCCGGCGCGCCTCGCGCGGGCCCGCGACCAGGCGGGCGACGCCGGGCCGGTCGGCACGACCCTGGTCGATCCCGCCGCGCAGGCCGGGGCGGCGATGGGGGCGGCGGGCCCGGCGATCCGCGAGGCCCTGGCGGCCGCCGGGGTGCGGTATCGCGGCGGCGCCGGGGTCGCGGCGATCGACGCGGCCGGGGTCACCCTGTCCGACGGCGCGCGGCTGCCCGCCCTGACGGTCGTCCTCGCCACCGGCCTGCGGGCGAGCCCGCTCGCCGGGACGCTCGGGGTTCCCCTCGACCCGCTCGGCCGGCTGCCGGTCGATGCGTTCCTGCGGGTGGAGGGCGTACCGGGACTCTTCGCGGCCGGCGACATCGCGGTGGCGCGGGCCGATGCCGCCGGCCACCGCACCGTGATGTCGTGCCAGCACGCCCGGCCGATGGGCCGGATCGCCGGCCACAACGCCGTCTGCGACCTCGCCGGGCACCCGCAGGAGCGGCTGTCCTTCGAGGCACCGGACTACGTCACGATCCTCGATCTCGGCCCCTGGGGCGCCGCCTACACGGCGGGGTGGGCGCGCGAGCACCTGGTCTCGGTCGGCGCGGCGGCCAAGGCCGTCAAGCGCACGATCAACGGCAGCCGGATCTACCCGCCCCCCGGCCGCGACCGTGCGGCGATCCTCGCCGCCGCGGCCCCGGTGATCCAGGCCCGCCCGGCCCCGGGCTGATGCCGGCTCACCGGGGACCGGCGTCGAGCCGGTCGCGGTCCATCGCCAGGGGCGGGTGGGCCGCCGGTGCCTTCAGCAGCCGGTCCCGGCTCAGGCCCTTGTGGACGTGGACCATCAGGGCGATGCCGAAGAGCGGCGTGACGAGGTTGACGACCGGCACCAGCATCAGCCCGGCCAGCAGCGCGCCGGCGAGCATCACGGTCGCGCTGTGGTAGCGGCGCATGGCGCCGGCCTCGGGCAACGGCCGGAACCGGGCGGCGGCGAGCTCGAAATACTCCCGGCCGAGCAGGTAGGTGTTGGCGAGGAAGAACGCCGCGACGTTGATGCCCGGCACCAGCAGCAGCGCCAGGGCCGCCAGGTTGACGGCCAGCGCGAGGCCGGCGAAGCGCAGGGTGTAGAGCATCGCCTGGCCGAACGGCATCGCCCGGCCCGGCACCTCGTCGGGGAAGTCGGTGCGCTCGACGATCAGGGCGGCGTCGTCGAGGAAGTAGCCCGCCACCAGGATCGAGACCGCCGGCAGGACGTAGGCGAGGCCGACGAACAGCCCGGCCCCGGCCAGGAACGACGCCACCGCGTTGACCATCGCGTAGTCGGTGGAGATCGGGTGGGCGGCGATCAGCGCCGCGATGCCCTTGGTGAGGCCGAACCACACCAGGACGAGAAGGCCGACCGTGAGGCCGAGCGACTTCCACAGGATCGCGCGCAGCGGACGGGAGAAGACCTGCCGCAGGGCCGCGAAGGCGGCGTTGATGAGCATCGGGACCTCGGGCGTGGATGCATGACCGTCAGGTGATGGCGAAGGCCGCCGCATTCCAGAGGCGAACCCGGCCCCGCTTCGCGGGTTGAGGCTGCACCGAGTGCCGCGTGCGTCTTGATGAGGAGGTTCGACCGATGGACATCGCCGTTGACAAGGTCTGTGAGTTCATCCTGCGGGCCAGGGCCCTCGACGTGAAGGAGGGGTTGAGCGATCCCGATTCCGGCTCGAACCCGATCGACGACGGCGCCCGCGACGTGCTGGTCGACGGCACCGACGACGCGACCGAGGAGGAGCTGCGCGAGATGATCGCCGGCCTCAACGACGACGAGCGCGCCGAGCTGGTGGCGATCCTGTTCGTCGGCCGCGGCGACATGGAGCCGGAGGAGTTTCCCGACGCGGTCCGCCTCGCCCGCGAGCGCGAGGCCGCCGGTACCCGCACCGCCGACTACCTGCTCGGCATCCCGAATGTCGGCGACCTCCTCGACGAGGGGCTGGCGGCGTTGGGGCTGAGCTGCAACGTCTGACGCTGTCCGACGACCCGGCGGCGGCATGGCCCCGCCGGGTCAACCGGCTACTCCGCGGCGGCCGCCAGATGGACCACCGGCACCGCCGGCGCGCCCTCCCAGCGGGAATTGGCGGGAATCGTCTCACCCTTCATCACGATGGTGAGCGGGCGCAACTGGGCGTAGTCGCCGACCTTGGTGTCGTAGAGCACCGTCGCGAAGGCGCCGACGCTGACGCCGCGGCCGACCTCGACCCGGCCGACCTTCATCACCCGGTCCTCGTAGAGGTGGGTCTGCAGCGCGGACATCCGGTTGATCGACGCGAAGTCGCCGATCGTGACGCAGTCGAACTCGGTGATGTCGGTGGCGAGCATGCACACGCCCTCGCCGGTGCGGGTGCCGAACAGCCGCAGCACCCAGGGCAGGAACGGCGTGCCCATCAGGTGCTCGAGCAGCACCTTGCCGGCGAGGCCCCAGTACATCACCGCCACCGCCTCGGTGCGCATCGCCCACCACGACCACATCGGGTGCATGCCGGGCTCGTAGCGGCCCATCAGCAGCCACTTGACGCCGATCACCACCAGGGTCTGCAGCACCGCGATCACCACGCTCACCGCGACGAAGCTGAGGGCGAGGCCGCCCCAGTCGCCGGCCAGGATCGCCGGGTAGAACACGAAGTCGATCGCCAGGATGGCGAAGGTGATGAACAGCATCGGCGAGAACGAGGAGGTGAACGCCTCGAACACGCCGCGGCGGACCCGCGGCCAGATCCCCGGCTCGAAGGTCTGGGCCTGGCCGAGATCGACCTTCTGGCGGACCGGCAGCTTGATCGGCGGCGAGCCGAACCAGGTCTCGCCCGGCGCCATGCGGTCGTTGGCCGGGGGCTTCGACTTGATGCCGATCAGCACGTCGTCGGGGATGATCGCGCCCGGCGGCACCACCGCGTCGTTGCCGACGAAGACCCGGGCGCCGGTGCGGACGGGCGCCAGCTCCATCACGCCGCGGCGCACCTCCTCCTCGCCGTAGACGACCTCGTCGGCGATGAAGTTGCGCGGGCCCACTTCCGCCAGGTCGTAGCGGCCGGCGAGGTTGGTCGAGATCTCGGCACCCTGGCCCATCCCGGCGCCCATCAGCCGGTACCAGGCCCGCATGTAGACCGTGGCGAAGAGCGACGAGAGGGTCTCGAGCGTCACCTCGGCGGCGAGCGCCACCGCCCATTTGCGCAGGTAGGTGCCGCTGTGGATCGAGTAGCTGCCCTCGCGCAGGCGCGGCAGCACAGCCCAGCGGATGCCGGCGATCAGCCCGACCGTGCCGGCGGTCATCAGCATCGCGGTCGGCCAGGTCAGGAGCGGCAGGTACCAGTGGTAGTCCACGTCGGTCATCGTCGCCAGCGTGTCGCTGATCTGGTCGAAGATGTAGAAGGCGGGGAAGATCGGCAGAAGGCCGACCGCCGGGATCGCTGCCAGCAGGAGAGCGTAGATCACGAAGAACACCGCCCGGCGCTCGCGCGACGCCTCCGGCACGGCGTGCAGGTGCGCGACGTCGACGGTGCCGACCTTGCGGCCGGGCGAGCCGTCCCAGGCCTCGGCGCGGCCGACCACGGTGCCCGACGGCACCGTCGTCAGGTCGGCCAGTTCCGCGTGGTCCTCGATCCGGGTGTCGTACCCGACGACGCAGGAGGTGCCGATGGCGACGTCGTCGCCGATCGCGATCCGGCCGATGACGAGCTCGTTGCCGACGACCTCGGCATTGGCCAGCGTCAGGCGGCCGCCGAGCGAGGCGCCGCGCCCGATGCTGACGAGGTCCGGCGCGCCGATCTCGATGTCGGAGATCAGCGCGTCCTCGCCGACCTTGGCGCCGAGGAGCCGCAGGTAGATGCGGATCATCGGCGAGCCCTGCAGCCACTTGACGTGGACGAGGGGGGTCAGGCGCTGGGTCAGCCACCAGCGGAAATAGTAGGTGCCCCAGAGTGGGTAGCGCCCGGGCCTCGTCCGCCCGAGCACCAGCCATTTCGTGGCGATGGCGATCAGAGCCGTCGCGGCGTTGAGCCCGATATAGACCAGCAACAGCACCGCCATCTCGGAGAAGAAGCCGAGCTCGCCGCCGGTGATCAGCAGGTAGGTGACGAAGATGCCGAGCCACTGCGCGGTCGCGAGCGCGATCACGAAGGGCAGCACGACCGCTTGGGCGAGGCCGCACAGGAAGCGCCGCAGCAGCGGCGGCGGCGCGAAGGAGAGATCGTGGGTCGTGGCCGCCGCGCCGGCGCCACCGGTGCGGGCGATCAGTGCCTCGGACATCGCCCGCAGCGTGCGGCCGTTATAGACGTCCTGGAGGGTGATGGCGGCGAGCGCCGGCACCTCGCGCACCGCCGAGACGAAGCGGGCGGCGAGCAGCGAGTGGCCGCCGAGATCGCCGAAGAAGTCGGCCTCGAACGGGATCGGCTGGTTGCCGAACACCTTGTGGGCGGCGGCGAGCAGCGCCGCCTCGGTCTCGTCGCGCGGCTCCTCCTGCTCGCCGGACGCCTCGACCACCGCGAGGGGGGCGGCGCGCAGGGCCTTGCGGTCGACCTTGCCGGAAGCGGCGAGCACCGGCAGGCTCTCCACCACCTCGAAATGCGCCGGGATCATGTAGGGCGGCATCGTCTCGGCGAGCGCCGCGCGCAGGCGCCCCCGGTCGAACTCGGCCCCGCGCTCGGGAACCACGAAGGCGACGAGCCGGTCGACGCCGTCGTCCTGGCGCAGCACCACCGCCGCCGAGGCGATGCCGGGTTGCACCCGGATCCGCGACTCGATCTCGCCGAGCTCGACCCGGAATCCGCGGACCTTGACCTGGTCGTCGATGCGGCCGTGGAACACGATGCGGCCGGCGTGATCGAGCGAGACCGCGTCGCCGGAGCGGTAGAGCACCGGGTCGGACCCGTCGCCGCCATACGGGTTGGCGACGAATTTCTCCGCCGTCAGCTCCGGCCGGGCGAGGTAGCCCTTGGCGACGCCGGGCCCGCCGATCAGCAATTCGCCCTGCACGCCCGGCCCGACGAGGTTCAGGCCCTCGTCGGCGATGTAGGCGGTGTAGTTGGCGATCGGCCCGCCGATGGTGACCGGATCGCCCGGCTTCATCTCGGCGGCGGTCGCCACCACGGTCGCCTCGGTCGGCCCGTAGGTGTTGAACAGTTTTCGGGAGGGAGTCGCCCAGCGGGCGATCAGCGGCTCCGGCAGCGCTTCGCCGCCGAGCAGGATCAGCCGTAAGGCGGGCACGTCCTTGGTCATCAGCCCGAGCAGGGTCGGCACCGTGTCGAGGACGGTGATGCCGGCCTCGATCAGGATGTCGGGCAGGGCCTCGGCATCGCCCATCTGGGCCGGGCTCGCCACGAACAGGGTCGCGCCGGCGAGATACGGAACCCAGATCTCCTCCATCGAGAGATCGAAGGCGACCGAGGCGCCCTGGAACACCACGTCGTCGCCGACGACGCCGTAGAGGTCGTTGGCCGAGCGCAGGAAGTGGCAGATATTGCGGTGGCTGATGACGATGCCCTTCGGCACGCCGGTCGAGCCCGAGGTGTAGATCAGGTAGGCCGGGTGCTCCGGCGTCAGGCCGGCCGCCCGCAGGTCCGGCGCCGGGCCGCTCGCCGCGCCCGCGATCTCGTCCGGCGTCAGGGCCGGGCAGGTCTCGGTCGGTGCCTTCTCCTTGAGGGCGCCCGAGACGACGAGCGCCTTGGCGTCGGCATCCTTCAGGCAGACCGCGACGCGGTCGGATGGCGCCTCGGCGTCGAAGGGCAGCCAGGCGGCGCCCGCCTTGGTGATGCCGATCTGCGCCACCAGCAGGTCGGGCGAGCGCGCCATCCACAGGCCGACGACGTCGCCGGGCTTGACGCCCCGCGCCGCGAGGCCCGCCGCGACGGCGTCGGAGCGCCGGTCGACCTCGGCGTAGGAGAGCCGGGTGCGGGAGGCCGAATCGGGGCCGCTCGCCGCGTCGATCAGCGCGGTATGGTCGGGCCGGCGGCGCGCCGTGTCCCGGAAGACCTCGGCCAGGACCTCGTCGCGCAGCAGGTCCGGCCGCACGGGGCCGCGCAGCACCGCCGCTCCCGCGGGCGGGAGAGCCGGCTGGCTCGCCGCGTGGCTCGACGGGCGGACGGTCCCGGCGGTGTGGTTCATCAAGCGACTCCGCTGGCCCGGGCGGGCCGTTGAGCTCGAGGGGGCCGGGTCGAGACCGGCATCACCGGATTCCGGTGCGGACGGGGTTTTCGATCGCGCGTCCCCCCGGGGGCGGACAGGCGGGAGGTGGACGAGAACCGGGGCCGGTTCAAGGCACGGCCGGGAACAAAACGCGGCGTCAGACCCAGCGGCGGGTCCCGGCCTCGAGCACCAGGATCCGCCCCTGCAGGATCTCCAGATGGGGCGCATCCTCGGTGTTCGCCGCCCCGAGCGCCACCATGACGGCGCGGGCGACGCCGCCATGGGCGACGACGACGGTCGGGCGATCGAGGGCCTCGAGGAGCGGGCGCACCCGCTCGGCCACCATGGCGTAGCTCTCGGCGCCCTCGCCCGGCGGGCAATAGCCCCAGCGGTCGCGGTCCCTCGCCTGCGACCGGGCGGGATCGCTGCGGCGCACG
Organism: Methylobacterium platani; assembly: GCF_001653715.1. Taxonomy (GTDB): domain Bacteria; phylum Pseudomonadota; class Alphaproteobacteria; order Rhizobiales; family Beijerinckiaceae; genus Methylobacterium; species Methylobacterium platani. Next base: position 17,901 of record NZ_LWHQ01000059.1, read on the forward strand.
TCCTTCCAGGTCAGGCCCTCCCAGGCCCCGAAGCCGATCTCGCGCAGGCGCGGATCGAGGGTGTAGCCGGCGGGATCGAGGCCCAGGGCCCGGCGCAGGCCCTCCATCGTGTGCCGGGTGCGCTCCAGCGGGCTCGCGATGAAGGGCAGGGCGCCGACATCCGCGCCGAGAAGGCCGCGCAGGCGCTCGGCCGCTTCCCCGGCTTGAGCGTGGCCCCTGTGGTTGAGCGGCGTGTCGCGCTGGCCCTGCAGCCGGCCCTCGGCGTTCCAGTCGGTCTCGCCGTGGCGCACGAAGTAGAGCGGCGCCCGGCTCATCGGGAGTCCCTCTCGGAACGGCCCCGCTTGGCCGTCGTTATCTTCATCCCGATCCGTCGCACGCCGCCATCCCCGCCGGAGCCCCCAGCTTCCCGATGTCGAAGAAGAACCCGAAAGACAAGCCGGTTTCGCGTCCCGGCCATCCGCGCCCGTCCTCCGCCGCCTGGGCGAGCGAGGCCGGATCGCTGGCCGCGGCGAGCCCGGGCTTCCTCGCGGAGCACGGCGCGACGATCCCGGTCCCACCGCCGGGCGTGGTCCAGTGCCGGCCCGAGGCGCCGTGCCGGCTCGCCGAGATCGACCCCGACGCGCCGGGTTCCTCCGACGGCAAGGCCGCAGCGGAAGGCGAGCTGGCGCAGGTGCGTGCCCGGATCCAGGCCTTGCAGGAGCGGCTCTACGCCGAGCGCAAGCGCAGCCTGCTGGTGGTGTTGCAAGCCATCGACACCGGCGGCAAGGACGGCACCATCCGGCACGTCTTCGAGGGGGTGAACCCGCAAGGGTGCCGGGTCTCGTCGTTCAAGACGCCGAGCGCCGAGGAGCTCGACCACGATTTCCTGTGGCGCTACCACCGCGAGGCGCCGGCCCGCGGCATGATCGGGGTGTTCAACCGCAGCCACTACGAGGACGTGCTGATCGTCCGGGTGAAGCAGCTGGTGCCGGAGGCGGTGTGGCGGCCGCGCTACGACCTCATCAACGACTTCGAGCGCCTGCTCACCCTGTCGGGCACCACGGTGCTCAAGATCTTCCTGCACATCTCGAAGGCGGAGCAGAAGGAGCGGCTGGAGAGCCGGCTCGCCGATCCGACCAAGAACTGGAAGTTCGACCCCGCCGACCTCGTCGAGCGCGAAGCCTGGGGCTCCTACCAGGCGGCGTTCCAGGATGCCCTGACCCTCTGCGGCACGCGGCTGGCGCCCTGGCACGTGGTGCCGGCCAACCGGAAGTGGTTCCGCAACCTCGCGGTGGCGCGGCTGATCGCCGACACCCTGGAGGCGATGGACCCGCAATTCCCGGCGCCGAAGGCGGATCTGAGCGGGATCACGGTGCCGGATTGATGCAATCGTCCGGCCGCATCCGAGACTTCATCCCACCCATGACCTCCGGACGAGCTCATGGGTGGGAGCGAACGGTGCATTCCAGGTTGCGGCTACGCCGCCTCGTCGCGCTTCCCCAGCCGCTTGTCGAGGTAGGTGTCGACCGTCTGGGTCAGCTCGTCGACCTTGCCGTCGAAGAAGTGGTTGGCGCCCTCGACGATCTGGTGCTCGATGATGACGCCCTTCTGGGTCTTCACCTTCTCGATCACCGGCATCACCTCGCGGGCCGGCGCGACCCGGTCCTCGGAGCCGTGCACGAACAGGCCGGAGGAGGGGCAGGGGGCGAGGAAGCTGAAATCGTAGCGGTTGGCCATCGCGGCGATCGAGATGAAGCCCTCGATCTCCGGGCGGCGCATCAGCAGCTGCATGCCGATCCACGAGCCGAACGACACGCCGGCGATCCAGCAGGCCCGCGCTTCCGGGTTGACCGCCTGCACCCAGTCGAGGGCGGCGGCGGCGTCCGACAACTCGCCGACGCCGTGGTCGAACGAGCCCTGGCTGCGGCCGACGCCGCGGAAGTTGAAGCGCAGGGCCGCGAAGCCGCGATTCGCGAACGTGTAGAACAGGTTGTAGACGATCTGGTTGTTCATCGTGCCGCCGAATTGCGGGTGCGGATGCAGCACGATGGCGATCGGGGCGCCCTTCTGCTTCGGCGCCTGGTAGCGCCCCTCCAGCCGACCGGCCGGACCGGCGAAGATGACCTCGGGCATGAACGACCTCTTTCGGGCTTCAACGGTGCGTGAGCGCGGCGATGGAGCAGGCGGGAAGCCCGGACCCGATGCTTGACTCGGGGTCCGTCTCCCATAAAAGCACCCTTAGAACGGTTCTAAATGATTAGAACCGTTCTAAACAACCGGGTGCCGCAGTCCCGCGCCTCGCGCCGGCGAGCACGCACCATCTGATTACGTGTGTCCGGGGCGGGCCTTAGCACGGCCCCCGGGGGGAAAGGCAAAGGAATTCAGCGCATGGAGCGCGAGCGCGCCTATCTCGACCACAACGCCACCTCGCCCGTGCGGCCCGAGGTTGCGGAGGCGGTCGCGCGCGCGCTCGTCACGCTGCCGGGCAACCCGTCCTCGGTTCATCGCGAGGGGCGGGCCGCGCGGTCGGCCATCGAGGCCGCACGGGCGCAGGTCGCGTCCCTCGTCGGAGCGGCGCCCGCCCGGGTGGTGTTCACGAGCGGCGGTACCGAGGCGGCGAACGCGGTCCTGTCGGGATCCTTGCGCCGCCGCGGCCTGCCGGCTCCGACGCGGCTGCTCATCGGTGCGACCGAGCATCCGTGCGGCCTGCAGGGACACGGCTTTCCCGCGGATGCGACCGAGACCCTGCCGGTCGATGCCGACGGCGTGGTGCGCCTGGACCATCTCGAGGACCGGCTCGCCGCCCTGGCGGCGGAGGGCGTGGCCGCTCTCGTCACGGTGCAGGCCGCCAACAACGAGACCGGGGTGGTCCAGCCCCTGGCGAGGGTTGCGGCGCTGACATGCCAGCACGGCGCGCTGCTCCACAGCGATGCCGTTCAGGCCGCTGGACGGGTTTCGGTCGCGCGCAATATAAAAGGCATCGACGCGCTGACGCTGTCGGGCCACAAGCTCGGTGCCCCGAAGGGGATCGGCGCCATCGTGCTCGGGGAGGGCGCGACGCTGGACGCAGCCCTCGTCCGCGGCGGCGGCCAGGAGGCGCGCCTGCGGGCCGGGACCGAGAACGTGCCCGGCATCGTCGGGTTCGGCCTCGCGGCGGAGATCGCGCAGGCGGCGTTGCAGGCCGAGGCGATCCGCCTCGCGTCCTTGCGCGACGCGATCGAGGCCGGCATGCGGGCGCGGGCGCCGGACGCCGTGGTGTTCGGGGCGGGGACCGAGCGCCTGCCCAACACGCTCTGCTTCGCGGTGCCGGGGCTCAAGGCCGAGACGGCGCTGATCGCCCTCGATCTCGACGGCGTCGCCGTCTCGTCCGGGGCGGCCTGCGCCTCGGGCAAGGTTTCGCGCTCCGGCGTGCTCGCGGCGATGGGGGTCGAGTCCGCCCTGTCCGCGGGGGCGCTGCGCGTGAGTTTGGGGTGGAACAGCCGGCAAGACGACGGGGAAAGGTTCCTCGCGGCCTTCGATCGGCTGGTTTCGTCCCTATATAAGCGCCGGGAGCGGGCCGCGTGATCGCGCCCCCCGCCACCGGCCGTGTCATCACCTCGCGGCCCTTGAAGCCGTAAGCGGTAGGAGACGGGTATGCCTGCAGTGCAGGAGACGGTCGATCGCGTCCGCGCCATCGACGTCGATCAGTACAAGTACGGGTTCGAGACCACGATCGAGATGGAGAAGTCCGAGAAGGGCCTCTCCGAGGACGTGATCCGCTTCATCTCGGCCAAGAAGGACGAGCCGGAGTGGATGCTCGAATGGCGCCTCGACGCCTATCGCCGCTGGCTCACCATGCAGGAGCCGAACTGGGCGCGGGTCGAGTACGACAAGATCAACTACGACGAGCTGTATTATTACGCCGCGCCGAAGCGCAAGGCGGCGCAGTCGCTCGACGAGATCGACCCCGAGATCCTGAAGACCTACGAGAAGCTCGGCATCCCCTTGCGCGAGGTCGAGGTGCTGGAGGGCATCGCCCCGGAGCGCCGCGTCGCCGTGGATGCGGTGTTCGATTCGGTCTCGGTCGCCACCACCTTCAAGGCCGAGCTTGCCAAGGCCGGCGTGATCTTCATGCCGATCTCGGAGGCCTTGCGCGAGCATCCCGAGCTGGTGCGCAAGTACCTCGGCTCGGTGGTCCCGGTCACCGACAACTACTTCGCGACGCTGAACTCGGCAGTCTTTTCCGACGGCTCGTTCGTCTACATCCCGCCGGGCGTGCGCTGCCCGATGGAGCTGTCGACCTACTTCCGCATCAACGAGCGTGACACCGGCCAGTTCGAGCGCACGCTGATCATCGCCGACAAGGGCTCCTACGTCTCGTACCTCGAGGGCTGCACCGCCCCGCGGCGCGACGACAATCAGCTCCACGCCGCGGTGGTCGAGCTCGTCGCCCTCGACGATGCCGAGATCAAGTACTCGACGGTGCAGAACTGGTACCCGGGCGACGCGGAAGGCCGCGGCGGCATCTACAACTTCGTGACCAAGCGCGGCGATTGCCGCGGCACGAACTCGAAGATCTCGTGGACGCAGGTCGAGACCGGCTCGGCGATCACCTGGAAGTACCCGTCCTGCATCCTGCGCGGCGACAACTCTCGCGGCGAGTTCTACTCGATCGCGGTGTCGAATGGCATGCAGCAGGTCGATTCCGGCACCAAGATGATCCATCTGGGCAAGAACACGACGAGCCGGATCATCTCGAAGGGCATCTCGGCCGGCCGGTCGCAGAACACCTACCGGGGTCTCGTCTCGGCCCATAAAAAGGCCAAGGGCGCGCGCAACTTCACCAATTGCGACTCGCTGCTGATCGGCGACCAGTGCGGCGCGCACACCGTGCCCTACATCGAGTCGAAGAACGCCTCCGCGGTGTTCGAGCACGAGGCGACCACCTCGAAGATCTCCGAGGACCAGAAGTTCTACTGCCAGCAGCGCGGCCTCTCCGAGGAGGAGGCGACCGCGCTCATCGTCAACGGCTTCGTCCGCGACGTGCTGCAGCAGCTGCCGATGGAGTTCGCCGTCGAGGCGCAGAAGCTGATCTCGATCAGCCTCGAAGGCTCGGTGGGCTGATCCCTCCCCACGCTCCCGGCGGACCGCCGGGAGCACCCGATCTCGACATCATTCTCAACGGACGCGGCGCCGCACGGTCGGCCCGCGCTCCCGTCAGGACTATTCTACCATGCTGGAAATCAAGAACCTGGTCGTCAACATCGAGGACAAGCGCATCCTCAACGGCCTGAGCCTGACCGTCAACGACGGCGAGGTCGCCGCCATCATGGGGCCGAACGGCTCCGGCAAGTCGACCCTGTCCTACGTCATCGCCGGCAAGGAGGACTATGAGGTCCTCGACGGCGAGATCCTGCTCGACGGCGAGAACATCCTCGAGATGGAGGCGGATGCCCGTGCCGCCGCCGGCATCTTCCTGGCCTTCCAGTACCCGCTGGAGATCCCGGGCGTCGGCACCATGACCTTCCTCAAGGCGGCGATGAACGCCCAGCGCAAGACCCGCGGCGAGGACGAGCTGACCACGCCCGACTTCATGCGCCAGGTCTACGCCGCGGCCGACAAGCTCGAGATCAACAAGGACATGCTCAAGCGCGCCCTCAACGTCGGGTTCTCCGGCGGCGAGAAGAAGCGCATGGAGATCCTGCAGATGGCGCTGCTGTCGCCGCGCTTCTGCGTCCTCGACGAGACCGATTCCGGGCTCGACATCGATGCCCTGCGCATCGTCTCCGAGGGCGTGAACGCGCTGCGCGGCAAGGACCGCAGCTTCCTCGTCATCACCCACTACCAGCGCCTGCTCAACCACATCGTGCCCGACACCGTGCACGTGATGGCGCAGGGCCGGGTGGTGAAGTCCGGTGGCAAGGAGCTCGCTCTCGAGCTCGAGGCCTCGGGCTACGCCGAGTACCGGTCGAGCGAGGCCGCGTGACCATGGCCGACGTCACGACCCTCCGCACCGCCGCCGAGACCGGGCTGTCGAAGCTGTTCGAGGTGCAGCGGCTCAAGCTCCCGGGGGCGGCCATCGCCCGCGAGGAGGCCTTCCGCTACTTCGAGGCGGCGGGCCTGCCCCACCGCCGCGTCGAGGCGTTCAAGTACACCGACCTGCGCGCCGCCGTCCGCGAGGCGGCCCCGCCGGCCGACGCGCCGGAGCCTGAGACCGCCCGCAACGCGGTCAAGGCCGCCCGGGGCTTTGCCGGGATCGAGGCCGCGCGCGTCACCTTCGTCAACGGCCACCTGGTCGCGGCGCTCTCCGACCTCGCCGGCCTCCCCGAGGGCCTGGAGGTGGTGCCGTTCGCGAAAGCCATGGCCGAGGGCCACCCGCTCCTCGATCATCTCGCTCCGGTCGAGCAGACCCGCGAGAACCCGATCTACCAGCTCAACGCCGCCTTCATGGCGGACGGGGTGGTGATCCGGGTCGCCGACGGCACCAAGGTCGAGCGGGCCCTGCACCTGCGCTTCGTCGGCACGGGCAACGCCCCGTTCTCGACCGCGACCCGCGTGCTGGTCGTCGCCGGGACCGAGTCCGAGGTGACGATCCTCGAGAGCCACGAGGGCCCGGACGGGATCGCCTATCAGCCCAACGACGTCCTCGACGTCGTGATCGGCGACCGCGCCCGCGTGCTGCACAGCCGGCTCAACATCGAGGGCGACGCGGCGATCGCGCTCTCGACGATCTCGGCCCGCCTCGGCGCCGGTTCGCATATCGAGACCGTCAACGTGGTGACCGGGGCGGTGCTGTCGCGCCACCAGCTCTACCTGCATTTCGCGGGCGACGACGCGACCGCCACCGTCAACGGCGCCGCGATGATCCGCGACGGCCAGCTCGCCGATTCGACGCTGCTGGCCGACCACGCGGCGCTCGGCGGCATCAGCCGCGAGCAGTTCAAGACGGTGATCGACGGCGACGCCACCGGCGTGTTCCAGGGCAAGATCATCGTCCGCCAGGTCGCCCAGAAGACCGACGGCAAGATGAAGTCGGACTGCCTCCTCCTCACCGACGAGGGGCAGATGATGAACAAGCCGGAGCTGGAGATCTTCGCCGACGACGTGGCCTGCGGCCACGGCGCCACCTGCGGCGCGCCGGACGAGGACCTCTTGTTCTACCTGATGGCCCGCGGCCTGCCGCGGCCCCAGGCCGAGAGCCTTCTGGTCCAGGCCTTCCTCGGCGAGGCGATCGAGGCGGTCACCCACGAGGGCGCCCGCGCGGCGATGATCGCCGAGACCGAGGCGTGGCTCGCCCGCCGCGGCTGATATCCGCCATTGATGGGCCGGCCCACGGGCCGGCCCTCTCTCACGCCCCTGCACGAGAGCCCGAGATGAACGCACCCGTCCTCCAGCCCCCCTACGACGTCGAGGCGATCCGGGCGCAATTCCCGATCCTGTCGCAGCAGGTCTACGGCAAGCCGCTGGTCTATCTCGACAACGCCGCCTCGGCGCAGAAGCCGAAGGCCGTGATCGACGCGATGTCGGGCGCGATGGAGACGGCCTATGCCAACGTGCATCGCGGCCTGCACTTCATGGCCAATGCCGCGACGGAGGGCTTCGAGGGCGCGCGCGAGACCACGCGGCAATTCCTCAACGCCCGCTCCACCGACGAGATCATCTTCACCCGCAACGCCACCGAGGCCTACAACTTAGTTGCGACCTGCATGGGCTGGGCCGGGCTGATCGGCGAGGGTGACGAGATCATCCTGTCGATCATGGAGCACCATTCCAACATCGTGCCCTGGCACTTCCTGCGCGAGCGCCGCGGCGCCGTGCTGAAATTCGCCCCCGTCGACGACGAGGGCAACTTTCTGGTCGAGGAGTTCGAGAAACTCTTCACGCCGAAGACCAAGATGGTGGCGATCAGCCACATGTCGAACGTGCTCGGCACGGTGACGCCGGCGGCCGAGATCGTCCGCATCGCGCACGCCCGCGGCGTGCCGGTGCTGCTCGACGGCGCCCAGAGCGCGGTCCATCAGGCGATCGACGTCCAGGCCCTCGATTGCGACTTCTTCGTCTTCACCGGCCACAAGGTCTACGGGCCGACCGGTATCGGCGTGCTCTACGGCAAGAAGGAGTGGTTGGAGCGCCTGCCGCCCTACCAGGGCGGCGGCGAGATGATCGAGATCGTCGAGGAGGAGCGCATCACCTACAACGCGCCCCCGCACCGCTTCGAGGCCGGCACCCCGGCGATCATCGAGGCGATCGGGCTCGGCGCGGCGCTCGAATTCATGATGAGCCTCGGGCGCGAGCGCATCGCCGCGCACGAGGCGCACCTGCTGGCCTACGCGCAGGAGGCTCTGCGCGGCATGAACAGCCTGCGGATCATCGGCACCGCCCGGGAGAAGGGCGCGGTGATCTCGTTCGAGATGAAGGGCGCGCATGCCCACGACGTCGCGACGGTGATCGACCGCCAGGGCGTCGCGGTGCGGGCCGGCACCCACTGCGCCATGCCGCTGCTCAAGCGCTTCGGCACCACTTCGACCTGTCGCGCCTCGTTCGGCCTGTATAATACGACGGCGGAGATCGACGCCCTCGTCTCGGCGCTGACCCGGGCCGAACGGATGTTCGCGTGAGGACACCATGACCGATACCCCCGCCGCGAGCGGCGCGAATACCCCGCCGCTGAACGCCCAGGTGAACGCCGCGGCGATCCCGCCGGAGGAGATGGACCGCCTGACCGACGGCATCGTGGCCGCGCTCAAGTCCGTCTACGACCCGGAGATCCCGGCCGACATCTACGAGCTCGGCCTGATCTACCGGGTCGACATCGCCGACGACCGCAACGTCGCCATCGACATGACCCTGACCGCGCCGGGCTGCCCGGTCGCCGGCGAGATGCCGGGCTGGGTCGAGAACGCCGTCGCGGCGGTGCCGGGCATCGCCGGCTGCAGCGTCACGATGGTGTTCGACCCGCCGTGGGACCAGAGCCGGATGTCGGACGAGGCCCGCATCGCGCTGGACATGTGGTGAGGGCGCTCAGCGCATCGCGTCGGTGATGCGGGGCGGGAAGGCGAGGCCACCATAGACCTCAGCCAGTGCCAGGCTCGCGCCGAGCTCCGGCAGATCGATCACGGCATCGAGCCCCTCGAACAGCTCCGGTTGCCAGCTCTCCGCCTCGCGGCGGTAGAGCAGGGCGACCGGGGCCACGGTCTCGAGGAGCAGAATGTACCGGAGCGTCGGATGGCGTTTGTACTCCTCCAGTTTCACCGTCCGGTCGACGGTGGTCGTGGAGGGGGACGCCACTTCGACGACGAGGCGCGGCTCGCGGGACTCGTGGGTGTCGTAGACCAGTTCGCCACACTCGACCGTGACGTCGGGCCGCCGAATCGTGGTGATGCTGGTCCGCAGCGAGACGTCGTCGGTCGTCGGCCGGCAGCCGGATCCGCGAAGCTGATTGCCCAGCGTGATGATGACGTTCACCGTCACCCGGTCATGCTGGACACTCGCCCCTGTCATCATCCGGTGCTTCGGGACCGGGACGCCGTCGACGAGCTCGAACGGCTCGTCCTGGCCCTCCTGCCAGTGAAAGAACTCCTCCGGCGTCATCCGCCGGCGCGCCGCATCCGCCATCGCCGCCTCCGTCACACTCCATCCTAGCACGTCCCGCGGTGGACCGCGGGCGCCGGGATGCTTATCTTGCGTCGGTAACGTCACGCCTCAACCGCCCGGGCCTTGAACCCGGCCGTCGGAGAGAGTTTTCACAATGGCACCGAGCTTCAAGGTGATGTCGCTGACCGAGGCCGCCGCCGCGCGGATCAAGGGCATCATGGCCGACGCCGAGCGCCCGATCGCGGGCCTGCGCGTCGGGGTCAAGAACGGCGGCTGCGCCGGCATGAGCTACACGATGGAATACGCCGAGGAGCGTAAAGCCGGCGAGGACATGATCGAGGACAAGGGCGTCCGCGTCTTCATCGATCCGAAGGCGGTGCTGTTCCTGCTCGGCACCGAGATGGATTTCCAGACCACGAAGCTGGCGTCGCAGTTCGTGTTCAACAATCCCAACCAGACCTCCGCCTGCGGCTGCGGCGAGTCGGTCGCGATCACGCCCGCCGATCCGAACGCCCTGACGGCTGCCCACGCCTGACGCAGGGGAGCGGCGGCGCGTCCGCGCGCCGCCCGATCCCGCTCAGGCGACGTCGTTCATGGTGTCGACCGAGGCGGAATCGTCGACGACCCGGTTGCGGCCCGAGCGCTTGGCCGTGAACATGCAGTGGTCGGCGCGCTCGAGCAGCGACACCGCGGTATCGCCGCGGCGATAGCTGGCGAGGCCGACCGAGATCGTGATCCGCCCGAGGCTCTCCCCGGTGGAGCGCTTGACCAGCTCGCGGCCCATCACGCTGGTGCGGACCTTCTCGGCCACCTCGCGTGCCGCGGACCGGTCGTTGTCCGGCAGGATGATGCCGAACTCCTCGCCGCCGAACCGCGCGATGGTGGTGCGCGACTCGACGCATTCCCGCATCGTCATCGCCACCAGCCGCAACACCTGGTCGCCGGTGAGGTGGCCGTAGAGGTCGTTGAAGCGCTTGAAATGGTCGATGTCGAGCACGACGAGGCAGAGCGGCTGACCCTGCACGGCGGCGTGGTCGACGGCCTTGTGCAGCATCTCCTCGAAGTGCTTGCGGTTGCCGATGCCGGTGAGGGGATCGGTCAGCGATTCGACGCGCACCGCCTCGAGGGTCTCGCGCAGGGTCTCGATCTCGTTGCGGCTCTCGCGCATCCGCGCCTCGAGGGTGCGGTTGTTGGCGGCCACGTCCCGGGTGGTGACGACGAGGGAGGAAACGATCTCCCGTACCCGGGCGCGGTTCACGGCCGGCCCCGCGAGGTCCTGGCTGAAGGCCTGGAGCGAGGCGCCGTAGCGCGCGGTGGAGCCGAGCGCCGTATCCAGCATCTCCATGATCTGCTCGATCTCGGCGATCACCCCGGTGCTCGCCCGCTCGGTCTCGGTCGAGAGCCGGCGGCCGTCGAGGTAGGTCTCGAACAGCTGGTCGATGTGCTTGTCGGGGAGGGCGCCGTGCTCGGCGGTGATCCGCTTCACCGCCTCGGTGAGCTGCGGGTTCAGACCGGCGACGTAGGTATACCAGACGGAATAGCTGCGGGGCGTCGCCGGCGAGCGGTACGCCTTCATCAGCTCCATCGCCCGCTGACCGAACAGGAAGCTCCGATCAAGCTCGGCGCTGCTCAGGTCAGGCATCGAACGTCTCCGCGCTGGGCGCCGGCTACTGGCCGGCGCCTCTCACAGACCTCTAAGCGAGGTCCGTGGAGAAGCAGTTAAAGCGCACGACCGCCAAGCGCTAACGGGACCGGTTTCGGGCGCTTACTCGCCCTCGGTGCGTTTCTTCAGCACGACCGGGCGCAGCAGGAAGGCGGGGACGTGCGCCCCCATGCCGATCTCGGCCTCCGGCATCGCATCGTCGTCCCGGTGGCGGCCGCGGTCGTTGCGGCGAGCGGGGGCGCGCTCGTCCTGCGGACGCCGCTCCTCCTGCACCGGACGACGGTCCTCGCGGACCCGCGGCGCCTCGCCGTTGCGCGGCGACGGCGCCGTCTCCTCGGAGCGCGCATTGCGGGAAGCCCGGCGGCGGCGCGTCTCGTCGCGACGTCCCTCGCTGCTGCCGCCCTCGTCCCGGCCGCCGCGGTCCTTGCCGCCCTGCGCTTGCCGTCCGTCCTGGCGCCGGCCCTCGTCCCGGCGGCCGCGGCCGCCACGGCCGCGCCGCTCGGTCGCCTCGCCCGGCTCGTCCTCGGGCAGGCTGGCAAGGTCGCCGTCCGCCCAGGCGATCGGCTGGCCGATCAGGGTCTCGATCGCGGCGAGCGACTTCTCGTCGCCGCGCCCGATCAGGGTCAGGGCGGTGCCGGTGCGGCCGGCCCGGCCGGTGCGGCCGATCCGGTGGACGTAGTCCTCGGCGTGATGGGGCACGTCGAAGTTGAAGACGTGGCTCACCGCCGGGATGTCGAGGCCGCGGGCGGCCACGTCGCTGGCGACGAGCAGCGGCACTTCGCCCGAGCGGAAGGCGTCGAGCGCCGCCATGCGGGCGCGCTGGTCCATGTCGCCGTGCAGGGCCGCGACGTTGAAGCCGTGGTTCGACAGCGACTTCTGCAGCTGCGCGACGTCGCGCTTGCGGTTGCAGAAGATGATGCCGTTGTTCAGCTCCTCCGCCGCGCGGATCAGCTTGCGCAGGGTCTTGCGCTTCTGGTGCCCCTCCGCCCCCGTCGCGACCAGCCGCTGGGTGATGGTGGCGGCGGTCGAGGCGGGGCGTGCCACCTCGATGCGGACCGGGTTGTGCAGGAAGTCGTCGGCGAGGCGCTGGATCTCCGGCGGCATCGTCGCCGAGAAGAACAGCGTCTGGCGCGTGAACGGCACCATCTTCACGATCCGCTCGATGTCGGGGATGAACCCCATGTCGAGCATCCGGTCGGCCTCGTCGATGACGAGGAGCTCGACGCCGGTGAGAAGCAGCTTGCCGCGCTCGAAATGGTCGAGCAGCCGCCCGGGCGTCGCGATCAGCACGTCGACGCCGCGGGTGATCTTGAGGTCCTGGTCGGCGAACGAGACGCCACCGATCAGCAGGGCAACGTTGAGCTTGTGGTTGCTGCCGTAGCGCTCGAAGTTCTCCTCGACCTGCGCGGCGAGCTCGCGCGTCGGTTCGAGGATCAGCGTGCGCGGCATCCGGGCCCGGGCCCGGCCCTGCTCGAGCAGGGTGAGCATCGGCAGCGTGAACGCCGCCGTCTTGCCGGTGCCGGTCTGGGCGACGCCCAGAACGTCGCGCCGCGCGAGCACGTGCGGAATGGCTTGGGCTTGGATCGGGGTCGGCGTGGTGTAGCCCGCGGCCTCGACGGCCTGCTGGACCTTCTCGCTTAAACCCAGTTCGGCGAATGACATCCTGAAGAGAACCGTTGCGCGCGGGCGGATCGGGCCGGCGCGGAGACACCGTCGCGGCAACGGCCGGGGAGGCAAAGTCGTTTCGAGGCCGTTTCGCGCCGGAGGTGCCGGGGCGGGACGTTCACGCCATTGCTCCGTCGCGTCGGGCACGCGACCGCCCGCAGGACACGCCCGATGCGAGCCCATTTGTCAAGGGCTGACCGGGATTTGTCCGCCACCCTGGCCTTTGGTCCGGTGGATGGCCGCCGGGGGCGCGCCGGGTCAGGGACGCGGCGCCGCGGCGCAGGGATCCAGGCGCGTGCGCGCGGCGCTGCCGGTAATCGACCCGGTGGTCTCCGGCTCGACGAGGCCGCGCAACGACGCGACCGTCTCCTGGACCGGGCCTCGGGACTGCCGGGAGGCGAGGTAGTGGGTCGCCGCCAGGGACGTCGCGACCGCGATCAGGGCCATCCGCCAGGTGCGCCGGAGCAGGGAGGGCGGCGCGGGTTCACGCCCGGATGGGGACATCTCGGTCTCTCGGCTGATGGTGCGAGCCGTGAGGCTGCGGCACCATGGTTAATGGCAAGTGACCGTGGCGGCTCGATTTTTCGCGACGGCGGTCGCCGCCGATTCACGTTTCGTTGACGGGTGGGCGGGTAAACCCTGTCCTCGTTGCAGGAATGCGACAGACCGGGTGACCGACCGGGGATAGAAGCGCGCCGGCTCTCGCCAATCAGGACCAGTCAGACAATGAAGAAGATCCTCCTCGCCTCCGTGGCCCTCGTCGGCCTGTCCGCCGCCGCCTCGGCTGCCGACCTGCCGCGTCGCGTCGCCCCGCCGCCGGTCTTCACCCCGGTGCCGGTCTTCACGTGGACGGGCTTCTACGCCGGTTTCAACGCCGGCTACGGCTTCGGCACCGATGATCGTCGCGCCGGCCCCGTGATCGGCGTCGGCCCGGCCACCGGCCTCGTCGCCACCCCCACCGTGATCGCCTTCCCGGGCCAGCGTTCGGCGGACGGCTTCGTCGGCGGCGGCCAGGTCGGCTACAACTACCAGTTCACCCCGGGCTCGGGCGTCGTGGTCGGCATCGAGGCCGACGCCCAGTACGTCGATTTCGGCCGTGACCGGAACCGCTTCGCCGCCACCGGCCCGATCGCCGCCCAGCAGGTCTTCAACCCGACCGGCATCTCGGGCCTCGACTACTTCGGCACCGTGCGCGGCCGCCTCGGCTACGCCTGGGACCGCACCCTCGTGTACGGCACCGGCGGCTTCGCCTACGGCTCGGGCGGCGGTCGCGACTTCGGCCTGCCGAACAGCTCGCGTGACGAGTTCCAGACCGGCTGGGTCGTCGGCGGCGGCGTCGAGTACGCTCTGCCCACCGACTCGTTCCTGAACTTCTTCCGCTCGTCGGCCGTGACCCTCAAGGTCGAAGGCCTGTACGTGAACCTCGACCAGGGCAACCGCAACAACGGCGCCTTCGCGATCAACAACGCCGGCACCGTGATCACCACCGCCTCGCGGGGCGTGGTCGTCGTGAACCCGGGCCAGGACCGTCGCGACACCGAGTTCGCGGTGGTCCGCGCCGGCCTGAACTACAAGTTCAACGGCTTCTAGTCGTCACGTTCCGTCAGACCGACGGAGCGCGGAGCCCGGCCTCACGGCCGGGCTTTTCGCGTCGGGACGCAAGGCGGAATGCAAGGCTGCCGCGCCGGCCGGTCACGACCGTACGAAGAAGGCCCGGCCGCGCGAGCGACCGGGCCTTCTTCGCGTTCGAGAGAGCCCGGGGACGAAGCGTCCCGCCGCTGCCCGGATCGTATCGCCGCGCCTTCGAACGCGAGGGCGCTGGCCAAGCCCGAACGGGGCGCCGGCGCTGGAGCGCCGGACGCCTTCGCACCGACGTGTCGATGCGAAGGCGTCCGGGTATCAGATGTCGAGCTCGATCTCGTCGGCGAAGACCGCCCGCTCGGAGATGAAGGCGAAGCGGGCCTCGGGCTTGTTGCCCATCAGCCGCTCGACGGTGTCGCCGGTCGCGTCGCGGGCCTCCTCCACCACCTCGACCCGCAGCAGCGTGCGCTTCCTGGGGTCCATCGTGGTCTCCTTGAGCTGGCCCGGCATCATCTCGCCGAGGCCCTTGAAGCGGCCGATCTCGACCTTGCCCGACTTGAAGGTGGTCTTGAGCAGCTGCTCCTTGTGCCGGTCGTCCCGGGCATAGGCGCTCTTGGCGCCTTGCGTCAGCCGGTAGAGGGGAGGGACCGCGAGATAGAGGTGTCCCTGCTCGATCAGCTCCGGCATCTGCCGGTAGAAGAAGGTGATCAGCAGCGAGGCGATGTGGGCGCCGTCGACGTCGGCGTCGGTCATGATGATGACCTTCTCGTAGCGAAGGTCGTCGTGACGGTACTGCTTGCCGATGCCGCAGCCGAGCGCCAGGATCAGGTCGGACAGGAGCTGGTTCGCCCCGAGCTTGTCCCGGCTCGCCGAGGCGACGTTGAGGATCTTGCCGCGCAAGGGCAGGATCGCCTGGGTGGCGCGGTCGCGGGCCTGCTTGGCCGAGCCGCCGGCCGAATCGCCCTCGACGATGAAGATCTCGGAGCCGGCGGCGCCCGCCTTCGAGCAGTCGGCGAGCTTGCCCGGCAGGCGCAGCTTGCGGGTCGCGGACTTGCGGGCGACCTCCTTCTCCTGGCGTCGGCGCAGCCGCTCCTCGGCCCGGTCGATCACCCAGTCGAGGAGCTTGTTGGCCTGGGCCGGGGAGGCGGCGAGCCAGTGGTCGAAGGCGTCGCGGATCGCCGCCTCGACGATGCGGGAGGCCTCCAGCGTCGCGAGCTTGTCCTTGGTCTGGCCCTGGAACTCGGGCTCGCGGATGAACACCGAGAGCATCGCCGCGCAGGTCGCCATCACGTCGTCGGCGGTGACCGACTGCACGCGCTTGACCTGGCCGACCCGCTCCGCGTGGTCGCGCAAGGCCCGCAGCAGCGCCACCCGCATCCCGCTCTCGTGGGTGCCGCCCTCCGGCGTCGGGATGGTGTTGCAGTAGGACGACGAGAAGCCGTCGTCGTTGGCCAGCCACGCCACCGCCCATTCGAGCGAACCGTGGCTGCCGGGCTTCGTCACCTTGCCGGCGAAGACGTTGTCGGCGACCAGCTCCTTGCCGTCGATCTCGCGGCCGAGATAGTCCTTCAGGCCGGCCGGGAAGCGGTGCACCGCCTCCGCCGGCACGTTCTCGACGCCCTCCAGCAGGGCGGGCGCGCAGCGCCAGCGGATCTCGACCCCGCCGAACAGGTAGGCCTTCGAGCGCGCCATCTTGAACAGGCGGCGCGGGTCGAACCTGTGCTCGCCGAAGATCTGGGCATCGGGATGGAAGCGCACCCGCGTGCCGCGCCGGTTCTGCACCCGGCCGATCGTCTCGATCGGTCCTTGCGCGTGGCCGCGCGAGAAGGTCTGGCGATAGAGGGTCTGGTTGCGGGCGACCTCGACCTCGAGCACGTCCGAGAGCGCGTTGACCACCGAGATGCCGACGCCGTGCAGGCCGCCGGAGGTCTCGTAGACCTTCGAATCGAACTTACCCCCGGCATGCAGCGTGGTCATGATGACCTCGAGCGCCGACTTGCCGGGGAATTTCGGGTGCGGGTCGACCGGGATGCCGCGGCCATTATCGGTCACGACGAGGCAGCCGCTCTCCTCCAGCTCGACCTCGATGAAGCTGGCATGCCCCGCCACCGCCTCGTCCATCGAGTTGTCGATCACCTCGGCGAAGAGGTGGTGCAGCGCCTTCTCGTCGGTGCCGCCGATATACATGCCCGGCCGGCGCCGCACCGGCTCCAGGCCCTCCAGCACCTCGATCGCGGAAGCGTCGTAGCCGGCCTCCGCGGCGTCCGCGGGCGGGGGCACGGCGACCGGCTTCGACCGCCTGAGGGCGTCCGCCTTGAGCGGGTCCAGCGGCTTGCCGGCCGGATCCCTGCCTGCCGGATCCTTGACCGCCGGGTTCTTGCCTGCGTTGTCCTTGCCGGCAGGTGGCTTCCCTCCCGGTCCGAACAGGTCTCGTGCGGCCTCGCTCACGCGACGGCCTCGCGATGGGGGAAGGGCTCTGGCAGCATTCGAGGTCATCCTCTCCCTATACCGGAACAAACGCGGAACAAAAAGCGGTTTCGCGCGGCGTCGGGCGTGGCAATCCGGCGTGGTCGGTCGGCGCGGACGCGCCGCGCATGAGAACCCGTACCAGAGTCACCGAGACGTAAACAAACTCCCTTAAACGGTGGTGACCCGCGCGATACCCCCCGGAACCTCGGCCGTGACCGACCGTTGTCCGAGCGGCAGTCCCTCGTGCCGACGGGACGGCCCGCCCCGCAGGAGCGTTCAGACGATGAGAGCCGTCAGCCGCCACGCCCGCCACCTCACTCTCGCCCGTGCCGAGCAGGCCGCGGGCCAGGCCTTCGGCTTCGCCGAGGACGGTGCCGCCGCGGCGGCGGCCGGGTTCGGCCGGGTGGCGATGACCGCGACCGGCGCCGCCGTGGTGGTGGCCTTCGCGGCGACCCTGGCCTGGGCGCTCTGACCGGCCCCGCCGCTCCCGGCGAGGTCGGGCCCTGCAACGCCTCACTCGGCAAGACCTGACCGGCCGTCCGGGCGCCGCGCGAGGGGGCGGCCGCTGTCGTGCGCCGACGCGGCGGAACGCGGCCGTCCACAGCGGGTGCCAGGACCGGCATTGCCGGACAGCCCCGCCGCCTTAGCTCCCGCCGCGAGGCGGTCCTTCCGCAGTGCGGAACCGGGCCACGCCGACCGACTTTCCTGAGCGGCTCCCCACGCCGCTCGCTCAACCTCGCTTTCGAAGGATGGTGGCCCGATGCGGCGCGCCCACAGCATGCCATTCGGTGCGGAGATCGGACCGGAGGGAGTGCGCTTTTCCCTCTGGGCCCCGACCGCGAAGACCGTCGCCCTGGTGGTCGACGGGCAGGAGCATCCGCTGGACGACCGCGGCGAGGGCTGGCGCCGCGCGACGCTGCCGGGCATCCGGGCCGGAGCCCGCTACGGCTACCGGATCGACGGCGACCTCGTGGCGCCCGATCCCGCCTCGCGCTTCCAGCCGGAGGACGTGTCCGGCCTCTCCGAGGTGATCGACCCGGGCGCCTTCGCGTGGACCGACGGGACGTGGGCCGGCCGGCCGTTCGAGGAGACGGTGATCTACGAGTGCCATGTCGGCACCGCGACGCCGGAGGGGACCTACGCGGCTTTGGCCGACAAGCTCGACGCCCTGCGCGACCTCGGCGTCACGGCGATCGAACTCCTGCCGCTCGCCGACTTCAAGGGCACGCGCAACTGGGGCTACGACGGCGTCCTGCCCTACGCGCCGGATTCCGCCTACGGCACCCCCGACGACCTGCGCCGTCTCGTCGACCGGGCCCATTCCCTCGGCCTGATGGTCTTCCTCGACGTCGTCTACAACCACTTCGGACCGGCCGGGAACTACCTCCACGCCTACGCCAAGACCTTCTTCACCGAGCGTCACCAGACTCCTTGGGGTGCCGGCATCAACTTCGACGGCAAGACCAGCGGCCAGGTGGTGCGGGACTACTTCGTCCACAATTCCCTGTACTGGCTGGAGGAGTTCCACATCGACGGACTGCGGTTCGACGCGGTCCACGCGATCCTGGACGACTCCGAAAAACACTTCCTCGCCGAGCTGGCCGAGCGAATCCGCGCCGCCCATCCGGAGCGCCCGATCCACCTGATGCTGGAGAACGAGGCCAACCAGGCCCGCTGGCTTGAGCGCGATGGCGCCGGCAAGCCGATCCTGCACAGCGCGCAATGGGCCGACGACACCCATCACGGCTGGCATATCCTGCTCACCGGCGAGGAGGCCGGCTACTACGAGAGCTTCGCCGACAAGCCGGCGGCGCATCTCGCCCGCAGCCTAGCGGAAGGCTTCGCCTACCAGGGCGAGCCGTTCAAGACCCTCGACGACCATCCCCGCGGCGAGCCCTCGGGCCACCTGCCGCCATCCGCCTTCGTCACCTTCCTGCAGAACCACGACCAGGTCGGCAACCGGGCGCTCGGCGAGCGGCTGAGCCATCTCACCGATCCCGGCAAGCTGGCGCTGGCGCGGGCCGGGCTGCTCCTCAGCCCGCAGATCCCGATGCTGTGGATGGGCGAGGAATGGTCGGCCTCGACGCCGTTCCTGTTCTTCGTCGACTTCGCCCCCGACGAGGAGCTGAACAAGGCGGTGCGCGACGGGAGGCGGCGCGAGTTCAAGAGCTTCGCCGCCTTCTCCGACGAGGAGAAGGCGAAGACGATTCCCGACCCGACCGCCGAGGCGACGTTCCGGCGCTCGGTCCTCGACTGGGCGGAGCGCGACCGCCCCGGCCATCGCGAGGTCCTGGCCGACACGACCGCGCTCCTGCGCCTGCGCCAGCGCGAGGTGGTGCCGCTGACGAAGACCGCCTGGAAGGGCGGCTCCTCCACGCTGCCGCGGCCCGACGTGGTCGACGTCACCTGGTCCTACGCCGGCGGGCGCTTGCGCTTCGTCGGGGTGTTCGGCGGCGAGCCCTACGCGCCGGGGCCGCTGCCCGGACGCGTCATCTGGCGCTCGCCGACGGTCTCGGACGGCGACGACGGGTCCCTGGTCCTGCCCGCCTGGTCGGGCGTGTTCGTGAAAGAGGTGTTTTGAGATGGCCGTGACCGAGGATGTCGTCGCGCGGCTCGCCGATGAGGCGGGGATCGCCGCGGACTACACCGACGCCTTCGGCCAGCGCGTCGAGACCCCGCTCGACGTGCGCCGGGGCCTGCTCGCCGCCCTCGGCCTGCCGGCCGGGACCGAGGACGAGGCGCGGTCGAGCCTGGAGCGCATCCGCTCCCTGCGTCACGGCCTGGTGCCGCCGCTGATCCCGGTCGAGGCGCGCCGCGCCGCCCGGGTGCCGGTGCGGCCGGGAGAGGCGTCCGGCACGGTGAGCTGGCGCATCGTCGACGAGCGCGGCATTGCCCGCGACGGGCGCGTGGCGCTCGGGCCCGAGGCCGACGCGATCGAGCTGCCGCCGCTCACGCCGGGCTACCACCGCCTTACCGTCACCCTCGGCGACCGGCGCGCCGAGGCGACGGTGATCGCCGCGCCCCAGCGCTGCTGGCGCCCGCGGGCGCTCGGAGACGAGGGCGCGCGCGACTGGGGCCTCGCCGCGCAGCTCTACGGTCTGCGCTCCGAGACCAATCTCGGCATCGGCACCTACGCCGATGCCGGCCGGGCCGCCGTCGATGCCGGCGCCCGGGGCGCGGCCTTCCTGGGCTTGAGCCCGGTCCACGCCCTGTTCTCGACCGACCGCCAGAAGGTCTCGCCCTACTCGCCGTCCTCGCGGCTGTTCCTCGAGACGCTGTTCATCGATCCCGCGACGCTGCCGGGCCTCGCCGGCAGCCCGGCCGAGCGTCTCCTGACGGAGGCCGCGCCCGAGATCGCCCGCCTGCGCGACGCCTCCCTCGTCGACCATGCCGGCGTCTGGCAGGTCCTGAGCCCGGTGCTCGAAGCCCTCTGGCAGGATTCGCCGGCCCGGGCCGGACGGGACACGGAGTTCCTCGCCTTCCGCGCCGCCTCCGGCGAGAACCTGGAGGCCCACGCCATCTTCGAGGCCCTGGCCGAGCACTTCTCGGCGACGGGCGCGAATTGGCTCGGCGACTGGCCGGAGGCCTACCGCCGCAACGGCACGCCGGAGGTCCTGACATTCGCGGCCGAGCACCAGGAGCGGGTCTCCTACCACGCCTGGCTGCAATTCCTCGCCGACCGGCAGCTCGCCCGCGCCGCCGGGCAGGCGCTGGCCTCGGGCATGCGGCTCGGGCTCTACCGCGACCTCGCGGTCGGCGCCGATCGCGGCGGCTCGGAGGTCTGGTCGCATCCCGAGCGCTTCGCCGCCGGCCTGTCGATCGGCGCGCCGCCCGACGTCCTGGCGCCGAGCGGCCAGGATTGGGGCCTGCCGCCCTTCGACCCGCTGGAACTGGAGCGCGACGGACTCGCGGCCTTCCGGGCGCTGGTCCAGGCCAACATGCGGCACGCCGGCGCGATCCGGATCGACCACGCCTTCCAGCTCGCCCGGCTGTTCCTGATCCCGGTCGGCACGGGCGCGAAGGGCGGCGCCTACGTGGCGATGCCGTTCGAGGCGATGCTGGCGGTCCTGCGCCTCGAGAGCCACCGGGCGAAGTGCCTCGTCATCGCCGAGGATCTCGGTACCGCACCGGCCGGCTTCTCCGATGCGCTGATGCAGGCCGGTATCTTGAGCTACCGCATCCTGTCCTTCGAGCGCGGTGACGGCGGCACGTTCAAGCGGCCGGCCGAGTACCCGCGCGACGCGCTCTGCGCCATCACGACCCACGACCTGCCGACCTTCGTCGGCTGGTGGCGCGGGGTCGACACGGAACTGCGCCAGTCGCTGGGCCTCTACGACGCCGACCGGGCCGGGGGCGAGCGCGACGAGCGGGTGCACGAGCGCCGGCGCCTCGCCGAGGCGCTGAACCAGGAAGGGCTGGTTCCCTCGGCGGAGGTACCGGACCAGCCGCCCTTCGAGGCCGCGGTGCGCTTCCTCGCCCGCGCCCCGTCGGTGCTGACGGCCGTGCAGTACGAGGACATCCTCGGCGAGGTGAGCCAGGCCAACATGCCGGGCGTCACCGAGGGCTACCCGAACTGGCGCCGCAAGCTCGACCGCGACCTCGCGGCGATCGCCGCGCCGGGCGGGCCGCTCGCCAAGCTCGCCGCCTCGCTCTCGGCCGAGGAGCGCGGGCCCCGCTCGGGCGCCGCGCGCCTCGCCTCGCCGCCGCCGCGGGCGACCTACCGGCTGCAATTCCACAAGGACTTCACCTTCGACCACGCGGCGAAGATCGTCCCGTACCTGGCCAAGCTCGGCATCAGCCACGTCTACGCCTCGCCGATCCACAAGGCGCGGCCGGGCTCGATGCACGGCTACGACATCGTCGACCACCGCGAGATCAACCCGGAGCTCGGCGGCGAGGAGGCGTTCATCCGCTTCAGCGACACGCTGAAGAGCCACGGCCTGAAGTTCCTGCTCGACATCGTGCCCAACCACATGGGCGTCGGCGGCGCCGACAACCCGTGGTGGCTCTCGGTGCTCGAATGGGGCGCGCTGTCGCCGGCGGCCGACGCCTTCGACATCGACTGGGGCCGGCTGGGTGCCCGCAACAAGCTCGTCGTGCCGTTCCTGGGCGATCGCTACGGCGAGGCCCTGGAGAAGGGCGACCTCAAGCTCGCCTTCGATCTGGAGGAGGGCGGCTTCAGCGTCTGGCATTTCGAGCACCGCTTCCCGGTCAACCCCCTGAGCTACCCGATCATCCTCGACCGGGCGCTCGCGGCGCTCACGGAGGTCGGCGACGAGGCCTCGGCGGAGGTTCTGTCGATCTCCGAGCGCCTGCGCCGGATGGGCGACGAGACCCATCCCGAGCGCATGGCCACCTTCCATGACGAGGCGGAGGGCCTGAAAAGGCGTCTCGCCCACGCGGTCGCGGCCTCGGGCGACCTCAAGGCGGCGATCGACCGGGCGGTGACGCTCGTCAACGGCTTCAAGGGCCATCCCGACAGCTTCGGGGCGCTCCACCGCATCCTGGAGGCCCAGGCCTACCGGCTCGCTCATTGGCGGGTCGCGGCGAGCGACATCAACTACCGCCGCTTCTTCGACGTGAACTCGCTGGCCGGGCTCAAGGTCGAGGACAGGCGGGTGTTCGAGGGCGCCCATGCGATGCTCTTCCGCCAGATCCGCGAGGGACGGATCGACGGCCTGCGCATCGACCACATCGACGGGCTCGCCGATCCGGCCGGCTATGCCCGCGCGCTGCAGGCGGCGCTCGGCCCGGGCTTTTACATCGTGGTCGAGAAGATCCTGGAACCCGGCGAGAAGCTCCGGCCCTGGCCGATCGCCGGCACCACCGGCTACGACGTGCTCAACCAGATCGACGGGCTGTTCGTCGACCAGGGCAAGCGCGAGGCGGTGGCGACGCTCTATGCCGGGGCGACCGGCATGGACGAGCCCTATCCGTGGCTCCTGCGCACCGTGAAGGGCGAGATCCTCGAGACCAGCTTCGCCAGCGAGCTGGAAGTCCTGACCTCGGACTTGAAGCAGGTGGCCGACGCCGACCGGCGCACCCGCGACTTCTCGGTCAACGCCCTGCGCCAGGCCCTGTCCGAGATCATCGCCCGCTTCCCGGTCTATCGCAGCTACCTGCCCCAGGAGCTCGACGAGAGCGAGATCGAGCCGGAAGACCTGAAGCTCATCGGCGACACGGTGCGCAAGGCCAAGCGCCGGTCCAGCCTGCCCGACCGCTCGGTGCACGATTTCGCCGAACGGGTGCTGCTCGGACGTCTCGACACCGAGGGGCCGGGCCGGCCCGACCCGGAAGTGGTGCGGCGCTTCCGCCGCCGCTTCCAGCAGCTCACCGGCCCGGTGATGGCCAAGAGCCTCGAGGACACGCTGTTCTACCGCTTCGTCGAGCTGCTCGGGCTCAACGAGGTCGGGGGCGATCCCGGCGAGTACGGCCTGTCGGCCGAGCATTTCCACGCGCTCCAGGCCGCCCGCGCCCGCGACTGGCCGAACGCGATGATCACCACGGCCACCCACGACACCAAGCGCGGCGAGGATGCCCGGACGCGGCTCCTCGCCCTGTCGGAGCTCCCCGAGGAATGGGCGGATGCCTGGGCCTTGTGGGGCGAGCTGGTGAAGCCGCACCTGTCGGAGGTCGAGGGCGAGGTGGCCCCCGACGCCAACGACCAGTGGATGTTCCTGCAGGCGATCCTCGGCGCCTGGCCGCTTGAACTGCTGACCGAGACGCCGGACCCATCGGCCGTCGAGGCGTTCCGCCAGCGGCTCGGCGCCTATGCCGAGAAGGCGATGCGCGAGGGCAAGCGCCGTTCGAGCTGGGTCAACGTCGACGAGGCCTACGAGGGCGCGGTCGCGAAGCTGTTCGACGCCCTGGTGGCGCCGGGCTCGGCCTTCCTGAAGGAATTCCGGCCCTTCGCGGAGCGGCTGGCGCGGGTCGGCATGGTGACGGGCCTCGCCCGCTCGGCGCTCAAATGCACCCTGCCGGGCCTGCCCGACATCTACCAGGGCACGGAGTTCTGGGACTTCTCGTTCGTCGATCCCGACAACCGCCGCCCGGTCGACTACGCCGAGCGCGAGGCGGCGCTCCGGCAGGACGTGCCGCTCGAAGACCTGCTGGCCTCCTGGCCGGACGGGCGGATCAAGCAGGCGGTCCTCGCCCGGCTGCTCGCCGACCGCGCGGCCTATCCGGGCTTCTACGCCGAGGCCGACTACACCCCGGTCGCCGCCGACGGGCTCGGCGCGGACCGCGTCGTCGCCTTCCTGCGCCAGGATGCTTCCGCGGGCTCGGAGGCTGGCGACCTGCTGGTGGCGGTGCCGCGGCGCGTCGCCGTCGAGGACGGCACGCGCCTCGCCGACACCTTCGCGGGCACGAGCCTGCCGGTGCCGGAGGACAGCGTCTGGCGCGACCTGCTGACGGGCGAGGAGGTGCGGTCCGAGGGCGGGCGCGTGTCGATCGAGCGACTCTTCGCGCGCCTCCCCCTGGCGGTTCTGCGCCACTCCGCCAGTTGAGACCCCGGCGCGGGGCTCACCGCCCCGCGCCCGTTGGACGAGAGAGAGCAGGCAGGATCGGGCCGATGAACGTACCCCGCACCAGCACGAAGCCGGCGAAGCGCACCCGCGAGGTGACGCCGCTGCCGGCCACCCTGGCGCCGCTGGCGGCCGGACCGCGGATCTACAACCTGTTTCCCCTTCTGGTCGGCCGGGTGTCGGCCTGGACCGCGGAACTCCCCCGCATCGCCGAGCTCGGCTTCGACTGGATCTACCTCAATCCGTTCCACCAGGCCGGCGGCTCGCGCTCGCTCTACGCGGTCGCCGACACCGACCGCCTCGACGAGCGCCTGCGCGACCTCGACGGCACGCCGGACGACGAGCAGATCCGCCGCTTCTGCGAGGCCGCCGCCGGGCACGGCCTCAAGATCATGACCGACCTGGTGGTGAACCACGCCGCCAATGACGGCAGGCTCGCCCACGAGCGTCCCGACCTGTTCGTGCGCGACGCCTCCGGCGCACCGGTGAGCCCGCACGCGGTCGATCCCGACGATCCGACGAAGATCACCGTCTGGGGCGACCTCGCCGAGTTCGACTACGTCGCCGCCGCCCCGCGCACGGCGCTGACCGAGCTGTGGAACGGCTACATTGCCCGGCTCCAGGGCCTCGGCGTCGCCGGCTTCCGCTGCGATGCCGCCTACAAGGTGCCGCCGGACGTGTGGCGCAGCCTGATCGGCGCCGCCAAGCAACGCGACCACGCCGCGCTCTTCGCCGCCGAGACGCTTGGCTGCACATTCGAGGAGGCGCGGGCCACCGCCGAGGCCGGGTTCGACTACCTGTTCAACTCCTTCGCCTGGTGGGACCTGAAGGCCCCTTGGGCGCTGGAGCAGTACGAGCGCCTGCGCATCCTGGCGCCGTCGATCGCCTTCCCGGAGAACCACGACATGCAGCGCCTCGCGGCCTCGCTCGACGGCGGGCCCGAGGCGGTAGCGGCGGAACTGAAGAGCCGCTACGCCCTCGCCGCCTTCTTCTCGGCCGGCGTGCTGCTGCCGATCGGCTACGAGTGGGGCTACGCCAAGGCGCTCCACGTCGTCGACACCACCCCGGAGAGCCGCGAGCACCATACCGGCATCGACATCTCGGGCTTCATCGCGGCGGTGAACCGCCTGCGGGCCGACCTGCCGGCGGCCAATGTCGAGGGCGCGCAGTGGCGCCTCTCGGCCCCGGATGCGGGCTTCGTCGCGCTGATCCGGATCGATACCGGTCATCCCGGCTCGGCCGAGAACGCCGTGATGGTGCTGCACAACCCGACGGACAAACCGGTCGCCGTCGATCCGGCGCCGCTGATCGCCGGCACCGGCGGCGAGTTCGGGCCGTTCCAGGACCTGACGCCGGAGGTGGCGCCCCTGGTCTTCCGGGCCGACCAGTCGATCGGCCTGGAGCCGCGGGCGGTGCGCATCCTCGCCGCCCGCCGCATCGGCGCGATGCGCCGCCCCCGCCGCACCACCCCGGACGGGGAGGGGCGGGTGGTCATCGAGGCGGTGAGCCCGGAGATCGACGGCGGCCGCTCGGCGATCAAGCGCGTCGTCGGCGACCAGCTCCACGTCGAGGCCGACATCTTCACCGACGGGCACGACGTCATCAACGCCGCCGTTCTCTCGCGCCTCGCCGGCGAGACCGAGTGGCGCCGCGACCCGATGCTGTTCGTCGACAACGACCGCTGGCACGGCCACTTCCCGCTCACCCGCAACGCCCGCTACGAGTACACCGTCGAGGCGTGGCGCGACGACTTCTCGTCCTGGCTGCGCGGCCTCGAGAAGAAGCGCAAGGCCGGCATCGCCGTGCATCTCGAGACGCAGGAGGGCGTCGGCCTCGTCAAGCGCGCCGCCGCGCTCGCCGAGGGCAGCGACGCCGCGGCGCTGAACGGTCTCGTGGCGGCGCTCGAATCCGACGAGCCCGGCTCCGCCGCCCAGCTGCACCGGCTGCTCGAGCAGACGGCGCTCATCCACCGCAACTCGGAGCGGGTGAACCTCTCGCGCTATCCGGTGGTGCTGGAAGTCTTCGCCGACCGCTTGGCGGCCCGGTTCTCGGCCTGGTACGAGATCTTCCCGCGCTCGCAATCGGGTGATCCGAGCCGCCACGGCACCTTCGACGACGTGATCGCGCGCCTGCCCGAGATCCGCGAACTCGGCTTCGACGTGCTCTACTTCACGCCGATCCACCCGATCGGCCGCACCAACCGCAAGGGCAAGAACAACTCGCTCAAGGCGCAAGAGGGCGATGTCGGCTCGGTCTACGCCGTGGGTGCGGAGGAGGGCGGCCATGAGGCGGTGCATCCCGACCTCGGGTCTCTCGACGACTTCCGCCGCCTCGTCGCGGCGAGCCACGCCCACGGCATGGAGGTGGCCCTCGACTTCGCCATCCAGTGCTCGCCGGACCATCCCTGGATCAAGCAGCACCCGGAATGGTTCGACTGGCGGCCCGACGGCACGATCAAGTTCGCCGAGAACCCGCCGAAGAAGTACGAGGACATCGTCAACGTCGACTTCTACCGCGACGGCGCCTTCCCGTCGCTGTGGATCGAGCTGCGCGACATCATCGTCGGCTGGGTCGAGCTGGGCGTCAAGATCTTCCGGGTCGACAACCCGCACACCAAGCCGATCCCGTTCTGGGACTGGATGATCCGCGACGTCAACGACCGCTATCCCGACGTGCTGTTCCTCGCCGAGGCCTTCACCCGGCCGAAAATGATGAAGAAGCTGGCCAAGGCCGGCTTCCAGCAGAGCTACACCTACTTCACCTGGCGCAACACCAAGGACGAGCTGGCCGCCTACGCGACCGAACTCGCCGGCGAGATGGGCGAGTATTACCGCCCAAACTTCTTCGCCAACACGCCGGACATCAATCCGGTCTTCCTCCAGACCAGCGGCCGGCCTGGCTTCGTCATCCGCGGCACGCTCGCCGCCACCCTGTCGAGCGTCTACGGCATCTATAACGGCTTCGAGCTCTGCGATGCCGCGCCGGTGCCGGGCAAGGAGGAGTACCTCGACTCCGAGAAGTACGAGCTGAAGGCCTGGGATTACTACCGCCCCGGCAATATCCGCGACCACATCATCGCGCTGAACCGCATCCGGCGCGAGAACCCGGCCCTCTGGGACTTCCGCAACGTGGTCTTCACCCCGGCCTGGAACGACCAGATCCTGGCCTACCTGCGGATGACGCCGTCCGGAGACAACGCGGTGTTCTGCATGGTCAACCTCGATCCGAGGAACCGCCAGGAATGCACCTACGAGGTGCCGCTCTGGCAGCTCGGCCTGCCCGACGACGGTGCCGTGGAGGTCGAGGACCTGTTGCAGGGCTACAAGTTCGAGCTGCGCGGCAAGACCCACCGCATCGCCCTCGATCCGGCCGAGCGCTCGGTGGTGATCTGGCGGCTTCGCCGGCCCGAGCGGCTTGCGGCGGCGGGCGGCGCGTGGCAGCACGGCTCGGCCTAGCCGAAGTGCGTATCAGGCGCGGGCGGGCGACCGTCCGCGCCGGCAGGCATTCCGAACTCTCCCCGGTGCCCCGCGTTGAGCCCGAGCATGGCGACAGCCGCAAAGGCCTTCAGCCCGGCGCCACGACCCGATCGAATGAGGCTCTGACGCGATGATCGATCGCACCGATCCGCAATGGTACCGTGACGCCATCATCTACCAGGTTCACGTCAAGTCCTTCTTCGACGCGAACAACGACGGCATCGGCGATTTCGACGGCCTGACCGCGAAGCTCGACTACATCCGCGACCTAGGCGTGACCGCGATCTGGGTGATGCCGTTCTATCCTTCGCCGCTCCGCGACGACGGCTACGACATCGCGGATTACCGCGACATCAACCAGTCCTACGGCACGATGGACCAGTTCCGCACCTTCGTGGACGAGGCCCATGCCCGGGGCCTGCGGGTCATCACCGAGCTGGTCATCAACCACACCTCGGACCAGCACCCCTGGTTCCAGCAGGCCCGCAACGCCCCGAAGGACTCGGAGTGGCGCGATTTCTACGTCTGGTCGGACACCGACGAGAAGTACACCGACACCCGCATCATCTTCCTCGACACCGAGGCCTCGAACTGGACCTGGGACCCGGTCGCCAAGGCGTATTACTGGCACCGCTTCTACTCGCACCAGCCCGACCTGAACTTCGACAACCCGAAGGTTCTGGACGCGGTGATCGAGGTGATGCGCTACTGGCTCGACATGGGGGTGGACGGGTTGCGCCTCGACGCGATCCCCTACCTGATCGAGCGCGACGGCACCAATTGCGAGAATCTGCCCGAGACCCACACGGTCATCAAGAAGATCCGCGCCGCCCTCGACGAATCCTACCCCGACCGGATGCTGCTCGCCGAGGCCAACCAGTGGCCCGAGGAGACCGCGCAGTATTTCGGCGACGGTGACGAATGCCACATGGCGTTCCACTTCCCGCTGATGCCGCGGATGTACATGGCGATCGCGCAGGAGGACCGGCACCCGATCACCGACATCATGCGGCAGACGCCGGAGATCCCCGACGGCTGCCAATGGGCGATCTTCCTGCGCAACCATGACGAGCTGACGCTCGAGATGGTGACCGACAAGGAGCGCGACTACCTCTGGAGCTTCTACGCCGCCGACCGGCGCGCCCGCATCAACCTTGGCATCCGCCGCCGCCTCGCGCCGCTGCTCGAGAACGACCGGCGCAAGATCGAGCTGATGAAGTTCCTGGTCCTCTCGATGCCCGGCACTCCCGTGCTGTATTACGGCGACGAGATCGGCATGGGCGACAACATCTATCTCGGCGACCGCGACGGCGTGCGCACGCCGATGCAGTGGTCGCCGGACCGCAACGGCGGCTTCTCCCGCTCCGACCCGGCCCGGCTGTTCCTGCCGACGATCCAGGACCCGATCTACGGCTTCGACGCGGTCAACGTCGAGGCGCAGGCCCGCGCCCAGACCAGCCTGCTCAACTGGACCCGGCGGATGATCGCGATCCGCAACAACCACGTCTCGCTCGGGCGCGGCGCCCTGCGGTTCCTCTATCCGGACAACCGCAAGGTGCTGGCCTGGATCCGCGAGCACGACAACGAGCGCGTGCTCTGCGTCGCCAACCTGTCGCGGGCGCCGCAGGCGGTGCAGCTCGACCTGTCGGACCTGCGCACCGCGGTGCCGGTGGAGCTGACCGGCGGCACCTCGTTCCCGCCGATCGGCGACTTGCCGTACCTGCTGACCATGCCGGCCTACGGCTTCTACTGGTTCTCGCTCTCGACCGCGAATGCCGGCACGATGGGCCCGAGCCCCGAGGCGCCTGAACTGTTCACGTTGGTCCTCACCGGCGGCGTCGAGACCTTGATGAAGGGCCGCGAGCGCCAGGCCTTCGAGCGCACCGTGGCGCCGCGCTTCATCGGCTCGCGGCGCTGGTTCGGCGCCAAGGGCTCGCGCATCCGCGGGGTCGAGGTCGTCGACAGCGCGATCCTGCCCCGGCTCGAAGGCTCGAACGGCTTCCTGCTGCCGCGCATCGCGGTCTCGCTCGCCAACGGCGAGACGCAGGAATACTTCGTGCCGCTCGCGGTCGACGAGGGCCGCGAGGACGAGTCGCTGATGGACCACGCGGTCGCCCGGGTGCGCCGGGGCCCGCGGATGGGCCTCCTCTACGGCGCCGCGTCCTCGCCCGACTTCGCCCTCGCGATGGTCGACGCGATCCGCAACAACCGCGAGATCGCCTCGGAGAAGGGCAGCATCCGCTTCACCGCGACCTCGGCCTTCGATCCCGAACTCGAGCTCGATCCGGCCGACATCCGCCGGCTCTCGGCCGAGCAGAGCAACACCTCGATCGCCTTCGGCTCGCGGGCGATGCTGAAGCTCCTGCGCCGCCTCCAGCCCGGCTCCCATCCGGAGGTCGAGGTCGGCCGCTTCCTCACCGAGGAGGCCGGGTTCAAGAACACCCCGGCGCTCCTCGGCATCATCGAGCATGTCGGGCCCGACGGCACCGCCACGGCGCTCGGCCTGCTCCAGGCCTTCGTGCGCAACCAGGGCGACGCCTGGACCCTGATGCTCGAATACCTGCGCCGCGACCTCGACACGATCGTGCTCGTGCCCGAGAGCGAGGCGCATTCGCCGGAGGAGACCTTCGCCACCCACCTGCGCTGGGCCGGACTGCTCGGCCAGCGCACCGCCGAGATGCACCGGGCGCTCGCCACCGAGACCGCGGACCGGGCCTTCGCCGCCGAGCCGTTCACGGCCGAGGACCTCGCGGCGCTCGCCGCCGACACGCGGCGCCAGGCCGAGAAGGCCCTGCGGGCCTGCACCGCGCTCGGTGCCGCGGCGTCCGAGAGCGCCCGCGAGGCGGCCGGCGCGATCGTCGCCGCTCGCGCCGAGATCGAGGCGCTGGTCGCGTCGCTCAGCCGCGAGGCGCCGACGGGGGCGCACCGCACCCGCATCCACGGCGATTACCATCTCGGCCAGGTGCTCGCCTCGCAGGACGACCTCATCATCGTCGACTTCGAGGGCGAGCCGTCGCGGCCGGTCGACGAGCGCCGGGCGAAGTCGACGCCCTTGCGCGACGTCGCCGGCATCCTGCGCTCGTTCGCCTATGGCGGCGAGACGGTGACCCGCGAGGTCGCCTCGCGCTTCGCCGAGGCCGAGGAGCGGGCGAAGACCGCCGTCGCGGCCTGGCGGGCGATGGTGAGCGGGGCGTTCCTCGAGGCCTACGCCGCCACCGTGCAGGGCAGCCGCGCCGCCGTCACCGACGAGGCGACGCGGGAGCGGTTGCTGCGCCTCTGCCTGCTGCAGAAGGCGCTCTACGAGATCGATTACGAGGCCAACAACCGTCCGGACTGGATCGAGATCCCGGCCCGCGGCGTGCTGGCCATCCTGGAAGACCAGAGAGGTGCGTGACCCATGGACGACGAGACCAGCGCCCGGAAGCCGGCCGCTCGCCGGCGCCCCACCGACCGCAACCTTGAGACGCGCGTGACCGAATCCGTGAAGACCCCGAAAGCCCCGAAGGGTGCCCTGGTGACGCCGGTGACCGCCAAGGCCACGGCCGGCAAGACGGGGAAGGCGGCGAAGACGGCCGGCACGAAGACCGTCTCGCTGCGCGTTGCCGCCATGCAGGCGGCGGCTTCGCCGCGGGTCTCGGGGCCGGCCCCGAGCCGGCCGGCCCGGCCGCCGGTGCCGGGCCGGGCCTACGCGGTCCATCCCGACGCCGTCGAGGCGATCATGCGGGCCGAGCACGGCGATCCCTTCGCGGTGCTCGGTCCGCACGAGACGGGCGAGGGCCAGTGGGAGGTCCGCGCGGTGCTGCCCGAGGCGCGCGCCGCCACGGTGGTGGTCGGCGACACCCGCGTGCCGATGGAGCGGCGCCACCCGGCCGGCTTCTTCGTGGCGAGCTTCGCGCACCCGCAGCGGCCGGATTACCGCATCGCGGTCGAGGGTTGGGACAACACCGAGCGCACCCGCCGCGACCCCTACGAGTACGGCGCGACCCTCGACCAGCCGGAGATCGCCCTCCTGCGCGACGTCGGCAACGACGCCGTGCACAGGGTGCTGGGCGCGCACGCCGTCGAGATCGGCGGCACGTCGGGCTTCCGCTTCGCGGTCTGGGCGCCGAATGCCCGCCGGGTCTCGGTGGTCGGCGACTTCAACGACTGGGACGGCCGGCGCCACCCGATGCGGCTGTGGCAGGATGGCGGCGTCTGGGAACTGTTCATCCCCGAGCTGAAGAAGGGCGGCCACTACAAGTTCGAGATCCGCGGGCCCGACGGCGCGCTCCTGCCTCTCAAGGCCGATCCGGTCGCCTTCGCCGCCCAGCAGCCGCCCGAGACCGCCTCGCGCCTCGAAGGGCTGCCGTCACCGGTCTGGCGCGACCAGGCCTGGATGCAGAGCCTGAACGCCCTCGATCACCGCCACGGCCCGATCTCGATCTACGAGGTGCATCTCGGCTCGTGGGCGCGGGTGCCCGGGGAGGGCAACCGCTACCTCACCTACCGCGAACTGGGCGAGCGGCTGATCCCCTACGCCAAGGAGATGGGCTTCACCCATATCGAACTCCTGCCGATCACCGAGCACCCGTTCGACGGGTCCTGGGGCTACCAGCCGGTCTCGCTCTACGCGCCGACGAGCCGCTTCGGCTCGCCGGAGGATTTTTCGGAATTCGTCAACGCGGCGCACGAGGCCGGTATCGGCATCCTGCTCGACTGGGTGCCGGGCCACTTCCCCCTCGACGCCCACGGGCTCGGGCAGTTCGACGGCACCCACCTCTACGAGCATGCCGACCCGCGCCAGGGCTTCCACCAGGACTGGGGCACCTACATCTATAATTTCGGGCGCACGGAGGTCTCGGCCTTCCTCGCCTCGAACGCCCGGTTCTGGCTCGAGCATTACCACCTCGACGGTCTTCGGGTCGATGCGGTGGCTTCGATGCTCTACCTCGACTATTCGCGCCGGGCAGGGGAGTGGATCCCCAACCAGTACGGCGGCAACGAGAACCTCGAGGCCATCGACTTCCTGCGCAAGACCAACGAGGCGACCTACAGCCACGCCCCCGGCACGATGACGGTGGCGGAGGAATCGACCTCCTGGCCCGGCGTCTCGCACCCGACCTATACCGGGGGCCTCGGCTTCGGCTTCAAGTGGAACATGGGGTGGATGCACGACACCCTGCGGTTCATCTCGAAAGAGCCGGTGCATCGCCGCTACCATCACCACGACCTGACCTTCGGGCTGCTCTACGCCTTCTCGGAGAACTTCATCCTGCCGCTGTCCCACGACGAGGTGGTGCACGGGAAGGGCTCGCTGCTCGGCAAGATGCCGGGCGACCGCTGGCAGAAATTCGCGAACCTGCGCGCCTATTTCGGCTTCATGTGGGGCCATCCCGGCAAGAAGCTGCTGTTCATGGGCGGCGAGTTCGGCCAGGAGAAGGAGTGGAACCACAACCAGAGCCTCGACTGGCACCTGCTGGACGATCCGTTCCACGCCGGTCTCAAGGCCCTGGTGCGCGACCTCAACCATCTCTACGCCGCGACGCCGGCGCTCTACGCCCGCGACACCGAGGCGGCCGGCTTCCAGTGGCTGGTCTCGGACGATGCCGAGAACAACGTCATCGCCTGGGCCCGCAAGGGCCGCGAGCCGGGTGAGATCGCGATCGTGGTCTCGAACTTCACCCCCGTCGTGCGGCACGGCTACCGCATCGGCGTGCCGATGGCCGGCCATTACCGCGAGGCGTTCAACTCGGACGCCGAAGGCTATGGCGGCAGCAATGTCGGCAATTACGGCGGGGTCGATGCGGTGGCGGAGGCGTCGCACGGGCAGGAGCACTCGCTGACCCTGTCGCTGCCGCCGCTGGCGACGCTGATCCTGGTGCGGCAGGGGTGACAAAGATACGGAAGTAGAAACATGATGCGGGATCCTCTCTCCAGCACGAGAGAGAGGATCCCGCATTTTGTCATTGTCATGGATCGACAGACAGATCGTAGATCAGTCCAGCATCTCTCATCAGAATATTGACGGAAGTCCCGCGCTCTCCGCCTTTCCGCACCGGGAGCGCTTGACCGGAAAACCGAGGCCGCTTGGGCCCCGCACCTGCGATCCACTGCGAACCTTCAGCGATTGAGACGCGGGGCGTTCCTTCTCGTGCCGGAGCGTCCCGCTTGCCACAGCTCCGGCCTGCACCGAAGCGTCCCGCTTGCCACAGCTCCGGCTTGCGCCGGAGCGTCGCGCTTGCGATGCCTCAGTCTCTCCGTCACGATGGTTGAGGCTCGCATGTCCGTCACGCCCCTGCCCGACACGTTGCCGCCGGTGAGCCGCGAGGCGGCCGGGGTGTGGCCGAGCGGCATCGGCGAACTCGTGGCCTACGGCGTCGAGCGCCCCGGCCTGATCCCGCTCTGGGTCGGGGAGGGCGACCGGTCGACGCCGGCCTTCATCTGCGAGGCGGCGCAGCGGGCGCTTCGCG
Organism: Methylobacterium platani; assembly: GCF_001653715.1. GTDB lineage: Bacteria > Pseudomonadota > Alphaproteobacteria > Rhizobiales > Beijerinckiaceae > Methylobacterium > Methylobacterium platani. The sequence goes on from NZ_LWHQ01000059.1 coordinate 52,279, forward strand.
ACGGCGCCACCTTCTACACCCGCATGCTCGGCATCCCGCCGCTCCGCGAGGCCCTGGCGGAATACGTCACGCGCCTCTACGGCGATCCGGTCGGGCCCGAGCGGTTCTTTGTGACGGTCGGCGGCATGCACGCCTTCCATACCGCGATCCGCATCGCCGCCGAGCCCGGCGACGAGATCGTGCTGCCGACCCCGACGTGGTCGAACTTCTTCGGCGCCGTCGCCATGCAGGGGGCGAGGCCCGTCCCGGTGCCGATGCAGTTCGGGGCGCGCGACGGCTGGAGCCTCGATATCGCCCGGATCGCCGCCGCGATCACGCCCCGGACCCGGGCCATCGTGCTCAACACCCCGGCGAACCCGACCGGCTGGGTCGCGACCCGGGCCGACCTCGCGGCGGTGCTCGAGATCGCCCGCCGCCACGACCTGTGGATCGTCGCCGACGAGATCTACGGCCGGTTCTGCTTCGATCCCGCGCACGACGCGACGGGTCGCGCGCCCTCGATCCGCGACGTCTGGCAGCCGGAGGACCGCGACCGGGTGCTGTTCGTCCAGACCTTCTCGAAGAACTGGGCGATGACCGGCTGGCGGGTCGGCTGGCTGGAGGGACCGGCCTCGATCGGGCGGATCGTCGACGGGCTCGTCCTCTACGGCACGTCCGGCGTCGCCACCTTCCTGCAGCACGCCGCGATCACGGCGATCCGGGAGGGCGAACCGCTGATCGCCGAGCAGGTCGCGCAGGCCCGCGCCGGGCGGGCCATCGTCTGCGACGCCTTGAGTGCCTTGCCGGGCGTCGAGCTGCCGGCGCCTCCCGGGGCGTTCTACGCCTTCCCGCGGGTGCCGTCCGAGCCGGAGGACATCCGCCTCGCGAAGCGCATCGTCGACGAGGCCAATGTCGGGCTCGCCCCCGGCTCGGCCTTCGGGCCCGGCGGCGAGGGCTTTCTGCGTCTGTGCTTCGCACGCTCGGCGGCGGACCTCACCGAGGCGATGCGCCGGATGGTGCCGGTGCTGGACGGCGGCGCGAATCTTTGATTCGAACAGCGAATCCTGTCCAACACTCGCCCTCGTCCTGAGGTGTCGGTTCATCGCAGATGGACTGACCGCTCAGGATGAGGTTATCACTGGGACGAGCCGGCAACCGATCAGGTAAGTCCGGTCTCGTACCCTTTGGAAATCTCGAAAATCCGGAGACAGCTCACCGCTTGCGCACGAACTCCGTGCGCAGAACCAGCCCCTTGATGGTGTCGTGCCGGCAATCGATCTCGTCGTCGTTGTCGGTGAGCCGGATCGAGCGGATCACCGTGCCCTGCTTGAGGGTCTGGTTCGCGCCCTTGACCTTCAGGTCCTTGATCAGGGTGACGGAGTCGCCGTCGGTCAGCACGTTGCCGGAAGCGTCGCGGACCTCACGGGTCGCGGCTTGCGTCATCTCACCCGCCGGGCGCCACTCGCCCGTCGCCTCGTCGTACACGTAATCGTCGTCGGCACCCGTCACGCTCGGTCGTCCTCCGTTGCGTCAGCCTTGTCGCCGGTCCGGGCGGTCCGCCGCAAGAGGACTGGGGTAAGGAGCCCGGGTCAGATCACCGGCAAGCCGCGCTGCTTGGCCTCCTCGCCCGGCTCGACGTGGATCGTCACCACGGCGCCCGCCACCGCGCCTTCGATCGCTGCCTCGAGCCGGTCGCAGATCGCGTGCGATTCCGCCACCGTCATCTCGCCCGGCACGACGAGGTGGAAATCGATGAAGGTGACCTGGCCGGCATGTCGCGTGCGCACGTCGTGGGCCTCCAGCGCGCCCTCGCCGTGCTCCGAGATCAGGCGGCGGATCTGCGTCACCATCTCGGCCGGCGCCGCCTGGTCCATCAGGCCGTTGACCGAATCGCGCACCATGGCGCCGCCCGACCACAGGATGTTGAGGGCCACCACCACGGCGATGACCGGATCGAGGATCGCCCACCCGGTGGCGGTGGCGAGGCCGAGCCCGATCAGCACGCCGCCGGAGGTGAACACGTCGGCGAGCACGTGCTTGCCGTCGGCCACCAGGGCGGGCGAGCGCCAGTCGCGGCCGCGTCGCACCAGCATCACGCCCCAGACCAGGTTGATCACCGTGGCGAGCCCGTTCACCGCGACGCCCATGAGCGGGGCGTCGAGCATCTTGGGCGCCTGCAGCGCGTCGTAGGCGTCGCGCAGGATCACCACCGCCGCCACGATGATGAGCGCCCCCTCGATCACCGCCGAGAAGTACTCGGCCTTGTGGTGGCCGTAGGGATGGTCCTGGTCGGCGGGCTGGGCGGCGACGCGCAGGGCCACGAAGGCCGTCATCGCCGCCACCACGTTGATGATGCTCTCGAGCGCGTCCGAGTAGAGCGCGAGGCTCCCGGTGATCCACCAGGCCCCGAACTTGAGGGCGAGCACCAGGAGACCGACCCCGGCACTGGCGAGGGCGGCGGCTTGCGCGCGTTCCATGACGATGTTCCGGCTAGATCTGGGCCGCGGCGCGACGGACGCCGCCGCGGCGCGGCTCCCATAAGGCGGCGTGGGCCGGAAGGCCACGGCACAGGTCATAGCCCGGGCTAAAACCCTCGGGCCTCGGGCCGCTCCCTTTGCGTCAGGTCGAGACCGGACGGGCCGGGGCGCGGGCCTGCTCGCGCAGGCGGCTCACCTGCGCCCGCGCCCGGGCCGCGGCGGCCTTGCGGGCGTAGTGCCGGCGCATGACGCCGAAGCGGGCCGAGGATGCGAGGCTCTCCAGCCGCTCCGCCTCGCACTCCCACCAGACGACGAGCTCGGCATCGAGGGTCGGATGGCTGGACATGGCGGCGAACTCCTGAGACGACGCCGTTCCAGATGGGGCGCGGGAGCCGGAAGCGCCACCCGCCGCGCCCTCAGGTGCGGATCACCTCGTAGAGACCCGGATGGTGCGGGAAGCGCCCCATCTCCGGCCCGACCAGGGCCCGGAAGGCGGGGTCGGCCGTCGCCGCCCGAAAATCCTCGGCCGAGCGCCAGGTGGCGACGTTGACGAGCAGGAAGCGGGCGCCGGGCGCCACGGTCCGGTGCAGCCGCGTGTCGATGAAGCCCGGCTGGCGGCGCAGATGCTCGGCCGCCCGCTCCCAATAGGCGATCGCCGCCGCCTCGTCCCCGGGGGCGACCTCGAAGGAATTGATCAGCACCACGTCGCTCATGACTCCGCCTCCGCGGCGCCGTGCTCCTCATCCCGCTCCAGCGCGGCGCGCAGGCGCCGGAGCAGGGTCGTCGCCTCGCCGAGGGCGGCGGGCGCGCAGCCCTCCGCGATGCGCTCCGCCCAGGCGGCCTGCCGCTCCTGGACCGCCGCGAAGGCGCGCCGCCCGGTCTCCGTCAGCACCACCAGGGCGGCCCGGCGATGGTCCGGGTTGGGTGCGAGCACCACGAACCCGTCCGCTGCCAGCTCGGTCACCAGCCGGCGAACCGCCTGCCGGGTCAGCCCCATGGCGCGGGCCGCCCCCGCCACCGTGAGCGGCCGGCCCGCCAGCGCCACGGCACCCAGCACCTGCCAGCGGGCGCTGGTGAGCCCGAGGTCGCGGGTGAGGCCGTCGCCGGCGGCCAGCAGCGCGCCGTTGAGGCGGAACACCTCCAGGATCAACGCGGTGGCGGCCTCGACCCGGGACATGGCTTCCCCTCGATTTCGACATCATGATGCCGATACGACAACATGTTGTCAATTGGCGGATGTGCCGTGCCCCATTGATCCCGCGGCGGAATCCTGGCTGAAGGGCCGCATGCGCGTGGACCTGTTCGATTTCGACCTGCCGGAGGAGAGCATCGCCCTCCGGCCCGCGGTGCCGCGGGACGGCGCCCGCCTGATGCTGCTGTACCCGGACCGCCCCCCGGAGGACCGGGTGGTGCGCGACCTGCCCGGCCTGCTGCGCCCCGGTGACGTGCTGGTCTTCAACGACACCCGGGTGATCCCGGCCCGCCTGCGCGGCCTGCGCCACCGGTCGGACGGCCAGCCGGTGCGGCTCGAGGCGATGCTGCACCTGCGGGAAAGCCCGGATCGCTGGCGGGCCTTCGCGCGCCCGGCCAAGCGCCTGCGGGTCGGCGACCGGGTCAGCTTCGGCGAGGCCGGCGAGGGCGAGGCTTGCGCGCTCACGCGCCTCGACGCCACGATCGTCGAGCGCGGGGAGGGGGGCGAGACCACCTTCGCCTTCGACCTCGCGGGGCCCGCCCTCGACGAGGCGGTGGCGGCGCTGGGCGAGCTGCCGCTGCCCCCCTACATCGCCGCCAAGCGCCCGACCGACGCGCGGGACGCCGCCGACTACCAGACGGTCTATGCCCGCGAGCCCGGGGCGGTGGCGGCCCCGACCGCCGGCCTGCACTTCACGCCCGAACTGCTGGACGCCTGCAACGCCGCCGGCCTGCCGCAGGTGCGGGTGACGCTCCATGTCGGCGCCGGCACCTTCCTGCCGGTCAAGGCCGACGACACCGACGCGCACCGGATGCACGCGGAGATCGGCGAGATCACCCCGCAGGCCGCCGAGGCGCTGAACCGGGCGCGCGCGGCGGGCGGGCGCATCGTCGCGGTCGGCACCACGGCGCTGCGGCTCCTCGAGAGCGCGGCTACGCCCGACGGCACCATCGCGCCCTGGACCGGTGCCACCGACATCTTCATCACCCCGGGCTACCGCTTCCGCGCGGTGGACGTCCTGATGACCAACTTCCACCTGCCGCGCTCGACCCTGTTCATGCTCGTCTCGGCCTTCGCCGGGCTCGAGCCGATGCGGGCGGCCTACGCGGCCGCGATCGCGCGCGGCTACCGATTCTATTCCTACGGCGATAGCAGCCTGCTCTTCCGGGCGGAGACGCGATGACCGACCTTTTCACGTTCACGGTGGCGGCGACCGACGGAGCCGCCCGCACCGGCGAGATCCGGATGCCGCGCGGCGTCATCCGCACCCCGGCCTTCATGCCGGTCGGCACCGCCGGCACCGTCAAGGCGATGTATCCCGAGCAGGTGAAGGCGCTCGGCGCCGACGTGGTGCTCGGCAACACCTACCACCTGATGCTGCGCCCCGGCGCCGAACGGGTGGCGCGGCTCGGCGGCCTGCACGCCATGATGCAGTGGCCCTACCCGATCCTGACCGATTCCGGCGGCTTCCAGGTCATGTCGCTGGCAGGGCTTCGCAAGCTCGACGAGACCGGGGTGCGGTTCCAGTCGCATCTCGACGGCTCGACGCATCTCCTGAGCCCCGAGCGCTCGATCGAGATCCAGGGCCTGCTCGGCTCCGACATCCAGATGCAGCTCGACGAATGCGTGCGCCTCCCGGCGCCCGAATCGGCGATCGAGAGCGCGATGCGGCTGTCCCTGCGCTGGGCCGAGCGCTGCCGCATCGCCTTCGGCGACCAGCCGGGCAAGGCGATGTTCGGCATCGTCCAGGGCGGCGACATCCCGGCCCTGCGGGTCGAGAGCGCCAGGGCGCTGGTCGACCTCGACCTCAAGGGCTACGCCGTCGGCGGGCTCGCGGTCGGCGAGCCGCAGGCGACGATGCTCGCGATGATCGAGACCGTCGAGCCGCACCTGCCGACCGCGAAGCCGCGCTACCTGATGGGCGTCGGCACCCCCGACGACATCGTCCAGGCGGTGAGCCGCGGCATCGACATGTTCGATTGCGTGATGCCGACCCGCGCCGGCCGTCACGGCATGGTCTATACCCGCCACGGTCGCCTCAACCTGCGCAACGCGCGCTTTGCCGAGGACAACACCCCCCTCGACCCGGAATCGACCTGCCCGGCGGCGAACCTCTACAGCAAGGCCTACCTGCACCACCTCGTCCGTGCCGGCGAGATCCTCGGCATGATGCTGCTGACCTGGAACAACCTGTCCTACTACCAGGACCTGATGGCGGGCCTGCGCAGGGCCATCGCCGAGGGCCGGCTCCAGGATTTCATCGGCGAGACCCGCGAGGGCTGGCAGAAGGCGGAGCGCGACCGGGCGGCGTGAGCCCCCATGCCCTCGCGCCGTCGAACGGACCCGTTCGACGGCGCGAGGATATCAACGCTCCGCCGCCCGCGGCGCGGCGAGCACCCGGTAGAACCCGTCGGGATCGTCGCGCCGCTCGTCCACCGCCCGGCGCAAGGCGCCGACGATGCGCGCGGCGACCGGCAGGCGGTAGTGGAGGGCGTCCCAGTAGTTGGTGTCCTCTCGCGTCACGGCGGACGGGATCCGGAAGTCGACCAGCACCGCGCCGCGGCGGCGGGCGATCTCGGCGACGCGCGCCTTGCAGGCGGCCTCCCGCGCCGCCGCCCCGCTGCCGGGCCGGGGTTGCGCCGCCACGTTGACCGGCATGAAGGCGACGAGCTTGAGCGCGCCCGCCGGCACGAGGCCGAGGAGCTCGTCGAGCCAGGGCAGGGCCGGGGTGGCCGGGTCGGCCTCTTGCGTCCCCTCGGGCACCGGCGCGTCGCCATGGATATGCGCCGCCGCCCGGGCGGCGTCGTAGCGCGATTCCGGCGGGGTGAAGACCTCGTAGCCGTCGCCGCGGATGCGGGCCGGCATCCGCCCGAGACGGTGCAGCAGCACCCGCCCGGCGATCTCGGCGCTCTGCTGGTTCCACTGGTGGAGGAAGGCGGTCGAGGCCGGCGGCTCGCGGTAGAGCCAGGGCGGGAAGGCCCGGAAGGTCAGGCGCTTGGCGTTCGCATCCGCCTCGCACCAGGGCGCGTCGAGGCCGAACAGCACCGCCCGGGCGGGTGCCCGTGTCAGGAACAGCCGGGCGAGCTGCGTCTGCTCCCACGGCGTCGCGGCGTTCATCGCGAGGTTGGCGAAACGCCCGCCGAAGGCCCGGTCGAGCTCCTGCGGATCGAGCAGGCGGGCGGTCGAGGTGCCGAACACCGCCGCATCGTAGGCGCCGCCGCGCACCACCTGCGGGTACATGAAGCGCTGGTTCAGGTCCATGATCGGACCCGGCGCCCGCCCCGGCGCGGCCCGCAGGCCGTAGGGGTCGAGGATCGTCACGAAGGCGAGCACCGTCAGCCCCATCAGCCCGGCCGCGCCGAGGAGAAGGCCGGCGAACCGCCGCCAGCACGCGGCGTCGGACTTGACCGTATCGGACTTGGCTGCGTCCGGCTTGGCTGCGTCCGGCTTGGGCGAGGGAACGGGTTCTGGCGGCATCCGTGCGGGACTTGTGTGGGCGGCGGTGGTCTCCCGGTTGACCCGGCCGCGTCAACCCCCTATGTCCGCGTCTGCTCCGAACAGGACCTGGGCCGGCCCGCCAGCGCCGCGCCGCCATCCCCGGGAGCGGGCGCGTAGCTCAGCTGGTAGAGCAACGGACTTTTAATCTGTAGGTCCTGGGTTCGAGTCCCAGCGCGCTCACCATTTTCACTTGCTCTCTCAGGCCCCTGGATTTGGTCCAGCCGCAACCGGATGTCCAAGATCCGGAATGTGTGTGCATTTGCCGGTCTTACGGGGTCGTGCCTGCCAGTTCGTCCGGTCGTCCCGCGGCTCGCCTCGCTCCACGGGACGCGCCCGACTGCGCGAACCGGAGCGATATCCACGCCGCGATCGGCCGCCGCGCGCGTCTTCGTTGACGCTGCACGCCGCCTATGCAAGGAGCCGTTGCCCAGTTTGTCTGGAGGGGCAATGTCGGGGAATGATGCGCTCATGAAGGCTTTGGCTGATGTGAGCGAACGGCGAGCGGCGCTCGAAGTCGAGTACGAGCGCATCGGCGCCGAGCTGGCCAAGCTCCGGCTCGCCGAGAACGCGCTCCGGGCGATCATCGAGGATACGCCGATCGAGGAACTAGGCCTGTCGCTGCCGTCCGCCGGTCCGGCCTCGGGCATGGACCGGGGCGAGCCGCGCGCGAGCGGCCGGCGCGGGCCGCGCGGCCCGCGGGCGAACTCGACCAAGGGCCGCCTCAAGGCGCTGATCGACGGCTCCGGGCCGCAGGGCCTGTCGCAGCCGCAGATCCTGCGCGCGCTCCCCGACGCGGCGCCGGCGACGATCAACGCCTACCTGAGCGGCATGGTCACCGCCGGCGAGGCGCTGCAGGTCGGCAACTTCTACACCAAGGTCCGCAACCGGGACGAGGTGGTGGAGACCTCGGACGAGGACGACGACGCCTATGACGGCGAGATCGAGGGCGATGCCGACGACTTGGCGGACGAGGCCGAGGCGTCCGGCAAGGCCTGATCGCCGGGTGCGCTCGCGCACCGGCCGTTCGTCGAAAACCGCGCACATCCGGGCCACACCCGGCCGGTTTCTCGCCGCGTCCCCTCGGGGCGCGACGACTTAGCCGGCCGAGGATGGTGGCGGCCTGGCCTCGACCGGCCTAGGTGATCCGCCACCCCGTGAGCGCTTCCCACGCCGCGTTCGTTCGCCCGTCGCCGTCGCGGCTGCGGGCTTGAGCATGGCGCGGGCGGTGCTCGAGCCCCAGGACGCCCGGGACCGGATGCCACCCATCATCGCGATCGACAACCTGTCGAAAACCTACGCCTCGGGTCACGCCGCGCTCAGGCGCGTCGACCTGACCGTCCGCCAGGGCGAGATCTTCGCCCTGCTCGGGCCGAACGGCGCCGGCAAGACCACCCTCATCAGCATCATCTGCGGCATCGTCACGCCGAGCACCGGCACGGTGACGGTCGGCGGCCACGACATCCTGGCGGCGCCGCGCGCCGCCCGGCGGCTGATCGGCCTCGTGCCGCAGGAGCTCACGGCGGACGCCTTCGAGACCGTGTGGGCGACCGTGAGCTTCAGCCGCGGGCTGTTCGGCCTGAAAGCCGACCCGGCCCATGTCGAGCAGACCCTGCGCGACCTCTCGCTGTGGGAGAAGCGCGACGCCAGGATCATGACCCTGTCGGGGGGTATGAAGCGCCGTGTGCTGATCGCCAAGGCGCTGGCGCACGAGCCGCGCATCCTGTTCCTCGACGAGCCCACCGCCGGCGTCGACGTGGCGCTCCGCCAGGACATGTGGCGGCTGGTGCGCCGCCTGCGCGACGGGGGCGTCACGGTGATCCTCACCACCCACTACATCGAGGAGGCCGAGGAGATGGCCGACCGGGTGGGCGTGATCGCCAAGGGCGAGATCGTGCTGGTCGAGGAGAAGGCCGAGCTGATGCGCAAGCTCGGCCGCAAGGAGCTGACGCTGCAGCTCCACGACCCGCTGCCCGCCCTGCCGCCGGCGCTCGCCGGCCACGCACTGGCCCTGTCGCCGGACGGGACGGCGCTGACCTACACCTACGACACCAAGGCGGAGCGCACCGGCATCACCGGGCTCCTGACCGATCTCGCCGCCGCCGGCATCCGCTTCCGCGATCTCCAGACCCGGCAGAGCTCGCTCGAGGACATCTTCGTCGATCTCGTGAGGGACCGCGCATGAACTGGCCCGCCATCCGCGCCATCTACGGCTTCGAGATGCACCGCGCCTTCCGCACGCTGCTCCAGAGCATCGTCGCGCCGGTGATCTCGACCTCGCTCTACTTCGTGGTGTTCGGCGCCGCGATCGGCGGGCGGATCACCTCGGTCGACGGCGTGCCCTACGGCGCCTTCATCGTGCCGGGGCTGATCATGCTGACGCTGCTCACGCAGAGCATCGCCAACGCCTCGTTCGGCATCTACTTCCCGCGCTTCTCCGGCACGATCTACGAGATCCTGTCTGCGCCGATCTCGGCGGTGGAGATCGTCGCCGGCTATGTCGGGGCGGCGGCGACCAAGTCGATCATGCTCGGACTGATCATCCTGGCGACCTCGTCGCTGTTCGTTCCCCTGCGCATCGAGCACCCCTTCGTGATGGTGCTGTTCCTGGTCCTCACCGCCGTCACCTTCAGCCTGTTCGGCTTCGTGATCGGCCTGTGGGCGGACGGGTTCGAGAAGCTGCAGCTGGTACCGCTCCTCATCGTCACGCCGCTGACCTTCCTGGGCGGCAGCTTCTACTCGATCGACATGCTGCCGCCGGTCTGGCGGACGGTGAGCCTCCTCAATCCCGTCGTCTACCTGATCAGCGGCTTTCGCTGGAGCTTCTACGGCCATTCCGACGTCAACCCGGCGGTGAGCCTCGGCATGGCGGTCGTGTTCCTGGTCCTGTGCCTCGCGGCGGTCGCATGGATCTTCCGGACGGGGTACCGGCTGAAGAGCTGAGGGCCGCGCGCCCGAATACCTCCTCTGCCGTGGCCGCGGGGCTCGGCGGGCGATTCGGGCAGGCGCCCGCTCCATCGTCGTGCAAGATCTCACACCGGGGGCGACGCCGCCGGGACGGATCCTCCGATGATCCGCCACGATGCGGCGCGCCGTGAGGAGTGCCCATCGTGACCGATCCCGCCGAGCTTCCCGCCCACCGCCTCGCCCGCGCCATCGCGACCCGCGCGCTCTCGCCGGTCGAGGCCGTCGAGGCGCATCTCGCCCGCATCGCACGCCTGGAGCCGAAACTCGGGGCCTTCGTCGAGGTCTACGCCGACGACGCGCGGCTCGCCGCCGAGGGCGCCGACCGGATGATCCGCTCGGGCCACGCCGTCGGTCCGCTCCACGGCGTGCCGGTGGCGCTCAAGGACCTGATCGACCTCGAGGGCCGGATCACCACCGGCGGTTCGGCGCATTTCCGCGCGCGGCGCGCGACCGAGACCGCCACCATCGCCCGGCGGATGCTGGCCCAGGGCATGATCGTGCTCGGCAAGACCCATACGGTCGAGTTCGCCTATGGCGGCTGGGGCACCAACCAGCACATGGGCACGCCCTGGAACCCCTGGGACCTCGCGACGCCGAGGACGCCCGGCGGCTCCTCGAGCGGGTCGGGCGTCGCGGTGGCGGCCCGGATGGCGCCCTGGGCGATCGGCACCGATACCGGCGGCTCGGTGCGGCTGCCGGCCTCGTTCTGCGGGCTCACCGGCCTCAAGGTCACGATCGGCCGGGTCAGCACCGCCGGCATCGTGCCGCTCAGCACCAGCCTCGACACGCCGGGCCCGATGGCGCGCAGCGTCGAGGACGTCGCGCTGCTCTACACGATCCTGTCCGGGCCCGATCCGCGCGACCCCAACACCCGGGGCATCGTCGCCGAGGACCCGATGCCGGCGCTGCATCGCGGGGTGCGCGGCCTGCGTCTCGCGCGAATGCCGGCGGCGGAGCGCGAGGGCGTCTCCGCCGAGATGCTCGCCGCCTACGACGCCGCGCTCGATGCGCTGGCGCGGCTCGGCGCCGAGATCGTCGACGTCGACCTGCCGTTCCGTTTCGCCGACCTCCTCACCACCTCGGCGATCGTGATGGCCGAGTGTTACTTCTTCAACGGTGCCCTGTCAGAGGACAGGGCCGCGCGCCTCGACGAGGATGTCCGCCTGCGCACGCTCGCCGGCGCCGGCGTGAGCGCGCAGGACTACCTGCGCACCCGGCGGATGCAGGCCGAGATGAAGGCGGCCTTCGCCCGGGCGATGGACGGCATCGACGCGCTCCTGACCCCGACCACCGAGACCGCGGCGATCCCCCTCCCGGATGTCGACCAGGGCGTGCTGCCGTCGCGCTTCACCCGCTTCGGCAACCTGCTCGAGCTCTGCGCCCTGGCGCTGCCGAACGGCGTCACGGCGGGCGGGCTGCCGCTCTCGCTCCAGATCGTCTGCCGCGGCTACGACGAGGCGACGGCGCTCCGCATCGGGCAGGCGTATCAGGGCGCGACGGAGTGGCATCTGCGGACGCCGGAGGTTTGACGGCGCGCCCGGCCCCGTCACACGTCGCGGGATCCTCGCGCGCGGTCCGAAACGACAGCGCCCCCGGACGGGGTCCGTCCGGGGGCGCTGGAACTCGCGATCGCGAAGCGGATCCCGCTCAGCCCCGCCGCAGGGCCGCCGTGTCCGGCAGCGGCTGGCGCTTGGCCCGGGCCACCGCCTGGAGCGGGTCGGGCCGGGGGGTGACCGCGTCGAGGATGTCGCGGCCGAGCGCCTGGGCGAGGCAGGCATAGCCCTGGTCGCCCATGTGGAAGCTGTCGGAGGACAGCATGCCGGCGAGCAGCGACGGGTCCTGCCGGTTCCAGCCCTTCATCAGGGCGTAGCGCGAGAAGACCGGCACCTCGGCACCCTGCGCCACCGCGGCGACGAGGCCGACGAAGCGCTCGTAGCGGGCATGGTCGGGGATCGCCGGATAGTATTGCTGGTCGAGGATGATCAGGTCGCTGCCGGCGGCCCGGACCAGGGCGACGCCCTGCTCGAGCCGGCGGCGGAACGCGGCCTCGTCGCCGCCGGTGATCGCGTCGTTGGTGCCGACCTGCCAGATCACGAGATCGGGCTTGACCGGCTGCTTCAGGGCCTCGGCGAGGCGCAGGAGCGTCTGGTCCGCGGTCTCGCCGCCGATCCCCGCATTGGTCACGCCGACCGGGGTGCCGCGCCAGGCAGCGCGCAGGGACAGCTCCAGCAGGTGCGGATAGGTCCGGTCCGGCCCGGAGGCGCCGATGCCCTCGGTCGAGGACGAGCCGATGGCGAGCACCCGCACCGGCTCGCGCCGCGCCACGTGCGCCTCGGTCAGGGCGAGGCTCATCCGCTCCGCCGCCGCCGGCAGCGGAGCCGGGCACGCCGCCGCGGGACGGGCCGCAGCGAGGTGACCGGCGACGACGGCCGCCGACAGGCAGGCCAGCCGGCCCAAGCGAAACCGGAGCATCATGACGTTTCCCAGGAGGGGAGAGCGGACCGAATCGGTCCGTATTCGCCAGGTAACATGTGTGTGACAGCCGATCCAGCCGAAAACGAAGCTGAGCCAAGTCGAGGCCTCGAGCTCTGCTCGGCTGGTCAGCGAAACCGGAGAGGATCGCGGAGAAACGCCGAGGTTCGGCTCACCGGGGATTAAGCTTGAGCATCGGTTGCCGGGATCGGCCGCGCCGATCTCGCGGCGCCGCGCCCCTGCCTCGGCACGTCGATGCCGAGGCGTCGGGCGCATCCGGAGACTACACCGGATCGAGGTCGAGCATCCGGCGAACGCGGATGAGCTCGCCGAGGGACCAGGCCTGGAACGGGCAGCCGCCGGGGCGGTGGGGCGGGTCGCCGTCGGCCACCTCCGAGACGTGGCCGAGGCCGGCTTCGGCGAGATGCGCGGCGAGCGACGGCAGGAACCGGGCCCGCGCCTCGGCCTTGGCCTCCGGCGTGCGGCCGCGCACGCCGAGCCAGGCATCGACGAAGGGGCCGATCAGCCAGGGCCAGACCGTGCCCTGGTGGTAGGCGCCGTCGCGCTCCGCCGGTCCGCCCGCATAGGTGCCGCGATAGTCAGGGTCGGCGGGATCGAGGGAGCGCAGGCCCAGCGGCGTGAGGAGCCGCGCCTCGACCGCATCGACCACGGCGCGCGCCGCGTCGCCGTCGAGGAGCCCGTGGGGCAGCCCGCCGACCGCCAGGATCTGGTTCGGCCGGAACCTGGAATCGACGGCGCCCGGCACGTGGCCGGCATCGATCACGTCGTGGAGCGCGCCCGAGGGCGAGACGAAGCGGACGAAGGCGGCGGAGGCGCGCCGCTCCAGCTCGCGCCAGCGCGGCGACCAGCGGGCGATGCCGATCCGGAGCGCGTTGATCCACAGGGCCTGGACCTCGACCGGCTTGCCGATGCGGGGCGTGATCACCCGGTCGCCGACCTTGGCGTCCATCCAGGTCAGCTGCACCCCCGGCACGCCGGCCCGCAGCAGCCCGTCGGCGTCGGCGGCGATGCCGTACCGGGTGCCGGCGGCGTACCCGTCGAGGATCGCCGCGCAGGCTCGTGCCAGCCGGGCGGCCTGCGCCTCCGGCATCGTCTGCCCGGCGGCCTCGTGCGCGGCGAGCACGTCGTCGACCGCCACCACGTACCAGAGCGAGGCGTCGACGGCATTGTACTCGGGCGCCTCGGCCCGGTCGGGGAAGCGGTTCGGCATCATGCCCTCGCTCACCGCGCCGGCCCAGGCGAGCAGGATGGCGCGCGCCTGGGCCAGGGCGCCGGTGGCGACGAGGAGACCGCGCAGCGCGATGAAGGTGTCGCGGCCCCAATCGGTGAACCACGGGAAGCCCGCCAGCAGGGTGCGCCCGCCCGGCCGGTCGACGAGGTAGGCGCCCGCCGTCAGCGCCAGCGGGGTCAGCGCCGCGCGCCGCGCCCGCTCGGCCGCGATCAGCCGGTCGGCATGGGCCGCGGCCCGGACGGAGAGGCCGTCGCCGCTGCGCAGGATCAGCACCGCCGGACCCGCGGCGAGGTCGAAGGCGAAGGTGCCGGGCCTCGCCAGATCCTCCGTGTCGTCGAGGCCGCGGGCCGCTTCCGCCGCGTAGCGGAACCGGCGGTACCAGTCGGGCGCGTGCGCGTATGTGCCGTTGGTGAGCGCCGCGACCGCCGGCAGGTCGGGATAGGGCCGCCACGCGACGTTGCCGCCCCGCGCATTCGCCGCGAAGGCGAAGGCCGGGTTCTCGTGGTGGAGCGCGTGGTAGTCGCGGCCCGACAGGAGCGGGCGGACGGCGAGCGTGCAGGGGCCGTCCCCGGCCAGGCGCTCCCAGCGCAGCAGCGTCTCGCCGGAATCGGGCTCGACCAGGATCTCGTGCCGCAGCGCCGTGCCGTCGGGCAGCCGCAAGGTCCAGGTCGGCCAGGGGCGCGGCGCGAAGCCGGCGACGTGGCGCCAGCCGTCCGGATGCACGACGTCGGGGGCGTAGGCCTGCGTCGAGAGCGGCACCGATCCGCCCGCCGTCGTCGCCTCCGCCTCGATCCCGTTGACGAGGACCACGCGGCCGGTCGGCGGCGTCGTCGCGGTCAGGAGCAGGGCGTGGTAGCGCCGGGTGCGCGGGCCGGCGACGGGCCCGGAGGCGAACCCCCCGAGCCCGTCGGCCTCCAGCCATTCGCGCGGATCGTCCACGGCCGCGTCGCCCGGCTATTCGCCGTCGAGGGGCAGCCAGCGCCGGCCGTCGCGGGCCAGCAGCTCGTCCGCCGCCTTCGGCCCGGCGCTGCCGGACTCGTAGGGCTCGGGCTCGCCGCCGGCGCCCCAGGCCTTCACCAACGGATCGACGGCGGCCCAGGACGCCTCGATGTTGTCGGCGCGCTGGAACAGGGTCGCGTCGCCGCACAGGCAATCGTAGAGCAGGGTCTCGTAGCCGACATTCGGCTCCTGCGGGAAGAAGTCGCCCTCCCGGAAGGTCGAGCGCACGGCGCCGAGGCGCATCGACGGGCCCGGCACCTTGGCGTTGAACTCGGTGGTCATGCCCTGGACCGGATCGACCATGATCCGCAGGATGTTGGGGGCGATCTCGTCGACCGGGGTGTCGCGGAACAGCCGGTAGGGCGCCGGCTTGAAGTGGACCGCGATCTCGGTGCGCCGGCCGGTCATCCGCTTGCCGGTGCGCAGGTAGAACGGCACGCCGCCCCAGCGCCAGTTGTCGATGGTGAGCTTCAGGGCCGCATAGGTCTCGGTGCGGCTGTCCTGCGCCACGTGCGGCTCGTCGCGATAGCCCGGGACGGGACGGCCCTGCTCGGTGCCGGCCCGGTACTGGCCGCGCACCGCGTCGCCGGGCTGGACCGGCTGCACCGCCTGGGCGAGCTTCGCCTTCTCGGTCCGCACCGCCTCGGCGTCGAATGACACCGGCGGCTCCATCGCGGTCATGCACAGGAGCTGGAACAGGTGGTTGGGGACCATGTCGCGCAGCGCGCCGGTCGGCTCGTAGAAGGCGCCGCGCTCCTCGACGCCGATCGTCTCGGCCGCGGTGATCTGGACGTGGTCGACGAAGTCGCGGCGCCAGATCGGCTCGAACATCCCGTTGGCGAATCGGATCGCCATGATGCTCTGCACCGTCTCCTTCCCCAGGAAGTGGTCGATCCGGTAGAGCTGCGACTCGTCGGCGACCGCGAGAAGCCGCTTGTTCAGCTCAACCGCCGAGGCGAGGTCGCTGCCGAACGGCTTCTCGATCACGACGCGGCGGAAGGTGTCGTCGCCCTGCTTCAGCAGCCCGGCCTGTCCGAGATGCTCGACGATCGGCGCGAAGAACCGGGCCGCCACCGCGAGGTAGAACACCGCGTTGCCGGGGATCTTCCCGGCGATCTGCCGGTAGGTCTCGGGCGCCAGGAAGTCGCCCTTGAGGTAGTGCAGCCGGTCGCGCACGAAACCCCAGGCCGCGGGGTCGATGTGCTTGGCGTGGAACTCCGCCGTGTCGTCCTTGGTGAAGGACTCCATCGTGTCGGAGAGGTTCTGACGCCAGCTCTCGTCCGAGCCGTCGGTGTGGTCGACGCCCCAGATCGTGGTCCGGTCGTCGAGGAGGTGGCTGCCGGCGAGGTTGTAGAGCGCCGGCATCAGGAGGCGCTTGGTCAGGTCGCCGCCCGCGCCGAAGATCACGAGGGTCGCGGGCGGGGCCGGCTTGCTGCCGGAGGCGGCATGCCCCTCCACCGGGACGTGCGACGTCATGGGGGTCTCCTTGGGCCAACGGGCGCGACGGTGGGGAAGCTAGATCCCGCACTGCAGCGGGCAAGGGAGCGGCCCTCACGACGGCGCGCGGGGGATGCAGGCCCACCTTGCATCCAGGGCAATCGGGTGAAGTGTCATGGGGCAACGAGCCTGACGAGGTAGTCGTCGTCCCAGCCTGCGGTTTTGAGGGCAAGGCGCATGGAATCCTTGCCCTTTTTGCGAGCTGCCACGTTCACCGCGATGTGGCGGACCGTCAGCATGTTCTCCGGAGCATGAGCGGTGCGGATGCGGGATTGATCGTCGTGGAAGGTGACGTCGAGGATCCAGTGCAGGCCGTTCTCGATCGCCCAGTGCTGCCGGATGGCAGGCCCGAGGCGGTCGGCGCCG
>NZ_LWHQ01000060.1 GCF_001653715.1 Methylobacterium platani
CGCCTATGTCGATCAGGGCTACACGGGCGAGCGCGCGGCGAAGGCGGCGGCCGACCACGGCATCACCTTGGAGGTGGTGAAGCTGCCCGAGGCCAAGCGCGGCTTCGTCCTGCTGCCACGCCGATGGGTGGTCGAGCGCGCCTTCGCCTGGATGGCGCGCTTCCGCCGATTGGCCCGCGACTATGAACGCCTGCCCGCCACCCTCGCGGGACTGCACCTCGTCGCCTTCAGCGTCCTGCTGCTTCGAAGGGCCGCAGACTTCGCTGTGGTCCGTAACAGCCTCTAGGATCGGCCGGTCCACGCCTCGCGACCGTTCCGGCGGCGCGCCCGGACGATCCGCACCGGCTCTTGACGGAAGGAGGTGGACAATTCGACAGTGGGCGAGCCGGGGCCGGCGCCGCTCGCAGGTCGAGGAGTGACCGACCCCGGAAGCGCGCTCGGGTGGCGCGTATCGGGCCGAGCCCGGCGACACCCGCCGTCGTGCCGACCCTCACGCGGTTCGCCCGCGCGCGAGGGTCGAGCGCTCCGGAACGAGCACGCATCCTGAACGAACGAACAAGACGTCAGGGGAGGAATCAGGATGACAGCGAGCATGAAAGCCCGCCTGCGCCGCGCGGCCTGGGCCGGTGCCGCCCTCGCGGCGGCCGGTCTCTGCACCGGGACCGCCGGTGCGCAAGGCCTCAAGCAGTACGATTCGAGCGGCAAGGCGTTCTGGAAGAACCCGCCGCCGGACTGGTTCCTCGGCGACGAGACCTCGGCGCAGAAGGGCCTGGCGCCCCCCGCCAACCCCGCCCTGCCGGCCTCGGACGAGGAACTCACCGACAACCTGAAGGCGGTGAAGCTGCCGGCGGGCTTCTCGATCAGCGTCTACGCCAGCGGCGTGCCCGAGGCGCGCCAGATGGCGTTCGGTGACAAGGGCACGCTGTTCGTCGGCTCGTTCGGTGCCACCAACGTCTACGCCATCGTCGACCAGGGCGGCAAGAAGGTCGTCAAGACGATCCTCAAGGGCCTCAACATGCCCACCGGCCTCGCCTTCCGCGACGGGGCGCTCTACGTCGTGGCGATCGACAAGATCTATCGCTACGACAACATCGAGGCCAACCTCGACAAGCCGCCGGAGCCGGTCGTCGTCTACGACGACATGCCGTCCTACGTCGCCCACGGCTGGAAATACCTGACCTTCGACAAGGACGGCTGGGTCTACGTGCCGTTCGGGCCGCCCTTCAACATCGGCAACCCGCCGAGCAGCGTGTCGCAGATCCGCCGCGTCGACCTGAAGACCGGCGCGGCGGAGATCGTCGCGCTCGGCGTGCGCAACAGCGTCGGCGGCGACATCGACCCGCGCACCGGCCGGTACTGGTTCACCGAGAACGCCCGCGACTGGATGAGCGACGACATCCCGAGCGACAAGCTCAACATGATCTCGAAGGTCGTCGAGCATTTCGGCTATCCGTACTGTCACCAGGGCGACATGCCGGACCCGAAATTCGCCCAAGGCCGCACCTGCTCCGAGTTCACGGCCCCGGTCGCGAAGCTCGGCGCGCACGTGGCGCCGTTGGGCATGAAGTTCTACACCGGCTCGTCCTTCCCGGCCGAGTACAAGAACAACATCTTCATCGCCGAGCACGGCTCCTGGAACCGTCACCGGTACCAGGGCGGGCGCATCGAGCGCGTCGTCGTCGATCCGGACGGCAAGAACGCCAAGATGGAGACCTTCGCCTCCGGCTGGATCAAGGGCGACCGCGAGTATTCCGGCCGGCCGGCCGACATCCTGGTGGCGCCGGACGGCTCGCTCCTCGTCGCCGACGACTGGGCCGGTGCGATCTATCGCATCGCCTACACCAAGTGAGCGGCGCAGGGTCCCGCGCGCGTCGGCCGGCCCGGAGGTTCTCCGGGCCGATCCGCGTCGCGCTCGGCCTCCTCACCCTCCTCGCCGTCGCCCCGGCCCGGGCCGCCGAGGCGCCCGAGGTGGCACAGGCCTGCCTCGCCTGCCACGGCGAGGCCCTCGCCGAGGGCGCGCCGCCGATCGCCGGCCATTCGAGCAACTACATCCAGCTCCAGCTGGTGTTCTTCCGCGCCGGCCGGCGCAAGAACGAGATCATGCAGGGCGTGGCGGAGGGCCTGTCGGACAACGACATCCGGGCGCTCGGCAAGTACTTCGCCTCCCTGCCGGTCCCGGACGCCAAGCCCCCGGCCGACACGCGAGCGGAGCTGACCAGGACCGGCGAGGCCACCGCCGCCCGCCACCGCTGCGCCGCCTGCCACGGCGATGCGTATCTCGGCATCCAGGCGGCGCCCCGCGTCGCCCGGCTGCCGGAGGCCTACCTGGCGAAGGCCTTGACCGACTACCGGGCGGGCACGCGCCCGAGCTCCGGCGGGGCGGCGATGACCGAGGTGGCCGGTGCCCTGTCGGACGCGGACATCACGGCCCTGGCGCATTACCTGGCGGTGCTGCCCTGACCCGGCGGCCGGGATCGCGTGGCGTCCTTATCCGGCCCCCCGTCCCGGCGACAACGGCGCGTCGCAGGCGCGCGCCGCCCTCCAGGCGACGGCGAAGCCGGGATCGATGACGTAGCCGGTCCCGGTCTCGTCGCGCCGGTACCAGCCGTTCCGCACCGGGACGTGGCCCCGGCCGTGGACGGCGGTCGTCACGTGGCCGAGGACGGCGGCGACGACGTCGGCCGGGCCGTGCCGGCGCAACTCGGCGATCGTCACGGATCCCCGGTCGGCGAAGACATCGATCAGCGCGAGGGCATCCTGCTCGGGCACGATGCGTGCGCGGGCTGCGATCTGGCGGCGCGCCCGGTAGGCGGCGGCTCCCCAATCCATGCTTGTCCCGGTCCGGCGGCGGGGCGCGGGTTCAGGCCTTGGCCGGGCCGGCCTTCGCCAGGTAGGCCCAGGCCTCGGCCTCCTCCGACAGGTCGAAGGTCTTGGTCTCGACCGGCAGCACCGCCCCCGAGAGCGTGATCATCGCCCGGGCGAAGGCCGGCGCGCCGACCACCACGTAGTGGCGGATATGCGCGACCGAGCGGGCCATCACCCCGGTAGCGTAGCCGTCGAACCGGGCGCCGAGCTCGGAGCCCTCGTAGTGCGACATGATCAGCAGCATGTCGATCGTGCCGTGCGCCGTCATCGCCCCGTCGGCGATCGCCGACATCCACTCGATGTCCGGGCGCGTGATCTTGTCCTTGATCTCGAAGGCGATGAGGTCGGGCCGCGGCGTGTCGCGCCGGACGATCGAGCCATCGGGTGACGTGTTCATGACCGCCTCGCTCCACCATCGCCCCGGGCGGGCGACGGTCGAAGAACGGCGGGCGACCGGTTTTGATCCGGGACGGCGGATTGCGCCCCCCGGATCCCGTCTCGCGCGGGCGCCTCGCGGCTCAGCGCAGGCGCTCGGCGGCCCAGGCGATGTGGTCGTCCATGAAGGTCGAGATGAAGAAATAGGAGTGGTCGTAGCCCTCGCGCATGGTGAGGGTGAGACCGATGCCGGCCTTCTGGCACGCCTCCTCCAGGAGCCAGGGGCGCAGGCCCTCGTCCAGGAAGGAATCGGCCGTGCCCTGGTCGACCAGGAACTCGGGGAAGCGGCGGCCGTCCGCGATCAGCGCGGTGGCGTCGTGGCGCCGCCACGCGGCTTCGTCCGCGCCGAGATACTTGGTGAGGGCGGGCTTCGACCAGCCGGCGGTCGAGGGCTGGACGATCGGCGCGAAGGCGCTGCACGAGCGGAAGCGCTCGGGATGGGTGAGCGCGATGGTGAGCGCGCCGTGGCCGCCCATCGAGTGACCGAAGATGCCCTGGCGCTCCATGTCGACCGGGAACTCGCGGGCGACGAGGGCCGGCAGCTCCTCGGTGACGTAAGACCACATGCGGTAGTTGCGGTCGTACGGCGCCTGCGTCGCATCGACGTAGAAGCCCGCGCCGCAGCCGAACTGCCAGTTGTCGGGCTCGTCCGGCACGTCCGGCCCGCGCGGGCTGGTGTCGGGCGCCACGATGGCGATGCCGTGCCGCGCGGCCGCGCGCCGGTACTCGCCCTTGTCCATCACGTTGGCGTGGGTGCAGGTCAGGCCCGACAGGTACCACAGCACCGGCACCGTCCCGGATTCGGCCTGCGGCGGCAGGTAGACCGCGAAGGTCATCGGGCAGCGTGTGGTCTCGGCCTCGTGCCGGTACACGCCCTGGATGCCGCCATGCGAGCGGGCCTTCGAGATGGTTTCCATGACGCCGTGATCTCCCCTCGCCTCTTCGCAGCCGGACCGGGCGGCGCCTCGCGGCACCGCCCGGCGCGGTCGTCGGTCCTAGAACACCACGACCGAACGGATCGACTTGCCCTCGTGCATCAGGTCGAAGCCGTGGTTGATGTCTTCCAGCGGCATGGTGTGGGTGATCAGATCGTCGATGTTGATCTTGCCCTCCATGTACCAGTCGACGATCTTCGGCACGTCGGTGCGGCCGCGGGCGCCGCCGAAGGCCGAGCCCTTCCAGACGCGGCCGGTGACGAGCTGGAACGGACGGGTCGAGATCTCGCGGCCGGCCTCGGCCACGCCGATGACGATCGACTCGCCCCAGCCGCGGTGGCAGCACTCGAGCGCCTGGCGCATCACGTTGACGTTGCCGGTGCAGTCGAACGAGAAGTCCGCGCCGCCGCCGGTCACGTCGAGGATCGCCTGCACGACCTTGTCGGTGCCGACCTCGTTCGGGTTGATGAAGTGGGTCATGCCGAACTTCTCGGCCATCGCCCGCTTGTCGGGGTTGATGTCGACGCCGATGATCTTGTCGGCGCCGACCATGCGGGCGCCCTGGATCACGTTGAGGCCGATGCCGCCGAGACCGAACACCACCACGTTGGCGCCCGGCCACACCTTGGCGGTGTAGATCACGGCGCCCAGCCCGGTGGTGACGCCGCAGCCGATGTAGCAGATCTTGTCGAAGGGAGCGTCCTCGCGCACCTTGGCGAGCGCGATCTCCGGCAGGACGGTGAAGTTCGAGAAGGTCGAGCAGCCCATGTAGTGGTACACGGTGTTGGCGCCCGGGCTGCCGCCGGTGGAGTCGCAGCGGAAGCGGCTGGTGCCGTCCGGCATCACGCCCTGACCCTGCGTCGAGCGGATCGCCGTGCAGAGGTTGGTGCGCTGCGACAGGCAGGACTTACAGTTGCGGCACTCGGGCGTGTAGAGCGGGATGACGTGGTCGCCCGGCTTTAGGGTCGTGACGCCGGCGCCGACCTCGCGCACGATGCCCGCGCCCTCGTGGCCGAGGATCGCCGGGAACTTGCCCTCGGAATCGAGGCCCGACAGCGTGTAGGCGTCGGTGTGGCAGATGCCGGTGGCCATCACCTCGACCAGGACCTCGCCGGCCTTCGGGCCCTCGAGGTCGATCGTCTCGATCGTCAGGGGCTTCTTGGCTTCCCAGGCTACCGCCGCGCGCGTCTTCATGGAGTCTCCAACCGGGGTCGTTGCATCGCTCGAGAGCGCGGCATGCTGCAGGGGCGCGGGCCGGCCGCTCGGCTCGCCCGCTGAATGGACCGCTGTCTGCTGCGATTTTGTGAAGGTCGCAACGGTGCGGTGCGGCAGACTTTAGTCCACCGCGACAATCGACGCGACGTGCGGGTCCCGTGAACGACCGTGCGGCCATGGTCGATCCCGATCTGTCACATAAATGCTCCACGTTATACTGTTACAAGTTCTCGACGTGGCCGCGACGGCGCGGTCGATCGGGTCCGCTGAACCGCCCTCCCCGTCCGGCAGTCGCCGGACGACCCGGGACGGGAGGCGCCGTGGGCCTTCCACGCTCCCGATCACCCCGGGCGCAGGCGCGGAACCCGGCCGGGCGGGGTCGGGATGCGTCCGCCGGCGGCCTCGCCCTGCTCCCGCAGGACACCGCGCCACGCTGCGATCGCCGCATCGAGGCGCGACGGGCGGGCCGGTTGCCGCGCCTGTGCGGGCCTGGGCTCGTCCGGCACCGACACGGGTGCCGGCTCCGGCTCGGGCGTCTCCGCCGGGTGCTCGTCGCCCGCCCGATCGGAGGCAGCCCGGCAACCGGTTGCCACCTTGGCAGGGCCTTCAAGTCTCTCTCTGTCTTTCGATTTTTCAGGTTCGGGCACTCGGGCTCCGGCGAGCCATTGCCGGATCGCCTCGCTGGCGATGCGGATGACGTGGGTGCCCTTCGCCCGCTCCTCGATGGCGAGGTAGCCGCGATGCGCCGCCCAGCGGATCGCCGTCTGGACGGTGCGCCGGCAGCATCGCGCCCGGGCGGCGATCGTCCCGAGGGGAAGCGCGCAGCTCCCGTGCGCGGCGATCTCCCGCACGATGACGGCGACCGCGCCGAGCTCGGCCGGGTGAAAGTCCTGCTTGATCGTGGCGGGCCAGGGCAGGCGGTGGCCGAGATAGGCGCGCCGGCGCGACGCCGTCTGGCGCGCGGCGCGCTCGGCGTGCGAGACCGGCGCGCGGTGCGCGCGCGGGCCCTGCGCCGGCGCGGGATCGGGCGGCAAAGGCGCCCGGCCCGGCGCGAGGCCGGCGAGCGCGTCGAGGGCGAGGGCGCCGACGGGGCTGACGGGGCTGACGGGGCTGACGGCCCCCCTCCCCTCCCCGGTCCGCGCCTGTCCCGTCCGGGATTTGGCGCGGTGCCGGTTCGCGGCGGCCGACATCCGGTCGCGGCGCTCCTGGACGGCCTGGAACACCGGCTCGGCATCCGCGTCGAGGAGCCCGCCCGAGCCGTAGGCCTGGATCGCGTCGGCGTTGAGCGTGTCGAGCTGCCGGCGCCAGTCCGGGCCGGCGATCCGGCCGACGGCCTGGAGGAGCCGGTCGCGCAGCAGCGCGGAGATCGCGGCCGGGATCATCGGCCCACCCCGCGGGCGGGCCGGTCCGGTCTAGAAAGCGGGCATGCGGACGCCTTCGCCCGGGCCGTCATCCGGCCGAGCGTCGCCGTTCGCCGCCCGGGGGGCGTCGTCGGGTCTGCCATGGTCCTTGCCTGTCACCGGGCAAAGGAAATCCGCTCGCCAGAACGGCGTCCGACTCTTGACGGCCATGTGTGGAAGTGCGATTCTCTAGTCGCCAAACCTGAGAAGGGCTTCCGGGACGAAAGTTCTGGGGGCCTTTTTCTTTTGCGGTGACCTCTTCGCGTGGAAGGCGGCCGGGCGGGATTGCCGGGCCGCCGGGTGTCGATCGGTCGTCAGTCTCCTGATGGGTTGCGGGTCTTCGCCTCCTGGAACGCGCCGTAGAGCGCTTCCAGCTGGGACGAGATGTAGGCGCCGAACTCCCCCGCCTCCTTGGCGGTCAGGGAGAGGCTGAAGCTCTTGCCCGAGCGCCGGCAGGTCGCCGCGACGGCGCGGTCGGGCGCGGTCCAGGTCGAGGTCTGCGGCTCGGGGGAACGCCGGCCCGGCGGCTTCCGCCCGGCCTTGATCGCCGCGAGGAGATGCGCGAACCGCTCCGACCCGTCCTTCTCCAGGAGCTCGGCCGAGCGCACCGCCTCGATCGCGATCTCGGCCTTTGCCGGGATCGCGACCAGCTTCTTCAGCTCCTCCCAGCGGTCGCGGCCGACGCCCTTGGCGGCGCCGAGCGCGTCGACCACCGGCCCCGGGACCGTCTCGGCCACCGAGAGCATGCGCGACAGGAGCGTATCGTCGACCGTGAGCGCCGCCTTGATCGTCGCCTTGGTCTGACCCATCCCGAGCAGCTTGCGGGCGAACAGCGCCTTCTCGATGAAGGACAGGTCGGCGCGCGCGGCGTTCTCCTGTCCTTGCGCGACGATGTGGGCGATGTCCTCGATCGTCTTGACGATCGCCCGGACCTCGCGCCCGAGTTCGCGCGCCACCCGCACCCGGCGGTGGCCGTAGACGATCATGAACCGCCCGTCCCGCTCGGGGTGCGGCCGGACCAGGATCGGGGTCGCCTGGCCGTGCTCGGCGATCGCGTCGCGCAGGCGGACGTAGTCCTCGTCGTCCTCCCCGAGGCGGTCCTGGACGAACGAAGCGTCGACGAGCGCGGTGTCGAGGCCGACGATCGCCTCGCCGTCCGACATCCGCCGGGTGTTCTCGGCCATCTCCTCGATCGAGCGCGTCATCGACCGGGCGGCGCCGCGCCGGGTGAAGTCGGTGCTCGGCTCGGAGACCGGGGCCTCCAGGATGTTGGCGAGGAGGTTCTTACGCATCGCGCGCGGCTCCTATCCGGCTGAGGTCGCGAGGGAATCGGGGGTTCTGCACGGCTGTCAAACCCGCCTCCCCCAGGCCCCGTGGATCAGACCGGCGATCTCCTGGTTGACGGCGTTCACCGCTTCGAGGGCGCGGTCGTAGGTCGAGCGGATCATCTGGCCGCGGTCGACCTCGTAGAGCGACTGGTTGGTGATGCCGGCATCCGAGATCGCGGTCGATTTCAGCATCTGGGTCCGCAGCATGTTCTGGGGGAACAGCACCTGCATGAAGCCGACCATCTGGGCCTGCGGCCCGTCCGTCGGCTCGTAGCGGGTGACGAGGTAGCGGAACCATTGCAGGTTCACGGCGGCCCCCGCATCGGCGATCGACTTCAGGATGCCGCCGAGCATCAGCAGGAACTGGCTCATCGACATCACGTCGAGCATCTGCGGATGGATGGTGACGAGGACCGAGGTCGAGGCGGTGAGCGCCGTGAGCGTCAGGTAGCCGAGCTGCGGCGGGCAATCGATGACGACGACGTCGTAGCGCTCGTCGACCTCCTTCAAGGCGTTGGTGATGCGGGTGAAGAAGGTGCGCCCCTCCGGGTTGCGGTTCGAGGCAGCGAGCGGCGTGTCGTACTCGTATTCCTGCAAATCGAGGCTCGCCGGCACGATGTCGAGGCCCGGGAAGTTCGTCGGCCGGATGATCTCGGAGAGCGGCCGCTTGCCGTCGTCGTAGCGCAGGGCCTCGTAGATCGACGGCGCCTTGTCGAGCTCGGGCTGGATGCCGTGCAGGGCCGAGAGCGAGGCCTGCGGGTCGAGGTCGATGGCGAGCACCCGGTGCCCGGTCAGCGCCAGGAACTGGGCGAGATGCGCCGCCGTCGTGGTCTTGCCGCTGCCGCCCTTGAAGTTCACCGCCGAGATGATCTGCATCGCCTCGCCGGCGCGGCGGTGCGGCACGTACTGCTTGAGGTCGGAGCGCCCGTGCCGGTCGAGGTACTTGCGCAGCTCCAGCATCTGCTCGGCGGTGTAGGAGCGCCGGCCGGAGGGCGAGGTTGCCGGGACCGGCCCCTTGCCCTCGAGGTGGAGCTTCTTGATGTTCGACGGCGTCACGCCGAGGAAATACGCGACCTCGGCCAGCGCGAACGACCGCAGGCCCTTGGTGGCGTTGGGCGGATAATGCTCCATCCGCAGCATGCTCAGCTTGTCGGAGATGAGGCCGCCCTGCCGGAGGATCGTCTCGTGGAAGCTGATCGCCGCCATTCCCGCTGTTGGTCCCGTTCGTTCCATCCGCCCCGATTCCCGAGTAACGCTTTTCCGGGCATATCCCCACGACAAGCGTTATTATGAGGCTGATTCTCCGCCGCGGGCAATGGTTTTTGGGTTGACGGATCGTGAATCCTTGCGGGTGATCCGCGTCGGGCGGCGGCCGGTGCTAACAATCGTAGCTGTCGTTTTGCACGTTTCATCAAGCCGGCGATGCGATATCGGTCGTGCCCGATCACCCCCGATACTCCGACACGCCGCTCGTTCGATGACGCAGACCATGCCGCCGGGCGGCGACCTCGAAGCACAGTTGTTCGATCTCGCGCCGACCTCCCTGTGGCTGCAGGACCTCGGCGCGCTCAAGGCGTGCCTGGATGGATGGCGCGACGCGGGCATGACCGACCTTCGCGACCACCTGCGCGACCCCGACCGCCTGCTCGCCTGCCAGCGGTTGATCCGCCTCGTCCGGGTCAACCGCCAGACCCTCGCGACCTACGAGGCGCGCGACGAGGCCGAGCTGTTCGCCCACATCCCGGCGATCTTCAACGATCCGCAGGCGGCCGCCTTCATCGAGGTGCTGTGCCGCCTCTGGGCCGGGGCGACGCAGGTGCGTCTCGTGACGCAGAACCGCACCGTTCCCGGGCGGGTGATCGACGTGGGCTATGCCGGCCAGCTCATGCCGGGCCACGAGGCGGATTGGGGCCGCTACCTGATCTCGATCGAGGACATCACCCGGCGCGAGGATGCGCGGAGCGTCCGCGCGGTCGATCTCTTCGCCTATTCGCCGGTCCCGACCCTGATCCGCGACGAGGGCCGGGTCGCCGCCATGCTGGCGGATCTGCGCGAAGCCGGCGTCGCCGACCTCGCCGGCCATCTCGCGGCGCATCCCGGCTGGGTCGAGGCGGCCCGTGCCTCCCGGCCGATCGTCGCCGCGAATGCGCCGGCGCTGGCGCTGTTCGGCGTCCCGGACCGCGAGGCCCTGGCGGTCCATCTCGCGGCGACGACCCCGGGCGAGGCCTTCGTTGCGGAACTCCTCGACCTCTGGGCCGGGCGCGAGCAGGCCGGCCGCGACGTCGTCCTGCCTCACCGCGACGGCCGCGACCTGCACCTGAAGCTGCACGCCTCCCGCCTGCCGCAGCCGGACGGCGCCGGGCACCTCGTCCAGGTCGCCCTGACGGATATCGGCGCCAACAAGCGCACGGAGGCTCGCCTGACGGCCCTGAGCCTCAGCGACCACCTGACCGGGCTCCGCAACCGGGCGGGCCTGGCGGCGGAGATCGCGCGGATCGAGGACGGTCGCGTGGTGCCGACCTCGGTGATCGTGGCCGACCTCAACGGGCTCAAGGCGACCAACGACCGCCTCGGGCACGAGGCCGGCGACGCCCTGATCCGCCGGTTCGGGGTGATCCTGGCCCAAGCCGCCTCGGGCGTCGCGGCTCGGACCGGCGGCGACGAGTTCGTCGTCCTGCTGCCGCGGACCGGGCCGGAGGAGGCCGCCGCCGTGGCGCGGCGGATCCAGGCGGTGGTCGATGCCCCGGGCCCGCTGCCGCTCAGCGCGTCCCTCGGTGTCGAGACCTGGACCGGCGACGGGCCGCTCGGCGGCGCCATCGCCCGGGCAGATGCCCGCATGTACGCGGCCAAGCGCCGGTACCACGGCGCGACGGCGGAGCCGCGCGACGCCGTCGTTCCCTCGCCGCGCCCTCACTGAGGCGTCCGGACGGGACTTTGACAGCCGTGCAGATCGGCCGAAAGGCTCGATCGCGCAAGGTGTTGACCGCAGTGACCTGGCCGGGCGATCCCCCGTTCAGCGGAAGCGGCCGAGGCCGAACGGCGCGAGGTCGACCGGGCTGCGCCCCGTGGTCAGGAGCCCGGCGACGGCGTTGCCGATGCCGGCCGAGTGCTTGAAGCCGTGGCCCGAGCAGGCCGACACGACCAGGACGCGCTCCTGCTCCGGGTGCCGGTCGATGATGAAGTCCCGGTCGGGCGTGACGGTGTAGAGGCAGGCCGCCGACCGCACCGCCCGGGGTGTCGCCCCGGCGAGGCGCCCGGCGATGTGGTGCCGGTACATCGCCGCCGATTCCTCGGGGGCGACCGCGCGGTCGGCAGCCTCGGCGGTCGTCGCCGCGGCGTATTGCTCGGTCGCCACCTTGACGCTCGCCTCGCCGGCCTGCGGCGGGAAGCCGTAGAAGTACTCGGTGTCGGTCGTGCCGTGCATCCAGATGTAGACGGGCGCGTCCGGCCCGTAGGCGCGCGCATCGTCGAGGGCGTACCAGTGCAGGAGCTGGCGCTTGACGCTCAGGAGCCGGTCGAACGGCGCGCCGAGGAGCGGCGCGGTCCAGGCGCCCGCCGAGACCAGCACCGCCCCGGCGCTGAACGAGCCGGCCGAGGTCTCGACGCGCACGCCGTCGCCGTTCTGCACGATCGACAGGACCGTGACCCCGGTACGGATCGCGGCGCCGCGCCGGCGGGCGCGGGAGAGCTGCGCCGCGATGCAGGCCTCGGGGCGGACATAGCCGCCGCCGGGCTCGAAATAGGCGGTCTCGCTGCCGTCGAGGCCGAGGAATTGCGGGAAGCGGCGGGCGACCTCGCGCCCGTCCAGGACCTCGTGCGGGATGGCGAAGGCGCGCGCGGTCCGGATCGAGTTCTCGACGAAGTTCGGCTTGCCGTGGTGCGAGGCCGTGCCGCCCCCGGGCGCCATGACGAGCGCGCCGCAGGCCCGCAGCAGGCTCTCGCCGGTCTCCGCCTCCAGCTCGCGCCAGATCCGGTGGGCGTCGAGGACGAACGGCACGTAGGCCGCTCCTTCGCCGACCGCCTGCCGGGTGATGCGGGTCTCGCCGTGGCTCGATCCCATCGTGTGGGGCGGCGCGAACCGGTCGAGGCCGATCACCGAGGCGCCGCTTTGCGCCAGCTGGTCGAGCGCCGCGCTGCCCATGGCCCCGAGGCCGACCACCAGGAAATCCGCCGTCTCGTCCATCGCGTCCACCTGCCTGTCCCCGTCCGCTTCGCGCGACGCTGCCCGATCGTCCGGCCCCGGGGCAAGAGCGTGGCAGCGCTCCGTCGCGTCACGCCCCGAGCGGGCCGGTATGATGCTCGAGCGCATTCCACACCTGCGGGCCGAACCGGCCCTTCCACTCGGTGTAGTAGCCGGACGCCGCGAGCGCCGCCCGGAAGGGCGCCTGATCGGGAGCGTTGACGACGAGGCCCTTGGCGCGCAGGCGCGCCTCGCTCTGGGTGTTCATCTGCACGAAGGCCTGCCGCTGGCGCTCGACGGCATCGTCGAAATGGCGGCCGATCAGCGCCCGCGCGTCGGCGGGCAGCGCGTCCCAGGTCCGGCCGTGGGCGAGGATCCACAGCCCGTCCCAGGAATGGCCGGTGCGCGAGAGGTAGGTCTGCACCTCGTAGACCCGCGTCGCCTCGATCTGCGGCAGCGAGTTCTCCATCCCGTCGGCCACCCGCGTCTGCAGGGCGGTGTAGGTCTCGGCGAGGTTGATGGTGGTCGGCGAGGCGCCGAGCGCCCGGAACAGCGAGGTGAGGAGCGGGCTCGGCGGCACCCGGATCTTGAGGCCGCGCAAGTCGGCCGGCGTCGCGATCGGCCGCACGCTCGTGATCACGTCGCGAAAGCCGTTGTCGACGATCCGGAAGGCCCGCAGCCCGAACCCCTTGAGGGCGTCGCGGATGCGCTCGCTCAGGGGCCCGCGGTCGAGGGCGTCCCAGAGCGGCACGTAGCCGGAGAAGGCGTAGGCGACGCCCGGGATCCCGGCGATCGGCGCCAGGGTCTGCAGCGAGCTCGCCGAGGTGAGGCTGAAGGCGATGGCGCCCGAGCGCAGCTGCGACTGCATGCTGAGCTCGCTGCCGAGCTGGCTGTCGGGATAGAGCGTGATGTCGATGCGGCCGTCGCTCTCGGCCCGGATCGCGTCGAGGGCCGCCGCCAGGCAGGTCGTCGCCGGATGGCCCTGCGGCATCGGCGAGCCCATGCTCAGCCGCAAGGGCTCGGTCGCGGCGCGCAGCGGCGGGGAGGCGAGGGGGCCGAGGAGCAATCCCGCTCCCGCTCCCCGCACGATCGTTCGGCGCGTCGGCATCCTGGTCCTCCCGTCGGTGTCGCCCGGTTGCCCCGCAGGGTACCCGGGGAGAGCTTCCACCGACAGGGGCTCCGGCGGTTACCCCCCGTGCGCCGGCTGACCCCCATGCGCCAGGACGATGCGCCCGGCGACCGTCCCGCCGGCGAGGCGGCGCATCGCGTCCTCGGCCCGGGCGAGCGGCACGGTCTCGGTCTCGACCAGGGTGAGACCATGGGCCCGCACCAGGGCGACGAGGTCGCGCAGCTCGCCGAGATTGCCGACATAGGAGCCCGCGAGGGTCAGCGCCCGCAGCGGCAGCAGCGGCAGCGAGAGGGCGATCTCGCCGCCGAACATGCCGACGACGACGAAGCGCCCGCCGCGCCGCAGGGCATCGAGGGCGAAGCCCGCGGTCCCGGCCGTGCCGACGAAGTCGATCGCCGCCGACAGGCCGCTCTCGAGGCGCAGGAGCGCGTCGCGCGCCGCCGGATCGGCCGGATCGAGGACGAGGTCGGCGCCGAGGGCGGCCGCCCGGGCGCGCTTGTCCGGCGCCGTGTCGGCGACCGCCACGCGGGCGTGGCCGAGGGCGCGGGCGAGGGCGAGGGCGCTCTGCCCGAGCCCGCCGGCGCCGACGAGCAGGAGCCAGTCCCGGGCCGGATCGCCGCCGACCTTGCGCAGGGCCGAGTAGGCGGTGAGCCCCGAGCAGGCGAGGGGCGCCGCGGCCGACGGATCGAGGCCCTCGACGTCGATCAGGTAGCGCGGGTGGGGCACCACGACCTGCTCGGCGAAGCCCCCGGGGCGGTGCACGCCGAGGCAGCGCCCGGCCGCGCACAGGTTCTCCTCGCCGTCGCGGCAGCGATGGCAGCTGCCGCAGCCGATCCACGGATAGACGAGGACGCGCCGGCCGGCCCCGACCTCGCCCGCCTCCGGCCCGGCGGCGGCGATCCGGCCGAGGATCTCGTGGCCGAGGGTGAGGGGCGGGCTCACCCCGCGCTCGGCGAGGCTCAGGCGCTTGCCCCCGCCGAGGTCGTAATGGCCCTCGCGCAGGTGCAGGTCGGTGTGGCAGACGCCGCAGCGCTCGAGGGCGACGACCACCTCGGTGCCGCGCGGGACGGGGTCGTCCTCGACCAGGGTGCAGAGCGGGCGGCCGAACTCGGTGACGGCATAGCGCTTCATCGTGCAAGCTCCTGTCGGTCGTTAGCGCACCAGCGGGCAGCCGCCCTCGGCGAGCGGGCGGAACGCCTCGTCGCCGGGGATGCGGCGCACGAGCGTGTAGAGGTCCCACTCGCCGGTCGATTCCGCCGGGGTCTTGGCCTGGAACAGGTACATGTCGCGGATCACCCGTCCGTCGGCGCGCAGGCGCCCGCCACGGGTCATGAAGTCCTCGATCGGGGTCTTGCGCATCTGCGCCATCACCGCGTCCGGGTCCTTGCTGCCGACCGCCTTCACGGCCTTCAGGTAGTGGAGCGCCCCGCTATAGGCGCCGGCCTGGGTCATGCTCGGCATCCGCTTCATGCGGGCGAAGAACCGGCGCGACCAGGCCCGCGTCGCCTCGTCCTGGTCCCAGTAGAAGGCCTCCGTGAGGAGCAGGCCCTGCGCGACCTTGAGGCCGAGGGAATGGACGTCGCTCAGGAAGGCGATGAGCGCCACGAGCTGCATCGAGTCGGTGAGCCCGAATTCCCGCGCCTGCTTGATGGCGTTGATCGTGTCGGTGCCGCCATTGGCGAGACCCAGGATCGTCGCCTTCGAGCTCTGCGCCTGGAGCAGGAAGGACGAGAAGTCCTGGGTGTTGAGCGGCGCGCGCACCGCGCCGAGGACGCGCCCGCCGCTCGCCGTCACCACCGCGGCGGTGTCGCGCTCCAGCGCCTGGCCGAAGACGTAATCGGCGGTGAGGAAGTACCAGTCGGTCCCGCCCTGGCGGACCACGCTCGACCCGGTGCCCTTCGCCATCGCGTAGGTGTCCCAGGTCCAGTGCGCCGTATAGGGCGAGCAGAACTTGCCGGTGATGTCCGACGAGCCGGCGCTGGTGACGAGGGCGATCTTCTTCTTCTCGTTGGCGAGGTTCATCACCGCGAGCGCCATCGCGGAGGACGGCAGGTCGGTGATGACGTCGACGCCCGAATCGTACCATTGCCGGGCGATGCTCGCCGCCACGTCGGCCTTGTTCTGGCCGCCGGCCGAGACGACCTCGATCGGGCGCCCGAGCACGCTGCCGCCGACATCCTCGACCGCCATCCTCACCGCCTCGACGGCTCCGAGGCCCCCGATATCGGCGTAGGTGCCTTCGAGATCGACGAGGACGCCGATCTTCACCGGGCCGTCGTCGGCGGCGCGGGCGGGCGACGCCCCGGCCAGCCATGCCGCCGCGAGACCGGCGGCCCATCTCGTTGCGTGAAGTCGCGTCATCCCGGCATCTCCTCCATGGTCGTCGACCCGCGGCGTGTTCGCCGTCGGGCGTGTCGTCGCTCACTCGCCGTCGAACGCCGCGCCTCCGGCAATCAGCGCCGCGCTCTCCGTTTCGGGAAAGCCCAGCTCGGCGAGGACCGCGCGGGTGTCGAAGCCCGGCGGCGGGGCCGGGCGGCCGGCGGGGGCCGTCGCGCCGTCGTGCAGGATCGTCGGCCGCAGGGTGCGGACCCGGCCCTCGGTCGGGTGGTCGCCGGTGCCGATCAGCCCGACGGCGGCGAGGTGCGGGTCCCGCTCCAGCGTCTCGAGGGTGTGGCAGGGCATCGCCGGCACGTCGGCCGCGGCGAAGATCGCGAGCCACTCGGCGGTCGTCCGCTCCGCCAGCGCCTCGGCCCGGACCCGGAACCACAGGTCGACGTGCCGGAACCGGTCGGCGACCGTGGCGAGCCGCGGATCCTCGATCAGCTCGGCGCGCCCGACCGCCCGCAGGAAGGCATGGACCTGCGCGTCGGTGTTGGCGGTCAGGCTGATCCAGCCGTCGGCGGTGGCGAGCGGCCGGTTGTCGGGGTTGAGCACCCGGGCGTCGCCGGCCGGGCCGAGGGGCGGATCGAAGCTGCGCGGCCCCAGATGCTCGGCGAGGACGAAGGCCGCCATCGTCTCGTGCATCGGCACTTCGAGGGTGGCGCCCGCGCCGGTGCGCCCGCGGGCGACGAGGGCGGCGAGGATCGCCGAGGCGGCGATCTCGCCGGTGACGTGGTCGGCGAGCAGCAGCGGCGCGTAGGCCGGGCGGCCGTCGCGGCGCTCGGCCAGGCCGGCGATGCCGGAGACGCCCTGGACCACGCTGTCGTAGGCGGGCCGTCCGCGATACGGGCCGTCGGGCCCGAACCCCGTGATGGTGCAGTGGACGAGGCCGGGCTGCCCCGCCCGCAGGGTGGCCGCGTCGAGGCCGAGGCGGGCGAGCGCCTCCGGGCGCATGTTGGCGACGAGGACGTCGCTCGTCGCGATCAGCCGGCCCAGCACCGCGCGCGCGGCCGGGCGCTTGAGGTCGAGGCCGACGGCGCGCTTGCCCCGGTTGAGGTGCAGGTAGGAGCCGGCATGCCGGCCGGCCGGGGAGGGGCCGCCGAGGCTGCGCAGCACGTCGCCGCCGCGCGGCTCGACCTTGATCACCTCGGCGCCGAAATCCGAGAGGCGCAGGGTGCAGGCCGGGCCGACCACCACCGTGGTCAGGTCGACGACCCGGATCCCCGCCAGCGGGCGGCAGGCGGCGCTCATCGGACCTCCGCCTCCAGGGCGATCGCCCCGGTCTCGTCCTCGGCCCAGGCGTGCCAGCCATCCGGTTCCGCGCGCGCGCAGAGGCGGATCGGCCGGCCGCAGAGGAGCGGGCGCCGCATCCGGTAGTCGAAGGCGGCGGGCGGGCGCCCGGCGGCCTCGCGGACGAGCTCGAGGACGAGGAGCGCGGTCAGGCCGCCATTGACGACGAGGGCCGGATAGCCCTCGCGGTCGCGGGCGAAGGGCGCGTCGTAGTGGATGCGGTGCGGATTGTCGGTGACGGCGCTGAAGCGGAACAGCAGCGCCTCGTCGGGCACGACGACCCGGGTCGTGCCGGCCGGTCGCGGCGGCGGGGGAGGGGAGGGGACGTCGGGAGGGGAGGCGATGGGGGCCGCCTCGCGCAGGACGTAATCGGCCTCCTCGACCACGACCTCGCACCCCTCGACGCTGAAGCCGTGGCGGACCGTGACCACGGCGAGGCGGCCGCTGCGCCCGGTCTTCTCGGCGATGCCCGCCAGCGTGGCGCGCCGCTCGACCGTCGCGCCGAGGGGAATGTCGCCGGGAAAGGCCGCCCGGCGCCCGCCCAGCATCACCCGGGGCAGGCCGAGATCGGGCAGGGGGAGGCCGGGGCCGGCATAGCCGTCCGGCCTCAGACGCGAATGCGGCACCCCGTCGTGACACAGGCCGACATGCCAGCCGCGGGGCAGGAGGCCGGCGGCCGCCAGGGCACGCCCGTCGCGGTCGAGCAGGGCGGCGATCCGGCGGACGAGGCCCGGCGTCGCGACGTCGTCCGTCCCGGCCTCCCCCGGAAAGCGCGTATCCGGCACGGCGCTGCCTCCTCCCGTTGATTTACGGGATAGAATACCGTTCAGCGGGCGGAATGGAAGCGCTCTCGCGCACGCGGATCGGGCGCGGCGGCAGCGTTCGCCGGGTCGGCGCCGCCGGCGATTCATGGCGGCCGGAAGACATCCGGTCGCGGCACCCGGTTTTCCGAAGACTCTCCCGAATCGGGCAAGGAACCGTTCGCGAATCGCCGCGTGCCGCCGAGTCGTCGCCAAAGATCACGGCGCGTCCGCCGCAGGATCAGCCGAATCGCGCGATTCACCTGTGAATCGAAATTAAGATTCACAGCCGGATCCCGACTCGGCGTTGCCGGGCGCCGCCGAGTCGTGACACGACTCGTAACGTTACGAGTCGTGGAGCCGAATCGATGGCCGACACCCCGTCTCAGCGCGTCAGAAAGCTCCGTGAGGCCCGCAAGGCGTCCGGGGAGCTGGAGACGAATGTCTGGGTGCCGGCCCAGGTCCAGCAGGCGATCGACGCGGCGGTGCGCGAGGGCAAGTTCCCGAACCGCCGTCTCGCGATCATCCACGCCCTCGAACAAGCCTTCGTGGAGCCGAACATGTAGACGCGGCAAAGCAAAAAGCGCCGAGGTGGGGACCTCGACGCTTTTTTGGATCTCATAACGGCGCTCGGGGAAGCTGCCGCTGGAAGACCGGATTGACACCCTCCTTCTAGCGGTTCCCGGACACACCGTCAATGACGCCCGCTCGGGCGAACGGTCCCGCTTTGCCTCCGTCCGAGGAGGTGTGGAGTGGAGATGGTTCAGACCGGGGGCCGGCCGCTGACGCGCGCCGCCCTCGCCGGACAGAGACGCGCCCTCGACGACGGGCGCAGCGTCACGCGCAAGGAATTGTCGGCCTCCGCCCGCGAGGCCGCGAAGGCGCTCGGGCTCCGCCCGGCCCTGCGGCAGGTCCTGTCCGAGCTCGTCGCCGCCTGGGGCGAGCAGGATTGGGCACGCCTGATCGTGTGGCCGTCGAACGACTACCTGGTGTCGCGCACTGGGCTCTCCGAACGCGCCGTGCGCTACGCGCTGCGCGACCTCGTGGCGCTCGAGGTCGTCACGCCGAAGGACTCGGCGAACGGCAAGCGCTACGCCATCCGCGCCCGCGACGGCACGATCGTCGACGCCTACGGCTTCGACCTGACGCCGCTCTACGCCCGCCGCGGCGACTGGGCCGCCGCGATCCAGGCCCGCGCCGAGACGCGCGAGCGCCGCCGCCGCGCCTTCGACGCCCTGACCATGCACCGCCGCGCCGTCGAGGAGGCCCTGCACGCCCTCGCCTCGCGCCATCCCGACACCGCGACCGCCGACCTCGTCGCCGTCCAGGCGAGCCTTGCGGCGAGCACGCCCGACCGCCGCGGAACCGGCGATCCCGAGGCGGTGCTGGAGGCCTGGGGAGAGTTGCGCCAGCTCGTCGAGGAACGCTTCTATGCAGCCGGCTGTGACGGCAATTCCTGCCGCCACATAGAAACAGACAACGGATCTCCTACCGAGGCTTGGAGCAAAGGCTCACCGGGGACGGTTGGGGCCGTTCGCCAGATCGAACGACCGGTCGCGGGTCTGCCGCCGTCGCTCGTCGTCGAGGCCTGCCCGGTGGTGCGCGACCTGGTGAGCGGCGACATCCGCGAGGAGCACGAGATCCTGGACGCCGGAATGCGGCTGCGGGCGACGATCGGGGCGCATCAGAGCGCCTGGACCGAGGCCTGCGCGGCCTTGGGGCCCTACGCGGCTGCGGTGCTGGTGCTGATCGTGGCGCAGCTCCACGACGACGACGTCGCGTCGGGCCAGAACCGGATCCGCAATCCCGGCGGCTACTTCCGGCGCCTGGTGCGGCTGGCGGAGGAGGGCCGCTACCATCCCGCCGCCGAGCTGATGGCGATGCGCCGGCGGCGGCTGATCTAGAGGCTGTTACGGACCACAGCGAAGTCTGCGGCCCTTCGAAGCAGCAGGACGCTGAAGGCGACGAGGTGCAGTCCCGCGAGGGTGGCGGGCAG
>NZ_LWHQ01000061.1:0-32785 GCF_001653715.1 Methylobacterium platani
GATCTGGTCCTGGGCGTAGAGCGCGGTGTTCGTCACCCGCTCGAAGCCGTTGGTCTGGCGCGTGTAAGGCGGCAGCGGCTGGCCGTAGACCGGATCGTAGACGTCGAGCGAGTAGGGATTTTGGGAGATGTTCGAGCGGATCTGCTGGTAGCGGCCGTCGGTGCTCTCGCGCTCGAAGCCGAGGAGCAGGGTGTGGCCGATCCCGGCGGTGTCGAAACGCCCGACCAGCTCGGCCTGGCCCAGCGCGACGTCGGCGTCGTAATGGCGGAAATTGCGGTCGCGCAGGACCGTCCGGTTGTCGGCGGCGATGCCGCGCACCTCGACCGCCTCGCCGGAGAGCGAGTTGGAGTTGAGGTAGGTGGCGAGCCGCATCTGCCAGTCGGCGTCGAAGCGGTGATCGACCCGGATCTGCATCGAGTCGCTGGACTGCCGGATGCTCTGGCCCGGCTCGCCGAGGAAGCGCGAGATCGGCAGGAGGCCGAGGCGGTTGTCGATCGCGACGACGCCGCGGTCGAACACCGTGCGGTTGCGCTGGAACTCGGTCTCGACGGTGACGCGGGTGTCGGGCGTGACCTGCCAGCTCACGACCGGGGCGACCATCAGGCTGTCGCCGTCGACGAAGTCGCGAAAGCTGTTCTGGCGCCCGGCCGCGAGGTTGAAGCGATAGAGCAGCGTGCCGTCCTCGTTGAGCGCGCCGCCGGAATCGATCGTGCCGCGAACCTGCTCGAACGAGCCCCACAGCCCGCCCATCTCGACGAAGCGCTCTCGCGTCGGCTGCTTGGTGATGATGTTGACGAGGCCGCCCGGGTCGCTGCGCCCGAACAGGCCGCCACCGGGACCCTTGAGCACCTCGATCCGCTCGATGTTCTGGGTATCGGGCGGTGGCGGGAAGCCGCGGGCGAGCGGGAAGCCGTTCTTGTAGATCTCCTGGGTGGTCACGCCCCGGATGGCGTAGCTGAAGAGCGTCAGGCCGCCGAAATTGTTCTGCTGCACCACGCCCGGCGTGTAGCCGAGGACCTGGTCGACGCGGGTGGCGGCGAGGTCGGTGATGACCTCGCGCGGGGCGACGGTGACGACCTGCGGTACGTCGCGCTGGGGCGTGTCGGTCCGCGTCGCGCTCACCGCCCGGTCGGCGCGAAAGCCCGCCGTCGGTCCGATCAGGCCGATCGTGCCGGCCGCCGTGCTCGATCCGGCCGGCAGGCCCGGGGCCGGATTGCGCGGCCCCTCCACCACCACCTCGTCGAGGGCGATGGTCTCCTGGGCCGCGATGGCGGGCGCGCCGACGCCGAAGGCCAGGGCGGTCGCCAGGGCGGCGCCGCGGCGGGAGCCGGCGGCGGTGAGAAGCGGCGGACGGCGTTTCACGACTCTAACACTCGGGGTTGCCGTGCGGCACGGTCCGGGCGAGCGGCAGGGCGCGCCGCGCGGTCGCGCGGCAGCCCCGGGCGCTCCCCGGGCCGCACCGCCCGCGGGACGTGGCTGCGCCGGCAGGCGCAGGCCAAGGCAGGTCTCCTGGCTCGCGGATCGTCGCCCCCGCTTCGCGCGTCGGGAGACCGGCCTTCCCGGTGCGCGCACCAGTGGCCTCGGGCGGCGGGGGCTCTCCGCTCACAGTTGCGGGGGCAGCCTCGGGCTCGCTCCGGCGGAGCTCACCGAGTTCCCTCTTCGCCCCGGGCTCGCGCCCGGAGAACCTTGACGGTCACCGTCATGGCAGGTTGCCCCGCGGTGAGCAACAGAGCGGAAACGCAATGTAATACTGTTACGATCCCTGTGGCCGCCGAGGCACACCGGCCCTTCCTCTCAGTCACGCAGGAAGGCGGCGGTGGCCGGGTGCAGCCACTCCGCCGGGACGGCGGCCGCGAGGTCGCGCGGGTCGCTCGGCCGCTCGTGGGGCAGGAGGCGGGCGAGGGCCGGCTTCGCCCGGTCGATCGCCGCGACGAGGCGGGTGACGGCGGCGGGATCGAGGCCGGGCTTGCCGAGGACGAAGCTCCACGACCCCACGGTCTCGACCGCCTCGGCCTGCCCCGGGAAGGTGCCGGCCGGCACGGTCATGCGCCGCAGGGACGGGCTCGCCGCGAGGATCGCCGCGATGGCGGAGGCGGGCGGGCCGAGGAAGCGGGCGCCGCCCGGCGCCTCGGCGGCCGCCCGGAAGCCCGGCCAGCCGGTACCGCCGCCGAACAGGGCGGCGGCCCGTCCGTTGCGCAGCATCGCCGGGCCGTCGCCGGCATGGTCGAGGAGGATCGGCGCGATGTCGCGCTCGGGGTCGATCCTCGCGCCGCGCAGGACGGTGCGGCCCATGGCGGTGAGGCCGGAACTGCGGGTGCCGAGCGCCACCGGCCGGCCGCGCAGGTCGTCGAGGCTCCGCACCGGGCCGTCCGCCGGCACCACGAACAGCCCCGGCGCCGCGTAGACCGGCGCGACCACGGTGATGGACAGCGACGCCCCCCGCCCTTGTCCGTTCCCCTGCCCTGCCAGGGCCTCGTAGGCGTACTCGCCCTGGACGAGGCCGAGATCGACCGCCCCCTCGCGCAGCAGCACCAGGTTCTCGGTCGAGCCCTTGCTGGCGCGCAGGTCGAGGACGAGGTCCGGATCGACCTCGCGCAAAGCCGCGGCCAGCGCCGCGCCGTAGGCCGGAAAGCCGCCGCCCGGCGTCGCGGTGGCAAGGACGAGGTGGAGGGGCTCGCCGGCGCGGGCGGCGGGCGGCGGCGCGAGGAGGGCGAGGCAGCATGCGGCGGCGATCAGCCAGGGTCTCATCGGGTGTCCCGTCGCTCGGCCCGCAGGCAGGTTCGGTTCATGCAGCCCGGCCGCGATCCGGTCCCGGGATGTCGGGGCCTGTCCGACTTGCAAGAGCGGTCTTGTGGAGAACTTTTCCATCTCGTCCACATCCTCGGCCGGAGGTGCGAACGAAGGAGCCTCGAGGAAGGGGTCCAGATAGGCCTGGGGCTTCCGGGCCCTATCGGCCGACTGCCTTCAATTGGCCGGCACCGGCACCGGCGGCGTCACGATGTCCGGCTGCAGCAGTGACACGGTGATCGCCCGGGTGACGTGCTCGGCCATGCAGCGATAGCCGAGATCGGCGAGGCGGAAGCCGGCACCCGCCTGGGCGGTGTCGCCCTTGAGGGCGCTGATCGCCCGGGTGGCGAGGTAGCGCATCGCCTCGTAGCGCTGCACCAGCGGCACCTGCTCGCGCTCGGCGACCTTCTGGATCGCCTGCACGAACTGCCGGTAGTAATCGTCCTTGGCGAGGCTCGCGGTGTACTGGGGGTCGACCAGCACCACGTCGATGCCGTGCGACTTGATCCAGGCCACCGTCTCGGCGAGCGACTGGGTGAAGTCCTCGATGTCGACGCGGGCGAGCGCGTCGTTGCCGCCGACCTGCCAGACCACGAGGTCGGGCTCGATCTCCGCTACCTGGTTGCGCAGGCGCTCCGCCGCCCCGAAGGCGATCTCGCCCGAGACGCCGCGGCTCTCCACCGTCACCTCGATGTCGGGGAGCGAGCGGGTCAGGGCGTCCTCGAGGCGCACCGGGTAGGTCGCGGCGGTGCCGATGCCCCCGGAATTCGAGCCGATCGTCAGGACCTGGACCGCGCGGTGCTCGCGCAGGGCCTTCTTGACCGCCTTGAGCTTGGCGAGGGTGTAGAGCTTCGAGCCCGGCACCCGGCATTCCGGCGACAGGCTGGGATCCGGCGCGTCCGGGCTCGGCGCGGTGGCCTGGAGCGCCGGGATCTCGGCGAGGGCCGGCTGGGCGGCGGGCGCCGGCACCGCCTGGGTGGTCGCCGGGCCTTGGACGGGTGCACCCTGGGGGGCGACCTGGCTCGATTGCGCCAGCGCGAGGCACGACGCCATGGCGAGGCTCACGCCGCCGAGGAGGGCCGGGGGGAGCGAGAGCGCCATTCGACGAACCATGCCGTGAAGGAGAGGGACACTAACCCGCATCCTACGACAAAGACGTCGGTCGCGAAACCTCCCCCGGTCCAGAAGCGGACCAGTTGTGCACCGAGGCTGGCGACCGATCCGACCGAGAACACCGCGAGGGAGTTGCGGCCGAGGCCGGCGAGCTGGCGGGTGAGCCAGCGCGCCCGCGGCTGGATCATGGCGAACACCGCCTGGAAGGCGAGCAGCACACCCAGGAAGTGCACCAGCCGGGCGGGCGAGAGGTAGGACTTGTCGAAGATGAACAGCAGCCGGGGTTCCGGCACCGCCAGCGGGTCGGGCCGCAGGTTGAACCACGACAGGACTGCGCCGACGACCACGATGACGATGCCGAGCGGCATCAGCCGGCGGCGCCAGACCAGGAAGCGCTCGGAGCTGCGCCGCCACTCGTGCGCGGCGAAGCCGAGCACCAGCAGCAATTGCCAGCACAGCGGGTTGAAGAACCAGTGCCCCTCCACCGGCCAGCTCGGGATGTTGATCTCGAAGACCAGGCTGACGGCGTAGAGCGCGACCGAGATCGCGATCGCCAGGCCGAGATGCACCCGCGACAGCAGCACGAAGGCCGGGGCGAGGCCGAGCAGCACGACGTAGAGCGGCAGGATGTTGAAGAAGCCGAGCTGGTGCAGCAGCGTCACCCAGCCGACGGTGGCCTGGATCGGGTCGCTGAAGATCGGCCCGGCATTGTGCCACTCCACCAGCAGCGGGTTGTCGAGGTAGAGCGCGGCGCCGGCCAGCATGGCGAGCGCGATCGCCGTGATGACGAGCTGGGACCGGTAGACCTCGACCATGCGCGACAGCAGCCGCAGCACCGTGCGCAGGGCCGGTTCCGGCACCCCGTCGCGCCCGCGGGTGGCGATGCCGATCGACCACCCGGCCAGGAACACGAACAGCTCGGCCGCGTCCGAGATCCCGTACTGGGAATAGGTATAGTTCTGGAAGACGTTGCCCGGGATGTGGTTGATGAAGATCGTGATCAGGGCGACGCCGCGCCAGAAGTCGACCGCATTCGGTTCACGCATGATGCTCGTGGTCCCTCTTGCAGGTCTCCGCGCGCCGCCGGCCGCGGCGGACGCGCGTGACGCCGATCAAGAATAGCGCGATCCAGGATCGTGCGTTCAAGGAGCGTGCGTTCAAGGCGAGCGTCCGGGCCGGTCGCCGTGCGACCGGTGGGCCGCCCGGCCCGAGGCCGGCGGCCGGATCCATCGGGGGTACCCTGCCCTACTTCACGATCCGGTCGAGGCGGTTGTTGACGAAGAAGTACAGCTCCTTGGCGCCGGGCTCGGTGTAGAGCACCTGCACCTCGCGCTGGCCCCGCCCGCTCTCGCCGACCAGCACGTCGGTCGGCGGCCTGCCCTTGAGGCGGACCAGCTCGCACTCGCCGATGCCGGGGGCGATCTCGGCGGCGGCCGTCGGGACCGCGCCGGTGCAGGTGCCGTCGGGCGCCAGGACCGGGCCCCAGGACGGCGCGGGCGGCGGCGGGGGCTTGGGCGCCGCGATGGTCACCGGCGGGGCGGCCCGGTCGGTGCTGCTGCAGCCTGCCAGTGCCAGCCCCAACAGGGCGA
Source organism: Methylobacterium platani (assembly GCF_001653715.1). Lineage (GTDB taxonomy): Bacteria > Pseudomonadota > Alphaproteobacteria > Rhizobiales > Beijerinckiaceae > Methylobacterium > Methylobacterium platani. The sequence goes on from NZ_LWHQ01000061.1 coordinate 5,490, forward strand.
ACCCGATCACCGTCCGCGTCATCGTCCCTCGTCCGTCTTCGTCCCGGGCCCGCGTCGCCGCGCCGCCAGGGCCGTCTCGTAGAGGCGGAGCGCGTCGTCGCGCAAGGCCGCCCGCGAGCGTTCGCGGAAATAGAACATGTGGCCGCCGGGATAGACCGACAGGGAGAGGCGCCGCTCCGCGCCGTAGGCCGGCAGCTGGTCGAGGATCAGCTTCGAGGCGAAGTAGGGCGTGACGAGGTCGGTGTAGCCGTGGACGACGAGCACCCGCATCTCGCCGTCGAGGGCCAGCGCCTGGCGCAGCTCGCCCACCACCTCCGGGGCCTGGCGGCCCCCGCCCCAGTTCCAGCTGCCGTTGACCGCGTTGCTGAGGAGCTCGTAGCGCAGGTTCGGCACCCGCCAGTTCAGGGTGCGGGCGGTGAGGTCGACGACGGCGCTCGTCAGCGGCGCCTGCATGGCGGTGAGGATCGGGTCGGCGAAGCGGCCCTGCGCCGCGCTCGGGTCCGGGTCCCAGCCGGTGACGCCGGTGTCGTAGGCGCTCGCCACCCGGCCGGCGTCGCGGCCGGCCTCGCGCTGGACGCTCGATCCCGCCACGCGGCCGGCCTGGCGGCGCACCAGGGCGGGGTCGAGCCCGGTCAGCGCCGCGACGCGCTCGGTCAGCCGGTCGATGGCGGCCGTGTCGCCGGGCCCGCGCAGCAGGTCGCCGAGGTAGGGGCCGGTGGCGTAGGCCTCGATCTCCCGCATCCGGGCGGGATCGGGCGTCTGCCCCCGCGCCTCCAGGCCGGCGGCGGCGAGCGAGGGCAGCCGCGTCACGGCGCCGAGCGGGTTGTGCCGCGGCGGCTGCAGGTAGGCGAAATCGAGCACTGGCGAGAGCAGCACCAGCCCGGAGAGCCCGATGCCGACGTCGTCCTGGAGCTTGCGGGCGATCAGGGGGCCGCGAAAGCCGCCGTAGCTCTCGCCGAGGTAGAATTTCGGCGAGGTCAGCCGGTCGTTGGTGCGCAGCCAGCGGGCGATCGCCGCCGACAGCACGGCGGCGTCGGTCTCGACGCCGTAATAGCGCTTGGCGTCGTCGCCGGCGGCGCGGCTGTAGCCGGTCCCGACCGGATCGATGAAGACGAGGTCGGTGAAGTCGAGCCAGGTCTCGCCGTTCGGCACCGCCACCGGCGGCATCGAGGGGCTGATGCTCGGCCCGTCGAGGGGGAGGCGCCAGGGCCCGACCGCGGCGAGGTTGAGATAGGCCGAGGCCGCGCCCGGCCCGCCGTTGATCGCGAAGGTGACCGGCCGCGTCCCGGCCTCGGCGCCCGGCAGGGTGAAGGCCGTGAAGGCGATCTCGGCCTGGAGCTTCCCGGATTCGTCGACCAGCGGCAGGCTGCCGGCGACCGCCGTGAAGTTCAGGGTGCGGCCGCCCGGGAAGGTCAGGCTGTGCTGCGTCGTCGCGTCGGGCGGCAGGCGGCGGCCTTCCGGCTGGCGCGCTTCCTGGCGGCTCTCTTGGCGGCTCTCCTGCCGGCTCTCTTGCCGGGCGGGCTGCGCCAGCAGCGGCGCGGGGCCGAGGAGCAGGATGCCTGCGAGCGCGAAGATCCGGGTCGTGATGCGGGTCATGACGTCTCCTCGCGGGCCGAGGCCCAGGGCTTATCTAGGGTCTCCGCACCATCCCGGTCGAAAGACCGGGCGCGGGTTTCTCCTCTCCCCGCGGGCGGGGAGAGAGCCGTGTTCCCGTCCAGGGAACACGGCAAGCGGAGGCGAGAGCCGGAGCGGGGGTGAGGGGGTATCGCCGGGTGAGGCTCCTCCGGAAACACCCCCTCACCCTCGCCCTCCGGGCTTGCTGCCGACCCGGCACGGGGGCGGGATCGTTCCGATCCCCAGCAGCCCTCTCCCCGCCCGCGGGGCGAGGAGAGATCCGCGTCATCTCCGGTCTCCGGATTTCTGTTCGGACGATTGCAAATCGTGCGCGTGCAAATCGGATATTTGCAAACGGCTATGCATCACGCCTTCTTCTGCCAGCGGCCGCGCTCGTCCTGCTGCCAGTAGGCGACGCTGTGGCCGGCCTCCTTGGCGCCGCGCCACTGCTCGCGGGCGTGCAGCAGGGCGTCCTGGTCGGTGCCGTCGAACAGGATGCAGATGCGCTGGTACTCCGCCGCGTCGTCCGGCAGGGCGGCGCCCTCGACCAGGAAGCGGATCGAGGCGGCGTTCGGGTTCACGTCGCGCAGGGTCAGCACCACCGGCTGGGTCGCGCAATCGGGATCGCGGTCGGTGCCGTGGGGCAGGAAGCTCTCGTCCGAGAAGATCCAGAGATGGTCGTCGAGGGCCTGCAGCCGCTCCTCGCTCGTCGCCTGCACGGCGACGCGCCATTGCCGCTCCAGGGATTTCTCCAGGAGGCTCGGCAGCACCTGTTCCAGGGGCTGGCGCTGCATGTGGTAGAACAGGATCTCGGTCACGGTTCACTGAGATAGGGCGCCCGGGGCCGGACGGTACCGGCCCCGGGGCGCGATGGATCGGCGCCGGGCGTCAAGCCGCGTCCTGGACCTGCCGCAGCAGCTTCACCAGGTCGCAGCCGGCATGGAGGTCGTGGGCGACGCCCGCCGCCCGCAGGGCGCCTTCGAGCTCGCCCGGCTTGCCCGCGAGGATGAGGGTGGCAGCGCCGGCGGCCCGCAGGGCCTCGGCGGCCGGGACCGCCTCCTCGGCATAGACCGCGTCCGACGAGCACAGGCAGGCGAGCCGCGTGCCCGATTCCCGGAAGGCCGCCGCCATGGCGGCGTGGTCGGGGAAGCCCTCGTTCGTCACCGCCTCGATGCCGCCGGCCTCGAAGGCGTTGCGGGCGAAGGTGGCGCGGGTGTTGAAGGCGCTCAAGGGTCCGAGATTGGCCAGGAACACCCGCGGGCGCTTCCCCGTCCGGGCGAGGATCGCGTCGGAGGCGTCGCGCAGGGCCTCGTAGGCTTCGGCGAGGCGCCGGGACGGAAGCGCGCCCTCCGGCACCGGCTCGGCCGCGGGGGCCGGCGCCAGCACCGCGACGGGGGCCTCGTGCAGGTCCGGGAACTCGCTGGTGCCGGTGATCGGCTGGCGCCGGGTGGCGAGGTCCCCGTCGCGGGTCCGGCGCAGGGTCGCGAGGCGGTCGGCGAGCGCGCCCGAGCGCAGGCTCCCGGCAATGCCCCCTTCCCGCTCGATCGCCTGGAACAGCGCCCAGGCCTCGGTGCATAGCGCCTCGGTCAGGGCCTCGAAGCCGCCGGCCCCGGCGGCCGGATCGGCGACGCGCCAGAGGTTGGCCTCGTCGAGGAGGACGTGCTGGGTGTTGCGGGCGCAGCGGCGCGCGAAGGCGTCGGGCAGCCCGAGCGCCGCGGTGAAGGGCAGCACCGTGATCGCGTCGGCCCCGCCGAGGCCGGCCGAGAAGGCGGCGGTCGTCGCCCGCAGCATGTTGACCCAGGGGTCGCGCTTCGTGGTGCTGCGCCAGGCGGTCTCGGCATGCAGGCGGACCGGCGCGGGCGTCAGGCCGCAGGCCTCCTCGATCCGGGCCCAGAGCCGGCGAAGCGCCCGGAACTTCGCCACGGTCAGGAACTCGTCGGCCTCGGCGACGAGCAGGAAGGACAGGGCGGCGCGGGCGCGCTCGAGCGGATGCCCGCCGGCGTCGAGCGCCCGCAGGGTCGCGAGCGCGCCGGACAGAACGGCGGCGAGTTCCAGCGCCTCCCCGGCCCCGGCCTCGTGGAACGGACGGGCATCGGCCAGGAAGGCGCGGCCGGCGAAGCCCTGCGCGTCGAGGTCGCGCAGGAGCGCCGCCGGGTCGGGCCAGGACGGCGCGGCGCCGGTCGCGGCCTGCACGGCGACAGCATCGAGGCCGAGATCGATGTCGAGGGCGGCGAGGTCGTCGCCGCGCGACCGGGCGAGGGCGAGGAGCGCCCGGGCGGTCTCGGGTCCCGCCGCGCCGGCATCGAGCCGCAGCCCGATCAGCGGCAGCATCACGCCGTCGAGCGCCGCCGCGAGGCCGTCAGGTCCGGGCAGGCCGAAGCCGCGGGCGGCGGGGGCGCCGGCGATCACCAGGGTCAGGGCGTCGGCCCCGCCCTCGAGGTCGGTCAGGGCGAGCGCGTTGGCCTCGGCGGGATCGGGATGGTCGACCCGCTGGCTCACCCGCCAGCGGCCGGGCGCCGCGCGGCCGGGCTGGGGGGCGGCCTCGGCGGCCGGGTAGAGCGGCGCGACCCGGATCCCGTCCGGGGTGCGGCGCACCAGGCGCTTGTCGAAATCGGCACCCTTGAGTACCCCGTCGACCAGGGCACGCCACTGCGCCTCCGTGGCGGCCGGAAACGCGGCGGCGAGCGTCGTATCGTCCATGGCGGGGTCCTCGTGGCGCGTGTTCACTCCCTAAAGCCAGGACATAGCCGCGCCACCCGCCATTGGTCGAGGTCCCCCGGAGGCGGAAAGCCTCCGGGAGCGCGCTCAGCCGAACACGATCAGCCCGGCGAAGCCCGCCGCGCCGACCAGGATGCGCCACCAGGCAAACAGCGCGAAGCCGTGGCGGGAGACGTAGTCGAGGAGCTTGCGGACCACGAACAGCGCCGACAGGAACGCCACCACGAAGCCGATCGCGATCAGCCCGACATCGTCCTTCGACAGGTTCTTGTAGTTGTCGAGCAGGTCCTTGGCGAAGGCGCCGGCCATGGTGGGCATCGCGAGGTAGAACGAGAACTCGGTGGCGGCGCGCTTGCCCGAGCCCATCAGCATCGCGCCGACGATGGTGGCGCCGGAGCGCGAGACGCCGGGGATCATCGCCAGGCACTGGAAGAACCCGATCTTCAGCGCCATCGGCAGCGAGTACTGGTGCACGTCGTCGTATTTCTGTTCGATCTCGGTCTCGTCGATGACGAGGAGGACGAGGCCGCCGGCGACCAGCGTGGAGCAGATGATCCACGGGTTGAACAGGTAGAACTTGATATACTTCGAGAACAGGCCGCCGATGACCGCGGCGGGCAGGAACGCGATCAGGATCGCCAGGATGAAGCGCCGCGCGCTCGGATCGCGGGGCGCGCGCCGCAGCAGGTCGAGGAGCTGGCGGAAATAGACCCCGACGATCGCCAGGATCGCGCCGAGCTGGATCAGCACCTCGAAGGTGTTGTTCGGCGATTCGAAGCCGATGAAGTGGCCGACGAGGAGCTGGTGGCCGGTGGAGGAGACCGGGATGAACTCGGTCGCGCCCTCGACGAGGGCGAGCACCACGGCCTTGCCGATGCTGGCGACGTCCATCACCGCGCTCCCCGGCTGGTAACCGTGCCGCGGGCGGGCCGGCCCGCCTCCCGTGTCGCCGTCGTCATGTCGCGTGCTCTCGTGGTCGCGCCGCGCGGGGTCGTCGACCGCGTCCGGCGGGAAGAAACGGGGGATCGGGAATCGACGGAAAGCGCCGGGCCCGCTCGGTACGCGCCGGTACGGCGCCACCTCTGTGGCAAGTCTGTGGTGGGCAGGGCTTCGGTGAGCCAGTCTCCGGGTGGGGACGTCCGCGATGCGCCGGAGCCCGGATCGCTCCGGCCTCGCCGCGAATCCTCGCACCGGCAGGGTTGAGGCTCGGTTACCAGCCCCTCACAGCCGTGTTAAGGATGGCGAAAGACATCGATGAACCGGTGACCGGACGTTAATCACGCGCGGGTCATTCCGGTCCCATACGACCAACCGCGAGCCGACCTTCCAGGCCAGCCGACGGACGCAGCGCGAAACGGCCCCGCATGGCGACGCTCCACCACTCCTCGTTCTGCCCGCATTCCCGCTTCGTGCGGCTGATCATGGCCGAGATGGGCATGGAGCCCCAGCTCGTCGAAGAACGCCCCTGGGAACGCCGGGAGGAGTTCCTGGTGATGAATCCCGCCGGCACCACCCCGGTGCTGGTCGAGGAGGGCGGCCTCGCGGTGCCGGGGAGCGGCGTGATCGCCGAATACCTCGACGAGACCCGGGGCCTCGGCCTGAGCGGCCTCCGGCTGCTGCCGGAATCCCCGGCGGCCCGGGTCGAGGTGCGCCGCCTGCTCGACTGGTTCCTGCAGAAGTTCGACCAGGAGGTGACCGGCTACCTCGTCACCGAGAAGATCCACAAGCGCTTCATGACCTCGCAGCACGGCGGCGGTCCCCCGGACATGAACGCGATCCGGGCGGCGCGCAGCAACGTGCGCTACCACCTCAAATACATCGGCTACCTGATCTCGCGCCGGAACTGGCTGGCGGGCAGCCAATTGACCTACGCGGATCTCGCCGCGGCGGCGCACCTCTCCTGCGTCGACTATCTCGGCGACGTGCCCTGGGACGAGGACGAGATGGCGAGGAACTGGTACGCGCGGGTGAAGTCCCGCCCGTCCTTCCGCAGCCTGCTCGCCGACCGGGTGGCCGGGATGGCCCCGGCCGACCATTACGCGGATCTCGACTTCTGAACCCCGGACAATCGAGACCCGGGCGCCTCGCGCCCGAGGCCCTGCGGGGCTTCCTGGAGACCCGCGCCCGCGCCCTCGGCTTCGACGCGCTCGCGGTGACGCGGCCCGACGCGGTGCCGGCCCTGCCCGAGCGCCTGGCCGCCTGGCTCGCCGCCGGCCATCACGGTGACATGGGCTGGATGGAGGAGCGCACGGGCGAACGGGCGGATCCGCGCCGCCTGTGGCCCGAGGTTCGCAGCATCGTGATGGTGGGCGCCAATGCCGGGCCGGACGGCGACCCGCTGGCGGCGCTCGGCGATCCGTCGCGCGGGTCGATCTCGGTCTACGCGCGGCGGCGCGACTATCACGACGTCGTCAAGGGCAAGCTGAAGGAGCTCGGCGGCGCCTTCGCGGCCAAGGCGGGGGTGAAGGTCAAGGTCTTCGTCGACACCGCGCCGGTGATGGAGAAGCCGCTCGCCGCCGCCGCCGGCCTCGGCTGGCAGGGCAAGCACAGCGTGCTGGTGTCGCGGGATTTCGGCAACTGGCTGCTCCTCGGCGCGATCTACACCACGGCCGAGCTCGCCCCGGACGCGCCCGAGGCCGACCGTTGCGGCCGCTGCCGGCGCTGCCTCGACGCCTGCCCGACCGACGCGCTCCCGGCGCCCTACCGGCTGGATGCGCGGCGCTGCCTCGCCTACCTGACGATCGAGCATGAGGGGCCGATCCCGGAGGAGTTCCGGGCGCCGATGGGCAACCGGGTGTTCGGCTGCGACGATTGCCTGGCCGTCTGTCCGTGGAACAAGTTCGCACAAGCGGCCCGCGAGGCGCGGCTTTCCGCCCGCGCGGACCTGGCGGCCCCCGCCCTCGCCGAGCTCGCTCGCCTCGACGATGCGGGCTTCCGGGCGCGCTTCGCCGGCACGCCGGTCAAGCGCACCGGGCGCGACCGCTTCCTGCGCAACGTGCTGATCGCGATCGGCAATTCGGGCGATGCGGCCTTGGCCGGAGAGGCCCTGCGGCTCCTCGACGATCCCGCCCCGTTGGTGCGCGGCATGGCGGTGTGGGCGCTCGCCCGCCTCGGGCGCCTGCCCCCGGCCCCGGACGACGAGCGGGACCCGGACGTGCTCGCCGAATGGGCGCGCGCGAAAAATCCGGGCGTCCGGAGGGCGAGCCCTCTGGCGGGTGCGGGGCGGCGCCCTGCATAAGACCGCACATCCCCTGGGTTAAGGCGCGGTCGCATGAACCTGTTCGTTTTCGGGCTCGGCTACACGGCCGGCCATTTCGTGGCGCGCGAGCGCGCCCGCTTCGCCGCCGTGACCGCCACCCGCCAGTCGCCGGCCGCGATCGACGGGGTGACGGTGCGGGTGTTCTCGCCCGGAGAGACCGATCCGCGGATCGCCGGGGACCTCGCGCGGGCCGACGCGATCCTGGTGTCGATCCCGCCGGATTCCGGCCACGACCCGGCGCTCCACGCCTTCTCCGATGCCATCGCGGCCGGCCCGGCGCGGTGGATCGGCTATCTCTCGACGATCGGGGTCTACGGCGACCAGGGCGGCGCCTGGATCGACGAGGCGACGCCGCCGGCCCCCACCCACCAGCGCACCCGCGACCGGGTGGCGGCGGAGGATGCGTGGCTCGCGCTCGGCGCCCGCACGGGCAAGGCGGTGCAGGTGTTCCGGTTGTCGGGCATCTACGGGCCGGGGCGCAACGCCTTCGAGAAGCTGCGGCAGGGCAAGGCGCAGCGCATCGTCAAGCCGGGCCAGGTGTTCAACCGCATCCACGTCGACGACATCGCGACGACGCTGGCCGCCTCCCTCGACCGGCCGCGCCCGGGGGCGGTCTACGCCGTCACCGACGACGAGCCGGCCCCGCCGCAGGACGTCACGGCCTTCGCGGCCGAGCTTGCCGGCCTGCCCCTGCCGCCGGCGGTCGATTTCGACACGGCCAGCCTCAGTCCGATGGCGCGCAGCTTCTACGGCGAGAACAAGCGGGTGCGGAACCGGCTGATCCGGGAGGAGCTGGGGGTCGAGCTGGCCTATCCGACGTACCGGGAGGGATTGCGGGGGTTGGTGTAGCGGGAAGCCCTCCGGCGCTTGGACCGGGGCACCATGACCGCGTCTGCGAATCCCCTGGTCGGCGGTGGGCGGCTCGGGCCGGCTCGACCGTCGTCGGCTGCCCTGCCCGACCCTTGAGGCGACGATCGGGCCTTTCGAAGAGAGGCGCGGAACCGCACGGCCTCGTGGCCGCCGCTGCGGTCGACGTTACGGCCGCCCGGTCAACCACGTCTTCGCCCGCACCAGATCCGCCTGAGACAGGCCGTGGCCGGCCGGCAGCACCTCGTGGGTGACGGCGGCGCCCGCCTCCTCGAGCGTCGCGGCGAGGCGCGCGGCGTTGTCGGCCGGCACGATCGGGTCCATCCGGCCCGACAGGATCAGCACCGGCTCACCCGAGAGCCGCGCCGCCGGCGGGCCGGCGAGCGGCACCATGGCCCGCAGGAGCACGGCGCCGGCGAGCACGCCCGGATGCAGCAGCATCAGGGCGGCGGCGATGTTGGCGCCGTTCGAGAAGCCGACGGCGAGCGGTGCGGCGATCCCGTACTCCGCCCGCGCCGCGGTGACGAAGGCGGCGAGATCGCCCGCCCGGCGCGCCACGTCGGCCTCGTCGAAGACGCCCTCGGCGAGGCGGCGGAAGAAGCGCGGCGCCCCGCCCTCCAGCACCTGGCCGCGGGGCGAGAGCAGGGCCGCCCCGGGCGACAGGGCCCGGCCGAGGGGCAGGAGGTCGTCCTCGTCGCCCCCGGTGCCGTGCAGGAGGAGGAGCGGAACGGCGGCCGGGTCGCCGGCGGGCTCGAAGCGGTGCTGGAGCGACAGGGCGGCCATCGGGGATCCTCCGGATTGCTCAGGCGCCGAACAGCTTGGCGACCCGCTGCGTCTCGCGGGCGAGCAGGAAGGCGTCGCCGGCCACCGCCACGAAGCCGAACCCGGCCTCGAACTGGGCCTTGGCGCTCGCCTCGCCGAAGTCGAGCAGGCCCGCCGCCTTGCCGGCCCCGCGGATCCGCGGCAGCGCCGCCGCGATCGCCTCGCGCACCGGGGCCGCGCCGGGCTGTCCGAGATGGCCCATGCTGGCGGCGAGGTCGTTGGGGCCGATGAACACGCCGTCGACCCCCTCCACCGCGGCGATCTCGCCGGCGGCCTCGAGTGCCTCCCGGGTCTCGACCTGCACGATCACGCAGACCTCGTCGCCCGAGCGGGCGTGGTAGTCCGGCCGCAATCCGTAGCCGGTGGCGCGCGAGGTGCCGGCGAAGCCCCGGATGCCGTGCGGCGGGTAGCGCGTCGCCGCGACGGCTCGGCGCGCCTCCTCGGCGCCCTGCACGAACGGGAACATCAGCGAGCGGGCGCCCTGGTCGAGCAGGCGCTTGACCATGACCGGCTCGTTCCACGGCACCCGCACCACCGGCTCGGCGGTGCCGCCCTCGGCCGCCCGCAGGTGGTCGACGACGGTGATGAGGTCGTTCGGCGAATGCTCCATGTCGATGAGCATCCAGGCGAAACCGGCGCCGGCGGCGAGCTCGGTGATGCCGGGCGAGCCGGTGGTCATCCACAGGCCGGCCTGGCGCCGGTTCTCGGCGAGGGCGCGCTTGAACGGGTTGTCGAACGATCGCATGGCGTGTCCTTCCGATGGTGCCGGCTCAAACGGCCGGCTTCAGGTGCTTGAACATGTGCCCGCGCGCCTCGGCATCCAGCTCGGCCTTGAAGGCGAACCGGTCCTTCAGGGCGACGGCCTTCGCGGCGGCGGGGCGGGCGGCGATGGCATCGTGGTGGCGCTTCAGGTTCGGGAAGGGCTCGAAGGCGCCCTCGCCGAGGATGAAGGGCAGCATCCGGGCCCAGCCCCACACCGCCATGTCGACGATGCCGTAGGCCTCGCCCACCATCCAGTCGCGCCCGGCGAGGTGCCCGTCGAGCACGCCGTAATGGCGCTTCGCCTCGAACTGGTAGCGGTCGTTGGCGTAAGGGACCTTCTCGGGGGCGAAGTTGCGGAAATGCACCGCCTGGCCGGAGAACGGCCCGATGCCGGTCGCCACGAACATCAGCCAGGACAGGAGCGTGGCCCGCTCGGATGCGGGGGGCAGGAAGCGGCCAGTCTTCTCGGCGAGGTAGAGCAGGATCGCGTTCGAATCGAACACCACGGTGCCGTCGTCGACGATCACCGGCACCTTGCCGTTCGGGTTGAGCTTGAGGAACTCGGGCGCGAACTGCTCGCCCTTGCGGGTGTCCACCGCCACCGGCTCGTAAGCGAGCCCCGCCTCCTCCAGGAAGAGCGCGACCTTGGTCGGGTTGGGCGAGCCGTTGAAATAGAAGGTGATCATCGCAGGGCCTCCGGGGGACGGGGTGGCATTCCCCACACAGGGCCCCAGATGCGCCCGCGGATCAACGGTACGGCCCGAAACCCAGCGTTGCCGCACGGGGCCTGGACTCCGCACGCCGATCCGCCATGGTGCAGGATCTCTCCGCCGGATGATCCCTCCCCTGTTCCTCACCCCCGACGAGTGGAGCGCGCTCAGGCTCAGCCTGCTGGTGGCGAGCGTGGCGACGCTGGCGAGCCTGCTGCCGGGGCTCGCCGTCGCCTACCTGCTGGCGCGCCGCGAGTTCCGCGGCCGGGCGCTCCTCGACGGGCTGGTCCATCTGCCGCTGATCCTGCCCCCGGTGGTGACCGGCTACCTGCTCCTCCTCGCCTTCGGCCGCCGCGGCTGGGTCGGGCCGGCACTCGCCGAGATCGGCATCGTGTTCTCGTTCCGCTGGACCGGGGCGGCGCTCGCCTGCGCGGTGATGGGCTTCCCGCTGATGGTGCGGGCGATGCGGCTGTCCTTCGAGGCGGTCGACCGCAAGCTCGAGCAGGCCGCCGGGACCCTCGGCGCCTCTCCGGTCGCGGTGTTCCTCGTCGTCACGCTGCCGCTGGCGCTGCCCGGCATCCTCGCCGGCGCGGTGCTGGCCTTCGCCAAGGCGATGGGGGAGTTCGGCGCCACCATCACCTTCGTGTCGAACATCCCGGGCGAGACCCAGACCCTGCCGGCGGCGATCTACACCCTGACCCAGGTGCCGGGGGGCGAGGCCGGCGCCTTGCGCCTCACCCTGGTCTCGGTCGCCCTGTCGATGGCGGCGCTCCTCGCCTCGGAGTGGCTGGCCCGGCGGGCCCGGAACCGGCTCTCGGCATGACGGGAGGCTCGGCATGATCGAGGTCGCGGTCCGCCACGCCCGCGGCGCTTTCGCGCTCGATGCGGCCTTCACGGCGGAGGGACGGGTCACCGCGCTGTTCGGCCGCTCGGGCTCCGGCAAGTCGACCCTCGTCGACGTGATCGCCGGGCTGGTGCGGCCCGACCAGGGGCGGATCGTGGTCGACGGCGTTACCCTCCTCGACACGGGGACGCGCCTCCGGGTGCCGGTGCACCGGCGCCGGATCGGCTACGTGTTCCAGGAGGCGCGGCTGCTGCCGCATCTCAGCGTGCGCCAGAACCTGCTGTTCGGGCGCTGGTTCTCCCGCGACCGCGCCGGCGGCCCGAGCCTCGCCGCAGTGGCCGACCTCCTCGGCATCGCGCCCCTGCTCGACCGGCGGCCGGCGGGCCTGTCGGGCGGCGAGCGCCAGCGGGTGGCGATCGGCCGGGCGCTCCTCGCCCGCCCGCGGCTCCTGCTGATGGACGAGCCGCTCTCGGCCCTCGACGAGGCGCGCAAGGCCGAGATCCTGCCCTACGTGGCGCGGCTGCGCGACGAGGCGCGGGTGCCGATCGTCTATGTCAGCCACGCCGTCGCCGAGGTGGCGCGCCTCGCCGACACGGTGGTGGTCCTGGACCAGGGCCGGGTCGCGGCCTGCGGCCCCGCCGCCGAGGTCCTGCGCCGCAGCGCGCTGTTCCCGGGCCGCGAGACGGGAGAGACCGGTGCCCTGCTGCAACTGCGGATCGCCACCCATGACGACGCTTTCGGCCTCACCCGCCTGGAGGGCGCGCCCGGCCGCCTGACCGTGCCGCGGCTTCCCCTGCCGGCGGGTGCGAGCGTGCGAGTCCGGGTGCGGGCCCGCGACGTGCTGGTGGCGCGGGAGGTCCCGCCGTCGTTGAGCGCCCGCAACGTGCTGCCCGGCACCGTGACCGCGGTGATCCCGGGCGACGGACCCCATGCCCGGGTCGAGATCGCCTGCGGCGACGCCGTGCTGGTCGCGCAAGTCACTCGGCTCGCCGCCCACGAGCTCGCGCTGGCGCCCGGCCTACCCGTGGTGGCGATCGTGAAGAGCGTCGCGTTCGACGAGGAGACGATCGGGGTGTTGGAGATCTAACGGCACGCATCGGCGACGAGGCGAAGACGGGATGGAGACAAGCCGTCCGGCACCCGCTAGGATCTCTGCGTCAGGTGAACACCTTCCCGGCTGCGAGAGCCCATGGCGCGTGGGCTTACGACGGCATTCGCCGGCCGTCGTCGAAACCCGAACAGGGCTGAGCAGGCATGGCTGGGAAGGAGGTGAAGGATGTGAACGGTTTTCCGATACTCACCATCACCATCGCAAAAAGCCCGACCGGATGGTCTCTGACCATCACGATCGGGCTCATGTAGCGACACTGTTCGCGTGACAAGAGGGCTCGCGGGGCGCCACCCGCGGGTCCTCGCCCGTGAAGATAGGTGCGATCGCTGCGTCAATCAATCGACGCGAAGCGATTTTTACAGTGCCCTCGTGTGTTGAGATCTCGACACGGAAACGGCGGGCCTTTCGGCCCGCCGCCCCGTCATCCTATGTCCGAGCCGGACTTAGCGGGCGCTGGGCAGCCGCTGGGCCTGCGCCAGATGCTGCTCCATCACCGGCAGGGCCTGCTGCACGTAAGCCCGCAGGGCCGGGTTCGGGCCGGACTGCGCGTAGGCCTGGTAGTTGGCGACGGTCATGCCGTGGGCCTGCACCTGCATGCGAGCGTAGGTGCGGTCGAAGGCCGGGCCGGCCGGGGTCGAGGCGAGCTCGGCGAGCATCGCCTGCTGCTGCGGGCCGAGCGGGATCGCCTGGGTGGTGGCGGTGGTGGTCACGTCGCCGTCGAAGTCGACCGCGTTTGCGCCCATCTGGGCGCCACGGGCCGCGCCGGTGCCGAGGCCTTCGAGGCCGCCGACCGGGCCGCCCTGCAGGGTGCCGCCGACCACGCCGGCCGCCGCGCCGGTGGCCGCGCCGACCGCGCCGCCCGCGATGGCGAAGGGCGCCTCGATCAGGCCGCCGATGCCGGCGCCGGTGCCGCGGGCCACGTTCTCGCGGCCGCCGAGCAGCGCCACGTTGGCGGCGCGGTGATCGCGGATCATCTCGCGGGCGTAGGTGCGGATCCGCGGGTTGCGCGACTTCTCGAGGGCGATCTGGCTCGACTTGACCTCGAAGGCGTTCGACATCAGCGCCATCGAGCGGAACTGGTTGAAGTCGCCGACCTGCTGCGCGAAGGCGGGGGTCGCGAGCGCAACGGCAAGACCGGTCAGAGCAACGAGCTTCTTCATCGGTGATCTCCAAAAATCTATTCTTGAGCGTCGGGTCGGTCGACGACCGAACATCGGGCCGTTGGTTCGGGACGGCTTGGCAGGACGCTTTCGGGCTGGACAACGAGCTTTCGCCGGCATTGTTCCATCGTTGCGTCATCGATCGTGACGCCGCGCCCCTGGCCGGAACGGGGCCGCCTCCGCTATGACCGCCCGCGGCGCCGCGGACGGTCCGGGCGCGCGAGCGACGCGACGTTCCGAGTGACACGCCCCACCTCCCTGCCGCTGATCCAGGTCCTGCGGGCGCTCGCCGCCGTGATGGTCGCCGCGGGCCACGCGCAGTTCGAGGTCGCGGGCCTCGCCGCCCGGGCGGGCTTGCCCTTCGCGCCGGCGGCGCGGCTGCCCTGGCCGGCCGGGGTCGACGTGTTCTTCGTGATCTCCGGCTTCATCATCGTGCACGCGGCGGCGCCCCTGTACGGACGGGCGGACGCGCGAAAAATCTTCCTCGCCCACAGGATCGCCCGGGTGGTGCCGCTCTACTGGCTCGCCACCACGCTCTACCTCGCGCTCGCCTTCGCCCGGCCCGGCCTCCTCGGGGCCGGTTCCGAGGGGCCCCTCTACCTCGCGGCCTCCTACCTGTTCTGGCCGATGGCCCGGGCCGACGGGGCGGTGCAGCCGCTCTACTCGCTGGGCTGGACGCTCAACTACGAGATGGCGTTCTACGCACTCTTCGCCCTCGCGCTGCCTTGGGGCGGGGGACGGATCGCGGGCGGGGAACGGATCGCGAGCCCGAGGCGGACGGTCCTCGGCGTGGTCGCGCTGCTCGGCGGCCTCGTCCTCGTCGGGCGGGTGGCCGGACCGCTGCCGGGCCCCCTCGCGGCGCCGATCGCGTTCTGGAGCGACCCGATCGTGCTCGAATTCGCCTGCGGCGCCCTCCTCGCCCTGGCGCGGCAGGAGGGGTTTCGCCTGCCGGCGCCGGCGCGCCTCGTCCTGGCGGTCGCCGGCCTCGTCCTGCTCTGCGTCGCCGGCGAGGCGCCCGCCCTCCCCCGCGCCCTCGCCTGGGGCGGGCCCGCCGCGCTCCTCGTCGCCGCGGCCGCCCTCGGGCCGGCGGGCGCCGTCGGGCCCCGACTCCGGCCGGCGGTCGTGCTGGGGGATGCGTCCTACGCCCTCTACCTAGCTCATCCCTTCGTCGTACGGGGCCTGCGCGTGACGGCCGAGACGGCCGGCCTCGCGGCGGTCCTCGGACCCGGGCCGCTGGCCGCGTCGATGCTCGTCCTCGCCGCCGGGGCGGCGATCCTGCTGCACCGCATCGTCGAACGGCCCCTGACCCGGGCGGCGCGGGCGCTGCTCGCGCCGGCATCGCCGGTGAATAAGGGCTGACAAGCCCGGACCTCCCTCGGCACGGGCCGGTCGAACCCGTTGACACTCCATCGGCGGCATGCTGTTTCGCTATGCGATACGCGCATAAGCGCGAGTGAGGAAACGCAGGGGTGACGCGCCGACATGGCTCAACCGACCACCCACGCCGAGGGACGCGCCCGAGCGGGTGCCGAGGGCCGGGACATCGTCCTGTCCACCGAGGGGCTGACCAAGGAGTTCAAGGGGTTCCGCGCCGTGAACGGCGTGACCCTCGAGGTGACGCGCGGCACCATCCACGCGCTGATCGGCCCGAACGGCGCCGGCAAGACGACCTGCTTCAACCTGCTGACGAAGTTCCTGACGCCGTCGGCGGGCTCGATCCGCTACAACGGCCGCGACATCACCGGCATGAAGCCGGCGGACGTCGCCCGGCTCGGGCTGGTGCGTTCGTTCCAGATCTCGGCGGTGTTCCCGCACCTGACGGTCAAGGAGAACGTCCGCATCGCCCTGCAGCGGCGCAAGCGCGGCGACTCGTTCGACTTCTGGCGCTCCGAGACGGTGCTGCGCGCCCTCAACCAGGAGGCGCTGCAGCTGGTCGAGGCGGTCGGCCTCTCGGATTTCGCCGACATTCCCGCCGTGGAGCTGTCCTATGGCCGCAAGCGCGCGCTCGAGATCGCCACGACGCTGGCGCTGGAGCCCGAGATGCTGCTCCTCGACGAGCCGATGGCCGGCATGGGCCACGAGGACGTCGACCGGACCGCGGCGCTGATCCGCCGGGTCTCGGCGAACCGCACCATCCTGATGGTCGAGCACAACCTGTCGGTCGTCGCCTCGCTCTCCGACCGCATCACCGTGCTGGCGCGCGGCCAGGTGCTGGCGGAGGGCGACTACGCCACCGTGTCGAAGGATCCCCGCGTGATTGAGGCCTATATCGGAGCCGGTCATGGCTGAGGCGGTGATGACGAAGCCGGTCGCGGGCGCGGCCGCGGGCACGGCCCCGCTGCTCTCGGTGCAGGGCCTCGAGGGCTGGTACGGCGAGAGCCACGTGCTGCACGGCATCAGCTTCGACGTGAAGCCCGGCGAGGTCGTGACCCTGCTCGGCCGCAACGGCGCTGGCAAGACCACGACGCTGCGCGCCATCATCGGCATCCTGGCCAAGCGCAAGGGCTCGATCCGCTACGACGGCGCCGAGACCATCGGCATGGCCTCGCGCAACATCGCCAAGCTCGGCCTCGGCTACGTGCCGGAGGAGCGGGGTATCTTCTCGAGCCTGTCGGTCTACGAGAACCTGATGCTGCCGCCGCGGGTGAAGCCCGGCGGGATGACGGTCGAGCAGATCTACACCCTGTTCCCCAACCTCAAGGAGCGTGCGGGCAGCCAGGGCACCAAGCTCTCGGGCGGCGAGCAGCAGATGCTCGCCATCGGCCGCATCCTGCGTACGGGGGCCAAGCTGATCCTGCTCGACGAGCCGACCGAGGGCCTCGCCCCGGTCATCGTGCAGCAGATCGGCCGGACGATCGCCCGGCTGAAGACCGAGGGCTACACGATCGTGCTGGTGGAGCAGAACTTCCGCTTCGCCCAGACCGTGGCCGACCGTCACTTCGTCGTCGAGCAGGGCCGGGTGATCGACACGATCCCGAATGCCGAGCTCGACGCCAACATCGACAAGCTGCACACCTATCTCGGGGTCTGATGCGGTCGCGGGTCCTCCTCACGGCCCTGCTGGCGGGCCTCGCACCGGATGTGGCAGCGCTTGCCGACACGCCGGTGAAGGGCGCGCCGGTGAGGATCGGCGTGCTGAACGACCGTTCGGGCGTCTATGCCGACATCTCGGGCGAGGGCTCGGTCGTCGCCGCCCGCATGGCCGTGGAGGATTTCCGTCCGCAGGCCCACGACCTCGCGGTCGAGGTCGTGGCCGGCGACCACCAGAACAAGCCCGGTGTCGGCGCGGCGCTCGCCCGGGCGTGGTACGACCGGGAGGGGGTCGACGCGATCTTCGACGTGCCGACCTCCTCGGTGGCGCTCGCCGTCCACGCGGTCACCCGCGAGAAGAACAAGGTCTTCGTCGATTCCGGCGCCGGCACCGCCGACCTCACCGGGCCGGACTGCTCGCCCAACACCGTGCACTGGACCTTCGACACCGTGGCGCTGGCGAACGGCACCGGCGGCGCCATGGTCAAGCGCGGCGGCGACACCTGGTTCTTCGTCACCGCCGACTACGCCTTCGGCGAGGCGGTGCAGCGCGACACCACGGCGCTGATCCTGCGCAACGGCGGCAAGGTGCTGGGCAGCGTCAAGACGCCGTTCCCGGCCTCGGACTTCGCTCCGTCTCTCCGCCAGGCGCAGGGCTCGCACGCCAAGGTGATCGGGCTGGCCAATGCCGGCGGCGACACGATCGGCGCGGTGCGCGAGGCGGCGCGGCTGAAGGTGACCGAGGGCGGCCAGGCGCTCGCCGGGCTGCTGATCTTCTCCTCCGACATCCACGCCCTGACCCCGAAGGTGGCGCAGGGCCTGGTTTTGACCGAGCCGTTCTACTGGGACCTCAACGAGGCGACCCGCGCGTTCTCCGACCGCTTCGCCCGGCGCTTCGGCGGCAAGAAGCCGACCGCCGCCCAGGCCGGGGTCTATGCCGGCGTGCTCCACTACCTCAAGGCGGTCGCGGCGCTGAGGTCGGCCGACGACGGCGCCAAAGTCGTGGCGAAGATGAAGGAGATCCCGACCGACGACCCGCTGTTCGGCAAGGGCACGATCCGGGCCGACGGCCGCAAGATCCACGACATGTACCTGTTCGAGGTCAAGAAGCCGTCCGAGTCGAAGGGCGAGTGGGACCTCTACAGGACGCTGGCGACGATCCCCGGCAACGAGGCGTTCCGGCCCCTCGACCAGGGCGGCTGCCCGCTCGTCACCCGGGCGGCGCAGGCGGAGGGCGCCAGGCCCTGAGGCATGAGAAGCGGGCGCGCGGAAGGCCGCGAAGCCCGCCCGGACCGGATTGCCGTCCCGCCGCCCGTGCGACGGGACGGGGAGAACCCGCCGCGTGCGGCGACACGAAGAAGAACCGCCGCGTGCGGCGGGACCAGGGACAGGCCGCCGCGTGCGGGTGGCACCGACAGGGAGGAGTATCGATGCTGAAACGGTTGTTGCTCGCCAGCGCGCTCTGCGCCGTGGCCGCCACCCAGGCGCTCGCGCAGCAGACCCCGGTGAAGATCGGCGTGCTGAACGACCGCTCGGGCGTCTATGCCGACATCTCGGGCGAGGGCTCGGTCGCCGCCGCCCGCATGGCGGTCGAAGACTTCAAGGCCGCCGAGAAGGGCCTGAAGGTCGAGATCGTCGCCGCCGACCACCAGAACAAGCCGGATGTCGGCGCCTCGATCGCCCGGCAATGGTACGACCGCGACGGCGTCGACGCGATCTTCGACGTGCCGACCTCCTCGGTGGCGCTCGCCATCAACCAGGTGACGCGCGAGAAGAACAAGGCCTTCATCAATTCGGGCGCCGGCACCGCCGACCTCACCGGTCCGCAATGCTCGCCGAACACGGTCCACTGGACCTACGACACGGTCGCGCTGGCGAACGGCACCGGCGGCGCCATGGTCAAGCGCGGCGGCACCACCTGGTTCTTCCTCACCGCCGACTACGCCTTCGGCCAGGCCCTGCAGCGCGACACCACCGAGGTCGTGACCAAGAACGGCGGCAAGGTGATCGGCGCGGTCAAGACCCCGTTCCCGACCGCCGACTTCTCGTCCTTCCTGCTGCAGGCGCAAGGGTCGGGCGCCAAGGTGATCGGGCTGGCGAATGCCGGCGGCGACACCATCAACGCCATCAAGCAGGCGGCGGAGTTCGGCATCACCGAGGGCGGCCAGGCCATCGCCGGGCTGCTGATCTTCTCCTCCGACATCCACGCCCTGACCCCGAAGGTGGCGCAGGGCCTGGTGCTCACCGAGCCGTTCTACTGGGACCTCAACGACGGCACCCGCGCCTTCTCGGACCGCTTCGCCAAGCTCGCCGGCGGCAAGAAGCCGACCGCGGTGCAGGCCGGCGTCTACGCCAGCGTGCTGCACTACCTGAAGGCCGTCGAGGCGCTGAAGTCGGCCGCCGACGGCGGGAAGGTCGTCGCCAAGATGAAGGAGATCCCGACCGACGATCCGCTGTTCGGCAAGGGCAGCATCCGGGCCGACGGCCGCACGATCCACGACATGTACCTGTTCGAGGTCAAGAAGCCGGCCGAGTCGAAGGGCCCGTGGGACCTCTACAAGACGCTGGCGACCATCCCCGGCAACGAGGCGTTCCGGCCCCTCAACCAGGGCAATTGCCCGCTGGTGAACAAGAGCTGACGCTCCTTCCGGCGGCGCGCGAGCGCCGCCGGCCCACCCGAACCCGGCCCGGTCCCCACGCGAGTCGCCAGACCCCATGCCCACGATCCTCGGCGTCCCCATGCAGGCGCTCTTCGGCCAGCTCCTGCTCGGCCTCATCAACGGCTCGTTCTACGCCATCCTGTCGCTCGGGCTGGCGATCATCTTCGGGCTGTTGAACATCATCAACTTCACCCACGGCGCGCAGTACATGATGGGCGCCTTCGTCGCCTGGATGCTGCTGAACTACGCCGGCCTCGGCTACTGGTGGGCGCTCATCCTGGCGCCGATCGTGGTCGGGATCTTCGGGGTGATCCTGGAGCGGCTGCTGATCTCGCGGCTCTACAAGCTCGATCACCTCTACGGCCTGCTCCTGACCTTCGGCCTGGCGCTGATCATCCAGGGCCTGTTCCGCAACGAGTACGGCGTGTCGGGCCTGCCCTACGCGATTCCCTCGGAGCTGTCGGGCGGCCAGCGCCTGCCCTTCATGTTCCTGCCGAACTACCGCGGCTGGGTCGTCGTCGCCTCGCTCGTCGTCTGCATCGCGACCTGGCTCGTCATCGAGAAGACGAAGCTCGGCGCGTACCTGAGGGCCGCGACCGAGAACCCGACGCTCGTCCAGGCCTTCGGCGTCAACGTGCCCCTGCTGCTGACGCTGACCTACGGCTTCGGCGTCGCGCTCGCCGCCTTCGCGGGCGTGCTCGCCGCGCCGGTCTACTCGGTCAACCCGAACATGGGCGCCGACATCATCATCGTGGTGTTCGCGGTCGTGGTGATCGGCGGCATGGGGTCGATCCTCGGCTCGATCATCACCGGCTTCACCCTCGGGCTGATCGAGGGCCTGACCAAGGTGTTCTACCCGGAAGCCTCCTCGACCGTGATCTTCGTCATCATGGTGCTGGTGCTGCTGGTGAAGCCCGCCGGCCTGTTCGGCCGCACCGCCTGACCCGCCTCGCCTGAAGGAACACACGACGATGTCCTCCGCCGCGGCGTCCACCGACGCCTCCCCGATCGCCCGCACCCTGCCCGAGGGCAAGGACGCCAAGGCGTTCCACCGC
The DNA here is from genome assembly GCF_001653715.1 of Methylobacterium platani. GTDB lineage: Bacteria > Pseudomonadota > Alphaproteobacteria > Rhizobiales > Beijerinckiaceae > Methylobacterium > Methylobacterium platani. The sequence goes on from NZ_LWHQ01000061.1 coordinate 26,102, forward strand.
CTCGTCTTCGTCGTCATCGCGGTCCTGCTCGCGGTGCTGCCCTTCATCCTCTATCCCGTCTTCCTGATGAAGGTGCTGTGCTTCGCGCTGTTCGCGCTGGCCTTCAACCTGCTCCTCGGCTACGGCGGCCTGCTCTCCTTCGGCCATGCCGCCTATTTCGGCATGGCGAGCTACGTCACCGCCTACGCCGCCAAGAACTGGGGGCTGACCCCGGAACTCGCGATCCTGGGCGGCACCGTGGTGGCGGCGCTCCTCGGCCTCGTCTTCGGGGCGCTCGCCATCCGGCGCCAGGGCATCTACTTCTCGATGATCACCCTGGCGCTCGCCCAGATGGTGTTCTTCTTCTCGCTCCAGGCGAAGTTCACCGGCGGCGAGGATGGCATCCAGGCGGTGCCGCGCGGCAACCTGTTCGGCGTCATCAGCCTCGCCGACGACCGGGTGCTCTACGCGCTCGTCGCGGTGATCTTCTTCCTCGGCCTCCTGCTGATCTACCGCATCATCCACTCGCCCTTCGGCCAGGTGCTCAAGGCGATCCGCGACAACGAGCCGAGGGCGATCTCGCTCGGGTATCGCGCCAACCAGTACAAGCTCGCGGTCTTCGTCCTCTCGACGACGCTCGCGGGCCTTGCCGGCTCGACCAAGGCGATCGTGTTCCAGCTCGCCTCGCTCACCGACGTGCACTGGTCGATGTCGGGCGAGGTGGTGCTGATGACGCTGGTCGGCGGGATGGGCACGGTGTTCGGCCCGATCCTCGGCTCCTTCGTCATCATCGCGATGGAGAACTACCTGGCGCAGTTCGGCGCCTGGGTGACGATCATCCAGGGCTTCGTGTTCGTGATCTGCGTTCTGGTGTTCCGCGAGGGTATCCTGGGACTGGTGGCCCGGATGCTGAAGCGGCCGCTCTGAGCCGGACGAGCGACGGACGAGACGGGCGGCGCCGGTCCTGCGTGGGACCGGCGCCGTCGTCGTATCGAGAACTTTGTTCCTGACTCGTCCGAACAGAGGTCGAGCACGTCTCCCCTCCCTACAGGGGGGAAAGCGCGCGCATCGACGATGGGCTGGCATGTCGGAGGCGACGTGTTGACCTGTAATACCGCCGCGCCTTTGAACAGGTCCGTTCGAAGGCGCGGCGGTATCGTTCAGCTACTAAACCGTCGTGCTGACAGCCCGACGCTGAGAGACTTATCCGGAAAACCGTGTCCATCCGCGCGCGATCTCCGATCGCCCCGACCCCTCTCCCGCGCTCGACTGATACGACACCGGAGAGATCGAGCGGGAGCGTCCTCCCGGGCTCTGCTGCGCGGCCCCGGGACGACGAGGGAGTGGCATTTGCGTGAGCGGATTGATCGCGAAGGGCCGGTCGCCCCTCACCGCCCCTTGCCATCCCGCCACTTCAGGAACTCCTGGTACAGCTGGTCGCGGTCGACCTCGCCGGCGCCCCGGCGCTGGGCCAGGAACTGCGCCACCTCGCCCGGGGCCGCCGCGACCCGCGGGGCGGGGCCGGTGCGCTGCTCGAGCCAGTCCTTGGCCGCCGGGAAGCGGGGCCAGTCGGGGACCTCGGCGGTGAGGTTTACCTCGCGCCATTTCGGGTGCCGGGGCGCCTTCAGGAAGGCATCGTACTGGCTGAAGAAGCCGTCGACGAAGCGGGCGATGCGGTTGTAGCGCTCGCTGCCCTTCGGCCAGTTATAGGCCGCCAGGATGGTGCCGACCGCCAGCGTGCGCACCGTAGCGCCCTCGGGGGCGAGGAGCGGGTAGTCGGCGTGGGTCAGCTCGGCCGGCATGTAGCTCTCGGCGGCGCCGCCCGCGAAGGGCACGTCGAGCAGGTGGAAGCGGTCGCCGGCCTGGAACTCGGCCAGCACCGCCACGGGCTTGGCCGCCACCGAGACGACGGCGGCGACCTCGCCCCGCTCCAGCATGGCGAGCGCCGCCGGCTGGTCGACGTTGACCGCGTCGACCGCGAGGCCGATCCCGGCGAACATCGCCCGCCCCGACACGTCGGTGCCGCTGCCGCGCACGTCGAAGCTCACCTTCCGTCCGGCGAGCTGGCGGATGTCGGTGATGTCGCGGGGCGCGACCACGTGGAGCTCGTCGTTGAACAGCCGGGCGATGTAGGCGATGTGGGAGCGCGCGTTGCCGACCCGCTTGTCCTTGCTCAGCTGGTCGAGGGAATCGGTGCGCACGAAGCCGATGTCGATCCCGCGCAGGTAGCGCAGGTCGTAGGCGTTCTGGCCGGCGCCCTTGCCCATCACCGGCAGCACCCGCAGGTCCTTGTAGCCGTCGAGCACGAAGGCGAGGTCGCTCGCCATGCGGAAATAGGTGCCGCCGGGGGTGCCGGAGATCACCGCCACGGTGTTGGCGTTGAGATGGCTGCCGAGCGCCACGTCCTCGGCGGTCTCCCGCGGAGTCGCGGCGGGAATCCGTGCCCGGGCCGGGGCGGCCCGGGCCGCCCGGGCGGGCGCCGATGCGGCGGCCGGGGGATCGGCGGGCTGGGCGACGGCCCCGCCCGGTCCCGCGAGCCAGGGCAGCGTGGACCAGGGCAGCAGGAGGGCGAGGCCGATCAGTGCGGCGCGGCGTGTCATGCGGGATCTCCTCGCCGGCGGTGCGTCACTCGCCGGCCCACGGGGCCGACAGGGGTGCGACGGCGGGGGCCAGCAGCGGGCCGGGCAGCCCGGCCTGGCGGATCGGCGTGGACCAGGCGGCGGGTTCGCGCGGCCGCGCGGGGCCGGCCGGCTCGCTCCCCGGCTCCCGGTTCGCCAGCCGCTCCTCCGCCGGCCCGGTGGCCGCCACGCCCTCGCCGTCCTGCGCCTGGCGGTAGAGGGCGCTCGCGGTGTCCGGATCGCCGCGCATGCCGCGGACCTGCAGGGCGGCGAGCCTGTCGGGATCGTAGGTCTCGGCGAGAAGCGCGGTCGCCCGGGCGCTGCCACTCCTGACGCCGAGGGTGAGGAAGAGCCGCGCCCCGCTGATGTCGCCGCGCCCGAGCAGGGTCGCGACCCGCGCCAGCAGTCGCGCCTCGTCGAGCGTCTCCGCGGGCTGCGCGGTCGCCGGCAGGAGCCCGCCCCGCGGCGCCGTGCCGAGGCGGGTCCGGAGCACCAGCGAGGGCGCCGGCCGGCCCGACCCGGCATCGATCGTCCCGGTCCCGGCCGGTTTCGCCTCTGCCGTCTTGGTCTCTGCCGTCTTGGTCTCTGCCGTCTTGGCCTCGGCCGTCTTGACGTCGGCGGTCCTGGTTCCGGACCTCCCGGCCCGCGACCTCCCGGAATCCGGCAGCCGGGCCTCGGCCGCGCGGTCGAGGCCGGCCTTCAGGCGATCGAGCCGCTCGCGCGTCTCGGCGCCGGCCCGCTCGGCGGCGAGCCGTCCCCGCTCGGCCCGGTCGCGTTCCTCCGCGACCTGCACCACGCGGGCGGCGGATTCGGACCGGGCGACCTGCGCCGCCCGCAACGCGACCGCGAGGCGGCGCAGACCCGCCCGCATCATCGCCCGCTCCCGCGCCGCCGAGGCCGCCTGGGCCTGGTGGGCGACCTGCGCGGCCTCCGCCGCGGTCTCCAGCGCGGCGACGCGGCGGCGCGCCTCCGCCAGGGCGCCCGCGAGCTGGTCGGTGCGCGTGCGCTCCTCCGCGAGGGCCTGGCGACGCTCGTCGGCCGTCTCCTCCGCGACCCGGCGCGCCTCCTCGGCGATCGCCAGCGCGGCGTGCCCCGGCGCGGGATCGTGCTCCTGCGCCACCCGCGCCCGCAACGCCTCGACCTCGGCCCGGGCGGCGACGAGCTCGCGCCGGGCCGCCGCGGCCGCCTCCGAGAGGGTGCCGGCCCGCGCCTCCTCCTGCTCGAGACGCTGGCGGTGCGCGGCCGCCTCGGCCTCCGCCTGGCGCACGCGCGCCTCGGCCTCCCGCCGGACCGCGTCGAGTGCCGGCGCGTCGGAAGGCGGGACGGCGGCGCGGGCTGGTGCAGCTTGCCGGGCCGGATCGCCCGCTTGCCGGGCCGGATCGCCCGCTTGCCGGGCCAGGATCGTGCGCACCTGCATCTGGCGCGGCACGCCGGCCCGATCCGCCTCGGTCGCCTGCGCCGCGGCGACCTGTGCCGTCGCGACCGGTGATGTCTTGACGTCGGGCACCGCGTCCCGGGACGCGGCCGCCCCGGCCGGGGCGGCGGATGCCGGGCCCGCATCCGGCGGGCTTCCCTCCATGGTGAGCAGCACGCCGGTCGCCGCGACTCCCAGGCATCCTGTCAGTCCGAGCCAGAACCTCATGCCGCGCCCCTCCGGCTGGGCGGGCGGTCCCGGGGGAACAGCCGCGCCGTCTCGTCGCGGCCGACATTGGGCCGTCGGGGCAGGCAGGGGCTATCTGCGCGAAGGGAGCGGGCGGGAGGGCACGGCCTCACCGAAAGGCGCGGGCGCCCTCGCCTTCGGGAGGAGGCGCGGGATCAGGCCACGGCCCGCCGGATCGCGGCCCGGACCCGCTCGGGCGCCTCGAAGGGCAGGAAATGCGTCGTGCCCGGCACCGTCTCGACCTCGATCCCGGGGCGGGGGCTCGCCGCGAGGGCGCAGGTGCTGCCGGTCTCGGCCCGCAGCACCTCGACCGGGCAGGACAGGCGCGCCAGCGCCGCCCACGGGTCGTGGCCCTGCGCGAGGTAGCTCGACGCCTCCCAGGCGCCGGTGCAGGCCAGCGTCACGCCCTCGGGGCCATCGCGGAACCCGTCCGCGACGTAATCGGCGAGCGGCGCCTCCGGCCAGGTGCGGAAGGCGCCGCGCCCGGCATAGGCGGCGAGGGCCGCCGCGCGGGACGGGAAGTCGCTGCGCCGCCGCAGCGCCCCTTCGGCGAGGCCGGCATGGCCCTCCCCGCGCCGCTCCGGCGGCTGGATCACCGGATCGAGGAGCACGAGGCGGCGCACCCGCTCCGGCCGCTCGGCGGCGGCGAGCAGCGAGGCGGTGCCGCCCATCGAGTGGCCGATCAGCACCAGGAGGCCGGCATCGAGCCGGTCGAGGACGGCGATCAGGTCGTTCGTGACGTCCCACCAGTCGGTCCGCCCGGCGGGCTCGGCCGGCAGCGTCGAGCGGCCGTGGCCGCGATGGTCGTAGGCCAGCACGTGCAGGTCGGTCAGAGGCGAGAGCAGGCTGCGGTAGGTGCGGGCGTTGAAGCCGTTGGCGTGGAGCAGGATCGCGTCGAGCGGCCGCGCCGCCGGCCCGAAATCGAGCGCGGCGAGATGGCCGCCGGCGGCGTCGCCGATGTCGATGGTCCGCCGGACCAGCCCGTCTCGCGTCACGCCCGCATCCCCTTCGGTCGCGCCAGGGCGGTCCCGGCGGCGCCGAGCGCCATCAGCACGGCCGTGCCGAGGAAGACCGCCCGCATGCCGACATGTCCCCCGACGAAGCCGCCGAGCAGCGGCCCCACCACCTGCCCGACGTACTGCGACGAGGTCGAATAGCCAAGCATCGTCCCGGCGACCCGGTCGGGCACCGAGTGGCGGATCACGCTGGCGATGCAGGGCAGGAGGCCCCCCAGCGCCAGCCCCATCAGGAAGCGCAGGGCCACGAGCTGCCAGTCGCTCGTCACCAGGGCCTGGGGCACCAGCAGCACGGCCGACGCCGTCAGGCTCGCGGTGATGACGGTCCAGGGGCCGATCCGGTCGGCGAGGCGCCCGAGGCGCGGCGCCGACAGGATGCTGCCGAGCGCGGTCGCCGACATGGCGAGCCCGGCGATCAGGGTGACCCGGGCGGGGTCGGGCGTCAGCTCGGCGACGTAGACGGTGATGATCGGCTCGACCGACATCACCGCCAGCATCAGCAGCATCCCGGTCGCCAGCATGGCGAGGGCCGGGCGCTTGTCGGGGATGCTGGCGAAGCCGCCGCCGACCCGGGCCGCGCGGGCTGAGCGCGGCGCCTCGCGGATCAGCAGCAGGGTGGCGAGGAAGGCCAGGAAGATCACCGCGCCGGCGGCCAGGAAGGTCGCCCGGATGCCGATCAAGGGCGGCAGCACCCCGCCGACGAGCGGCCCGACGAGGTTGCCGGCCATGATGCCGGAGGCGAGCGTGCCGAGCGCCCAGGCCGAGCGGTCCTTCGGCGTCTGCGTCGCCACCAGCACCGTCGAGCCGGAGGCGTAGCCGCCGAGCAGGCCGGCGAGCAGGCGCAGGCCCACCAGCTGCCAGACGTTGCCGGCGAGGCCGATCAGCGACATCGCCACCGCCATGCCGAGGCTCGCCCGGATCAGCATCAGCTTGCGGCCGTAGAGGTCGGCGAGCCGGCCCCAGAGCGGCGCCACCAGGGCGGCGCTGAAGAAGGTCGCCCCGAAGGCGACGCCCGACCACTGCACGATCGCCGCCTGGTCCTTGACCCCGAGCTCCTCGACGTAGAGCGGCAGGAACGGCAGGAGCAGCGTCATCGCCACGATGGTGGTGAACGAGCCGAACACGCAGACCGCGAGGTTGCGCCGCCAATGGGCCTCGTCCGCTGCCTCGTCAGGGACCGCCGCGCTGCTGTCGCGGGTCATCCTCGGTTTCCTTCCCCGCGCTCGAGCGTCGATCGACGACCGGACCCTAAGCAGATTTCGCCGAAGTGGTTACCGGTTCGGCGCCAAAAATCTGCGACAAACAAGAACCTAAGCGGGCGAAGCGTTGGCCTGCCCACGGTACACGACAGCGCGACCTCGGCCCGACCATAAGCCCGGACGATCCTCGTAAGCCTCCCCCTTTCCCGGAC